>NZ_QFRK01000007.1 GCF_003143855.1 Streptomyces sp. NWU339
CGCCATAGCCGACGCGGCCCAGGCATCCGGCACCGATCCCGACCGCTGCAGCTTCTCCGTCGCCCTGAACGCCGCCCGCGACCAGATCGTCCAGGCCCAGGGCGTGATCGCCGACACCGTCATCGACCTCGTCGGCACGATCGGGCACGCGGTCCTGGGCACCCTCATGCCCGCACGGCGAACCCGCCTCGGCCCTCGCGCGGTCAAACGGCCTCTGTCCCGATACGCCTACAAGAGCCTCAAGGTCGACCGCCACACCTACAAGGCCACCGTCAGCATCGACATCTTGACGTCGGCTCCCGGACCGTAAACTTCACGGCCTTGGGCTTTTGCCCGTGAGGACCTTCTGCTCTGTCGGGACGACAGGATTTGAACCTGCGACCCCTTGACCCCCAGTCAAGTGCGCTACCAAGCTGCGCCACGTCCCGCTGCGTTCCGCGCGGCGAACCGCGTGATCTCGCAGGTCAACCCTACCTCATGCGGAGTGTGGTCCGTCGACCGGCGGCGTGCCGTGGGTGTGCGAGGGCGAACACCGGGCGGCTGAGCGGGTCGCACAACTCGACGCGGTCGCTGCCCGGTTCGCAGGCCTGGAGGAAGAACGTCCGCTGAATGGCGTGCTTGCGCGGTCCCGTCTCGATGAACACACCGGTGTCGACGCGAGATCGGTGGCGCGCAGGATGTCCTCGCGGGTTCGAACCCGTCTGCGCTGGCCGGCCCTCCCCATCCCCGGCCGCGCCTCGTCGGCCGGGGTCCACCGGGGTCCGCTGCAGCCGGTCAGATCGGCCGGGTCACCGTCATGTCGCTCGGCTCGGGCTCGGCGTCGCGCTGCTGCGGGAACACCACCGTGCCCTGCTGCAGCGCCACCGTCCGCGCGGGTGACGGGATGCGGATGCCCTCCTCGCGGTAGCGCCGGTGCAGGCGCTTGATGAACTCGTGCTTGATCCGGTACTGGTCGCTGAACTCGCCGACGCCCAGAATCACGGTGAACCCGATCCGGGAGTCGCCGAAGGTGTGGAACCGCACCGCCGGCTCGTGCTCCGGGATCGCGCCGGTGATCTCCGTCATCACCGCGGCGACGACCTCCTTGGTCACCTCTTCCACCTGCTCCAGGTCGCTGTCGTAGGACACCCCGGCCTGCACCAGGATGGTCAGCTTCTGCTCGGGACGCATGAAGTTGGTCATGTTCGTCTTCGCGAGCTGCCCGTTGGGGATGACCACCAGGTTGTTGGAGAGTTCGCGGACCGTCGTCTGGCGCCAGTTGATGTCCTCGACATAGCCCTCCTCGCCGCTGCTCAGCCGGATGTAGTCGCCGGGCTGGACGGTCTTGGAGGCGAGGATGTGGATGCCCGCGAACAGGTTGGCGAGCGTGTCCTGAAGGGCCAGCGCGACCGCCAGGCCGCCGACGCCGAGGGCGGTGATCATCGGGGCGATGGGGATGCCGAGGGTCTGGAGCACCACCATGAACCCGATCGCCAGGACCAGGATCCTGGTGATGTTCGTGAAAATGGTGGCCGATCCGGCGACACCGGAACGGGACTGGGTCACCGAACGCACCAGACCGGCCACCACCCGGGCCGCCGACACGGTCGCAGCGGCGATGACCAGGACCGTCAGCATCTGGTTGACGTTGTGCTGCACGGTCCGGGTCAGCGGCAGCGCCGCCGCGGCGGAGGCAGCGCCGCCGGCGACCGCCGCCCACGGCGCGATCATGCGCAGGGCGTCCACGAGGACGTCGTCCCCGCGCCAGCTGGTGCGCTCGGCGTGCCGGCCGAGCCAGCGCAGCAGCATCCGCAGCAGGAACGCCGCCAGCAGGCCCGCGACGATCGCGATACCGGCGTACAGCAGGTCGTCCAGAGTGAGCGCGCGCGTCACCGCTCACCTCCGGCGAACGTCCTGGCCGTCGACCGTATGTGATGTCGTGTCACGTCTCGTCACCTGCTCGAATTCGGGGATGCCCGGGAGGGTGCGGGCCGGGAGGTGTGCCGTGCCGGATCGGCCTGGCCCGCGGTCGGCACAGTCGCTCATCTTGCCGTATCGGCAGGGGGAGTTCGCACCGCGCCGAGTGGCACGCTCGGCATCCGTCGGCCGAGTGGCCGTTCGAGGGCGGCGGATCACGGACGGGGGAGCCGTTCGAGCGGTGTGCCTTGACCTCAATGAAGCTTGAGGTTCTATGTTCTCCCACATGAGCATGGAGACCACAGCCTGGACCCAGTTGCACAGCGTCATGACCGCGGAGGAGGAGCGCCGTCCCTTCGCGCGGGACACGCTGCGCCGGATCGGAGGGTTCGCCCGCCCGCACCGCCGCCGCCTGACCCTCTTCGTCCTGCTCGGATCGGCGACCGCACTGCTCGCCGTCGCCACCCCCCTGCTGGCCGGGCGCGTCGTCGACACCATCGTGACCGGCGGCGACTCGGGCACGGTCGTCCGGCTGGCCCTGCTCATCGCGCTGATCGCGGTGACGGAGGCCGCGCTCGGCATCCTCGGCCGCAGACTGTCGGCCTCCCTCGGGGAGGAACTCATCCTCGATCTGCGGACCGCCGTGTTCGACCATGTGCAGCGGATGCCGGTCGCGTTCTTCACCCGCACGCGTACGGGCGCGCTCGTCTCCCGTCTCAACAACGACGTGATCGGCGCCCAGCGGGCCTTCAGCAACACCCTGTCCACCGTGGTCGGCAACGTGGTGACGCTGGTCCTCGCTCTGGCCGTGATGCTCACCCTGTCCTGGCGGATCACCCTGCTCGCGCTGGTCCTGCTGCCGGTGTTCGTGATCCCCGCCCGGCGCATGGGCCGCCGCATGGCCCGTATGCAGCGCGAGGCCGCCGCCCTGAACGCGGCCATGGGCACCCGGATGACCGAGCGCTTCTCTGCGCCCGGAGCCACCCTGGTCAAGCTCTTCGGCCGTCCCGAGGAGGAGTCGGAGGCGTTCGCGGAGCGCGCCCGCCGGGTGCGGGACATCGGCGTACGGACGGCCACCGCCCAGACCGTGTTCATCACCGCGCTGACCCTCGTCTCCGCCCTCGCCCTGGCCCTCGTCTACGGAGTGGGCGGCCACCTCGCGCTGCGCGGCGCGCTGGAGCCCGGCGCGGTCGTGTCGCTGGCGCTGCTGCTCACCCGCCTGTACGCGCCGCTGACCTCGCTCGCGGGGGCGCGGGTGGAGGTGATGAGCGCCCTGGTCAGCTTCGAACGGGTCTTCGAGGTGCTGGATCTGCGGCCGCTCATCGAGGAGAAGCCGGACGCCCGCGACGTCCCGGCCGGGCCGGTGTCCGTCGAGTTCGACGACGTCCGCTTCGGCTACCCGTCCGCCGACAAGGTCTCCCTCGCCTCCCTGGAGGAGGTCGCCACCCTGGACCCGAACGGGGGCACCGAGGTCCTGCACGGCATCTCCTTCCGCGTCGAACCCGGACAGACCGTGGCCCTCGTCGGCTCCTCCGGCGCCGGGAAGTCGACCATCGCGCAGCTGCTGCCGCGCCTCTACGACGTCGACTCGGGCGCGGTGCGCGTGGGTGGCGTCGACGTCCGGGACCTCACCGCGCGGTCGCTGCGCGACACCCTCGGCATGGTCACCCAGGACGGCCACCTCTTCCACGACACGGTCCGCGCCAACCTGCTCCTGGCCGGGCCCGGGGCGAGCGAGCCCGAACTCTGGGACGCGCTGCGCCGCGCCCGCCTGGACGACCTCGTACGGTCCCTGCCCGAGGGCTTGGACACGGTGGTCGGAGAACGCGGCTACCGGTTCTCCGGCGGGGAACGCCAGCGCATGACGATCGCCCGGCTGCTGCTGGCCCGGCAGCGGGTCGTCCTCCTCGACGAGGCCACCGCCCACCTGGACAACACCTCCGAGGCGGCCGTCCAGGAGGCGCTCGCGGAGGCACTGGAGGGCAGGACGGCCATCGTCATCGCCCACCGGCTGTCCACCGTCCGGACCGCGGACCGGATCCTGGTCGTCGAAGCCGGCCGGATCGTGGAACGGGGCACGCACGAGGAACTGCTGGAGACCGGCGGCCGTTACGCCGCACTGCACCATGCCCGGTCCGCTCCCCGGCCGGCGGACCCCGGCCACGACCGGGACCGCGACCCGGACCACGACCGCAGCGCACCGGCGGCGGTGTAGGGCCCGCCCGGCCCGCCACACAGCGCCGCCGCCGACCCCGGGATCGGGGTCGGCGGCGGCGCTCGCGTGCGCACGGCGGCTCCCCTCGGGGGAGCCGCTCGGCGTCAGGATCCCTGGCTGGTGGCCTTCGCCAGGCTCGAGCTCTCCTCGGCGCCGGACTTCTCGCGCCCGGAATCGCTCCGGCCACGGCCACGGCCGCGACCACGCCCGCGACCACGGCCGCTGCCGTCGCTCGCGTACGCGTCGAGCTCGATGGCGAGCGGCGACGCGGTCAGGACCGACGAGTACGTGCCCACCAGCATGCCGATCAGCAGGGCGAGTGCGAAGTCGGTCAGCGAGTCACCGCCCAGCAGAGCCAGCGAGGCCAGGATGAAGATCACACCGATACCGGTGTTCACCGTACGGGGCACCGTCTGCAGGACCGCCAGGTTGGTGGACTGGGCCAGGGGCGCCTTGGGATTCTTCTGCCACAGTTCCCGGACGCGGTCGAAGACCACGACGGAGTCGTTCACCGAGTAACCGACCACGGTGAGCAGTGCGGCCAGGAAGACCCCGTCGATCGGCTTGCCCAGCCACGCGAAGATGCCGGTCAGGATCACCACGTCGTGGGCCAGGGTGCTGACCGCCGCCGTACCGAACATCCAGCGGAACCGGAAGGCGAGGTACAGGAGCTGGGCGCCGAGGGCCAGGCCGAGCGCGATCAGCGCGTTGCGGCGCAGTTCGTCGCCGAGGCTCGGGCCGATCAGCTCGTCGCGGACCTTCTCCGCCCCGCCGCCGACCTCGTCGATGGCCTCGGCGACCTTGACCGCCTCGGCGTTGCTCAGCTCATCGGTACGCACCGTCAGCCCGTTGTCCCCGGAGGACTGCACGACGGCCTGCGGGAAGCCAGCGTCGGCCAGGACCGTGCGGGCCTGGTCCGGATCGACGGTCTTGGTGGTCGAGTACTCGATCAGCCGGCCGCCGGTGAACTCGACACCGAAGTTCAGCCCGCGCACCACGATGCCGGCACCGGTGACGATCAGCACGATGAGGGACACCACCAGCCAGCGGCGCGGGCGGCGCATCAGCTGCGGGTCGCGACGGGTGAGGTACTCACGGACCCGCCCGATGGAGGCCAGACCGGTGAGCTTGGGACGGCGGTGCACCCAGCGGCGCTCCACGGCGAACTCGGCCAGTACCCGCGTGATCACCAGTGCGCTGATCATGGAGGCGAGGACACCGATGGCCAGGGTGACGCCGAAGCCCTTCACCGGACCGGAGGCGAGCAGGAACAGCAGCCCCGCCGCGATGAGCGTGGTGATGTTGGAGTCGGCGATCGCGCTGAAGGCGCCCTTGAAGCCGGCGGTCAGGGCCGAGCGGCTGCTGGGCCGGTTGCGTTTGCCGTACTCCTCGCGCGCTCGTTCGAAGACCAGCACGTTGGCGTCGACGGCCATGCCGATCGCCAGGACGAAACCGGCCAGACCCGGCAGGGTCAGGGTCGCGCCGAGGCCCGCGAGAGCGGCGTAGGAGATCACGCCGTAGCAGGCCAGGGCCACGATGGCCAGGAAACCCATCAGCCGGTAGACGACGATGATGAACATCGCGGTGAGGGCGGTGCCCAGGGCGGCGGCCCAGGCGCTCGACTCGATGGCCTCGGCGCCCAGCGTCGGGCCCACGGTCCGCTGCTCCACCGTCTCGACCGGCACCGGGAGGGCACCGCCGCTGATGAGCAGGGCGAGCTCCTTGGAGTCCTCACTGGTGAAGGAACCGGTGATCTGGGTGGACCCGCCGGTGATGCCGCCCCCACAGGCCACGGACGGGTCGACCTGCGGCGACGAGATGATCTTGTTGTCCAGCACGATCGCGACCCGGCGCTTGGGGTCACCGGCGGGGTTGCAGGCCGCCTGGCCGGTCAGCTTGGCCCAGCCCTTGTCGTCCTCGAAGTCCACGGTGACGAGCCAGCCGGCACCGCTCTGCTGGTCGAAGGTGGCCTCGGCGTCCTTCACATCCTGACCGGAGAGCGAGGCGGCGGCCAGGTGGAGCCGCTCACCGGCCTCGTCGGCCAGGACGCGTTCCCCCTTCGGCAGGGACTTGTCGGACTCGGCGCCCGGGCCGAGCACCGAGTGGACGGAGAGCTGCGCGGTACGGCCCAGCACGTCGGCTGCCTTCCGCGGGTCCTGCACACCGGGCAGCTCGACGATGATCCGGTTGTCACCGGAGCGGACGATGGTGGGTTCGGCGACACCGAGCGCGTCGATACGGCCGCGCAGGACCTCGAGGGTCCGCTCGGTCGCCTCACCGTCGGCCTTGATGGTCTCGGTGGAGCGGGTCTCCAGCACGATCTGGGTGCCGCCGCGCAGGTCGAGGCCCAGACGGACGGGGACCGTGGCGGCGATGTACACGGACAGGGCGATCACGACGAGCGCGAACAACGCCCGGAAGCGGGCGGAACTTTTCACGTATGACTCCAGCAGGCACGCCGTGGCCGACTACGGCACGGCGGAGAGATGGGTGACAGGACTCTCAGGCGCTGGACGATATAGGAGGCGCCCGGCCGAGGTCCGCCGGCATGTGCGCGGCGGCGGGCGGCGCGTGCCCGGCCGCCGGGGCGGGCCGGGCCGGCCGGGGCGGCACACGGGGGGTGTGCTCGGGGGTGAACAGCAGATGACCGGCCGGCACCGTGCGCTCCCCGGCGTCGCGCTGCGGCCGGAAGGGCACGGTGCGGGCGGTGCAGTCGTCGGCGTGCGGACCCACGTCGGACGAGTGGGTCCCGGGAGCCGCGGCGGGATCCGGCGCGGACCGGTCCGGCCCGCCGGGCGCCGCCGGCCCCGGGACGGAGGGACCGAAGGCCACGGGGGCGCCGACGGAGGGCGACTGCGCCGCGAGAGCGGGCCGCGGGCCGTCCGGGATGCCGAACCCGAAGGTCAGCAGCACGGAGGCCAGCGCGGTGAGAAGCGCGGCGACACGGAGTGGGAGGCGGGCGGCAGGTCCCGGCAGGACATGGCTCAAGGCTCGACGAGCCCCGCACGGATCGCGTACCGGGTCAGATCCAGACGGTCCCGCAGACCCAGCTTGCTCAGCAGGTTCTCGCGGTGCCGCTGCACCGTCTTGACGCTGATGAAGAGCAGCTCGGCGATCTCCTTCGAGGAGTGCCCCTCGGCCACGAGCTTCAGCACTTCCTCCTCGCGCGGCGTCAGCACCTGCTCGGAGGCCTCCTCACCGTGCTGGACCCGGTCGAGGTAGTTGCGGATCAGCGCGGTGACCGCCCCCGGGTAGAGGAACGGCTCGTCCCGCATCGCGGCCCGGCAGGCGGCGACCAGGTCGCGGTCTGCAACCGATTTCAGGACGTATCCGCTGGCCCCGGCCTTGAGCGCCTGGAACAGATACTGCTCGTTGTCGTGCATCGTCAGCATGAGGATACGCAATCCCGGCTTGAGCGCGGACAACTCGCGGGCGGCCTGCAGACCGGTCATCCTGGGCATGGCGATGTCCAGGACGGCCAGGTCGACCTCCTGGGCGCGGGCCATCGAGATCGCCTCCGCGCCGTCACCGGCCTCGGCGACGACCTCCAGGTCCGGCTCCCGGTCGAGGATCAGCCGGACGCCGCGGCGCACCAGGGCATGGTCGTCGGCGAGCAGGATCCGGATCGTGGTCGGTGGGGCCTGGTGGGTCATGACTGCTTCCTGACGGCGGGCACGGCCAACCGGATCCGGGTACCGGTCCGGGTGACGGGAGAGATGTCCAGTGTGGCCCCGATGAGCAGGGCCCGTTCACGCATACCGCGAATTCCGGCGCCCTCGTGGGCGGCGCCGATGCCACGGCCGTCGTCGCTCACCTCGAGGACCACATGGTCGTCCTCCCGGTACAGGCTCACTTTGACGTTCCGCGCCTCGGCGTGCCGGGCGGCGTTGGTCAGACTCTCCTGCGCCACACGGTAGATCACGAGCTCGGTGCCGTTGTCGAGGGTGGGCAGATCGGGGTCGAAGCTGCGCTTCACCCGCAGTCCGGTGTGGGTGGCGAACTCGGTGGCGAGCGAGGTGACCGCGCTGACCAGACCGAGATCGTCCAGCACACCCGGACGCAGCCGGCGCACCAGCCGGCGGACCTCGTCCAGGCTCTCCCGGGTGATCTCCTGCACCTGACGCAGCTCGCCGCGCAGCGGATCGGGCGCCTCGTCGGCGGCCTGCTTCAGGGCCAGCAGGATCGCGGTCATGCTCTGCCCGACCTCGTCGTGCAGCTCGACGGCGATCCGGCGCCGCTCGGCCTCCTGGGCGAGCAGGGCGCGGGCGCTGCTCGCGGCGCGCTCCTTCTCCAGCCGCTCCAGCATGGCGTTGAAAGCGCTGACGAGCTCGGAGATCTCGTCGCCGCCGCGCACCGGAAGCCGCTGGCCGGGCCGCAGCAGGTCGACGGTGGTCATCAGCCGGGTCACCCGGTCCAGCGGCGCGAGCCCGACCCGCAACAGGGCCGCGTTGGCCACGAGCATCACCGCCATGCCGCCCACCAGGATCACCGCCTCGGTCAGCAGCACAGGAACGGACACGGTCACCGGAGCCCACAGCAACAGCGCGGTCGCCGCGCCCAGCACCACCGCGTTGAGCCCGAAGATCCGCCAGTACAGGGACACGGGGGTCACGCCTTCCTCTTTCTCGTCTGCCTCTACTGTCGGACACCACAGCGACCGATGCGGCAGCGGCCTCCCGAAGGCATGCCCCTTGTCCCACGTTGTCTCACGGCGAACGGTGAACGGCGAAACAGAGTGCACGAGCCGGCCCCCTTCCGTCGATGGGCCCCGCACCCCATTTCTGTCCGTCCGAGGACCCACCCCGGGCGGGGTGGGTCCTCGGACGGACAGAAATGGGTCCCGCGCCCAATGGGCGCCAGGCGCGGAAAGGGAGACGGTGGGAGATCACCCGTCTGCCAACAGAGGAGACTCTCCGTGTCGATCGACCTGCCGCGCACCGAACCGCGTTCCGCCCACACCGCCGCCGACGAGATCCGTCAGCGCCTCGAACACGCGCGCACCACGCGGTTGGCCCAGCTCAAGGCCCTGGACGAAACAGGAGGGAGTCCCGACGACCACCTGATGTCCAACCAGAAGGACGGCATCAAGCGTGCCCTCACGGAGATCGAAGCGGCGTTCGCCCGCGTCGAGGACGGAAGCTACGGCACCTGCCTGGGCTGCTCCAAGCCCGTCCCGGCGGAGCGCCTCGAGATCCTTCCGCACACCCCGTACTGCGTCACCTGCCAGAGCCGCGCGGCCTGACCCGTACCCCGTCCGTACTCCCATCCCGCTCTGCTTCTCCTGCTCCGCCCAAGGGGGTGAAGTGGTGACCCACCAGACCATCGACGAGCACGACGAGGTCCTCACATCCGAGGACCTCGCGGCGTTGCGAGCGAACCTGCGCGAGCAACTGCTGTTCCGCCAGGAGCAGCTGCGGCAGTTCGCCGCCGACGCCGGGTCGGGTCCCGGCGAGCCGCTCGGGGAGGAGGGAGCCGGCCGGCTCGAGGTGCACGTCAGGCTCGCCGCGTCCGCCCGGATGGTGCTCGCCGACGTCGAGGCGGCGCTCGCCCGGATGGACACCGGCGGCTACGGCCGCTGCCACCTGTGCCGCGGCCCGGTCGAACGGGACCGGCTGCTGGTGGTCCCCCAGGCCCGCTACTGCGCCCGCTGCCAGCAGGTGAGGGAGGCCGCGCGATGAGCACGGGCCGAAGGAGCGGACGATGACCGTGATCCGGCGTCCACGCAGGACGGCGGCCGTGCGGCACAGCCCCTGGCCGCGGTGCCGCCGGTGCTCCGGCATCGCGCTCGACCTGGGCAGCTCCCGCACGCGCGCGTGGATCGCCGGACGGGGCATGGTCCTCGACGTACCCACGGTGACCTTCCCGGGCAGCGGCGCCATCCACCCCATCCAGCGCGGCGCCATCGTCGACGCCTCCGGCACCGCCCGGATGCTCGACCGGCTGCTCGGCCACCGGCTGCCCCGCTTCGGCCGCCCCCTGGTCGTCGTCACGACGCCGGTCCTGGACGGTCCCGCCTTCCGGGAAGCGGCCCGCACGGCCGTCGAAATCCTCCGCCCGCGCGCTGTACACACTGTCCCGGGCGCGCGGGCGGTTGCCCTCGCCGCGGGCGCCGACCACTCCAGCCCGCTCCTGGTGGTGGACCTCGGTGCGCACCTCACCGAGGTGGTGCTGCTCGCCGAGGGAGCCGTCACCGACGCCCGGCGCACCGCGCTGGGCGTCGGTGACCTGGGTGACTACGGCACCCCGCCCGGAGACCTCACCGACGCGGTGGTCGACATGGTGACGGCGATGCTGCGGCAGGACCGCAGCGCCACCACCCGCACCGCCCTGCGCCGGGGCATCCTCCTGTCCGGCGGGGGCGCCCTGCGCCCGGAGATCACCCACGGCCTGCCCGACCGGCTCGGCTGTCCGGTCCAGCCCGTGCCGTCGCCGCACACCGCCGCGGTCCGGGGCGCCGCCGGCCTGCTCGCCGCGGCGCACCACCACCCCCTGGCCACCGGACCCGGCTGACCCGCCGCCCGCACTGCCCTTCCTCCACTTCCTCCGCGCCCCGACATCCGAAGGAGTCACGACGTGGCGGGCACCGTTCCTCCCGCGCAACCGCCCCCGGGTCCCCCTCTCGGACCGTCCGACCGTCCTTCGCCGTGGCACCGCCGGCGCAACCCCCTGCGCCGCCGCACCGACGTACTCCGGGTCTGGATCGGTCTCGGCATCCTGCTCGCCGTCCTGGCGGTGGCGCCCGTGGTCGCCGTCGTCGTCTCACAACTCGCCCACCGCCACTACGAGGACACGGCCCGCCACCAGAACCTGACCCGGTACGAGACGACCGCGACCCTCACCGAGGACGCCCCGCGCCATCCGGAGCCGGGATCGGACGAGGAGGAGCTGGCCCGCTACCCGGTCGAGGTCCGCTTCACCACCCACGAGGGACGGACCGGCACCACCCGGGCCGAGGTGCGGCCGAGCCTGCCCGCGGGCAGCCCGGTCCGCATCTGGGTGACCACCGACGGCGAGGCCACCGAGCCACCGCTGACGCGTGAGGAGATCCGCAGCCGCAGCATGGGCTGGGCCCTCCTCTCCGGCACCGGCGTCGCCCTCACCGGCGCCGCCGCCCACGGCGTGACCCGTCTCGTCGTACGCCGCCGGAACCTCGCCGACTGGGACAGAGCCTGGGCCGAGACGTCCCCCCGCTGGACGGCACCCGGATGAACTGCCGGAGGCGGGCAAGGGTCCCGGCCCTCGCGCTTCCGTGCGGAGGCTCCCGGAAGGGCACCGGTGGCGGCGGGGACACGTCCGCCGTGTGCCCCGTGACCCGTACCGCGGCCCGTGCAGGAGCGGAACGGCGGGCTCCGTCGGAAGGCGGCATGAAGGGAGCGTGAAGATTGCCGAGTTCTGGCAATGTGTTCGAGTCCGGGTGTGTGAGAGCATCCGCGTGCGGGGGGTCGGTCGGCGAAAGTGAGGCCCGAATGGAGTGGTTTGTGGGTCTCGGTATCGCGGGACTGCTTCTGCTGCTGTTCTCACTGATCTTCGACGGACTCCTGGAAGGCGTCTTCGGCGGTGTGCTGGACGGCATGTTCGACGGGCTGCTGTCACTGCCGGTGATCGCCGGGTTCGTGTCCATGCTCGGCTTCGGCGGCGCGATCGTCCTCGGTACGACGGGCGTCGGGGTCACCGGCGCTACGGTGGCAGGCGTGCTGGCGGGAGTTGCCGCGGGGTGGCTGACCTGGAAGTTCAGCCGGGCCCTGATGCGGGAGCAGACCGCTGCCACCCCGCGGGGCGGCGACCTCGTCGGCACCTCCGGCTCGGTGGTGACCGCCATCCCGGCCGAGGGCTACGGCGAGGTGCTGGTGTATCTCGCCGGGCAGCCGCTGAAGCTGTCCGCGAAGAGCGCCGTGCCCGTCGCGCGGGGCGCCGAGGTCTGGGTGGAGTCGGCACTGTCCGCGACCTCGGTGGCGGTCCGCCCGGTCGAGCGCTGACCGGTGCCGACCGGCACGTCCCCGCGGAACGACACGTCACCCGTCGAGGCCCGCCGGGATGCCGACACCTCCCGCAGTACCCGCGTTCCCGTCCCATCCGAACCACATCGCCGTCCCCCGGGGAAGGCTGAGGGGATTCCACACCTATGAGTCCTGTACTGATCGCCGTGGTGGGAGTCGTCGTACTCCTGGTCCTGCTGGGCCTGGTGGTGGTCACCCGCTACAAGGTCGCCGGCCCCAGCGAGGCGTTCATCGTCACCGGCCGGCGCGGCAAGAAGTCCACCGACCCCGAGACCGGCCGGATCTTCACCGACAACAGCGGCCAGAAGGTCGTGGTCGGCGGCGGTGTCTTCGTGGTCCCGTTCGTCCAGCAGAAGTTCACCCTCGAACTCTCCAGCCGGCACATCCCGGTCGCCGTCCGGGGCGCGGTCACCCTGCGCGGAGTGAAGGCGAACCTGGAGGGTGTCGCCATCGTCAAGGTCGGCGGCACGGAGGACTCGATCCGCGCCGCGGCCCAGCGCTTCCTCGACCAGCAGGACGGCATCGTCGGGTTCACCCAGGAAGTGCTGTCCGGCGCGCTGCGCTCCATCGTCGGGCGCATGTCCGTCGAGGACATCATCCGTGACCGCGCCGCCTTCGCCGGACAGGTCGCGGAGGAGGCCGAGGCCAGCCTCTCCGGGCAGGGCCTCGTGCTGGACGCCTTCCAGATCCAGGACATCACCACCGAGGGCTCCTACCTCGAGGACCTGGGCCGGCCCGAGGCGGCCCGCGCCAAGCAGGAGGCCGACATCGCCGAGGCCGTCGCCCGGCGCGCCTCCGAGCAGGCCCGCCTCAAGGCGGAGGAGGAGATCGCGATCGCCCAGCGCACCTTCGCGCTGAAGCAGGCCGAGATCAAGGCCGAGACGGACGAGGCCGCCGCCCGCGCCAACGCCGCCGGTCCGCTCGCCGAGGCCGCCCGGCAGCAGGAGGTCCTGCAGGAGCAGGAGAAGGTCGCCACCCGGCAGGCCGCGCTGACCGACCGTGAACTCGACACCCGGGTCCGCAAGCCCGCCGACGCCGCCCGCTACCAGGCCGAGCAGGAGGCCGAGGCCCGCCGTATCGCCGCGGTCAAGGAGGCCGAGGCGGCCGCCGAGCGGGCCAGGCTCACCGGTGAGGGCGAGAAGGCCCACCGCGCGGCGCTCGCCGACGCCGTACGCATCGAGGGTGACGCCGAAGCCGCCGCGATCTCCGCGAAGGGTGCGGCGGAGGCCGAAGCCATGCACAAGAAGGCCGACGCCTTCGAACGCTACGGCGACGCGGCCGTGCTCCAGATGCTGGTCGAGGTGCTGCCGCAGGTCGTCGGCAAGGCCGCCGAGCCGCTGGCCGCCGTGGACAAGCTGACGGTCATCTCCACGGACGGCGCGGGACAGCTCCCGCGCACCGTCGCCGACAACGTCGCGCAGGGCATGGAACTCCTCAGTTCCACCACCGGCGTCGACCTCGGTGAACTCCTCCAGGGGATCGCCCGGCGCGGCACGCCGACGGTACCGGCTCCCGCGGAGCACACCTCCGTGGATCCCGCAGGCGGCAAGGTCGACATCACCGACTGACGTCCCCGGCCCCGACAGCGGAGCCCGGTCACCCCGCGGGTGACCGGGCTCCGTCGCGTCCGCCGGTGGGTCAGCGCAGGGTGAGAGGGGTCTCGGCTTCGGCGCGGGAGAGTTTCTCCGGGTTGCGGACGTAGTAGAGGCCGGTGATGCGGGCGTCCTCGACCCGGACCGCCAGGACGCCGTCGAGCCCGCCGTCCAGGTGCACGACGAGGGCCGGGCCGCCGTTGACCACGGTGGGCCCGACGGTGATCGGGAGCCGGTTCCTGCCGAGGCCACCGATCATGAAGCGGGCGACCTTGCCGGCCCCGCTGACCGGCCGCAGCGCGGCCTGCTTGATGCCGCCGCCGTCGCTCAGCAGGACGGCCTCCGGGGCGAGCACGTCGAGGAGTGCCTGCAGGTCCCCGCTCTCGAGCGCACGCCGGAACGACTCCAGAGCCGCCCGGGTCTCGCTCGGGGAGACCGTCCGGCGTGGACGGCGGGCAGCGACGTGCCGACGGGCACGGTGAGCGATCTGGCGGACGGCCGCGGGGCTCTTGTCGACGGCGGCCGCGATCTCGTCGTACCCGACGTCGAAGACCTCGCGCAGCACGAAGACGGCCCGCTCGGTCGGTGAGAGCGTCTCGAGGACGAGCAGGAGCGCCATCGACACGCTCTCGGCGAGCTCGACGTCCTCGGCCACGTCCGGCGCGGTGAGCAGCGGCTCGGGCAGCCAGGGGCCGACGTACGCCTCCTTGCGGCGCTTCATGGTGCGCAGCCGGTTGAGTGACTGCCGGGTGGTGATCCGGACCAGGTAGGCGCGCCGGTCGCGCACCTGCGCCAGGTCGACCCTGACCCACCTCAGCCAGGTCTCCTGGAGGACGTCCTCGGCGTCGGCGGCCGAGCCGAGCATCTCGTACGCGACGGTGAAAAGCAGGTTGCGGTGGGCGACGAACGCCTCGGTCGCCGGGTCGGTGGCGTGGTCGCCGTCGTTCATGTCGCGACCCCTCTCCGTCGCACTCCATCGCATTTCGTCGTGTCGCGTTGTATCTCGGGGTGTCCCGGCGTATCCCGTCATGGCATGGAGACACCGCGCGACCGACGGCTGTGACAGTACGTGGGCTCAGGTCACGACGTCGGTCGAGACCTTTTTTATTTTTGCAGGCTCTGCATATTTGCGTATCCTGCACGACGTGAGTGACAGAGACCCCGCGGACGGTGGGCTTCGGGAACGCAAGAAGCGGGCCACCCGTGCCGCCCTGGTGGCGGCCGCGGTGCGGCTGGCGGCCGAGCACGGCGCGGAGAACGTCACCGTCGACGCGATCAGCGAGGCGGTCGGTGTCTCACCCCGCACGTTCTTCAACTACTTCGACTCCCGTGACGAGGCGTTCGTGATGGTGGGCGCGGAGTCGGGCGTGCGGGTCCGGCAGGCGGTGCTCGCCGCGCCCGCAGGCACGCCCCCGCTGACGGCGCTGCGGGACGCGCTGGCCGCGGAGCTGGGGGAAGTGGAGCAACAGCACGAGCTGTGGCGCCTGCATTCCGAGGTGCTGCGCAGATCGCCGCACCTGCTGGTGCGGAGTCTCAGCGCCCACGTCGAGGACGAGTTCCTTCTGGCCGAGACGCTCGCGGAGCGCATCGGCGCCGGATCGCCGCTGTTCACAGGGGACCGCCCCCCTCTCGGGTCGGCCGAGGGCGAACTGCGCAGGCAGGCCCTGGGGCTGTATCCGAGGCTGCTGGCCGCCGTCGGCACCACGGCCGTCCGCGTGGCCGTGGAGCACTGGTGCGTGCGGCAGGACGAGGCTCCCTTCGAGGCGGTCTTCCGATCGGTGTTCGACCACGTGGCCGCCGGACTTCCGAAACCGGTCGAACCCGCCGAGCCCGTCGAAGGGACCTGACTCCCTCCGTCTCTCACGGAACGGCTGCGCGTCGTCCCCGGCACGCGTGATCCGTCCCTCTCGCTCTTCCCTCTCACACTCTTGACCGCTGCGAAAGAACCGAAGTGAACTCAACACCGGCGCCCGTGGAGGCGTCACCCACCGCCATGACCCACCGGCAGATACTCCAGGCCATGTCGGGGCTGATGGCGGGCATGTTCGTCGCCATCCTGGCCGGCACCGTGGTCGCCAACGCGCTCCCGCGCATCATCGCCGATCTGGAGGCCAGCCAGTCCTCCTACACCTGGGTCATCACCGCCGAACTGCTGGCGATGACGGCGACGGTGCCCCTGTGGGGCAAGCTGTCGGACCTGTTCAACCAGAAGCTGCTGCTCCAGCTGTCCCTGTCCCTCTTCATCGTCGGCTCGCTGCTCGCGGGCTTCTCGCAGGAAGTGGGACTGCTGATCTTCAGCCGCGTGGTGCAGGGCATCGGCGCGGGCGGTCTCACGGCTCTGGCGCAGGTCGTGATGGCGGCCATCATCCCGCCGCGCCGGCTCGGCAAGTACGCGGGCATCTTCGGTGCCGTCTTCGCGGTCGGCACCGTGGCCGGACCGCTCATCGGAGGTGTCCTGGTGGACACGTCCTGGCTCGGCTGGCGCTGGTGCTTCTTCATCGGGGTGCCGTTCGCGCTGCTCGCCATCGCGCTGCTGCAGCGCACCCTGAAGCTGCCCACCATTCGCCGTGAGGCGAGGATCGACTTCCTGGGCGCCTTCCTGATCGTCGCGGGTGTCTGCGCCCTGCTCATCTGGGTCTCGCTCGCGGGGACCGAGTTCGACTGGGTCTCGTGGCAGACCGCCGCTCTGACCGGCGGGGGAGTGCTGCTGCTGATCGCCGCGGTCGTCGTCGAGTCGCGCGTGCCGGAACCGATCATCCCCCTGGGCATCTTCCGCAACCGCACCGTGACGCTCACCACCGTCGCCAGTCTCCTCGTCGGTGTGGCCATGTTCGGCGGCACCGTCTTCCTCTCGCAGTACTTCCAGATCTCCCTGGGCAAGTCCCCGACGATCGCGGGTCTGATGAGCCTGCCCATGATCCTGGGCCTGCTCGTCTCCTCGACCGTCGCCGGGCAGATCATCACCAAGACCGGCCGGTGGAAGGTGTACCTGGTCGCGGGCTCCATCATCATGACGGCGGGCCTCGGGCTGCTGTCCACCATCGACGTCGACACCCACTTCGGCCTGCTCGGCACCTACATGGCGATCATGGGCATCGGCGTCGGCATGCTGATGCAGAACCTGGTGCTGGCCGCCCAGAACGACGTTCCCGCCACCGAACTGGGCGCCGCCACCTCGGTGTTGTCCTTCTTCCGGAGCATGGGCGGCACCATCGGCACCAGTGTGCTCGGGGCGATCCTCGCCAACCGGGTCGCCACCGAGATGACCAAGAGCCTGACGGAAGCGGGCATCCCGGCCGGTGCGAACGAGTCCGGCGGAGGCGGAGTGCCCGACATGGCGACGTTGCCCGGGCCGATGCGGGAGATCGTGGAGCGCGCCTACGGGGTCGCCACCGCGGAGCTCTTCCTCGTGGCCACGCCCGTCGCGGCCCTCGCCGTGATCGCCGTGCTGTTCATCAGGGAGAAGCCGCTGAAGGACACCAGCGGCATGGAGCGGCTCACCGCGGACTCCGCCGGTACGGCGGCATCGACGGCCGGCGTCGGCTGAGGCGCGCACGCCCTGTGGGGCGGCGGAGTGCGGAGGTCTTCCGGCGGAACGCCCGGAGGGCCTCCGCGCTCGTCACGCCCCCTCGGGGGACTCACCCGGCGCCGGGAAGGACCTCCTCCGCGCCGCCCTCGACGACGGTCGGCAGGACGGGCTTGGCGTCGCGGCCGGAGCCGATGGAGGATGGGAAGGAGGACACGCCGTTCGGGGTGCTCTCCTCGGTGTGCACCTCGAACGCGGTGCCGGACACCGCGAAGGAGGCGGCGATCGCCCCCCGGGCGGAGGGAGATGCCCACGGCCCCACAGCCCCACGGCCAGGGCGCAGGGGACGAGCACGACGGTCTCTGGGAGCGTGGTGACATGGCCTACGACCACGCACACACCGGCCCGGGCACGGGTCCCGCACCCGGTCCGGACACCCGCTCCGAGCCCGTCCCGTTCGCGCCGGGCTCCCTCCTCTGGGACATCGTCGGCGACGTCCGGATCCTGCTCTCCCTGCCGGCGGCCCTGGTGCTCCAGGTCGCCCACCCGGCGGTCGGCGCGGGCGTCGACGACCACTCCGTGTTCCGCACCGACCCCTGGGGCCGGGCCGAGCGCTCGCTGAACTCCCTGCAACTGTGGGTCTACGGCGGCGAACAGGCCCTCGAGGAGGGTCGCAGGCTCCGTGAACTGCACAAGGGCATCAGCGGCACCGACACCCGCGGCCGCGCTTACCACGCACTCACTCCCGCCTACTACGCCTGGGTGCACGCCACCGCCTACCCCGTCTTCCTGAGGGCCGCGCAGTACCTGTCCCGCCCGCTCGACGAACCGGACGAACGCCGCCTCTACGACGAACTCCTCAACCTCGGGGCCATCCTCGGCATCAAGCAGCGCGACATGCCGCGCACCCCGGAGGAGTTCTGGCCGTACTTCGACGCGATGGTGCGGGAGGAACTGGAGAAGACGGCCGTCGTGACGGAACTGCTCGACCCGCGGCGGCCGATCCCGCCGCCGGACGGCGCGGGCACGCTCCTGCGCCGACTCTGGCCGGTGCTCCGTCCGCCCCTGGCGCGACTGCACGTCTTCGTCACGACCGGCCTGCTTCCGCCCACCGTCCGTGACCACCTGGGCCTGGCCTGGACGGCACGTGACGAACGACGACTGCGCCGCCTGGGCGCCGTCGTCCGCACGGTGGTCCCGCTCCTGCCCGAGCGCCTGGGCTACCTGCCCACGGCCCGGGCGGCCCGCCGCGCCGCCCGGAGGTGACCCCGGTCCCGGCACGGCGCGGCCTGAACGGCCGGTGACCGTTTCCCGGCCGTCCCCGGTGGTGCGCGTCCGGCGCGGGCGCGCACCACACGCCCGGCGTCAGCCGGGACGGCGCTGGTCCTTGTCCTTGCCCGGGTCGACGCCGGTGAAGGCGGAGTCGTCCCTGGTGCCGCTCGGGCGCCGGGAGCGACCTCGGCGTCCGGTGTCGCGCATTCCTTTCTCCGCGTCGCCGCCGTACTCCTCGCCGCTCTTCGTGCCGCTCTCGACCGTGTCCCCGGGGACGGATCCACGTTCCTGCTTGGACTTCCTGCGTCCCTTGCCGGGGGGCGGGGCGTGCTCGTCCGTGTGGAAGGAGCGCCGGGCGCTCGGGTTGTCCTGCTGGCGTGTCTCGTCGACGTCGGGAGCCCAGCCGTGCTGCTCGGTGCCCTTGTGGCGGCTCGGGCCTTCGCCGTGCGAGGGCTGCGACGACTTCTCTTTCCTGGACATGTGCGGGCCTGCCTGTCGGTTGTCGTGTCGGCCACTCCGTCGAGTGCCCGATATCTACCCATTGTCACCCCTGGTGGCGAGCTCGCCTCCCGGCCAGGTGGAGCCGAAGTGTCACCCGTGCGAGCGATGCCCGGGGGTCATGCCACCACTGGGGGGCGCAAGGGTCCGACGATCCCCGGACGGCCGCGGTACGACGGCGGCCGCGCCTTCGAGGGAGAGCCGCCATGCGTATTCTGCTCGTCGCCAGCGCGTACAACAGCCTCACGCAGCGCGTCCACGCCGAGCTGGCCGAGCCGGCCGAGCTGTCGGGGTGCCGCCACACCGTCGCCGTGGAGGTCACGCCGCACGGCGAGGACGTGCGCCGTGCCGTGCGCCGGCACGATCCCGAGCTGGTCGTGGCCCCCATGCTGAAGGCCGTCGTGCCGCCTGACGTCTGGGCGGCGCGGACCTGCTTGATCGTCCACCCCGGCCCCGTGGGGGACCGTGGGCCGTCCTCACTCGACTGGGCCGTTCAGGAGGGAGCCGGTGAGTGGGGCGTCACCGTGCTGGAGGCCGTGGCCGAGATGGACGCCGGCCCCGTGTGGGCGACGACGAACTTCGCCGTGCCGGACGTGGCGAAGAGCGACCTGTACCGGGGCGAGGTGTCCGACGCGGCGCTGGAAGCCGTCCTGCTCGCGGTCGACCGGTTCGCCTCCGGCACGTACGTGCCCCGGTCGCAGGACGACTTCACCCGCTTGCCGGGTGCCAGGACCCGGCCGCCGCTGCGGCAGAAGGACCGGGGCATCTCCTGGGACACGGACTCCACCGAGACCGTCCTGCGCAAGCTGCGCGCCGCGGACTCCCAGCCGGGCGTGCGCGACGAACTCCTCGGCCGCGAATGGTTCCTGCACGGCGGCCATGCGGAGGACCGGCTCCGCGGCCGCCCGGGTGAACTCCTGGCGACCCGTACCGGCGCGATCTGCCGGGCCACGGCGGACGGCGCGGTCTGGATCCCGGAACTGCGGGCCCGCACCGGCCCGGGACGTCCCCGGGCCTGCAAACTGCCCGCCACCCTCGCCCTCGCCGACCGCCTGCCCGCCCTGCCCGAAGTCCCCGCGGCACCGCAGCCGCCTCCCGGAGCCCGGACCTGGCAGGACATCCGTTACCGGGAGGAGGGGCAGGTCGGCTTCCTGACCTTCTCCTTCCCGGGCGGTGCCATGGGCACCGACCACTGCCGCCGTCTGCTGGACGCCTACCGGGCGGCCTGCTCCCGCCCCACCGGCGTCCTCGTACTGGGCGGTGGCCGGGACTTCTTCTCCAACGGCATCCACCTGAACGTCATCGAGGCGGCGTCCGACCCGGCTGCCGAGTCCTGGGCCAACATCAACGCCATGGACGACCTCGTCGAGGCCGTCCTCACCACGACCGACCGGTTCGTCGTCAGCGCGATCGGCGGCAACGCGGCCGCCGGCGGGGTCATGCTCGCCCTGGCCGCGGACGAGGTCTGGTGCCGCTCCGGTTCGGTCCTCAACCCGCACTACCGGCTCATGGGCCTGTACGGCTCCGAGTACTGGACGTACACCCTGCCCCGCCGGGTGGGCGCCGCCACGGCGGAACGGCTCACCGCCGGGGCCGCGCCGCTGACGGCCTCGGCGGCGCTCGGCATGGGGCTCGTCGACCGGGTCCTGCACTGCGGCCCGGAGGACTTCACCGACGACGTCACCCGAACGGCCGCACATCTGGCGGCCCTTCCCTCCGTTCAGACGCGTCTCGCGGCCAAGAAGGCGGAAGCCGAGCACCGGGAGGCCACTTCACCTCTCGCCCGTTACCGGGAGCAGGAACTCGCCCGCATGCGGAGCATCTTCGACGACCCGGCGGCCCCCTACCACGCCCTGCGCGGGGCCTTCGTGCGCAAGGAATCCGCGGCCACCGACGGAGGCATTCCGGATGCGGCCCTCGCCGGACGGGCCGACTGTTAGCAGAGAACGAAGATCCGAGCGCGGGTCTTGCCGCACCCTTCAGGAGGCGTTCCCCATGAACGCAGCATCGCCGACCACGGTCGAGGAGCCCGGCGCGACGGGCACGTCCGACTCCGAAGAGAAGCCGATCCACATCCTCTGGATCAACGCCGGGCTGAGCTGCGACGGCGACTCCGTCTCCCTGACCGCAGCCATGCAGCCGAGCATCGAGGAGATCGCGCTCCAAGGGCTGCCGGGTCTGCCGAAGATCGCGGTGCACTGGCCGCTGATCGACTTCGAATGTGGTCCGGTCGGCGGAGCCGACACGTTCATCGAATGGTTCTTCAAGGGCGAACGCGGCGAGATCGACCCCTTCGTCCTGGTCGTCGAGGGCTCGATCCCCAACGAGGCCATCAAGCAGGAGGGGTACTGGTGCGGCTTCGGTGACGACCCCGAGACCGGGCAGCCCATCACCACCAGCGAATGGATCGACCGGCTGGCGCCCAAGGCCCTGGCCGTCGTCGCCATCGGCACGTGCGCCACCTACGGCGGTATCCACGCCATGGCAGGCAATCCCACCGGTGCGATGGGCGTGCCCGACTACCTCGGATGGGACTGGAAGTCGAAGGCGGGCATCCCCATCGTGTGCGTGCCCGGCTGTCCGATCCAGCCCGACAACTTCGCCGAGACGCTGACGTACCTGCTCTACCAGGCCGCCGGTTCGGCGCCGATGATCCCGCTCGACGACAAGCTCCGGCCGACCTGGCTGTTCGGTGCCACCGTGCACGAGGGCTGCGACCGGGCCGGCTACTACGAGCAGGGGCAGTTCGCCACCAGCTACGACTCGCCCAAGTGCTCGGTGAAGCTCGGCTGCTGGGGACCCGTCGTCAAGTGCAACGTGACCAAGCGCGGCTGGATGAACGGCATCGGCGGCTGCCCGAACGTGGGCGGCATCTGCATCGCGTGCACCATGCCGGGCTTCCCCGACAAGTTCATGCCGTTCATGGACGAACCCCCCGGCGCCAAGGTCTCCAGCACCGGGAGCGGCGCGTACGGCGCCCTCGTCCGCAGGCTCCGCACGATCACGGCGCGGACCGTGGACAAGGAGCCGAGGTGGCGCCACACGGGAGACAAGATCACCACCGGCTACCGGCCGCCGTGGTGACAGCACCGCCGGCGGCAGCACCGCACACCGAACCCACCTCCCGCGCGAACAGCTGACGAAGGGCACCGCACGTACCATGGCAAAGACGACGACCGGTGACAAAACCGGCCTGGTGGAGATGGCTTGGGACCCGATCACCCGGATCGTGGGCAGCCTCGGCATCCACACGAAGATCGACTTCAAGCAGAAGCGGATCGCGGAGTGCTACAGCACCTCCTCGGTCTTCCGCGGCTACAGCGTCTTCATGCGCGGAAAGGACCCGCGCGACGCACACTTCATCACCAGCAGGATCTGCGGCATCTGCGGTGACAACCACGCCACCTGCTCGGTGTACGCGCAGAACATGGCGTACGGCGTGAAGCCTCCGCACCTCGGGGAGTGGATCATCAACCTCGGCGAGTCCGCCGAGTACATGTTCGACCACAACATCTTCCAGGAGAACCTGGTAGGGGTCGACTACTGCGAAAAAATGGTCCGCGAGACCAACCCCGGCGTCCTCGAACTCGCCGAGCGCACCGAGGCCCCGCACGCGGCCGACCACGGGTACCGCACCATCGCCGACATCATGCGCTCCCTCAACCCCCTCGAAGGCGAGTTCTACCGCGAGGCGCTGCAGGTCAGCCGCTACACCCGGGAGATGTTCTGCCTGATGGAGGGCCGCCACGTGCACCCCTCCACCCTGTACCCCGGCGGCGTCGGCACCGTCGCCAGCGTGCAGCTGTTCACCGACTACATGAGCCGCCTCATGCGGTACGTGGAGTTCATGAAACGTGTCGTCCCGCTCCACGACGACCTGTTCGACTTCTTCTACGAGGCACTGCCGGGATACGAGGAAGTGGGCCGCCGCCGGGTGCTGCTGGGCTGCTGGGGAGCGCTCAACGACCCCGAGCACTGCGACTTCACCTACGCCAACATGACCGACTGGGGCCGGCGGATGTTCGTCACCCCCGGCGTCATCGTCGACGGCAAGCTCGTCACCAACGACCTCACCGAGATCAATCTCGGCATCCGCATCCTGCTGGGCAGCTCGTACTACGAGGACTGGCAGGGCCAGGAGCAGTTCGTGACGAACGACCCGCTCGGCAACCCCGTCGACCCGCGGCACCCCTGGAACCAGCACACCATCCCGGCTCCGCAGAAACGGGACTTCGACGACAAGTACAGCTGGGTCATGTCCCCGCGCTGGTTCGACGGCAAGGACCACCTCGCCCTCGACACCGGCGGCGGCCCCCTCGCCCGGCTGTGGTCCACCGCGCTGTCCGGTCTCGTCGACATCGGGTACGTCAAGGCCACCGGCCACAGCGTCGTGATCAACCTGCCGCGCACGCTGACCAAGCCGGAGACCACCTTCGAGTGGAAGATCCCCAAGTGGAGCAACGCGCTGGAACGCAACCGCGCCCGCACGTACTTCCAGGCGTACGCGGCCGCGGTCGCCCTGCACTGCGCCGAGAGGGGCCTCGAAGAGGTCCGCGCCGGGCGCACCCAGACGTGGGAGAAGTTCGAGGTGCCGGACGAATCGATCGGCGTCGGTTTCACCGAGGCGGTCCGCGGCCTCCTCTCGCACCACGTGGTCATCAGGGACGGCAAGATCGCCAACTACCACCCGTATCCGCCGACCCCGTGGAACGCCTCGACCCGCGACACCTACGGCACCCCCGGCCCGTACGAGGACGCGGTGCAGAACACGCCGATCTTCGAGGAGAACCCGCCCGAGAACTTCAAGGGCATCGACATCATGCGCACCGTGCGCAGCTTCGACCCCTGTCTGCCCTGCGGCGTCCACATGTACGTCGGCGGCGGGAAGACCGTGAAGTCGATGCACGTGCCCACCGGGCTGAGCGGACTCGCCGGATGAGCACGACGACCGCCACCACCGCGGAGCAGGCCGGCCGGCGGGTCGAGGAGATCCTCGACCGGCTCGCCGGCGCCGGGGACCCCCAGGTGAGCCGGACCGCCGAGGAACTGGTGCGCGTCCTCATGGAGTTCTACGGCGCCGGGCTCGCCCGCGCCGTCGAACTCCTGGGCGCCGGGAGGTCCGGCGACCCGCTGGCCCCGCTGCTCGGCGACGAACTCGTCGCGAGCCTGCTCGTGCTGCACGGGCTGCACCCCGACGACGTGCACACCCGCATCGCCCGCGCCCTCGGCGGCCTCCCGCACGCCGTCGAGAACGCGGGCTTCGACCCGGCGGACGGCGTGCTGCGCCTCAAGGTCACCGCCGCCACGGGCTGCGGCTGCCCCAGCACCCAGGAGTCCGTCCGGCAGGCGGCCGCCGACTCGCTCGCCTGCTTCGCCCCCGAGGTGACCACTGTCGAGATGGAACCCGACGGCGCCTCCCGCGAACCGGTGCTGCTCCAGATCGGCACCGCACCGCCTAACCCCGGCACAGGCGGTCGCCGCCGGCCGCCGGCCACCGCGCCGTGAGCGCGCACGGACCGCGGCCCACCGCCGACCGCCGCGGCCTGAGCCGCTTCACCGCCCCCCGGCCGCCCCGCGAGGAACAGTGCGAACTGTGCGGAGCGCCCCTCGCCGGTGAACGCCACCCGCACCTGGTCGACACCGAGAAGCGCGCGCTGGCCTGCGCGTGCGGCCCCTGTGCACAGTTGCTGGACCGCTCCGGCGGTTCGGGAGGCCGCTTCCGCGCGGTACCCGGCCGCTGCCTGAGCGACCCCGAGCACCGGCTCGACGACAACGCCTGGGACCAACTGCGCATCCCGGTCGGCGTCGCCTTCTTCTTCCACAACTCCGCCCTCGACCGGCTGGTCGCGCTCTATCCGAGTCCGGCCGGAGCGACCGAGAGCGAACTGGAACCGGACTCCTGGCGGACCGTCCTCTCCGGGACCCGCCTCGCCGCACTGCTCGAACCCGACGTGGAGGCCCTGCTGTTGCGCCGGCACGACGGTCGCATCGAGTGCTATCTGGTGCCGATCGACCTCTGCTACGAACTGGTGGGCCGGATGCGCCTGCGCTGGCAGGGCTTCGACGGAGGAGCGGAGGCCCGGGCCGACCTCGACGCCTTCTTCACCCACGTCCGCGACCGGGCCCGCGCCCCTCAGGGGAGCAAGCCGTGACCGAGTTCTCGGAGTTCTCAAAGTCCTCGGGGTCCGTGGAGTCCGCGGAGTCCGTGGAGTCCTCAGGGTTCTCGGGCTTCTCCTTCAGCTGCACCGGAGTGCGCGCCGACGCCTACGCGGCAGGCCCCACCCTGGTGTTCCGGCTGCGGATCACCACGTCCAGGGCGACCCGCGTCCACGCGCTCGCGCTGCGCTGCCAGATCCGCATCGAACCCGCCCGCCGCGGCTACGACGACACCGAGGCCGCGGCACTGACCGACCTCTTCGGTGAACGCTCCCGATGGGGCAGCAGCCTCAACCCCGTGCAGTTCGCACAGGTCTCGGTGATGGTCCCCGGGTTCACCGGCGAGATCGAGACCGACCTGGTCGTGCCCTGCACGTACGACACGGACATCGCGGCGTCGCGGTACCTCCGGGCGCTGTCCGAGGGGGAGGTGCCGCTGCTGATGCTGTTCTCCGGCACCGCGTTCACCGGCGCCGGCGGCTTCCACGTGGAGCCCGTCCCCTGGGACAAGGAGACCGCCTTCCGCCTGCCGGTGAAGACCTGGCGGGAGATGATCGAGCAGCACTTCCCGGGCTGCGGCTGGATCCGGCTGCCGCAGGACGCCATGGACGCGCTGCTCGCCTACCGGTCGCGCCACGCGCTGCCGTCGTGGCAGGCGACCGTCGAGACGCTGCTCGACGCGGCGGGGGAGAGGACACCATGACCACCACCGCGTTCACCCCCGGCACCGAGGCCCGTCTCGCCGTCGCCCGCCACGTCGCGGACGCCGTCCTCTTCGAGGGCTATGTGCTCTACCCGTACCGGGCGTCGGCCGCCAAGAACAGGCTGCGCTGGCAGTTCGGCGTGCTCGTACCGCCCGCCTGGTGCGCGGCGACCGAGGAACACGACTTCCAGCACACCGAATGCCTGATGGAACCGAAGAGCGGAGCCACCCTCGCCGTCGAGGTCCGCCTCCTGCACACCCAACGGCGCATCGTCCAGCAGGCACACGCCGACGGGACGTACGAGACGGTGCGCGAACTGCATCTCGACGACCGGGTCCTGGTCCCCTGGGACGAGGGCCGGGAGGAGAAGGTCGACATCGCCCTGCCGGTGGCCGAGCTGACCGGCGACGGGGTGGCCGTCCCGTTCACCCGGGCCGCCGCCGAGGAGACCGAGCCCGTCACGGATGCCGCCGGGCGGCCCGTGGGGCGCCTGGTCCGCCGCCGTGAAGAGATCAGCGGCGTCGTCCGGCTCTCCACGACCGAACTGGACGGCCCGTACCGCACGCAGCGCCTGCGCGTGGTCGTCGAGAACACCAGCCCCTGGCTGCCCGAGGACGCCGGCGACCGCGACGCGGCGCTGCCGTACTCGCTGGTCGCCAGCCACGTGCTCCTGCACCTGGACGCCGGGGCGTTCCTCTCCATGACCGACCCGCCCGAGTGGGCGAAGGGCGCCGTCGCGGCCTGCCGGAACCTGCACACCTGGCCCGTGCTCGCCGGCGAACCGGGCCGTGCCGACCTCGTACTGTCCTCGCCGATCATCCTCGAGGACCACCCCGCCATCGCCCCCGAGAGCCCCGGTGCGCTCTACGACGCCACCGAGATCGACGAGATCCTCGCGCTGCGCACCATCGCCCTCACCGACGAGGAGAAACGCGAGGCCAGAGGCACGGACGCACGTGCCGCAGCCGTGATCGAACTGGCGGACTCCATGCCGCCGGAGGTCCTCGAACGGCTGCACGGAGCGGTGCGGAGCCTGCGGGAGGTCACCGGCCCGCCGGACCCGGGGGACGACCCGCAGGGCGTGTTCCGCCCCGAGAGCCCCTGGTGGGACCCGGGCGGCGACACCGCGGTCGATCCCGACCGTGACCACGTCACCGTCGACGGCCGAAGGGTACGCGCGGGCTGCCGCGTCGTCCTGCGGCCACGGCTGCGGCACACCGACGCGCAGGACCTGTTCCTGAGCGGCCGCAGCGCACTGGTCGAAGCCGTACTGCACGACGTCGACGGAGGCGTGCACATCGCCGTGACCGTGGAGGACGACCCCGGCGCCGACATCCGCCGCGAACAGGGCCGGTTCCTCTACTTCCAGCCCGACGAGGTGGAAGCCCTGGAGGACGCGTGACCCCCACCGCACCACACGGCGCCCGCACCCTCGTCGCCGGTGTCGGCAACATCTTCCTCGGGGACGACGGCTTCGGCGTCGAGACCGCGCGCCGGCTCGCCCAGGAGGAACTGCCGGCCGGTGTCGAGGTGGCCGACATCGGCATCCGCGGCGTGCACCTCGCCTACCAACTCCTCGACGGCTACGACACGCTCGTCATCGTCGACGCGACCGCACGCGGCGGCGAACCCGGAACGCTGTACCTGATCGACGCCGGGACACCGGACGGCACCGGGCCGGCGGCGGACGTCCCGCTCGACGGGCACCGCATGTCGCCCGACGCGGTCCTCGCCCTGCTCGCCACCCTGTGCGCCGGAACCGGCGCCACGCCCCCGCGTCGCACCCTCGTCGTCGGCTGCGAACCCGCCTGCCTCGACGAGACCCTCGAGCTCAGCCCCCAGGTCGCCGCCGCCGTACCGGAGGCGGTGCGGATGGTGACCGACCTCGTCCGGCAGGAGGCCGCCGTATGACAAGCCGTCGCAGAAGGAACAAGGAGCACCCCGTGAAGAAGACCCTCATCGGCGGCGCTGCCGCCGTCACCGCCGTCACTGCCGCCACCGCCCTCGTCAGGGGAGTCCTCCCCGACATCAGGCGCTACCTGCGGATGCGCAGGATGTGAACCGAACGGCGTACGCAGGCGTGTGATCCCGGCGCGCCGGTCGGCCGGTCCGGGAGCGCGCGTCTGTAATGGGCGCCGGACAGGCAGCCACGGGCGCAGGACGGAGACCGATGCACGAGATGTCCATCGCGCTGGCCGTCGTCGACCAGGTGGAACAGGCGGCCCGGCCCGCCGGGGCCACGGGCGTGGCACGCGTGGCCCTCGACGTGGGCGAACTGGCCGGTGTCGTCCCGGACGCGCTCGCCTTCTGCTTCGAACTGGCCTGCGCCGGCACCGTACTGGAAGGCGCCGAACTGACCACCCGGACCGTCCCCGGCACGGCACGCTGCACCGGGTGCGGCGACGTGTGGGAGGTCGGCATGCCTCCCCGCCTGCTGTGCCCCGTCTGCGGGCAGGCCGCGGCCGAACTGCTCTCCGGTCGCGAACTGCGCATCAGCGAGGTGCGGTGGGCCGCACCGGAACGACAGTCCGCACCGGCCGTGCCGCGGCCGGCCGACGCAACGTGAACCCGTCTTCGAGGTAACCCGTCTTCGAGGTGAGCCGAACCATGTGCAAAGTCGTCGATCTCCAACAGGCAGTCCTCGCCAAGAACACGACCGTCGCCCGGCTGCTGCGCTCCGAACTGGCCGCCCGCGGCACCACGGTCGTCAACCTGCTCTCCAGCCCCGGCAGCGGCAAGACCGCCCTGCTGGAACACGAACTGCTGCTGGCCCGGGAACGCCACGTCACCGTCGCCGCGCTCACCGCGGACCTGGCGACCGAGAACGACGCCGAACGCCTCGCCCGCTCCGGCGTCCCCGTCAAACAGGTCCTCACCGACGGGCTGTGCCACCTGGAGGCGGACATGCTCGCCGGGCACCTCCACGGCTGGCTCCCCGAGCACACCCGGCTGCTGTTCGTGGAGAACGTGGGCAACCTGGTCTGCCCGGCTTCGTACGACCTCGGTGAATCGCTGCGGGTCGTGCTGGCCTCCGTGACCGAGGGGGAGGACAAGCCGCTCAAGTACCCGACGGCCTTCGGCCTCGCCCAGCTCGTGATCGTCACCAAGACCGACCTGGCCGCACCCGCCGAATTCGACGAGGCGGCCTTCCGCGCCAACGTCCAGCAGGTCAACCCGGGCGTGGAGGTGGTCCTCACCTCCGTGCGCACCGGAGCGGGCGTGGGCACACTGCTCGACCGGGCGCTCGCGGCGGCACAGGGCACCGTGCCCCACGCCCCGGTGATGGCCCGGGTACAGGCGTGACCGCTCCCCAGCCCGTGGCCGACCGCACGCCGGCCCCGCGGCGCAGCCGGGTCGTCGTGCGGGGCGTGGTGCAGGGCGTCGGCTTCCGGCCGTACCTGTACACCCTGGCCACCGAACTCAGGCTCTCCGGTCATGTGACCAACACCGCGGACGGCGTCGTCGTCGAGGTCGAGGGCGACCCGTCGTCCGTGGACCGGTTCTGCGCGCGCATCGCCCCCGACGCCCCGCCCCTGGCGCTCGTCGAATCGGTCGACGCCACCGAGGTTCCCACCACCGGCGCCGACGGATTCGCCATCGTCCCCTCACGCGCCGGCGGCCCCGCCCGCACGCTCGTCTCGCCGGACACCGCGACCTGCGACGACTGCCTCGCCGAACTCGCCGACCCGGCGGACCGGCGCCACCGGCACCCGTTCATCACCTGTACGCACTGCGGGCCGCGGTTCACCATCGTCACCGGCCTCCCGTACGACCGCGACCACACGACCATGGCCGGCTTCCCCCTGTGCGCCGACTGCGCCCGGGAATACGCCGACCCGGCCGACCGCCGCTTCCACGCGCAGCCCGTGGCCTGCCCCGCCTGCGGGCCGCGGCTACGGCTGACCGTGGCCCCCGGGAAGGCCGGCGGCCCCGAACCCGCCGACCCGATCCGCGCCGCGCGTGACCTGCTCGCCGACGGAGCGATCCTCGCGGTGAAGGGCCTGGGCGGCTACCACTTGGCCTGCGACGCGACCAACTCCCGGGCCGTGGCCGAACTGCGCCGCCGCAAGGCCCGCGGGGACAAGCCGTTCGCCCTGATGGCCGGGGACGTCACCGACATCGCACACCTGGTCCACGCCGGACCGGCGGAGCGCGACCTGCTCACCGCCAAGGAGCGGCCCATCGTCCTGATGCGGCGTCGCCGCACCGGCGCCCCGGACCCCGGCCGTCCACAGCCCGCCCGAGAGGTCGCCCCCGGCAGCCCCGACCTCGGCGTCATGCTCCCGTACACCCCCGTGCACCACCTGCTGCTCGAAGCCGACGACGACCACGATTCCACGCGAGCGCGGCTGCTGGTCATGACCAGCGGCAACCTCGCCGGCGAACCCATCGTCACCGACGACGCGGAGGCGCTGGAACGGCTGTCCGGCCTGGCGGACGCCTGGCTGCTGCACGACCGGCCGATCCATGTGCCGTGCGACGACTCGGTGATGCGGGTCTGCGACGGTGAGCCGCTGACCCTGCGCCGCTCCCGGGGCCATGCCCCGCTGCCGCTCGCCCTGCCCGTCCCCGTGATCCCGGCGCTCGCCGTCGGCGGCGACCTCAAGAACGCCTTCTGCCTCGGTGAGGACCGCAAGGCCTGGCTGTCGGCGCACATCGGGGACATGGACGACCTCGCCACCCAACAGGCCTTCGCACGCGCCGAGCGGCAACTGGAGGCGATCACCGGGGTACGGCCCGAACGTCTCGTCGCCGACCGCCACCCCGCCTACCGCTCGGGCCGCTGGGCCGAACGGCACGCCGCCGGGCGGCCCGTCCTGCGCGTCCAGCACCACCACGCCCACGTCGCGTCCGTCATGGCCGAGCACGGCCTCGACGGCAGCAGCCCCGTCCTCGGGGTCGCCTTCGACGGCACCGGCTACGGGGACGACCGGGCCGTGTGGGGCGGTGAGTTCCTGGCCGCGGACTACGCCGGCTTCTCCCGCTTCGCGCATCTCTCCTACGTGCCGCTGCCCGGCGGGGACGCCGCCGTCCGGCGCCCGTACCGGATGGCCCTGGCCCATCTGCGCGCCGCGGGCATCCCGTGGGACGGGGACCTGCCGTGCGAGACCGCCTGTCCGCCGAACGAACTCCGCCTTCTCGACCGGCAGTTGACGCGCGGACTGAACTGCCTGCCCACATCGAGCATGGGCCGCCTCTTCGACGCCGTGTCCTCCCTCACCGGCGTGTGCCACCACGCGGGCTACGAGGCACAGGCCGCCGTCGAGCTCGAGGCCGCCGCAGTGACGGCCGACGCCTGCGCGGACGACGCCCGCTACGCCTTCCGGCTCACCGGCGGGGACGGCATCCCCCTCGCCGCCGATCCCGCGCCCCTGCTGGCCGCGGTCGTCGACGACGTGCGGGGCGGCGTCCGGCCGTCCCTCGTCGCGGCACGCTTCCACCACGCCGTCGCCGGGCTCGTGCACGGGGTGTGCAGCCGGGCACGCGACGAACTCGGCCTGGAGACGGTGGCCCTGACCGGCGGGGTGTTCGCCAACGTGCTGCTCTCGTCGGCGTGCGCGACACGGCTGCGCGGCGACGGCTTCACCGTGCTGCGTCACCGGCGCATCCCGCCGGGCGACGGAGGACTCGCCGTGGGCCAGCTCATGGTGGCCGCCCGTACCGGAGCCGCCGCCACCGAGTGACGGAGCCGGGCCCGAACACGCGACAGTGAGGAGAAAACGCATGTGTCTTGCGGTACCCGGCAGAGTGCTGGACGTCGAGGACCGGGACGGAACCCGTATGGCCACGGTCGACTTCGGAGGAGTCGTCAAGGACGTGTGCCTGGAGTACCTGCCGGACCTGAAGGTCGGGGAGTACGCCATCGTCCACGTAGGGTTCGCGCTCCAGCGGCTCGACGAGGAATCGGCCCGCAGAACCCTGGAGCTGTTCGAGAACCTCGGCATGCTCCAGGAGGAGTTCGGCGACCCCTGGGAACAGGCGGCAGCCCAGGGCGCCGCGCGGCAGCCCTCAGACCACACCACCGCCCGGGAGGCACAGCAGTGAAGTACATCGAGGAGTTCCAGGACCCCGGCCTCGCCGAACGGCTGCTGGACGACATCCGGGCCACCGTCACCCGTCCGTGGGCGCTGATGGAGGTCTGCGGCGGCCAGACCCACACCATCATCCGGCACGGCATCGACCAGCTCCTCCCCGAGGAGGTCGAGCTGATCCACGGCCCCGGGTGCCCCGTCTGCGTCACTCCGCTCGAGGTGATCGACAAGGCACTGGAGATCGCCTCCCGTCCCGATGTCATCTTCTGCTCCTTCGGCGACATGCTCCGCGTGCCCGGCACCGGACGCGACCTGTTCCAGGTGCGCGGCACCGGCGGGGACGTCAGGGTCGTCTACTCCCCGCTCGACGCACTGCGCATCGCCCAGCAGAACCCGGACCGGCAGGTCGTCTTCTTCGGCATCGGCTTCGAGACGACCGCTCCGCCCAACGCGATGACGGTGTACCAGGCGCGCAAGCTCGGCATCCGCAACTTCAGTCTGCTGGTCTCGCACGTACGGGTGCCGCCGGCGATCGAGGCGATCATGCAGTCGCCGGACTGCCGCGTGCAGGCGTTCCTCGCCGCCGGACACGTGTGCAGCGTCATGGGGATGGACGAGTACCCGGAACTCGCCGAGCGTTTCGGCGTGCCCATCGTCGTCACCGGGTTCGAACCGCTCGACATCCTGGAAGGCGTCCGCCGTACCGTCCGCCAGCTGGAACGCGGCGAGCACACCGTCGACAACGCCTACCCGCGCGCCGTGCGCCCGGAGGGCAACCCGGCGGCCCGGGCCATGCTCGACGACGTCTTCGAGGTCACCGACCGCGCCTGGCGCGGCATCGGCGTCATCCCGGACAGCGGCTGGCGGCTGTCCCCGCGCTACCGCGACTACGACGCCGAGCACCGCTTCGCCGTCGACGGCATCACGACCCGCGAACCGGCCGCCTGCCGCAGCGGCGAAGTGCTGCAAGGACTGATCAAGCCGCACGAGTGCGAGGCGTTCGGGACCACCTGCACCCCGCGCTCACCGCTCGGCGCCACCATGGTCTCCAGCGAGGGTGCCTGCGCCGCGTACTACCTCTACCGGCGGCTCGAGCTGAACACCCCGGCGATGCCGGCCGTGTCCCTGGAGGGCAGTCCCGTTGTCTGACACCACCGGCACCGTCCCCGGCGCCGTCCGGCAGGCCGAGGGCACCCGCCCGGACATGCTCAACTGGACCTGCCCCGTACCGCTGCGCGACCAACCGCGGATCGTCATGGGCCACGGCGGCGGCGGAGCCCTGTCCGCCGAGCTCGTCGAGCAGCTCTTCACACCCGCCTTCGGCGGCCCGGCACCGGCGGCGCTGACCGATTCCGCCGCCCTGGAACTCGGCGGGGCCAGGCTGGCCTTCTCCACCGACTCCTTCGTGGTGCGCCCGCTGTTCTTCCCCGGTGGCAGCATCGGGGACCTCGCGGTCAACGGCACCGTCAACGACCTCGCCATGAGCGGGGCCCGCCCCGCCTACCTGTCCTGCGGTTTCATCCTGGAAGAGGGCACCGGTACGGACGTCGTCGGCCGGGTCGCCGCGGCGATGGGCGCCGCCGCCCGGGCCGCGGGGGTGGAAGTCGTCACCGGCGACACCAAGGTCGTCGAGGCAGGGCACGGCGACGGCGTCTACATCAACACCTCCGGCATCGGACTGATCCCCTCGGGCGTGGACCTGCGGCCGGAGCGGGTGGTTCCGGGTGACGTCGTCCTCGTCAGCGGGGCGATCGGCGTCCACGGGGTGGCGATCATGAGCGTGCGGGAGGGGCTGGAGTTCGGGGTGGAGATCCTGAGCGACTGCGCACCGCTCGGAGGCCTCGTCGAGGCGATGCTCGCCGTCACACCCGACCTGCACGCCCTGCGGGACCCCACCCGCGGCGGACTGGCCGCCTCGCTGAACGAGATCGCCGCCGCCTCCGGCACCGGCATCGTGGTGCGGGAACGCGCCGTGCCGGTCCCCGACGCGGTGACCAACGCGTGCGCGGTCCTGGGGCTGGACCCGATGTACGTGGCCAACGAAGGGAAGCTCGTGGCGTTCGTGCCGCCCGCCCACGCGGACGCCGTCCTGGCCGCCATGCGCGCACACCCGCTGGGCGCCGAGGCCGCGATGATCGGCGAGGTGACCGACGCGCACCCCGGTATGGTCGTCGCCCGCACCGCGCTGGGCGGCACCAGGGTGGTGGACCTGCCCCTCGGCGAGCAACTGCCGCGGATCTGCTGAGGACCGCGGGCCACGGCCCCGGGGACACGGGTCCGCGGGGCGGCATGGGCTGTCGTGCCCGGCTCGCATCCCGGCCGTGCGAGCCGGGCACGACGTTTCCTTCCTCTCCTTCCTCAGTACCGGCCGCGTGCGTGCTTGAACCGTGCCAGGCCGTCCGCGAGGTCGATCAGCGGCCCGGGGTAGTCCAGGCGCGCGCGTTCACGCCCGGGCAGCCGCCACGGTTCATGGATGTGCTCGCCCGCCACGTCCCGTAGTTCCGGAACCCAGCGGCGTACGTACGCTCCCCGCGGGTCGAAGCGCCTGCCCTGCGCGACCGGGTTGAGCACGCGGTGGGGGCGGGTGTCGGTGCCGGTTCCGGCGACCCACTGCCAGTTGAGCTGGTTGTTGACGATGTCGCCGTCCACGAGCAGGTCGAGGAAGTGCCGGGCGCCGATCCGCCAGTCCACATACAGGGTCTTGGCCAGAAAACTGGCTGCCAGCAGGCGTGCCCGGTTGTGCATCCAGCCCTCGTGGCGCAGTTGGCGCATCGCCGCGTCGACGACCGGATAACCGGTACGGCCCTCCCGCCACGCGGCGATGTCCTCGGACGCCTCCTCCTCGGTGCGCCACCGGTCGTGCCGGGTGCGGTAGTCCCGGGCGGACGCCGCCGGCCGTGCCGCCAGTACCTGGTGGTGGAAGTCGCGCCAGCACAACTGGCGTACGAACGCGTCCGCCCCGGGCCCGCCGTGCGCGCGGGCCCGCCGGACGAGTTCCACCGGCGAGAGGGCTCCGAAGTGCAGGTACGGCGACAGCCGGGAGGTCGCGTCGCCCGCCAGGTCGTCGTGGTGGTCCTCGTACCCGGACAGGTCCTCGCGGGCCCACCGGGAGAACCGCTCACGCCCCCGCTTCTCCCCGCCGGACGGCAGGTCCGGGGAGACGCCGGACAGCCCGTCACGGGACGGCAGCGGATCGCCGCGCACCGCCTCCGGGACGCGCACGGTGCGCGGCGTCGGACAGGTGTCCCGCAGCCGCTCTCGTGACCAGCGGCGGAAGTAGGGCGTGAACACGGCGTAGTGATCGGAGCCGGTCGGAGTCACGGTCCCCGCGCCCACAGCGGTGATCACGCCGTCGTGCACGCGCAGTGCCACGCCGTGGTCGCCGAGTTCCTCGCGCAGCCGCTCCTCCCGGCGCTGGGCGTATCCGGTGACCCCGGCGGCCATGTGCACCTCAAAGGCTCGGCACTCCGCGGCGAGCGCGCGGACCTCCCGCACGACCGGCCCCGTACGCACCACCAGCCGACCGCCGCGCCGACGCAGTGAGGCGTCGAGGTCGGCCAGGCAGTCGGCGAGGAAGGCGCTGCGGTTGGGCGCGTCGAAGCCGGCCGCACGGACACCCGGGTCGCGTACGAACAGCGGCACCACCTCGTCCGCCGCCGCGAGGGCGGCGCGCAGCGGGGGATGGTCGTGCAGACGCAGGTCCGAGGTGAACAGGACGACCGCGACGGTCATGGCGTCACTCCTGGTGTCGTGAAGCGGTGCTGTGGGTGCTGCTTCCGGACGTTCCGCCCGGCGGGGGAGTGCCGGACGCGGGCGGCGGGGATCCGGCCCCGCGCGCGCTCATGCCCTTGACCGCGGCCTGGGTGATGTTGCGGGCCATGCCGCCGAAGACGACGGCGTGGAAGGGGGCGACGGACCACCAGTAGGCGTGGCCCGGCAGACCGCGTGGGTGGAACAGCGCGCGCTGCCGGTAGCGGGTGCGGCCCCCCGCGTCCGTCTCGGCGTACATCTCCAGCCACGCCAGGCCCGGCAGTCGCATCTCCGCCCGTAGCCGCAGCAGCCGCCCGGGCTCGATCTCCTCCACCCGCCAGAAGTCCAGTGAGTCCCCGGCCCGCAGGTGCTCGGCGTCGCGTCGTCCGCGCCGCAGCCCGACCCCGCCGACGAACCGGTCCAGCCAGCCCCTGACCGCCCAGGCGAGCGGGAAGGAGTACCAGCCGTTGTCGCCGCCGATGCCCTCGATCACCTTCCACAGCGCCTCGCGTGACGCGTCGACCGGCAGTTGCCGTTCGTCCTGGTAGAGGCTGCCGCCGGCCCAGTCCGGGTCGGTGGGCAGCGGATCGCTCGGGGCCCCCGGTACGGACGCCGACGACCAACGGGTGGCCACCTGTGCTTCCCGTACCCGTCGCAGGGCCAGCGCCAGCGCCTCGCCGAACGGCAGCGGCCGGCCCGGGGTGTCGGGCACGTACCGGGCGATGTCGTGCTCCTGGCAGACCACCTCGTGCCGCAGCGACTCCGTCAGCGGCCGGGCGATGGAGGCGGGCACCGGGGTGACCAGGCCGATCCACAGACTGGACAGCCTCGGGGTGAGGACCGGCACCGGCACGATGAGCCGCCGCCGCAGCCCGCCGACGGTGGCGTAACGGCGCATCATCTCCTGGTACGTGAGGACGTCCGGCCCGCCGATGTCGAACGCCCGGTCGACGTCGTCCGGCATGGTGGCCGAGCCGACGAGGTAGCGCAGTACGTCCCGTACCCCGATGGGCTGGGTCCGGGTGTGCACCCAACGGGGGGTCACCATGACCGGCAGCCGCTCGGTCAGATAGCGCAGCATCTCGAAGGAGGCCGACCCCGAGCCGATGACGACCGCCGCCCGCAGCACGGTGGCGGGCACCGGGGCGTCGAGGAAGATGCGCCCGACCTCGGCCCGCGAGCGCAGATGAGGGGAGAGCGACCCTTCGGGCACGTCCGGTGGGGTGAGCCCGCCCAGGTAGACGATCCGCCGCACGCCGGCGGCGTGCGCCTGCTCGGCGAAGACACGGGCCGCACGGCGGTCGGTCTCCTCGAAGCCGGAACCGCCTGCGAGGGCGTGCACCAGGTAGTACGCGACGTCGATCCCGTGCATGGCCGTGGCGACCGAGTCCGCGTCCGTGACGTCGCCCCGCACCGTCTCGACGTCCCCCGCCCAGGGATGGTCACGGAGTTTGTCCGGGGAACGGGCCAGGCAACGGACGCGATGGCCGGCCTCCAGCAGTTCGGGTACCAGACGACCGCCGATGTACCCGGACGCCCCGGTGACCAGACAGTGCAACCGTTCTGTTTCCTGCCGTCCCTGCCGTCCGTCCGTGCCCACCATCGTTCCTCCCTGGGTTCGCCCCGATTGTCCCTCTATGGCCGATCGTGGCCGCACCAGCGCGCCCGCGCCCGTCGCGGCGAGTCGGCCGACGGCCGTGACGCGGGGGCGACCGTCTGCCCGCACGGTCAGCCCCCGGGCTCCGGCATCCGCTCACCGGAGCCGGGGCACGGCGGGGGCACCCCGTGTTCGGCGAGCGGGCCGACCGACAGGCCCGTGTCGCGGCAGTCGTCCACGATGCCGGGCAGGGCGCCGAGCGCGGCCCGCCAGCAGGCCGGGGCCGACATCCTGTCCGTGTCGTGCAGGAGGACGGTGCCGCCGCCGCGCAGACCGGCCGCGACGGCCGAGCGCACCGACGCCGGGGTGGCCTCGGCCGTCCAGTCCCTGCCCCAGACGGTCCACAGCACCGGCCGCAGGCCCGCCGTACGAGCGGCCGCCCAGCGCCCGGAGGTGAGGATGCCGTAGGGCGGGCGGTACCAACGGGGGCGCCGGCCCGTCAGGTCCCGGACCGCGCCGGCCGCCCGCAGCAGGGCACGCACGTCGTCCGCCGGGGCCGGCCGCCAGGGGTGCTCGTGGCTCCAGCCGTGCACGGCCAGTTCGTGCCCGCGGCGGACGGTCTCACGCACCACGGAGGGGTGCCGTACGACGCTGTCGCCCAGGACGAAGAAGGTCGCCCGGACCCCGATCGCCTCCAGCGCGTCGAGGAAGCACGGGGTGGACTCGGGATCGGGCCCGTCGTCGAAGGTCAGCGCGACGTGGGCGGGATGTCCGACGCCGGCGAGGCCAGGCGAACAGCGGCGCACCACGGGCAGCCAGGTGGCCGCCGGGGCGATGTGCGCCGCGGCGACGGCGGCGAGCGGAGTCAGCACGGCCGCCGCGCGCCGGGCGGGGGAGCGACCGGGAGAGGGGGGCATCGGCTGGGCCTCCTTGCCGTGTGTTCGGGGTGGTCGGGATCCCTACGGCACCGGCCGGACCGAGTCGGTACCCGGGCGCTGCGACGCCGCGTCCCAGCTGCCGGAGACCGACGGGGCGCGGGCCAGCCCGGCGGCGCCCACCCCCATGAGCATCACGCCGAACACCGCGGGCGCCGCCCGCACGCCGAGCATGATCTGTTCCCCGAACAGCGCCCACCCCAGCACCACGCTCGTCAGCGCGTCACCGAGGGTCAGGGCGGGCTGGGACGCCGCCAGCGTCCCGGCCCGGAACGCGCTCTGGAGCAACAGAAAGGCGACGGCTCCGGCGACGGCGGTGGCGTACGGAGGCCACGACGCCAGCAGGGCGCCCAGCCCGTCCGGGAACCTGCCGGTCATCTCCTTGAGCAGTGCCGCGGTCAGGGCGAACGAGATCGCGGACGCCAGCCCCAGCAGCGCCGCGCGCGGTGCGCCCCGTACCGCACGGGCCGTCACCACCAGCGCCGTCACGGCACCCAGCGCCGCCCCCGCGGCCATCGTCCACAGCCCCGCGGAGGCCGTGGACCGGCCGACGATCGGATCGGCCGAGGTCAGGAACATCGCCAGCCCGAGGGCCAGGGCGGCGAACGCCAGCCAGATACCGCGGTCCGGACGACGGTGGAAGACCACGCTGCCGACGACCAGGGTGAACAGCAACTCGGTGGCCATGAGCGGCTGGACCAGCGCGAGACTGCCCCTGCCCAGAGCCGCCGCCTGCAGAACGGTGGACAGCGCGAGCAGCCCGGCGCCCGCCACCCAATGGGGTCGCAGCAGCACACGCCCGAGCCAGCGGGCGGCCTGGCGCAGCCCCGCGCCGCCCTCCGGTTCCTCCGCCGCGGCCCGCCGCTGCAGCACCGAGGACGAGGCGTTGGACAGTGCCGCCAGCAGGGCCAGGACGACGACCAGCACGCCGTACCACCGCTCAGCCGAACACGGTGGCGAGCCGCCGGTACAGGGCCGGTGCCGCGCCGCGCACCCGGACGGGCAGACGCAGCCAGCCGGGGACGTAGACCTCGTCCCGCCCCCGGGAGACCGCGCTCCACACGGCGTCGGCGACCCGCTCGGGCGGCACCGGCCCGGGCCACGACCGCCGGTAGGGGACGCCGCGCCGTTCGAAGAATGGCGTGTCCACCACTCCCGGCACCACCAGGCTGACCGCGACGCCGCTGCCGCGCAGCTCGTACCGCAGGGCGTCGGCGAAGACGGCCAGCGCCGCCTTGGCCGCCGAGTACACGGCCTCTCCCGGCACGCCCACCATCCCCGCGACGGACCCGATGAGCACCACACGCCCGGAGCCCGCCTCCACCATGTGCGGCACCAGCTGCCGGACCAGGCGCAACGTGGCCAGGAGGTCGACCTCGACGACCTCCTCGAGGGCGGACGGGGGCATGGCGCCGAAGTCCCCGGCCCAGCCGATACCGGCGCCGGCCACCAGGAGATCCACTCGACCGGCGTGCTCGAGGGCGAACCGGGTCAGCTGCCGCTCGGCGCCGGGCCGGGTCAGATCCGCCGGGAAGACCGAGGCCGGGGCCCGTTCCGCGACCCGGTGGAGGCGCGTCGCGTCCCGCCCGTTGAGGACGAGACGCCACCCTTTCGCGGAGAGCGTTCGGGCCACGGCGGCGCCGATGCCCGAGGAGGCGCCGGTCACCAGCGCCGCGCCCGGACGCCCGGCTCCGCCGGCCGGGGACCCCGGCACCGCGTCGGCCGGGGCGACGGACGCCCGGGGGAACGACACGTCGGCTGTGCCGTCACGAGAAGCGTGAGACATGGGCTGCACCTTGGCTGCGAGGGAGAACGCCCGGAGAAGCCGCTGCCCGCGGCCGCCCCCGGCGTTCGGCGGGGGCACCCGAGAAGTATCCCGGGCCCGGCCGCCGAAACGCGGGGGAGCATGTTTCACCGGCGCAGCGGAAGGAGACCCACCACCCCGTGCACTCACCGTCCTCGGCACCCCGCCGGTACGCGCCGGCGGACGGCAGGCAGCGACTGCTGATCGTCAGCGCGAGCATGGGTGCCGGCCACGACACGGTGGCCGGCGAACTCGCCCGCCGTGCCCGGGAACGAGGCCACGACGCGCAGGTCGTGGACCTCCTGCGGTTGCTTCCGCACGGCCTGGGCACCGCGGTGCGCCTCTTCTACCAGTCGTCGGTACGGCACTTCCCCTGGGCGTACGAGGGCCTTTACCACGCGCTGTTCCGCCCCGGTCCGCGCCGCCGCCCCAGTGGCGTCCCCCTCGCCCGGCTGGCGGGCGGCCGTCTGACGGATCTCGCGGAGCGGACGGGCGCCGACGTGGTCGTCCCGGTCTTCCATCTGGCCGCTCAGCTGACCGGTCACCTGAGGGCCCGTGGGCGCCTGCGGCCCCCGAGCGCCGTCTTCGCGATCGATTTCGCCGTCCACCGGCAGTGGCTCCATCCCGGCAACGACCTGTACCTCTGCCTCACCGACGAGGCCGCGCGGGACGTGGGCCGGAGCACCACGGTGCCCGTCGAGACGACCGGACCGGTCGTGGCACCCGGCTTCTTCGCGCCGGCCGCCGGGGCCGCGGCATGGCGACTGCGCTTCGAGCGGTACGCCCCCGGGCGCCCGCCCGTCGTGCTGTCCGCCGGAGCCTGGGGCGCGGCTTCGGCGCTGGACGGGACGGCTCGGCTGCTCACCGCTGCCGGTTTCCTCCCCGTCGTGCTGTGCGGCCGGAACGAACGCCTGCGAGCCCGCCTGGCCGGGGTTCCGGGCGTGCTCGTACCGGACTGGGTCACCGACATGCCCGGCCTGCTGCGTGCGGCCCGCGTCCTGGTCGACAACGCCGCCGGTCAGACCGCCGTACAGGCTCTCGCCTCCGGGTTGCCCGTGGTGGGCTACCGCCCGCTGCCCGGGCACGGGAGGGAGGGCGTGCGACGGATGGCGGCGCTCGGCGTCTCGGAGCTCGCTCCGGACGCCACCACCTTGCTGCGCGCCCTGCGGCGGTTGTCGGCGGACGGCGCGTACCGGGACCGCCGGATCGCCCGCGGGCGGGAGCTCTTCCGGGGGGACGCGCTGGCACGGGTGGCCGCACTCGCCGGCATGTCCCCCGTGTGATCCGCCGGGACAGCCGGGAAGAGGCACCGACTCCCCGGACGACGACGCCCTGCACACCGACGCCCTGTACGACGTGCCGTACGCGTCAGTCGTCGCCGGCCGGTCCCGTCCCGGCTCTCGTGGGCAGGTCGTCGGTGAACCGGTGCCCGTGGTGGTCGAGGAGCCACCGGCCGAACAGGGAGCCGCCGAAGATGACGAACCCCACGCCGATGAGCCACGACTCGACGATGAGGACGACACCGACCGTGCCGTAGCTGATCGCGTTCTCGACGATCAGCGGTGTGAAGACGAAGTAGGAGAAGCCCCGCAGACCGATCAGACCCGTCATGGTGGCGATCGCACCCGGCAGCAGGTGCCACCAGCGGACCTGGCCGCCCAGCAGGAAGCGCTGCCCCCACCAGAAGAACAGGACGCCGGTCACCAGCGAGAGGATGATCCGCTCAGGCCCTTGCAAGGTGTGGCGGGTCAGCACTTCCTGGTAGAGGAACGCGGTCAGGACGCACAGCCAGGTCGCCTGCCGCCAGATCCGGTGCCACGGCCCGGGAGGCAGGCTCCATATCCGCTCGTAGCCGTTCTGGATGCTCCCACCGAACGGGACACCGAACACGGCGAGTGCCAGCCCGCCCCACACGCTGGTGGTGCCGACCACCTCGCGCGGCGGGCTGATGATCTCCGCGAGGAGACGCGCGGACCGGCCGGACAGGCCCATGCCGTCCGCGAGCCAGGCCGCGAAGCCGCCCCGCCCGAGCGGATCGGCGGCGGCGACCACGATGAGCAGGGGCGCCAGCGTGACCAGTGCCAGCGTGGCGAACCCCAGGGCGCGGTGCATCAGCTCCAGGTCACGGCCGCGCCGCAGCAGGATGTGGGCACCCAGCCACTCCCATCCGTGCCGGAGCGTGCGCAGGTGACGCCTCACGGTGCGCTCCTTCGTCGGCTCGCGTACACGCGCCTGTGTCACCTGGCGGCATGCGGGACAAACCTGGATGAAGCCGCCGTGGTGGGCGGGGCCGCAGGCGAGCGTGGTGATGCCGCCTCAGCGGCCGAGGGCGGGAAACGTGCTGTCTCTTCGTACGCGCGGCGGCAGGAGGGGACCGCGCCCTCCTGGTGCGCGGCACAGCACCGGCGCACCTGCGCCGCCGCGAGCCGAAGGAGACGTCGACGTCACTTCCTCGGCGGAATCTCAGCCACGGCGCGCAGCCGGACCGCCGCTGGACCGGGTGCCCACCGCCGGGCGGGAGCGGGCGCCCCGCACCGACCGCGACACCCGGGGCCGGGCCCGCCGCCGGGTACGCGGAGGCCGCGGGACAGGGAGCCGGACGTGCCGGACCGGCGGAGTCCGTGGGCCGTACCGGCTCTGCCGCGCCACGGGGACCGCACGACGAGCGCGCCGGCCGGTCCGCCCGGCCGGTGACCCGCACCCACGTCTCCTCGCCGTCTCCCGCACCCGGCTCGCTCGCCAGGAGAGCCTCGCGGAGCCGGTCGAAACAGCGCCTCAGAATGCGCGACACCTGCATCTGGGAGACGCCGACGGCATCCGCGATCTGCTGCTGGGTGCGCTCCCGGTAGAAACGCAGGTAGAGGACCCGGCGGTCACGCTCCGGCAGTCGCTTCACCAAGGAAGCCAGGGACACGGTGTCGAGGACCCGGTCGAGCGCCGGGTCCTCGGCACCGACCAGGCAGGCGAGCGAGGCCTCCTGGTCGTGCCCGGTGGGCTCGTCGAGGGAACGCGGACGGCATTCGTGCACCGCCCGCAGTGTGGCCAGCACGCGGCCTCGCTCGAGCCCGGTGTGCTCGGCGATCTGCTCCGGGGTGGGCGAGCAGCCGCCGAGCCGCTGTTCGAGCTCCTCGACGGCCTGGAAGATCTGGCCGCTCGCCTCCTGGAGGGGCCGGGGCAGCCGTACGGCGGTCGTGCGGTCGCGCAGGTGCCGCCGGAGCTCACCGGTGACCGTGGGAAGCGCGTACGACAGGAAGGCGTGGCCCAGGGTGGGGTCGTAGCCGTCGACGGCCTTGATCAGTCCCAGGGACGCGACCTGGAGGAGATCGTCGAATTCCTCCCCCTGGCGTCGGAAGCGGAGTGTGACGCGGTGGGCCATCGGCAGCAGCAGGCGGATGACGTGGTCCCGAAGGGCGGCACGCCGCAGTCCCGGCGGGTGCTCCGAGAGCTCGCGCAGCAGCGCGTCGAGTCGCGCCGGGGACGGCTCCGGTACGGCGGCGTCGCGGGTCCGGATCACGCCGGCGGCTGAGGTGGACATGGGCCTCTGGGGGGAGGGGGGCGGGCCTGCTGGGAGACGGTCTTCGGGCGTGGACAGCCACCCTCACCAGGGAACCGTGGTGTCCACATCAGTCTCGGAGTCACCCTTCGGCCGGTCTTCGAAACACGGCCTGCGCCGCGTGCGGGACATCTGTCCGTCCCGCGAGTGACGTCGGGCGCCGACCGGTTGCGCTCCCGGGCCGGTATGTGCCGCCCGACCGGGCCTGACGCACGCCGCCCTTCGTGCCGAGGCAACCGACGCGTGAGGCGACCGCCCGCCCGCACCGTCCGCCCCGGGTGCCGGAGCGGACGGTGCGGGAGCGCCTTGTGCCACCGGCCCGGTGGCGGCCCGGTGTCCGTGGCCTACCAGCGGTTGCGGTGCACGACCTCTTCGACCGGACGGCGGCTCACCGGACCGAACCTGCCGCGCGGCCACCCCACCGGGATCGCCGCGAAGGTGTTCATGTCCTCGGGAATGCCGAGGGCCGCCTTCCACTCCTCCTCCAGCATCAGGTGCCAGATGGTGATGTTGGCGGCCAGGCCCAGGCCCCGCGCGGCGAGCAGCAGGTTCTGCACGCCCGGGTAGACACAGGAACCCTCCGCGAGGGCGGCGAAACGTTCCTGGATCCGCCCCATGCGTGCCGTTCCCTCGGCGCCGAGCTCCTCGGCGTAGCGCCGCATGCCCTCCTCCTCGATCCTCGGCTCCGGGAACCGGTAGCAGGGGATGATCAGTGCCGGGGTCTCGGCGAAGTGGTCGCGCTGGTACTCGATGGCGGCGACCATGCGTCCGTACGCGGCCTCGTCCATGCCGGCGGGGGCGTACTTGCCGGTCGTGGCCAGGTAGGCGTCCACGCACCGCTTCCACAGCGGGGCGAGGTCGGCCATGACCGCGGGGTCGGTGACGACGACGTACTCGTACCGCTGCATGTTGCCGCCGCTGGGGCCCCAGACGGCCGCCTGTATCAGCCGGTCCAGGAGCTCGTCGGGCACCGGGTCGGGCCGCAGGCGCCGCATGGCCCGCATGGTGGACATGGTCGCGAAGAGGGCCGGTTCGGCGGTGTCGCCGGCCGGTGCCCCGGAGAGGGTGGCTTCAGAGGTCATGATCGTGAGTGTAGGGACGGCGTGCCCCGTCCGGACCACCAGGTCACGTTTGCTTCGTCGTGCCGGGAAGAGTCATCTGCCTGGAAACCACTCGCTTTTGACGCCTCGTCACTGAACTGGTCGAAAAGCTGACGGAGGTGATCCCGGCCGACGGGACGACAGCGGCCCTGAAACCCTGAAACACGGACGGCCCGCCGAGGCACCCGCCCCGGCGGGCCGTCGTTCATGCCTCGGGCACCGGGACCCGCCCGCGTTTGTCATGTGCGCAGGTGGGGACCCGGAGCCCATGACTGCAAAGCCACGTCGCCGCCGGATGCGGCAGAACCGAGTGCTGTCGCTGCTGGACCGCCTGGAACGGGCGTCCCGGGCGGACCCGGCGATCGACGCTCTTCGGTCGGCGGTCCGCTCCCTGCCGCTGGGGCGTGGACGGGACGTGCTGCACGGCAGATGGCTGGGGCACCCGCTCCATCCGCTGATGGTGCAGGTGCCGGTCGGGAGCTGGCTGTCCGCGGCGGTGCTGGACACCGTGCCCGGCCGCTCCCGCGAGGCGGGACTGCTCGTCGGGGTCGGCCTGGCCGCGGCCGCGCCCGCCGCGCTGGCGGGCGCCGTCGACTGGGCGGAGCTGCACCGCGAGCAGGCGCGGGTGGGGCTGGTGCACGCCGTGGCGAACGGGGCGGCCGTGGGCCTGTACGCGACCTCGCTCGCCTGCCGGCTCAGGGGGCGCACGGGGGCCGGCCGGGTGTACGGCTTGCTGGGGCTGACGGCGGTGGGGCTCGGCGGCATGCTGGGCGGCCACCTGGCCTACCGGCAGGCGTCCGGGGCCAACCATGCGGAAGAGGTGGCGCACGTGGTCCGGGAGGGCTGGCACCGGGTCGGTGCGGTGGCCGGGTTCCCGGCCGGGCAGCCCGTGCGGCGTGTCGTGGACGATGTGCCGGTCCTGGTGGTCCGGGAGTCCGGCGGGGTGATCCACGCACTGGCCGAGCGGTGCAGCCATCTCGCCGGTCCGCTGTCCGAGGGCACGGTCGCCGACGGATGTGTCCGGTGCCCGTGGCACGGCAGTGTCTTCCGGCTCTCGGACGGCTGGAACGTCCGCGGTCCGGCCACCGCGCCGCAGCCCGCCTTCGACACCCGGGTCCTCGACGGGCACGTCGAGGTGCGTCTGCGCCGAGCCGACCGGGAAGCGGACGGCGAGTGGAGCGGGAGCGGAGCGGCCCGGGCCAGTGGGTACGCCGGCTGACAGCCGCTTCGCCTGACGGGTCGACGGGCTTTCGCGGCGCACACGACGTGACTGTCCGGGGGCAGGAACGGCCCCTGGACGGCTGTCGCGCGGCCGTGGCGGGACGACCTGGATCTCGACGTGCCGCAGCCGGCCCGTCCCGAGGAGCTGTTCCACCTGGCAGCGCTGCACGGCCGGCCCGCCGATGGTGCCGAGTTCGCCGTTCTCCCGCAGCCATTGCCCGACCTCGGCCAGGGACGACGGAGGGCCGACGTCCGTGCCGCCGACGCGCTGGGGAAGGAGCCGTGACGCCGCCGCCAGTTGCTCACCGCGGCACGCCCCCCACCTGGTCTGCGGCAGTGGACGGGGGCGCAGGCAGTGCCGGCGAAGGCGTTCTCTCTCCGCTTCTGGCAAACACCGCCCTGTCCGGCTCGATGAGCACCTGCCCCCGGCCTGGAAGCCGGGCAACGTCCACCTCACCCTTTGGCGCCCCGGCGGTCGACGCGTCCGGAAGGCCGCGCGTGCCACCGCTCGGCCAGCCAGGAGGCGGTGAGGAAGACCGGCAGAGTCGCCCCGATCAGCAGCGCGCAGCCGGTGAACGCGCTCGCCAGGAAATGGCCGCCCACCCGCGCCACGCCTTGGTAGTAGCCGACCACCACGCCCATCAGCAGCACGTAGCCGCCGACAGCGGTGCCGACCACCTTGCGGATCAGACCGGGCCAGCCCCGCTTGCCGGTGGGCACGGGCCGTACCGTGTCTCGGCGCAGGACCCGCAGGCCGAGGGCCAGGTACCCCATGACCAGCAGATAGCCGGCCAGCATGAGGGCGACGTTCAGATGCAGAGGGATCAGGGCGGGTCCCTCCCTCCGGTGCGGGACTGATCTTCACACCCCTCAGTGTCCGTCCCGGAGCAGGAAGTGCCACCCGCGGACGAAAGCGTGCCAGCCGAACCACAGCCACAGCGCGAACAGGGCCCACCGCCCCACCGGATGGCGCATGACCGCGCGCAGTGTGTCACTGAGGGTGGGGAACGCGTCGTCGGCCCGCAGCAGGCCGACGCCCTCCCAGGCGAACAGGGCGCCGAACAGAACCGCCCAGACCAGATAACCGATCACCGGATGCTCCGCCACCATGACCTCCCACATCCATGCACGCCTGTCTGGCGGCCGTCCCCTCATGGTTCCGCCTCGACAAGGGGCCGTACCGGTTCCAGCAGCGCACGGCGGGTCGGGCAAGGCCGTGATCAGGAGGCCCGCGCCCGTCTCCTCGCCCCGGATGCCTGTGCCGCCCACCGCGCGGTTCCGTTCACACCGCCTTCGTCGCCACCGGCCGCGCATCGGCCTCTCCCCGGTGGCGGGAGACGTGATGCCCGCTCACCATTGCGGCGAGAGCACGCGAGACCTTCGGCACATGGGACGGTTTCGATGGATGGTCCGATGGACGCGGAGCGGGAACGCTCCGGAAGCGGCGGAGACGGGACAGGCCTGGACCGCAGGCGGTTCCTCGGGGTGACCGCGGCGGCCGGCGTCTGGACCGCGGGCACGGCGCTGACCGGCTGCGACACGGCGTCCGGCGGCGACCCGGACGCACCGGCCGGCCCGTCCGAGGCTTCCCGTCCGGGCGACTCCGGCTGGCGCATCCGTTCAAAGGGTCCGCCCGAGGCCGTTCTCGGCTACACCGACAAGGTGAGCGTCCTGCCGGGGGAGGACTTCGGGCTGTACGTGTCCACCACTGCGCCGGGGTTCCGTGTCTCGGCGTACCGGATGGGCTGGTACAGAGGCGCGCAGGCCCGCCTGGTCTGGCGCTCCGACAGGGTGGCCGGGCGCGTCCAGAGAAAGCCGGATCTGGTTCCCAGGACGCGCACGGTACGGGCGGGCTGGAAGCGTACGGTCCTCGTCCCCACCGACGGCTGGCCGGAGGGCGCCTACCTGCTCCGTCTCGACGCTTCGAGCGGCCACCAGCGGTACGTCCCCCTGATCGTCCGCTCGGCGACGGCCAGGGGGAGGACCCTGCTGATCCATGCGCCGGCGACCTGGCAGGCGTACAACCTGTGGGGCGGCTACAGCCTTTACGAGGGCGACGACGGATCGTACGGGATGCGTTCCCTGGCCGTCTCCTTCGCCCGGCCCTACGACAGCGACGGAGCCGAGAAGTTCCTGGTGTACGAGTGGGCCGTGGTCGTCCTCGCGGAGCGGCTGGGCATACCGCTGGCGTACACCACCGGCGTCGACATCCACCGCGACCCGGCGGTGCTGCGGGGTGCCGTGTCCGCGGTCACGCTCGGCCACGACGAATACTGGACACCCCAGCAGCGGCAGTCCATGACCCGGGCCCGCGACGCCGGAACCAACCTCGCCTTCCTCGGCGCCAACACCTGCTTCCGCCGGATCAGGCTCGAGGACGGGGACCGCACCGTGGTCTGCTACAAGACCGACTACCGCCACGATCCCCTGTATCCCCGCCACGGCGCCCTGGGGACCACCGACTTCCGCCAGGCACCCGATCCCGACCCGGAATCGTCCTTGACGGGGGTCCTCTACGAGGGCTATCCCGTGAACGCCCCCTATGCCGTCCGCAACGCCGGGCACTGGCTCTTCGCGGGCACCGGAGTCAAGCGAGGCGACTCCTTCGCCCATCTCGTCGGCGTCGAGTACGACCGTGTCACCCCGGGGTCGCTTCCGGACGCGCCGATCGAGATCATCGCCCACTCCCCCCTGGTCTGCAACGGCAGGAGGAGCCACTCCGATTCGGCGTACTACACGGTGCCGAGCGGGGCCGGCGTCTTCGCGTCCGGGACGATGCGGTGGGTCGAGGGCCTCATGGCCGGGACGGGGGAGAACGGCCGCAACCACGGCATGGACGCGCGCACCGGGGCCTTCGTGACCCGCACCACCGAGAACCTGCTCCGGGCCTTCGCGGAGGGACCGGCCGCCAAGACCCGGCCGGCACCCCGCGACAACGTGCGCGAGGTCTACGGCTCGACCTGAGACGGACGCACCCGCGCCGACCGGCCCGAAGCCGGCCCCGGCCACGCCGGGTCTCCGCCGGCCCGTTCGATCCGGCGGTCCCCGCGCAGGACCATTCATCCTTCCCCGTACGTCCCGATCACGGCGAAGGAGCCGGTGGGGACATCGGGGTTGTCCGGATGCACGGAGACCTCGAACACCGTTGTGGACCCCCTCAGCGAGGAACCGCTCTGCGTCCGCAGACACGGGTCCAGTGCTGTTGACGGCTTTCGTTCCCACTCACCGCTCCGGGACAGTCCCGGATTCCCACTGGGGCCCCTTTTGCGTCGTGCCACCGGAAGTCCCGTCGGGCAGGGGGCACGAACCGACTGCACGCATCAGCGTAGGGGGAACTCGGGATTCTGCGGCAGGGGTGTCCCGCCGGTTGCCCCGATGCGGTTGGTCCACGGGTGGCCGGGAAATGTCCCGAGGTGACAGCACCGGTCACGGTGACCGCTCTGGCCGGATGTCGTCTCGGTGAGTCCCCTTCACACCGGCCACACTTGTTCCTCCGCGACACCTGCACACCGTTCAACGGTGGCCCGCGCCGGGGAGCCCGAAAATGCTGCCAGAGACGACGCCCGAGGACGACGGGACGACCGCGCCACCCACCCGTGACCGGCCCCCCGCGGCCCGCGTCACCCTGCGGGCCGACCTGCGGGCCGCGCTGGTCGACGCGACCGCGGCGGTCGTTCTCACGGCGGTCGTGTTCGTGTTCTTCTGGGCGCGCATGGAGTCGGGCGATTCGGCGACGGTCGCGGTCATGCCGTTCATGGACGACGCCGGTATGTACTGGATGTACCTGCTCAGCCAGGCGTTCGGCTGGTCGGGGCTGCTGTGGGCGTGGGGCACGGTCATGCTCGGGCTGTTGCTGTCGGGACCGCGCCCGGCCCGGCTGACGGTCTCCCCGCAGGTCCTGGAACGCTGGCACCGCACCACCAGTCTGACCACGATGGCGCTGATGCTCGCGCACGCGCTCATGTTCGCGGCCGAACTCGTCCGCTACGAAGATCAGGTGGGGTGGGCCAAGCGGTTGTGGGTCGGCTTCGCGGACGCCTTCGTGCCCGGCTGGTACGACTCCGGGACCGGCCGCATCGCCATCCCCCTCGGGCAGGGCGCCCTGTACCTGGCGATCCCCCTGGGGCTGCTGTTCTACGTCCGGCACCGCATCGGTGCGAACGCCTGGCGCCGACTGCACCGCTTCGTGATCGTCGTGTACGTGCTGAGCGTGTGGCACACCCTGCTGTACGGCACCAACGTCTGGTACGGCGAGTGGCCACGCACCGTGCTGTGGCTGCTGCAACTGCCGGTCACCGTCCTGCTGTTGCTCCGGTTGCTGCGGCCGGCCCGACGGGCGGAGCGGCTGGGTGCGCCGGGCCGGCGCGGGAGCGGCTCCCTGCCGGGCTGGGTCCTGCGGGCCGCGGGCAGGATCGCCGCCGCGGCCGTCGTCGTCGGTCTCCTCGCGGTGGTGGCGTCCGGCCACGACGGCGGCCGCGACCGCCCGGCCCACCCTCCCGTGAGCAGCCCGCACGCCCCCGAAACGGAATGACCGCCCGGTCCGGAGCAGGGGGGTGAGGCACCCGGCCCTCCTGCCCCGGACCGTACCCCGGGGCGAGGCAGAGGTCACCGTGGTGCGGGCGCCCCCCGAGTGGAAGGAAGGCCGGCGACAGGGCGACTGCGGAGCGAGGAAGCCGGTGTGAAGCCGACGCGGTCCCGCCACTGTGATCGGCGAGCGGATACCGACAGGCCACTGCCCGGGGGCGGGTGGGAAGGCCGGGACGAGCCTCGACCCGAGAGTCGGGGAACTCACGCGGTCGCCTCCTCGACGAACCACCGGGGCGGATCTCACCGGAGAGAGGAAGGGCGCGGCGTGTCCGCAACGCCGACCGGAGCGACGACCGAGGAGCCGGCGGGCGCAACCGCGGCCGGACCGGTTCCGTGCCGCATCGTCGTGCCGGGACCGCTGCCGCGGCAGACCCAAGGCGACCGGTGTCGATCACACGGCCCGGACCCGACGCCTGCGCGCGGTGGCGCCGGTACGTGTCTCCACCTGCCTCGCCGTCCGCGACCAGGCCGACGTCATCGTCGTCCAGCCCTCCGCCGAGGGCCGTGCCGCCGGTGCCCGGCCGGTCTGACCGGGGTCGGCCGACCTGTCCGGCGGTGAGGACGAACGCGGGGGCCGGCAACGGGCATCGGCCGCCAGGTGGATCCTGGTGGTCGGCCTGCCGTGGGCCGGCCGGTCTCTGCCGCCCCCGGCATCGGGTACCTGGCGGTCGCGCCCCGTGAGGTGCCCCTCGACGGTCGGCGCGCGGGCACCGTACGGTCGGCGATGGTCACACCGGGCCTGCCGGGCGCGCGACTCCGGCCGCAGGGAAGAGAAGAAGGGCGGGAAGTTCCGATGGAGGGCAAGGACCCCTGGATCAGACCACTGCGCGGTGCCGTGCCACCTCGCGCGCGCGTGCTCTTCTTTCCGCACGCCGGTGGCGCCGCCTCGTTCTACGCGCCGTTCGCGCGGCGGTTCCCCGAGGGGTACGACATCGCGGCCGTTCAGTACCCGGGGCGGCAGGAGCGCTTCGACGAACCGTTCGTGGCGACCGTCGAAGGACTCGCCGACCGGCTGCTGCCGTCCCTGCGGCGATGGGCGGCGGAGCCCGTGCCGCTCGTGCTCGTCGGCCACAGCATGGGGGCGTCCGTTGCCTTCGAGTCGGTACTCCGGCTCGGGCGCGACCGGTTGACGGCACACTGCCGTCTCGTCGTTTCCGGCCGGACCGCCCCGTCGGTACCGCGCGAGAGCCCGGCTTTCGACTCCGACCAGGAGATCCTCGACCACCTTGCCGGTCTCGGCGGCACCGACCCGGAGATCGTCCGCAGCCCGGATCTCATGGACCTGTTCCTGCCCGCCATACGCAATGACTACCGGGCGGTGACCCGGTACCGGCCGGTCCCCGACGCCGTGGTGGACACGCCCGTCCTCTGCCTGACCGGGGACCGGGACCCGCAGGTCGCACCGGAGGAGGCCGCGGCCTGGAAGAGTCACACCACGGCCGGTTTCCGGCTGAAAACGCTCCCCGGGGAGCACTTCTTCCTGGCGGACCATCCGGGCACCGTCGTGCGGCTCGTCGCGGAGTGCGCCGGCGATGACGGGCGATGACGGGCGATGACGGGCGGCGTGTTCGCGGCTCGCAAGGGCTTGTAGTACTGCAGCGAGCAGGTTGGTGTACGCCCGCGCACGCACGGTGGTCGCGAGCGCCGGTGGCTTCCTTCGTGCGCCGGGTCGTTTCCCGTGTGCCGGGCGCCCACCGAGGGGCCCAGCACGGGCGGCGTTCAGACATGCCGCTGCCGAATCTGGCCGAAACCCACAGGGTGGGTGACCATGCGTCCGAGGCGGATGGTGCAGGTGGCGGCGGTCCTGACCCGGTTGTCGCGAGGGAAGTCAATTCTCCGTTGGTGCAAGGGGTTTGAGTGTGGATCGACGGGTACACGCCCCTCGCGATGGGCCGCTGACTGAGCATCTCCCCTCCGGTTTCGGGGGGTTGCCATTGTGTGACCCAACGTGAAAACTGTGAGCGCATTCGGCCCGGAGGTATCGGGTCGAAGCGTGTTCTGACACGAAAAAAAGCACTGAATCGTGGAACAGGGGAGTTCTGCGCGGGGCCGCTGCGCAGGAAAGTCGGGGGGATGCGGTGATGTCTGTTGGGTGCCCGTCGCACGTGTCACCAGGCTGCGGGCGTGCGGACCTGTCGGCCGCACGGCGGACGTCCAGACCGCTCGGAGCCGCCGCCCCGCCGTACGGAACCTGTCCCGAGGTCTGTTGACGCCCCGGGAAGCCACTCGCATTCCATGCGGGGGCGGACGGGCGGGTGGCCCCCGAGCGGCGGCCGGCCCAGCCTGACCACGAGTCGGCCGCCCGGCGCGGAGCGAGGGCTGCCGACCGGTGCCATACCCGTTGACCACGCCCATGACGGCCACGGCTTCCCGCCCTGCCCGGCGGCCCCACAGCGCCGTCGGTGACCCACCGCCGGGCCCGCACGCCCTCACCCAAGGAGGAACGGTGACCAGCACACAACTGTCCGGGACCGAATCGCCCCTGGACGCGTTGGCCGACCGGTGGCGGTCCTTGCGCGAGGCGGGCCCCGTGACCTACGACGAAGGGCAGAAGCAGTGGCGCGTCGTGGACCACCAAGGGGTCTCCGCCGTCCTCGCCGACCCGGCGACGTACTCGTCCGACCTCACACCGATCACCCCCACCCAGCAGGACTTCGAGACCTTCCGGCAGGGCAACTTCGTCGGCATGGACCCGCCGGAACACCGCAAACTCCGCACCTTGGTGAGCCAGGCCTTCACTCCCAGAGTGGTCCACGGGCTCGAACCACGCATCGAGGCCGTGTGCGCGAGCCTGCTCGACGGTGTCGCCGACCGGGACCGGTTCGACCTGGTCGACACCCTCGCCCACCCCCTGCCGATCATCGTGATCGCCGAGCTCCTCGGCATCCCCGCCGACGACCACAGACTGTTCCAGGAGTGGGCCGGTACCCTCTTCGGCGGCGACCAGCTCGGCGACAGCCTCGACATGGCCGACCTGGAACGGGCTCTGGAGGCCATCGCCCCGACCGTGCGCGAGATGAACGGCTACGTGCTGGACCACATCCGGCACCGCCGCGCCCACCCCGGGGACGACCTCACCAGCAGACTCCTCGCTGCCGAGGTGGACGGAGCGCGTCTGGCGGACGAGGAGATCGTCGGATTCGTCGTCCTGCTGCTGGTCGCCGGGCACGTCACCACCACCGCGCTGCTCGGCAACGCCGTGGTCACCTTCGACCGGCATCCCGGAACCCTCGCCGCGCTGCGCGAGGACCCCGGCCGGCTGCCGGACGCCGTCGAGGAGGTACTGCGCTGGCTGCCGCCCTTCCCCGAACTGGGACGGCGCACCACCCGGCCGGTGGTGCTCGGCGGCCACGAGGTCCCGGCCGACACCCTGCTGATGGTGCACCTGGGCGCCGCCAACCGTGACCCCTCCCGCTTCACCGCTCCGGACGTCTTCGACGTGGCCCGCAGTCCGAATCCCCATCTGACCTTCGGCCACGGCATCCACTTCTGCTTCGGCGCACCGCTGGCCCGGCTGGAAGCACGGATCGCGCTGCACATGCTGATGGATCGTTTCCCCGCCCTCACGGTCCCTTCCTACGACGACGTCACGTACCAGAACCCGGCCGTCATCGTCGGCGTACGCCATCTGCCGATCGCCGTCACCAGACCGTGACGCGCGTCGACACGCCCAGGTCCCGCACCGCTCACCCTCGGGCCCGGCCGTGTCACCTCCCCGCACCCGCTCTCCCCAGGAGTTCCCTGCTCATGCTGTACACCGCCGCCGCTCCGGCCGCCGACCGAACCCCGTCCCCGCTGTGCCAGGAGTTGCAGAGCCGCATCGACTCCCTCGCGCGCGTCCACCGCGTGCCCGGCGCCCAACTGGCCGTCCACACCGGCACGCACACCCTCAGCGTGCACACCGGAACGGCCGACGCCCTGACGGGAACCCCGTTCACCGCCGACACGGCCGTACCCCTGGGCTCCGTCACCAAGCTCGGCACGGCCGCCGCCGTACTGCTCCTCGCCGACGACGGAGACCTCGACCTCGACGAGCCCGCCGCCGAACTGCTGCCCGAATTCAGGTTATTGCCTGAGGTGACCGTGCGTCACCTGCTCAGTCACACCGCCGGCCTGCCCACCGGGCCCGACTCCGACAGCGCCGCGGGCACCACCACCACGCGCTACCTCTCCGCGGTCTGCACCGCGCAGAGCGCCCTGTTCCCGCCGGGAACCGGCTTCTCCTACTCCAACGCCGGCTACGTCGCCGTCGGCCGGATCATGTCCGAAGTGACGGGCATGACCTGGCAGGAAGCGCTGCGAGCGTTCCTCCTCGAACCCCTCGGCATCGTCCCCGCCCTCCTCGGCGACGCCACCCCCGCGCGGCCGGTCGCCACCGGCCACGCCCTCAACACCGCCACGGGCCTGGTGCGCCCGGCCCACCAGAACCTCGCCCCGGTGGAGGCTCCGGCCGGAGCCCTGCTGGCGAGCGCCGAGGACCTGGTGGCCCTGGGAAGGGCCGTCATCGGCAGGTCCACCGTCCTGCCCGCGTCCGCCGCCGCCCGGATGCGCCGCTCCGAACCGGCCGCCGACCCCGGTGCCCTGGCGGACTCCTGGGGCCTGGGCCTCGCCCTCTTCCAGCAGGACGGCCGCGTGTGGTGCGGCCACGACGGCAACGCCCAGGGCACCTCCTGCCATCTGCGGGCCGAGCCGGACAGCGGTGTCGTCGTCGCCTTCACCGGCAACGCCGGCGGCGCCACCGCCCTGTGGCGGGACCTCGCCGCCGACCTCACCCGGCTCACCGGCATACGCGTGCCGGCCTCCCCGGTCACCGCCCGCCGCGGCCACGCCGTACCGCTGCCGGAATGCGCCGGCACCTACCGCAACGGGGGCACCGAGTACGCGGTCAAGCTCGACGGGGCCGGCACGCCGACCCTGTCCGTCGACGGCGACTACCCCATACCGCTGGTGTGTTACCCGGACCTGTCCTGCGATCTGGTCGACCCGGCAACCGGCCGGCACGAACCCGGCGGCCGCTTCCACCGCGACCCCGTCACCGGGACCATCGACCGCCTGCAGATATCCGGGCGCACCGCGCGCCGCACCGGCACCGTCTGACCGCCCGCGTCACGCACCCGCCCCGTACGCCCGGATCCCCGCACCGCTCCGGTGTGCCCGCGGGCTGCCCGAGACCGGCGCGCCGGGTCCGCGCGTCGCCCCACGGCTGAAGGACTTCACCCCGATGACGTACCCGCACGCCCAGCGCCCCGCCGCGCCCGTTTCCGCCCCGGCCGACACGAGCCCGGCGGCCCGCGCGGACCATGCCACCCGTCCCGTCCCGCTCGGTGAGCTGTTCGCCGCGTGGGTGACGCGTGATCCGCACGCCCCCGCGGTGACCGACGGCCGACGCACCTGGTCATACGGAGAACTCGCGCGGCGGGCCGGCCGCCTTGCCGCCCACCTCGTCGGCAGCGGCGCCGGACCGGAGCGGACGGTGGCACTGGTCCTGCCGCGCTCGATGGAACTGATCGCCGCCGAGCTGGCCGTGGCCTTGGCCGGTGCCGCCTTCCTCCCCGTGGACCCCGACTATCCGGCCGAACGGCGTGCCCTGATGCTCGCCGACGCCGCACCGGCCGTCGTCCTGGACGACCCGGACCGGGTCCGCGCGCTGATGAGCGCCGGGGGCCAGGAGGCGGACCCGCCCGGGAGACTGGTGCTCCCCGACCACGCGGCGTACGTCATCTTCACCTCCGGCTCCACCGGCACCCCCAAGGGCGTCACCGTCACCCATCGCGGCATCGGCGCCTTCGCCGCGGCCGCCGCCGAGCGGTACGCCGTCGGCCCGGGCGACCGCGTGCTGCAGTTCTCCTCACCCAGCTTCGACGCCTCCGTACTGGAGCTGTGCGTCTCCGTCCTGTCCGGTGCCCTGCTGGTCGTGCCACCGGACGGGCCCTGGCTGGGCGACGAACTGGCCGCCGTCCTGGACGAGCACCGCATCACCCACGCCCTCATACCGCCGGCCGCCCTCGCCACCCTGCCCGACCCGGCGGACACCGGCGGCGCACCGCACCTGCGTACCCTGATCGTCGGGGCCGAGGCGTGCCCGGCCGCGCTCGTCGACCGGTGGGCACCCGGCCGCCACATGATCAACTCCTACGGGCCGACCGAGGCCACCGTCGTCGCCACCTGGACCGGACCGCTCACCGCCGGCACCGGTACACCGGCCATCGGCAGCCCGCTGCCCGGCACCGAGGCCCACGTCCTGGACGCGGCACTGCGCCCGGTGCCGCCCGGCACCGAGGGCGAGCTGTACGTGGGCGGCGACGGGCTGGCCCGCGGTTACCTCGGCCGCCCCGGCCTGACCGCGACCCGGTTCGTCGCCCACCCCTTCGGCCCGCCCGGCGCCCGCCTCTACCGCACCGGCGACCGGGTGCGCCGCAGGCCGGACGGCGAGCTGGAGTTCCTCGGCCGGGTCGACCGGCAGGTCAAGGTGCGCGGCTTCCGCATCGAACCCGGCGAGATCGAGGCCGCCCTGACCCGTTGCCCCGGCGTCCGTGAGGCCGTGGTCGTGGTCCGCGACGAGGAACCCGCCCGCGGCCGGCTCGTCGGCTACGTCACGCCCGCCGATCCGGCCCGCAGGCCAGAACCCGCCCGGCTGCGCGCCGCCCTCGCCGCCGCCCTGCCGGCCCACATGGTGCCCTCCGCCGTCGTCGTCCTGGACGCGCTGCCGCTCACTCCGCAGCACAAGGTCGACCTGCGGGCCCTGCCCGCCCCCGGCGGTGCGCGGACCGAGGAGCACGTCGAGCCGCGCACCGGCGACGAGCGGGCCCTGGCCGCGATCTGGGCCGACGTCCTCGGCGTCGACGCCGTCGGCGTCACCGACGACTTCTTCGACCTGGGCGGCGACTCGCTCCTCGCCGCCCGCACCCTGACGCGGATCCGGGAAGTCCTCGGCGCCCGGCTCTCCCTGCGTGACGTGTTCACCGCACGGACCGTCGCCGCGCTCGCCCCGCTGGCCGCCGAGCCGTCCGCCGCCGCGCCGCCGGACCCGATCCCCTCCGCCCCGCGCGGAAAGCCCGTCCCGCTCTCCAGCGCCCAGCGACGCCTGTGGTTCCTCGACGACCTCACCGACGGCGGAACCGAGTACAACACCGGCGTGGCGCTGCGGCTGCGCGGCCCGCTCGACACGCCTGCCCTGCGACGCGCCCTGGACCGGCTCGCCGCCCGCCACGACTCCCTGCGCACCACCTTCGCCACCGTCGACGGACAGGGCGTCCAGCTGATCGCCCCCGAGGCGGTACTCCCCCTGCGCACCTCCGACGTCGAGCACCTGCCCGCCGACCGGCGGGGCGACGCCGTCGAGCGCCTGCTGACCGAGGAACTGCGCCGCCCCCACGACCTGACGACCGGGCCCCTGACCCGGGCGCTGCTCGTCCGCCGCGCCCCCGAGGACCACGTCCTGCTGCTGGCCCAGCACCACATCGTCACCGACGGCTGGTCGGTCGGCGTCCTGACCCGGGACCTGACGGCGCTCTACCGCGCGGAGGCCTGCGGCGAACCGGACGGCCTTCCCCGGCCGGGCGTGCAGTACCCGGACTTCGCGCTGTGGGAGCGCGAGCGGCGCACCGGCGACGCGGACGCCGACGACCTCGGTTACTGGAAGCGCCATCTGGCCGGCCTGCAGCAACTCGAACTGCCCACCGACCGGCCCCGGCCGGCGGTGCGCACCACCGCGGGCGCGGCACACCGCCACCACCTCCCGGAGCACCTGGTGGACCGGCTGCGGCAACTGGCCCAGGGCCGCGGCACGACCGTCTTCACGCTGTTCGCCGGGGCGGCGGCCGTGCTGTTCTCCCGCTACTCCGGGCAGCGGGACGTGGCGTTCGGGACCGTCACCAACGGGCGGGACCGCCGCGAACTGGAGGACGTGACGGGCTTCTTCGCCAACACCGTCGTGCTGCGCGGCGAGGTCGACGACACCGTCACGGTCGACCGGTTCGTGGAGTCCATGCGCGCGACCGTGCTGGACGCCTTCGTGCACGACGGCGTGCCGTTCGACCGGGTGGTCGAGGAACTGGCCCCGCCCAGAGACCCCAGCCGCACTCCGCTGGTGCAGGTACTGGTGGTGCAGCAGGCGGCGCCCGTCCGGCCTCCGCTGGCGGCCGGGGCACGGATCGAGGAGCATCCGCTGCCCCGCCCGGCCGCCCGCTTCGACCTCGTGCTGGAGTTCGCGCCGCGCGCCGAGGGCGGCTGCGAGCTGACGGTCGAGTACAACACCGACCTGTACGAGGCGGCGACCGTGACCCGGATGAGCCGGCAGCTGCACCGCCTGCTGGAAGGCATGGCGGACGGCCCGCACCGGACGCTGGCCGAACTGCCGCTGCTGTCGGACGACGAGCGGCGCACGCTCCTCGACTCCTGGAACCCGCCCGCGCCGGCCGGCGACCACGCCGACGGCGCCACGCTCCCGGCGCTGTTCGAGGCGCAGGTGGCCCGAACTCCCGACCGGACCGCCGTGACCTGCGGCGCGGCCCGGCTGGACTACGCCGGACTGAACCGGCGTGCCAACCGGCTCGCCCGGCTGCTGACGACGCACGGCGCGGGTCCGGAGTCCCTGGTGGCGCTGTGTCTGCCGCGCTCCGCCGACCTGCTGCCGGCGCTGTGGGCCGTCCTGAAGTCGGGCGCCGGATACCTGCCCGTCGACCCCGGCTACCCGGCCGAGCGGATCCGCTTCATGCTCGCCGACGCGGCCCCCGCCCTCGTCGTCGCCACCCGTGGGACCGCCCACGCGCTCCCCGACGACTGCGAGCCACTGTTCCTGGAGGACGCGCTGCTCCTGGAGGACGCCGAGCCGTCCGATGCCGGTTCCGCTGACCTGACCGCAGACCTGACCGACGCCGACCGGGCCCGGCCACTCGACCCGTCCCACCCCGCCTACGTCATCTACACCTCCGGATCCACCGGCCGCCCCAAGGGCGTGATCGTCACCCACCGCAGCGTGGCCGCGCTGGCCGCCTGGGCCGAGGAGACGTTCGGCCCGCGCGGGCTGGCGCACGTCGTCGCGTCCACCTCCCTCAACTTCGACGTGTCCGTCTTCGAGTTGCTGTGCCCCCTGCTGGCCGGCGGCAGCGTCGAGGTGGTCGCCGACCTCCCGGCCCTCGCCGACAGCCCCGGACCCCGCCGGGCCGGACTCCTCAGCGGTGTCCCGTCCGTACTCTCCCGTGTGCTCGGCGGCGACAGCGCGGTCGAGGCGGACACCGTCCTCCTGGCAGGCGAGGCCCTGCCCGCCCGGACCGTGCGGGACATCAGGGACGCCATGCCCTCGGCCGAGGTGGCGAACATCTACGGCCCGACCGAAGCCACCGTCTACGCCACCGCCTGGTTCGCCGACGGCACCGTCCCCGACCAGGCCCCGCCCATCGGCCGTCCCGTCGCCCGCACCCGCGCCTACGTGCTGGACCGCCTGCTGCGCCCCCAACCTCCGGGTGTCATCGGTGAGTTGTACCTCGGTGGTGGTGGACTGGCCCGCGGCTACCTGCGACGCCCCGGTCTGACCGCCGCGCGCTTCGTCGCCGACCCCTTCGGTGTCCCCGGCGACCGCATGTACCGCACGGGCGACCTGGTGCGCTGGAGTGCCGACGGCCGGCTCGAGTACCTCGGCCGCATCGACCAACAGGTCAAGGTGCGCGGCTTCCGCATCGAACTGGGCGAGGTCGAGGAGGCCCTGCGCCGCTGCACGGGCGTCGCCGAGGCCGCCGCGACCGTCCGCGACGGCGATGGCCACCGCCGCCTGGCCGGATACGTCGTCCCCGCCCCCGGTGCCCGCGTGGAACCGGAGGCGGTACGCCGCGAACTCGGGCGCACCCTGCCCGACTACATGGTCCCCTCGGCCGTCGTGGTGCTGCCCGCCCTGCCGCTCAACCCCAACGGCAAGCTGGACCGAGGCAGGCTCCCCGACCCGGCGCCGGCCGAACCCGTCACACGCCACGTCGCGCCCCGCACCCCCACCGAACGGACCCTCGCCGCCATCTGGGCCGACGTCCTGCACGTGGAGCGGGTCGGAGCGGACGACAACTTCTTCGCGCTCGGCGGCGACTCCATCCTCAGCATCCAGATCGTCTCCCGGGCACGGCAGGCGGGCCTCACGATCACCTCGCGGGACGTCTACCGGCACCAGACGGTCGCCGCCCTCGCCCGCTGCGCCGACGAGGCGGGAAGCCGGCGGCCCGCCGAGTCCGCACCCGTCGAGGCAACCGGCTCCGCGCCGCTGACACCCATCCAGCACTGGCTCTTCGAGAGTGCCGCCGAGCGGGCCGGGCACTTCGGCCAGACCCTCTCGGTGACACTGCACGCCGGCGTCGACGCGCGGGCACTCGAAGACGCCCTCAACGACGTGATCGCCCACCACGACGCCCTGAGCTCCCGCTTCCGCACCGACGAGGCGGGCGTACGGTGGCTGATCGACGTCCCGGCCGCCCGCTGCCGCCTCGCGCGCCACACCGGTCCGGACACCGACACCCCGCACCTCGGCCCCCACGACCTGCGCCACGGCCCGCTGCTGCGTGCCGTACTGCACGACCGGGGCCCCGGACGGCCGCACGTACTGCACCTGGCCGTCCACCACCTCGTCGTGGACGGGGTTTCCTGGCGCCTGATCCTCGAGGACCTCGACCTGGCCTACCGCGCCCGCCGCGCCGGCCGGGACGGAGCGGCGGCACTGCCCCGGAAGTCGTCCCCGCTGCGGCACTGGGCCGAGCGCCTCGCCGCGCACGCCGCCGCCGGCGGCTTCGACGACGAGAAGGCCTACTGGACGCGGGCGACCGAAGGCGCCCGGGCCGCCCTGCCGTCGGACCGGACGGGCACCAACACCTACGCCTCCCAGCGCTCGGTGACGGTACGCCTCGGACCCGAGGACACCGACGTGCTGCTGCGCACCCTGCCCGAGACCTACCGCACCCGGGCCAACGACGTCCTGCTCGCCGCCCTCGGCCGGGTGCTGTGCGGCTGGACCGGTCACGACCGGGTACTGGTGGACGTCGAAGGCCACGGCCGCGAGGAACTGTTCGCCGACGTCGACACCAGCCGCACCGTCGGCTGGTTCACCACCCGCCACCCCGTCGCCCTCACCGTCCCGCCCGAGGCGGACTGGGACGCCGTGCTCAAGCAGGTCAAGGAGCACCTGCGCGCGGTGCCCCGGCACGGCCTCGGCCACGGAGTCCTGGCCCTGCCGGGCCGCGACGCCGCACAGCTCCCGGCGACCACCGCGCAGATCAGCTTCAACTACCTGGGCCGCTTCGGGCTCTCGGAGACCTCCGAGGGGCTGTACGACGGGCCGTTCCGTCCGCTGGAGCTGGACGCCGACCCCTCGGCGTCACGCCCGCACGCCCTGGAGGTCGTGGGGCGGCTGGACGGCGACAGCCTGGAGTTCACCTGGTTCTACTCGGACGAGCTGCACCGGCGGGACACCGTCGCGGACCTCGCCGGACGGTTCGCCGACGCGCTGGCCGGCCTCGCCCGCCACGCGGCCCGGCCCGGCGCCGCCGGACGCACCCCCTCGGACTTCCCGCTGGCCCGGCTCGACCAGACGCACGTCGACCGGATCGCGGGCGAGGACCCCGCCGGCGTGGAGGACGTCCACCCCCTCACGCCCACCCAGGCCGGCATGCTCTTCCACCGGCTCTCGCAGGACGACCGCGGCGTGTACTTCCAGCAGCTGACGTTCGTCCTGGACGGCGTGGAGGACCCGGCCGTGCTGGCGGACGCCTGGCAGCGGGTCACGGACCGCACGCCGGTGCTGCGCGCCCGCGTGGTGTGGCAGGACGTGCCCGAGCCGCTCCTCGTGGTGCAGCGCGGAGCAGCCGTGCCGGTGGAGCGACCGGACTGGCGCGGCCTGTCCGAGGCCGAGCGGGACGAGCGGCTGCGCGAACTGCTCGAGGGCGACCGCGCCCGCGGTGTCGACCTGACGCGCGCGCCGCTCCAGCGCCTGGTGCTGGCCCGGGTCTCCGACCGCGCGGTCCGTGTCGTGTGGTCCTTCGACCACCTGATCCTGGACGGCTGGAGCCTGTTCCAGGTCCTCTCCGACGTCTTCGCGTGCCACGCCGTCCTGGCGGGCGCCGCGGACGCCCCGCTGCCCGACCGCCGCCCCTTCCGCGACTACGTCGCCTGGCTGCAGGACCGCGCCGAGCGGGCCGAGGCCGAACGGCACTGGCGGACCCGCCTGAACGGCCTGAGCGAGGCCACCGCGCTGCCCTTCGACCGTGAACCCCGCGAGAGCCACCGCGCGGAGTCGACGCGGGCGGTACGCGTCACGGTGCCCGAGACCACCACCCGGGCACTGGAGGGCCTCGCCAGGACGGCGGGCCTGACCATGAACACCCTCGTGCAGGGCGCCTGGGCGCTGCTGTTGAGCCGCCTGGCGGCCCGCGACGAGGTGGTCTTCGGCACCACCGTCTCCGGACGGCCGCCCGAGCTGCCCGGGGCCGACGCCATGACCGGTCTGTTCATCGCGACCCTGCCCACCCGCGTGACCGTGCCGCGGGACGAGACGCTGCTCACCTGGCTGGGCCGGCTCCAGCAGGAGCAGAGCGAGGACCGCCGCCACGACCACGTGCCGCTGCACCACATGAAGGCGTTCACCGAACTGCCCGAACGCGTCGCCCTGTTCGACAGCATCGTGGTGTTCGAGAACTACCCGGTCGACGACGGCCTCGCCGCCGCGCACGGGCTGCGGCTCAGCGGCCTGGACGGCATCGAGACCACCAACTACCCGCTCAGCCTGGTCGCCTACCCCGGCACGGGACTCGCCCTGCGCCTCGGCTACGACCCGGACCTCTTCGACGCCGCCACCGTCGAGCGGATGGCCGAGCACCTCACCGTCCTGCTGGAGGGCTTCGCCACCGCACCTCGGAGCGTGCCCGCCCGCCTGCCCCTGCTGACGGCCGACCGGCGTGAGCAGGTGCTCCACACGTGGAACGACACCGCCACCGGTACCCCTGCGGCGACCACCGCGGGCCTGTTCGCCGCGCAGGTGCGGCGCACCCCCGACGCCGTCGCGCTGCTGGCCGGCGACGAGCGGCTCACCTACCGCGAACTCGACGGCCGGGCCGGGGCACTGGCCGGCCGGCTGGCCGCGCTCGGGGTCCGCCCGGAGGTCCCCGTCGGCGTCCTGATGGACCGCTCGGTCGGCCTCGTCGTCACCCAGGTCGCCCTCGCCCGCCTCGGCGGCGTGTACGTCCCGCTCGACGGCAGGGCGCCGCGGGAGCGGCTGCGCACGATGCTCGGTGAAGCCGGTGCCGACCTGCTGCTCACGGACCGGGCCTGGGAGGAGACGGCTGCGGCCCTTCTCCCGGAAGGCCGCGTGCTGCGGCCGGACGACCCGGACGACACAGCCGCCGCGGTCCCGGAACCCACGACTGTGCCGCGCGTGCACCCGGACACCGTCCAGTACCTCATGTTCACGTCCGGGTCCACCGGCAACCCCAAGGGCGTGGCGGCGCGGCAGCGGGACGTCGCCGCGCTGGCCCTGGACCGTGCCTTCGCCCGTCACGACCGGGTCCTCGTGCACTCCCCGCACGCCTTCGACGCCTCCACCTACGAGGTGTGGGTGCCGCTGCTGCGCGGCGGCACGGCCGTGCTCGCCCCGCCGGGAGACCTGGAAGCCGCCGCCGTGCGCCACGCGATCACCGAACAGGGGGTGAGCTGCCTGTTCCTGACGGTGGGCCTGTTCCGCCTCCTCGCCCAGGAGGACCCCGCATGCCTGACCGGCGCGCGCGAGGTGTGGACCGGCGGCGAGGCCGTGCCCGGCTCCGCCGTACGGCGCGTGCTGGACGCCTGCCCGGACCTCACCGTCGTCGACGTGTACGGCCCGACCGAGACCACCGCCTTCGCCACCCGGCGGGCCTTCCGCGCCGGTGACGCGCTGCCCGCGACACTGCCCATCGGCCGCCCCCTGGACGACACCCGCGGGTACGTCCTGGACAGTGCGCTCCAGCTGCAACCACCCGGCGTTCCGGGCGAGTTGTACCTCGCGGGCGCCGGACTCGCCCGTGGCTACACCGGACGCCCCGGCGCGACGGCGGCCCGCTACCTGGCCGACCCGTTCGGCCCGCCCGGCACACGGATGTACCGCACCGGCGACATCGTGCGCTGGAGCGCCGACGGCGAACTGCACTTCGTGGGACGGGCCGACGACCAGATCAAGATCCGCGGCTTCCGCGTCGAACCCGCCGAGATCGAGGCCCGGCTCACCGCGCACCCGGCGATCGCCGAGGCGGTGGTGTCGGTGTCGCGGCACGCGGGTCGCACACGTCTGGTGGCCCACCTGGTACCCGCCCCCGGCGCGGCGGTGCCGCCGCCGGCCGAGCTGCGCGACCGCCTGTCCGGCGAACTGCCCGACTACATGGTCCCGGCCGCGTTCGTCACCGTGATGGAGCTGCCCCTGACCGCGAACGGCAAGGTCGACCGGCGACGCCTGCCCGACCCCGACCCCTCGGTGGCGGCCGACACCGCCTACCGCGCGCCGCGCACCGAAGCCGAGCGGGTGCTCGCCGGAATCTGGGCCGAACTCCTCGGCGTGGAACGGGTCGGCGTCGACGACAACTTCTTCATGCTGGGCGGCGACTCGATCGTCAGCATCCAGGTCGTCTCCCGCGCCCGCACCGCGGGGCTCGCGCTGACCCCGAGGGACCTGTTCCGGCACCCCACGCTCGCCGCCCTGGCCACCGCCGCGACCGGCGCCGCCCAGGCCGTCGCGGACACCGGCCCGGTGACCGGCGAGGTCGGGCTCACCCCCATCCAGCGCTGGTTCCTCGACGCCGAGCCGCCGCGCCCGGAGTACTTCAACCAGTCCGTGGTCGTCGAGACGGCCCAGGACGTGGACGCCGACGCGCTGAGCGCCGCCCTGGCCGCGCTGTGGGCCCACCACGACGCCCTGCGCGCCCGCTTCACCCGCGCCGCGGACGGGACCTGGCACCAGGAGTACGCCGCCCCGGACACCGAGGCCCCCCGGCTGCTGCGGGTCCACGACCTGAACGGCCTCGACGCGGGGGCCGCCGAGGAGGCCGAGGACCGCTTCTCGAAGGAGGCGCACACCGGCTTCCGGCTGGACACCGGCCCGCTGATCGCCGCCCGGCTGTTCACCGGCGGGGACCGGGCCGCACGCCTGCTGCTGACCGCCCATCACCTGGTCGTCGACGGTGTCTCCTGGCGTGTCCTTCTGGAGGACCTGGAGACCGCCTACCGGCAGGCCCTGGCCGGCGAGCGGATACGGCTGCCGCAGCGCACGACGTCCGTGCGGGAGTGGGTGCGGCGGCTCACCGGGCGCACCGGCGAGGGGGACCTCACCGCTCAGCGCGCCCACTGGGAGACCGTGTCGCGGCACTGCGCCGACCCGCTGCCGGTGGACCTCGACGGCGACAACACCGTCGCCGACCTGCGCGCGGTGACCGTACGCCTCGACCGCCGACGGACCGACGACCTCCTGCGCAGGGTTCCCGGCGTCTACCGCACCCGCGTCGACGACGTCCTGCTGGCCGCCCTCGGCCGCGTGCTGGCCGACTGGACCGGCCGCGGCACCGTCGCCGTGGGACTGGAGGGACACGGCCGCGAGGACCAGCTCTTCGACGACCTCGACCTGTCCCGCACGGTCGGCTGGTTCACCAGTCTCTTCCCGGTCGCCCTCGAACTGCCCGAGGGGGACTGGGGCGCCGCGCTGAAATCCGTGAAGGAACAGCTGCGGGCCGTACCCGACCGGGGCGTCGGCTACGGCGCCCTGCGCCACCTGGCGGGCGACGAGCGGCTCGCCGCCGCACCGCTGCCCGGCATCAGCTTCAACTACCTGGGCCGGTTCGACTGGTCGGCCGACGACGGCGCGCTGGTCCGGGCCGTTCCCGGCGGCCTGGGCGGCGCCGAGGACCCCGGGGCGCCGCGTGCGCACCTGCTGGACGTGGTGGCCCGGGTGGAGGGCGACGAGCTGGAGATCATCTGGCACTACAGCGGCGGACGCCACCGCGAGGAGACGGTCGCCTCTCTCGCCGAGGGCATGCTGCGGTCACTGGAGGAGATCGTCGCGCACTGCGCCGCCCCGCACGCCGGCGGCCGCACGCCCTCGGACTTCCCGCTGGCCCGGCTCGACCAGGCCGCCGTCGACCGGCTCGTGGGAGACGGACGCACGGTCGAGGACGTGTACCCGCTGACGCCGATGCAGGCGGGCATGCTGTTCCACAGCCTCATGGACCCCCAGGCCCGCACCTACGTGAACCAGGTGCAGGTGGTGCTGTGCGGCGTCACCGACCCGCACGCGCTCGCCGAGGCGTGGCGGCGCACGGCGGACGCGAACCCGATCCTGCGCACCCGCCTGGTGTGGCAGGAGACCGCCGAACCCCTCCAGGTGGTGGAGCGGCGGGCCGTCGTGCCCGTCACCCACCACGACTGGTCCGGGTGGCCCGCCGAGCGGTGCGCGCGGGAGATGGAGTCGCTGCTCGACGCGGACCGGCGGGCCGGGATCGACCTCGGCGCGGCCCCGCTCATGCGGCTCGCGCTGATCCGGCTGGCACCGGACCGGGTGCGCATGGTGTGGACGTTCCACCACGTCCTGCTCGACGGCTGGAGCGCGGCCCAGGTGTTCGACGAGGTGTGCGAGCGGTACGCGGCCCTGACCGCCGGACACCGCCCGCAGGTGCCCGACCGGGCGCCCTTCGCCGACTACCTGCGGTGGCTGGCCGCCCAGGACACCGGCCGTGCGGAGCGCCACTGGCGCGAGACCCTCGCCGGGTTCGCCGGCCCCACCGAACTGCCGCGCGACCGGCGCCCCGCCGAGGCCCACCGCACGTCCTCGTCGGGAACGGTCCGGGTGGCCCTCGGGCAGGAGGTGTCGGCGCGGCTGAAGGAGACCGCGCAGCGGGCCGGGCTGACCGTCAACACGGTGCTCCAGGGGGCCTGGGGGCTGCTGCTGCACCACTACGGCGGCGGGGACGACGTCGTCTTCGGCACGACCGTGTCCGGCCGCCCGGCCGAACTGCCCGGCGTGACCTCCATGGTGGGTCTGTTCATCAACACCCTGCCCACCCGGCTGCGGATCGACGGCGGGCGCCCCCTGCTGGAGTGGCTGCGCGAGGTGCAGGCCGCCCAGTCGGAGGCCCGGCGCCACGACTTCGTCTCCCTCGCCCAGTTGCAGACCTGGAGCGAGGTGCCCGGCGGCACCAACCTGTTCGACAGCATCGTCGTCTTCGAGAACTACCCGTTCGACGAAGGCGCCCTGGCCCGGCACGGGCTCGCCGTCGAGCAGGAACGCGACCTGGAGCCGACCAACTACCCGCTCAGCGTGGTCGTCGCCCCCGGCGACGACGTGACGGTGTCCCTCGACTACGACCCGGCGGCCTTCGAGGCCGCCACCGTCGAAGGGCTCGGCGCGAGCCTGCGCACGCTGCTGACGCGGATCGCCGACGGCGCCGACCACCGCCTGGCCGACCTGCCGGCGCTCGAGGCGGACGACGGACGCCGCCTGCTGGACCGGCTCGCGGGACCGGTGACGGGGCTGCCGCACCGCACTCTCCCGGACACCTTCGCGGCACAGGCCGCCCGCACCCCCGACGCCCCGGCCGTGACCGCCGGCGCCGAGCACCTCACGTACCGGCAGCTCGACGAGCGCGCCAACCGGCTGGCCCGCCTCCTGATCGAGGCCGGGGCCGGACCGGAGCGGTTCGTCGCGCTGGCCCTGCCCCGCACCGCCGACCTGATCGTGGCGCTCCTCGCGGTCCTCAAGAGCGGCGCCGCCTACCTTCCGGTCGACCCCGGCCATCCGGCGGAGCGCATCGCGTTCCTCTTCGAGGACGTGCGGCCCGACGCGGTGATCACCTGCGCGGAGACCTCCGCGCGGCTGCCGGACGGTCCGTACACGCGGATCGCCCTGGACGACGCGGCCTGCGCCGGGCGTCTGGCCGCCGCGTCCGCCGGCCCCGTCGGGGACGGCGAGCGCCGTGGCAGGCTGCTGCCGGACCACCCCGCCTACGTCATCCACACCTCCGGCTCCACCGGACGGCCCAAGGGCGTCGTCGTCTCCCACGCCTCGGTGGTGGCGCTGACCGACTGGGCCGCCGCCGAGTTCACCGGCCGCGGGCTCTCCCACGTGGTGGCCTCCACGTCGCTCACCTTCGACGTGTCGGTGTTCGAGATCCTCTCGCCGCTGCTGGCGGGCGGCCACGTCGAGGTCGTCCGCGACCTGCTGGCCCTCGCCGAACGGCCCGAGCCGTGGCGTGCGGGACTGCTCAGCGCCGTCCCCTCCGCCCTGAGCCGCCTGCTGGCCGAGGACACCGTGCACGTCACGGCCGACACCGTCGTCCTGGCCGGCGAGGCGCTGCCCGCCCGCGCCGTCCGCCAGGTGCGCGCGGCGATCCCCGGCTGCCGGGTCATGAACATCTACGGCCCCACCGAGGCCACCGTCTACGCCACCGCGTTCACCTGCGACCCGGCGGACCCCGACCGGGTCCCGCCCATCGGCCGGCCCGTCGGCGGCGCCCGCGCCTACGTCCTCGACGCCCGCATGCGACCCGTGCCCGTCGGGGCGCCCGGCGAGCTGTACCTCGCCGGGACCGGCGTGGCCCGCGGCTACCTGAGCCGGCCGGGCCTGACCGCGTCCCGTTTCCTCGCCGACCGCTTCGGCCCGCCCGGCAGCCGCATGTACCGCACCGGCGACCTGGTCCGCTGGACGGCCGACGGCGACCTGCTGTACCTCGGCCGGACCGACGACCAGGTGAAGGTGCGCGGCTTCCGCATCGAGCTCGGCGAGGTGGAGGCCGCGCTGGCCCGGCACCCGCAGGTGGCCGCGGCCGCCGCCCGGGTCGTGGAACACGACGGCCACAAACGCCTCGTGGGCTACGCCGTGCCCCGCGACGGCGCCGCCCCGGCACCGGCCGACCTGCGTGCCTTCCTCGCCCGGACGCTGCCCGACCACCTGGTGCCGGCGGTCGTGGTGGAGCTGGAGCGACTGCCGCTGGGCACCACCGGCAAGCTGGACCGGCGGGCCCTGCCCGAACCGGTGTGGTCGGCCGCCACCACCACGGGGGGCACCCGGCCGCCGCGCACCGCCACCGAGCGGACGCTCGCCGCGATCTGGTCCGAGGTGCTGGGCGTGGCCGACGTGGGCGCGACGGACAACTACTTCGCGCTCGGCGGCGACTCCATCCTCGGCATCCAGATCGTCTCCGCCGCCCGCCGGGCCGGACTCGCGCTGACCCCCCGGCACCTCTTCCAGCACCAGACGGTCGCCGAACTGGCCACGGCGGTCGAGGAGTTCCCGGCCGCGACGGTCAGCGCCGAACAGGGCCCGGTCGTCGGAGACGTCCCCCTCACGCCCGTACAGCACTGGCTGTTCGACACCCTCACCGGCGACCCGGCCCGCTTCACCCAGACGGTCTCCTTCGAGCTGGCGTCCGACACCGACGAGACGCTGCTGCGCGCCGCCCTCGCGGCGGTGCTGGAACAGCACGACGCGCTGCGCATGCGCTACGAACCGGCCGGCGACGGACGGTGGCGCCAGCACGGCACCCCGCCCGGCGCCGCGCCGCACCTCGAGGTGCACGACACACCCGAGGCGCCGGCCGTCGTGGCCGCCGGCCTGTGCTCCGGATTCGACCTGACCCAGGGGCCGCTGCTCAAGGCCGCCCTGTGCCGCCCGGACGACCACCGGCCGCCCGTCCTGCTGCTGGCCGCCCACCACCTGGTCGTCGACGCGGTGTCCTGGCGCGTGATCCTGGAGGACCTCGACGCCGCCCACCGGGCGCTGCGCGCCGGTGCCACGCCTGACCCGGGGGCGAAGACGACCTCCTTCCGCACCTGGGCCCGGCGCCTGGCCGAGCACACCGCCGACGGCGGCTTCGACGACGAGATCGCGCACTGGAGCGGCCTGCGCCCCACCGACCTGCCGACCGACCTCACCGGCGGCAACACCGCCGCCCACGAGGAGACCGTGACGGTGAGCCTGGGCGGCGAGGACACCCGCCGGCTCCTGAAGGACGTGCCGGACGCCTACCGCACCCGCGTCAACGACGTCCTGCTGTGCGCCCTCGGCCGGGTCCTGGCCCGCTGGACGGAACAGGACCGGGTGGTCATCGCGCTGGAGGGCCACGGCCGCGAGGACCTCTTCGACGACGTCGATCTCGCCCGTACCGTCGGCTGGTTCACCACCATGTTCCCCGTGGGCCTCGACGTGCCCCGCGACGCCGACCTCGAGACCGCGCTGAAGACGGTCAAGGAGAACCTCCGGGCCGTGCCACGCGGGGGAGTGGGCTACGGCGCGCTGCGTCACCTGCACCCCACGGCGGGACGTGAGCTGCCCGGCCTGCCGCAGGTGGGCTTCAACTACCTGGGACAGCAGGACTGGAACGCGGCCGAGGGCGGTCTGCTGCGCGCGCCCCACGGCGGGCTGACCGGCGGTATGGACCGCTCGGCGGACCGGCCGCACCTCATCGACGTCCTCGGCCGGGTCACCGACAAGCGGCTGGAGCTCACCTGGTCGTACTCCCGGCAGGTGCACCGGCACGACACCGTCGCACGCCTCGCGGAGGAGACCGTGGAGGAACTGCGGCGGATCGTCCGGCACTGCGCCGAGCCGGGCGCGGGCGGCCGCACCCCGTCGGACTTCCCGCTGGCCGCACTGGACCAGGCGGCCGTCGACCGGCTCGCCGGTGACGGGCGTGACGTGGCGGACGTCTACCCCCTCACCCCCACGCAGACCGGCATGGTCGTGCACGGCATGGACGAGCCCGGCGAGGGCCTGTACGTCGAGCAGATCACCTTCGTCGCGGACGGCGTGCGCGAGCCCCGGCTGCTGGCGGCCGCCTGGCAGCACGTCGTGGACCGCACGCCCGTGCTGCGGACCGCTGTGGCCCTGGGCGAGGTCCCGGTCCCCCTCCAGACCGTGCACCGCCACGTCACCCTGCCCGTCACCGAACTCGACTGGAGCGGCCTGGACCCGGCGCGGCGGGACACCGAACTCGGGCGGCTGCTCGACGAGGACCGCGCCCGCGGCATCGCCCTGGACCGCCCCCCGCTGCTGCGCGTCACCCTGATCCGGCTCGGTCCCGACGAGGTGCGCGTGGTGTGGACCTTCCACCACGTCCTGCTGGACGGGTGGAGCGTCTTCCACGTGCTGTCGGACGTGATGGCCGCGCACGCCGCGCTCGCCGCCGGCGGCGAGCCGCGGCTGCCGCAACGGCGGCCCTTCGCGGACTACGCCGCCTGGCTGGCCGGCCGGGAGACCGCCGCGGCCGAGGAACACTGGAAGGCCGCCCTCGCCGACTACGCCGCGCCCACCCCGCTGCCGTACGACCGCAGGCCCGCCCCGGGCGCCGCCGCCCGGTCGGGGACCTGGCTGTCCCAGCGGCTCGGCGCCGAGCGCACGGCCCGGCTGACGGACTTCGCCCGCCGCCACCGGCTCACCCTCAACACGCTGGTGCAGGGCGCCTGGGCGCTGCTGCTGGCGCGCTTCAGCGGCGAGCGGGAGGTGTGCTTCGGCACCACCGTCTCCGGCCGGCCCGCCGACCTGCCGGGCGCCGACACGATCACCGGCCTGTTCATCACCACCCTGCCCGCGCGGGTCACCGTGGACGAGTCCACGCCCTGCGCCGCATGGCTGCGGGAGCTCCAGGCCGCCCGCGCGGAGGACCGGCGCTTCGACCACGTGCCGCTGACGGTCCTCCACCAGTGGAGCGAACTCCCCCCTGGCACATCCCTGTTCGACAGCCTGCTGGTCTTCGAGAACTACCCGGTCGGCGACGCCACGGCCGGCGCGCACGGCGTGCACATCCGGGACCTCGACGCCCGCGAGGCCACCAACTACCCGCTCACCGTGGTGATCTCGCCCGGCGACGAGCTGAGCGTGGAACTCGGCTACGACCCCCGGTACTTCGAGGAGACCACGGCCCGCGCCCTGGCCGCCCGGCTGATGCACATCCTGACCACCCTGGCCGCATCCGGTGACCGGGTGCCGTTGCACGCGGTCGAGGTGCTGCCGCCCGGTGAACGGCACTGGCTGCTGCACGGCCCCGTACGCCCGCAGCTGCCGCCGGTGACCCCGGCGACGCTGCCCGCGCTGATCGAGGCCGCGGCCGACCGGTGGCCCGACCGAACCGCCCTCGACACGGGGGAGTCCCTGCTGACCTTCAGCGAAATGGAGGCACGCGCCGACCGGCTGGCGCACCGGCTCATCGCACGCGGGGCCGGGCCCGGCGACATCGTCGCGCTGGTCCTGCCGCGCTCGGTGGACATGGTCCTCGCCCAGCTCGCCGTGGCCAAGGCGGGCGCCGCCTTCCTCCCGGTGGACCCCGGCTACCCGGCCGAACGGGTCGCGCTGATGCTGCGCGACGCGGACCCCGCCGTCACCCTCACCGCCGAGGAGGTCGCCGGCCTGCTCGCCGCGCCGCGCGACGGCACACCCGGCCACCGGCCCACCGACACCGACCGCGTCCGCCCCCTCCACCTCGACGACCCGGCGTACGTCATCTACACCTCCGGCTCCACCGGCACCCCCAAGGGCGTCGTCGTCACCCACCGCGGGCTGGCCGGCTTCGCCTCCGCCGAGGCCGCGCACTACCAGGTCCGCGCCGCGGACCGCGTCCTGGCCTTCGCCACGCCCAGCTTCGACGCCTCCGTGCTGGAGCTGTGCATGTCCCTGCCGAGCGGCGCGGCCCTCGTCGTACCACCGCCCGGTCCGCTGCTCGGCGCCGAGCTGGCGGACGTACTGCGCACCGCGCGCATCACGCACACCCTGCTGCCGCCCGCCGCGCTGGCCACCCTCCCGCCGGACACCCCCGGCACCCTGCCGGACCTGCACACCCTGATCGTCGGCGCGGACGCCTGCCGGGCCGAACTGGTCGCCCGGTGGGCACCGCACCACCGCATGGTCAACTCCTACGGGCCCACCGAGGCGACCGTCGTCGCCACCTGGTCCGACCCGCTGGAACCGGACGGCACCGCGCCACCCATCGGCCGCGCGTTGCCCGCCACCGGCACCTACGTCCTCGACACACGTCTGCGCCCCGTCCCCGACGGCGTGCCCGGCGAACTGTGGCTCGCCGGACCGGCCCTGGCCCGCGGCTACCTGGGCCGCCCCGGCCTGACGGCGACCCGCTTCACCGCCGACCCGTTCGGACCGCCCGGCAGCCGCATGTACCGCACCGGCGACCTGGTCCGGCGCGACACCCGCGGCGAACTGCACCACCTCGGACGCACCGACCACCAGCTCAAGCTGCGCGGCCACCGCATCGAAGCCGGCGAGGTGGAGGCGGCCCTGGTACGCCACCCGGCGGTGCTGGACGCCGTGGTGAGCATCCGGGAGGACGAACCGGGGCTGCCGCGCCTGGTGGCCCACCTGCTCGTCGCGCCCGGCGCCGAGCCGCCCGCCGGCGCGGAACTGCGGACCTTCGCCGCCCGCACCCTGCCCGGCCCCATGGTGCCCTCGGCGTTCGTGACGCTGGACCGGTTCCCGCTCACGGAGAACGGCAAGACCGACCGGGCCGCGCTGCCCGCGCCCGGCCCCCAGGCGCAGGAGCGGACCGCCGGGCACGTGCCGCCCCGCACGCCCACCGAGGAGGCCGTAGCCGCCCTGTGGGAGGAGGCCCTGGGGACCTCAGTGGGCGCCGAGGACGACTTCTTCGTCCTGGGCGGCGACTCCCTGCGCGCCCTGCTCATCGCCTCCCGCGCCAACGACACCTTCGGCGTGACCCTCACGCCCCGCGACGTCCTGGTCCACCGCACCGTCGCCGCCCTGGCGGACCTGGTGGAGGAACAGGTGCTGAGCGAACTCGAAGACGCCGCACGCGGCGACAGCGACCACGAAGAACGGTGAGGACCGGACGACCATGACGTCTTCGAAGCGAAACCGCGCCGAGGCCCTGCCGCAGGACCTCCAGGAAGTGCTCCGCCGCCGGCTCGCCGGACGGGCCGCCGGAACCCCCGGCGCCGCCCGGCAGACCATCGGGCAGGCGGACCGCAGCCGGCCGCTGCCCCTGTCCTTCGCCCAGCAGCGCCTGTGGTTCCTGGACCGGCTGCGCCCCGGCGACCCGCGCTACAACAGCGCGGTCGCGCTGCGCCTGACCGGAACCCTCGACCACACCGCCCTGTCCGGCGCGCTGGAGCACGCGGTGGGGCGGCACGAGGCGCTGCGCACCACGTTCCAGGAGACCGACGGCACACCCGCGCAGACCGTGCACCCCGCCGGGCCGCTCCCGCTGCCCGTCCGGGACCTGACGGCTCCCGGCGACGGGCCGGCGGACCTGGACGCGCTGCTGCAGGCCGAGTACGAGCGCCCCTTCGACCTGCGGACCGGGCCGCTGCTGCGCGCCCTGCTGCTGCGGGAGTCGCACGACGCGCACGTCCTGCTGCTGACGGCCCATCACATCGTCACCGACGGCTGGTCGATGGGCGTGCTGCTGGAGGAGCTGTGCGCCGCCTACGACGCCCTCGCCCGGGGCGCCCGGCCCGCGCTGCCGCCGGTGGCCACGCAGTACCCGGACTTCGCCGTCTGGCAGCGCGAGCAGCTGTCCGGGACCCGGTTGGAGCGTCAACTGGACTACTGGAAGGAGAAGTTGTCCGGGACGGTGGCGCCCGAGCTGCCGCTGGACCGGCCGCGCCGCGGCGAGGAGTCCGGCGCGGGCGCGGTGCACACCTTCACCGTGCCCGCGGCCACCGCGGCCCGGCTGAAGCACCTCGCGGCCGAGCAGCACACCACGCTGTTCACCGCCCTGGTCGCCGCCTGCCAGGCCCTGCTGGCCCGCTGGTCCGGGCAGGACGACATCACCGTCGGCTCGTTGACCCCCGGACGCGGGCGCACCGACCTGGAACGGGCCGTCGGGTTCTTCGTCAACACCGTCGTGCTGCGCACCCGCGTCGAGACCGGCGACTCCTTCCGCGATCTGCTCGCCGCTGCCGCGGACACCGTCAACGGCGCCTTCGCGCACGGCGACACGCCGTTCGAGCGGCTGGTGGAGGCCGTCGGCGCGACCCGGGAGGCGGGCCGCAACCCCCTGTTCGACGTGATGGTCCTGCTGCACCCCGCGCCGCCCGCCGCACCCGACCCGCACGGCCTGGCCACCGCCCCGGTCGCCGTGCCCCGGCAGGCCGCCACGTTCGACCTGAGCGTGGAGTTCGTCCCGGACGGGGACGGGCTGACCGGCCTGCTGGAGTACCGCACCGACCTGTTCGACGCGGCCACCGCCGAGCGCATGGCGGACCAGCTGCTGCGCACGCTGGACGGAGCCGTCGCCGAACCGGACCGGCCGCTCGGTGCCCTGCCCCTGCTCTCGCCCCGGCAGACGCGGCAGGTGACGCGGGACTGGAACGCGACCGCGCGGCCCGTGCCCGAGGAGACCGTGCCCGAGCTGTTCGCGCGGCAGGCCGCCCGCACCCCGCACGCCACCGCCCTGGTCGCGGGGGACGTACGCCTGGACTACGCGACGCTCGACGCGCGAGCCGACCGTCTGGCCCGTCACCTGACCGCACGCGGCGCGGGACCCGAGCGGCTGGTCGCCCTCAGACTGCCGCGCACCGCCGACATGATCGTGGCGATCCTCGCCGTCTGGAAGGCCGGCGCCGGCTATCTGCCCCTGGATCCCGCGCTGCCGAAGGACCGGGTGCGGTTCCTGCTGGACGACGCGCGGCCGGCGCTCGTCCTGGACGAAGCCGCGCTGCGGGAAGTCCCCGACACGGCCTCCGACACCGCCCCCGGCCGGCTCGCCCCGCCGCACCCCGACACCAGCGCGTACCTCATCCACACCTCCGGCTCCACCGGCCGCCCCAAGGGCGTGGCCGTGGCGCACCGGTCCCTGGCGAACCTCCTGGCGGGCCATCGCGAGGGCTTCGTCGCCGAGGCGGGCGGCGGGCCGCTGCGGGTGGCGCTGACGGCGTCGTTCTCCTTCGACACCTCACTGGAGGGCGTGCTGCTGATGGCCGACGGCCACCCGCTGCACCTGGTCGACGAGACGACCCGGCTGGACGCCGCCGCGCTGGTCGAGTACGTCGTCGAGCACCGCATCGACTTCCTCGACCTGACCCCCACCCACCTGCGCCAACTGCTGCCCGCCGGACTGCTCACCGACCCGCGCCACCACCCCCGGGTGCTGATGCTCGGCGGCGAGGCCGTCGGGCCCGGCCTGTGGCGGGAGCTGGCCGAGCGGCGGGACGTGGCCGCGTACAACTTCTACGGGCCCACCGAGTGCACGGTCGACGCCCTGGCCTGCCGCATCGAGGGCGACGGCCGTCCGACCGTCGGCAGGCCACTCGCCAATGTGCGCGCCTACGTCCTCGACGACCGGCTGCGGCCCGTGCCGCCCGGAGTCGGCGGCGAGCTGTACCTGGCCGGCGTGCAACTGGCCCGCGGCTACGCGGGCCGGCCGGGGCTCACCGCCGCACGGTTCCTGCCCGACCCGTTCGGACCGCCCGGCGCCCGCATGTACCGCACCGGTGACCTGGCCCGCTGGACCGCCGACGGACGCCTGGACCACCTGGGGCGGGCCGACGACCAGGTCAAGGTGCGCGGCCACCGCATCGAGCCCGGCGAGGTCGAGGCGGCCCTGACGGAGCGGCCCGAGGTCGCCGCCGCCGCGGTCGTCGCCGTCACCGACCCGCACGGCCACACCCGGCTCGCCGCCTACCTCGTCCCCGCGGTGAGCCGCGATGCGCGGCTCACCGCGGCCGACATGAGGGCGGCCTGCCGGCGCGTGCTGCCCGACCACATGGTGCCGTCCTCCTTCACCGTGCTCGACGCCCTGCCGATGACCGTCAGCGGCAAGGTCGACCGGCGTGCCCTGCCCGCCCCCGACCTCGACGGCGGCGAACGCGACAAGGAGTTCGTCGCCCCGCGCACCCCGCAGGAGGAGACCCTCGCCCGCATCTGGGCCGAGGTGCTGGGCGTGCGCCGGGTCGGCGTGACGGACAACTTCTTCGAGCTGGGCGGCGACTCCATCCTCAGCATCCAGGCAGTCTCCCGCGCCCGCGCGGCGGGCCTGCACCTGACCTCGCGGGACGTCTTCCGCCACCAGACCGTCGCCGACCTCGCCGCCGCGTCCCCGCGCACCGCCGACGTGCCCGCGCCCCGGTGGCCGCGCGAGGAGGGCCCGGCGCCGCTGACGCCGGTCCAGGAGTGGTTCTTCGCCACGCACGGCCCGCTGCGGCACTTCAGCATGTCGATGCTGCTGGACCTGCCGCACGACCTGGACGAGCGGTGCCTGGAGCGCGCCCTGGAGGCACTGGTCGCCCACCACCCCGCGCTGCGCACCCGCTTCGCCCGCTCGGGGGACACCTGGCGCCAGCACCCCGGCGACGGCCCGGCCACCGGCCTGCTCACCCGCCACGACCTCTCCCGCGCCGCCGACGCGACGGCCGCCCGCGAAGAGGCCGCCGAGGCCGCCCGCGCCGCCCTCGACCCGGAAACCGGCACCCTGCTGCGCGCCGCCCTGCTGTCCTGCCCCGGCGAGCGTCCCCAACTCTTCCTCACCGTCCACCACTTGGCGGTGGACAGCGTCTCCTGGCGCATCCTCCTCGCCGACCTCGCACAGGCCTACCGGCAGGCGGCCCAGGGCGATCCGCCCCAACTGGAGCCCGTCTCCACGCCGTTCGCCGACTGGGCCGCGCACCTCTCCCGTCGGGTACGCGCCGGTGACCTCGACGCCGACCTGCCGCACTGGACGGCGGAGGCCGCCGAACCCCGTACCCCGCTGCCCGTGGACCGCCACGGCACCCCGCTCGCCGGCTCGGTCCGCACCCTCCGCACCCGCGTGGACCGCGCCACCACCGGGGCCCTCCTGCGCCAGGTGCCCGCCGTCTACCGCACGCAGGTCAACGACGTGCTGCTCAGCGCGCTGAGCCGGGTCCTCGCCGACTGGACGGGCACCGAGCGGGTGACCGTCGCCCTGGAGGGCCACGGCCGCGAGGACGACACGCTGGACCTGTCCCGCACGGTGGGCTGGTTCACCGCCCAGTACCCCGTCACCCTGGCGCCCGCCGGACCGTCCGACGCGCCCGACTGGGGCACCACCCTCAAGACGGTGAAGGAGCGCCTGCGGGCCGTTCCCCGGCACGGCCTCGGCTACGAGGCCCTGGCCCGCCTCGGCTCGCCCGACCCGGCCGCCCGCGCCCTGCGGGACCTGCCGCTGCCGCAGGTCTGCTTCAACTACCACGGCCAGTGGGAGGCCGGCGACGGGCGGGACTTCGCCCCGGCGGACGAGGCGCCCGGCCGTGACATCGCCGCCGACGAGCCGCCGGCCCACCTGCTGGACATCTCCGCCGTGGTCGCCGGCGGCGAACTGGAGATCACCTGGCACTACAGCGACCAGGTGCACGACGAGGGCACCGTCCGCACCCTCGCCGACGGCATGACCCGCGCGCTCGCCGCCATCGCCGATCACTGCGCCCGCCCCGACGCGGGCGGCCGCACCCCGTCCGACTTCCCGCTGGCCCGCCTCGACCAGGACCGCCTGGACCGGCTGGTCGGCGACGGGCGGGACGTGGAGGACGTACTGCCGCTGACCCCGCTGCAGGAGGGCATGCTCTTCCACCGGCTGGTCGGCGGCCCCGAGGACGTCTATGTCGACCAGGCGGCGCTCCTGCTGGACGGCGTCGCCGACCCGCACGCCTTCGCCGCGGCCTGGCAGCGCGTCGCCGAGCGGACGCCCGCCCTGCGCACCCGCGTGGTCTGGGAGGACGTCCCGGTGCCCCTCCAGGTCGTCCACCGGGACGTGCGGGTGCCGGTGACCCACCTCGACTGGCGCGACCTGGACGAGCCGGAGCGGGCCGAGCGCCTCACCCGGCTGCGGGCGGACGACCTGGCCCGCGGCATCGACCTCGCCGCCGCGCCGCTGATGCGGCTGACCCTGGTCCGGCTGCCCGACGCGCGACTGCGCCTGCTGTGGACCTCCCACCACCTGATCCTGGACGGCTGGAGCCTGGCCCAGGTGCTGACCGAGGTGTGCGAGGAGTACGCGGCACTCACCGCCGGCGCCGAGTCCCGGCCGCCGGTACGACGTCCCTTCGGGGACTACGTGCGTCTGCTCGCCGAGCAGGACCCCGACGCCGCCCGCGCGCACTGGCAGGAGGTCCTCGCCGGCTTCACCACCCCCACCCCGCTGCCCGCCGACCGCCCCCTGCGCGAGGTCCACCTGGCCCGCTCCGCGGACGTGCACACGGCCGGCCTGGACGACGGGACGTCGGCCCGGCTGGTGCGCACCGCACGCGACGCCGGACTCACCCTCAACACGGTCGTGCAGGGCGCCTGGGCGCTGCTGCTGGCCCGGTACGCCGCCGAGGACGACGTGGTGTTCGGCACCACCGTCTCCGGCCGGCCCGAGGACCTGCCCGGCGTCGAGTCGATGGTGGGCATGTTCATCAACACCGTGCCCACCCGAATACGCGTCGAGGCCGGGCGCACGGCCGGCGCGTGGCTGCGGGAACTGCAGGACGCCCAGGCCGAGTCGAGGCGGTTCGCGGCCGTGTCGCTGGCCGAGCTGACCCAGCTGAGCGACGTGCCGTCCGGCAGCCCGCTCTTCCACAGCATGGTCGCCTTCGAGAACTACCCCTTCGACGAGGCCCGCACGGCCGGCTCCGGGGTGCGCCTGGCCGAGGTGACCTCCCGCGACGCCACCAACTACCCGCTCGTCCTGCGCGCCCACCACGGCGAACGCCTCGGCTTCGACCTCGCCTACGATCCCGCCCTGTTCGACGCGGCGACCGTCCGCTCGCTCGCCGACCGGCTGTGCCTGCTGCTCACGGAGCTGGCCGACGGCCCCGACCGGCCGCTGCGCACCCTGGCCCGGCCGACGGCCGGGGAACGGCGGCGGATGCTCACCGACTGGAACGGCACCGAACGGGGCCGCCCCGCTCAGACCCTGGTGGACCTGTTCGAGGCGCAGGCCGCCCGCACGCCCGGCGCCGTCGCCGTCACCTGCGGAGCCGAGCGTCTGGACTACGCGACGCTCGACGCCCGCGCCGGCCGGCTCGCCCACCGGCTCGCCGAACTCGGTGCCGCGCCCGAGCGGTTCGTCGCCCTCGCCCTGCCCCGCTCCTGCGACCAGGTCGTCGCGATCCTCGCCGTGCTGAAGACCGGCGCGGCCTACCTGCCGATCGACCCGGCCTCGCCCGCCGAACGCATCGGCCACCTCCTCGCCGACGCCGCCCCGGTGACGCTGGTGACCACGACCGGCACGGCGGCACGGGCCGACGGCACCGACGTGCCCGTCCTCCTCCTCGACGACCCGGACGTCGAGGCCGACCTCGCCCGCCGCCCGGTCACCGGTCCCGCCCCGGCCCGCCGCCCGCTGCCGGAGAGCCCCGCCTACGCCATCTACACCTCCGGCTCCACCGGCCGCCCCAAGGGCGTGGTGATCCCGCACGCCAACGTGGTGCGGCTGTTCACCCGCACGAGCCACTGGTTCGGCTTCGGCGCGGACGACGTGTGGACGATGTTCCACTCCTACGCGTTCGACTTCTCCGTGTGGGAGCTGTGGGGCCCGCTGCTGCACGGCGGCCGGCTCGTGGTCGTGCCCGACGAGACCGCCCGCTCCCCGGAGGACTTCCTGCGCCTGCTGGCGGACGAGCAGGTCACCGTCCTCAACCAGACGCCGTCCGCGTTCTACCCGCTGATCCGCGCGGACGCCGAACACCCCGAAACCGGCGCCCGCCTCGCGCTGCGCACGGTGATCTTCGGCGGCGAAGCCCTGGACGTCGGCCGGCTCGCCGCCTGGTGGACGCGCCACCCGGCCTGTGCCCCGCGGCTGGTCAACATGTACGGCATCACCGAGACCACGGTGCACGTGACCCACGCCCCGCTCGACCCCGCCACCGACGCGGACGGCCCCGTCGGCTCCATCGGCACGGCCATCGAGGACCTGCGGGTGTACGTGCTCGACGCGGACCTGGCGCCCGTGCCGCCCGGCGCCATCGGCGAACTCTTCGTGGCGGGCGAGGGCCTGGCCCGCGGCTACCTGGGCCGCCCCGGCCTCACCGCCGCCCGCTTCCTCGCCGACCCCTTCGGGCAGGCCGGCAGCCGCATGTACCGCACGGGCGACCGGGCGAAGTGGCGGGCCGACGGCACCCTGGAATACCTGGGCCGCGCGGACGCCCAGGTGAAGATCCGCGGCTACCGCATCGAACCCGGCGAGATCGAGGCGGCCCTGCACACCCACCCCGGCGTCGCCGAGGCCGCGGTCGGCGTGTTCGAGGACGCCTCCGGCACCCGCCGGCTCGTGGCGCACGTCGTCGGCTCCGGCGGCGAGGCCCCCGCGGCGGCCGAGCTGCGCGCCCACCTGGAGCGCCTGCTGCCCGCCCACATGGTGCCCGCCGCCCATGTGCCGATGGACGCGCTGCCGCTCACCGTCAACGGCAAGCTCGACCGGCGCGCGCTGCCCGCGCCGGGACCGGACGGCTACGCCACCGGCACCGACCGGACACCGCCGCGCACGCCCGCCGAACGGCTGGTCGCCGCCGCCTGGACGGACGTGCTGGGAGTCGAGGAGGTGAACGCCGGCGACGACTTCTTCGCGCTCGGCGGCGACTCCATCCTCGCCGTCCGCGTCACCGCCCGGCTGCGCGCCGCGTTCGGTCCCGAGGTCTCCCCGAGGACGCTGTTCACCCGTCCCACGGTGGCCGCCCTGGCCGCCGAGCTCGGCGAACCGGCCGACGACGCGTCCGCCCCGCAGGCCGACGCGATACCGGCGACCGCCCCGCAGACCCCGGCGCCGCTGTCGTACGCCCAGCAACGCCTGTGGTTCCTCGACCGGTTCGAGCCCGGCAGCACCGAGTACACGACGCTGTCCGTGCTCCGCATGCGCGGACCGCTCGACGCAAGCGCCCTGCGCACCGCGCTGGACGGCCTGGTCGCCCGGCACGAGGCGCTGCGCACCACGTTCACCGAACAGGACGGGCAGGCACGGCAGTCGGTGAACCCGTCGTACCGGGTCGACCTGCCCGTGGACGACCTCACCACGGCCCCGGACGCGCGGGCGGCGCTGGACGCGCTGCTGGAGCGCGAGGCCGCCACGCCCTTCGACCTGGCGGCCGGGCCGCTGCTGCGCGCCCGGCTGGCCCGCCTGGCCGCCGGCGAGCACGTTCTCGTACTCGCCGTCCACCACATCGTCACCGACGGCTGGTCGCTCGGCGTCCTCGGCCGGGACCTGGGCGAGCTGTACGCGGCGGCACACGAGGGCCGCCGCCCCCGGCTGCCCGCGCTGCCCGTCCGGTACGCCGACCACGCCGCCTGGCAGCGCGCCCGCGCCGACCGCGTCGAGCACCAACTCGCCCACTGGCGCGAGACGCTGGACGCAGTGCCCCCGCTGGAGCTGCCGACCGACCGGCCGCGTCCCGCCGTACGGACCCGGGACGGCGCGCTGGTGACCTTCACCCTGCCCGCCGAGCTGACCGACCGGCTGCGCGAGCGGGGCCGGGAGGCCGACGCCACCCTGTACATGACGCTGCTGACCGCCTGCACGGCCCTGCTGTCCCGCTGGGCCGACCAGGACGACTTCGCCGTCGGCACCGTCACCGCGGGCCGTGAGCGCCCCGAACTGCACGACGTGGTCGGCATGTTCGTGAACACGCTGGTGCTGCGCAACCGGGTGCGCCCCGGCACGTCGTTCCGCGCGCTGCTGAAGCAGGTGCGCGGCACCGTCCTGGAGGCGTTCGCCCACCAGGACGTGCCCTTCGAGCGGCTGGTGGACGCCCTCCAGCCCGAGCGGGACACCAGTCGCACCCCCCTGTTCCAGGTCATGGTCGCCCTGCACAACCTGGGCGCCGAGGCTCCCGCGCTCCTGGACCTGGACGTCGAGCCGGTCATGCCGCCGGTCCGGCACGCCACGTTCGACCTGGCCTTCGACTTCGTGGAGGACGACGGCGGCGTCACCGGCCACCTGGAGTACGACACCGGCCTGTTCGACGAGGACACCGTCCGGCGCCTGGCCGCCCGTCTGCGGCTGCTGCTGGAGGCCGCGGCGCAGGACCCCGACCAGGACGTGCGGGCGCTGGAGCTGATGACCGCGGCCGAGCGGCGCCGGGTCCTCCACGACTGGCAGGGGCCGCGGCGCGCGGTTCCGGGGACCACTTTCCCCGCCCTGTTCGAGGAGCAGGCCGCCCGCACCCCGCACGTCACCGCCCTGGTGGCACGGGACGCCACGCTCGACTTCGCCGCCCTCAACGAGCGCGCCAACCGGCTCGCCCACCACCTCGTGGCCCGGGGCGTCGCCCCCGAGCGGGTGGTCGCCGTACGGCTGCCGCGCACCTCCGACCTGCTGGTGGCGGTGCTCGCCGTCGTCAAGGCGGGCGGCGCCCTCCTCTGCCTCGACCCCGACCTGCCCGAGGAACGCGTCGCCCACCTCCTCGCGGACGCGGCCCCGCACACCGTGCTGACCGCCGACACACTGCGCGAGGTGCCGTGGGACCGGCTGCCCGCCCACGACCCCACCGACCGCGACCGCCCGGCCCCGCTGCGCCCGGACCACGCCGCCTACATCGTCTACACCTCCGGCTCCACCGGCCGCCCCAAGGGCGTCGTCGTCGAACACCGCCACCTGGTCAACCTCTGCCACGACCACCGCGAAGGGCTCGTCGCACCGCACACCGCGGACGGGCGCCGGCTGCGCGCCGCGCTGAGTGCCTCGTTCTCCTTCGACACCTCCTGGGAGGGGCCGCTGCTGCTCGCCCTCGGGCAGGAGGTCCACCTCGTCGACGAGGACGTGCGCCTGGACCCGGACGCGTTCTGCGCCCAGGTCACCGAACGCCGCCTGGACCTGGTGAACGTCACCCCGTCCTTCCTGCGCGAACTCACCGCCGCCGGACTCCTCGCACCCGGCCGCCACCACCCGCGCGTCCTGCTGGTCGGCGGTGAGGCGACAGGCCCCGACACCTGGCGGGAGCTGTGCGCCGCCGCCGACCTCGGCGTCACCGCGTACAACATGTACGGGCCCACCGAGTGCACCGTCGACGCCACGTACGGGCGCTGCGCCGAACACCCGGACCGACCGGTCATCGGGCGCCCCGGCCGCAACCTGCGCGCCTACGTCCTCGACGGCGCCCTGCGCCCGGTGCCGCCCGGCGTGCCCGGCGAGCTGTACCTCGCCGGCGCACAGGTGGCCCGCGGCTACCTGGGCCGCCCCGGCCTGACCGCGTCGCGTTTCCTCGCCGACCCGTTCGGCGCGCCCGGGGAGCGGATGTACCGCACCGGCGACCGCGCCCGCTGGGACGGACGTGGGCTGCTGGAGTTCCTGGGCCGCGCCGACGAGCAGATCAAGATCCGCGGGTTCCGTGTCGAACCCGGCGAGGTCGAGGCCGCGCTGCTCGCCCACCCGGACGTGTCCGAGGCCGTCGTGACGGCACGCGAACACGCGGGCCGGCTCATGCTCGTGGCCCACCTGGTGCCCGCCCAGGACGCCGTCCCGACCGCCGACGAACTGCGCCTCGCGCTCCGGCGCACCCTGCCGGACCACATGGTGCCGACGGCGTTCGTCCCGCTGGCGCGGATACCGCGCACCAGCAGCGGCAAGACCGACCGGCGCGCCCTGCCCGCCCCGCCCGCGCAACCGGACCCCGCCACGACGTACGTGGCACCGCGCCCCGGCACCGAGGAGACGCTGGCAGCGATCTGGGCGGACGTCCTGCGGGTGGAACGGGTGGGCGCGCGGGACAACTTCTTCGCGCTCGGCGGCGACTCCATCCTCAGCATCCAGATCGTCTCCCGGGCCCGCCGGGCCGGACTGGCGCTGACCACCAAGGACGTCTTCCGTCACCAGACCGTCGCCGAACTCGCCCTCCGCGTCACCGGGGCGGTCCCCGCGGCGGCGGACACGGCCCCGCCCGCCGAGGCACCGCTCACGCCCATCCAGCGCTGGTACCTCGACGGCCGCCGTCCCGACGACCCGCTGCGCTTCACCATGTCGCAGCACCTCGAACTGACCCCCGGAACCGACCGGTCCGCCCTGCGCCCCGCCGTTGACGCCCTCGTCCGCCACCATCCGGCCCTGCGCACCCGCTTCCGCCGCACCGAGGACGGCTGGCGCCAGGAAGTCCTGCCGGACGTCCCGGACGGCATCCTCACCCACCACGACGTGACCGGCCTGGACGGCCCCGCGCTGGAGGCCGAGGTGCGGCGCGCGGCGGACGCGGCCCGGGCGTCCCTCGACCCGACCGAGGGCCGGGTGGTGCGCGTCCTGCTCTTCGACCGCGGCCCGGAACTGCCCGCGCACCTCCTGTTCACCGTCCACCACCTGGTCGTCGACGGCGTCTCCTGGCGGATCCTGCTGGCCGACCTGGAGACCGCCCACCGCTCGGCCGCGGACGGACGGCCCGTCGACCTGCCCCCGGCCACCACCGCGTACGGGCACTGGGCGGCCCGGCTCCAGGCACACACCCGTTCCGGCGCCCTGGACGGCGACCTCGCCCACTGGGAGCGCACCGCGGCGGCCCCCGCCGGCCTGCCCGCGGGCAGGCCCGGCCCCAACACCCACGGCACCGCCGCCACGGTCACCGTGCTGCTGGAGCCGGAGACGACCGAGGCCCTGCTGCGCCGGGTCCCGGAGGTCTACCGCACCCAGGTCAACGACGTCCTGCTCAGCGCCCTCGGCCGCACTCTGGCCCGCTGGTGCGGGCGCGACACCGTGCTGGTCGGTGTGGAGGGCCACGGCCGCGAGGACCTCTTCGACGACGTGGACCTCTCCCGGACGGTCGGCTGGTTCACCGCCGAGTTCCCCCTCGCGCTGAGGGTCGCCCCCGACGCCGGCTGGCACGACACCCTGCGCTCGGTGAAGGAGCAACTGCGCGCGGTGCCCCTGCACGGTCTGAGCCACGGCGCGCTGCGCCACCTGCTGCCCGACAGCCCGCTGACCGGCGCTCCCGTGCCGCAGGTCGGCTTCAACTACCACGGCCGGTGGGACGCCGACGGCGACAGGAGCGGCCTCTACGGCGCCGCCCTGCCCCCGGCCGGCTCCGACACCGACCCCGACGCCCCCCGCCCCTACCTGCTGGACATCACGGGCGTGGTCCAGGACGGCAGGCTCGAGCTCGGCTGGACCTATCCACCGGCCGTCTACGACGAGGCCACCGTCCGCGGGCTCGCCGACGAGATGTGCGCGGCGCTGCGCGACATCGCGGCCCACTGCACGCGCCCGGACGCGGGCGGCCGCACCCCGTCGGACTTCCCGCTCGCCGGTCTCGGCCAGAGCGAGCTGGACCGACTGGTGGGCGACGGCCGGCACGTGGCGGACGTCCTGCCGCTGACGCCCCTGCAGACCGGGATGCTCTTCCACGGCCTGGTGGACACGGCGGGCGCCTACTTCGACCGGACGGCCGTACGGCTGTCCGGGGTGGCCGACCCGCAGGCCTTCGCCGTCGCGTGGCAGCAGGTCGCCGACCGCACCGAGGCCCTGCGCACCAGCGTCCACTGGCAGGGCCTGCCGCACCCGGTCCAGGTCGTCCACCACCGCGTGGAGCTGCCCGTCACCCACCTGGACTGGCGGCACCTGACGCCCGGGCAACGAGAGGGGGAGACCGAGGAACTGCTGGCCGCCGACCGCACGGCGGGCATGGACCTCACCGCCGCCCCCCTCACCCGCATCACCCTGGCCGCGTTGCCCGGCGACGAGGTCCTGCTGCTGTGGTCCTCCCACCACCTGATCCTGGACGGCTGGAGCACCGGGCAGCTGCTCACCGAGGTGTGCGAGCGCTACGCCGCGCTCACCGGCGGCCGCGAAGCCCCCGCACCGGTGAGGCGCCCGTTCTCCGACTTCCTGCGCTGGCTGCGCGACCAGGCCGAGCCCGCGGCCGAGGCGTACTGGGCCGGCGCCCTCGCCGGCTTCCCGGCCCGCACCCCGCTGCCGTACGACCGCACACCGGCCGAGGCACACCGCGCCCGCGCCGCCTCCACGGTGCACCGGGAGCTGGACGAGCGGGTCTCGACGCGGCTGCGGGAGACGGCGGCACGGGCCGGGCTGACGGTGAACACCGTGATCGAGGGCGCCTGGGCGCTGCTGCTGGCCCGCCACGGCGGACGCGACGACGTCGTGTTCGGCACGACCGTCTCCGGGCGTCCGGCCGAACTGCCGGGTGTGGAGGCGATGATCGGCATGTTCATCAACACCGTGCCCACCCGGATCCGCGTCACGGACGGGGGAGTGGCGTCCTGGCTGCGGGGCGTGCAGGAGCGGCAGAGCGACGCCCGGCGCTTCGACTTCCTCGCGCTGCCCCGCATCCAGGCGCTGAGCGAGGTCCCGGCGGGCGAGGCGCTGTTCGACAGCATGGTGGTGTTCGAGAACTACCCCGTCGACGAGTCCGCCACGGCCCGGACCGGCGTGCACGTCGAGGAGGTACGGGCCGAGGACGCGCCGACCTTCCCGCTGTGCCTGCGCGCCCACCTCGGTGACCGGCTCGGCATCGACCTCGCCTACGACGCCGGCCTGTTCGACGCGCACACGGCCGAACGCCTCGCGGCCGGGCTCGTGGTCGTCCTGACCGCCCTCGCCGACGGCATCGAGGCCGACGCGGAGGTGACCGGCCTCGAGCTGCTGACCGAGGACGACCGCGCCCTGCTGGAGCGGTGGAACACCACCGCCCGGCGGACGGCGCCGCGCAGCCCCATCGAGCTGTTCGCCGAGCAGGCCCGCCGCACCCCCGACGCGCCCGCCCTGCGCGACGGCGACACGGAGCTGACGTACCGCCGCCTCGACGACTGGTCCGACGCCGTGGCGTCCCGGCTCCTCGCCGACGGCCTGCGGGCGGAGGGCCGGGTGGCGCTGCTGATGGACCGCTGTGCCGAACTCGTCGTCGCCCAGCTCGCCGTCCTCAAGGCGGGCGGCGCCTACGTACCGGTGGACGCCCGTGCCCCCGAGGAGCGGCGCCGCACGCTGATCGAGCGGGCGGGTGTGACGGCCGAACTGACCGCCGCGGACGTCGTCGCCGCACGCACCCCCGTGCCGGGCGCGCCCGCGGCCGTTCCCGCGGACGCCGACCGGCTGGCGTACGTGATGTTCACCTCCGGGTCGACCGGCGAGCCCAAGGCGGTCGCGGTACGGCACCGCGACGTGGCCGCCCTCGCCACCGACAGCCGCTTCGCCGGAGGGGTGTGCGACCGGGTGCCGCTGCACTCCCCGGTGGCCTTCGACGCCGCCACCTTCGAGGTGTGGGCGCCCCTGCTCACCGGCGGTTGCGTGGTCGTGGCACCGCCTCGGCCCATGGACGCGGCACTGCTGCGGCACCTGGTCCGCGACGGCGGCCTGAGCGCGCTGTGGCTGACCGCCGGCCTCTTCCGGCTGCTGGCGCAGGACGCGCCGGGCTGCTTCGCCGGTCTGCGCCAGGTGTGGACCGGCGGCGACGTGGTGCCCGCCGCGGCCGTACGCCGCGTGCTGTCCGCCTGCCCCGGCCTGACCGTCGTGGACGGCTACGGCCCCACCGAGACGACGACGTTCGCGACGTCCTTCGCGCTCACCGACGCGACGGCCGTCCCCCACGCCGTGCCCATCGGCCACCCGCTCGACGACATGCGGGTCCACGTCCTCGACGGCCGTCTGCGGCCCGTACCGCCGGGCTGCGCCGGCGAGCTGTACCTCGCCGGCGAGGGCGTGGCACGTGGTTACCTGGGCCGTCCCGGCGACACCGCCGCCCGCTTCCTCGCCGACCCCGCCGGCCCGCCCGGCACGCGCATGTACCGCACCGGCGACCTGGCCCGCCGCCGCCCCGACGGCACGGTCGAGTTCCTGGGCCGCGCCGACGACCAGGTGAAGATCCGCGGCTTCCGCGTCGAACCCGGCGAGGTGGAGGCGGCCCTCGCGGCGCATCCCGGCGTCGCGGACGTGGCGGTCGTGGCCCACGAGGACCGGCCCGGCAGCCGGCGCCTGGTGGCCTACGTGGTCGGCCCCGAAGACCTCACGGCCGTAAGGGAGTCCGCCCGGCGCTTGCTCCCCGACTACCTCGTCCCCTCGGTGTTCGTCGCCCTGCCCGCGCTGCCGCTCAGCGGAAACGGCAAGGTCGACCGGGCCGCGCTTCCGGCGCCGGAGAGCGCCGGCGGAGACCGGCAGGACGCGCCGACCGCGCCGCGCACCGACGCCGAGCGGCGCACCGCCGACGTCTTCGCGGAAATCCTCTCCGTGCAACAACCCGGCGTGGAGGACGACTTCTTCCAGCTGGGCGGCGACTCCATCCTCAGCATCCGGCTGGCCGCCCGCCTGTCCGAGGCGTTCGGCACCGACCTGTCACCGCGCGCGGTGTTCACCCACCCCACCCCCGCCGCCCTCGCCGCCCTGCTCACCGCGGAGCCGTCCGGCGACGCCGCGCCCACCGCGATCGTCCCGGCCCCCCGCGACACGCCCGCCCCGATGTCGTACGCCCAGCAACGCCTTTGGTTCCTGGAGGAGTTCGCGCCGGGCAGCGGCGAGTACGTCACCGCGCTGGCCCTGCGCCTGCGCGGCAGGCTCGAGGTGCCCGCTCTCACCGCGGCCCTGCGCGCCCTGGTGGAGCGGCACGAGGCACTGCGCACCACCTTCGACGCGGTGGACGGCCACGGCGTGCAGATCGTCCACCCGGCGCCGGACGTGCCGCTGCCGCTGCACGACCTGTCGGGAACGGCCGGGACCGACCGGGCGGCCCGGTTGGAGGAGCTGCTGGAGGCCGAGCGTGCCCGCACGTTCGACCTGCGGCGCGGTCCGCTGCTGCACGCGGGGCTGATCAGGCTCTCGGACGACGAGCACGTCCTGACGCTGACCCTGCACCACATCGTCACCGACGGCTGGTCCACCGGAGTGCTCACCGGCGACCTCGCTCACTTCTACCGGGCCGAACTGGGCGCGGCCGCCAAGCCGCTGCCGCAGCTGCCGGTGAGTTACTCCGACTACGCCCACTGGCAGCGCGGCAGCGGCACGGACGAACACCTCACGTACTGGAAGGAGCACCTGGCCGGTCTGGAAACGCTGGACCTGCCCACCGACCGGCCGCGCCCGGCGGTGCGCACCCACGACGGCGCCACCGCGCGCCTCGCCCTGCCGCGCGGTGTGACCCGCCGCCTCGTCCAGGTGGGCCGGGACCGGCAGGCCACCCTGTTCGCCACGCTGGTCGCCGCCGCGCAGACCTATCTGGCCCGCCTGACCGGCGGCCGGGACATCACCGTCGGCACGGTCGCCTCAGGCCGCGACCGGGCCGAGACCCAGGACCTCGTCGGGTTCTTCGTCAACACCCTCGTCCTGCGCTCGCGCGTCGAACCCGACCGTCCCTTCCCCGAGTTCCTCACCGAGGTACGCGGGACCGTACTGGACGCCTTCGCCCACCAGGAGGCGCCGTTCGAGCGGGTGGTGGACGAGGTGCAGCCGGTCCGGGACACCAGCCGCACCCCCCTGTTCCAGGTCATGGTGGTGCTGCAGAACGCCCCGGCCGCCGACCTCGACCTGCCCGGCATCGAGGTCGCCGGCGTCGACACGGACCTGCGGCACGCGGCGTTCGACCTCACCCTGGAGTTCGCCGAGACCCCCGCCGGAGAACTGCACGGCCTGCTCACCTACAACACCGACCTGTTCGACGCGGCCACCGCCGAACGGATGGCCGACCAGCTCGGCACGCTCCTGACCGCCGTAGCCGACGACCCCGACCGGCCCCTGGGCGCCCTGCCCCTCGCCACCGGCGAGACACTCGAGGCCGTCCTCGACCAGGGACGCGGCACCGCCCGCCCGGTACCGGCGGCGACGCTGCCGGAGCTGTTCGAACAGCAGGCCGCCCGCACGCCCGACGCCGTGGCCCTGGCCGACGCCGACGGCCGCGAGCTGACGTACGCGCAGGTCGAGCGCGCCGCCAACCGGCTGGCGCACCGGCTCATCGCCCGGGGTGTGGGGCCCGAGCGGGTCGTGGCGCTGGCCCTGCCCCGCAGCGCGGAGACGGTGGTGGCCCAGCTCGCCGTGGCCAAGGCCGGCGGTGCCTTCCTGCCCGTCGACCCGGACTACCCCGAGCAGCGGCGGGAGTTCATGCTGCGCGACGCGGACGCCTGGCTCGTCCTGGACGACCCCGCCACCGTACGGGACGCGGACGGGCCGGAGACCGCGCCCACGGACGCCGACCGCACGGCCGCGCTGACCGTCGCCCACCCGGCGTACGTGATCTACACGTCCGGTTCCAGCGGCACACCCAAGGGCGTGACGGTGACCCACAGCGGCCTGGCCGCCTTCGCCGCGGCCGCCGCCGACCGCTACGACGCGGGCCCCGGCGACCGGGTCCTGCAGTTCGCCTCGCCCAGCTTCGACGCCTCGGTGCTGGAGCTGTGCGTGTCCCTGCTCGGCGGAGCCACCCTCGTCACCGGGGAGGAAGGCCCACTCGTCGGCGAGCGGCTCGCCCAGGTCCTCGCCGAGCGGCGCATCAGTCACACGCTGATCCCGCCCGCCGCCCTGGCCACGGTCGCCCCCGAGACCTCCGACGCCCTGCCGCACCTGCGCACCCTCATCGTGGGCGCCGAGGCGTGCCCGGCCCACCTCGTCGAACGGTGGGCCCCCGGCCGACGCATGATCAACTCGTACGGCCCGACCGAGGCCACCGTCGTCGCCACCTGGACCGGCCCCCTCGCCCCGGGCACGGGCGCCCCGCCGATCGGCCGCCCGGCCGGCGCCACCCGCGTCCACGTCCTCGACGCCGCGCTGCGCCCCGTCCCGCCCGGCGTCACCGGCGAACTGTACGTGGCCGGACCCGGACTGGCCCGCGGCTATCTGCACCGGCCCGGCCTGACCGCCTCGCGTTTCCTCGCCGACCCGTTCGGCGCGCCGGGGGAGCGGATGTACCGCACCGGTGACCTGGCCCGCTGGGACGCGTCCGGCGAACTGCGCTTCGCCGGACGCGCCGACGACCAGGTGAAGCTGCGCGGCTTCCGCATCGAGCCCGGAGAGATCGAGAGCGCGCTGCGCCGCAGCCCGCGGGTGCGCGAGGCGGTGGTCACCGTACGCGGTGGCGGGACCGACCCGGACGGCCGGTCCGGCGGACGGCTCGTGGCCTACATCGTGCCCGCCGAGGGAACCACGGAGGAGCTGCCGGTGCCGGAGCTGCGCGACCACCTCGCCGGGCTGCTCCCGCCACACATGGTCCCGTCGGCGTTCGTCCCGCTGGAGCGCCTGCCGCTCACCCCGAACGGCAAGACCGACCGCGGCGCCCTGCCCGAACCCGGACCCACGCACACCGCCGCCGGGCCGCCCACGGCACCGCGCACCGAGACCGAACGCCGTATCGCCCGCATCTGGGCCGACGTCCTCGGCGTGGCGGACGTGGGAGCGCACGACAACTTCTTCCACCTCGGCGGCGACTCCATCCTCAGCATGCAGGTCGTGTCACGGCTGCGGCGGGACGGACTGCACCTGGCCACCCGCGACCTGTTCACCCACCAGACGGTCGCCGAGCTGGCCACCGTCGTCACCGACGCGCCCCAGCACTCCGGGGACGGTCCGGTGAGCGGAGACGTGCCGCTCACCCCCATCCAGGAGTGGTTCCTGACCAGCCCGCGCGCCGGTCACAGCCACTTCAACCAGTCGCTGATGCTGGAGCTCGGCACCGCCCCGGACGCCGCCGCCCTGGAAACGGCCCTGAACGCCCTGCTCGACCACCACGACGCCCTGCGCATGCGCTTCACCGAGGACCAGGACGGCTGGCGCCAGTTCAACCCGCCGCCGTCCGACACCGACCGCGACCGGCTCCTGAACCGCCACGACCTGAGCGGGCTGACCTCCGCCGAGGCCGACGCGGCGATGGAGAAGGCCGCCGACGACCTGCACACCGGATTCGACCTGGCGCGCGGCCCGCTGCTGCGGGCGGCCCTGTTCACCGGGGACGCCGGCCGGCCCGCCTTCCTCCTCCTGGTCGCCCATCACCTGGTGGTGGACGCCGTGTCCTGGCGCATCCTGCGCGACGACCTGGAGGCCGCCCACCGGCAGGCCGTCCAGGGCGGGACCGTCGCGCTGGGCGAACGCACCACCTCCTTCCGCGAGTGGGCCCGAAGCCTCGCCGCGCACGTCGCGGCCGGAGCCCTCGACGGCGAACTGCCCTACTGGGAAAGGGCGGTGAACGCCGAGCCCCTGCCGGCCGAGGCATCGACCGGGCCGGAGACGGGCGTCGTCGACACGCTCACCGTCGAACTGGACGAGGCGGACACCGAGGCACTGCTGCGCGCCGCGCCGACCGCCTACCGCACCCGCGTCAACGACGTGCTGCTCGCCGCCCTCGCCCTGGCCCTGGCCCGCTGGACCGGCCGCGAGGAGGTCCGCCTGGACCTGGAGGGGCACGGCCGCGAGGACGTCCTCGACGACGTGGACCTCTCCCGCACGGTCGGCTGGTTCACCACCGTCCACCCCGTCGCCCTCCAGGTGCCCGAACCCGCCGACCTCGGCCCCGCCCGGGACTGGCGGACCCTGGTGAAGTCGGTGCGCCGCCAGCTGCGCGCCGTGCCCGGCAACGGCCTGGGCTTCGGTGCGCTGCGCACCTTCGGCCCGCCCGAGGTGCGTCAGCGGCTCGGACGGGCCGCGCACGGACAGGTCGTCTTCAACTACCTGGGCCAGTGGGACGCCCGCCCGGAGCACTCCGGCGACGGCCTGGTGCGCGCCGAGCACGGGTCGTTCGGACGCCACCACGACCCGCGCGACAGCGGCTCCCACCCGCTGGAGGTCGTCGGCGCGGTGCAGGGCGGCCGGCTGTTCTTCACCTGGCACCACCGGCCCGCCCTCCACGCCACGGACACCGTGCGACGTGTCGCGGACGACTTCGCCGAGGCCCTGCGCCACATCGCCCACTACGCCCGGAACAACCGGTGACGCCCCGCCCCCCGGCCCGCGCCCCACCGCCCGCCACCGCACCAGCAGCCCGTCGCCACCCACCCGTCCGACCCGAGAGAGCGAGACCGACAGACATGGACGAGAACACCCGCTACCAGGTGCTGCGCAACGACGAGGAGCAGTACTCGCTGTGGCCCGTGGACGTCGAGGTGCCCGCCGGCTGGCAGCCCGTCGGCAAGGAGGGCACCGAGGCGGAGTGCTCCGCCTACGTCGACGAGGTCTGGACCGACATGCGCCCGCGCAGCCTGCGGGAGCGCATGGAGAACGCCGAAGCCTGACGCGTCCCGCGCAGCCACGAAGCACAGGCCGGGGTGCGTCCCACCACCGCACCCCGGCCTCGGCCCCGCCCGCCCGTCCGTCCCGAGGAGCCGTCATGACACCGGTCCTGCACACCGAACGACTCACGTTCCGGCCCTACCGCCCCGAGGACGAGGACGTCTTCGTGGCCCTGCTGCGCGACGAGGAGGTCTGCCGCTGGATGGGCCAGGAACGCGTGCCGGAAGCCGACCTCCGCACGCTGTTCCGCGCCGTCCTCACCGAGGTCTACCCGCAGCGCAGGTTCGACGTGTGGGGGCTGTGGTGCGAGGAGGTCTACGTCGGCCACGCGGAGGTGAAGAAGACCGGCAACGTCGACGGCCACGAACTGATCACCGCCCTCGCCCCCGGGTACTGGGGCCGGGGCCTGGGCACCGAAGCGATCCGCGGCCTGCTCCGCCACGCCGCCGACAACCTGGGCCTGAAGGAGGTCTACGGCATGGTCGGCGCCGACAACACCGCCAGCCTGGCACTGTGCCGCCGCCTGGGCACCCGACACGTGCGCGACGTGGTCGGCGACGACGGCACGGTGACCAAGATGGTGGTGATCTCCACGACGGACCCGGACTGACGCCGGGAGCCGGCCCGGAACGCCACGGTGCCGTCCCCAGGCCCTCGATCCGGCTCCGCGCCCTCTCCTGAGGGGCGGTCACGGCCGGTCGGCCGAGCCCTCCCGGTCGTGGCCGGACCCGGGAGGGAGTCCGGGCCTTGTGGGACGGCTGGGGAACCGAGGACACGGTATCGGGCCGTGGCGTCCGCAGACCAAGGACGCGGTCTCCAGTCCGACTCGGATCGCCACGGTCGTCGAACGTTCCACCCGCTTCACGAGTTCCGGTCCGGATCGACGGCCGAGACGCAACCACCGTTACCGCGCGGTTGTCCGAGAAGCCACGCAGCCTGCCCACCATGCTCCGCAAGACCCTGACGTGGGAGCGCGGGACGGAGCTCGCCGGTCACCAGGAGATGACCGCTGCCACCGGTTCTGACGTGCACTTCGCCGACCCGCGCAACCCGTGGCAGTGCGGCACGAACGAGAACACCGATCGCCTGCTCCGTCAGTACCTGCCCGAAGACACCAGCATGGGGCACCTGTCCCAGGACGACCTCGACGCCATCGCGCTGAAACCGAACAGCCGTCCTCGCGGAACGCTCGGCTTCGACACGCCGGCCGATGGAGCGGTCGCCGCCTCGGCACGGCTCGACGGTCTCTGCCTTGAGCTCCGGCGTGAGCGAGCGGCGAGGACGCGGCTTCTTCCTCCCCATGCCCTCCATGGTGGACATCCTTCCGGGACCCGACCCCTGATCCTGGATGTCCGCCGAAGTGAATCAAGCCCGGTCCGGGTGCGAGGCGCACTTGTGGGCGCGGCGGTGGCAGACCGCGTCGGGATGCGGGCGCGGTCGGGCCGCCTTCGCGTGAGCGGCGGCGTGCTGGGCTGTGAAGGTGCGCAGTGCCGCAAGGTCCTTGGAGCGGGGCTGCATCCGGCATGCCTCGGTGCTGTCGGTCCACTGTGTGTTGCCCGTCCGGCGGTCGGGCAAGGGGTTTCCACCCCGGGCGCAAGGCGTGCCAAGCGGCGTGGCACGCGGCGCCTCGAGCACTCCGAAGGCCCGGCCGTCCCGTGGCGGGGCTTCAACGTGTGCGGTTGCCCCGCCTTCTGGTCCCGGACCATCCGCTCGCGTCGCCCCGCGGCACGCCGTGGGAAGGGGCGACCCCTCCAGATTGGGGATAGGGGGGTGCCCAAGACGAGGCTGCCGCGGTGTACGGGAATCGGGGACCTTGGAACCCGCTCGTCGCAGCCGACCGCCCGGCGCCGGTCGGTCCGTGTGTCGCCACAGAGGGGAACGTCGTCATGAGCAAGTTCGCGCGGGGCGGGGGCAGAAGAAAGCGTACCGCCGGCCTCGTCATCTCCGGCATGGTGATCAGCGCCTCGATGGCGCCTGTCACCGCCCAAGCAGCCGTTCCGGTCTTCCCGGACAACATCACGATCTTCCCGGACCGGGACTTCGTCTCCATCGACGGATTCTCCGAGCACGCGGGCGAGCAGGTGACCGTCGAGGTGCGGCGCCCCGGCGTCGGCGTCGTCGGCTCGGCCACCGGCGCGATGGCCGCGGCGGCCTCGATCGCGGCGGGCAACCCGGCCATCGAGATCAATCACCCGGGCGGCCTGTGCTGGGGCGCGGGCGGCGGCCCCCAGGTGACCCCGGACATCCGGGCCGGGGACGTGGTGTCGGTCAAGTTCGGCGGCACCGTGGCCGCCGACGCCACGACCCTCGATCTCGGTGTCACCGGCGGCACCCTGACCACGCCGACCACCCTGGTGATCCAGGGGCGGCTCGGGCCCCAGGTCGATCCGACGTTCCTGGAACAGCGGATCGTCGAACCGGCGCTGCGCGACACCGTGGTGGCACGGCGCGACGTGCGGGCGGCGCCCGGCCCGCTCACGAACGCGCCGAAGGGCGGCTACGCCTCCGGGCTGCAGGTGGCCGACGGCGAGTTCACCGCGACCTACGAGTTCCTCGACGCGGACACGGCCGCCACCGCCGCCGGCGGTATGTACATGGCGACGAGCTGGCAGGACCAGGACTCCGACGGCAACACCCAGGGCGTGACGATCTCGGAGTTCGGCGAGGTGGGCGGGCCCGGGATGGGCGGCTGCCCGCCCGGTCCGTCGCAGCAGGGGCCGGCCTCGCCGACCGACGTCGAGGTGCACGACCAGGGCGACTCGACGTCCGTGAGCTGGACCCCGCCGAAGCCCGTCCCCGGCGCCGCGCCGGTCCTCGGATACACCGTGCGAGCCGTCGACCAGCTCAGCAGGAACAGCGTGCAGAGCGAGGTCGGCGTCCGCGTCAACGATCCGGACGCGACCTCGGCCACTCTGCCGGGCTCCGTCAAGGGCAAGCGCGTCGAGGTCAGGTCGTTCAGCGAGACCGGCGAGTCCTGGCCGCCCGCGCTGCAGGGCAACACCCCGTCGGGCGACACCACGCCGCCGACCGTGACCGCGAAGCCGGCCGGCGGCTTCTACACGGACGACACGCAGGTCACCCTCAGCGCCGACGAGACCGGCTCGGAGATCTACTACACGCTCGACGGCTCCGACCCGCTGGAGGCGGGCACCGCCGGGCCTGCGGCCACGCTGTACACCGGGCCGATCGAGCTGACGGCGTCCGACGGGCCGAAGACCCTGCGGTACGTGGCCTTTGACCCGGCCGGCAACGCCTCACAGGCCAGGACGGAGAAGTACACGTTCGGGTCGACCAGGGCGCCGAGCGCCCCGCAGGGGGTCACCCTCCAGGGCTCCAACGCGAGCGCGACGGTCCGCTGGACGGCGCCCGAGGACCCGGGCACGTCGCCCCTCACGGGCTACGAGATCACCGCGACGCCCGCCTCGGGGTCGCCGGTCACGGTCACGGCCGGGCCCAGCGCGTCCAGCCTGCTCCTCACCGGGCTGACGAACGACACGAAGTACACCGTGACGGTCGTCGCCGTGAACGCGGTGGGCAGGGGCGCGGCGTCGACGCCGGCCGACGTCACCCCGAAGGTGCCCGCGGTCGACAAGATCGCGATCACCCTCGCCAAGTGGAAGTCCGGAGACCTCAGGCTCGACGGCACCGGGTCCGTCCCCGGCGCGGCGCTGACGTTCCGCTCCGGGTCGCCGACCGGTCCCGTCTTCGCCACCGGCGTGATCGTGCAGTCGGCCGCGGCGGGCACGGTCAACGGGGCCTGGAGCCTGCGCCTGAGGACCGGCGGTGCCGCGACGAGTAACCCGTCCCCCGTCCACATCTCGTCCGACAAGGGCGGAACCCTGGGACCGGTGACCGTGCCGAACGGCTAGGGCCTGTCGCGGAGGTCCCGCCTGCCCGGCGGCGGACGGCGGGATTCTCGCAACAGCGCCGGCCGGCCGGTGCCCCGTCAGGCGGGGTTCGTTCCCTCAGACGAACCCCGCGGCCGGGGAGCCGACCAGGACAGGGCAGCCGTGGGAGCCCCCGGTTCACCGGCCGTCCTGTTTCCTCCGGGCAGCCGGTGGCCCCCCTCCACCGGCTGCCCGCTCCTTGCCTTCCCGCCCGGTCGCCTCTCCTCAGCGGTGCGTTCAGGAGCATCGCGGGCCCCGCGGCCGAGGAACACGACCGGTGTACGGCCCGTCCACCCGCACGGGCATCGCGCTGCCGGCGGGTCATGTGCGGCGCCGTACATGACCCACCGCGTACGACCAGCACCGATCAGTACAGACCAGCACCGACCAGCACCGAGAAAAGAACACGGGCATCCGCGACTCCAGGGGGAGAGCAGGGCCCGAGCGCCGCTTCGGCGGCCCACCATGGGGGTGAGCACGCACATGCAGGAAAACGCGCTGTCCAGACGTGATGTGATGAAGTTCGGCGTCCTCGCGTCGGCGGCCCTGGCGCTGCCGCTCGAACGCGTCGCGCGCGCCAAGACCGCTTCCGACCGGATCGCGGTCAGCAAGTTCCCGAAGCCGTTCACCGTGCCGTTCACGGTGCCGCCCGAGGCGGTTCCGACCAAGCGGTCGAGCACCACCGACTACTACACCATCAGCATGCGCAGCGCGGCGACGGAGATCCTGCCCGGCATGAAGACCGAGACCTGGTCGTACGACGGGACGTTCGGCGGCCCGACGATCCGGGCCACGCGGGGCCGGCCGGCCGTCGTACGGCAGATCAACGAACTCCCCTCGGTGCACCCCCGATTGCGGTACGAGTCGTGGACCTCGGTGCACCTGCACGGATCGGGATCGCTGCCGGAGTACGACGGCTACGCCAGCGACATCACACGGCCCGGCCAGTACAAGGACTACCGGTACCCGAACTTCCAGGACGCCCGGACGCTCTGGTACCACGACCACGGCGTCCACCACACTGCCGAGAACGCGTACATGGGCCTCGCCGCGATGTACACGATGCACGACGAGCTGGAGCAGTCGCTGCCCATCCCGAAGGGCCGGTACGACGTCCCGCTGCTCATCCGCGACGCCATGTTCGACCGCGACGGACAGCTGCTGTACGACGACGAGGGGCACTCCGGGATCTTCGGTGATGTGATCCTGGTCAACGGCCGGCCCTGGCCCGTGATGAAGGTCGAGCGGCGCAAGTACCGCTTCAGGATCCTGAACTGCGCGATCTCGCGGGGCTTCAAGTTCGCGCTCAGCACCGGCGACCCGTTCGTCTTCATCGGGACGGACGCCGGGCTGATGCCGCAGCCCCGTTCGGCGACCAGCTACCGGCACGGCATGGCCGAACGGTACGAGGTCGTCATCGACTTCGCCAAGTACAGGATCGGCCAGCGGGTGGTCCTGAAGAACCTGCGCGTGCCGAACGTCGAGGACTTCGACACCACTGGTGACGTGATGGCCTTCGACGTCGTCAGCGACCCCACCGACCTGTCGGGCAACACGATCCCGGACCTGCTGAACCCGAACGCGCCCGCGATGGACCTCACCGCGGCGATGGCGAAGAAGACCCGGAGGTTCGAGTTCATCCGCAAGAACGGAACCTGGACCGTCAACGGCAAGACCTGGGCCGACGTCGTCGCCTCCGACTACGAGTACGTCTGGGCCGACCCGGGACTCGGGGACGTCGAGGTCTGGGAGTTCGTCAACACGTCCGGCGGCTGGTCGCACCCGGTCCACGTGCACCTGGTCGACTTCAAGGTGCTGGACCGCAACGGCAGGGCGCCCGACCCCTGGGAGCTCGGCGGCAAGGACACGGTGTACGTCGGTGAGAACGAGACGGTGCGCGTGGCGGTCAAGTTCGGCCCGCACACCGGGCGTTACATGATCCACTGCCACAACCTCGTGCACGAGGACCACGACATGATGGCGCAGTTCCGCGTGGGACCGCCCAGCACCGAGCACCATCCGGTCTTCGCCGACCCGGCGAAGGCCGAGCCCGCTCCCGAGCTGGGAGGCGACGATGACGCCCTCGTCTGAGGCGCCGACGGCCGATGGGGCGGTGCCGGTGAGTCGTACGGGCCTCGTGGGCGGCCTTCGCGCCCCGCACGTCGCGTCGCTGCTCTGCGTGGCCGCGGCAGCCGGCGACCTGGTCGCCTTCCAGCAGCGCGTGGCGCACGGCCTGGCCGGGGCCCTGCCCTTCCTGCTGGCCGCCGTCGTCCAGCTCGTCGCGGCGCGGCAGGTGTGGGTCTCGCGGGGCACGGCCGCGGCGCTCTCCGCGGTCCTCGTGCTCGGTCTGCTGATCGGTTCGTACGTGGTGGCCGTCAGCACCGGCGTGCCCCTGGGACAGCGGAACCGGCCGGTCGAGGCCGGCCCGCTGCTGACGGCCGGACTGTGCGTCCGGCTCGCCGCGCTGCTGGTGCTCGTACGGTCCCTCTCCGGCCGCGCGCGGTCTCGGGCGGTCAACGCGCTTTTCGTCCTCGGAACGTTCCTGTGGACACTCGGGCTGACCGGCCTGCTCGGGTGAGCCCGCCCCGGCGGTCCGCGGTACGGCACCTCGCCGTACCGCGGGCCGCCGTGCGCCGGACCGTCGCCTGCGTGGTGGTGGCCGCGGCCTTCGTGGCCGGCAGCCTCCTGCTGGAGCGTGTACGGGTGGAGTCGACCAGCATGGAGCCGACGCTCCGCGCCGGCGACCACCTGCTCGTCGACGAACGCGCCTACTGGCGCGGAACGCCCCGGCGCGGAGACCTCGTGGTGTTCGACCACGGCGGCTCGCGGCTGGTCAAGCGGGTCGCCGCGGTGGCCGGTGACACCGTCGGGATCGAGGACGGGGTCCTCACGGTCAACGGCCGCCCCGTCACGGAGCCGGCGATCGACCGGCGGACCCTCGACGGCCTGTACTACGGGCCCGCGCACGTGCCGCCCGGCACCGTCTTCGTCCTGGGCGACAACCGCCGGCACTCCGTCGACTCCCGGCAGTTCGGCCCGGTGCCCGTCGGGGACGTGCGGGGACGGGTACTGCTGCGCTGGTGGCCGCGTCCGGGTGCTCCGTGAGCGTGATCCGCGTCAGGGGCCGGCACGACCCGTGACCCGCACACCGCCACGGGGGCGGCACGCGGGGCCGCCGGCCGCACACCGAAGCGATCCGCCCGGCGGCTCAGTCCCGCGGCGCCACCGCCACGATCGCGTCGAGCACCGCGTCGGTCCCGGCGCCCTTGTGCAGCACCGTGCAGGCCCCGGCGTCGAGGGCCGCCTGTTGCAGCCGTCCGCCGACCGCGGACGTCAGCACCACGACCCGGGTGCCGGGCCGCAGGACCAGCAGCCGCCGGGTCGCTTCGGCTCCGTTCAGCACCGGCATGGCGAGATCCATGAGAACCACGTCCGGCGCGAGCCGCAGGACCGCCGCGACGGCTTCCGCCCCGTCGCACGCCACGCCCACCACGTCGACGAGTGCGCTTGCGCCCAGGACGGTGGCCAGGGTGTCCCGCACGAGCTGGTGGTCGTCCACGACGAGCAGGCGAATCGGCATGGTTCAACGGTGCCTGGTCCGGAGCGCCACAGCCATCCCCAAACCAGAGGGGTCGGCTACTCGGAAAAAGCACCATTCCTGCACAGCTGATAGGCCTTTCCTCACATGCCGTGGTTCCATGTCTCCGGCGGACCGGCAACGGTGGCGGCCCGCCCGGTGGGGGGAACATGGGGGGACACAGGGGTTCGTCGCCGACACGTGTGCTGATCGTCGACGACCATCGGACGTTTGCCGAGCTGCTGGCCTTCGCGCTCGGATCACAGCCGGACTTCGACTGTGCGGGATGCGCGGCGACCGGGTCGGCGGCGGTCGAACTGACCCTGAGGGAACGCCCGGACATGGTGGTGATGGACATCTCGCTCGGCAGGGAGAGCGGACTGGACGTCACCCGGCGGGTCCGCGACGCCGCCCCGAGCGCGATCGTCGTCATCGTCTCGGCGCACCGCGACCCGGACTGGGTGGTGCGGGCCGCCCAGGCGGGCGCGAGCGCGTTCGTGCCCAAGTCCGGATCGCTGGAGGAGATGCTGACCGTCCTGCGGGAGGTGCGGCAGGGGTCGATGCTGGTGTCGGCGTCGATGTTCGGCGACGCCGGCCGGCCCCAGGTCACCGACGAGCCCGGCGCGGCCGGTCTCACCGCCCGGGAGTCCGAGGTGCTCGGCCTGATGGGCAAGGGCCTGGCGCCGGCCGCGATCGCCAGGCTGCTGGGGATCAGCGTCAACACCTGCCGCGGCTACGTGAAGGCGATCCACCTCAAACTCGGGGTGCGCTCGCAGTTGGAGGCCGTCGTGAAGGCGCAACGGCTCGGCCTTGTCGGGGCGGGCACCGATGGCTGACCGGACGGGCGGCGGCTCCACGGCGGAGACGGGGGGCAGCAGAACCGTCCGGCGGGCGCTGGTCGCGATGGTGCTCATCGGAGTGGGTGCCTTCGCGGTCGTCGGGGCGGGCACCGTGGTGGCCGCCGACTCGATCGCGGAGAAGACCGCGCTCGCCGAGGCGGCCCGCTCCGCGCAGCTCATGGGCAACGTGATCTTCAAGCCGGCCATGCCGGCGCTGCTCCGCGGGGACGTCTCCGCGCGGACACGGCTGGATGAGGCCGTCAGGGCCCGGCAGCACGAGGCCGGCGTCGTCCGGGTGAAGGTGTGGAACCGACAGGGCGACGTCCTGTACTCCAACGAGCACCACGCCATCGGGATGTCCTTCCCGAACGACGACGTACGCAGGACCATCGACGAGCGGGCGAGCTGGGCCGACCTGTCCGACCTGTCCGACGAGGAGAACGTCACCGAACGCCACGGCAGCCGCCGCCTCGTGGAGGTCTACGTCCCGCTCGACCTGGACTCCGGTGAACGGCTGGCACTCGAGGTGTACTCCACCGACGCCCGCGTCGCCACCGCGCGGACCGAGCTGATGCACACCCTCGTGCCCTTCTCCATCGTGGCGCTGCTGCTTCTGCTGGTGGCCCAACTGCCGGTCTCAGTACACCTGTTGCGCCGCGTCAGCAAGGCGGACGCGGAACGCAGCCGACTGCTGAGCAAGGCCCTGACCGCCTCCGAACGGGAGCGGCGCGCGATCGCCCGCGACCTGCACGACGGAGTGGTACAGGACCTCGCCGGGGCCGGATACGCCCTGTCGGCCGTCCGCGGCGCACTGCCCCCGGGGACCGACGCCACGGCCGACGGCATGCTCGACAAGGTCGGTGAGGTCCTGCGCGGCGCCGTCGGTTCACTGCGCACGATGATGGTGGACATCTATCCGCCGGACCTGACCGAGGACGGTCTGCCGCAGGCGGTCGAACTGCTCGCCGAACGACTGCGCAGGGAGGGCCTCGGCGTCACCACGACCGTCGAGGTCCGGGCCTCGCTCGGGCCCGACCTCGCCGCTCTCGTCTACCGCTGCACGCGGGAGTGCGTCACCAACGTCCTCAAGCACGCCGAGGCACGGCACGCCTGGATCGAGGTCACCGGCGGTGGGGAACGGCTGCTGGTGCGGGTGGCGGACGACGGGAAGGGCCCGGGAGGCGCACTCGGCAAGGCCGGTCACCTCGGCCTGCAGCTCATCCGGGACACCGTCACCGAACTGGGCGGCGGGATGACGGTCACCGAACGTCCCGACGGTGGCACCGAGGTCCGTACCGTGCTGCCGCTGCGCACCTGACCCCCTCGTTTTGAGGGGGACGCACCCCCAAAGGCGAGGCTGCCGCAGGCGGCGGCGAGGACCCACCCTGGACGCGTTGCATCTCGAGGGCACCGGGGGGAAACGGATGCGCCGTGTCATCACCATGCTCTGCCTTGTTCTCTGCCTGGCGGCCGCGTCCGCCGGGCCCGCCTCCGCGCACACCGGCGTACGGTCGAGCGATCCCGCCGCCGGCGAGGTGCTGCCCGGCCTGCCCGCCCAGGCGGCGCTGACGTTCCGGCAGCCGGTGACCGCGAGGGAGAACGCGGTGCGCGTGTTCGACGACCACATGCGCCGGGTGGACCTCGGCGGCCACCCCGCCGACCGGCCCGCCCCCGTCGCTCGGACCGCCCTGCCCGGCGGCCTGCACCCGGGTACGTACACCGTGGCCTGGCAGGTGACGTCGGCCGACGGACATCCCGTGGCAGGCACCTTCCGTTTCTCCATCCACAGGACCAGCCGGGTCGTCGGCGTCGTCCCGCCGCTCGGCGGTTCCGGCAGCGCGTGGGCGAGCCGCCTCCTCGGCGTGTCACGCGCGGCCGGTTACGCCGGACTCGCGCTCGGCCCCGGCGTGCTGCTGGTCGCGCTGTGGCTGTGGCCCGCCGGGCTGCGTGACCGCGGCACCCGGGGCCTGGTGTGGGCGGGGCTCGGCCTGCTGGCCGCCGGCACCCTCGCGGTCCTGGCCGTCCACGCCGTCTGGGCCGACGGCCGGCCGTTGTCGGACGTCTGGTCCGGCTCCGGCGCCCATCAGCACGCGGCGCTCGCCGACCACGCCTACGCCGTGCGCTTCTACGCCCTTCTCGCCCTGGGCGCCGCGACCGTGCTCGCGACCCTTGCGGCCGGCACGTCGGGCGGGCGGGCCAGGGCGGCGGCCCTCGTGGCGACCGCGGCGGCCGTGGTCCTGTGGAGCACGTGGCCGGTGACCGGCCACTCCGTCGACGGGCGGTACACGTTCCTCGCCCTGGCCGCCGACTTCGCCCATCTCGCCGCGATGACCGTGTGGCTGGGCGGACTCGCGCTGGCCGCGGCGGTTCTGGCGAGGCCGGGAGCCGTCACCGCGCCGGCCTCCGTGCTGCCCCGGTTCTCCCGGCTCGCGTTCGCCTGTGTGACCGTGCTCGTCGTGACGGGCACCTTCCAGGCGTGGCGTGAAGTGGGCACGGTCGGCGCCCTCTTCGACACCCGGTTCGGCCGACTGCTGCTCCTGAAGACGGCCGGCGTGGCCGTGCTCGTCGCGCTCGGCGGGGTCGCCCGGCGCTGGCTGCGCCGGCACACGACGGTCCCGACACCGACTTCCTCTGCCGCCGGACCCGCCGACGGGACCGGGGCGACGGCGACACTGGTCGCGCCGGCGCCTCCCGTGCTGCCGGACACGGCGCACGTACGCACCCTCCGGCGCGGCCTGGTGGCGGAACTGCTCGTCGGGGTCCTCGTCCTGAGCGTCACGGCGGCCATGGTCGTCACCAACCCCCCCGCGTGAGGCGACGCTTCACCGGGCCGCACACCGGCCGTCCCCACTCAGCGGGCACGGCCCTGAAACGCCCGGCGTCACGGCGCAGTCCGCCGCCGACGCCGTACAGAACCATCCCGCGCCGGATTCAGACCGGCCGCTCCCACGCCCCTGTCGTCCGTGACCGGCGTGCACGGACGCCGAGAGAGGAATCACCCATGACATTTCTCCGGCGACCGGCCCGGACGGCCGCGGCCCTGCTGACCGCGGCCCTGCTGACCGCGGGCCTGCTCATGGTGACGGCTGCCCCCGCCCTGGCGCATGTGCACGTGCACTCCGAGGACGAGGTGAAGCCGGGCGCGAAGGACGTGCGGATGACGTTCCACGTACCCAACGAGAAGGACGACGCGCGCACCGTCGGTGTGTGGATCGAGGCACCGAAGGGCGTGCGGGGGATGCGCGCGGAGCAGGTGAAGGGGTGGACCGCGCGGCAGCAGGCACCCGACGGCGGAAGCGGCACCGTCGGCTGGTCCGGCGGCGCGATCAGCGGCGAGGACGGGGCCGACTTCGTCGTGCACATCGACCGCGTCCCCACCGGCGTGGACGCGCTGACCTTCGTCGCCAAGCAGCGGTACGACGACGGCGAGGTCGTCTCCTGGGACCAGCCGGCAGAAGAGGGCAAGCCCGAACCGGAGCACCCCGCACCGGTGTTGAGTCTCACCGGAGCGTCCCACACGGAGTCGGCGCCCCGTTCCGGGGAGAGCCCGAAACTCGCGCGGACGGCGGCGGTCGTCTGCGGTGCGGTGGTCCTCCTGGCGGCCGCGGCGCTGCCGGCGCTGCGCTCCACGGCGCGACGCCGGAAAGCCGTGTCCCGCTGAGCCGTTCCCCCTACGCGGCCGCAGCGCACGCACCCGCGCGGCCACCTCCTCCCGGACCGGGTCCGCGAGGTCGACGCACGCGCCGGCCGGACTCTCCCCGACGTCCGGCCGGGCGAGGAGCAGCAGATCGGCGGCCAGGTGCTGCAGACGCACGACCCGAGGAACACCGGAGAACCCGGCCCGCGCGTCGGGCTCAGCCGCACCCACCCAGCCACGAGAGACCACGGCCGCGGGTCGGTCCGCAGGAAACTCACGGTGAGGCGCTTCTCGACCACCGTCTGCGCGTGGACGGCGCGGCGGGCCTAACCGCGGCAGTGCCGGTCGAATGCCTGGCGGAACGCAAAGTTGTACCCGGACCTGTATCCGTCGCGGTAGCCGCGTCGGTAGTCACGGTTGCCGTGACGGGCCCGGTCGTCGTAGCTGTCGCGGTAGTCGCAGTCGCGACCGTCCCTGCGCCCGTCGCGGAGCCCGTCGCGGAGTCCGTCGCGGACGCCGCGCCGGTAGTCGGCGATCGAGGTGGGCGCCAGAGTCCGGCCGGCCTCCGGTGCCGCTGCGGTTGCGGTCTGGGGAACGGCGGCGGAGGCCTGCGAGGCCGCGGCTGACGGGATCGCGAAGGCGGTCGCGAAGACGAGCGGACTCACGAGCGAGACCGCAATCCTCTGTGCACGCATGACGATCTCCTTTCCGGCAGTGAGGCTTCGGGGAAGCCTGACTGCACTACCAAGGCGATGGGGTAAACAGGGTGTTTGCTGCAGACGACGCTGCGCGAAGGGGGAAGGTGCCGCGTACCGGTGGTCGCCTCGCGTTGTGCCCTCGGCCTCTGCGCAAGAGCGGAGGTCGCCGCTGACGCGGCCTTCAATCCTTGGTACCCCATATCCGCTTGTCTGTCCTGTTTTCGGTAACGCGTTTGGGAGCCACTCGGCCCGCGCGCGTGTGGAGTGAGATCTGCCGGTTCGGTGTCAGCGATGGGGTGTCGGTCGGGGGCGTTGTCACGTTGGTGAGCGCGTGGGTGTCTGACGGTGTGTTGGGATGTGACGGGGCCGGGTTCCGGGCCGGTGCTCAGCCCTGGGTGGGCAGGCCGATGTTCTTGGTGATGTGGTCACAGAGGGGGAACCGGGTGGTCGTCTCGAGGCGGTGTTCGGCGGCGGTCATCAGGTGACGGCGGGGCCGGAAGTGGGGTGAGGAGCCCTTCCCGGTGCATCCGGGCCGTCGCCGCACACCGCACCCGCCTGCTCACACCCCTCCCACCGGCAGGAGAGGCCGATCCGCCCCCGGCCGGGGAAACCGTCGAGGACACTGCCGCTGAAACGCGGGCCGGGCGTCACGCCCGAAGGCTGTTCCAGGCCGTGCACCCCCTCACCGACACCAGCCGGAGCCACGGCCCGGTGGCGCGAGACCGGGCCCGGACCGGCGCAGGGTGCGCCGGTACGCCCTGGCCCGCCCCCGGCAAGGGACGCGCCGCCCGCCGTGCCGACCCCCCACTTGGGATCCCTGCCCCGACCACCCGGAACCACGCTGGGACGAAGGCCGGCACAGCGCGAAGATCCTCCACGGAGAACTCCGGGCCAAGGACTGCCTCGGGCACCACCGGCGCGTGAAAACGGCCGTGCCCCCTGTGCCGGGGCTCCCCCCGGATGAACCACGCGTACCCGCCCTCTTCGTGTGAGGCCGCCCGCTGGACCCCCCGCCCGGACCGCCGCAGCCCCCCGCAGCCCCCCGCCGGTCACCGCCTGCACCGGCTCTGGGCCCACTGCCCGGGGGTGAGGCGCACCCATGACCTGGCCCGCCGATTCGCCGCCATGTTCGACAACCGAGATGCCACATCCCGGCCGGCCTGGCTCGACGAACCCACCGTCGGCCAACCGGCGCCACTGGCCGGTATCACCGGAGTCCTGCGGGAAGACCGGCACGCTGTCGCCCAGAAGATCACCACCGCCTACAACTCCGGCGTCGACGAAAGCCGCATCACGGACGTCAAGCCGCGAGAGCGCCTGAGGGCAGACCGGGCCGACGTTCCGCGGAATGGGGGCGCGGCCGGAACGACGCCGAGCGCCTGCTGGGCTTCCTGGGCTTTGGTGTGGCCGTAGGCGTCCCGCGACGCCGGAACCGGCTCGGTCCTGGAGGCCCTGTGCGACACCCTCGCTCCGTCGTGGCCGAGCGGACCGCGCGGCTCATGCGGTGTGGATCTCCAAGGCGGTACGCACGGCGGACTCCACGGCTCCCTCGATCCAGGCAGGTTTGACGGACGTGTGGTCCCCGGCGAAGTGCAACGGCCCTTCGCGCACGGGGATGGCGGGCAGCAGCTCCGTGTGCTGCCCGGGCAGGAGCACGGACGCCTCCCCGTAGGCGTAGGGGTCGCGCAGCCAGCTCTGTGTGCGGCCCGCGCCGGTGTAGAAGACCTCGATGCGCTGGCCGTAGACCTGCTGGAGGCCGCACAGAGCGTGCGGGTACCGTGCGTCGTCGTCCAGGGAGTCCCAGTGCAGAGCGTCGTCCGCCCAGCTGTAGGAGGCCAGGACCACACCCCCCGCGCTGCCCGGAACTGGATGGGACGGGTGGAACATGAACCGGTTGGCGTTGTCCGACACCGAGCCGCCGCCCACGACGTCGACCGCCTCCGGCTGGTCGCGCGCGACCGCGCGGTTGGCGGCGTAGTGGGTGCGTTGACCCGCTGTGACGTGCCCGGCGGGCACGGAGGGGTGGACGCCGAGCAGGCTGCCGTCCGCGGCGGCGCGACCGGTGCGGTAGGCGTCGTACAGACCCGGGTCGACGGTGCGCAACTCCCGTTTCCAGTCGGCCTCGTCGAACTCCCACCAACGACGGCTGAACTCCAGCAGTACCTTGGTCGCGCTGTCGTAGTGCAGTTCGCAGACCGCCCGGCGCTTGCCGTACGACATGGGCGGGTCGACCTGCACGTGACGCAGTCCGGAGAACGGCACCGTGACCACGGCGACGTCCGCGGTGAACTGCTCGCGTACGACGGGACCGCCGCGGCCCTCCGACACGGTGTCCACCCACACGTGCGGACCTTTGCTCCGGACGTGCCCGGTGTCCGGTGAAGGACGGTCCGGGTGGTGGTACTCGATGCGTGTGACACGGCGGTCGAACCGCACGTCCTTGCGCACGCGTTCCAGCAGGGCATCCGGCAGGACGGCCGTGCCGCCCTCCAACTCGTAGAAGGGCGTGTCGGGGCTGATGAGGGAGGAGCCGATGAAGCTGTGGATGAAGGACAGGGGGAGTCGGGAGGTGAGGTTCTCCAGGGTGCCGATCAGATCGATGGTCCGCTCGTCGAGGCCGGCGTGCTCGGTCAGGAAGCGGAACATCGACCAGTCGCCGAACCGCTGCACCACACGGGCCCAGCCCCGCAGCCGCTCGGGGAGAGGCTTCTCGACGCGCTTGCCGGCACGGTCGACGAAACTGAACTCGTCGCGCACCGGATCCAGCGCGGAGCGCAGGATGGTGGCGGCGGGGGTGTCCCAGTGGGTCCGGGGGACGCCGAACGACCGGTTCACGCGCCGGGGCGCGCGGGCGTAGTCGGCGCGCCGCACGCGGATGCCGTTGACGTGGATCCAGGTGCGGTGGGCGGGACGTCCCTCGCTGTCGACGTCGGCATAGTGGAAACGCCGCTTCTTCAGGCCGAACTGGTCGATCAGCTCCATCACCAGGGGATGGCTGCCCGGAATGCGCATCGCACCCGCTTCGGCGTACTGGCGGGGATCGGCGAAGGGCTGCTCGGCGCGTTCGTGGCCACCGCTCCGGAAGGTCTTGATGCGCCCGCCCGCCCGGTTGCCGTTGGCCTCCAGCACCGTCACCCGGTGACCTGCCCTCTTCAGCAGCCAAGCGGCCACGAGACCGGCCGGGCCGGCGCCGATGACCAGGACGTTCCTGGGCCGTGTCCGTCGCTGAGCCGGCAGTCCCTTCTGGAGGACGCTCTGGTAACGCGGGACGAGGGGGCGGTCGCCGGGGTCCAGGACGAGGAGTGCGCGAGCGACGGCCAGGCATCGGTCGAAGTCGGTGCCACGGTTGTCGCCCGGGGCGGCCGGCGCGGGCAGAGCCGCGGCGACACCGCCGGTCAGGGCTGTGGCCACCGGGGCCGTGCCCGCCACCGCCGCGAAGCTCCTCCGCGACAAACCGCCATCTGAACGCACCACCGCGTGATCTTCAGTCATGGCGGCTTTTGTGCCGATAACCGCGACCGGGCGCCCGCCCTTCGCTCCGGCGTTGACCCGAAGGAGCTAAGCGGCGGCAAACCTTGACGTCACAGCGGGTCTGTCGACGTGAACGGCTCGGGAAACCCGATGGGAGGAACGCTGCGCGAAGTCCGTCTGCCGCGGCGAGCGATCCCCCACACTGCGACGTGCGGATCCACATCCGTGCTCTCCGGCGGGCCTGCGCGGCGCACCGCGTACGCGGCTCCGACGCGGTCTTGCGAGAGTGCGAGGCGATGGAGGGGGAAGGGTGGGGCAGCGGCGCACTCCGTTCGGTGACAGAGCCCGTTACTGGTTCGACAGCACGCTGGCCCGCGGTGCCGCCGTTCTCGTCGGCTGGATGGCGCTGCTGTGCCTGGCCGTCGTCGTCCCGGCCAGTGCGGTGCTGGTGTGGACCGACCCTGACGTGCCGGCGTCCCTGACGGACCGGCTGGCGGAGGTATGGAACCTCACCGGGGAGACACTGCGGCTGGGCGGTGCGACGGGTACGCCGCTGCGGGTGATGACGTCGGTGCTGCTCGCACTGGTCACTCTGCTGTACGTCTCGACGCTCGTCGGTCTGATCACTACGGCGCTCACGGAGCGGCTCACCGCGTTGCGCCGGGGCCGTTCCACCGTGCTCGAACAGGGGCACGCCGTAGTCCTGGGGTGGTCGGAGCAGGTCTTCACGGTGGTGAGCGAGCTGGTGGCCGCCAACGCCAACCAGCGGCGCGCCGCGGTGGCGGTGCTGGCCGACCGGGACAAGACCCTCATGGAGGAGGCTCTGAGCACGAAGGTGGGCTCTGCCGGCCGTACGCGGCTGATCTGCCGCAGCGGCCCCACCACCGACCCGGCCGTGCTCCCCCTGACGAGCCCGGCCACGGCCGGTGTCGTGTTGATCCTGCCGCACGACGAGCCCGACGCCGATGCCGAGGTGGTCAAGACACTGCTGGCGCTCAGGGCGGCCCTGGCCGGGGAGAGGAGCCTCCCGCCCGTCGTCGCCGCCGTCCGGGACGACCGTTACCGCCTGGCCGCCTGTCTCGCCGCCGGACCGGGCGGCATCGTCCTGGAGAGTGACACCGTCACCGCCCGGCTGATCGTCCAGGCCGCCCGCCGCCCCGGGCTCTCCCTCGTTCACCAGGAACTCCTCGACTTCGCCGGCGACGAGTTCTACCTGATCACCGAGCCGACCCTGACCGGCCGCCCGTTCGGCGACGCGCTGCTGTCCTACTCGACGTCGAGCGTCGTCGGGATGGTGCGAGGAGACACCCCCCTGCTCAATCCGCCGCCGGAGACGCCCATCGCTCCGGACGACCTGCTCGTCGTCATCTCCCGTGACGACGACACGGCCTGGCTGGACGACTGTGCGGAGTTGGTCGAGGAGGCGGCGATGGCATCCGGCCCGTCGACGCCCACGCGAGCGGAGCGGGTTCTCCTGTTGGGCTGGAATCGTCGAGCACCGCTCATAATCGACCAGCTGCGACGCCGCGCCCGGCCCGGATCAGCCGTCGACGTGGTGGCGGACCAGGGTGAAGCGACAGCCCGGCAGGTGAACGAGGCCGACGCGAACAGCGGTACCGGTCTGAGCCTGACACTGCACCACGGGGACGTCACCCGTCCCGAGACCCTGCGACGTCTGGACGTCTACTCCTACGACAGCGTGATCGTGCTCGGCCGGGACCCGGTTCCCGGACAGTCGCCGGACGACCCCGACAACCGCACGCTCGTCACCCTCCTGCTGCTGCGCCAACTGGAGGAAGCCACCGGGCGCGAACTGCCGGTCGTCACCGAACTGATCGACGACCGGAACCGGGCGCTGGCCCCCATCGGCCCCGGAGCCGACGTGATCATCAGCGGCAAGCTCATCGGCCTGCTCATGGCGCAGATCTCCCAGAACCGGCACCTGGCAGCGGTGTTCGAGGAGCTGTTCTCCGCAGACGGAACCGGGGTCCGCCTGCGGCCGGCCACCGACTACGTACTGCCCGGGCGTGAGACGTCCTTCACCACAGTAGTGGCCGCGGCACGTCGTCGCGGCGACTGTGCCATCGGCTACCGAAGCCACGCCGACTCGTCGACGAGCCCCGGCTACGGGGTGCGGATCAATCCGCCCAAATGCGAGCGGCGCCGCTGGACGGTCGAGGACGAAGTGGTCGTCATCGGCAGGGACTGACGGACGGCTGCACCTCGAGCGGAGCCACCACCCACAGCTACGACAGCGCCGACCGGCTCCTCGACTCCGGGTACACGTACGATGCCTTCGGCCGCACCACCGTCCTGCCGGGCAGCACCATCGGCTACTACACCGACGACCTCGTCCACCGGCAGACCGCCAACGGTAAGCGCCAGACCTGGCAACTCGACGCGACCGTGCGACTGCGGTCCTGGACGGTCGAGACCGGCAGCGGCACCACATGGACGAAGACCGCGTCCAAGGTCAACCACTACGGTGACGACGGCGACAGCCCTCGGTGGAGCACCGAGGACACCACCACGGGCGAACTGACGCGCCATGTGACATCGGCGGCGGGTGACTTCACCGCCACAGCGCCGATGCCTACGAGTACGGGAACGGCGATCCGGTCAACCAGTATGATCTCGACGGTCGGATCTCGAAGAAGGCGAAGAAGAAGGCCATCGAGGCCAAGGCGTGCATGAGCCTCGGTTACCGGAACTGTGTCGTCGCCTCCACGATTTCCGTGATGGCGCTGCGCATGACAGGCAGGGGTCGCAGGAACAACGCGATCCGGCATTTCCTGTGGCAGGCGAGCCTCACCTTCCTGTACGGCGCGAGGGCGGCCAAGCGCCTTGGCGACGCACACGAGTGGGGAGAGGAGTGCCCGCGCAGGGGGCGCTGCGACACGAGGACCGACCAGTTCAACAGCCGTCAGGCGCGTGCTTTCGCCTCCAGCAGCTGGAACAGGAGGGAGATGACACGCTTCCACGGAAGGGGCCAACTCCTCGGCCACCTCTACAACGTGGGCGACTGGCTCTACCGGAGGGGGTATCTCGAGTGACGACAAGTGAGGTCCGGGAAGACGTGTCGAAAGGCGGGCGCGCCCCCACGAAGCCACGGGTGCCGTTCGTGTCCCTCATCGTGTCCGTCGTGGCGGTTCTGTGTGCTGGGGAACTCGGGGCGGCTTACTTTCTCGGGGGTGGCCTGTTCCTGGACGGAGCGGGGGCCGGCTGCGAGGAGAGCGGCAAGCGCATGGCGCAGGTCTCCTCGGCGTCCGTCGTCCCGCCGCCGCCCGTCGGCGCCACCCTTCTCGAGGGACATGAGGAGGCCGGCAGCGAGTGCATGGAGGACAGTGGTGCGCCGTGGCTCGCCGTCGACCGCTACTACCGGTTCACCGGTGACCGGGAAGCCGTCGTCATCCATTACCGGCAGGTGGCGGAGAAGAGCGGCTGGACTCCGAGCGGTCCGGAATCCGCTGACGCGAGTGCACCGGAGGCACCCTCCGATGTCTGCTTCGACAAGGATCTGGCGGACGCGCCGGCTCTTCTTCGGCTGCACTTCGAGTCGACGCGGACCTTCCTGATGAGCGTCGAGTCCTCCTTGGACGGAGAACCGATGGAATGCTGACGCGTCGTTGACGACAGTCCGGCCCCGTGACACGCACGCGCGGGACCGGGGCCGGACTGTTGCCCGCGCCGTGCGGAGAGGGCGTACCTCCCGGGAGCGGTCTCCGCGGGTTTGCTTCATCACTGTCGGCCCGGGCGATCGGTTGGTCGACCGGGTCATGTCCCGCGACGTGGTGTAGGTGACCACCCGGTCGTGCCGGGCAGGAGGGGGGTGCTGTCCGGAAAGAGGCTGTCCATGCTCTCGATGGACAGGTAGCGGCCGGGGGGAAGGCATTCCACGCGTCATGGAGTTCGACGAGGAAGGCGGTAGCGAGCCGGTCGACGGCACCGGTGTTCGGGAAGACCTGGACGCCGCACTGAACCGCTCCGGGGCTGATGGAGGTTCGGCCAGGCCCCGGCCCGTGCTCTGCTGCTGGGTCACCAGGGCGCGGCATGCCTCACCCGCGGCCAGGCCCGCCCGGGTCTTCACCTGCTGGTTCCACCGCACGTGGTCCGACCGGACGTACGTCGCCGATGGCCCCGGTGCTCGCGGCCCTTCGTACGGCCGCCGCGCGGGTTGGGCCCGATTAGGCATCCACGGCCTGACCTGACCCTATGAGGGCCGGGCCCCCTTCCCTGCTCAGCCCGGCGGTACCTACTGTCCGGGTATGTACGGGCTCGGGAAGGAGGCCCTCAATGTCTGTCTACGTCGGTATCGACGTGCACCGCAAGCGTTCGCAGATCGCCGTGGTCGAGGACGACGGTGCGGTGCAGGTCAACCGGAATGTGCCGAACGGGGTCAAGACGGTGCTGTCGGTGATCGGAGATCTGCCGATCGGTGCGCCGGTGGCCTTCGAGGCCGCCTACGGGTGGGGGTGGCTGGTGGAGCTGCTGGAGGACTACGGCTTTGAGCCGCACCTGGTGCATCCGCTGCGGTGCAAGGCGATCGCCTCGGCGCGGTTGAAGAACGACAAGGTGGACGCCGCGACCCTRGCTCAGCTGCTGCGGGCGGATCTGCTGCCGGAGGCATGGATCGCGCCGCTGGACGTACGGCAGCAACGCGCGTTGTTGCGGCACCGCTGCCRGCTGGTGCGGCTGCGGACCCGGCTGCGCAACCGCGTCCACGCCGTTCTGGCGGACCACGGCTGCGACCGGCCCGGCAGCTGCTTCACCGCCCCGGGGCGGGCCTGGCTGGGCGGCCTGGAACTGCCGGACGTTTCCCGTCGCGTGATCGACGATCTGCTGGGCCTGATGGACGTCCTCAAAGAGCCGATCGACGCCCTCGACCGGCAGCTGCTCGCGCAGGCGCGGGGCGACCCCCAGGTCAAGGCGCTCACCCGGCTGCCGGGGGTCGGCACGCTCACCGCCTTGATGATCGTGGCCGAGGTCGGGGACATCACCCGCTTCCCCTCCGCGCGCAAGCTCGCCGCCTGGGCCGGGCTGACGCCCACCGTCCGCGGATCCGATCGAACCGTGCGGCACGGCCACATCTCCAAGCAGGGCKCGCCCTGGCTGCGGTGGATCTTGTGCGAGGCCGCGCAGAGTGCGAAGCGGTCGCCGGAATTCGCCGCCGCCTACCAGAGCCTCGCCCACCGCCGCGGCAAGAAGATCGCCACAACGGCGGTGGCTCGCCGACTGCTCACGCGTGCCTATCACCTACTGCGCGCCGTGCAGGATCAACAGGGGGTGCGATGACAGCAGCCGATGACAACCGCCAGGGGCGGTCGCAGACCCCGGGTGAGCTCGCAAAGCTGCATGAGACGGCCCGATGGCCGCGCTCGATGACCTGACTGAGCAGCCCGGATCCCCGCACCATGGTCATGGCGCCGGCCTGTGCGGCCGGATGCCGAATGGGTGTTTGTGAGACCACTCCGCCGACCAGCACGGACTCCGGGGATCGCAACGACCGTATCCGCGAACATCCGTGACGCTTCCTCGGCCCCCATTGTCGGCCGCCGCTCGTCGGCCTCCAGCTCGTTCGTCCTCGCCCCGCTCGTTCCTCGCGGGGCTCCGGGCGCTCCAACTGGACCCCTCCCACGCGGCGGCCCCGCAGACAGACACGAGGAAGAGCCACGAGGAAAACGCCCCGGCATCCCACCGAAAGCCGCAGGCGGGGACCGTCTGCGCCCCTTGACAGGCCCGGCCCTCATGGGTGCAGATTTACCTGGAGAGAGGTCCATCGGGGTGGCACCTCCACCCGTTTTCACGCAGCCGTCAGGTGGACTGAGCCCGGGGCTTCGGTCTTCACGCACTGGCTGACCAGTCGCGTCGCCCGTCCGGTACCGGCGGGGTGCGGGGCCCTGAGCAGGAAGAGAAACTCGCCCTTTTCGTCATTAAAATCCTCAAAGTCGCGTGTAAATGCTCCGTAAGTAGCTACCCGGCCCAGGCAGGGCCCGTGAAGTCCATGGGCCGATGGTGAGGAGCAAACAACTCGCTACCCGCAGGCAGAGAGAACAGGAGGCAAGAGTCATGTCCACTTCCGCTTCCCGGCCATCCATGAAGATGCACCCGGACATCATCGAGATGCGTGAGCGCCATGAGATGGCCGAGCGTGCGACCAGCACGCCACAGGGGCAGGCCGTGGGGACACTGGCCTTCCTCACCGGTATCTACCTGGCGGCTTCCCCGTGGATCACGGGCTTCAACGGCCTGTCGACGCTCGCCGTCAACAATCTTCTCGTCGGTCTCGCTTACGCACTGCTCATGAGCGGCGGGTTCGGCCGAGCCTACGAACGCACCCACGGTATGGCGTGGGGTGCGTGTGCCCTGGGTCTTTGGACGATCATCGCACCGTGGGTGGTGGCGGGTAACGTCAGCACCACGAAGACCATCGTCAACAACGTCATCACAGGAGCGATAGCCGCTCTGCTGGCCCTGGCTGCCAGCGCAGCCACCCGTGCAGCCGAGTCCGGCAAAGCCCGAGCGGGCATGAGGGCACCGTACACACAGCGCAGCTGAAACCCGCCCCACCGGATCGGCCGATCGGGGAGCCAGGGCGAGAGCGGCTGCAGCGTCCTGGAACGCATCTGGACCCGGCCCGCCGCCGAAGCCGTCACTCTCCTCGGCGGCGACCCCGACGATCCGGCCCGCGGCGTCGTCCCGGCGGTAGCCTCCGCCGGCCTCACCTTCCGCCTGGCACCCGGCCGGCGTGCCGAGAACGTCATGGAACAGCTGCGGAAGTGGGTGGCGGAGACGATACGGGACGGCTTCGCGTACGAGCTGAACACCTCGAACACCAACCAGGACGCCTACGCCACTCCGGCTGGCTGATCGCTCACGCGTTTCTCCCCTGTCGACGGGTCCGGCGTTCGACGAAATCCGTTCAGCGTGCCTGGGACGGGTGGTTACCGCTTACGGCGTGAGCGGGTCGGGGCGCTCAATGCCGCTTCCACTGCTTTCACTGCGCCGAGACGATCGAGGGGGCGGCGGCGAGCATCCCGACCAGGCCGGTGATCACCTTCTTCGTGGCGGAAGGAATCTTCCGAGTCCCTGATGTCCTGCCGCATCAGCGCGAAGGCCCTCTGCACCTTGTCCTCCCGTCCGGGATCGCCGACAGGAGAACGGTCGGTGTCCGCGACGAGGTAGTTGATCTGCTGATGTTCTTCCTCCACCCGGGCCGTCAGTTCCTCCAGGCCGAGGAAGTACTGGCCATAACAGCCGGCTGAGCCTCTGCGTCAGGGACGCGATGGCTCGCCCCGCGCGGGGTCGTCGGGGGTGGGCATCGAGCAGCTTCTCGACCAACGACACGGTGTCCGCCGTACATCACGAGTGAGGGTCGGAACCATCCGGTGAGGTCCGGTTCGTTCCTGCGTTGCACTGAGTCCGGGGCCCGCCGCCCCCGCCGCTTCGTTTGCCGTCCGCACAGGCGGGGATCCGGCCGACCATGAGCACTACGCCACGCCGCCGGATGCGGCAGAACCGAGTGCTGTCGCTGCTGGACCGCCTGGAACGGGCGTCCCGGGCGGACCCGGCGATCGACGCTCTTCGGTCGGCGGTCCGCTCCCTGCCGCTGGGGCGCGGACGGGACGTGCTGCACGGCAGATGGCTGGGGCACCCGCTCCATCCGCTGATGGTGCAGGTGCCGGTCGGGAGCTGGCTGTCCGCGGCGGTGCTGGACACCGTGCCCGGCCGCTCCCGCGAGGCGGCACTGCTCGTCGGGGTCGGCCTGGCCGCGGCCGCGCCCGCCGCGCTGGCGGGCGCCGTCGACTGGGCGGAGCTGCACCGCGAGCAGGCGCGGGTGGGGCTGGTGCACGCCGTGGCGAACGGGGCGGCCGTGGGCCTGTACGCGACCTCGCTCGCCTGCCGGCTCAGGGGGGGGCGCACGGGGGCCGGCCGGGTGTACGGCTTGCTGGGGCTGACGGCGGTGGGGCTCGGCGGCATGCTGGGCGGCCACCTGGCCTACCGGCAGGCGTCCGGGGCCAACCATGCGGAAGAGGTGGCGCACGTGGTCCGGGAGGGCTGGCACCGGGTCGGTGCGGTGGCCGGGTTCCCGGCCGGGCAGCCCGTGCGGCGCGTCGTGGACGATGTGCCGGTCCTGGTGGTCCGGGAGTCCGGCGGGGCGATCCACGCACTGGCCGAGCGGTGCAGCCATCTCGCCGGTCCGCTGTCCGAGGGCACGGTCGCCGACGGATGTGTCCGGTGCCCGTGGCACGGCAGTGTCTTCCGGCTCTCGGATGGCTGGAACGTCCGCGGTCCGGCCACCGCGCCGCAGCCCGCCTTCGACACCCGGGTCCTCGACGGGCACGTCGAGGTGCGTCTGCGCCGAGCCGACCGGGGCGAGCGAGTGCCGAACGGCCGGGAAGCGGAGCGGCAACGGGCCGGAACAGGAACGGGTGCAGCTCATGGACACAGCAGCTGAAAGCCGCTTCGCAGGACGCCTGCACCGGCTTCTCCAGCGCACCGGACGAAGCTACTCAGCAGGGAACGACCAGCCGCTGGGCGGCTACCTCGTGGCCATGACGGGCTTCGCGGCGTACACGGCGGCCTGGGCCACGGCGGTACGGCTGCGCGGCCGCCCGCTGCCCGACCGGCCCGAGCCGTGGGACGTGGTCCTGACCTCGGTCGCCACTTTTCGGCTCAGTCGGCTGCTGAGCAAGGCATCGGTGACCAGTCCGCTGCGGGCCCCCTTCACACGGTACGTCGGTCCACAGGGCCCGGGCGAACTGCACGAGGAGGCGCAGCCCGAGGACGGCAAGCGCACTGCCGGAGAGCTGGCGACCTGTCCTTTCTGCATGAGCGTCTGGATCACCTCGACCCTGACCGCCGGTCAGTTGCTCTGGCCGCGCGCGACCCGCACCGCCATGGGCGCGCTCGCCGCTGTGGCCGGGGCGGACACGCTGCAACTGGCATACGGCGCGCTGGTCGAGAAGACAACCGGTGAGTGACCCGGCTGCGGAGGGAACGGTGCGGGGCGGCCCGAAGTTCTCGTCCAGCAGCTGCGCCGGGACAGGGGTGCGGGAGCGTCAGCGTGCCGATCCCGCCCGATTGCGGCGGGCCGCGCGCGCGGCCGGACCCACACCGATGAGCAGCAGGACGAGACCGGCGATGTTCCACGCCCAGTCGTACGGGGTGACATCCACGCCGCAGCGGATCTGGTGCAGGCGCAGCAGCTTGTGGTCCACGATGCCGTCGAACAGCTGGAAGATCCCCAGGTTCAGGAAGAAACCCACCCACACGTGCGCAGGCGCAGCAGCGGCCACAGTCCGCCCACGACGTTGAGGACGCCGTGCGCGACCGCAACCGTGCCGGCGGACTCTCGCACTCTGGTCCTGCCCAGGGGAGGAGTCTCCCTTCGTGAGGATCGGCCGGGTCCTCCGTGCCGGGTGCCCTTACTGCGGGACAAGCGCCACCGTCGTCGTGACCCGGGTGACGGCGGGGTTCCTCGGCGCCGAACCGAACCCGAAGTGCACAGGCGGCTGGACGAGCGCCATCCCTCCCAGGGCCGTCCCCTCGAAGGCCGCCGACACCGCACGGATCGGCAGCAGGTCCCGGGCGCCGTACCACTCGCGGCGGCCCCCACCGGCGCTGCCGCGGGTGCGCACTCCCGGCAGCAGCAGGCGGGCGGGGCGGTCCGTCAGCGCGCTCCATGCCGGATGCCGGGCGAGCGCGCCGGGAACGGCACGCAGCACAAGGCCCAGAAGCCGGCGCCGGCCGGTGGTGAAGCGCAGGTCGAGCGGCCCCGCGGTGACGGTCCAGGTGGCATCCGTGACGCTCACGGCGACCGGGACGACACGCACCGTGTCGAAGACGTAGGTGCCGCTGATGAAGTCCGCTGCCTCCCGCGTGGGGGCCAGGAGCAGCCTCTCCCCGTCGGCCCGTTCCAGCATCACGTCGCTGAACGCTCCGAAGGGCGACCGGTGCCAGTGTCCGAGCACGATCCGCGTACCGGAGGAGGTGCCCATGCCCGCGATCCAGCCCTCGAAGCGCACCCTCGGGCGTCGCGTGATTCCGCCGAGAACCCGGCTCATCCGCCCGTGCCCACCCGGGCGGGCCTGCGGCGCCCCGGCCCGGCAAGGGTCTGCCGGGAGGTCAGGAAGGCCGGCGGGCACGCCCTGGGGCGCAGGGCCTGGGGAGCCCGAGTCGTACATGCCTGACGCCTTCCGAGAAGTGCACCACGGGCTCGCCGAGCGGAGCCTCCCCAAGGTCCGCCGCAGTGGTCAGTGTCTCCTCCAGCACGTCGACGGCGGCCCCGGCCAGCGGCCACGGCTCGTGCTCGACGGGCGTCTCCCAGAGCATGCCGAGCCGACGGGTGTACGCCCGCCAGCGCGAGGTCAGCCACACGTCCCGCTCCGTCGGCTCGACCGGTTCGCCGCGGCGGACGAGAACGCGGTAGGAGGCGTCCCTGTTCCCTCTCGTACCGGAGTACGCGACGGCGTCCCCGTCCGTGGAGACGCTGAGGCTGCCCGGGTTGTACGGCGCGCCGATGGCGCGGGCCACCAGCATCAGGGGGAAGGCCACCTCGATGGACAGGAACCAGAGCCCGTCCCGTCCGTCACGGTGGCGGACGTAGGTCCGCAGGTTGGTCTCCGCGAACGTCGGGAGGCCGATCAGCGCGGCCGGGACGCCGGGCAGGCGTACGTCCGCCATGACGAAGGGCGTGAGTCCCACCCATGCGGCGCCGTCATACTCGTCCACGACCAGTTCCTCGGGCAGCAGCGCCTGTACCGCCTCCGGCCGGAAGGGCCAGTGGACGAACGTCTGCGTCAGCCAGCCGGCCCGCAATGCGGGCAGACGCACCCGCTGCTCCGCTCCATATGCCACCACGGGCGGCGAGTCCCCACGCGCGATCGAAGAAAACGCGGCATGGACCTGAGGGTGCCGCCCGGCCGCGGCAGCGGTCTGTTCCTCCATGCGCGCATTCGGGCCACCGCTCGTGCCCCCAGGTCGCAGGATTTCCTCTGGTGGGTCAGCCGAGAGGACAGCCGGCTCGGCATATGCATGTCCGAAATTCACCCCCGGCTTCTTCCGTGATTCTCGACATCAGCCGTATCACCGGTCTCAGGACGTCCCGCGCCGTGCCCCCGTGGGCGGAGTTCCTCAACTGGATCGGCGAGTTCCGAAAGGCTCCCTCTCCTTCGAACCGCCATGGCCCGGATGGCCGGCTTCCTGGTCACTGCAAGGACCGTTTGACGGGACCCGGACCGGTCGTCGTCGGTGTCACGTCCGCCGACGACGGGCGGGCGGTGCTACCTGTCACGTCGTTCCGTTGCGGTCGAGGGGGCCCCAGCGCCCAGGCTGGTCGGTGACGACGTGGCGGGCCTCGTCGATAACGCGGTCGGCGATCCAGCCGAGCGGTTCGACATCTGTCACCAGGGGTTCGTTGTCCGGCCCCCGGGCAGCCTCGGAGCCGTGCAGGACCCAGGGCCGGGTGCGGCGGTCCTTCACGCGGGGAAGGTGGCAGTAGTCGTACAGCCGCCGCGCGACCCAGATGCGCACGGGGCGATCTCTCCACCAGGCCTCGACGTCCAGAGGGCTGGCCGACAAGCCCGGCAGTTTCACTCCGGTCAGGTCGTCCGTGCTGGTCACATCGGGCAGGTCGCGTTCCGGGCCCCGGGACCAGCGCACGTACAGTCCGCGGCGGCTGGTGACCAGCCGGGTCAGTTCCTCAAGGCTGGTGAGAGTCGGCAGGTCCGCCGTGGTGCTCATGGTGGGTCGATGCGAGCAGCGGTCAGGTCGTGAGGAGGGAGTCGTCCTCGGTGCGGGCGCCGGGAAGCTGATGACGGGCGGCGACGAGGGCGGCGTCGATGTCGCGGGTGCCGGTCGACACGCACAGCGTGTAGGCGACGTCGTCCATGCGCCGGCGCGCCTCCGGGCTGCCGTCCTCGGCGTGCAGGATGCGCAGCGCGTCGTGCTGCTCGATCAGGTTCCGCAGCACCGCGGGGTGTGCCATGAGCATCGGGAGCCTCCCTTTTCGCCGCCATTCACATGGGTGGTACACCGCCCCGCGTGCCCCGGACCCGGGCCGCCATGCCGACGGGCGTTGTCACGTTGGCTGACCGGCCTGGGATGATCTTGGAGTTGGTCGTGCCGGGGAGGGTTCGTTCGTGTCGTCCGCGTCGCTGTCGTACAAGGACCACCGGTACCCGGCGGAGGTGATCGCACACGCGGTACGGCTGTACTTCCGCTTCCCGCTGTCGTTCCGGGAGGTCGAGGAGTTGCTGCTCGAGCGCGGTGTGCTCGTCTCCCACGAGACCAGCAGAGACGTACTCGCTCGGGGTTCTCTGGACGACCGGTGTCGGGGGCGGTCGCGAGTTCTCCGGCGATCTGGACCGGGAGAGTTCCGGCGCCTCCTGTTTGGGCTCCGCGTGTACGACAGGTCGGCTCGGCGTCGAAGGTTGGACCTGTTCGGGGATCTTCGGGCTGCTGTGAGATCGCGCGGGGCATATGGGCGCTAGCCTGAGGTTCACAGCAACGTCCAAGTCGTGTGGGAGGAAGCTTCCGCGGGTGGTGGCGCGTCCTTGGCCTGGCGGGTTTGCAGACGGCCTGCTGCGCGTGACTTCACCCGGCCGCCTCCGTGAGTGGGGCAGGCCCTCCACCATCAAGGAGCAGCAGACGATGGAACACCACATCGTGGCCGAGATGACTGAACCCGGGGGTGATGCCCTCAAGGAGTGGCACATGGTCCGCAGCGGCCAGGACGTCGCCATGTGTGGCCGGGAAGTCGACCCGTCGGCGAAGGAGATGCCCTCCGACGCATGGGGTACCGACGCCGCCAGGCCGTTCTGCCACACCTGCGGTGCGCTGTTCCTGCGCGAGGCTCCCTGAAGGGGCCGTGCAGGCCACCGCCGTGCTTACGGAGCTGCTCAGCCGCAGTCCTGTACCGACTCCCCGCCTTGTCGAGGTGGGGCGCTTCGCTTCCTCGCCGCCGGTTCAGGTCAGCGTCTCCCGTGCTCTTCACCGACCACGCCCACCCGGCCTGGCGGGCCAACGCCCTCGGGACCTACCGGTTCTGGCGGGTCGCCGGCGTCCTGGCCGACGCCCTCGGCCTCAACGCCACCCTCGTCGCGGCCGCCGTCCTCACCGCCGCCTCCGGGCTGCTCGCCGCCCGCTGGATCACCGAGCACCGGCCCGGTACCCGCTGAACGACCCGCCTGCCCCGACTGACGCTCCAGACCCAGAATTCCACCGCGCAGAGGTCAGAAACCCCAACTGACCTGCGGTTTCTTCGGCAGCGTGGAATCGCACACGTTCCCGAGGGCGCACCACGTGGAGTGCGTGGCGATTCTGGAGCCGGCCGCCAAAGGGGCCTGACCTGCGAGTTCTTCTGGATTGCCGGTCACGGACTTGACCTTGACACGGTGACAAGGTGTCCCCTGGGTGCAGGAGGTGGTTTCGATCAACCCCACCAACGGAACCCCGCAGAACGTCCGTGTGGCCGACGCCCTGAGCGCCGAGAACCCGTCGGTCCGGCTGCAGGCGGCCCTGGCGGCCGGCTCGAACCCCGACCCCGGCTTCCTGGAAACGCTCGTCGAGCGGTGCGCGGTCGAGCCGGACTTCTTCGTGCGGGACATGCTGTCCTGGGCGCTGACCCGCCTCCCGCCGGAGATCACCCTGCCCCGGATCCGCCGGGAACTCGCCTCCGAGCGGACTCAGGCCCGCAGCCAGGCGTTGCACACGCTCTCCAAGACCGGTGACAGGAGCGCGTGGGCCTGGATCACGCGCGACCTGCTGCGCGACCCCGACGAGGAGGTCGCGCGGACCGCGTGGCGGGTCGCGGTCGTCCTCGTGCCCGAGGGCGAGAAGGGGGACCTGGTCGACGAATTGGTCATGCAGCTCGGCCGCGGTGACCGCGATGTGCGGCTGAGCCTGAGCCGGGCCCTCGTCGAGCTCGGCGACGTGACCGAGCCCGCCCTGGAGAAGGCCGTGGCGAGCCCTGATCCGGCGGTGGCCACGCACGCCCGTGCCACCGAGCTGCTCCGGCAGAGCCCGGAGACCGGTTTCGACGCGGCCGTCGAGGAGGCGAAGCGAGTCGTCGCACTCGGCCCGGAACGAGCCGCTGCCGCCGCCGCGGCTGCGCCGGGAGTCGCGGGGACTGCGGAGACCGCCGAGCCTGCGGAGACGACCAGGTCGGTGGAGGGTGCCAAGGTCGCGAAGGTCGCCGCGGAGACCGCGGAGTGCTGATCGGTGAGGTGGCCCGCCGCTCGGGGGTGAGCACCCGGATGCTCCGGCACTACGACGCCCTCGGGCTGGTGCGGCCGACCGGTCGCACCGTCGGCGGCTACCGCGAGTACTCCGCCGAGGACGTCCGCAGGATCTTCCACGTGGAGAGCCTGCGGTCCCTCGGGCTCTCGCTCAAGCAGATCGGGCGCGCGCTGGAGGACCCGGCCTTCACACCGTCCGCCCTGGTCGGCGACCTCATCCGGTGGACGGAAGACCGTCTGGAGCGGGAACGGGAGCTGCTCGAGCGGCTCCGCGCCGTCGACGCGTCGGCGCCCACCGGCTGGCAGGACGTCCTGCGCATCGTCGAACTCATGCAGGGGCTCAACTCGACCAGCGCCGCGCGCAGGCAGCAGGCCGTCCTGGCCCGGCCTGGGAGTGCGTCGGCCCCCGCCGAGCTGCTGGTCGGGGCGGTCCTGGCCGAATCCGACCCCAACGTCGCCGGCGCCCTGCGCTGGGCGCTCGCCCGGTCGGGCGGCGACGGCGTGGCGGCACTGGCTGACGGCGTGCGCTCGCAGGACGTCGACATCCGGCGGCGCGCGGTGTCGGCGATCGCCGAGATGGCCGAGGCCCCGGGGGCGGCCGCGGTGCTCGCGGACGCCCTCGGGGACCCGGACACGGCGGTGCGCAGGCACGCCGCTCTGGCTCTGGGCAGGCGCGGGGTGACCGCGACCGTGCCGACACTCGTCGGCATGGTGGTCGAGGGTTCCCACGACGTCGAAGCGGCGGAGGTCCTGGGAACACTGTCCCGGGACCCCGGGTGCGCGGACCGGATCATGACCGCACTGGTCGATGAACTCGCCGCGCCCACCGCGGACTCCGCGACACGGATACGTCTGGCCCAGGCGCTGGTCGAACTGTCGGGGACCACCGTGCGGGAGGTCCTGCGCCAACTGGCCCGCGACGACGACCCCGCCGTCGCCCTCGTCGCCTCGGCCTTCGTCACGGTTCTCGCGGAGCGGTCCCCCGAAGACCGAGGAGACGAGGATTCCTGAAGACGCGCGACCGAGGCGCTGCGGCACCCTGTCCCGACGGTGTGCAACCGCGGGATCGGAGACGGCGACGACTCTTGGCGACCCACCCTCGTTTCCCGAGCGCATCACCGGTAGCCGCTTCATAAGCCAGTCGACCGGTTTTTATTGACAAGTCGTTCGACCGGTTTCCAAACTGCGGCACAGGCGGGAGAACCACGCCCCACCTGTCGAGTGCCGCACGGACGGGGGGACGGCCTCCAGCGCGTCAGAATCACGACGCTCCGGGGTACACCTCACGTCACGGGCGCGTGCTACTACTTGCCCAGGCTGAGATCCAGAGCAGCCCCAAAGAGGAAGACACACAGGCGTGTTAGCAGGCAAGACGGCACTGGTGACGGGTGCGAGCAGGGGGATGGGGCGGGGCATCGCGCAGAGACTGGCGCAGGACGGCGCCCTGGTGGCGGTGCACTTCCGCGAGGACGAGAGCGCGGCCGAGAAAACCCTCGAGGCGATCCGGAACAGCGGCGGACGCGCTTTCGCGGTACAGGCGGACCTCGGCGAGCCGGGGGGAGTGGAGAGTCTGTACGCCCGGTTCGACGCCGGAGTGACACGGTACGGCACGAGTCCGGGTCTGGACGTACTCGTCAACAACGCCGGAGTCAGCGGGTCCGCCCGTATCGGCGAGGTGACGCCCGAACTCTTCGACCGGATCTTCGCGGTGAACACCAAATCCCTGGTGTTCATGGCGCAGCAGGCCCTGAAACGCATGCCGGACGGGGGCCGCATCATCAACATCTCGTCAGCGGTGACCCGCGTCGCCTATCCGGAGTCCCTCGTCTACTCCATGAGCAAGGGGGCGGTCGACACCTTCACCCTGGCGCTGGCCAAGGAAGTCGGGGCGCGCGCCATCACGGTGAACTGTGTCCGGCCCGGATTCGTCGAGACGGACATGAACGCGGGGAAGCGGCGTACGAGGGAAGCTGCGGCGGACCTGGCGTCCTTGTCCGTCTTCGGACGGCTGGGACAGCCTTCCGATGTGGCCGACATCGTCGCCTTCCTGGCGTCCGAGTCGTCGCGGTGGATCACCGGCCAGTGCATCGACGCCTCGGGCGGATCCCGGCTGTGAGGATTCCTGACGCTCGTGTCGAAGGCGGTGGCAGTGCCGGACGTGGCCCCGGTGAGCCGGCCGCCCGTGGAGGCCGCCCGGCTGCCGCCCTGCACCGGGCCCCCGCGGCATTCACCCGCCTGGCCGCCCCGGATGCGGACGGGACGGCCAGGCGATGCTCAGTCAGTCGGGTACGGCGGCCCCGAGTACCGCGGGTTCGGTCTTGGCCCTGACCTCCTCGACGGTGACGTCCGGGGCCAGTTCGACCAGGCGCAGGCCGTCGGGGGTGACGTCCAGGACGCACAGGTCGGTGATGATCCGCTGGACGACCCCCTTGCCGGTGTAGGGCAGGGAGCACTCCTCGACGATCTTGAAGCTGCCGTCCCGGGCCACGTGTTCCATGAGGACCACGACCTTCTTGGCGCCGTGCACCAGGTCCATGGCCCCGCCCATGCCCTTGACCATCTTGCCGGGGATCATCCAGTTGGCGATGTCGCCGGTGGCGGAGACCTGCATCGCGCCGAGGACGGCCGCGTCGATCTTGCCACCGCGGATCATCCCGAAGGACAGGGCGGAGTCGAAGAAGCTCGCGCCGCGGCGCACGGTCACGGTCTCCTTGCCGGCGTTGACGAGGTCGGGGTCGACCTCGTCCTCGGTCGGGTAGGGGCCCGTGCCGAGGATGCCGTTCTCCGACTGCAGCACCAACTCGACGTCATCCGGCACATGGTTCGGGATGAGGGTCGGGAGGCCGATGCCGAGGTTGACGTAGTCGCCGTCCTCGAGTTCCCGGGCCGCGCGTGCGGCCATCTGCTCACGCGTCCAGCTCATGCGCGTGCCCCTTCCTCACTCATGCCCGTACCGTCCTCTTCTCGATGCGCTTCTCGGCGGCCTGCTCCGGGGTGAGGGCGACGACCCGGTGGACGTAGACGCCGGGGACGTGGACCTGGTCGGGGTCGATGTCGCCGGGTTCGACCAGGTGCTCGACCTCGGCGACGGTGGTCCGGCCGCACATCGCCGCGAGCGGGTTGAAGTTGCGGGCCGCGTCCTTGAAGACGAGGTTGCCGTGCCGGTCGCCCTTCCAGGCCCGCACCAGTCCGAAATCGGCCACGATCGCGCGCTCGAGCACGTGGTCGAGGCCGTCGAAGGCCGCCACCGGCTTGGCCGGGGAGGTCAGTTCGACGCTGCCGTCGGCCGCGTACTTCCAGGGCATGCCGCCCTCGGCGACCTGGGTGCCCACGCCGGTGCGGGTGTAGAACGCCGCGATGCCGGAGCCGCCGGCCCGCATCCGCTCCGCGAGCGTGCCCTGCGGAGTCAGCTCGACCTCCAGCTCCCCGGCGAGGTACTGCCGGGCGAACTCCTTGTTCTCCCCGACGTACGACGCCACCACCCGGCGCAGACGGCCCGCGCCGAGCAGGATGCCCAGTCCCCAGTCGTCGACGCCGGCGTTGTTGGACACCGTCTCGAGCCGGTCGGCGCCGGTCTCCAGCAGGGCCCGGATCAGTACCGCCGGGATGCCGCACAGCCCGAAGCCGCCCACCGCGAGGGTGCTGCCCGAGGGGATGTCGGCGACCGCCTCGGCGGCCGAGGCCACGACCTTGTCCATCACGCCACCGCCCCTGCGGCCGGAGCGAGACGGTCGCGCAGCACCCCGGGGACCGGTGCCGGGCGGCCGGTGGCATCCACGTGCACGACGGCGTGTGCGCCGCGTACGCAGACACCGGCCGGGCCGGTGACCGTCCAGGTGTAGGTGATCGAGCTGTTCCCGATGCGGTCGAGTGCGAGGTCGACCGTGTACGCGTCACCGGCCGTGAGCGGTCGCTCGTACGTGGCCGACGTGGAGCGGCGGGGGAACCGGCCGATGTCGACGTCCGGGAGCACCGAACGGTAGAACGCGTGCTCGGTGTTCTCCGCCCACCGGTACGCGGCGGTGTGGTGGAACCGGCCGGAGGCGTCGGTGTCGGAGAAGGCGACGACGCCGGACGTGCTGTGGACGCTCATGCCGGCACCTCGTCGAGCTGCTTGAGCCCCAGCATCTCGCGCGCCTCGCTCGGGGTGGCGATCTCGTAGCCGAGCTCGCGGATGATCCGCACGGCGCGCTCGGCCAGCTCCAGGTTGGTCGCGAGCCGGCCGCGCGCGTAGTAGAGGTTGTCCTCGAGGCCGACCCGCATGTGGCCGCCGAGCAGCAGACCGTGGGTCGTCGCCGGAAGCTGGGTCGGCCCGATGCCGGAGACCCCCCACACCGTGCCCTCGGGAAGGTGCTCCACGAGCATCTGGAGGATCTTGGGGGTGTACGGCAGGGCGCCCTGGAAGCCGCGCTGGCCGCCGAGCACGATGTTGCAGTAGTACGGCCGGGAGTCCAGGCCCTCGGCGGTCAGGGTGGTGAAGTCGGACAGGATGTGCCCGAGGTCGAAGACCTCCCACTCCGGTTTGATGCCGCGCCTGGTCATCTCCTCCAGCAGCCAGCGGGAGCGCTTCGGCGTCGTGGTGACGAGGTACTCGCGTTCGGCGGTGCTGGCCGTGATCGTGTGCGAGTCGAGGGTGGCCATCTCGCAGCCCACGCCCTCGATGCCCTTGATCCGTTCGCTCCAGTCGAGTTCCCAGAGCTCGTCGCTCAGCCGCACCGGCATGTCGCCGTGGATGCCGCCGCCGGTGGAGTTGTTGATGACGATGTCGGTCCGGGCCCGGATCAGGGAGTTGATCTCGGAGTAGACCTCGGGGTCGCAGGTGGCCAGGCCGTCCGCGCGGCGGGCGTGGACGGCCACGACGCTTGCGCCGACCTCCCAGCAACGGGCCACGTCGTCGGCGATCTCCTGCGGGGTGACGGGCAGGTGCGGACTCTGCTCCTTGGTGGCCATGCCACCGGTCGGGGCGATGGTCAGGATGATCTTGCGGCTCATCGGGGGTCTCCAGCGGTCGTGCCGGTGTGTGCGAGTGAGGCGAGGCCGAGTGCGGCGAGGTCGAGATCGAGGTCGTGGAAGGGCTCCTGGTCGCTCAGGTGCACGTCGACCGCGAGCAGGGCCCCGGTCCGCGGGCAGGCCCAGCCGGTGACCGCCAGATCGGCGTGGAGGGTCGCGCCGACGGACGGCGGCAGGGACAGGGCGAACCGGTGGGCTCCCTCGCGCCATCTGGTGGAGCCGGAGGAGAGCACGACCCCCTCGGGGGTGCGCACCTGGAACTGCCCGGTGGCCTCGTCCCGGACGAGGAGGAGCCGGTCGCCCAGCCGTACCGCGTCGTCGGGAACCGCCTCGGTGACCGCCGACGGGTCCGTGACGGCGGCCGGTTCGACGCCCAGCCGGGCGGCGCGCTGCTCCCTGCGAGCGGCGATGGTGGCGGACGCGTCGACCGACGCGCCGTTCCCGCCGTCCCCGGAGAGGACCACGCCGTAGGTCTCCCGTGCCTCCTCCGGTGTGACCAGGCCGTAGTGGATGTCCTCCAGGACGTCGGCGGGGTCGCGGTCAAGCGGGTCGCCGATGCCGCCGCCGCCCTGCCAGGTCACCTCGAACAGGTCCGCCGGGGTGATCGGGAAGGAGCCCGGCTTGGGCCCGAGGTCCCGGGGCCGTTCCCCGGCGGCCCGGAAGCGCTGGCTGACCACGGCGCCGGGCAGGCCGCCGCCGAGCCCGACGGAGTTGGGCACCTCGGCGCCGTGCGTCATCACGAGTGCCTCGGCCTGAGGCACGGAGACGGTGATGCCGACCTCGGCCGCGAGACCGCCGCGGCGGCGGCCGGCGCCGCCGGTGCCGGGGGCGAGACGCCGGTAGTGGTAGAAGAGCGGGGTCTTCTGCTCGTTGACCTCCACGTCGGCGATCGACGGGCACGGGGCGTTGATCGGTCCGGCGGCGTTCTGCCCGTCGTGGTCGGCGAAGGCGCCGAAGCCGCCGGCGAGCGGGTCCATCAGGTGGAGGCCGAACACCTTTCCGTGCCGGTCGCGGCCCGAGAGGTTGAAGGTCGCCATCGTGCCGCTGCTGACGGCCTGGGCACGGTGCGCGTACTTCGGCGAGGCGAGCAGCAGCCGGTTCAGCGCCGCGGAGACGACGTTGCTGACCGTCCAGACGGCCTCGACGGTGGCCGACCCCACCGGTGCCGGTGGTACGGCGGTGCAGACCAGTCCGTCCGGCGCCGAGATCTCCACCGGGCGCAGCAGGCCCTCGTTCCACGGGATGCCGAAGCCCAGGGTGGGGATCACCGCCCCCGCGACACCGCCGGCGAGGCCCGCGCGGGAGGAGTTCACGAAGCCGTTGGCCTGTGGCGAGGAACCCGAGAAGTCGAAGTGCAGGCTGTCACCGCGCTTCGTCAGCACGCAGTCGATGACGAAGAGGAGGTTCTGCTTGCCGTCGTGCTCGAGGAAGTCACGGGTGTGGACGACTCCGTCGGGCAGTTCGCGCAGGCGTGCGCGCACCAGGGCCTCGGCGTCGTCGACCATGGTGTGCATCACCGACAGCACGGTCGACTTGCCGTACCGGTGGGAGAGTTCGGTGAGGCGCTCGGCCGCGACGTTCAGGGTGGCGATGAAGGCCCGGATGTCGAGGCCCACTTCGGCCGGAAGGCGCGAGGCGGTGAGGATCATCTCGAGGACGTCCTCCCGCAGTTCACCGCCGTCGACCAGCTTGACGGCCGGGATGCGCAGCCCCTCCTGCCACACCTCGGTGGCCTTGGGCGACCACGAGGCGAAGTCCATGCCGCCGATGTCGGTCTCGTGCGCCATCACACCGGCCCACCCGAGCAGTTCGCCGTCCACGATCAGCGGCGCGCACATCTGTACGTCGTTCTGGTGCAGTGCGCCGATGAACGGGTCGTTGCCGATGATGCGGTCGCCGTCCTTGAGCTTGGTGCCGTTGCTCAGCAGGTGCCGGATCAGTGATCCCACGGGGGGCGCCTCGAAGGTCACCTGGTGCCCCATCGTGACGAACGAGCCGTCCGGCAGGTAGATGCCGGTGAAGAAGTCGCTCGCCTCGGTCACCGTCGGGCTGCCGCTGACGGACTGCAACGCGAGCCGCATCTGGTCGGTGATGGCGACGAGGCGGCTGCGCACGACCTGGCGGATCACCGGGTCCGTGGCGGCGCCGTCCAACGAGACGGGGGCGACGTCGATTGCGGCGGTCATGTCAGTTCACCTTCACGTGGATGAGGCCGAGTGCGTCGGTGGTGGCGACCCCACCCGGGGGGACCACCACCACGCAGCCGGGGAGCTGGACGAGCGCGGGACCGGCGATCTCCTGGCCGGCGGTCGGCCGACGGACCTCGTACACGGTGGTCTCGTCGGGCCGGTCGGCGTCGTCGAACACGACCGGACGCGTGCCGAGCCGGGTGAAGGGCTCCCCCGTGCCGGGACCGGCGATCCCGGCCTCGGGCAGTGCCGCCACCGAGCGGACCGAGAGGATCTCGAACCCTGCCTCCCGGAAGCCGGATCCCTTGCCCCACAGCTGCTCGTACTCCTTCTCGAAGGTGAGGAGGAGATCCGCGACGGCGTCCCGGTCGGGGCGGGCGGCCACGGTGACGTCGACGTGGTGGGCCTGGCCGAAGTAACGGATGGACGCCGTGTGGGTGACCGTGGCGCCGTCGCGGTCCGGGTCGGGAAGGGTCGCGAGGGCGCGCGCACGGGTGTCGGCGAGTGCCTCGGCGATGCCCCGTGCGTCCTCGGTGCTCGGACCGAGCTCGGCGAGCACGCGCCGGTAACAGGTGCGGGAGGCCGTGGTCTTGAGGTCGGAGGTGCCGGCGCCGAAGGCCGACTGCGCGGTCGCGGTCGGCGGTACGACGAAGCCGGCCAGGCCCGCCTCACGGCACAGGGCCCAGGCGTGCGCCGGACCCGATCCGCCACCGGCGACCAGGGTGAACTCCCTCGGGTCGTGGCCGCGTTCGACGGTGACGGCGCGCAGCAGGTCGGCCATCGCGTTGTCGAAGACGACCCGGATCGCCCGAGCCGCCTCGACTGCGGTCAGCCCGAGGGGCGTTCCGACCTTGTCCGTGATGGCCCGCTGCGCGGCCTCGCGGTCCAGGACGATGCCCCCGCTGCCGAACTGCTCGGGGTCGAGCACCCCGAGGACGAGATCGGCGTCGGTGGTCGTCGGCTCGGTGCCGCCCTTGCCGTAGCAGACCGGGCCGGGCTCGGCACCGGCGCTGCGCGGCCCGACGCTGAGCACGCCGCCCTCGACCGCGGCGATCGAGCCGCCGCCGGCGCCGATCGAGGCGATGTCGATGCTCGGCACGCGCATGTCGGCGCCGCCGAAGGTGACCTCGTCGCTCATCAGCGCGACGCCGCCCGCGATGACGCCGACGTCGAAGCTGGTGCCGCCGACGTCCATGGTCAGGACGTGCGAGGTGCCGAGTTCGGCCCCGAGCTTCTGGCCCGCCACGACGCAGGACGCCGGACCGGAGAGCAGGTTCGACACGGGCCGCTCGGTGACCGTCCGCGCCGGGACCACACCGCCGGCGCTCGTCGTCATCATGATGGGGGCGGTCATGCCGAGGGCGGCCAGCCGCTGCTCGAGGAGGGTGAGGTAGTGCCCCTGGACCGGCCCGAGTGCCGCGTTCGCCACCGTGGTCGAGGCACGGGCGTACTCACCCACCGAGGGCGCGATCTCGTGGGAGAGGGAGACGAAGACGTCGGGCAGCTCCCGCTCGACCAGCCTGGCGACGGCGAGTTCATGGGCCGGGTTCTCGGTCGCCCACAGCAGGCAGACGGCGACGGCCTCCACTCCGAGGTCCCGCAGCCGGCCGATCGCGTCGAGCACGCTGTCCTCGTCCAGCGGCGTGCGCACGACGCCGTCCGAGTCGATCCGCTCCGCGATCTCGACGACCTGGGTGCGGGGCACCAACGGCGGTACCTGGCCGCGCAGATGGTAGTCGCCCAGGTCCAGGCCCTGCAGACCGGCCGTGCCGCGGCGCAGCCTGCCGATCTCCAGGACGTCGCCGAAGCCGGCGGTCGTGATGAGCCCGGTCCTCGCCGAGCGTCCGGTCAGCAGCGCGTTCAGGCCGACGGTGGTTCCGTGCCCGAACCGGGTCACCTGGGAGCACAGTTCGCCGGTGTCCAGGCCGACGGTCTCGGCGGCCAGGTGCACGGCGTTGACCACACCCGTCACCACGTCGGGCGTGGTCGGGGACTTGCACACCCAGGACTCGCCGTCCGGGGACCGCAGCCACAGGTCGGTGAACGTGCCACCGACGTCGGTGCCGATCGCCCAACCGGGGGCGGGGGATGGAGTGTTCATGGCTCCCTTTCAGAGTCGGTCGGCGACCCAGTCGGCGATGTAGTGCGCGGGCACGGCCTCGTTGTCGGCGCCGGCGTGCGACGATCCGCCCTCGGCGCGGCTGAACACCTTGAAGTGGCGGTCGGGACTGCCCACGGCGTTCTCGTACTGGGGCACGGCGAACTCCATCGGGATCTGCCGGTCGTCCTCGCCGTGGGTGACGAGGAAGGGGACGGTGATCCGCTCGACCACGCCCTGAAGCGTCATGTTCGGGGCGAACGCCATGAAGTCCTCGAGGCTGTCCTTGCCGAACACCCACTGGACGTGGTCCCAGTAGTGCGGCACCGGGTTCTCGCCCTCGCGCTGGAGGCGGCGCTTCTGGAGCTCGCCCCAGTTGTAGTTGGCGCCCCAGACCGCACAGAGCTTGAAGCGCTTCTCGAACGCGGCCGCGCGCGGGGCGTAGTAGCCGCCGAGCGAGACACCGCTCATCCCGATGCGCGTGGCGTCGACGTCCGGGCGCGTCTCCAGGTAGTCGACCGCGGCACTCGCCCAGCGCTCGCTGTCGTGGACCGCGGGTAGTCCGCGCTCGCGGAGCGAGGCGCCGGTGCCCGGCTGGTCGACGCAGAGCGTCGCGATGCCGCGACGGGCCAACTCCCTTGGGAGGCCCAGCCGGAACAGCATCTCCTTCATCGAGTCCAGGCCGTTGCAGAAGACCATCACCGGGTAGCCGCCCGCCGGGGGTTCGCCGTCGGCGGGGACGAACAGCGCGGGATACGAGGCGCCTTCGTAGGGGACCTCGACGAACTCGGCGCGGTCCCGGCCGTGTTCGATCGCGAGCCCACAGGCCTCCACGGACTTGCGGTAGGCGGCCTCGCGGGGTGCGTAGTGACGGCTCTGCATGCGCTCGGCGACCAGGTAGTAGACCGAGGCACGGGAGTAGCGCGCGGTGGCCGACAGCGGATGCCCCTCGGCGAGATCCCGCTCGGCCTGCCGGACGAGCCCGTCGGCGAACGCACACCACGCCTGGAAGAACTTCTCGGTGCCGGCGTCGTCGCCGTCCTTGGCCGCGTCCACGAGCGGGGCGCAGATCTGCTCGATCTCGCCGATCTGGCCACCGCAGTTCATGGCGATGCTGACCGACAGGCTCCAGACGTAGTTGGTCGGGAAGTAGCGGAACACGGTCTCACTTCCCCACGCGGTCGGCGGCACCGTTGCTGATCACGGCACGGTTGAACACGCCCTGGTCGGCGATGACCGTCTGGCCGGTCATGGTGGTGTTGTTGCGGGAGGCGAGGTACGCGTAGAGCGGCGCGTAGTCCTCCGGGGTCGGCAGGGTCGGCAGGAGGGCGAGGGTGAGGAACTGCGACTCGAAGTCCTCCTTGGGGATGTCGGACTGCTTGTTGTTCTCCAGGCCGAGCGCCCGCGGTCCGCGGAGCTGGCTGTTGGCGATGCCCGACGGGGCGACGCCGTTGACCCGCACCTTGGGCGCGAACTCGAACGCGAGCTGGTTGACGACGCTGCGCACCGCGCCCTTGGCGGCGGTGTAGAAGAGCCCGCCGCCGTCGGCGGCGTAGGCCGCGGTGGAGGAGGTCAGCACGATGGAGCCGTTCGTCTCCTCCAGATCGTCGAGGAAGACCTTGGCGGCCAGGATGTAGCCGAGGGTGTCGACGTGGAACACCTCGTCGAACAGCGAGGTGACCCGGTCGAGGGGGACGTCGCGCAGCGGGATGTTGCCGTCGAAGATGCCGTGGGCGCCGACGAGGGAGTCGAGGCGGCCGAAGCGGTCCAGGACCGCCTGCCGGCAGGCGAGGAGGTCCTCGGTGCGGGTGACGTCACCCTGGACGAGCAGCACGTCGTCGCCGAACTCGGCCTTGAGGTCGGCCAGTTTGTCCGCGGAGATCTCCAGGACGGCGACCTGGGCGCCCTCGCCGAGGAAGTGGCGGGCGATCCCGAGGCCGAGGCCGGAGCCGCCGCCGGTGATGAGGACGACATGGTTGTCGAGCATCTGCATGGTGGGTCCTTGCTGAGGGGGGAGTCGACGGGAGGATCAGGCGGACGCCGCGGCCAGGGCGTCGTTCAGGGTGGCGCGGGAACGGAGCAGCTTCCGGTACGTCCGCAGGGCGCGGACGCGTCCGCAGACGGTGGCGCCGTGCAGTTCGTCGCCGGTGCCGTGCAGGACGACGAACTCGCCGGTGTCGAGGGAGCCTTCGACGACGATGTCGGTGTCGCCGGGCCGGCGCTCGCCGAGCATGTGGAGGGTCAGGCCGTACTGTTCGGTCCAGATGTACGGCACGGCGTCGTAGGGCGTGGCTTCGCCGCGGGCGATGCTGAGACCGACCCGCCGCCCCTGCTCGATGGCGTGGGTCCAGTGTTCGAAGCGCCGGGGGCGGCCGTGGAGCGGGTCCCGGAGGGCGGCGACGTCACCGGCGGCCCACACCCCCTCGACGTTCGTCCGCCCGGCGGCGTCGGTGACGACACCGTGGTCGAGCTCGACGCCCGAACCGATCAGCCAGTCGGTGGCCGGCTCCGTACCGACTCCCGCGAGGACGCTCGTGGCCTGCCGTGTCCGCCCGTCGGCGAGATGGATGCCGTAGCCGTGCGAAGTCTCCTCGACGGTGGTGACGGCGCTGCCGAGGCCGAAGGAGATCCCGTTCGCGAGGTGCAGTCCGTGCAGCCACCGGGCGACCTCGTCCCCGAGGACCGCGGCCAGGGGCAGCTCGGTCGCGCACAGCAGGGTCACCTCGACACCGCGCGAGCGGAGGGCGGCGGCCGCCTCCAGACCGATGAACCCTCCGCCGATCAGTGTCACCGGACGCCCGCTCGTGGCGAGCTGCCGGGCGGTGGCCAGATCGGCGCGGGTGCGTAGGGTCGGCAGGGCGGTGCCGCCGGCCGTCACGACCGGGCGGGCCGTGACGCCGGTCGCGACGACGACGTGCCGCCACCCGATCGCCTCGCCCCAGTTGGTCACCACGAGGCGGCGGTCGATGTCCAGCCCCATGGCTCCGTGGCCGGCGAGGAGATCGATTCCCTTGTCGGCCAGGTGCTCGCCGGTCCGCAGCGGAGCCGGCACGGCGTGCTCCTCGGCGGCCAGCAGGCTCTTGGAGAGCATCGGCCGGTCGTACCCCGGCTCGACCTCCTCGTCGAGCACGGTGAGGGGGCCGGTGTATCCGCCCTCGCGCAGGCCGTCGGCGGCGGAGAGTCCCGCCGCCGACGCGCCGACGATCACGACGCCGACGTTGGCACGAGTCACCGTTCAGCCCTCGACCAGCCGCAGGGCTTGTGCGGGACAGGCCCGTACGGCCTCCTGGACGTCTTCCAGGTCGTCCTCGGACAGCACGTCGCGGGTGACGACCGCGAACGGGCTGCCGGACGGAACGGCGAAGACCTCGGGATGGATGCCGACGCAGATTCCGTAGGCGGTGCAACGCCCGGGGTCGACGGTCACGCTGGTCACAGGAACACCCCCAGGTTGGCGGTCTTGAGGCTGGTCTCGGTCAGGATCACTTCGCGGGTCAGGAGCCGCGGACCGGCGGCCGTGAGCCGGATCCGGTCGTTGCGGCGGCACGGGATCAGGTCGAAGTGGACGTCGATCCCGCGCTGCCGGTAGAGCAGCAGCGAGCTGTGGGCCTCGACGACGTCGGGCTCGGACGTGGTCCGTACCTCGACGCTGCCGACGAGCCGCATGGTGCGCGACGGGGGCACCTCGGAGTAGGCGTGACCGGTGTTCTGCCGGTCGATCCGGGTCCGTATGTGCGCCTTGGTGTCCCGGATGCGCCATGCGGCGCGGTTGACCTCGATGTCGCGCGGTTCGGTCGACTGGCGCGACGGCACGGTGTAGAGCAGGTCGTCGTCGAGGAGCGCGAACCACTCCTCCTCGCGTGCCTCGTCCAGCAGACGCGCCTCGTGCGCGAGGAACTGCGCGACCAGGGCGTACGTCGTGGGGTCCACCGCGAGGGTGTCCGGGGCTTCGGCGGCGGCGGTCATGACTGCGTCCCTTCGGTGGCCTGGTCGTCGGTGGCGGTGCCGTTCTTCATCTGGCGCAGCCACTGGCGGAGGAAGTTGAACTGCACGTGCTCGCCGTAGCCGGTGTTGCGGTGGACGCCGGGCCCCCTCCAGTCCGGGTCCGGGGCGTCGTCCACGGGCGAGTTGTGGCCCTGCTGGTAGTTGAACTTCAGCCCTTCCTTGCGCATCCACGGACTGGCGGCGGCACGCGCCACGCCCTCCCAGGCGACGGTGTCGTCCTGCTCGTAGAGCCCGGCCGAACCGAAGCAGTACTGGCCGCCGACGTAGTCGCGCTGGGCGGACTCCTCGTCCTGGAAGTTCCACACGAACTGCCAGTTCCACAGCTCGAGCTTGCCCGGGGCGACGGGCTGCCACTGCCGGAAGCTGGTCATCACGGCCGGGGGGCCGTCCGGGAGCGGGGAGAAGATCCGGATGAAGCTGAGGTTGGGGAAGATCGTCCCCACGGTGGGAGGCTCGTGGTCGACCACGAAACGCTGGGTCTCGTCCAGGCCGCTGAGGTCGAACTTCTCCTTGTACTCGTCCGGGTAGCCCCACAGCGTGAAGCCGGGGTGGATCGCCTGTGTCCAGGCGTGGCCGATGAAGGTGTGCCCGTTCTCGAACTCGTAGGTCCGGCCGATCTCGCAGGTGCCCTGGATGCCCTGGATCAGGTCGACCTCCTGGACGCTGGCGTGCAGCGTCGGCAGGTGGTAGACGTCACCGGCGAAGTTCTCACCGGCCGTCTTCCAGTCGCCGTTGACCGTGTAGCGCTCGGGGGGTCCGGCGACGCGCATGCCGTCGGGGTGGAGCTGGGTGATCAGGTCGAGCATCCAGGCGCCGCCGCCGAGCCACTCCTCCAGCTCGGGCACATCCTCGGACAGCGAGGCGAAGATGAAGCCCTTGCGGTTCTCGACGCGGGGGGCGCGCTTGAGGCTCCACTGATTCGGGTCGAGCGGCTCGCCGTACGCGCGGTGCATCAGCGGCGTACCGACCAGCCGCCCGTCGTTGGCGTAGGTCCAGCCGTGGTAAGGGCAGGTGAAGAAGCGGGAGTTGCCCGCGTCGGTCTGGCACACCTGGGTGCCGCGGTGCCGGCAGTAGTTGGACAGCACGTTGACGCCGCCCTTGCCGTCGCGGGTCACGATGACCGGGTCGAGCCCGATTCTGCGCTGGACGAAGTCGCCGGCCTTGGGGATCTCGCTCTCATGGGCGACGAAGACCCAGGTGTTGGTGAAGATCCGCTCCATCTCGGCGCGGAAGACCTCGTCGTTGTTGAAGATCTCGGCGGGGACGAGATCCTCCTGCATGTCCTTCTCGACACGGTCGAGCAGCACGTCCAGCGGGGTCGAGAACGGCGCCGACGACTGGGGTTCGTTGGTGAGAGTCATCGTTGACTTCCTGTCCACGAGTGGTTAGAGCGGGGGCGCGACGAACACGCCGCGGTCGGGGTCGTTGAACTGCTGCTTGGCCACGAACTCGTTCATCTGGTTCGCGGTGCCCCACTGGTCGATGAAGTCGGGCTTGGTCACGTCGTAGACGGACGGGTGGTGCCGGTCCCAGTCGACGGTCTCGAGCTCGGTGGTGTACTCGACGCAGTTCCCGACCCGGTCCAGGAAGTAGGAGTAGGTGTTGTCGCCGGCCTTGTGGCGGCCGGGGCCCCAGATCTGCTGGACGCCCTCGCGCAGCATGCGGCCGGTGCCGCGCATGAACTCGTCGACCCCGCGCAGCTCGAAGGAGAGGTGGTGGATCGCGACGTGCGGCCCCCGGGCGACGGCGAAGGAGTGGTGCCAGTCGTTGCAGCGCAGGAACCACATGAAGTCGCCGCGGGCGCCGAGGCACAGGGTGTCGGAGAGCTTGAAGCCGAGGTGCTTGACGTACCAGTCGACCGTCGCCTCGGGGTGGTCTGAGTTGACCACGAAGTGCGAGAGCCGGACGGGGATCGACTCACGGGCCTCGATCGTCCGGAACTCCCGGGAGGTCACGTCGGCGGAGACCTCGACCACACGCCCGTCGCCGTCGAAGAACCGGAAGCCGTAGCCGCCGCCGGGGGTGTCGAGCTTCCGCGGCTCGTGGACGATCCGGACACCCTGCTGGGCCAGCCGCGTGGCGAGGGCGTCGACGTCCTTCGCCGAGGCGGCTCCGAAGGAGACCAGGTCGAGCCGCTTCTGGTCGTCCTTGCGCAGACGCACGACGTACTGCTCGGGGGACCCCTCCGCGGCCAGGAAGTGCACGCCGGTGTCGGACTCGACGGGGGTCAGTCCCCACAGGTCCCGGTAGAACGCCAGCTGGCGGTCGAGGTCCGGGGCCGCGATCGCCACGTGGCGCAGATGGGTGATCAGTGGCTTCGTCACGTTTTCTCCTCGTTGAGCGGCGACGACAGCGGTGACGAGGTGCGCGTTCACGCGCTGTTCAGGTGAAGGTAGTGACGCCCATCACCGTGCACAAACAATTCCTGGCAATGCTTGGCATTGATGAAATCGATTAATGTGGGGCCGTGGATCTCCGACGCGTCGACCTCAACCTGCTCGTGGCCTTCGACATGCTCATGATTGAGCGGAGCGTGACCCGCGCGGCACAACGGCTCTCGATCGGACAGTCGGCGATGTCCTCGACCCTGTCCCGCCTGCGGAAACTCTTCAACGACCCGCTCCTGACCAGGGAAGGGCGCGGTCTCGTCGCCACGCCGCTGGCCGAGTCGCTCGCCGGGCCGGTCCGCGAGCTGCTCACCGGCATCGAGATCGTGCTCGCCCAGCGCGAGGCCTTCGACCCGGCCACGGCCCGGCGGACCTTCTCGGTGATAGCCAATGACTACCTGACGATGACGTTCCTTCAGCCGCTCATCGCCCGGCTGTCCGTCGAGGCACCCGGTATCCGCCTGAACATCTTCCCGACCGGCGACGACTTCGCCGACCAACTGCGCGGGCACCGGGCCGACTTGCTGGTGATGCCGCGGGAAGCCTTCGAGGAGCACGAGCAGTTCCCGCACCGGGTGCTGTTCCAGGACCGCTATCTGGTCGCCGTCGACAAGGACCATCCCGAGGTGGGCGACGAGATCACCCTGGAGCAGTTCACGACCCTCCCGTACCTGGCCGCGTCCTCGGGACATCTGAGGGGCCTGTCGGAGATGCAGCTCGACTTCCTGGGCGTGCCGCGCAACGTCGAGATCACCGCCGGATTCGGCATGGCCCCCTTCCTGCTGAGCGGCACGCGGCTGATCACGCTGGTCCACGAACGGCTCGCGCACAAGGTCGGAGAGGCGGCGGGGATCCGCCTGCTGGAGCCGCCGATCCCCCAACTCCAGCCCATCACCGAGATCATGGCCTGGACCAAGCGGACCGACCGCGACCCCGGACACCGCTGGTTCCGCCAGTGCCTGATCGACCTCGCCGAGGAGGAGCCGGTGAGCCGGCCCTGACCTCCCCGGTCCTCTGCCGCTCCCCGGTCTTCTGCCGGATCCGGACAACGCCCGCCGTCCCCGGATCGCGCCCACTGCCGGCCGCGCCTACCGTGCGGCCACTCATCGAGGCGAAGGAGCAGTCGTGGAGCGAGGCGGACGCCGGAGCGTACTCATCGTCGGCGGAGGAATCGGCGCCCTGACGGCCGCGACAACATGGTCAAGAGTGCCCGGGGCGCCATCGAGGAACCCGGCAGGAACGTCGCCCAGAAGTCCGGCCTGAACCGCTCCATCAGCCAGGAGGCATGGGGCCGCACCGTGACCATGCTGACGTACAAGACCGCCCGCCAGGGCGGCGCCCTGCACAAGGTTCCCGCTCCCGGAACCTCCCTGCGCTGCTCGGCCTGCGGTGTCACCACACCGGGCAGCCGGCAGAGCCAGGCCACGTTCGTGTGCAAGAACCCCGACCGCGGATGATCCGGCAACGCCGACCACAACGCGGCCCGGAACATCCTGCACCTGTACCGGATGGGCCATGCGCTCGTCCCGGCTGCCGGGAGAGCACTTCAAGGTGACTTCGCGTCCAGAATCAAGCCCTGTGCGTTCTGGGGCAGGTCCATGGAACCGGCAACCGAGGTGAACAACAAGGTCGGCTCCCTGGTCGTCCAGAACGAGTGGGACTCGCAGACCCCGATGCCCAGCGGTCAGGCCCTGCACACCGCCCTGAAGGGATCGAAAATGGTCACCGTCCTCGGCGGCGAGGGCCACGGCGTCTACCCGAACGGCAATGCGTGCACGGACGGCACGGTCACCTACTACCTGCTCACCGGCAGGTTCCCGGTGAAGGACGTGACCTGCGAGGCGACGGCCGACTCGAACGAGGAAGCACGGAAGAACCAGAAGCGGGGCGTGCTCCCCGGGTCTCCGCTCCCGGAGCGTGCCCCGGACCGTTTCTGAGCCCGGTCGCACGGCCCGTTGCCGCTTGACCCGTTGAAGAGGGGCGGGACCTCCTGGCGGGGTTCCGCCCTCCCCTGTCAGGTCCGGGACTTTGCCTGAGCATGTGCAGCCGTCCTGGCGAGGTAACCGGGTTCGCCACCGAGGCGCGTTATGACATTGCCAACTTGTGTTTTTGAGACGACAGTTGAGGGTTCCTGCACCGCTTTGTACTTGAAGGGCAGCAGAGATGAGAGTGACACTGGCCGTCGCTGGGGACGGAGACGAGGCCGGAGCTTCGGACGATCTCTACCAGTGGCTCCGTCAGGACCCGGACCTGCGCGTGTTCGTCCGCCGGGAGGTCCCCGCCGCGCCGCCGGACGGAGCCATGGGCGCCCTGGGGGAGCTGATCTCGCTCCTGCTGGCTCCCGGCGGCCCGACGGCCGCCGTGGGAGCGGCTGTCGTGGTGTGGCTGCAGGGCCGCCGGGGCAATCAGACCGTCACCCTCACCCTGCCGGACGGTACCCAGGTCGTGGTCTCCTCGGAGAAGGTGCGCGGTCTGACCGCGGAAGGCGCCGGTGAGCTGGCCGAGCGGGTTGCCGTGGCGCTCCAGCAGGAGCGGTACCCACAGGCGCCGCCGGAAACGCCAAGGCGGCAGGAGACTCAAGGAATCCAGGGGACACGAGACACGGCGGAGGACGACGGCCGCGTCGGCCCGTCCCAAGAAGCGGGTTGACCATGGCGGCGGGGGACGTGCCGGATGTACCGGCGAGAGGGGATCTGGCGGCAGCCGGCTGCCACGCGCTGGTGGTCGGGACGGCCGCCCATCCGGGGCAGCAACTGCCCGGTCTGCCGTCCGCTCTCCGGTCGGCGCAGGACGTGGCCGAGACCCTGAGCACGGTGTGCGGTATGGGGGACCGGGTCACGCTGCTCACCGATCCGATGTCGCCGAGTGATGTCCTGGAGGCACTGGCGACGGCCATCGGCCGGGCCGAGCCCACCGAGCAGCGGTACGAGCGCGGAACCGTCCTCCTCTACTTCGTCGGGCACGGGCTGCGCGGACCCGGTGGGCAGCTCTACCTGGCGACAGCGAGCACCAAGTCCCAGACGGACACGGCGCACTCCGTCCCCTACACGGAGATCGAGCGCTACCTGAGCGACGCCGCCGCCGACCCGGTCGTGATCCTCGACTGCTGTTTCGCGGGAAACGCTCAGGAGCCCGGCCGGCCGGCCGCCGCGGACCTGTTCGCCGGGGCCCGGCCCACCGGCAGCTATCTGCTCGCCTCGGCGATGCGCAACGCCTTGGCGTACGCCCCACCGGACGCGGAGCACACCCTCTTCAGCGGCCAGCTGCTCAGCCTTCTGCGGGAGGGTGACGCGAGCGGCCCGAAGCGGCTGACGCTGGGCGGCGCCTACCGGCTGCTCGACCAGCGGCTCCAGGGCAGCGCCGCTCGCCCGTACGGCGGTGGCACCGCGCGCATGGGCGAGCTGACCCTCGCCGTCAACCGGCGGTACGAGCCGCTGCCGGGCCTGGCCGCCGAACAGCGGGCGGCCGACGCCCCGGATCCGGATGCGGCCTGCCCCTACCCCGGCATCCTCCCTTTCCTCCCCGAGCAGCACCGTCTCTTCTTCGGCCGCGAAAAGCTGACCCAGGAGCTGCTGCGCCGCGTCCAACAGGCGCGCCCCGGTGAGCCGGTGGTCCTGGTGGGACCGTCGGGGGTCGGCAAGTCCTCGCTCCTGCGGGCGGGGCTCAGCGTGGCTGCGGAGCAGGCTGGGCTCGGTCCCGCGCGGCTGGTGCCCGCGCCGGGTGAGCGGCCCTTCCGGAGCCTCGCCGAGGCGTGGGCGGCGGCGGTGGGCAGGGCCCCCTCCGACGTCGTACGCGATCTGGAACGCGGGCGTTTCAGCCGGCCCGCGGCGACGGGGGCCGGGACCGGGCAGGCACCGCGGCTCCTCGTCATCGACCAGCTCGAGGAGTACTTCACGCTCTGCTCGGACGAGGCCGAACGCGAACGGTTCGCCGCCGCCCTGACCGCGGGAGCAGACGAGGACGAGGAGGGGGAGAGGGCCGGGGACCCGACGCCCGCTCCGCGTCTCGTCCTGGCCCTGCGCGCCGACTACTACGGCGACGCCCTGAGCGACCCCCGTCTGGCGCCCGTCGTGCGGCCGGGCCACTTCGCCGTGCCCGCCCTGGCCGACGAGGAGGTCGAAGCCGCGATCGTGCGCCCCGCCCAGTACGCGGGCCTGCGGTGGGAGGAGGGCGTACCGCAGCTTCTGCGGCGCGATGTGAACGAGGAACGACGCGCCACGGGTGATGCCTCGGCGCTTCCCTTCCTGGCCTACGCCCTCCCCGAGATCTGGCTGCGGCGCCGGGGGACGACGCTGACATACGCCGGGTACGCCGCCGCCGGGGGCATCCGGGGCGCGGTGGCCACAGCCGCCGACAGGATCTACGACTCCCTCGACGACACCGGCCGCACGGCTCTGCGCAGCCTCCTGCTGGCCATGGTCCACGTTGCCGACGGCGAGGGACGGCTGGTCCGTCGCCGGGTGCTGCCGGCGGAACTGGCAGGGCGCGAGGACCTGCTGCGCCGACTCGCGGACGCCCGCCTGGTCGTCGTCGATGAGGAGGGCGGGGCACAACTCGGCCACGATTCGCTGCTGCACGCGTGGACGAGGCTGAGCGGCTGGATCGACGAAGTGCGGGACGACCTGCTGAGACTCCGCCGGCTGACCGCGGCGGCGGAAGGCTGGGCCGAGGCCGGCCGGAAGCCGAGCGGCCTCTACGAGGGCGAAGCCCTGGAGGAGGCGAAGAAGCTCACCACGGAGCACACCGGACCGGCTCGGGAAGCCCCGCCCGTCCAGGACAGCCGACCGGCCCAGGAAGCCCCGTCGGCCCGGGGCAGCCGACCGGTCCAGGAAGCCCGTCAAGCGGCCACCGGCGGTTCGGCCGTCGCAGCCGCACCGGCGGTCGTCCGCGTGCCCGTCCCGCACGTGGTGCGGGATTTCGTCGCCGCCAGCGACCAGGCGCAGCGCCGGCGACGCCTGGTCACGCGGGCGTGGATCGCCTCCCTTTCGGTCCTGGCACTGGTGGCGGCGTCTCTCTTCGGATGGGCGTTCCACGAGAATGGGCAGGCGGCGAGCCGGGAGATGAGCCTGATCGCCAGGGAGCTGGCCGCCCGGGCCGACGCCCTGCGCGAACACGACCCGCAGACCGCACTCCGCCTCAGCCTGGCCGCCTACCGCGCGACGGTGACTCCTGAGAGCCGTTCCAGCCTGTACACGGCCTCGATGACCGTCACACCGACCAGCCTCGTGCCCGAGAAGCGGTATCGCGTACCCGTTCTCAACGTCGCCTACAGCCCGGACGGCAAGGTCCTGGCCGCGAGCCACCGGGGCAACGGATCCGACGGCGGCCGCGTCCAGTTGTGGGACATGTCCGTGCCGACCCGGCCCGTCGAAGCGGGCCGGGTCAAGCTGAAGAGCAGTACGGTCATCGCTTTCCATCCGCGCTCACGGATACTCGCCGCGCAGTCGGCGGACGAACTGACCCTGTGGGACACCGCGGACCCGCAGAAGCCGAGGCGGCTCGCTCTGGTGCGGCTCGCCCGCCAGGTGACGCACACGCTGGCCTTCAGCAAGGACGGCCGGACCCTCGCGGCGGGCAGCAAGAAGGGACTGCTGCGGCTGTGGAACGTGAGCGACCCCGCCCGGCCCACGCTGCGAGCGCAGCGCACGGTCGCCACGTCGCCCTTGATCTCTGTGGCCTTCACCCGCGACGGGGGGCACTTGATCACAGGCAACGGAAACGGGGAGACGGACAGCGAGCCCGCACAGGTGCGGCTGTGGGACGTCGGGGACCCGGACCGGCCCGTGCTGCGGGACACGGAACAGGCCGAGACGGTCATGGCGGTGGCCGCCGACCCCCGCCGCGACCTGGTGGTCGCAACCGGTGGATACGGAAAGATTGCCTGGTGGGAGGTGGTGGACGGGCAGGACCTGCGACGCGTGGAGGCGGAGGAGGAGTACAGGGACACCTGGGGTATCGACAGCGGGGGCATGCCGTCCCTGGCTTTCAGCGAGGACGGCAGGTTCCTGGCGGGAGCGGACCGCGCCAACGGCGTCAGACGGGGCGACACGACCGGGAAGCTCTCGGATCTGGTGAACCGCATGTCCGGGGTGAATCTGCCGACGGGCGAACCGTCCCAGTCGGTTGCGTTCAGCCCGGACAGCAGGTACCTGGCGGTCGGCGAGGTGGGCGGAGAGGTACGGGTGTGGCCCGATCGGCCCTGGGCGCCGACGTTCGCGGGAGGCATTCACGTCCAGCCTCAGACGGGCACCAGCCCGTTCAGCGCCGACGGTGAGCTGGTCATCGCCACGCAGAGCAACGCGGGCCCGAGCAGACGCACGACGAGGGTGTGGGACGTCAGCGACCTGAAGGCGCCGAAGGTCCGGTACACCCTGCCGAGCGGATGGGAGGCGAAGTACTTCCTGACACGGCGCAAGACGCCGACGTTCCTGGCCCACCACTGGACCGGAGGGCTGGACCACACCCTCCAGATCTGGCAGTTGGAGCCCGGCGGAGCCGTGAAGAAGAGTTCAAGTATCCGGTACACCGCCGACGTCTCGAGCATCGCCGTGAGTCCCGATGGCACGCTCCTCGCGGTGGGCTCGCACGAGGAACCCGACACCGCCCTGTGGGACATCCGGGATCCGGCGAAACCCGTGCGCCGGGGCACGGTCGCGGTGAGGGCGAGCAGCACGCTCTGGAGCTCGGGAAGCCTGTGGTTCGCCGGAGAACGGTCGCTGGCGACGACGGAGAAAGATCGGCACATCAGGTTCTGGGACGTCTCCGACCCCGCCCGCCCCCGCAAGGGCGGTCGCATTGAAGAGGCGGCGTCGATGGACGGCGCGATGTACTACGGCGCGTCCCGGTTGCTCGTCACCGAGGTGACGGCAGACCAGATCCAGCTCTGGGACCTCTCCCGGCCCACGCAACCCGTCAAGGGTGGTCTGCTGCCGGCCGCACCAGGCGGCTACTTCCCCACGGGCAAGGGGCAGTTGGCGGCGACGCTGGCCGATGGAAGCGTCGAGTTCTGGGACGTCTCAGATCCGGCACGTCCCGAAAAGGCAGGCCGCGACCTCGTGTTCGACCACGAGGTCGAGTCGATCGACATGACATCCGACGGCCACTACGCGGTGACGGGCGAGCCCTATCGCCTCTGGTCTATCGGAAAGGACGGGCGGTGGAACACCCCCGAGCTCCTCACGCTGGAGAACGCGGACGCGGTACACGTGCCGCTGGCGAGATCACCGCAGGACCCCCGATGGCTCGCCGTCAGAGACAACGGCACCTCCGGTATGACACCTGAGGCGACCTACGTGCTCGACTTCGACACCGACGGTCTCTACGAGGACCTGTGCGCGTCCTACCCCTCGAACATCCCCGAGGAACGGTGGGAGCAGCTGTTCCCGCACCTGTCCTATCGCGCGTCCTGCGACTGAGTCTGTCCAGGAAGTTGTTCGGCCGGGAGCGGCCGGCTCCCCGGCGGCTGGACCGCCCCGGCGTGGTGGGGGTCGCCTCCAGTGGCTCTGCCGCGCGGCAGCCGGCTCCACCGCGCGGCGGCATGCCCGGACGCTTCCCCCGGCCGCCAACGGGCCGGTGCCCCGGAGCGGGCGCTCAGTGCCAGTCGTCGTCCCCGGGCAGCAGCACCACGTTGTGTGCGCCGAGGATGTCCACGAGTTCGTTGAACTTCTCGTCGGGCCAGGGTTCCGGAGCGCGGTCCGTCTCGCCGTGGGCCAGGAAGAACGACTCGGGTCCGGCGGGCGTGTAGAAGATCAGGAGCCGGGCCGCTTCCTGCCCCAGGTTCCTGAAGGCGTGCCGTGTGCCCTTGGGGATGTAGACGAAGTCCTCGGGGCCGGCCGTGAACCTCTCGGACCCGTTGATGAACTCGAACTTGCCGGACAGGACGTAGAAGGCCTCGTCCTCCTTCGAGTGGATGTGCGGGACGTTGCCGTGGCCGGGCTCGACGAGTCCGTCCATGAAGGCGAGGGCACCGTCCGTCTCCTCCCCCGTGACCTTGACCGACATCGTCTCGTGCCCCGTGAGCCGGACGACCCCCTCGTCCTTGCGGACGACGAAGCCGTTGGCGGACGTCCAGACCGGGTCGTCCTTGTCGGGGAGCGGTAAGCGGAAAACCATGTCGCGGTCCCTTCTCGCGGCGTCGCCCGGGCGGCATACCGCGACTTACGTTGAATGTAAGTCATTGAATGCCAATCAATCAATGGTCCCGGGGCGGGCGACCGCCCGGACCTCGCATACGCTGCTGGATCACAGGTCGTCGCCGTCATCACCAGGAGGAACGGACGTGGCCCCGCCCGAAGCAGCCAAGCCGCCGACCCGGCGGCAGGCGGCCGCCCAGGAGACACGCCGGAAGCTGCTGCACGCGGCGCTGGAGAACTTCTCCCGGCGTCCGTACGGCGAAGTCACCGTGGGGGACATCGCCCGGACCGCGGGTGTCGCGCACGGACTGCTGTCCCACCACTTCAAGGGCAAGGAGAGCCTCTACGCGGAGGTCGTGCGTGAGGTCGACCGGCAGTTGCGGGCCGCCACGGAGCTCGCCTCCGAAGGCCCGGTCGTCGACCGGCTGCGGCGACATTTCACCGCGCATCTGCGCTTCCTGGCCGAACACGAGGACGTCGCACTGAACCTCGTCCTGCGCCGTGCGCAGGCCGCCGACCTGGCGTCGGAAGCCTTCGAGGCGACACGGGAGGAAGGAGTCCGGGCCATTTGCACGATGCTCGGCCTCGACGCCGACGATCCCGCACTCCTCCTGGCCATGCGGGGGTTCGGCGCCGCCTGCGACGAGATGTCCCTCCTGTGGCTGCGGGACGGCCGTCCCGTGGAGACCGGCGCACTGGCCGAGGCCTGGATCGCCCTGCTGGCGGGCTCCCTCAGGGCCGCCCATGGTCTCGCCCCGCACCCCGCTCTGCGCGAGGCGCTCCGCACCCTCGGGCGGGAAGGCGCCGCGTCGACGGCGGATCCGTCGATCCAGGAGATGCCGGACGGCCGAGGCCGACGGTGAGTCCGAGTCGACGCGACTCACTCGGGCCCTGCTGAAGGGCGACCGACGCGCGGTCGATCGCGACGCTCGTCGGCAGGGCCCACGGCGAGAGTCTGCAACTGGCTGGTCGGGGCGGACGTCGCGCAGCCCGCACCCTCCGGGGTCAAGGGCCGACGGAGCCGTGGGCCACCGGCCGGGCGTGCCCCTGGTGGCCCAATGTGGTGACGATATGGCGGAAGACCGTGCGGTGTTCCGCCGCCGCCTCGGCTCGTACGAGAACACCTGTGGCCGGATCCACGGTGAAGTGGCACGTCAGGGTTTCGTCCGGGGCCCAAGCACCGAACGGGAAGGTGCGCAGGGGGCGGACGGTGGCCCGGACGGAGGCCGGTGAGGTGGCCTCGACGTGCGCGAGGTGGGAGACGATACGAGCCGGGGTGAGCATTTCCGCCAGGCGGGCGGCCGCCGGGCTGGTCCGGGTCGACCGTCGTGTCCACGCGCGCGTCCTCGGCGGCCGTCGAGGCGATCCGGGCCAGTGCCCGGGAAGCGAGCCGCTCACGGTCCGCGGGTGGGCCGTCTGGCCAGTGGGCAGCTGCCGTGTGCCCCAGGTCCCCTCGTTGCCAGGACGGTTCGGTGCCCACCGTACGTACAGGACGCGGTACGGATGGTCCGGCGGCGGCGCGCTCACGGTCTCGACCGTGTACGAGCCGTCCCCGTCGTCCGTGATGCGGCAGCCCGGGTCGTCGATTCCGTATTCACAGGCCAGGACCTCCTGCCGGCATGTGTCCTCGTCAGGGATACCGGACCCGTCGATCGTGCTGTGCAGAATGAAGGAGGCGTACGAGGGGGAGGACGCGGCCTCGACCGTGCTCCTGACGGACTTTCCGGCGTCGGCCCCCGGTTCTTCTCGGTGGGGCGTCCCCAACCGAGGCGCTGCGGTGGTTCCTTGCGTCGGCCGTTGCCCCACTGGCCCGCCATCAGCGACAGGGCGGTGCCACTGTTCTCCCGGGCGGTCGGAGGCGCCGGGCCGGGGACGGGGAAGAGGAGGGTGACGCGGCCGCCCGCTGCGGCTGCCGTACCTCGTGCTGCCCGGCCGACGAGCCCGTACAGGAGATGAGTAAGGCGGTGGTACCGCAGGCCGCCACCTTCACCGCTCGGTGTGTCAGCCGGAGCGGGCGCAGAGGTCTGAACGTCGGCAGGCCCGGTCGCACCGCCGGGATCGGTGCGTGGGAGAGGTCGCCTGCGCATGCTTGCCTTCGGGTGGGTCGGGCCGGGTGCAAGCGGGTACCCACCAGAATCGCCGTGGATGCTTCCGGACGGAAGCCGGAAGATGACCGAGTATGCCCATGCACCACCCGATGATGGGATTCACCGGAAAATGGAACCTCTGGCCGGTTGGATGGTGTTGTCGGTCACGGCTTCTGGCCAGTGCGTACGGATGTGACGAACGAGGGGGACAGCCATCACAGCGATGTGGGACGCCGCAGAAGGCGACGGATTCCGGGGCACCGTGATCGCCCGAACCCGGCGGCGCATCGAGATCTACAGGGACGCCGGCGAGACATGGCGGTTTGCCGAAAGTCTGAAGTCCGTCAGCGAGGACACCGCTCAGGAGTACGAGGGCCGCACGATTCTCGAACTCGTCCAGAACGGCCACGACGCACTCTGCGACGCCGACCCGGGAAAGATCGCCGTCCTGGCGGTCCCCCGGGAAAGCGGCGGCGTCCTTTACGTCGCCAACGAGGGAGCGGTGTTCGCCGAGGAGAACTTCCGCGCCATCACCGAGCTGGCCCTGTCGAGCAAGGCGGCGGGTGAGGGGATCGGCAACAAGGGCCTCGGTTTCCGCAGCGTGCTGCAACTGACGGACTGGCCGGAGATTTACTCGAAGTCCTCACCCGCCTCTTCGGACTTCGACGGCTACTGCTTCCGCTTCGCCAGGCCCGAGGATGTGCACACCCTGGTGGACGACCCGGCACTCGCGGCCCGGGTGATCGAGGACATCTCCCCGCTGGCACTGCCGGTACCGGCCGACATCACCGATCCCGTACTCAAGGAACTCGCCGAGGACGGATACTCCACGGTCGTCCGGCTGCCGCTGCGCGACCGGCATGCCTGGGGACTCGCCGTGGCGCAGGCGCAGGACATGGTGAACGGCGAGGCGCCGCTCCTGCTCTTTCTCGACCGGGTGGCCGAACTTCTCGTCGAGGTGCGCGACGGCTCCGACACCGGCTTCCGGAACGTCCTCTCGCGTGCCGAGCGTGCATCGGACCTGATCGCCGCATGCGAGAACGACTGGGTACGGGAGGTCGATCTCGCCGGGGCAGGCCGCTACCTGCTGGCGCGTCGCACACTCGATGCGGAGGCCCTGAGCGAAGCGGTCAGCCGCAGCGTTCAGGCGCGCGAGATCGACGCCGCCTGGGAGAACTGGGACGCCGAGGCATGGGTGGCGGTCGCGCTGCGACTCGACGAGCCGCTCACCCACGGCCGCATGTACACCTTCCTGCCGATGGCCGAAGGCGTCCACGCCCCGTTCCCCGGCCACGCCCACGCTCCGTTCTTCACCAAGCTGGCCCGTCTCGACATCAGCGAGACGGTGGCCCTGAACGCCTTCCTCCTCGACCAGCTCGCCGTACTGACGGTGGAACTGGGCAGGCGCATCCGTTCGCAGACCCCGCACCTCCTCGCCGCGGACCTCGTGCTCGACCTCATGTGCTGGGACGTGCCGGACCGCCTGGACGCCGCCCTGGACGGGAGGCTCGCCGCCGAACCGATCGTGCCTCTGCACGGCCGGGAGGCGTGGGGCTCGCTGCAGGACTCCTACGGATGGCCCGACGGCAAGCGCTCCTGGCGCGCCCTCACCACCGAGGCACTCACGAAGGCCGGAGCCGACCTGCTGACCCCGTCCGTCGGTCCTGCCCGCCACACACGTCTGGACAAGCTGTGCAGAGCCGTCCTCTCCAGGCCCTTTCGTCCGCCGGCGCTCCTGGCCGCCGAGTGGACCGAAACCGTGGCCCGGTCACTGCTCGGTGGTACGGAACCGGCGGGACAGGTATGGGCGGACTTCTACAGCGACCTGTCCCATGCGTTCGCCCGGGACCAGGGCGTGCTGCGGGGCCGGCGCATCATCCTCACCCAGGACATGCGGCTGAGAAGCGCCCTCGGCAGCCGGACCGGGTCCGGTGGGCAGGACGCGACCGTCTTCTTCCACCCCGAGCCCGACGACACCGCGGACGGTGACGCCGTCACCCGGGTCCCGGGCGACCTCAAGGCACTCCGGCGCCGTATCTCCTTCACCCACCCGGCGATCACCTGGGACACTGCCGGACGCGGATTCCTCGAGCGCAACGAACTCGTGCGCCCCTACCAACTGGACCGCGTCTTCGACGCGCTGGACGACCTGCTCTCCGACCATTCCTCGGAGGCGCTCAGCCGCGACGCCCTCACCTTCGCCTTCCGCCAGTACCCCCTGCTCACTCAGGCCCAGCGCGGGCGGCTGGCCCGTATCCCCTTCCGGCTGCCGCTGGCCGACCCCGGCCGGTGGGACAGGGCCGCACGCTGCTCCTTCTCGCCCGCCTGGGGCACCGAGGGGGCGCGGCGGCTGGAGCGGTTCCTCGCCGAAGGGGGATCCCGGATCCCCGCCCTGGCCGCACAGCGGGACCACTGGATCAGCGGCCCCGACGACTGGCCCGCGCCGATCCGGGACCGGGCGGCCTACGTCGAGTTCCTGGAAGCCCTCGGCGTGTGCGACGGTTTGAGGCCGGGAGCCGTCGGGGAACGCCTGGGGGCTCGTCAGGGCCACGAGCTGCGACTCGCGGGGCTCGCCGCGGACTTCGGGCTGGGGAGCGCGCTCGCCGATACCTGGAGCGCCGATGTCAGAAGCGGATGGACCAGGTTCCAGCACCCTTACACGCTGTACGAGTTCACACACGCACCCGCCCACCTGGAGGGTGCGGCCGAGGTCGCCGGGCTCGGCCCCGCCGCCCGGCGTGAGTTCGCCGAGCTGCTGATGCACGGGCTGCGCACCTGGGGCGAGGAGTTCTTCACCGTCACCGTGCACAGGCCCACCTACTCCTTCAAGGACGCGCACCCCTGGCCCACTCCTCTCGCCTCCTACCTCCGGGGCATGGCCTGGCTGCCCGTGGAGGAGCCGGACGGTCCGTCCTTCGTCACTCCCCGTCGGGCCTGGTTCAGCACCGACGGGGAGCTCCCGGCCTTCGTACCGGCCTTGCCCTTGTCGACGCGACGCCTGCTCAGCGACAGGGGCGTCGTCGAGCGGATGCTCCGGCTCGGCCTCCGCAGGTGGGACGATCCGCAGCACGCAGGGGCGGCGGTGAAACAGCTCGCCGACGTGCTCGACAAGGGCGACGTGCCCGAGTACCTCAGTGTCTCCTTCAAACGGCACTGCGAGCGGGCGTGGTCGAACATCGCACGGACGGGCCGGTGGCCCTGGACGCCGGATGAGGAGGTCCGTCTCGTGGTCAGCCGCGCTCACACGCTCGGCACCTTCAGCCCGTCGTCCGACGAAGCACCGGTCATCGTCTGCGACGAGACGGACCCCCTGAAGGAAGCACTCATCGAGCCGGCCGGGCATCCCGTCCTCGTCGCCCCGGCGGAGTCCGGTGACGCCGTCGTCCACCTGGCCGGGGCGAACGGGCTGAGAGCGCAGCGCACGTCGGCCACCCATGTGCAAGTACGCCATCGCGACGGCGCCCCCATCACGCCGTCGGGGCAGGCAGCGGTGTTCACCAAAGGGCGGGAGTGGCTGGTCACCGTGGTCGCGCTCGCCATGGAGCTCAAATCCGGGGCATTCGTCCGCCGCAGCGAGCGCGGTCTCCGGGCCGCACTCGAACGGCTCCGCGCCCTCCGCGTCGTGCACGCCGACGACGTGGAGATCACCGTCTCCGGGACGCCGGCCGAGCCGCCGCCGTCGACACGCGCCCTGCCGCTGCCGGACGACGAGCAACCCACGGTGGTCGTCTGGAGGAGCGACGAGGGCTGGGACGAACTGCAGGCGGCCACGCCCGCCGTCGCACAGCTGTTGGGCAGGCCGTGGCTGCAGGACGCGCTGGAACTGGTCCTGGTCAAACTCGAGCGGAGCTTCGGCGGCGGCAGCCCGACGTTCGTCGACGACGGAGTCCTCGCCGCAGCGCTGGACACGACCGAGGCCAAGGTCGCCGAGATCCGGCGCAACCTCACCGGTGACGTGCAGGACACGGTGAGGCTGCTCCGCCCGGTGCTGGCGTGCCTGGCCGCCGACGCCTGGAACGAGGAGGCCTCCCATCTCCTCGGCCGTGCGGCCGGCGAACGCGAACTCGCCGGGATCATCGACCGGCTCGCCCCCGGCCTGACGCCGTCGTCGGCGGAGTTGGTGGCCCTGGCCCGCTCCTGCACGAAACCGGCGGAGCTCAGGGACGAACTGGGACTCGACTTCCAGCAGTTCAACACCGCATTGGTCGCCCTCGGGTACTCCCCGGACCACTACCCCGACCGCCACGAACAGGTCTTCGGTGACTTCGTGCGCGCCCGCTCCGGAGTCCTCCTCGACCGGCTCCGCGAGCGGTATGCCACCGCCGCGCAGCAGGGCGAGGACATCTCCGGCTACGCCGCGGCCCGTGGTCTCCACGACCTCCAGCCCGACCCGGACTGGCTTCCCCGTTTCATCGCCCCTCCCGAGGAAGCGATGCGCGACAGGGTGCGGGAATGGCTCCGAGCACACGGGGCCGAGGACGACCTCGAGCAGCCCACCGCACTCGAACCCGTCGACCGGCTCCGCGCACGCAACACGGCCGCGCTCGACGCCCTCGTCCCGGTACTGCCCCCTCTGGTGACCGCCTGGTGCCGCCGTCACGGCGTCCAGGTGCCCGCAGGATGGCACGGGGCGGTGCTGATGGAATGCAGGAGCCACATCGACGCGACCGGGCTGGGCGACCTGCTGCCGCTGAGCGAGGAACATCTGCTCGACGCGGTGGAACGCGCCGTGGGGTGGCCCGACGGAGTGCCGCACGCCACGGACCCCGCGGCACTGGGCCTCACCGACAAGGACTTCGCGCGGACGGCACCACGAACCCAGGGCTCCGGTGGCTCCACCACCGTCGCCCCGCGCACGATCACCATCGGAGCCGCCGAGGTCAGGGTCGGTAGCGACCAGCTCTCCACCATCGCGGACATCGCCTCGAAGACCATCGACGAGACGTTCCTCGCCCAGTCGGGCAGGGTGCGCCTGGACACCGTGGCCGGCGTGCCCCGACCACGGAGCGGAGGCGGTTCCCCCACCAAGCCGCGCATCGTCGTCGCGAAGACGAAGCGGACCACCGAGGACCAGCGGTCCGCCATCGGCCTCGTCGGGGAGGTGGCCGCGCGTGCCTGGCTCCAGCGCCACTACCCCGACGTGCGGTGGGTCTCGGGTTACGCGGCCGTCGTCAACGGCGACGACGAGGCGTCCGACTCCCTGGGGTACGACTTCGAGGTCAAGTGGCGTGACACCACCCGGCTGTACGAGGTGAAGGCGCTGAGCGACCGGGCCGCCGAGCGGGTGGAGTTCGAACTCGGACCGTCCGAGGTGGACGCGGCCCGCCGCCACGCCCGCAGCAACCGCTACCGCGTCCTGCTGATCACCTCGGCCCTCGTCCCGGAGGAACGCCGCGTGTTCGACCTGCCGAACCCGTTCTCGGTTCAGGGGCGTGACCGCTTCAGGATGGTGAGCCGGGGGGTGCGCTATCAGTGTTCGCCTCTGAGGAAGGAGCGGCCCTCCGAATCGCACTGATGGAAAGGCCTCAAGCCGTGATGGTGATGAGCAGTCCTGTGCACCAGGTGGGGAAAGCCCCTTGGACACTTCTTGATGAGATCCCCAGGAGGCCTGCCAACACCTGCTGTGCGGCGGGCGGAAGCAAACCCTGAACGGTCCCGGGCGTGACGTCACCCTTGCGTGGCCGGCCTCATGAGAAACCGCGCAGTCAGTCCATGGCGGTAGGCTCCACCAGGGATTTCTCGGATCCCGAGGGACGGAGCGGTGAGGAGGCCGGCACAGTGGCAGCAACGGGAGGGGACCCGCGGCGGACACCCGGTCCGGCCGTGCCCAAGCCGGGGCCGGTCAAGCCCGCCCAGCAGTGGTCTCAGGAGCGTCCCTCTCCCTACTCCTGGGAGCAGGACGCGCTGGACCACGTCAGGCGTCTCATGCCCGCGGCCGAGCCGTACCGCGCCTGGGCGACCTTCTCCTTCACCGCCCAGTCGGGCCGGGTCAACGAGTGCGATCTGCTGATCGCCGTTCCCGCCGGCCTCTTCCTCGTCGAGATCAAAAGCCACCCCGGTGAGCTCCACAACACCGGTTCGACCTGGAACTTCCGCGGCAAGGATCGCACCCGCACCCTCAACAACCCGCTGCACTTCAACGACCTCAAGTCCAAGGAACTGCGCAGTCAGCTCCAGTGGGCCGCCCGCAAGCTCTACCGCAGCGACCGGATGGTCCCGCGCATCGAACCGGCCGTCTTCCTGTCGGCCCCCGACCTCGTCAGCCACCTCGACGAGGTGCAGCGCATCCGCGTGTACGGGCGTGACGACGGCGCGAGCGGCCTGAACCGCATCTGGCAGGACTTCCTCGGCCTGCCCCCCGAGCGTCCCGAGCGGCGTGTCACGGAGGAGTTCTCCCGGCACCGGCTGCCGCAGCTGCTCAAGACCATCGGCATCCGGCAGTCGACCGGCCACCTGCGTTTCGGTGACGCCTGGAAGATGGAGCCGCACCCCCTCGACGCGGGCGCGTCGTGGGAGGACCACCTCGCCAAGCGGGACGACGGTCTCGCCCAGGGAGAGGGTCGGGTGCGCATCTACCTGGTCAGCCAGGGCGCGACGGAAACGGACCGCAAGAAGACGGAGCGCGCGGCCCGCCGCGAGTACCAGGTCCTCCAGGGCGTCACGCACCGCGGCATCGCCGACGCCATGGAGCTGCGCGACCACGAGGGCGGGCCGGCGATCCTCTTCCGCCACCGTCACACCGACCTGCGCCTGGACCAGTACCTGGACACCTACGGCGACAAGCTCACCCCCGAGATCCGCCTGGACCTCGTACGCCAGCTCGCCGAGGCCGTCCGGTACGCCCACAGCCGCTCGCTGTACCACCGCGCGCTGGCGGCCCGCTCCGTCTACGTGTCCTTCCGGGGTGAGGGCGCGCACCCCGAGCTGCGCATCACCGACTGGCAGACCGCGGCCCGCGACTTCGACAGCAACGCCACCTTCTTCCGGTCCATCGGCGGCTCCGCGCTGGACGCGACGCTGATCGAGGACGCCGCCCACGTCTACCTCGCGCCCGAGACGGACCTGCCCTCCCCGGAGCCCGGGGATCTGGACATCTTCGGGCTGGGCGCCGTCTCCTATCTGATCCTGACCGGCAAGCCGCCGGCCCCGCAGCGCAGCGTCCTCAAGGAGCGGCTGCGCACCGAGTCGGGGCTGCACCTGTTCGCGGTCGCCGACGGCGTCTCCGACGCGCTCGACGCACTGGTCTTCAAAGCCACCCGCGCCGACGTCAACGACCGCCTCAGTTCCGCGGAGGAGTTCCTGGACCTCCTCGACGAGGCGGAACGGGCCGGTACCGTCCCCGACTCCGTGGCGACGCCGGCCGTCGACCCACTGGAGGCGCTGCCCGGCCAGGCTCTGGACGAGGAGTGGTCGGTACGACGGGTCCTCGGCACGGGGGCCACGGCCCGCGCCCTGCTCGTGGAACGCGCCGTGGAGGACGACGACGGCACGATCCGCGTCGAGGAACGCGTCTTCAAGGTGGCCCTCGACGAGCAGAAGGCCGACCGCCTGCGTGCGGAGGAACGCGCCCTGAAGCTGGTCGGCGGCGGCGCCGTGGTCCAGTTGCGCGGCGACGGACTGCGCGAGATCGGTTCGCGCACGGTTCTGCAGCTGGAGTACGCCGGTGAGCAGTCCCTCGGCGCCCGGCTGCGCGGCACGGGACAGCTCACCTATGACGACCTGGAGAATTTCGGCGAGGACCTGTTCCTGGCGCTCGACCAGCTCGCCGCCCACGGTGTCCGCCACCGTGACATCAAGCCGGACAACCTCGGCATCCAGCGCCGCAAGGACTTCACCTGGCAGCTGAAACTGTTCGACTTCTCCCTGACGGATGCCTCCGACCGGGATGTGAAGGCCGGTACCCGCGGCTATCTCGATCCGTTCCTCGGTTCGGTGCGCCGCCCGCACTTCGACGACCATGCCGAGCGTTACGCCGCGGCCGTCACCCTGCACGAGATGGCGAGCGGCGAACGGCCATTGTGGGGCGACGGCCGCATAGACCCGCTCACCAACGAGTCCGCCGAACTGCACATCGCCGGTGAAGTCTTCTACCGGCCGTTGCAGTCAGGCCTGACCGCCTTCTTCCGGCGTGCCCTGCACCGTGACATCGAGCACCGCTTCGACACGCTGCGGCAGATGAAGGACGCCTGGCAGAAGGTGTTCCGGGACGCCGACACGGACCGGCCGCCGACCACCCCCTCCACGGTGGGCACCGAGGCGGAGGACACGGAGCAGGCACGGGACCGGGCGGCGCTGGCCGCCGAGGACGGCACGGAACTGGAGCTGGCCGGTCTGTCGCCGCGTGCGGTCACGGTCGCCGCCGGCCTCGGCGCCGCTACGGTGGGCCAACTGCTGGATGTCCAGCCGTCCGTGATCTCCAAGGCCCGCGGCGCCGGCCCGCTGGTGCGCAAGGAGCTGAACCGCCGCCGCAACCAGTGGGTGGCCGCTCTGCGGGGGAAGACTGCCGTACCGGCTGCGCGCAAGGCGGTTTCTCCGGTCAAGGACGGCGAGGCGCAGGCCGGGGTGACCGGCATCCTGTCGGTTGACGACATGGTCGATCTGCTGACCCCGCCGTCCGGCCGCAAGGGCTCGCGTCGTACCGACGTGGTATGCCTCACCCTCGGTCTGCCGCCCGAGGACGGCGGCCTGTCGCCGCTCGGCCCCTGGCCCGTGCAGGCACGGATAGCCGATCACCTGGGTATCAAGCAGCCGCCGGTCTCCCGCCACCACCGGGCCGAGATCAAGCGCTGGGCCGAGGCCGAGTGGCTGAGGGCGGTGTGCACCGAACTGGTCGAGATCGTGGCCAACTTCGGCCGCGTGATGACCGCCTCGCAGGCCGCACAGGAACTGCGGGCCCTGCACGGCGCGCAGGACGACACCCCTGAGCGTGTGCTGGCCCGCGCACTGGCGGTCGTCCGGGCCGCCGTCGAGGCGGAGACCCGCGAGGAGGAGGGGCACGAACCGCGTCTCGCCGTGCACCGGCGCGGCGACACGGTGTTGCTGGCGTCCGAGTCGCTGCCCGGCACCGACGACCCGAACCCTCGCGAACTTGCCGATTATGCCGCCGAGTTGGGAGCGAGTGCGGAGAAACTCGCCGACCGGGAGCCCCTCCCGGGGCGTGCCGAGGTGGTGCGCGAACTGCGCGCGGTGCCCGTCCCGGAGAGTTTCGCGCCGCTCGCCGACACCCGTCTGGTGCAGTTGGCCACCGCCATGGCGTCGTCCGTGGTGCGTCACACCCCTCGCCTCGAACTGTACCGGCGCGACCTGAGCCTGGAACGCGCGCTGCGCATCTCGCAGGCCGGAGCCGGGGTGCGGGCGGACCGGGGGATCACCGCGACCGAACTCGTCGCCCGGGTGCGTGCCAGGTTCCCCGACCTGGACGTCCTGACGGACGGCCGCGAGCCGACTCCCGTGGTGCTGGAGGACGCGCTCCAGGCCGCTCGCTTCGATCTGCGGCACGACGAGGAGGCCGGCCGATTCCTCCCTCCGCTGCCGAGGTCGACTGGCCCCTGGTCCTCCACGGGCTCGGTCACCAGCATGCTGCCTCCGGTCCGGTCCGTGGCGCGCCGCGAGCCCGAGGACCCGCACGGTGAGCTGCGCGAACAGCTCACCGAGAGCGCCCGCCGCGGAGGCTTCCTCGCCCTGACGGTCAAGGCCGCCCGTCTGCAGGGCACGGCCGAGACGATCGCCGCCCGCTTCCCGGTGGTGCCCGTCGACCTCGGGGCGCTGTTCCTGCGGGAGTTCAGGCGGCTCGTCGAGGAGAAGGGCCAGGACTGGCGGACGGTCCTGCGCGCCGACGCGGCCTCCGCGCCGGGCCGGGTGAAGCCGGGCCTCGCCACGTTCGTCCGCGTCGTGTGGCAGCGCGTCGCCGACGACCTCGCCGCCCGCTCCACCGAGCCGCGCACGGTGTTCTTCCTCCACGACGCGGGTCTGATCGCCCGGTACTGGGACGAGGGCGGCCGCACGTTCCTGGTCACCCTCCAGGGGGCCGCCCGCCGGCCGTCACAGGGGCCGCACGGCCTGTGGCTCCTGTGCCCGATGGAGTCCCGCACCCAGGACCCGCACCTGGACGGGCAGCCGGTCGAGGCACTGCGCAACGACGGGGAGGTGGCCTACCTGGCCGGGGGGTTTCTCAAACAGCCCGCGTAGGAGGGGAAAAGCGCCTCATCTGCCAGAGGGACCAGCAAGAATACGCTCATGGTGGCGATCATCAAGTGCCGTGATTACGAGATCGATTTCCTCAGGCAGCTCGAGCAGCTTCATCAAGCTCGGCGGCACGACTGGGAGTGGACGGTCACGCGTCGGCGTGACCAGTGGTCCAAGGGAAGCCACCTGCTCCTGATCGCTTCCATGGACCGGTACGGGTGCTTCGAGATCACCCGTGTGGGAAAGTCTGTTCGCCGACGAGGCGCGAAGGACCAGGAGCAGCAGCTGCGCGTCACCCGTGTGCGTCCACTGCGCAGGCCCCTCGCCCTCGATGGACTCCTCGACGGACTTACCGCTATACAGCGGCGCCATCTGATCGAGGAGGGCCAGCAGACCAAGGGCACGGGCGAGGCGATACGTGCCCTGCTGCTGGAACTCCGGCCCGAACTCACCGAAGCCGTAAAAGTGATCGAGGGAGCCACCGAACCCTGGAACTTCGGGAATTCGCGCGCCGCACAGGAGGTGGCCCTGCAGCGGGACGCCACCCTCGCCGTGACGCGCATGGCGGGTATGCAGGCTCCTCGCCTGGCCGAATGGGACCCACCCGCCGAGGAGCTGTACGACGACACGGTGCCCCCGTTGTTCCTCGACCTCGTGGGTGGAGCCCGCCATGCTGACGAGCTGCTCGATGCAACGGAGTTGGATCCACAGGACCCTCCCATCCGTACTAAGGCGCTGAGCAACCAGCCGGCACTCGAGGACCATCTCGTCACGCATGACACCCGTGCGATGCTCGGGTGGCTCAGCGAGGCGACGAACCATGTGGCCTGGCGTGAGTTCCGCGAACACGGCCGCACGCTGCTGGTCGCGAACGCCAACCGCACCCCGGCGGAGCAGGCCCTGGGCTGCGACATCATCTTCTACAACGTCACGCGCCACAGCCTCGTCCTCGTGCAGTACAAGAAGCTCGACGCCGAACGAGGCGGTGTCTACTACCCGAACAGCGATCGGAACCTCGCCAAGGAACTGGTACGGATGAGGAGCCTGGACCGGTACGCGGAGAGGCACGCCGGTCTGGCCGACGAGCAGCGGTTGGATCCCAGCCCGAGCTGGATCAAGCTCTGTCATCCGCGTTCCGTGCTGCCGCACACGACGGAGATGATCCACGGCATGTACTTCTCCCGTCGGCAGTTCGAATCGCTGTGCGACGACGCCCGGCTGAAGGACGGGCGAGGCGTCCGGTTCAGTTACAAGAACGTCCCGGCCTACCTGGACAACACGCTGTTCACACGCCTGGTGGAGACGGGCCAAATCGGCACCACCGGCACGAGCACCGACCTCGTCCGCCAGCAGGTCATCCGCAGCTTCAGCGGACAGCGCAACCTCGTATTCGCCACGCTGAGAGGGGAGGAGCCGCCGCAGGCGGAGCGGAACGCGCAGCGCCGACAGGCACGCTGAGCGAAGGGCGCTCCCCGGAAGCGGCTGCGGTTCCGCTCAGACGGGCATCCGGGGGACGCCGCCCCGGCGGCCGATGTCGAAGGCGAGGCGGTAGATGTCCGGTAGGTCGACGGAGTCCGGGCCGCGCTTGGTCACCACGCCGAGATCGTGGAGTTCCTGGACGAGCGCCACCGGATCGTCGAGGTTGCGGGGACCGCTGCCGCCCTTCTCGCTCTCCAGCAGTGCCCGTACCTTCGAAGCGAGCGATCCCGCACGCCATGCGTAGTGCACGGTGGTCGCCTGCAGGGGCACCTGCTCCCCCTCTAGTTGCTCGACGGCGAGGGCGGCCCATCCGAGGTCGTCCTTGAGTTCGGCCACGCGGACGGACGCGGCGGTGCTGAGACTCGCGGAGATGGCGTCGTAGTGCAGAGGGACGGGGTGACCGGCGAACCGCTCGCTGGTGATGCGCGCGGCCTTGCCCAGGGTGGAGAGCCAGGTGCGCGGGCTCACCTGGCCCTTGCCGTCCTGCAGGTGGTTCGGTACCCAGGTGTAGGTGTGGCCCTTGCGACGGTCCTTGCCCATGAAAGGGCCCGCCAGGGTGATGAAGACCTTCTCCTGCTGCTCCTGGTCGGCGAGGAGGGCCACGGGGGGCAGATACCGTCCGTCGCCCTCCGCACGCCAGTCCCCGGTCGCCTCACGGAACTTCTTCGCTTCCGGACCGTCGTGGTTGCCCAGTTTGTGGAAGAGGAGCCCGTAGAGGTTCTCGCGGCTCCAGACGAGGTTGGTCGCGTTGGCGCCGAGTTTGGAGGCGTCCGCGAACACCTTGGGCGCGCTGTCGTACATGTCGGGGCGGACGAAGATCTTGGCGCGCAGGGTTCCGGTGGTGAGCCGCAGCTCCAGCGCCGTCTGGAAGAGGCCGGACAGCAGAAGGTCGGCCTGCCTGCGGTCGGGGTGCAGGTGCTCCAGCCCGTCGAAGAGCAGGACCAGGGTCTCTTTCCGGTTCCGTGTCTCCTGGTCGGCCTGTTGCAGTGCGTCGCCGTAGGCCTCGAAGTTCTCCCGGGTCCAGCGGACGCGCTCGGTCCAGTTGGGAAGCTGTCGTACCGCGGGTGTGCCGAGGACGTTCAGTACGACGGCGGGCCACAGTTCGTCGGGGCGGACACCGGCGTCGACGAGACCGCGGATGGTGCGCGTGTCCGGGAACGCCGGACTGTTGCTCCGGTCCGTCCCGAACCCCGTCCGCACCTCGGTGCGGCGCAGCCGAGGCATCATGTACGCGTCGGCGGCGATCCCGCGCAGTTCCGGGTCGGTGAGCGCCTTGGCCCAGTAGGTCTTGCCGGTGCCGCGGAACCCCCGCACGACGGTGACGTCCGGATCCAGGGCGAGGCGGTGCGACGAGGGCGTGAACAGGGTGTGGAAGTCCGGCGCCTCGGTGTCGGCGTCGGTCGGTGTCCCGAGTGCCTGGGTCAGCAGCGTCCGGTAGTCGTGGACGGTCGGCTCGCTCATGCCGTCTCTTCCTCCTGGTGCGGGGGCGGCAGAAGGCGCTCGACAGAGGTCACGAACGTCCGGTACGCGGCTTCCACGAACGGCAGCTCGGGCCATGCCCGGCTGCGCAGCGGGTCGAGCCCCACCAGGTCGTTGCCGAACAGGATGGGGATCGGGGCGTACGGCCTGTCGTCCTCCTGCCAGTCCGGGGCGAGGAAGGGCTCGGCGTCGTTTCCGTCGTCCGGTAGGTTGTACAGGGTCTCCGTGAACATCTCGTGCGCGTGCTTGCGCAGCGTGCTCAGCCGCCCTATGTCCCCGGCGGAGTGGAACATCGCGGCCACGATCCGGATCCGCTCGCGCAGTTCGCGGGCACGGTCCGGGCGCCGCTGCCACTCGGACAGCAGCATCCGGTAACCCTCCCAGGTGGAGGGGTTGTCCACCGCGAAGAGCAGGGCGAGCCCGCTGAGTCGGGTCAGCACGACCGCCGCGATGTCGTGGATGCCGGCACGGCTGTCGAGCAGCACGATGTCGGGCCTGCGCGACAGCTCGGCAACCTGGTCCTCGCAGGCGGCGATGGCGTCCTCCAGCCGCACGGCGAACGGGCGCGGGGCGCCGCCCGGCTCGGACGGAGGGAGATCGCTGTAGATGCGGTTCAGCTTGGCGAGGTAGTCGTACGGCTTGCCCTCCAGGGGCAGGCCCCCGGCGGGTGCCAGCCACACCTCGCCGTTGCCGCTGTAGGGGAGGACCGAGGTGCGGGTGACGAGCTCCAGGCCGTCGGCGTTGCCGACGGCCGACTCCACGAGGTGGTCGACGATGCCGTGCCGGGGCATTCCGGCTGGGTCGGCGAGCAGGTTGGAGACGCCGGGCGACTCCAGGTCGAGGTCGACGACGAGGACGCAGCGGCCCCGGTCCGCCAGATGACGGGCCAGCACCGTGGTGGCGGTGGACCGGCCGACGCCGCCCTTGAACCCGTACAGCGCGACGCGGCGGTCCTGCCGGGTCCCGACCGTCTCCTCGGCGCTCCCGCCGTTCGGTCCGGTGTCCTGCAGCCAGTCCGTGCCGACGACGGTGCGTTCGAGGACGGCCACTCTGCCGACGCCGTCCGTCCGCGGTGTGACCTCGGTCAGTTCCGGCACGTCGAAGAACAGCTCGGGGGCGAAGAGGACACTGGCGATCTGCACCGGATCGAGTCCGGTGAACGGATGGGTCGCCGCAGCGAACTTTTCCCTCAGCGACGTCAGTTCGGCAGCGTCGGGCGTCATCCGGTCGTCGCGGTCGTCGATGAGGAGGGACACCCGGCCCAGCAGGTCACGTGCGAGGACGACGTCCCGGCCGCCCTCGGCGGCCCGTGCCGCGTGGGCGAGGGCGATCTGCCAGGCCTCGTCGAAGCGAGTGGGTTCAGCGGTCATGCGAGGGTGCCGGTTCCTAGCGTGCGGGCCTGCTCGTGAGCGGCGATGAGGTCGTATGCGGCTTGCAGATGGCGGGCGAGGTCGGCTTCGGTGATGGACGTCCCGTCGCAGTACCGCCCCTCGACGGCCCATCCGTGGAACGGGTTGGAGGCGATGAGCTGGGTGAACAGCGGACCCACTTCGCGGCCCCGCCGCCGCCCGGCGATGGCGCACAACTGGCCCCACAGCCACGGCAGGTGCCCGTGCATGTAGTCCTGCTGCGGGAGTCTGTCGAGTCCCTCGCGCTCCATCCGTTCCTTCGCCTCATGCTTCAGGTCCGGGTGGAAGGGGCGCCCCTTGCCGGTCAGGGCGGACCCGAGGTAGTCGAGCAGGATGGCCTTGATCGCACACTCGGCGGCCAGCCCCGCGAGGTGGTCGGCGGATGTCCGTAACCGTTTCCCGGTGGCCAGCTGCGCGGTGTCGTAGTGGTGCCTGCTCGCTGCCCTGAACGCCGGCGGCGGCACATTCGGAGTGGTGGGAGCCGTCACGACGATCACTTTAACGGCGTGATCGCGGGAAATGGAGCGGTTTCGGTATGCCGGGTGGCCTCCGCCTGCCCTCCGCCACCTGGCAGGATTGGTGCTCCGGCGCAAGGGGCCGCGGTGGACCGCAGCGCAGGCAGTGCATCGAGAAGGAAGCGGAACGTGACGGACGTCAAGGCTGGTGTGGACCCGGAGGCCCTGCTCAAGGACCTGAAGCGGCAGGTCACGGCCCTGGAGGACGACCTGAGGGCGCGTACCGAGTCCGTGGAGGAGATCCAGGCTCGTCTGGAGACCGAGTACCGGCACGCCCGGGAGGCCCGGCGCACGGCAGCGACATACGGGGCCTGGCGCGACGAACGGGTCACCCAGTCTGCCGCGGCCTGGGTGCTGGCCTGCGTCTTCGTCCGCTTCTGCGAGGACAACGGCCTCATCGACGAGCCGTTCATCGCTGGTCCGGGAGAGCGGCTCGCGGAGGCCGAGGCCCGGCACGAGGCGTTCTTCCGCGACAACCCGACCAAGAACAACCGTGACTGGCTGTTCGCCGCGTTCGACGCCATCCGCGAGGCGAACGACACGGCGGCCGGCCTCTTCGACGAGGCCCACAACCCGCTGTGGGACATTGAGCCCAGCTACGAGGCGGCGACCGAGCTGCTGTCGTTCTGGCGGCGCTGGGGCGCCGAGGGCGACATCCGTTACGACTTCACCGACCCTGAGTGGGACACTCGCTTCCTCGGTGACCTGTACCAGGACCTCAGCGAGCACGCTCGCAAGACGTACGCGCTGCTCCAGACCCCGGAGTTCGTCGAGGAGTTCATCCTCGACCTCACGCTGGAACCCGCGGTCTCCACGGACGCGTTCGGTCTGAACCCGGTGTGGGAGGGTCCGGACGGAGAGGAACGGCGGGGCCTGCGCACCATCGACCCGGCCTGCGGGTCCGGGCACTTCCTGCTGGGCATCTTCCACCGGTTGATGGACAAGTGGCGCGCCGCCGAGCCGGGGACTGATGTGTGGACGTTGGTGCGCCGGTCCCTGGAGTCAGTGCACGGCTGCGACAAGAACCCGTACGCAGTGAGCATCGCGCGGTTCCGGTTGTTGGTGGCCGCGATGCGGGCGGCGGGGGCGCGGAGGCTGAAGGACGCGCCGCCGTTTCCCATTAACGTGGCGGTGGGGGACTCGCTGCTGCACGGGCGGGACGCGGCGGGCATTCAGACCGACCTGGACACGCTGTTCGCAGAGGTGCAGATCGGGCGTGAAGAGGGGGCGTTCGCGTACTCGACGGAGGATGTGTGGGAGTACGCGAAGCGGGTTGATCTGCTGGGGCGAGGTTCTTATCACGTGGTCGTGGGGAACCCGCCATACATCACGGTCAAAGATAAGCAGGAGAACGAGAACTATCGCGCCGCCTTCGATGCCTGTGCGGGAACCTATGCGCTTTCAGTTCCGTTTGCTCAGCGGCTGTTTGAGTTGGCCGTGAAGGGTTCGGGTGGTCGACGCGGCGGTGGTGGTTTCGTCGGTCAAATCACAGCGAATTCCTTCATGAAGCGTGAATTCGGCAAGAAGCTCATTGAGGTAGTCTTTCGAAATCGGGTCGAACTGTCGCATGTGATTGACACGTCGGGCGCTTATATTCCAGGCCATGGGACGCCAACCGTCATCCTCATTGGTCGAAATCGGGTGCCGAACCCTGGCCGTACAGTGCGGGCCGTGCTAGGAATTCAAGGTGAGTCGGAGCAACCCGAAATTGCTTCGCAAGGGCGTGTATGGAATGCAATTGTGGGCAAACTCGGCGATCCGGGCAGCGAGACTCAATGGGTCAGTGTTGATGATCTGAGCTACGATACTTTTTCGTCCCACCCCTGGTCGCTGAGTGGCGGTAAGTCGGGAGAGGTCTTTAAGCGGCTAAACGTGTGCGCCCATAGGCTGGGTGACAGACTTTCGCGTGTGGGATTCTATGGGGACAGTCATGCCGACGAGGCATTCACGCTTCCGGCGCACGGTCCACTGAGTAGAATCGCGGAACAGCTTCACGCGAGAGTAAGTCGCAGGGGTGATCAAACTCGCGATTGGGGTTTCGTCGGTTTTGACTTGTCGGTCATCCCGTATTCAAGCGACAGGAAAATTCTCGACTATGAAGATCTCGGGGACACTTTTGTTAGGCATTTTTGGCCGTTCCGTACCGAATTGTGGATGCGTGGCACTTTTGGCGGGAGTAACTACCGTCGCGATGGAAGACTGTGGTGGTCTTGGCATCAGCTGCCCCGAGATGATAAAGCGAGCGCGTACGCTATCGCTTTCGCTTTTGTTTCGACGCATAATCACTTCGTGCTGAGCCTGGATGAAGATGCTTTCAATCGCTCAGCCCCGGTCTTGAAAATGCCCGAAGGTGCGAGCGTACGTGAGCATCTCGAACTTTTGGCAGTGCTGAATTCTTCGACTGCTTGCTTCTGGCTGAAGCAAGTCAGTCAGGATAAGGGGAACCGAGGGGGTGAGCGGTCCACGGGACGGTACGCTTGGGAAAGCTTCTATGAGTTCACTGGTACCAAGCTTCAGCAGTTTCCCCTTCCTGAGCGACTGCCGCTTACGCTCGGACGTATGTTGGATTCGGCGGCCAGTGAGATTGCGCGATATGATCCCAGTGCTGTAATTGCGGAGCAAGTGCCGTTGCGGACTGTGCTTAGTGGTGCGCGTGTCAACTTTGAGCGTACCCGATGCCGCATGATCGCTTTGCAGGAGGAGTTGGACTGGCAGGTTTATGGTCTCTATGGGCTGCTTAGTTCGACAGATGTGGCTAGAACCACCATCCCTTCGGAAAAGCTGGCTGATTGTCCCGAGATTGAGTTGGGGCAACGTGCGTTTGAGCTCGTTATTGCTCCCAACGCTAGGCGGGACGAGGCCGTCGAGCAGTGGTTCCGTCGGCATGGCTCGATTCCCATCAATGAGATCCCCGCCCACTGGCCCGACTGGTACCGCGAGATCGTTCAGGCGCGCATCGATATCATCAATTCCCGCAAGGACATTGCTCTCATCGAGCGCCCCGAGTGCAAGCGGCGCTGGGCTGCCGAGCCGTGGGAGAAAAAGGAGCGCGCCGCGCTGCGGAACTGGTTGCTGGATCGGTGCGAGAGGTCCGAGCTGTGGTACGAGTTCCGGGAGGGGCTCAAGCGTCCCCGCCCGATGACCGTCAACTACCTTGCCGACCAGCTCAGTACGGACGAGCACTTCACCGCCGTCGCCGCGTTCTACGCCTCCGACCACCTCGGCAAGCCCGACCTTCCCCTCGCGCAGATATTGACCGAGGTGATCGCCGACGAACACGTGCCCTACCTCGCCGCGATGCGTTATAAGGACCCCGGCCTGCGCAAGCGTGCGCAATGGGAGGAGGTCTGGCGGCAGCAGCGCGAGGAGGACCGTACAGGGCAACGGCTCGACATCCCCGTGCCGCCCAAGTACACGTCCGCCGATTTCGCCCGGGCTTCCTACTGGTCGAATCGCGGCAAGCTCGACGTGCCCAAGGAGCGGTTCATCTCCTACCCTGAAGCCGGGCCCGACAGCGACTCGACGCTGATGCTTGGGTGGGCCGGCTGGGACCACAAGGATCAGGCACAGGCCCTCTTCGAGCTACTGGCCGCCCGGACCACGCGAGACGGCTGGAGTTCCGAGCGGATTGTTCCGCTGCTCGCCGGCCTCCACGAGGTCATGCCGTGGGTCAAGCAGTGGCACGGAGAGTACGACGACGAGTGGGGCGACGTACCGGCGGACGAGCTGGAGGCCGAGTACGAGAATCAGCTCCGCAAGCACCAGGTCGGTGTGGAGGAGCTGAAGGCCTGGCGTCCGGTACGGAAGGCGCGTGGCCGCAAAGCGGTGGCGAAGCAGCCCGCGCTGGACGTCGAGTAGCAGTAGAGGTCGGTGGGGCAGCAGTGGACGCTGCCCCACCGGATGTTCAGACGCGCGAGTCGGCCGCCAGCGCCGTGAACGCCGACCAGGCGTCGCGGGATACGGCCACCGCTTGCCTGTCCGTGTCCTTCGAGTCCCGGACGATAACGGCCTCGGTACTCATGGCGATCTCGACACAGTTGTCGCCGCTGCCACCGCTGTAGCTGCTCTTGAACCAGGCCAGTTCGCTGGTGCTCATAGCGCTCCTCGCATCTGCTCCAACAGGCTCACCGTGGCCTGATGGCTCAAAGCCTGCGAGCGCATCTTGCCATAGCGCTGGAGCATCTGACTCGCGGCTTTTGCATCGCTTGCGAGCACGCTGGTGCCGTGCCCCTCAACGTAGCCGACCCAGCGGTGGTCCGCCGTTTCAGCAAGATACATCTCGCCCTCGAAGCCCGCGTGCTCCTCTTGAGTCAGCGGCATGACCTGCAGTTCCACATTGCGGTATCGGCCAACCGCAATGAGGTGGTCTACGAGACTCTTCGTTACGGTTGCGCCTCCCATGCGGCGCTCCAGAAGTGCCTGCTCGATGATGAAGCTGAACGTGGTGTTGGGGCGTTCAACGAGGAGACGCTGCCTGGCCAACCGCGCTGCTACCTGTCGCTCTGATTGCTCTTCCGTGAGCGGTGGCAGGTGCCGGTCGAAGAGGGCTCTGATGTACGGCTCGGGCTGCAACAGTCCGGGGATCACCCGGCACTCGTACGCATACAGCGAGATCGCCTCCTCCTCGATCCCCGCCCACTGCCGGAACCACGAGGCCAGCCCCGCCTTCCGCGTCAGGCTCCGTGCCGCCGCCCCCAGAATCCGCGCCGCAGCCGCACCCAGCACCTCTTCCGACCGGTCCAACAGGTCCCGTGGCGGGAATCGCTTGCCCTGTTCGATCTTGGCGATGTAAGCAGCCGAGTACCGCACCTGCGGCGCGAACTGCTCCTGCGTCAGGCGGGCCTCCTCACGCAGGGCCTTGAGTACCGCGCCGAACGTCTTCAGGCTGTCCGAGAGCTCCGGCTCGCAGTTTCCGCCCCCGCCCTGTCCGGCGCTTCCACCCACCCCGCCACAGTTGTCCACCGCCATCGCAGCCGCCTTCCCCTGTGCCCACGTGCTCTCGGACCGTGTCCGTGCCGGGCCCGAGCACCCTCCGTACTGTGTGCCGAGCGCGCTGCGCCACGCTCGGCACATCCATCGTCACGTACAGCGACCGACCCAGTCCAGCGAGTGAACCAGTACAGCGTGATCTGTATCGGTGGCAGACCTGCCGACGGATCCTCGCCTCCCGGCAGGGTGGCCGACATGTCAGCCCCACGTACACAAAGCTCCGCCCCGGCCGCGACGTTCACGCAGCGCTTCTCCGCCACCCGTCGTGGTGCGCGCCTCGCCCGGCTGCTCGCCGCCCACCAACTGACCGAGTGGGGCCACCCGCACGGCACCGAGGCACACGACACCGTCGTCCTCATCGTCGCCGAACTCGCCGCGAACGCGGTTCTCCACGGCCGGGTCCCGGGACGGGACTTCGCCCTGTCACTGTCCTACGACGCCGGCCAGGGCACCGTCCGGATCGAGGTGGCTGATACCCATCCCGCCCTGCCGACGCGCAAAGCTCCCGACTCGGACGAGGACGGCGGCCGCGGCCTGGTTCTCGTCGATGCCCTCGCCACCGCCTGGGGTGTCTGCGACCGCCCCGGCCCCGGCAAGACGGTGTGGGCCGAGTGCGCGACGGTTCCCCGAGCCTGACAGACCCAGGGCCTCTGAGCCCGGACACACGGCAATCACCTGCTTGAGCAGCCGGATCTGAGCGTGCCCAGGGCATTGGGGACTTCGGCGGGGCGGTATTACGGTGGCTCTCCGAGCGGTGCCCTGACCGCGTTCGGTGGGGGACGAGGTCCGCTGCACAGGGCATCCGGGGAGAGGGGCCACCGTGCAGGCACTGTATGCCGTCAGTTTCGACGTCCAGTCCGCCCAGGACCAGCCGGACCATGTCTACGAACGTCTCCGCCGGCATCTCGCTGACTGGCTCAGCGCCCGCGGCCGTGTACCGGCGCCGTCCGAGACCGACTTCAACCAGGATGGTCGAGCGGTGCTCCCGGGGAAGATTCCCGGCCATGGCGAGCGCACGGTGAGCTGGATGGTTGCGGGGGATGAGCGCACTCGCGCCCTGCGCGTGACCATCCACCAGCCGCTGTTCGACGGTCCGGCCCAGTTCGTCACGCGGATCACGGTCTTCCAGTCGGAGGAAGGCGGTGGCGGACTCAGGGTCGTCATGGGCAGAAAGATCCCCGACGGCTGGATCGCCCCGGTGGGGGACCCGCGGCTCAGGCGCCCCAACCTGCTGCGGGAGGTGCTCAAGGACCGGGAACTCGAGGTGCGGGTGCTGAACCAGGTCGCCACCGGGCGGTACGAGAGGATCCGGGACGAGGGAAGCGCGGCCGTGCTCCTCGACTCCCTCGCGCTGAGTACGCGCTTGCCCATTCTCCTGGTGCAGCCCAGGGACCAAGCAGCATGGAACATGGCGGCCGATGCCTCGGGTCAGCTCGCCGGGCTCGCCCAAGTGGTGACCCTGAACTACCTGACCGCGCAAGCGGTCCGCCGGGTCCACGAGCAGGTGGCCGTCCCCAGCGGTGGCGCCCGGCTGGTCTGGCCCCATCTCGGCCTGGAGCATCCCGCCTACTCGCGTGAAGAGGTGTGCCGGCAGTCCTTCGTGGAGACACAGCTGATGCCGTCGCTCGGTCACCTCTCTGTCATTGCCCGGGGCAGTGACAGTGCGTGGGAGCGGGCGCGGCAGGCTTCGTACCGGGCAGGGGCGCGCAGGGTGGCGGAGCAGCTGTCCCGCGCGAAGGCTGCTGGAGACAAAGCCGGTGAGCTCAAAGCGCTGAACTTCCGGGTGCGGGAGCTCGAAGAGGAGGCTCAGTCCTGGGAGGACATGGCGCAGAGCTACATGGAGGAGCGTGACAAGGCGCGGTCCGAGGCTGCCGACGCTGAAGTGCTGCGCCAGGACCGGGACTACTGGAAGAACCAGTACCTGGATCTCTCGAAAGGCGGGGCCGGGCAGACGGCGACACTCGACGTCTGGAGCCAGATCCCAGTCCTGGGGACGACGGATGCCCTGCCCACGTTCCGAGCCCTCGCTGAGACGTCGGAGCAGCGCATCGTATTCACGCCGAGAGCGGCGCGCGTTTGGAAGGACTCCCGATACCCGTATCCCCAGGAGATGACCGACCGGTTGGTCGCTCTCGCGCAGGCCGCGATGGACCTGTACACCAAGTCCGGCAAGATACCCAGGCTGGTCCAGTGGTTCTACGACAACCACGGGCTGAAGTTCGCGCCCAGCGACGAGAAGCTCAGCAAGGACAAGGACAAGCGCTACTTCATGTTCGACGAGGAGCGTTGGGACGGACTGCCGCACATCAAGGTCCGGGACGCCGTTTCCCCCAACGAGGTCGGACGGATCTACTTCGCCCTCGACTCCGAGGGGAAGCGCTTCATCGTGAACCACGTCGGACTGCACCTGTAACCGCATCGTACGGGCGTACCGGGCAGCATCGCCGTGGCGGTGCTGCCTTCAGCGCCTGCCCCCGCCCGTCCTGACGTCCTGGTTCCAGGCTCTGCTCCGGCCGTTCGGTCCCGTCTTGCAAACCGTGTCGTAGCAGCGCCAGAACCAGGTGCCGTTCTTACGGCGGCGCGGTTCGATGCTGGTGCCGCCGCAGCGGCCGCACTTCGGCGGACGGGTGAAGCGCTCGGTCTGTTCGTGCTCCAGGAGCTTGCGGGCGAAGTGACCGCCGCGCATCGTCACCACAACCTCGCGGGTCCACGACTGGGACAGGGTGTTGAGGCTGCCGATCATCACCGCCCGTTCGTCGATCACCGCGATCTTCTGGTGCATGACGTTCATGGGGAATGACGGTGTGGACGACGGTCCGGAGGTCCGTGATGAGGTTCTGGGCGTCCGGACGAGATTGGAGCTGGTCCGTGTCGTCGCGGATGAAGACGGTCACGCGCACGCCCGCGTCCGACCGCCTCGCCTGGCTGCTCGCCGCCCACCAACTGACCGAGTGGGGCCACCCGCACGGCACCGAGGCACACGACGTCGTCGTCCTCATCGTTGCCGAACTCGCCGCGAACGCGGTTCTCCACGGCCGGGTCCCGGGACGGGACTTCGCCCTGTCACTGTCCTACGACGCCGGCCGAGGCGCCGTCCGGATCGAGGTGGCCGACACCCGCCCCGCCCTGCCGACGCGCAAGGCTCCCGACTCGGACGAGGACGGCGGCCGCGGCCTGGTTCTCGTTGATGCCCTCGCCACCGCCTGGGAACCCAGGATCGCCTCGGCCCCGGAAAGACGGTCTGGGCCGAGTGCACGACGGTTCCCCGGACCTGACCGCACCTGGCCCCTGACGTCCCGACGGCTGGATCGCACCTGTGCAGGACCCGTGCCTCAAGCGGCCCGACCTGCTGAGATCAGTACCCGTCCGACGCCGACAGGTTCGGTCTTCGCCCGGACGAACCCCTGGACCCGGCCATCCAAGGGGTTCGTCCCCTTTCACCGACTGCCCACTGGTCGCCCGTGTTCAGGAGCAGATCCGGTCCGGGAGTCCGCCGGGCATCCCACGGCGTTCGTCCTGAGTGAGGTCACGGCCGACGACGTCGCACAGGTGGCGTTTCCAGAGGTCGGGATCGAGGCGGATCAGGTCCCCGCGGCCGTCGACCACCCGTACCAACGTCTTGCCGTCCCTGCTCGCGGCGACGAAGTGCTGGTCCTCCGCGAAGTCGTACGAGTCGAAGTGGCTGGGGTCGTCCGCCCGCTGGAAACGCACGGAGTTCCCGTTGGCCACGAAGAACTCGTTCCCGTGCCCGGTGAACCCGAGCTGGAACCCGTCCCCCCAGGACACGTCGTTCGCTCCCAACGGCCCCAGCGGACCCACCACTCTGTGGGACTCTCGCCCCGGCCGCACCGACCACAGCTCCAGCAGGGCCCCCTTCGTCTTCGCGGCCGCATACCGCCCACTGCTGTCGAGAAACGCACGGTCGTTGTCCGGCGCGAGGCTGACACGCAGCGCCTTGTCCTCCTTGCCTGTGCGCAGATCGACGGCGTGCAGTGTCGGGTGACCCTGGACCATGATCTGTACGTATCCCGGCTCGGGGCGCTTGTTCACCGCGAAGCCGGAGTCGAGGGGCTTCTCCTCCGAGGTGTACAGCGCTGGGTTCTCCTTGACGAGCTTGAGGCCACGGGCGTCCACGGGGTTTGAGAGCCGTCGCCCTTCCCTGGTGTTCCATCGCTCGATCCGGCTGCCGGACAGCGTGACCAGTTCGTTTTCTCCCGCGAAGAAGAGCGACAGCGGCTCCGCCTTCCCGTCCTGACGGACAGGGGGCATGAGCGTGGTGATCTCCGCGACCTCGCGCAGGGACGGAAGGCGCCGGATCAGGATCTTGTTGCGTCCCACCACGTCGGCCACCAGGGTCTCGGCCTCGTTCACCGTCAGCGCGTGGGCGGGGTCCGGGTCCGTGGGCGCATCCGCCGTGGGCCGCTTCACCACGGTCGTCACCTTTTCGGTCACCACGTCGTAGAGCACGAGTTTTTCGGCGGTGAGGTCCGAGTAGCCCCTGGTCCGGGTCACCTGGGCCACCTGGATGCGACCGTCGTCGATCAGTTTCGGGTAGCTGGCGACCATGTTGAACTCACTGCCGCTGACCGGTTGCAGGGACAGCCCCGTCACCGTCGTCTCGTCCCAGGTGGCCACTACGGGATGGGCCGAATCCCCGAGAAGTCGGTTGCCGAAGTTGGCCGGCTTCGGCCCCGCCGCCTTCTTCTCTTCCCCGCCTCGTCGATTGTCACCGAGCGACCACTCGCCGCCGTACACCGCGAAACGCTGCCCCGACTCGTTCAGAGAGACACCGCCGCAGTTGAACGAATCGGTGCTGTAGCGGTTCAGTACCCGCCCGTCTCCCACACGCACGAAACGGTAGACACTGTTGCTGTAGCCGTCCTTGCCACGCTCCTTCCGGCACCAGGCCAGCACCCCACCGTCGCCCGAGAGACTGACCGCGGGGGCGATGTGCACGCTGGCGGGGGGAGTGAAGGTCTCCACGTCGGTCGCCAGCTCGCGGATCCCGCCGGTACCGGTGTTCACCGCCACGAACGCGTACTTGTCGCTGGACTTGTCGGCGTTGCGCCGCTGAGCGGCCACAAGCGTGTCACCATCGGGTCCGAACCACACGGCCTCGAACGCGGGCAGCCGCGAGGGAAGTTCCTCATGCCGTCCGGTCTCCAGATCCCACAGCCGCAGCCGCCCCTCTGCTGCCACCGTGACCACTCGCCGGGCGTCCGGGGAGAAGTCCGCGGTGTGGACCCCATCGCTGCGGTACCCCTGTTCCTCAGCCCTGTCCCTGAACTCGCCGTCACGGACCGTGTGCGCCGGCCCCAGCAGTTCCGCCGTACTGTCCGCCTCCGGATCGAGGTCGTGCCATACCAATGCGCCCGCTCCCGACGTATAGGCGATCCGCCGCCCGTCCCTGCTGACCATGGGGCGGAAGGCCATCTCATTGAGACGAAGCCGTGTACTCATGACGCTCTTCCCGGCTCTGCGGACGAACAGTGACGCACGTCCGAGCTGGGTCGTCACCAGCGTCACCGTGCCGTCGGTGCTCATCGCCGTATCGACGATCTTCCCTTCGGCGCCGCTGAGTACCCAGTCGGCACGCTTGAACCGGTCGTATCCGCGCAGCACGGCGTTGCGGGCCTCCTGCGTGGGCGCGATCTCGTACGCCGCCATGGCGACGAGCGAGGCCTGCCCCGGATCACTCCTGTCCAGTTGGCCTGCGAGGACGGCCATCGCCCGGGAGCGTGCCTCTGCGTCCCGCTGTTCGCTGACCTTCCCCTGGTAGACGAGGAACGTGCCGAGCCCGACGACCAGCGCGATCACCACGGCGACCGCGATCCACGCGGCGCGCAGCCGGTTCCGTCGCGCGCGGCGTCGCTGCTGCGCGAGTTTGAGGAAATTCCGTTCTTCCGCGTCGAGCTCTTTCTCCCTGCTCTTCAAATGCCTTTCTAAACTGGCCAGGTGGAGACCAGCGGGCAGCAGTCCCGCCGCCTTGTCCCCGTCGGTCCATCGCTTGAGCTCATGGGCGAGTTCCCACCGCGCGGCCAGGAACTCGCTGTCGGACCGCACCTGCTCCTGCAGGGCCGGCCATTCGGTGACCAGCGCTTCATGGGCCAGCTCGACGGACTCCGGTTCTCCCCGCCCCCCGTGGATGACGAGCAGTCGGTGCTCGGTGCCGGCGAGCCGGACCGCGATGTCCCACCGCTCGTCACCCGCCTCCTGCCGGGTGAGTCTGCGGCGCAGCGGGTGCGGGCTGTCGTCGGGCAGCACCCGGACGAGCCCGGTGAGCAGCCGACTTGCCTCGCCGCCCTTCTGCTTCTCCTCGTCCGTGACGCACTTGTCCCAGGCCCGCGTGGCATGGCCTGCCAGCGCGCCGGAGACGCCACCGGCCTCCTCGTACGTCGCCGTCCGGAGCCGACCGCCCTCCTTGCCCTCCCACAGCTTTTCCAGGACGAAGCCGAGGAGCGGCAGTGTCCCCGCTTCGCTGCCGGCGTCGTCCAGGATCCGTTCGACGAGGCCCGGTTCGTAGGTCACGGCCACGCCCGGGAGATTCTCCAGCGGCTTGGTCATCACGTCCGTGAGCTGCTTGCGGGACATCGGCGTCAGCGGCAGGGTGTCTCCGCGATGCAGCGCGGGACCGAGGCTCGGGTGTCTGAGGGCGGCGTCGATGAAGTCGGCCCGGAGGGTGACCAGGACGCCGGGCGCGCCGACCGGCCGGATCTCCGGGAAGAGCACATCGACCACCCGGGCGACCTCGGTGTCCGTGTCGGCGAGCAGCGCTTCGGCCTGGTCGAGTACGACGAGGAGCTTGCCGCCCGACTTGCCGCGGAGGCGATGAAGGGTGTCCACGAGCCCCAGCTCCGTGAGCCACTCCTGCACTTCACCGGCATTTCGCGCCCCGTGCCGCCGAGTGCGGTAGGCCTCGTACAGCTCGGTGGCGAGCGCGGCCAGCGGCGAGGAGACCGGTCCGGCGTCCACCACCACGATGTCGTATCCCTTTTCACGCATCTCCGGCACCACACCGGCCAGTGCGAGCGACGACTTGCCCGAGCCCGACGGCCCGTACACGGTGACGCTCGGACGCCCGGCCAGCAGAGCGCCGGTCACCTTCGCCTTGTCGTCGTCACGGCCGAAGTAGACGCCCGCGTCGCCCTCCTGGAAGGTCTTGAGGCTCCGGAAGGGCGACGGCGGTTCCACGATCTTCTCGAGCTCGGGGATGAGCCTCAGTACCGTGCTCGCGCGGATCACGAACGTCTGCTGGGTCTCACTGCCCCCCCGCTGGCTCTGCGCGACGAGACCCACGACCGTACGGCCACGGGAATCCCAGACCGGGCTGCCGCTGAAACCCTCCTCGATGTGGGGCCTGGTCTCATCGGTCCGGGAGAGTTGTCGCCAGCCCTCCTCCGTCGGCCCGCCCAGGACTCCCCAGTACCAGGTTCCGCCCGGCCGGGGCCCCGTGAATCCGACGATGCCGACTCTCTTGTCCCAGGCGGTCGCGGGCTCGGCCAGGGCCAACGGACGGCCACCAGGTACGGTGCCCTGTACGCGCAGGACCGCGACGTCTCCGGTGCTGTCGTCCTGCTCCTCGACGTAGTGCTCGACCTCGGCGGTCCAGGACTGCCCCGCCAGGTCCGCGTCCAACGGCATGTCCAGCGTCACCTGGGTTCCGGCCGCCACCTTCGCCGTGCCGTCTTCCTCTCCCGAGGCGTACGCCACCACATGGGCGCAGGTCAGCACCACGTCCGGTGCCAGGAGGAAGCCCGCGCCCACGGGCTCACCGTTCTGTCCCTTGATCCGGACGACCGACGAGACCAGCGCCTCGTCAGGCTCCTGCGGCTCCGCCCCCGTCATACGGCCCCCGTCTCGCCACGGCCCGACAATCCCTACGGGCTCAACTCCTCACGGATTATTGACCGTCGTTCCAGGATCGTCACTCCTGTTCCATGTGAGGGTCACGGAAAAGTTCGCCGCGGTGGCGGTGCTCGCGATGACCACGTCGGCCTCGGCCGACAGGGACACCCCGAACTCCAGAGTGATTTCATCAGGCGCGTTGGTCAGTCCCCGGAACCGTCCGACGAAGCTCTCCGCGACAGGCCGCACGGTGTCCAGCATCTCGCCGAACGATCTCTGGGCCCGCGCCACGGAACGGCCACCGCGACCCACCCGCACCAGGGATTCGTCCACTTCGCGGATCTGCACCCGTATTGTTTCCTCGCCACCGTCGCGGAGGGGTACCTCAACCGTGTGGACAGGGCGATCGCTCACTGCATCCTCCAGCACTCGGAAGCCGGAGAGCATAGCCAATCCCGCGCACGGTTCGCTTGTGGAGGTCGTCTACACAGCCCTTGCTCGGCATGCTTCTTCCACCACTCCACGCACCCCTGGCACGTCGCCGACCCGAGCACGCCCCAGCCCGGGCAATCCGTGCACTGTGCGGAGGTGGATATCGCCCCGTCGTCCAGGGCGCAGCTACCGCACGGACTCTGCCCGGCGCACACCCAAGGTGATCCCGCGGGCACCATGTGGTACGGAGGATTCCGCACCGACGGACATACGTGTCGGTGCCACCTGGCAGGATGGGAACGCGTCGAGAAGTGCGCGAGCCGTGCAGCCGAGCCATGAGCCGAGAGAAGGAACGACCGCCTGATGCCCACGAGCGAGTTCCTGCTGAAGGACGTCATCGAGATCAAGGAAGACGTCCACGCCGGCGACTTCAAGATCGAGCTTTCGCAGGGTTTCAGCGAGACCGACGCCCGGGTGGCCGAGTACGTGGTCACCGAGCAGCTCCAGGAGGCCTTTCGGCAGGCCCTGGACCTCGTGGCGGCCTGCGTCAGGTCGGGCAACTCGGAAGCCGCCTACCTGCACGGTTCCTTCGGCTCCGGCAAGAGTCACTTCCTGACCGTGCTGCACGCCGTGCTCAACAACCACCCGGCCGTCCGCACCAAGTCCCGGCTGGTGGAGGTGGTCGCGCCGCACGACGAGTGGCTGCGGCGGAGCAGGTTCCTGATGGTGCCGTACCACCTCGTCGGCTCTGCCGACCTCGACTCCGCTCTCCTCGGCGGCTACGTGCACACGGTGCGCGAACTGCACCCCGACAAGCCGCTGCCCCCCGTCTACCGGGCCGACGCCCTGTTGGCCGACGCCCGCAACCAGCGCGAGTTCCTCGGCGACGACGCCAAGTTCCTGCAGTGGCTCGGCAAGGGGGCCGCGGCCCTCACCCCGAGCGCAGCCGCGCCCGTGGAAGCCGACCCGGACGACATGCCGATGATCGACGGCGAGGCCGTGGCGCTGCCCGCCGGGACGTGGACCGGCGCCGACTTCGACCGGGCCTTCGCCGGCGCGCCTGACGACCCCTACCGCGAGCGGCTGGTCTCCGCCCTGCTCAGCGGTCCCATGGCCGCCTACGCGCAGGGCATGCGCGGCGAGGCCAGCGCGTTCCTGCCGCTGGAGAACGGCCTCAAGGTCATCTCCCGGCACGCCCAGTCCCTGGGGTACACCGGAGTCGTCCTCTTCCTCGACGAACTCGTCCTGTGGCTCCAGGCGAAGATGGGCAACCAGGACTTCGTACGCGACCAGGTGCAGCGGCTGGTCAAGCTGATCGAGTCGGGGGACAGCGGCCGGCCGGTGCCGATCGTGTCGTTCATCTCCCGCCAGCGCGACCTGTCCCAGCTGATCGGCTCGGACGTCGTCGGCGCCGACGTGACCAACCTCGAAGCCCAGATCGAGTACCTGGCCGAGCGGTTCAACGTCGTCGACCTCGAGGACAGCAACCTCGTCGAGATCATCAAGCACCGCGTGCTCGCCCCGAAGCCCGGCATGGAGTCCGTGCGCGACGACGCCTTCAAACTGGTGGAGTCCTCCAACGACGAGGTCCGGCAGATCCTCCTGGACGCGCAGGGCCGCACCGAGGCCTCCTGGGACGACTTCCGGGAGCTGTACCCGCTCTCCCCGGCGCTCCTCAACGTCCTCGTCGACCTCTCGGGCGCCCTCCAGCGCGAGCGCACCGGCCTCAAACTCGTCCAGGAGCTGCTGCGCCGCCGCCGCGACGACCTGAAGCTCGGCGAACTCATCCCGCTCGGCGACCTGTGGGACGTCATCGCCCACCGCTCCGGCGCCGCGTTCACCCCCCGGCTGCGCAAGGACGCCGAGACCGCGGACGACTTCCACGGACGGGTGCGCGAGGAACTGCTGCGCAAGTACAAGACCCCCGACGACAAGCGGTTCCAGGCCGACGAACGGCTCGTCAAGACCCTGCTGCTGGCCGCGCTCGCACCCAACGTGCCCGCCCTGACCCGGCTGACCGGCACCCGGCTCGCCGCCCTCAACCACGGTTCGATCCGGACCCGGGTCGGGGACGCCGGCTCCGTCGCCGCCAAGCGGCTGCGGGAGCTGCAGGTCTCCTTCGACAGCGAGCTGCGCAGCGAGGGGGACAGGACCGACCCCGTCTTCCACCTGCACCTCTCCGACATCGACGTCGAACCGCTCCTCGAAGAGGTGCAGGGTGTCGCCGACCAGCTCGGCTACCGACGGCAGTGGATCAAGGACCAGCTCTGGCGCGAGCTGGGCATCCAGGACACCCAGCCCTTCGTCTGCGAACGGGACGTCGTCTGGCGCGGCACCAAGCGGACCGTCGAGTTCGTCTTCGGCAACGTGCGCGACCCCCACCTGCCCGACGACGAGTTCGCACCCCAGCAGGCCGGGAACCTCCGCATCGTCTTCGACTACCCCTTCGACGACGGCGACCACGGCCCCATCGACGACCTCCAGCGCGTCAAACGGCTCCGGGGAGCGGGCCGCACCGAGCCCACGCTCGTCTGGCTGGCCGACTTCTTCTCCGAACAGACCTCCCGGCAGCTCGGCCGCCTGCTGAAGATCAACTACCTGCTGGAGCGCGACCGGCTCGAAGAGCACACCGCCACCCGCCCCGCCGAGGAGCGGACACAGATCCGCAACCAGCTCAAGGCGTCCCGCGACAACATCAGCGGCCACCTCACCGAAGCACTGCTCCAGCTCTACGGGATCAACCACGCCGAGCCGGAGACCGTCGGAGCGACCGTCCCCGACGGCCAGCACCTGGTCTCCCTGCTACCGGGCTTCACCCGCACCCGCCCCGAGCCGTCGGTCGGCTTCGAACAGAACCTGCTGCTGCTCGCCGACGGCATGTTCGCCGCCCGCTACCCCAAGCACCCCGACTTCGACCCGCGGCTGACGCGCAAGGCCATCACCGTGCGCGAACTCAAGACCACCATGGAGTGGATCGCCCGGGCGATGGAGGACGGCTCCCGACGGGTCGTCGTGGACAGCCACCCGCTGCCCGTCGTCAGGAAGATCGTGCACGCGCTCGGCCTCGGCGAGGTCCACGACGGACCGCTCAACGTCAGCAACGACTGGCGGCTGCGCATCAACAAGAAGGCCGCCGAGAACCCCGACACCGGCGACGACCTCGCTGTCGAGACGATCCGCGACTGGATCACCGAGCTCGGCTACGAGGGCCTCGACCGCAACGTGGGCAACCTGATCATCGCGACCTACGCGCTGCTCGACGACCGCACCTGGATCTACCAGACCCAGGTCGTTCCGCAGGCCCCCGAACTCGACCGCATAGTCCCCGGATACGGACTGCGGGCCGTCCCCCTCCCCGACGAGGACACCTTCGCCACCGCACTGCGGCGCGCAGGGGCGGTCTTCGGACAGAGCGTGTCGCCGGTGCTCTTCGCCAGGAACGTCTCGCGGCTCGCCGCGCAGGTGCGCACCGTCGCCGAAGAGCACCGCACCGCCGTGGGGGAGACCCGGACACTGCTCCAGGACAACGCCGTACGACTCGGTCTGGAAGGAGCCGGCGGCGTGGACGCGCCGCGGCTGAAGTCCACGAAGGCCGCCGCCGACCTGATCGCCCGCCTGCTGCGCACCACCGACGCCACCAGTCTCACGCGGGAACTCGCCGAAGCCGCCTACGAGGTGACGGACCGCCAGATCGGTGCTGCTCTCAAGCAGGCCCCCGAGGTGCTGCAGGTGCTGCGGGCCCAGCGCGACGGCCGCTGGTCCGACCTGGACATGGTCCGCGAACTCGCGGGCCGGGACGACGGCGTCGGCGACCGGGCACAGCGGCTGCTGGACACCGTCCGCCGGGCGGCCAACGCCCACGAGGAGGACGAATCGCTCGTCCCGGTACTGGACTCGCTGCAGGAGTCGGCAGTGGCCCTCATGCGGGAGGCCACCCGGCTCGCCCAGGCGGCCCGGCCGGTGGAACCCGTACAGCCCGCCGAGCCGACCGCGGAAGACGTACGCCTCACCGAGCACGGCACACCCCCGGTGCCCGTGGCTCCCGCCGCCGTCCCCGCCGAGCCGGACCGGGACCGCCCGCGTTCCGGACCGGCTCCGCGGGACCCGCGCGTGGGCTACGCGGCCGAGTCCGCCCGCCGCCCCGGCGCGTACGTCGTCGAACCCACCCAGCTGGAGAGCACGCTCGCGGCGACCGTCGACGGGCTCAGCGCCGACATCCGCCGCTTCCTCACCGCGCACCCCGGAGCCCGCGTCCAGGTCACCTGGCAGGTGGTCGAGGACGCCCACGGCGAGACCGGCGACACCGACCGGGACGAGAAGGAGACCGAACGCTGATGGCGCTCCTGCCACAGGTGGGACGGCGCACCGTCGAGGCACTCCTGGACCGGCACGCCAAGAAGCTGGCCGAGCACAGCCTGATGCTGGTCCACGGCCAGTACGCGGCCGGCTCGGCCACCACCTTCACCGCCGAGGTCGGTGAGCGGACCCGCCGCGTCACGGTGCGCGACGAGTCCTCCGTCCTCGGCATCCTGGCCGCCTGGCACAGCCACCGCGACGAGGCCGCCCCCGGCGACCTGCTGGTGGTCACCACCGGCGTCGACGACGACCAGCTCGGCTGGGACGTGCGCGGACACGCGGTGCACCGGCGCACGCTCAACGTCGAGAAGGCCGAGATCGTGACGCAGCGGTTCGGGGCCACCGGACTCGACGTGCGCATGTACCGCGAGGACTGGCTGCTCCAGGCCCTCGTCGACGCCGAACCCGCCGGACGGGGATGGCCGCGCACCGCGGGCACCCTCACCCGGGACGCCGCCCTGCGCGCCCTGGTCGTCGAGCGCCTCGGACTCGACCACCCGGACATCTCGCCCCACGCCCCGGCGGAGGCCGCCGTGGACGCGGACGTGCTGCTCGCCTGGTCGCGCACTCCCGCCGGGCCGCGCCGTTTCGCCGAACTCGGCGACACCGAACGCGCGGAGCTGAAGAGGTGGCTCGGTGAGGTCGCCGGGCCCGCCGTCCCCGTTCTGCTCACCCTCGCCGAGATCGGACGGGGACACGACGCGATGGCGCTCGGCCTGCTCGGTGCCGCGCTGCGCGACCCCGCCGCCGACCCCGACGTGGCCCTCGCCGTCGGCGGACTGTTCGGCAAGGCCGGACCACGCCGGGGCGAGATCGGCGCCTTCACCGACGCGGTGGAGGGCACCCTCCTGCGCTGGATAGGGGAGGCCGCGGGTTCGGTTGACGCGCGTCACAAGGTGTTCGCCGTACTGCAGCGCGCCGACGATCTGGCCCGGGACGCCGGTCTCACCGCAGGACTCGACAACAGCCGTTTCCTCCTGTCCAGCTTCGCCGCCCAGCTCGCCGCTGTCGTCGAGGGCGCCCGCAGGTCCCCCGCGCAAGGCGAGAGCGCCCTGGCCGAGCTGACCGGGCACGCCTTGGCCGGACTCTTCCCCGACCGGGTGCGCGTCGCCGAGATGGCCGTGCGTCTCGCACGGTGGTTGCGTCAGGGGCCGCCCGCCGTCACCTCCGTGGCCACCGGCGTGCGCGACCACGTCGCCGAGTGGGGGTGGGTGGACCGGGCGCTGTCCGTCCTCTGGGCCGGCGACCCCGGAGGTGACCCGGCTGTCGCACGGAGCCTGCGCGACCTCTACGAGGACGGACGGGCCCAGCGTGAACGCCTCGACGAGCAGTTCGCCCGGCACCTGCTCGGCTGGACCCCGAACGCCACCGCCCAGCAGCCGGGCGGCTGCCTGGTCGTCGAGAACGTCCTCGACACCGTCGTGCGCCCCCTGACGACGGGCGGAGCGCCTCTGGTGATCGTGCTCGACGGGATGAGCAGCGCCGTCGCCGCGCAACTGGGGGAGGAAGCCGAACGGGAAGGCTGGCAGGAGATCGTGCCCCGGCCCGGCGAAGGAGCACGGCGCACCCGCCTCGCAGCCGTCTCCGCGCTGCCCTCGATCACCCGCACGAGCCGGGCGTCCCTGCTCAGCGGCACGGCCACCCAGGGAGGACAGTCCGTCGAGGCCTCCGGGTTCGCGACCTTCTGGAAGAAGCGGCGCAAGGACGCGGTCCTCTTCCACAAGGCGTCGATAGGGGGAGACGCGGGCCACTTCCTCGCCCAGGAACTCACCTCCGCGCTCGCCTCCGACGCGGTCGTCGGCGTCGTCCTCAACACCATCGACGACGCGCTCGACTCCGGCCAGCAGGGACAGCGCACCGTGTGGTCCCTCGGCGACATCACCTACCTGCGGGAACTGCTGGCCGCCGCCCGCAGCTACGCGCGCCCCGTCGTCCTCGTCGCCGACCACGGACACGTCATCGACCGTGGCCGAGGCCGGGTCACCCCGGCTGCGGACGGCGGCGGCTCGGCACGCTGGCGGCCGGACGCCGACGCCGGCGACGGCGAGGTCGTGCTGAGCGGACCGCGCGTCCTCGAAGGCGGCGGCACCATCACCGTTCCCTGGCACGAGGACATCCGGTACGCCGCCCGCCGGGCCGGCTACCACGGCGGGGCCTCCCTCGCCGAGATCACCGTCCCGGTCCTCGTCCTCCTCCCCCCGAAGGAACTCGCTCCGCGCGACTGGGAACCGCTGCCCCGCGAACAGGCCACGCCCTCCTGGTGGAAGGCCACCGCCGCGCCCCCCGTCGAGGTGCCGGAATCCCGGACGGAGAGCGCCGCGCAGCCGGTGCGGAAACCCGCGAAGCCGACACGTCGGCAGGACGAGGAACTGTTCGGCACCGACGACGTGGTGATGCCCGAAGCGGCACCGGAGACCACGCCTGCTCCCGCGACCCTCGGCGGGCGCGTGGTGGCGAGCGAGGTGTACGAGGCGCAGAAGGAGTACGTGCGCAAGGCCCCGGAGGGCAAGGTCGTCGCCGCCGTCATCGACGCGCTCGCCGCCGCCGGGGGCACCATGTCGCCCGCCGCCCTGGCCGCCGCCATCTCGGCGACCGGCCGGGTGCGGCGCAACATCGAGGGCTTCGTCGCCACCGTGCAGCGCCTGCTCAACGTCGAGGGGTACCCGGTACTCGGCTTCGTCGACGCCGGTCACGCGGTCAAGCTCGACGTCGCCCTGCTCCGGGACCAGTTCCTGCCCGACGAAGCGAGGGCCGGGTCGCCGAGGAAGGAGACGTCATGAGCGCGGCGGCCCCGGCCAGCCCCGTCCGCATGCGGGAGGTCGTGGACGCGCTGCGGCGCGGCACCGTACCGCAGGCCGGGCTGGACCTGCTCGCCGTCGGCCTGGACCGGTTCGAGACCGCGCTCGACGACGACCTGGCGGCAACGGCACGGGGCGGAGCGGCGTTCCACGCCATCCGCGGCGAGTACGGCTCCGGGAAGACGTTCTTCGCGCGGTGGCTCGCCGAGCGCGCCAAACGCGCCGGACTGGCCACGGCGGAAGTCCAGATCTCCGAGACCGAGACCCCGCTGCACCGGCTGGAGACGGTCTACCGCAGGCTCACCGAGCGCCTGACGACCGCCACCCACCAGCCCAGCGCACTGCGCGCGGTCGTCGACTCGTGGTTCTACACACTGGAGGAAGAGGTCCTCGACGCCGGGGAGACGGACGAGGAGGACGAGGCGGCACTCGCCGCGGCCGTCGACGTGCTCATGGAACGCAGACTCGCCGACGTCGCCAGGACCACCCCCGCCTTCGCCGCCGCACTGCGCGGCTACCGGCGGGCCGTCGCCGCCGGAGACGGGGCGACGGCGGAAGCACTCATCGCCTGGCTCGGCGGCCAGAAGTCGGTCGCAGCCTCCGCCCGCCGCAGCGCCGGAGTCCGAGGGGACCTTGACCACTTTGCGGCCCTCGGCTTCCTGCAGGGGCTGCTCACCGTGCTGCGCGACTGCGGCCACCCTGGCCTCCTCCTCGTCCTCGACGAGATCGAGACCCTGCAACGGGTACGAGGTGACGTCCGGGAGAAGGGCCTCAACGCGCTGAGGCAGCTGCTGGACGAGATCGACGCGGGCCGGTTCCCGGGGCTCTTCCTCGTCATCACGGGGACCCCGGCGTTCTACGACGGACAACAGGGTGCGCAGCGGCTGCCTCCGCTCGCACAACGACTGGCCACCGACTTCACGACTGACCCGCGCTTCGACTCCCCGCGCGCCGTCCAGCTCCGGCTCCCGGGATTCGACCTGCCTCAGCTCGGCGAGCTCGGCCGTACCGTGCGGGACCTGTATGCCCGGATCGCACGCCATCCCGAGCGGGTGACCGAGCGGGTCGACGACGCGTATCTGACGGAGCTGGCCAGAGCCGTCACCGGCGGACTCGGCGGCAAGGTCGGCGTCGCGCCCCGCGTGTTCCTGCGCAAGCTGGTGGCCGACGTCCTCGACCGTGTCGACGAGTTCGAGGACTTCGACCCCCGCACGCACTACGCGCTCACCATCACCTCGTCCGAGCTCACCGAGACCGAACGCAACGCGGCCGCGTCCGGGGACGCCGGCGCCGTCGAACTGGAGCTGCCGTGAGTGCCGGGGACCTGGACCCGGCACTCATCCACCACATCGTCAACACCCTGGGGTGGCGGAGCCTGCGCCCGCTCCAGGAAGCAGCCGTCACCCCTCTGGTCTGCGGGGACGACGCTGTCCTGCTCGCTCCCACCGCGGGCGGTAAGACCGAGGCAGCCGCCTTTCCCCTGCTGACCCGGATGACGGGGGAGCGGTGGAGCGGCACGTCCGTCCTCTACGTCTGCCCGCTGAAGGCTCTGCTCAACAACCTGCTGCCGCGGTGGGAGACCTACGCCTCCTGGCTGGGCCGCACCGCGGCCCTGTGGCACGGAGACACCACGGCCGGTGTCCGCAAACGGATCCTCGCCGCACGCCCCGACGTCCTGCTCACCACGCCGGAATCGCTCGAAGCGATGCTGGTGAGCGCCAACGTCGACCACACCTCGTTTTTCTCGGGGCTGCGGGCCGTCGTGGTGGACGAGGTGCACGCCTTCGCCGGTGACGACCGGGGATGGCACCTCCTCGCCGTATTGGAACGCCTGCAACGGGTGGTGGGCCGACCGGTGCAACGCGTCGGCCTCTCGGCGACCGTCGGCAATCCCGACGCATTGCTCACCTGGCTGCAGGGTTCAGGCGCGAGTAAGCGGCCGGGACAGGTGATTGCCCCCCACCTCACCGAGTCCCCGCCCACAGCACCCGCGGTCACGTCTCCCTCCGCAGCAACCGGTGGATCAGCCGCCGTCCCACCGGGAGACGTCCAACTCGACTACGTCGGCTCGCTCGACAACGCGGCCACCGTCATCGCCGCACTGCACCGTGGCGAGAAGCGCCTCGTCTTCTGCGAGTCACGGCGATACGTGGAGGAACTCGGGGAGAAGCTCCTGGCGAAGGGCGTCACCACCTTCCTCTCGCACGCCTCCCTCTCCCTCGACGAGCGTCGGCGCGCCGAGGCGGCCTTCGCCGAGGCCCGCGACTGCGTGATCGTCTCCACCAGCACGCTGGAACTCGGCATCGACGTCGGTGACCTGGACCGGGTCATCCAGATCGACGCCCCCGCCTCGGTGGCCTCCTTCCTCCAACGACTCGGCCGTTCCGGGCGACGCGAGGGCACCGCACGCAACTGCCTCTTCCTCGCCTTGGACGAGGAAGGCCTGCTGGGAGCGGCCGGACTGCTGCTCAAGTGGTCGCAAGGATGGGTAGAGCCCGTCGTGGCACCACCGGAACCCCGGCATATCGTCGCCCAGCAACTCCTCGCCCTATGCCTGCAGGAGAACCGTGTCGGCGAGCACCTGTGGCAGGAATGGTGGAACGGCCTCGGCCCCTTCGGCGCGTCGGCCGAGCCGATCGTGCGCCACCTCGTCGACCAGGGGTACCTGGACCGGGACGGCGGCATGCTGTTCATCGGCCCGGAGGCGGAACGGTGCTTCGGACACCGCCACTTCATGAACCTCACCGCCGTGTTCACCGCGCCCCCGCAGTTCACCGTCCTACAGGGGCGTACGGAGATCGGCCGGACCGACCCCAGCCTCCTCACCGAACGGGTCGACGGCCCGCGGCGGCTTCTGCTGGCCGGCCGGAGCTGGCAGGTCACCTACATCGACTGGCGGCGCAAGCGCTGCTTCGTCGAACCCGTCGACGGAGGAGGCAAGGCCAAGTGGAGCAGTCCCGGATTCGGTTCGGCGGGCTCCTACGAGCTCACCCGTGCGGAACGCCGGGTACTGCTGGGTGAGGACCCGCCCGTGAAGATGACGGGGCGGGCGACCAGTGTCCTGCGGCGGGCCCGTGAGGAATACCTGGAGCGGGTACATCCCGGGGGCACCTTGATCGTTCAGGACACGGAGGGACAGATGCGCTGGTGGACCTGGGCGGGCCACCGTGCGAACGCCACACTCGCCGCGACTCTCGACACGGTCGCCGTGCCGGGACAACACGTCAACGACCGCTGGATCCGGCTGCGCGAGGACGTCACCGTGCACACCTGGAGTGATGTGAAGAAGGATGTGATCGACCGGTTGTGCCTGCCGGACGTCGACGAACGCGCGGTACGTGGTCTGAAGTTCGGCGATGCCCTTCCACCGCGCCTGGCTGAGGCCACACTGTCGGCCCGGCTGGCCGACACGGAGTCCGCCGCCGCCGTGCTCACGGAATCGGTGCGCTTCGTCCGGCACGAACGGTGACGTCGCCCGGTGCTCGCGCTGGGCGAGGATAAAGGACAGCCGAACGGGCTGAGCATACGAAAACCGGGCATCGAGCACGTCGCTGCCACAGATCCGGAACAATGAACCGACGATGACCTCGCAGACCTCCCCGGCTTCCCGGCCCCACAACCCCACCTCCGCCGACTACACCCCCTTCGCCCACCTCACCGCCCCCAACGCCCCCCTCTACCGCCAGGTGATGCGAGTCTTCCTCGCCGCCAAGGAGCGGTTCGCGGTGCATCTGCGGCCGGAGGACGTGTACGCCGCACTGGGCGCGGGGAGCCGGCCCGCCGACCTCGAGGCGGTGACGCAGGCGCTGGACAAGCTGGTGGAGTGGGGCAACCTGCGGGCCGACCCGGACCACGCACGGGTGACGGCGGTCGAGGACTTCTACCGCAGGCGGTTCATCTACCAGCTCACCCGCGCCGGTGAGGCCGCCGAGGCGGCGCTGGGGACGTACGACGAGGTGCTGGGGCGGCGCGGCGAGCTCCAGGCGGTCGCGCTGCACGACATCGTCACGCAGCTGCGGGCGCTGCTGGTGATCGCCGCGGAGGACGAGCCCGACCCGGCCAAGACGTACGTCGCCCTGTCCGTGCTGACGGCGCGGTTCACCGACCTCGCGGACAACGCCCGCGCCTTCATGGGCTCGCTCCAGCGCACCATCGACCTGCACGACATCGAGGTCGAGGCGTTCCTCGCGTACAAGGACCGGCTGATCCAGTACCTGGAGCGGTTCATCCAGGACCTCATCACCCTCGGTGGGCGGATCGCCTTGCTGATCGGGGAGCTGGAGGAGCGGGGGAGCGTGAAGCCGCTGCTGTCGCTCGCCGCCGCCCGGGAGGCCGCCGACGCCGCTTTTGAGGACGCCGAGCGCGCTCAGGCGGTGGCGTACGAGCGGTGGGCCGCCCGGTGGTCCGGGCTCGCCGAGTGGTTCGTGTCGGGGGAGGGGCGGGAGTCGCAGGCCCGGCTGCTGCGCGGGCGGGCGCTCGGTGCGATCCCGCAGCTCCTGGCCGTCGTACGGCAGCTCAACGAGCGGCGAGCCGGGCGCTCGGACCGCTCGGCCGACTTCCGCACCCTGGCGCGCTGGTTCGCCCAGGCGCCGGACGACGCGGCGCGGCACCGGCTGTGGCGGGTGGCGTTCGGGCTGCACTCCTCGCGGCACCTCACCGTCGACGCCGACACCCTCGCCGAACGGACGGCCTCCCCGGAGCCGGCCTCCACCCAGTGGGGCGAGGCGCGACCGCTGCGGATCAGCCCCCAGCTGCGCCGCACCGGCAGCTACGAACGGCGCGGCAAGCCGCGCAAGGTGGCGGACCGGGGCGAGGCGAAGCGCAGGCTCGCCGAGATCGCCGCCCGGCAGACGGAGGAGACCAGGCGGGCCCGGGACCGACTGGTGACGGGCGGGCCGGTGCGGCTGTCCCGGCTCGGCGAACTCGACCCGCTCGCCTTCCAGTTGTTCCTGCGGCTGCTCGGCGACGCGCTCGCCACCTGGCGGCCGGACACGACCACCACCGCGGCCACCAGCGGGGACGGTTCGATGGAGATCCGGCTGACCGCGCTCGACGACGGATCGACGGCCGAAGTGCACACCCCCGACGGTGTGTTCAGGGGCCCCGACCACCTGGTCGACATCGTCGACCTCACGGCGGGGCACGGCGACCGCGCCGCACCCGGCCTCGTCCCCCTTCCCATACCCGCCCCACGGGAGGGCATCTCTCCCCGGCTCACGGAGGACCGATGAGCAGCGGCCCCCTCGCCGAGGTCCTGGACGGCCAGCGGCAGGCCGACCTCCAGAAGGCCGCACGTGCCCTGCTGAAGGAGCCGCTGCTCACCGCCGACGGGCCGTACGCCGACGAGTTCCGGCTGGTGCGCCGGCACGCCGCCGAGCTGCGGGAGTGGTTCGAGCGCAACGTCGGCTGGACGCTGCGCACGGACGCCGACGCCGCACGGCTGCGCAAGACACCGGGCACCCTCACCGATGCCACGCACCCGGCGCGCGAGGCCGCCCGCAGCGCCCTGCCCTTCACCCGCCGCCGCTACGTCCTGCTCTGCCTGGCCTTGGCCGCACTGGAACGGGGCGAGTCGCAGGTGGCGCTCGGGCGCCTCGCCGAACAGGTCGTGCTGGCCGCCGCCGATCCCGAACTCGTCGCCGCCGGGATCACGTTCACCCTGGAGCGGCGCGACGAACGCCTCGACCTCGCGGCCGTCGTCCGCCTGCTGCTGCGGCTCGGGGTGCTGCGGCGGGTGGCCGGCGACGAGGACGCCTACGTCAGCGGAGCGGGCGACGTGCTGTACGACGTGCGGCGGCGCGTGCTGGCCGGGATGCCGGCGTCCCTGCGGGGCCCCTCCATGGTCGAGGCCGAGGGCTTCGAGGAGCGCCTGACGGAGATGACCGCGCGGACCGCGCTCGACAGCGACGAGCTCAGGTTCCGGGCGATCCGCTGGAAGCTGACCCGCGTCCTTTTGGACGACCCGGTGCTCTACTACGACGACCTCACCGACGACGAACTGGCCTACCTCACCCGGCAGCGCGGCTTCATCACCGCGCGCATCAACGAACTGACCGGACTCGTCCCGGAGGTCCGGGCCGAGGGCGTCGCCATGGTCGACCCCCTGGACGACCTCACGGACGTGCGCATGCCGGAACAGGGCACCCACGGTCACATCACCCTGCTGCTGGCCGGGCACCTGGCACGGGCGACCGGGCCCGTCGAGCCGGAGGAACTGGCGGTCCGCGTACGGGAACTGGCCGCGGAGCACGGCGGGTTCTGGTCCAAGTCGGCGCGGGAGCCGGGAGCGGAACCCGAACTCGTCGAGAAGGCGCTGACCAAACTGGTGGCGCTGGGACTCGCCGAGCGCACGGAACGGGGCGTCGTCCCGCGGCCGGCCCTCGCGCGGTACGCGGTCGGCGAGCCCGTCGTCCGAGAACCAGAACCCGGCCGGGCCCGCCGACCCGCCACGACCGCGCAGACCGCAGAGGCCGCAAAAGCTGCAAAAGCCGTGCAGGCAGTGCAGAACATGCAGGACGAAAGGTGAACTGCCCCGTGACCGCGCTCCCCGGCCCCGGAACCCCCGGCCCCGCGCTTCCCGCTCCCGCCCCCGGCCGGTGGCGCCCCCTGCGCATCGGACTCGTCGACCTCTTCCACTACGACGTCGAGGAGTTCTGGTTCCGCGACGGCCGGCTGCTGCTGCGCGGCAACAACGGCACCGGCAAGTCGAAGGTGCTCGCCCTCACCCTGCCGTTCCTCCTGGACGGCGACCTCTCCGCCCGCCGCGTCGAGCCCGACGGCGACCCGGGCAAGCGCATGGAGTGGAACCTCCTCCTGGGCGGCGCGCACCCGCACCCCGAACGGCTCGGCTACACCTGGATCGAGTTCGGACGGCTCGACGAGGCCACGGGCGAGGCGCACTTCCGCACCCTGCTGTGCGGGCTGAAGGCGGTCGCCGGACGCGGTATCGCCCGTCACTGGTTCGCGGTCACCGACCAGCGGATCGGCGCCGGCCTCGACCTGCTGGACGCGACCGGGACGGCCCTGTCCCGGGACCGGCTCGCCGAGGCCGTCGGTGACCGCGGCATGGTGTACGACACGGCGAAGGCCTACCGCAGGGCGGTCGACGAGGCGCTCTTCGGGCTCGGGGAGCGGCGCTACGGCGCCCTGGTCGACCTCCTGATCCAGCTGCGCCAGCCCCAGCTGTCCAAGCGCCCGAGCGAGGCCGCCCTGTCCCGGGCGCTGACCGAGGCGCTGCCGCCGATGGACCAGGCGGTCGTCGCCGACGCGGCGGAGGCGTTCCGGTCGCTGGACGAGGAGAAGGAGGAACTGCGGGCGGCCCGCGAGGCCGAGCAGGCGTCTTCGGCGTTCCTCGACCACTACCGGCGCTACGCACGCCTCGCCTCCCGGCGCCGCGCCCGTCTGCCCCGCCGTGAACACGCCCGGTACGAGAACCTCCAGCGGGAGCTCTCCAAGGCGCAGGCGGACCGGGACCGGGCCGTGGTGGACCGCGAGGAGGCCCAAGCGAGGGGCGCCGCCCTCGACGAGCGGGCCGCGCGGCTGGCCGCCCAGGACGCCGCGCTGCGGTCCGGGCCCGAGATGCGCGACGCCCGCGCGCTCGACCGGGCGGCGGACGACGCCTCCCGCACGGCCGGGGAGCTGAAGCGGGCCGAGGCGGACCGGCGTACGGCGGCCGAGGCGCACACCCGGGCCCTGGGCCGACTCGCCACCGCGGACAACCGGCTCACGGCCGCCCGGGAGGTTCTGGACGACATCCTGGGCCGGGTGGCCGAGAGCGCCGCGGCCGCCCGGCTCGACGTGCCCAGGACGGAGGGAGCCCCCGACGCGGTCCTGCGCCGGGAGACGGACGAGGCGACGGCGAGCAGGCGGCGCGCCGTCGAGCACGTGGCGGAACTCGCCGCGCAGGCCGAGCGGGCCGGGGAACAGCACCGGGCCGCCCGGCTGCGCGCCGACGAGGCCGACGAGGAGGCCGTGCACGCCGAGGAGCGGCTGGCCGAGGCGGAGGAGGGCGTCGCCCGGGCGGGGCGGGCTCTGGTCACGACCGTGCGGGAGCACCTCTCCGGGTGCGGGGAGCTGCGGGTGCCCGGGCTGCCGGGGGTCCTGGACGCGGTACAGGACTGGGTGAGCTCCCTGGACGGCCCGCTGCCGGCCCGTACGGCGGCGACCGAGGCGCATCGCGCCGCCGCCTCCCGCCTGGCCGACCGGGCGGCCCTGCTGGCCCACCGCGAGGAGGCGGCGGCGGAGCGACAGCGGCTGGCGGCGGAGGAACTGACCGCCCTCGAAACGGGCGGGCAGCGCGGCCCGTCGGCCCCCCACACGCGCACCCCCGGCGTACGGGACCGGGGCCCCGGCGCTCCGCTGTGGCGGCTCGTCGACTTCCGTCCGCACGTCACCGAGGCCGACCGTGCGGGACTGGAAGCCGCGCTGGAGGCGTCGGGGCTCCTCGACGCCTGGGTGCGGCCGGACGGTTCCGCGGTCGGGGCGGACGGCCACGACGTGCTGCTCGATCCGGTCGGGCTGCTCGGCGGGGCCGGCCTCGACCGCGCGCTGTGCCCGGCGGTCGATCCCGCGGACGCGGGGGCCGCCGCCGTGGGGGAGGAGACGGCCGCACGTCTGCTCGCCTCGATCGGTCTGGCCGCGGGCGGCGACGGGCCCGGGGAGGCCTCCCGGGAGGCCGGCGGCCACGACACCTGGGTCTGCGCGGACGGCCGCTTCCGTGTCGGGGCGCTCACCGGAAGCTGGGCCAAGGACAGCGCCCAGTACGTCGGAGAAGGAGCGCGGGAGCAGGCGCGTCGCGTCCGGGTCGGAGAACTGCGCGCCGAGATCGACGACTTGACGGCGGAGCGGGAACGGCTGACCGAGGAAGCCCGCGCCGTGGCCGGGCGCCGCACCGTACTGGACGCCGAACTCGCCGCACTGCCGGGTGACGACGACCTGCGGCACGCCCACGCACGCGTCACCGCCGCGACCGAGGCGGTCCGCCGCGCCCGCGCCCGGCGGGACGAACGAGCCGCGGAACTGGCTCCGGCGGCACGCAGGGCCGAACACACGGCGGCCGAACTCGCCGACACCGCAGCCGCCCTGAACCTCCCCACCGACCGCACGGCGCTGGGCGCCGTGCGCCAGGCGCTCGCCGACCACACCGCCCTCCTGGCGGCCCTGTGGCCCGCCCTGCGCGAACGCACGGAGGCCGAACGCGCAGTGACCGGAGAGCAGGAGGAGACCCACCGGGCCGAACTCCTCGTCTTTGAACTCGCGAAGCGTACGGCGGAGTCGGCCCGGATCGCCGCGGCTGCGGACGAACATCTCACGACACTCCGCTCCACCGTCGGAGCGGCCGTCGCCGAACTCCAGCGGCAGCTGGAGGAGACGGCCGAGGCGGTCCGGATCTGCGCGCACGAACAGGAGCAGGCCCGGACGGAGTACGGTGACGCCGACCGGCGGGCCAGCCGTGCCGAGGGGCGCATCGAGCGGCTCGCCGAGGACGTCACCGAGGCGACCGCCGCGCGAGAGGAAGCCGTCGCGGCGCTCCAGCGGTTCTCCGCGACGGGGCTGCTCACCGTCGCGCTGCCCGACCTCGCCGTACCGGGTGACGACGGAGGGCCGTGGGCGGCGACCCCCGCCATCGCCCTCGCACGGGCCGTGGAGTCCCGGCTCTCCTCGGTCGACGACACCGATGCGGCCTGGGAGCGGGTGCAGAAACGGCTGAGCGAGGAGTTCGGCAGGCTCCAGGACGCGCTGTCGCGGCACGGCCACACCGCCACCGCCCGCCCGAGCGAGGACGGCATGCGGGTCGACATCGTCTACCAGGGCCGGGAACGGGCCGTGCCCGAACTCGCCGAGGCGCTGGCGGTGGAGGTCGAGGAACTGACCCGCATCCTGTCCGCACACGAGCGCGAGATCCTCCAGACCCATCTGATCACCGAGGTCGCCGGCACGCTCCAGGAACTGATCGGGGCGGCCGAACGGCAGGTGGCCGCCATGAACAGGGAGCTGGAGGAGCGCCCGACCTCCACGGGGATGAAGCTGCGGCTGGTGTGGCGGGCGTCCCGCCGGGCCCCGCAGGGGCTGACCCAGGCCCGTGAACGGTTGCGCCAGTCCGCCGACGCCTGGTCGCCCGAGGACCGGGCCGCGGTCGGCGCGTTCCTCCAGGAGCAGATCGCCCGCCGACAGGCCGACGACAGCGCCGGCAGCTGGCTGGAGGACCTCACCGCCGCCCTCGACTACCGGGCCTGGCACGAGTTCGGGGTCGAACGCCACCAGCACGGCAAGTGGGTGCCCGCCACCGGGCCCGCCTCGGGCGGGGAGCGGGTACTGGCCGCGTCCGTGCCCCTGTTCGCCGCCGCGTCCTCCCACTACGCGAGCGCGGGCGGCGCGTACGCCCCGCGCCTGGTCACCCTGGACGAGGCGTTCGCCGGCGTCGACGACGACTCGCGCGCCAAGTGCCTCGGCCTGCTGCGCGCCTTCGACCTCGACGTCGTCATGACCAGCGAGCGCGAATGGGCCTGCTACCCCCAGGTGCCCGGCATCGCCATCGCCCAGCTCTCCCGCGTCGACGACATCGACGCCGTACTGGTCACGCGGTGGGAGTGGGACGGCAGCGAACGGCGGCGCGGCACGGAGCCCGGCACACGGGCGGACGCGGCGAGGCCGGCTCCCCTGGTCGACGGGCTCGGCGAGGCGGCCGAGGGACCGGTGGGTTCCACCGGTGAGCCGGGGCGGACCGTCGCCGGAGGTGTCGGAAGCGCCGGAAGCGCCGGAGATGCCGGAAGTCAGGAGTCCTGGTGGACGTGAACCCTGCGACGAGTCCGTCCGCCCGCGACGGTCGTGTTCCCACGGCCCACGCGGCGGCCGGGGGAGAGACAGCAGCGGACGGCGCCGCCGCAGACACGGCACCGGCCGTGCCGCCGGAGGCCGGGGACCGGGCCGGCATCGACACCGGGCGTCTCGGCCGTCTGCTGGGAGACCCCGGCCTCGCCTGGCTCGTGGACCGCGCCCGGCAGCGGCTGGCCCGTGGGCGGCCGCTCACCGGCTCCGTGACCCTGTCCGACCCCGACGCCTCCCAACGCCTGGCCGTCGAGCGCCTGTTGGGGCGGGCGCCACGAGCAGGCGGTTCCCTGAGCGTCCGCCTCGACACCGTGGACGCGGTCCTGCGCCGTTCCGGTGTCAGCCCCGACGGACTGGCGGCCGCCGTGGTGGCCCTCACCGGCCCCGTCCCCCTCCGTGCGGAGACCCGGGACAGGGAGGAACGGGCCTGGGCAAGGGCGTACGCCCCGCTCGACACCCTCGGTGCCGGACTGGCGCCCTGGGCCGAGCGGGTCCGCGGGGGCGGTCTCGTACGGCGCCTCGCCCGTACCCCGCAGGCCGCGGGCACTCTGGTGGAGGCTGCCGTGCGCACGTTGCGTGCGCTGCCCGCGTCACCCCCGATCTCGCGAGCGACGTTCGCGGCACGGAACCTCTCGGGCGCCCATGTCCTGGACGAGGGGACACCGCTCGCCACTCTCGTCCTGTCCGGCATCCGTTCCCTCACCGGCTTCCCCGACGGCTCCGGTGCGCAGTGGCGGCGGGAGGCATGGGCCTCGGCGGGGCTGCTCAAGGACGATCTGTCCTCGACCGTCCTCACCCTCAACCTGCGCGGTACCCCACCCCTCGACTGGATGGCCGACGCGGGGGAGCCGGCGGTGCTGACGCTCCGCTCCCTCACCCGTCGCGCACCGGTTGTCGCCGTCCCGGTGACGGGAACCGTCCACATCTGCGAGAACCCGGCTGTGCTGTCCGCCGCCGCCGACACCCTCGGCCCGGCGTGCCCGCCCCTGGTGTGCCTCCAGGGGCAACCGTCGGCCGCCGCTCTCACCTTGTTGCGCGACCTGTCCGCACGGGGAGCCGGCCTTCTCTACCACGGCGATTTCGACTGGGGCGGTGTACGCATCGCCGCAGCACTGGCGGGAAACGTCCCTTGGCGGCCGTGGCGCTATGAGGCTGTCCACTACCGAGCAGCAGTGGTCGCACTGGCCGAAGCCCCGGAGTTGACGGGCCCGCCCGCGGCGACTCCCTGGGACCCTGCCCTGGCCGTCGCTCTCGCCGAGCACGGTGTCCGGGTCGAGGAGGAAGCGGTGCTGGACGACCTGCTCGCGGACCTCGGGTCAGGATCCCGTTGAGGTGCGTCCCCCACGTGTGGCGGGCACGGAATCCGACGAGTACCGCGCCGATGGCGATCAGGGTTCCCTCGTCGTCGGAGGTCTTTCCGATGCCGCACCACGTGGAGTGCGTGGCGATCCTGGCGCCTGCGGGAAAGAGCGGCTGACCTGCGGTTCAGTGGTGGCGCCGGTGGTCTCGGCCTGTTTCACGGTATCCAGCGGGTCGAGCCGATCGGGCTCGCCCCACCTGGAGATGTGTGCTGGAGTGACTGGTGGGAGCGGCTGCGTGCTGCCCGGCCGTCAGGACTCCTGACGCCCGTACGACGCTCGATTCCCGTCGGCGAGGCCGACGGGAGCAGGGTGTGGTGACGTCCGTGACGGGCGGGGGAGAGGAGAGGAACGCATGCGCACCTTCACCGGCACACGCGTACACACCGCGGCTCACGACAGCCCCTTGCGCGGGCGCGTCGCCGTGGTGACCGGGGCGGCCCGCGGTGTCGGCGAAGCCCTCGCCCGGCGCCTGTCCGCGGACGGCATGCGCATCGCCCTGCTGGGCCGCGAGGAGAAGACCCTTCACCGGGCGGCGGCCGCACTGACCTCTCCGAGCGTCTGCGTCGAGACGGACGTGACCGACCAGGCCGCGCTCGACGAGGCCGCACGGCAGGTCGAGGAGCGGCTCGGGCCGGCCGTCGCCGTCGTGGCCAACGCGGGGATCGCCACGGGCGGCCCCTTCAGCCGTACGGCGGCCGACCTGTGGCGGCGCGTCGTCGACGTCAACCTCGTCGGGTCGGCGAACACGGCCAGGGCCTTCCTGCCGCAGCTCACCCGCACCCACGGCTACTTCCTGCAGATCGCCTCGACCGCCGCCTTCGGGTCCGCGCCCATGATGAGCGCGTACTGCGCGTCCAAGGCGGGCGCGGAGTCCTTCGCCCAGGCCCTGCGGGGTGAGGTGGAGCCCGACGGGGTAGCCGTCGGCATCGCCTACCTCCACTGGACCGGCACCGACATGGTCGTCGGCATCGACGACCATCCGGTCCTGCGGGCCCTGCGCCGGCACCAGCCGTGGTTCGCACGCCGGGTGCACAGCCCCGATCAGGTGGCCGACTGGCTCGCCACCGGCATCGCGCACCGCGCCTGGCACGTCTACGCCCCGCCGTGGCTGCGCTGGTGCCAGCCCCTGCGACCGATCTTCCCGTCCGTGGTCGCCCGCATCGCCCGCCGCGAACTGCGGGAGCCGTCCACCGGCGACCTCGGGGCCGATGTCGGAGTACTGGGCGCGGGCGGCCGCGCCGACTGGGAGACGTTCCTGTCCACCACCCGTTCCGAAACCGCTCCGGGACGGGAGTAGGGCGCCTGGCGGCGGACGGTCCCGGTCGAACGCCTTGAACGGCGTCCTCGTCGCTCCGACCGGACGATCGGGACAGCCGAGCGAGGTGGCGAGGGGCAGACGGGACAGCCGAGCGAGGCAGCGAGGGGCAGAAGGGACACCATGGACGCGGGCCGGGCTCCGGAGAAGACCCCCGACGGGCACTTCGTCGTCGTCCGGGGACGGAGACGGCGGGCGACGGATCCCTCCGTTCCGGAGGAGACCGCGGCCCGTCTGCGCCGTCACCTCATGGCGGCCCGGCGCGCGGTGCGGGCCGCGACGGCCGCGGGCGACGCCCGGGCCGAACGCTCCGCACGCGGTCGTGTCCACCGGGCGAAGGTGGCGTTGGGGGAGCGGGGCACACCGTGGTGGGAGCAGTCCGGGAGCGACCGCCGGCAGCGGTGGGAGCAGGGGCCGGCACAGCTCGACGCGGACGCGCCGCGCTGAGGGGCCGGCAGCGCCTCGGCTGCCGCGTCCACCGGACAGCGGAGGGGACGGACCGGTGACGCCGGCCGATCGTCGTCGCGGCCCCCGCACCGGACGTGGGTGGGTTGCCGCTCCCGCACGGCATGCGGCGCCCGCGGGTGTGTCCCGACCGGGGCCGGGTCGGCTGCTCGGTTCATGGGCTGTGCGCCGGTCGCGGGGCGGTGCGGGCCTCGGGCGTGGAGCCGCCGGGTGGTGGGAGGAGGGGCCGGCACGGTGAGCGGGCCTTTCGGGCGGAGGTTTCAGGCGGGGTCCGCGACGGGGGGTGAGGTGGGGCGGGGGATGGCGCCGACGGGGACGTACTGGGCCGCCTGGGCGTCGAACATCGCGGCGTAGCGCCCTCGGGCGGCCATGAGTTCGTCGTGGCTGCCGTGTTCGGCCAGGCGCCCCTGGTGCAGGACGTAGATGCGGTCGGCGTGGCGGACGCCGGACATGCGGTGCGTGACGAGGACGACGGCGCGGTTCGGTGCGGCGAGCCGGCGGATGCGGTCGAACGCCTCGATCTCGGCTTCCGGATCCAGGGCGGAGGTGGGTTCGTCCACGATGAGGACGCCGTCCGCCGACGAGGTGGAGCTGCGCCAGTGGGTGCGGGCCAGGCCGATCTTCTGCCATTCGCCGCCGGACAGTTCGACGGCTCCGCGGAACACGCGGGCCAGCAGGCTCTGCAGCCCGTCGGGGAGTTTGGCGACGACCGAGTCGGCCCTCGCGTAGTCGACGGACGCCTGCAGGTCCTCTGAGGAGGCGTCGTGGCCGGGGCGCCCGATGCGGATGTTCATCGCGGCCGTCACCGGCCAGCGTTGGAAGTCCTGGGTGAGCAGTGCGACGCGGTCGAAGACCTGGGAGCGTTCCAGGCCGGTGATGTCCGAGTCGCCCCACCGCACGGTTCCCTCCTGGGGCAGCAGCAGGCCCGAGAGGATCTTCATGAGGGTGCTCTTGCCGGAACCGTTCTCGCCCACCACGGCCGTGACCGAGCCCATGGGCAGGGTGAGCGTCACCTGGTCCAACGCGGGAGCCTCACGGTCGGGGTAGCGGTAGGTGACCTGGTCGAGAGAGACCTGTTCGACCTGTTTCGGGACCGGATCGCCGGTCCGGGGGAGGGCGTGTCGGGCGGCCTCGGTCAGGAAGCGTCCGTGATCGCGGACGTAGAGGGACTCCTCGTGCAGCGTGTTGATGTTCATCACCAGGGCGCCCAGGCTCGCCGAGCCGGAGCGGACGGCGATCACCGCGGTACCGGCCACCGCCAGGCTCATGTGCCCGCTCATGATCAGCCAGATCATGGTTCCGTAGGTGGCCGCCATCGCGACCCCGGACAGCGCGGCGGCCACCCACTCGGTGACCGCCTTGCTGGAGGCCAGCCGCTCCTGCTCGGCCTCGGCGCTTCGGGCCATGCGCTTGTACCGGCTCAGCAGGAAAGGACCGACACCGTGGATGCGCACCTCCTGGGCGGCGGTGCGCTCGGTCAGGAGATTGCCGATGAGGCGACTGGCCCGCACGTGCTCGACCCAGCTCATCACCGACACGTAGCGCTCCTGGGCCACACGCATGGCACCCCAGCCGCGCGGCGCGGCGATGAGGATCAGCATGGGCAGCAGCGCCGGGTGCAGGACGGTGAGCACGCCGGCCGTGGCCACCAGGGAGATGGTGCTGTTCAGCGCGGCGACACAGGCGCTGATCATGCGGCGGGCGGAGGCCGGGCCGTACTGGGCGATGTCGATCAGGCGGCGGAAGTCCGGGTCGTCGATGGCCTCCAGCTCGACGGAGACGGCGGCAGCCAGGTACTGGGTGGTGGCGATCCGTTCGACGAGCGGTTCCAGACGGCCCGCCCGGGACGTGGACCACCCGGCGAGAACCGAGTTGACGACGGCGATCGCGGCGATGGCGAGCAGACCGGGCAACAGGGCGTGCAGCCGTTCCACGGCATTGCCGGAGCCGAGGAGGGCGTGCATGACGGCGTTGACGGCAAGCAGCCCGACGGCAGCGGCGATGCCCTGCCCGACCTCGCTGATCCCGACGGCGATGAGCGCCCGGCGGTCTGCCTTCCACGCCATGCGCAGGGTCGCGCCGACCAGAGTCGGCATCGACCGGAGTGCGGACACCAGGGTCAAGTCCAGTTGAGCGTTCTCATGTTGGGACCAGCCCATGTCGTAGCGCAGCGGGCCGCCGAACAGTTCGCGCTCCGCGTCGGACACCTCCGGCTCGGCCGGCTGGACCTTCCCGAAGAACCTCTTCACAGCGCGCCTCCCCGCGTAGGCCGGTTCGGCGCCCTGTACGAAGGGCCGTGGGTGGGCAGTGGGAAGACGACAGCGCTGCGGCGACGTCCGCGAGCAGCGGGTGGCGGTTTCCGTAAACGCTGTGGGCCGGACTCCGACAAGGCCATCGCGCACCTCCGGGGGTGAATTCGCAGTTCGCCAGAGAGAGTTGCGCGGTGGCCGTTCCTTTGAACAGGGAGCAGTCACCACCGCCGGTTGCACACCCCCGGGTACACGCCCGCGCACACCCCGGCCTTGATCGGCTGCGGAGGGAGCAATAAGGGAGCAATAAGGGAGCAATGATGAGAAGGAACGCTGCAGACCGAACTCCGGCCCGCGTTCGTCAGGGCGTCGTTCCACTCGGTGCGGAAGCGGTGGCGGAGGCTCTTGGCGGCCCGCCACGCGTCGATGTCGGTCCGTTCGCCCCCGTCCCGCTCGAAGCGGATTGGGTCGGCCGCCAGTTCGGCGGACCGGGACAAACCCATGGGGGTGGGGTGAACGGCTCGGCCGGCACCGGTCGTTGGCCGGCGGGGAAAAGCGTGAGCACTCGAGCGGTTCGGTGCTCACGCTTTTCGTTTTTCGGGCCGGAGCGCCGTGGCGTTACGGGTGCAGCACCACCTTGGTGTAGCCCTCGATGCGCTTGTCGAACTTGTCGTAGGCCGACGCCGCCTGGTCCAGGGGCAGTTCGTGGGAGACGACGAAGCTGGGCTTCGCCCTGCCCTCGATGATCATGTCGCGCAGGTACCGGTTGTAGCGCTTCACGTTGCACTGTCCCGTACCCATCCGCAGGCCCTTCTCGAAGAGCTTGCCGATCGCGACGAGGAGCATGCCGCGCTTGGCCTGTTCGTCCGGGCCTCCGGGATCGGACGGGACGTAGAGGCCGGGCACGCCGAGCGCTCCGGTGGCCCGGACCGTACCGACGAGCGAGTTCAGGACGGTCGCCGGTTCTTCGTGGTCCGCGCCGTGCGCCGACGCCTGGTAGCCGACCGCGTCGACGCCCTTGTCCGTGCCGATGCCCTCGGTCTGGTCCTTGATCTGCTCCACCGGGTCGCCCTCGGCGAAGTTGATCGGAACCGCGCCTATCTCCTCGGCCTTCTGCAGCCGCTCGGGGACCCGGTCCACGGAGAACACCTTCTTCGCGCCGCGCAGCAGGGCCGAGTAGGCGGCCATCAGGCCGACCGGTCCCGCGCCGTACACCGCGACGCTCTCGCCGGGGCGGACCTGGGCGAGTTCACAGCCGTGGTAGCCCGTGGGGAAGATGTCCGCGAGCAGGATGAAGTCGGTCTCGTTCTCCTGTCCCTCCGGCAGCTTCAGGCAGTTGAAGTCGGCGTAGGGAACGCGCAGGTACTCGGCCTGGCCGCCCTTCCAGGGCCCCATGGCGACGTAGCCGTACGCGCCGCCCGGGAAGCCCGGGTTGACGGTCAGACAGTATCCGGTGAACCCCTCGACGCAGTTGGTGCAGAAGCCGCAGGCGACGTTGAAGGGCATGACCACGCGGTCGCCCTCCTTGAGCGAGGTGACGCCCTGGCCGACCTCCTCGATGATTCCCATGTTCTCGTGGCCGAAGACGATGCCGGGCTCGGCAGCGGTGCGGCCTTCGTACATGTGCAGATCGGAGCCGCATATCGCGGTGGAGGTGACCCGTACGATCACATCGTTCGGATGCTGGATGCTGGGCTTCTCGACTTCTTCGACCGCGACGCTGAACGGCTCCTTGTACACGACGGCCTTCATGGTTGCGACCTCCACTCGATGGCGTACGTGCTCGATCGCCACGCCCCCGCCCGCTGTCCGCGTGACTCATGTCTCATGATTCTCCGGTCCTCTCGATCGGGCAAACCGGTAATCTCCGGATATGTGAATATCCGGCGCCGTGCCGAGAAGGGAGTGGTGGAACATGGCAGCACAGAGGCTGGGGACCCTGCTCGTCCCCGTGCCGGGGTTGTCCGGCACCACGTACCCGCCGGGGACGGTCGTGACGGTCCGTGGTCGCGGCGCGACAGTGGACGCCTTCGTCAACGGCGACTGGCTCCCTTTGTCATGGTGGGAGTTCTCCGACGGCCTCCGCGAGGACATCGCCGACCGCTGAGAGCCGCACCGGCCGCCGGTGGTCGGGTCAGGTGACCTTGACCCAGTCCAGGGTGCGTTCCACGGCACGCTTCCAGTCCCGGTAGCCGTCCTGGCGCTGCTCCTCGCTCCACACCGGGCTCCAGCGCTTCGACTCCTGCCAGTGCGAGCGCAGCTCGTCGGTGTCGCGCCAGAACCCGGTGGCGAGCCCGGCGGCGTAGGCGGCGCCCAGCGCGGTGGTCTCGGCGACCACCGGACGGCTGACCGGCACACCCAGCACGTCGGCCTGGATCTGCATGCACAGATCGTTCGCGGTCACGCCGCCGTCGACCTTGAGCACGTCCAGGTGGACGCCCGAGTCCTGCTCCATGGCGTCGACCACGTCACGGCTCTGGTAGCAGATGGCTTCCAGCGTGGCCCGTGCGATGTGGCCCCCGGTGTTGTAGCGGGCCAGGCCGACCATGGCGCCGCGGGCGTCGGAGCGCCAGTACGGGGCGAACAGACCGGAGAAGGCCGGAACGAAGTACATCCCACCGTTGTCGTCCACCGAACGTGCCAGCTGCTCGCTCTCCGGGGCGCTCGTGATGATCTTCAACTGGTCGCGCAGCCACTGCACGGCCGCGCCGGTGACGGCGATGGACCCCTCCAGCGCGTAGACCGCCGGGCTGCCGGCGAACTGGTACGCCACCGTCGTCAGCAGCCCGTGCTGCGAACGCACCAGATCCGTACCGGTGTTGAGCACCAGGAAGTTGCCGGTGCCGTAGGTGTTCTTGGCCTCGCCGGGGGAGAAGCAGACCTGGCCGACGGTCGCCGCCTGCTGATCGCCGAGTACGCCGGTGATCGGAACGGCGGCACTCAGCGGCCGTGAGGTGCGGGCCTGGCCGTACGCCTCGGGATGGGACGAGGGGTTGATGGTGGGCAGCATCGCGCGCGGGATGCCGAAGACGTCCAGCAGTTCGTCGTCCCAGTCCAGGGTCTCCAGATTCATCAGCATGGTGCGGCTGGCGTTGGTCACGTCGGTGGCGTGCACCCCGCCGTTGGGTCCGCCGGTGAGGTTCCACAGCACCCAGGCGTCCGTGTTGCCGAACAGGGCGTGGCCCGCCTCGGCGGCCTCGCGCAGTCCGTCCACGTTCTCCAGCAGCCACTTGATCTTGCCGCCGGAGAAGTAGGTGGCCGGCGGCAGGCCGGCCTTGTGGCGGATGACCTCGCCGTGGCCGTCACGCTCGAGGGCGGCGGCGATGCTGTCGGTGCGGGTGTCCTGCCAGACGATGGCGTTGTAGTACGGACGGCCGTTGCGCGGGTCCCAGACCACGGTGGTCTCGCGCTGGTTGGTGATGCCGATGGCCCTGAGGTCGGTGGCCGACAGGTTCCCGGCACGGAGGGCGTTCTGGATCACCGTGTTGGTACGTTCCCAGATCTCCACCGGGTCGTGCTCGACCCACCCCGACCGCGGCAGGATCTGGCGGTGCTCGAGCTGGTGCCTCGCCACCTCGTTCCCGTCGTGGTCGAAGATCATGAAGCGTGAGCTGGTGGTGCCCTGATCCACCGCGCCGACGAATTCGGGCATCGTGGCCACTCTCCTCATGGTCGTACGGGAAGGGGCGCGGGAATGTCCGCCCGCGGCAGGGCCCTAGGAGGGCTCCTCTGTGGCCGGGCCTTCCTCGGTCGCACCGAGCCGGGCCTTGAGCACCGGGCTGATGAGCAGGTCGTAGACGACGGTCCCGATGACTCCGCCGATGAGGGGGCCGACAATGGGGATCCACCAGTAGCCGCTGAACCATTGGTAGGTTCCGGGTAGGGCGATGGAGCCCCAGCCTTCGAAATAGGTGAAAAGCCTGGGGCCGAAGTCCCGGGCGGGGTTGATTGCATATCCGGCGTTGGTGCCGAATGTGAAACCGATCCCGACGACGATCAGGCCGATGAGGAACGGGCCGAGATTGGACCCGGGAGCCAGGTTTCGGGTGTCGATGAGCGCGCAGATCAGCAGCAGTAGAATCCCGGTGCCGATGATTTGGTCGAGCAGGGGACCCCACCAGGAATTTCCGAAGTATTCGGCGGGGAATGTGGCGAAGATCGAAAATGTCGCCAGTGAATCGTCCCGCGGGATTCCCGCCTTGGCGTTGGCCGCGTCGATCGCCCACCGGTAGGACGCGTAGACGAGCGCGGCGCCGACGAACGCCCCCGCGACCTGCGCCAGCCAGTAGGGCAGGACCTTCCGCCAGGGGAAGTCCCGCCGGACGGCGAAGCCCAGCGTCACCGCGGGATTGATGTGGGCGCCGCTGACACCGCCGGCCACATAGATGCCGAACACCACGGCGAGACCCCAGCCCCACGAAATGATGATCCAGTTGGCGGGACCGAAGGCCGCCGTTTCTCGACCTGATCCGGGCAGGCCGACAACGGCGACGGCCACCGACCCGGCACCCAGGAGAATCAGGACGAACGTTCCCAGGAATTCTGCGATCATCTCGCCGGCGAGGCCTTCTCGATAGCCGCGTCGACGGGCAATGCGTTCAGCCATCGGTTCTCCTCGGCTGGAATGGCACAGTCTTGCCCCCATTACCGGAAGCTTATGGTCGCCGGGGGCATCCCGCCTGCGCGGCGCCGGAATTCCCTCCCATGGAGTAATGGCGCCTTTCCGTTCTCGGCTCGAGGTGATCCGGCCGGAGCGGCGAGGAAGCCGCGCCGGGCGTGTTGCCTGTGGCCGGTCAGACCGGGTAGGCGTGGGTCTGGGCCGCCTTCACCGTGGCCCAGACGTCCGTGCCGGGGTGCAGACCGAGTTCGGCGGCGGCGACCGTGGTGAGGTCGGCGGTCAGGGGAAGCTCTCCGGCGAGGGCGACGCGGATCTGGTCGCCGTGGGTTTCCATGCCGGTGACCTCGCCGTGCCAGAGGTTGCGGGCGCTGGAGCCGGTGGGGCGGTCCCGGTGCAGGGTGACCGCGCCGGGCGGGAACGCGACGAAGACCTGGCCGGTGAGGTCCTCGGTGGTGGTGAGCGTCGGACCGGACTCCAACCGCACGGTGTGGCCCCGGGCCCGGCCGGTGTAGAGGTTCAGACCGACCAGTCGGGCGATGTAGTCGGTGCGCGGGCGGCGGGCGATGTCCTGGGGCGTTCCCTCCTGGACGACCCTGCCGTGCTCGACGACCACCAGGCGGTCGGCCAGCACCATCGCGTCCAGCGGGTCATGCGTGACCAGGACGGCGACGGCCTCGAACGCGGCCAGGTGGCGCCGGAGCTGGGCGCGGACGTCGAGGCGGGTGCGGGCGTCCAGGGCGGCGAGGGGTTCGTCGAGGAGGAGCAGGCGGGGGTGGGTGGCCAGGGCGCGGGCCAGGGCGACGCGCTGGGCCTGGCCGCCGGAGAGGCGACGGGGCTTGGCACCGGTGTGGTCCGCCAGACCCATGCGCTCCAGCCACTCGGCGGCCGTCGCCCGTGCCTGCGCCTTCGTGGCGCCCTGGCAGCGGGGACCGAAGGCCACGTTGTCCAGCGCGGTCAGGTGGGGGAAGAGCAAGTAGTCCTGGAAGACCACGCCGACGGGGCGGGATTCGGGTGGCGTACGGTCCAGCCGCGCACCGTCCAGGTGCAGATGGCCGGCGGTGAGGGGCGCGAGGCCCGCGAGGGCGCGCAGGGCCGTGCTCTTGCCGGCGCCGTTCGGACCGAGCAGGGCGACGACCTCGCCCGGGGCGGCGGTGAGCGCGATGTCGAGTCGGAAGGTGCCGTGGTCGACGACGAGCCGGGCGTCGAGGCCCTCGGGTCCGGGGGCGCCGGGGCCGTCGCCGGTGAGGTCGTGCCGGGGCTTGTCGGTACGGATCATGAGGCGGTCATCCAGCGGTCGCGCAGTCCGGCCAGCACCGCGATCGAGACGGCGAGCAGGACCAGGCTGAGGGCGATGGCCGCCTCCGGGTCGCTCTGCAGGGCGAGGTAGACCGCCAGCGGCATGGTCTGGGTGCGGCCGGGGAAGTTGCCGGCGAAGGTGATCGTCGCCCCGAACTCGCCCAGCGCCCGCGCCCAGGCCAGCACGGAGCCCGCCGCGATGCCCGGCGCGATCAGCGGCAGGGTGACCCGGCGGAACGCGGTGAAGCGGGAGGCGCCCAGGGTGGCCGCGGCCTCCTCGTAGCGGGGGTCGGCGGCGCGCAGGGTGCCCTCGACGCTGATGACCAGGAACGGCATCGCCACGAACGCCTCCGCGAGCACGACACCGGCGGTGGTGAAGGGCAGAGTGATGCCGAACCAGGCGTCCAGCCACTGCCCGACGATGCCGTTGCGGCCCAGCGCCATCAGCAGGGCCACCCCGCCCACCACCGGGGGCAGCACCAGGGGCAGCGTCACCAGGGCCCGGACCAGGCCGCGGCCCGGGAACTCGACCCGGGCCAGCAGCCAGGCCAGCGGCACGCCGATCACCAGGCTCACCGCCGTCGCCGCGGTGGCGCACACCAGGGAGAGCCGCAGGGCCTGCCACACCTCGGGGCTGGTCAACTGCTCGGGCAGGCTCGACCAGGGGGCCCGGACCAGCAGGCCGAGCAGGGGCACCACCAGGAACGCCAGGCCGATCAGCGCGGGTACGAGCAGTGGCAGCGGTACACCCCGGCCGCCGCCCGCCGGTGTGCGGCGGAACCGCGGACCGGCGCCCTTGCGGGCGGCGGCCGGGGCGCCCGGGGTGCCCGCGGAGGTCACGAGGTGAGGAACCCTGCGTCGGCCAGGACCTTCTGGCCCTCCTCGGATCGCACCAGCGCGATGAACGCCTCGGCCGCCCCGGCGTTGGGCGCCTCCTTGAGCAGGGCGATCGGGTAGTCGTTGACGGCCTGCGCGGCCTCGGGGAAGTCCACGCCCTCCACCTTGTCACCCGCCGCGAGCACATCGGTCCGGTACACGAGGGCGGCGTCCGCCTCCTTCAGCTCGACCTTCGTCAGGGCGCTCTTGACGTCCTGCTCGTACGACACCGGGGTGAGCTCCAGACCACTGGCGTCCAGCGCCTTCTGCGCGGCGGTCCCGCACGGCACCTCCTTGTCGCACAGGACGACCTTCAGCTTCGAGCCGGTCAGGTCCTTCAGCGAGGAGACGCCCTCCGGGTTGCCCGGCAGGGTGGCGATCTCCAGCCGGTTGCGGACGAAGGTGGCCGGGGCGCCGGAAACGTCCCCCGCGTCCGTGACGGTCTTCATCGTCCTGGGGCTGGCGGAGGCGAAGACGTCGGCGGGGGCGCCACTGGTGATCCCGGCGGCGAGGCTGTCGCTGCCGCCGAAGTTGAACGTGACCTCGGTGCCGGGGTGGTCCTTCTCGAACTTCTCGCCCAGCGTCGTGAAGCTCTCCGTGAGGGAGGCGGCGGCGAAGACGGTCACCGTGCCGGACGGCTTGCCGGACGAAGAGCCCGAGGAGGGGGCGTCGGGGGACGGCGAGCAGGCGGTCACGGCGCCCAGGAGCAGCAGCGCGGTGGTGCCCGCACCGGCCACCCGCCTCGTCCGGCGGGTCCGGGGAGCGGGACGGGTCATCACAGGGCTTCTCCCTCTGCCTACTGCTTGCTTCTCACGGACCGGTCCAGGGGAACGCGTCCGCTGATCATACTGCCGCAGATGCGAGGGGGAAATCCCTTGCTGATGCGCACCCGCTGCCGAAACCCTGCATCAGGGCTGCATGTGCGGCTTCGGGGGAAGGTGAACGACGTCTGGTGTATGAGATACGAACAGGCGCACTCATGACGTCCGGAGCCTTGTCAGTCCGGACGGGGGCGCCCTATTCTCGCGGCGAGAAAGCGCTTTCCATCGGGTCGACGGCGTTCGACGGCACTCTGCATGACATGCCCATGACGTTAAATGAACAGGGAGAGCTCCGCATGAAGAGATCAGCAGCGCTGCGGTTCCACGCGACACTGGCCACGGCGGCCCTCGCGGCCGCGACCGGACTGGTGGTGTCGATGCCCTCGGCGTCGGCCGCGACCGGCAGCGCCACCGGCTACGCGACCCAGAACGGCGGGACCACCGGCGGCGCGGGCGGGCAGACGGTCCGGGCCACCACGGGCACCGCGATCCACACCGCCCTGTGCAACCGCGCCAGCAGCAGCACCCCGATCATCATCGAGGTCCAGGGCACCATCAATCACGGCAACACCAGCAAGGTGTCGGGCAGCAGCTGCAACACCGCCGCCGGTGTGATCGAGCTCAAGCAGACCAGCAATGTCACGATCGTCGGGGTCGGCAGCGGTGCCGTCTTCGACCAGCTGGGCATCCACATCCGGGAGGCCCGCAACATCATCATCCAGAACGTGACCGTCCGGAACGTCAAGAAGTCCGGCTCGCCCACCTCCAACGGCGGCGACGCCATCGGCATGGAGAGCGACGTCCGCAACGTCTGGGTCGACCACGTCACCCTGGAGGCGTCCGGCGGGGAGTCGGAGGGCTACGACGGCCTCTTCGACATGAAGGACAACACCCAGTACGTGACCCTGTCGTACAGCACCCTGCGCAACTCCGGCCGCGGTGGCCTCATCGGATCCAGCGAGAGCGACCGCTCCAACGGCAACATCACGTTCCACCACAACCTGTACGAGAACATCGACTCCCGTGCGCCGCTGCTGCGGGGCGGCATCGCCCACATGTACAACAACCACTACAAGCGCCTCAACGACTCCGGCATCAACTCCCGGGCCGGGGGCACGCGCCAAGGTGGACAACAACTACTTCGAGGACTCCAAGGACGTCCTCGGCACCTTCTACACCAGCGAAGCCGGCTACTGGCAGGTCGGCGGCAACATCTTCGACAACGTGACCTGGTCCGCCCGCAGCGGCGACAACCAGCCCGCCGGCCCCAACCCGACGTCCAACACCTCGGTCGGCATCCCCAACCCCTACAAGCTCGACGCCGCCAACTGCGTGCCGGACGTGGTGAACCGGACGGCGGGCGCCAACAAGGGCCTGAAGGTGTCGGACGGCAACTGCACGCCGCAGAACCCCGCCCCGACCGACCCCACGAACCCCACCGACCCGACCGATCCCCCCACCGGGACCAACCTCAGCCGGGGTGCCGGTGCCGACGGCTCCAGCAAGGCCAGTGGGACGAGCTACGGCAACGTGATCGACGGCAACCTCGGCACCTACTGGTCGCCGAGCGGCTCGACCGGTTCCGTCTCGGTCAAGTGGTCGTCCGACACCGCGGTGTCGAAGGCCAACATCCGGGAGGCGTCGGGCTCCGAGGGCGCCGTCCGGTCCTGGCGGCTCCTCAACCACGACACCGGTGCCGTCCTGGCCTCCGGCAGCAGCGCGGGCGTCGTCTCCTTCGCGCGGACCTCGCTGCGCAAGATCACCTTCGAGATCACCGGCTCGAACGGCACGCCGCGGATCGCCGAGTTCGAGACCTACAACGGATAGGGGCGGGTGAGTCACCGTCCCGCCCGTCGGGTGCCGAGCACCGGCTCGGCACCCGACGCCTCGTGTTTTCGGACAGTGCCGCCCGAAAAGAGTGTACGTTCGTACGCTCCCTGGATAAGGTCAGGCACATGACCACTGACGTACTGCGCCGGCCCGCCCTGGCCGAGCGGCAGGCTCGCGCAGCCGTTGCCGTCCTCTTCTTCACCAACGGGGCCCTGTTCGCGAACCTTCTGCCCCGCTATCCGCAGATCAAGGCGGATCTCGGCATCGGCAACGCCGCCTACGGGCTGGCCGTCGCGGCGTTCCCGACGGGGGCCATCGTCGCCGGTCTGGCGGCGGGGGTCCTCATCCGCCGCCTGGGGTCGGCCCGGGTGGCGGTGGTGAGCACCCTGCTGACCGGAGCGGGGATCCTCGTCGCGGGCGTGGCGCCTTCGGTGGTGCTGTTCGCGGGAGCGCTGTTCCTGGCCGGAGCGATGGACGCGATCACCGATGTCGCGCAGAACGCCCACGGCCTGCGGGTGCAGCGCCGCTACGGGCGCTCCATCATCAACTCCTTCCACGCCATCTGGTCGATCGGAGCCGTCACCGGCGGCTCCATGGCCGCCGCCGCCATAGCGCTCGACCTCTCGCGCGGGGCGCACCTGACGATCTCGGGGGTGGTGTTCGGTCTCGCCGCCTGTGTCGCCCTGCGGTTCGCCCTGCCCGGACCCGACACCGAGCCGGTCGAGGACACGGACGAGAAGGGCGCCGAGAGCGGGGCGCCGCAGCGGAACGGGCGCCCGGCCGTGGCCTCACGCGTCCGCTACGTGATGATCGCGCTCGTCCTCATCGCGACGGCCGGCACGCTCGTCGAGGACGCGGGCAACTCCTGGGCCGCGCTCTACCTCTCCGGCTCGCTGAACGCCTCGGCGGCGCTGGCGGCGTCCGGCTTCATCGCCCTGGTGGGCGCCCAGTTCGTCGGCCGGATCCTCGGCGACCGGCTCGTCGACCGGTTCGGCCAGCGCGCGGTGGCCCGCGCCGGCGGCCTCATCACCGCGGTCGGCATGGGGCTGGCGCTGGCCGTGCCCACGGTGCCCGGAACGATCCTCGGCTTCGCCGCGGCCGGGTTCGGCGTGGCGACGCTGGTGCCCGCGGCGATGCTCGAGGCCGACGAGCTGCCCGGCCTCAAGCCCGGATCGGGGCTCACGATCGTCTCCTGGCTGATGCGGCTGGGATTCCTGCTCTCCCCGCCGGTCGTCGGGCTCGTCGCCGACGAGGCCGGCCTTCGGCTGGGGCTGGTGGTGGTGCCCCTCGCGGGCGCGCTCGTGGTCGTGTGCGCGGGGGTGCTGCGGGCCGGCAGCGTCAAGCGGTAGTCCTGGGCGCAGGGAGTGTACGTTCGTACGCTTCGGGGTGTACCGTCGTTCCCATGGCGACGGACTACTTCGCACAGGACCCCCGTACCCACCTGGAACGGATGCAGGCGGGCGACCTCTACATCGCCGACGACCCCGAGATCGCCCGCCGGCAGCAGCAGGCCGTACGTCTGGCCGCCCGCTACCAGGCGGCCTATGCCGAGGACGCCGAGGCGGCGGGACCGATCCTCGCCGAACTGCTCGGTGCGGTGGGCGAGCAGGCGCACGTGCGTCCGCCCCTGTACGTCGACTACGGCAGCAACATCACCATCGGGGCGCGCACCTTCGTCAACTACAACCTGACCGCGCTGGACGTCGCCGCCATCAGCATCGGCGAGGACTGCCAGATCGGCCCCGGCGTCCAGCTCCTCACCCCCACGCACCCCCTGGAACCGCAGCCCCGGCGCGACAAGCTGGAGGCCGCGCAGCCGATCACCATCGGCGACAACGTCTGGATCGGCGGGGGAGCCGTCGTGCTGCCCGGCGTGACCATCGGGGACAACTCCGTGATCGGAGCGGGTTCGGTCGTCACCAAGGACGTGCCGGCGAACGTGGTCGCCGTCGGCAGTCCCGCCCGTCCGGTCCGGACCCTCTGAGGCACGACGCCCATGGCCACCGGACACACCGACCCGCAGCGGCGCGCACGCATCATCGCCGCCACCCTCGACCTCATAGCCGAGGAGGGGCTCGCGGCGGTCTCCCACCGCAAGATCGCCAAGCGGGCCGGGGTGCCGCTGGGGTCGATGACGTACCACTTCAGCGGGATCGACGAGTTGCTGCGGGAGGCGTTCAGCGACTTCACCGGCCACATAGTCGCCGTGTTCGACACGTACCTCGCGGCGCCGACCGGCCGGGAGGAGGCCCGTACGGCCGTGGCCGACCTCGTCCACGCCCTGTCCGAGGGCAGCTCGCGCGACCTCGTGCTGACCCAGGAGCTGTACTCGCTCGCCGCCCGCCGGCCCGCCTACCGGGAGCTCACCCATGAGTGGATGCGTCGCAGCCGCAGCCACCTCGAGAAGCACTTCGACCCGGACACCGCCCGCCAACTAGACGCGCTCATAGAGGGATTGACGCTCCATCGTGCCCTGTCCCGGGAACCGCACGACCGGTCCCTGACCCTCGAGGCGATCGCCCGCATCACCACGACGGACCGCCGGGAGCCCTGAGCGGCGCCGCGCCCGGCCGGCCCCCCAGCCGCCCGTGCGGCACAGTCCTGACCACTGTGCCGCACGGGCCCGACCGGTACGGTTCACGGTGCCAACGGTGTCCGAGGTACCGGAGGCGTCGGCGGCGTCAGGGTCGCCGTGAACCGGTAGCGCGAGCCGCGGTACACCGCGCGGACCCACTCGACCGGTGTGCCCCGTTCGTCCCGTGAGTGGCGGGACAGCAGCAGCATCGGCAGGCCCACGTCCGTGTGGAGCAGGCCGGCCTCCCGCGGTGTGGCGGGGGAGGTCTCGATGGTCTCGTCGGCCTCCGCCAGGCGCACCCCGTACACCTCGGCGAGCGTCGCGTAGAGCGAGGTGCGGCGGGCCAGGTTCCGGCGCAGGCCGGGGAAGCGGCGTGCGGACAGATGGGTCGCCTCGATCGCCATGGGCTCGCCCCCGGCCAGCCGCAACCGCTCCACGCGCAGCACGCGGTCACCCCGTTCCACCCCGAGCAGGGCCGCCAGCTCCTCGCCGGCCGCGATGTGGTCGATGTCCAGGACCCGGGAGGCGGCGGTGAGCCCCTGGTTGCGCATGTCCTCGGTGTACGAGGTCAGTTGGAGGGTCCGATAGATCTTGGGGCGGGCGACGAAGGTGCCCTTGCCCTGGATGCGGACCAGCCGCCCTTCGCTCACCAGCTCCTGCAGCGCCTTGCGCACGGTGGTGCGGGAGGTGCGGAACTCGAGGGCGAGGAAGCGCTCGGCCGGCATCGGCGATCCCGGCGCGCGCGCCTCGGTCATCCGCAGTAACCGCTGCTTGACTCGGTAGTACTTCGGCACGCGGTCGGTGCGGTCCGGTGTCCCCGTGACGGTCTGGGCGCTGCTGAGGTCGGTGCTCATGACCTGCCTTCCGGCTGCGGTGTCCGGCGTGCGGGCGGCAGGCGCCGACCGCGGTGCACGTCGGCGGGCGGCCGGGTTCGGCGCCGCACACTCGGCGGTCCCGTTATAACCGCACGCTTCTCTTTGGTCTAGTCCAACCTTCGACACGTCCCTGTTTGGGAGGAGTTGCAGGTCCGTGCGGGGGCGCTGGGGGTGGTCCGGGCGATTGGTGACGCGACCCTTGACAGGGTCATAGGTCTAGGCCAAGCTCCCCCTGCTGGTCTAAACCATTTAGAGGAAGCCGGGTCCCAGCCCGCCGAGTGTCGCGCCGTTGCGAGGGTCACCGCCGAAGGCGTGGGTGTGGAAGGCGTTCCTGAGGAGGGGTGGCGCGTGAAGCGCAAGCTGATAGCCGCGATCGGGGTCGCGGGCATGTTGTTCTCCGTCGCCGCGTGCGGGGGAGACGACGGTGACGGCAAGAGCACCGGGGCGAACGGGTACGAGGGCCAGACGCTCACCGTGTGGATGATGGACGGCTCCTCGCCGGACGAGTGGCAGAAGGACCTGATCGCGGAGTTCGAGGCGAAGACCAAGGCGAAGGTCAAGTTCGAGGTCCAGCAGTGGAACGGCATCCAGCAGAAGCTGACCACCGCCCTGTCCGAGGAGAACCCGCCCGACGTCTTCGAGATCGGCAACACCCAGACCCCGGCCTACGCCAAGACCGGCGGCCTCGCCGACCTCGCCGACCTCAAGTCCGAGATCGGCGCCGACTGGACCGAGTCCCTCAACGAGTCGTCCGTCTACGACGGCAAGCAGTACGCGGCACCGTGGTACTTCGCCAACCGGGTCGTCCTCTACAACAAGAAGGTCTGGGCGGACGCGGGGCTGAAGGACACCCCCAAGACCCGCGACGAGTTCTACGACGCGCTCAAGACCATCGGTGACAAGACCGACGCCGAACCGATCTACCTGCCGGGCCAGAACTGGTACCACTTCGTCGGCCTGGTGATCGGCGAGGGCGGCGAGCTCGTCAAGAAGGACGGCGACAAGCACGTCTCCAACCTCGGTGACCCGAAGGTCGCCGCCGCCGCGGAGACCTACAAGAAGTTCCAGGCCCTGTCGAAGGCGCCCAAGGACAAGGACGAGGCCACCCCGCAGCAGGGCCAGGTCTTCGCCAAGGGCAACGTCGGCGCCTTCATCGGCATGGGCTGGGAAGCCGGCATCGCCATCGAGGCCAACCCGAAGATCGAGCAGGACATCGGCTACTTCACCATCCCGGGTCCCACGGCCGACCAGCCCGAGGGCGTCTTCCTCGGCGGCTCCAACCTCGCCGTCGCCGCGGGCAGCAAGAAGCAGGACCTCGCCCAGGAGTTCCTGAAGCTCGCCCTGTCCGACAAGTTCGAGGGGCAGCTGGCCAAGCTCAACGGCGTCATCCCCAACAAGGAGTCGCTGCAGAGCAACCTCGAGGGCAACGCCCCCGCCGAGGCCGCCGCGCCGGCCGCCGCCGTCGGCGGCACCACGCCGCTGATCCCGGAGTGGGCCGCGGTGGAGAACGCGCCCAACCCGATCAAGACGTACCTGACCGCCGTCCTGAGGGGCAAGTCCCCGGCCGAGGCGGCCAAGCAGGTCGAGGGCGAGTTCAACAAGCGCCTGGCGCAGCAGCAGTAGAAGCGCACGCGCTCCGACCGGAGCGGGGGCCGGCCACTCGGCGGCCCCCGCACCGCGTCCGGGTACGTCGAGAAGAGAGATCGCGAGCATGACCGTGCAGACCGAACGGCCGCCCTCCGGCCCGGCGGACCTCCGCAAGGCGGACGACGGGGCGGCACCCGGCAGGCCCCCCTCGCGAGCCGGCGCGCTCGCCCCGTACCTGTTGCTGCTGCCCGCCTGCGCGGCCACCGTGCTGCTGCTCGGCTGGCCGCTGCTGAAGGACGTGCTGCTGTCGTTCCAGAACCTCAACATGGGGCAGCTGATCCAGCGCGTCACCGAGTGGAACGGCGTCGACAACTACACGGAGACCCTCACCAGTGGGGACTTCTGGCGGGTCACCCTCCGCTCGATCCTGTTCACGGCGGTCAACGTCGTCCTGATCATGGTCCTGGGCACCCTGGTCGGCCTGCTGCTCGCCCGCCTCGGCCGGCGGATGCGGGTCACCCTGCTGCTCGGCCTGGTACTGGCCTGGGCCATGCCCATCGTGGCGGCCACCACCGTCTACCAGTGGCTGTTCGCCCAGCGTTTCGGCGTCGTCAACTGGGTCCTGGACAAGCTCGGCTGGCACTCCATGGCCGACTACAGCTGGACCAGCAGCCAGATGTCGACGTTCTTCGTCGTCATCGTGCTGATCGTGTGGGCGTCCATCCCGTTCGTCGCGATCAATCTGTACGCGGCGACCACCACCATCCCGAACGAGCTCTACGAGGCCGCGTCCCTCGACGGCGCCGGCGCCTGGCGGAGCTTCACCACGGTCACCCTGCCGTTCCTGCGGCCGTTCCTCTACGCGACGACCTTCCTGGAGGTCATCTGGGTCTTCAAGGCGTTCATCCAGGTCCTCGCCTTCAACGGCGGCGGTCCCGACCGGCTCACCGAGATCCTGCCCGTCTACGCCTACGTCGAGGGCATGGGCAACCAGCACTACGGCATGGGCGCGGCGATCGCGGTCCTCACCATCCTGATCCTGCTCGGCCTGACCGCCCACTACCTCAGGATCGTGCTCAAGCAGGAGAACGAAGAGGAGGCCGCGCTGTGAAACGCTCGCTCTTTGCCCGGGTCTGGCCCAACGCCACGGCCGTCGTCCTGTTCATCGGCTGCGTCTTCCCCGTGTACTGGATGTTCACCACGGCCTTCAAACCGACCGGCGACATCATCTCGGAGAACCCGGTCTGGTTCCCGACCGACGTCACCCTCCAGCACTTCAGGACCGCGACCGACGCGGACCACTTCTGGACGTACGTCCGCAACTCGCTGACCGTCACCGTCCTGGCCGTCGTCTTCTCGCTGATCATCGCGCTGGCCGGCTCCTTCGCCCTGGCACGGATGCGGTTCAAGGGACGGCGCGGCTTCATCATCGGTTTCATGATGGCCCAGATGGCGCCCTGGGAAGTCATGATCATCGCGATCTACATGATCGTGCGGGACGCGTCGATGCTGAACAGCCTCGTGCCGCTGACGCTCTTCTACACGATGATGATCCTGCCCTTCACCATCCTGACGCTGCGCGGCTTCGTCGCCGCCGTGCCGAAGGAGCTGGAGGAGTCGGCGATGGTCGACGGCTGCACCCGCGCCCAGGCGTTCCGCCGGGTCATCCTGCCGCTGCTCGCCCCGGGCCTGATGGCCACCTCGCTGTTCGGCTTCATCACCGCCTGGAACGAGTTCGCCCTGGTCCTGGTGCTCAACAAGGACGTCGAGGCACAGACCCTGCCGCTGTGGCTGTTCAGCTTCCAGACCCAGTTCGGCGACGACTGGGGCGCGACCATGGCCGCCTCGTCACTCTTCGCCGTCCCGATCCTGATCCTCTTCGTCTACCTGCAGCGCAAGGCCGTCAGCGGCCTCACCGCGGGCGCCGTGAAGGGATAACGCCACCCGATGACGACATTCACCACCGGCACCGACACCCTCACCCGGGACGCTCTGGCCGTCCTGCAACCGGGCTTCGCCGGCACCACCGCGCCCGACTGGGTGCTGCGCCGCCTCGGCGAGGGCCTCACCTCCGTCGGCCTCTTCGGGCGCAACATCGCCTCGCCCGGGCAACTGGCCGCCCTGACCGGGCAACTGCGCGCCGAACGCCCGGACGTGCTGGTCGCGATCGACGAGGAGGGCGGCGACGTCACCCGTCTGGAGGTGCGCACCGGCTCCTCCTTCCCCGGCAACCACGCCCTGGGCGCGGTGGACGACACCGAGCTGACCAGGTCGGTGGCCGCGGAGCTGGGCCGCCGGCTCGCGGCCTGCGGGGTGAACTTCAACTGGGCCCCCTCCGCCGACGTGAACTCCAACCCGGACAACCCGGTCATCGGCGTGCGTTCCTTCGGTGCCGACGCCGGCCTGGTCGCCCGGCACACCGCCGCCTACGTCGCCGGCCTGCAGTCGGCGGGCGTGGCGGCATGCACCAAGCACTTCCCGGGACACGGTGACACGGCCGTCGACTCCCACCTCGCCCTGCCCCGCATCGACGCGGACGCCGCCGTGCTGGCCGAACGCGAACTGGCGCCGTTCCGCGCGGCCATCGCGGCCGGCTCGCGCGCCGTGATGAGCGCGCACCTCCTGGTCCCCGCGCTGGATCCGGACCATCCAGGAACACTGTCCCGGCGGGTACTGACCGACCTGCTGCGCGGCGAACTGGGTTACGAGGGCCTGATCGTCACCGACGGCATGGAGATGCAGGCCATCGCCGGCCGCTACGGCATCGAACGCGGCAGTGTGCTGGCCCTCGCGGCCGGCGCCGACGCGATCTGTGTGGGGGGTGGTCTGGCCGACGAGGAGACCGTACGGCGGCTGTGCGACACCCTGGTCGAGGCCGTCCGCTCGGGCGAGTTGCCCGAGGAGCGCCTGGCCGACGCGGCGGAGCGGGGCCGCGCGCTGGCCCGCTGGACCGCGGAAGCGCGGCGGTCCCCGTCCCCGGGCGACCCCGAACCGGAGATCGGCCTCACGGCGGCCCGCCGCGCGGTGACCGTCACCCGCACCGGGCCCACCGCACCGGTCACCGCACCCGTGTACGTGGCGACCTTCAGCCCCGAGGCCAACATCGCCGTCGGCGACGAGACGCCCTGGGGCGTCGGAGCGGAGCTGGAGCGGCTGCTGCCCGGCACCACCACCGGCCACTTCACCGGCACCGACGCCGGTGCGCGGGTGCTCGAGGCCGCGGCCGGCCGGCGCGTGGTCGCCGTGGTCCGCGACGAGCACCGGCACCCGTGGATGCGCACCGCCCTGGACACCCTGCTCGCCGCTGCGCCGGACACCGTCGTCGTGGAGATGGGCGTCCCGCAGTCCGCGCCGCGCGGCACCCCGTACATCGCCACGCGCGGCGCGGCCCGCGTCTGCGGTGTGGCGGCGGCGGAGGCGATCGTCGCGGGCTGACACCGAAGCGGTCCGGGCCCCGGCGCCCGGACCGCCTCTCCACGTGCCGGGAGCGGATGCCTGCCAGACCGTCACGTGGTCACGGCGTCACATCGTCACGGATGGAGCTTCTCCCCCTCGGCGAGCATGGCGACGAACTTCTCGATACGGGCCGCCCTGGTCTGCGGGCGCTTGGCGTCCTGCACGCGGTAGAGGATCGCGTACCGGTTGCGGCTGTCGAGGGTGCCGAAGAAGTCGCGGGCCGCCGGGACCGCGTCCAGCGCGGCCCGCAGGTCGTCGGGGACGGTCGCGGTGCTCTGGCTCGCGTACGCCGCCTCCCAGCGGCCGTCGGCCCGGGCCCGCTCCACCTCGCGCAGTCCGGGCTCCCGCATCCGGCCGGCCTCGATGAGCGCGGTGGCCTTCTGCCGGTTGATCCTCGACCACTTGCTGCGCGGACGCCGGGGAGTGAACCGCTGGAGCCAGTGGGTGTCGTCCAGTTTCTTCTTGTGCCCGTCGATCCAGCCGTAGCACAGCGCCGACTCCAGGGCGGCGGCGTAGTCGGGGCCGGGCAGTCCGGAGTCCTTCCTCGGGATCCGCAACCAGACCCCGGGCAGCTCGTCGTGGTGCTCCTCCAGCCACTCCTCCCACTCGCCCTGCGTTTCGACGGCGAGGACCGGGTCCCCCGTGCGCGCTTCGTCAGCCATGGCACACAGGGAACCCGGTCCGCGTCCGCGGGGTCAACGACACGGGCCCCACCGGTGTGGCGGTCTACTGCGCCGGAGCGGTGGTCGGGGCCTGGGGCCGGTCCGACGGGTCCTGCTCGGCTGTGTGTTCCGTGTCCAGGGTGCGGGGAGCGCGGATGCCGGCCATGCCGATCACGGTCACGGCCGCGGCCACCGCGGCGGCGACCCCGCACACGGTGTAGGCGAGGCCGAACCCGCTGCCCAGCGCGTCGAGGGCGATGCCCTGCGCGGCCGCTCCGGGGGCGTCCGGCGGCAGGCTGTTCACGGCGATCGGTCCGGCGGCCCGGCCGATCTCCGTGGCGGCGCCCAGCTGGTCGGGCGGCAGGTTCGCGCCGGCCAGCTTCGAGGCGAAGGTCTCGCCCGCGTGGCTGAGGGCGACCGCGCCGACGACCACCGGGCCCAGGGCGAAGCCGAGGTCGCGCAGCATGTTGGTGGTGGCGCTCGCCATGCCGGCCAGCCGTCCCGGCACGCTGTTCAGCGCGACGGCCGTGATCGAGCTGACGGCCAGTGCGAAGCCGACGCCGATGAGCAGGGTGGGCACGACGAACGGGGTCAGGCTCCGGTCGGTGACGTCCAGCCGGGCGCACAGGAACGACCCGACGGCCATCAGGCTGAAGCCGGAGGTCAGCAGCCAGTTCGGGGAGACCCGGTGGAGCAGCCGGGAGACGACCGGGATCAGGGCGAACGCCGGTCCCTGGAGCAGCAGGAAGGGGAGGGCGACGCGCAGCGGGTCCTGGTGCTGCACGGGGCCGAGCCACATGCTCGTCGCGAAGCACGCGCCGAGGAAGGCGATCATGCCGATGACCGCCACGACCGACCCCACCGCGAAGGCGCGGTCCTTGAACAGGGAGAGGTTGAGGATCGGGGACTCGGCACGGCGCTCGATCAGCAGGAAGGCGATCAGGAAGCCCGCGCCGACGGCGAACGCGCCCACGATGTCCGGCGCGCCCCAGCCCTTCTCGGGTCCCTCCACGGCCGCGTACAGCACCAGGATGAGACCGATCGCGAAGGTGATCTGGCCCGGGACGTCGAGCCGGCGTCCCTCGGCGGCCTTCGACTCGGTGGCCAGGGCCAGCGAGAGCACCATGCTGACGAAGGCCAGCGCGACGAGGACCAGGAACGAGCCCCGCCACGACCCGACCTTGGCGAACGCCCCGCCGATCAGGGGGGAGAGCGCCGCACCGGCCGACAGGAAGCCGCTCCACAGCGCGATGGCGCGGGCCCGCTCCAGGGCGCTGCGGGCGACGTCCGCGATCATGGTGAGTGATCCGGGGAACATGGCGCCGGCGCCGAGACCGTTCAGCGCGGCGCCGACCCACAGCCACTGCACGGTGGGTGAGACAGCCGAGACGATGCTTCCGGCGACGACGAGCGCCGCACCCGAGGCAATGAGCCTGCGGCGTCCGAACAGGTCGCCGAGGACACCGAAGGTGAACTCGAAGACGACCACGGCGATCATGAAGGACGCCGTGATCCAGGTCAGCTGGGACCCGTGCGTGCCGAGATCCTGCTGGAAGAGTCCGTTGAGCGAGGCCGGCAGGGCGTTGGCCAACTGGGCCACGAACACCGCGGCGCTCGCGGCAGCAAGCGTGCCCGCGTAGCCCGGCTTCCGGGCGGCCCCCGCGGAAGGGCCGGGGGACGTCGTCGTCCCGTTGTTGAGCGTCACTGCAGTCTCCCTGACTGGGATGGTGAGGCGGCCCGGCTCCTTGTGGCCGGTTCCGGTGGGTGTGACGGGGTGGGCGCGACCTGTCGGACCACGTGGTGACGTGGCGTGGAGTGGGGGGAGGGGCGCAGACCGGGCTTCCGGGAGGTGGCGAGCGAAGCGCGGTGACGGCGAGAATGGCACTAGCTTTACGCCACGTCAAGGAAATGTATGCCGCGTACGAAAAGCGATCATGAAGTAAGGGAGGCGTCGTCGAACGGGAGACCGGCGATAGGATGAGCGCCATGACCGCCCCCACGGCCGAACCGTCCACCAAGCCGTCCGGCGCCAGGAAGCGGGGGCGCTGAGATGGCCGGGCTGCGCGAGGCGCAGAAGCGGATGACCCGCAAGCTCCTGCTGGACTCGGCACTGGAGCTGTTCCGCACCAAGGGCTACGCCGCCACCACCGTGGACGACATCGCCGCCGCGGCGGGCACCACCCGGGTGACGTTCTACGCGTACTTCCCGTCCCGCAGCGACCTGATGCGGGCACTCATCGGCGAGCTGAACGAGAAGCTCGAACGCATTGACTCACCCGTCCACGGCTCGACCGCCCGGCGCCTGGTCGAGGTCGTCCACGACGGCAGCCGCGAGGCGATCACCGAGTGGCTGTACGGCATCTCCGGCCGCTGGGAATCGATCCGGCCCTACACGGTGGCCGCCTTCGAGGCGGCGGCGGTCGACCCGGAACTGCGCGGCCTGGTGAACGCGTGGCTGGAGGAGGCCGTCAACGACATCGAGGAGGGCCTCGACCAGGCCGACCGCTTCCCTCCCGAGAGCCGCCACCTGCGCGGTGTGCTCGCGATGGCCCAGCTCGACCACGTGGCCCGCACCTGGACCCCCGGCCACTGGGGCGCCGACCGCGCGTCCGTGGTCGACGTCCTGGCCGAGAGCTGGACCGGCCTGCTGGGCACCGGCGCCCCGGACGTGCCGGAAGCGCGGCGCGACTGACCGCGGAGCGGGGGAGGAGCAGCCGGGCTCTCAGGCCGTCCCGGCCAGGTCCGTGCTCAGGGCTCGGGCCGCCGCTTGCAGGGTGCCGACCAGGAACTGCAGGTTGAGGGGGTCGTAGCGGGTGCCCGGCATGGAGATCGACAGGCCTGCCTGGACCGTTTCCCCGGCGTCACGGACCGGGACCCCGACGGCCACCAGGCCCCGCTCGGAGCGGTTCCGGTTCACGGCGAAGCCCCCGCGGGCGATGTCCTTCAGCTCCGCGGACAATGAGTCGAGGTCCGGGCGCTCCTGGGGCCGGTCGCGGTAGTGCTCGCTCGCGTACACCTCCGCCAGCTCCTCCTCACTCAGTTCCGCGAGCAGCAGCAGGCCGCCCGTCGTCCGGTGGGCCGGGAAGACCATCCCCTCCCGGGACCCGACCCGCAGCGCCCGGTCGCACTCCACGCTGGCGATGAACCGGGCCGTGTCCCCCGTGCGGATGGTGAGGTTCGTGGTCTCGTTCAGTCGGTCCACCACCCGGTGCAGGTGGGGCAGGGCCGCCGTCCGCAGCCGGGACACCAGGGAACGCGAGTGCGTCGCCAGCTCCAGCACCGGACCCGCGTGGTAGACCCGGTTCTCGTCCCGGACCGCGAAGTCCCGGTAGACCAGCATGGCCAGCAGCCGGTGCGCGGTCGACCGGGCCACCCCGAGCCGCTCGGCGACCTGCGTGACGGTCAGCGAGCCCTCCAGCTGGAGCATCGTCGCGGCCCGCAGCGCGTGGTCGACGCTGGCGATGGCGTACGGCGGCGGCGTCTTGAGCGGCTTGTCCACGGCGAACCTCCCGGTGCGGCCCGTTCCGAATGTCGTTCCTGTTCTGCTCTCCAGAATTTACATGTCCGTTCCGTGGACATGAAGCACAGTGGGAGCTGTGACCACCTCCTTCAGCACCCCCCCTGCCACGGGCTCCCCCGTCCGCCTGAGCGCTGTCAGCGCCGCGGACCAGCCCGACGTCACCCCGGCGCTCGAGGAGCTGTACCGGGGCTTCGAAAGCGAACTGCTCGTCCCGCTGTGGACCGAGATCGGCGACCTCATGCCGGCACACCCGCGCTCCCGCGCCGTACCGCACCTGTGGCGCTGGGAGCGGCTGCGGGAACTGGCCGCCCAGGCCGGTGAGATCGTCCCGGTCGGCCGGGGCGGCGAGCGGCGCGCCATCGCACTGGCCAACCCCGCCCTCGGCGGCCGCCCCTTCGCCACGCCCACCCTGTGGGCGGCCATCCAGTACCTGATGCCCGGCGAGGACGCCCCCGAGCACCGTCACACCCAGCACGCCTTCCGCTTCGTCGTCGAGGGCGAGGGCGTGTGGACGGTCGTCGGCCGCGACCCGGTGGCCATGCGGCGCGGCGACTTCCTCCCGCAGGCCGGGTGGAACATGCACGCCCACCACAACGCCACCACCGAGCCGATGGCCTGGATCGACGGTCTGGATATCCCGTTCCAGTACACCAGCGAGTCCCAGTTCTTCGAGTTCGGCCGCGACGAGATCAGCGACGCCGAGCGGATCACCCCGGACCGGTCCCGCTCCGAGCGCCTGTGGGGCCACCCGGGACTGCGCCCGGTCGCCGCCGGCTCGGCCGCCCCCGGCACGCCCCTGCTGGCGTACCGCTGGGAGCACACCGACCGGGCGCTCACCGACCAGCTCGCCCTGGAGAAGGAAGGGTTCGACGGCACGGTCGAGCCCGGCCACGCCGCCGTCCGGTTCACCGACCCGTCCAACGGCACCGACGTGCTGCCCACCATCCGCGCCGAGGTGCACCGCGTGGCCCGCGGCGCCGAGACCGCCCCGGTGCGCGAGACCGGCTCGTCCGTCTACCAGGTCTTCGACGGCTCCGGCACCGTCACCGTCGGCGACGTGTCCTGGTCCGTGACGCGCGGCGACCTGTTCGTCGTCCCGTCCTGGCAGCCGCTCTCCGTACGCTCCGAGGCCGGTGCCACCGACTCCGACTCGGGCGCCCTGGACCTGTTCCGGTTCAGCGACTCCCCGATCTTCGAAGCCCTCCGGCTCGACCGCACCCACGTGGAAGGAACCACCCGCTCATGAAGCTCGCCACCCTCCGTACCGACGGCACCACCAAGGCCGTCCGGCTCGACGGTGACGTCCTGGTCGACCTCGGGTTCCCCGACGTGGGCACCCTGCTCGCGCAGGACGACTGGGCCGAGCGCGCCGCCGCCCCCGCCGACGGCGCGACGACCTACCCCGCCGAGGGCGCCGACCTCGCCCCCGTGGTCCCGCAGCCCTCCAAGGTCGTGTGCGTCGGCCTCAACTACCGCAACCACATCCAGGAGATGGGCCGGGACCTGCCCGAACACCCCACCCTGTTCGCGAAGTTCGCCGACTCCCTGATCGGCGCGGGCGACGACATCGTCCGCCCCGAGGAGACTGACCAGTTCGACTGGGAGGTCGAGCTCGCCGTCGTCGTCGGCAAGCAGGTCCGCCGCGCCAAGGGCGAGCAGGCCGAGCAGGCCATCGCCGGCTTCACCGTGCTGAACGACATCACCACGCGTGACTGGCAGTTCCGCACCCGCGAGTGGCTCCAGGGCAAGACCTGGGACTCCACCACCCCCGTCGGCCCGTACCTGGTGACCCCCGACGAGCTGCCCGGCGGCGTCCGCCCCGCGCTCGACGTCAAGCTCACCGTGGACGGCGAGGTCATGCAGTCCGACAACACCGGTGACCTGCTCTTCGACCCGGTCGCCCTGGTCGAGTACGTCTCCACGATCATCCGCCTCAACCCCGGCGACATCATCGCCACCGGCACCCCCGGCGGCGTCGGCCACGCCCGCAAGCCCGCCCGCTACCTGCTCGGCGGCGAGACCGTGGTCACCGAGGTCCAGGGCATCGGCCGGCTGGAGAACAAGGTCGTCAAGGAGAAGCAGGCCTGATGCCCCGCACGTTCGACGACGCCCGCCGCTGGGCGGAGCTCGGCACGAACCTGGTGCTCGAGGCCACCGCCGGCTTCGACGACGAGGCCTACGACGCGCCCAGCGGCCTGCCCGGCTGGCGGCGCAGGCAGCTGGTCGCCCACGTCGCCGCCAACGCGGACGCCCTCGGCAACCTCGTGCACTGGGCCGCCACCGGCGAAGAGACCCCGATGTACGCGTCCCCCGAGGAACGGGCCGCCGGCATCGAGCGCGGCGTCGGGATGCCCGCCGCCGAACTCACCGGATGGCTGCGCCGGTCCGCCGCCGAACTCGCCGCGTCGACGGCGAAGCTCGGTGACGACCAGTGGCAGTCCCAGGTGGTGACGGCACAGGGCCGCACGGTGCCCGCCACCGAACTGCCCTGGATGCGCTCCCGCGAGGTGTGCGTCCACGCCGTCGACCTGGACACCGGCATCACCTTCGCCGACCTGCCGGCCGACTTCCTCGCCGCGCTCTGCGACGACGTCACCGCCAAGCGCGCCAAGGCCCCCGGCCCGGCGCTGCGCCTGACGGAGACCGACACCGGAGAGGTCCGGGAACTCCCCGGCGACGGCGAACCGACCGTGCTCACCGGCCCGCTCGCCGAGATCACGGCCTACCTCACCGGGCGCAGGCACGCCCTCACCGCCCCCGACGGCGGCCCGGCACCCACCTTGGGTCCCTGGCTCTGACCGACGGCGCCGGATCCCGGCGCGGCCAGGCAGAGCAGGGTCCCCTGCTCAGACAGGAAAAACGATGACCCCTGCAACCCCTCCCACCGAAGGCCGACCCGACGCCATCATCGTCGGCGGTGGCATCGGTGGCCTCAGCACCGCCTTCGCCCTCGCCCGGGAGGGGCTGCGCGTCCGCGTTCTCGAACGGGCCAAGGAGTTCGGCGAGGTCGGGGCCGGCCTCCAGATCGCGCCGAACTGCACCCGCATCCTCGACGAGTACGGTCTGCTCGACGAGGCCAAGGAACTCGGCGTGGTCCCCGAGAGCATGGTCATGCGCGACGCGCTCGACTCCAACGAGCTGGTCCGCCTCGACCTGGGCGAGCTCGAGCGCCGCTACGGCTTCCCGTACATGGTCATCCACCGCAGCGACCTGCACGCGATCTTCCTGCGTGCCTGCCGGCGGGCCGGCGTGGACCTGGTGACCGACCAGACGGTCGTCGACTACGAGAACACAGCCGACGGCGCCCGCATCACCCTGGCCGACGGCCACACCGAGGAGGCGCCGCTCGTCATCGCCGCCGACGGACTGCGCTCCGTGGCCCGGCAGAAGCTGGTCGGCGACGACGTGGTCAGCTCCGACTACGTGGCCTACCGGGCGGCCGTCCCGATCGAGCAGGTCCGGGACAACGGCATCGCCGAGAAGGACGTCACCGTCTACATCGGCCCCCGCTGCCACTTCGTCCAGTACGCGCTGCGCGGCGGCGAGATGTTCAACCAGGTCGCCGTGTTCCAGTCGCCCAAGGCCCTCGCCGGGCAGGAGGACTGGGGCACCCCCGACGAGCTCGACGCGGCCTTCGAGGGCACCTGCGAGACCGTGGGCAAGGGCATTCCGCTGATGTGGCGGGACCGCTGGTGGCAGATGATGGACCGCGACCCGATCGACACCTGGGTGCACGGCCGCATCGCCCTGCTCGGCGACGCCGCCCACCCGCCGCTGCAGTACATGGCACAGGGCGCGATCATGGCGATCGAGGACGGCTGGGTCCTCGCCCGGCACGTCGCCCGGCTGCGCGCCGAGGGTGACGCCGACTCGGCCGTCGACTGGGAGGCCGCGCTGGCCGCGTACCAGGCGGTCCGCGTCGAGCACTGCCGCCGGGTGCTGACGACCGCCCGCGCCTGGGGCGAGCTGTGGCACCTCGACGGCACGCCGCGGCTGCAGCGCAACGCGATCATGCGTGAGATCGACCCGACCGAGTGGGCCTTCACCGACTGGGTGTACGGACCCACCGCACTGTTCCCGGACGAGGAACCCGCCATGTTCACCCCCGTCCCGCTGGCGTCGGCCCGCGTCGAGGAGAACGACCCGACAGTGACCGCGGCGGCCTAGGGCCTGCCCGGCGGATCAGGTCGCAGGAAATCAACGGCGCTTCATCAGCGCAGGTGAGCGGGGTCTGGTGCGTCCAGCTGCAAGGCGGAGGAGGGCGTCGACGCGGAGCGTCGGCAACCGACGACAACGCCGCTGGGGGTCCCCCTGCTCGAAGAGCTTGGGGGAGGGCGTGCCAGACCCCGCGTCTGTGGCATGATCCGCCGGACAGGCCCCAGGCCCCAGGCCCCAGGCCGCGGAAGCCGGCGCAGCCGCGCTCGCGGGTGGCACGGCCCGCTGACGACGGGAGCCGAGCACGAGAGCGCCGGCCGGTCCGCATGTCGCGGACCGGCCGGCGCTCTGTCGTGCTCACACCCGGCGGCGTGCGGTCAGCCCCCGGCCGGGAGCATCAGCCGGGCCAGCAGGTCGTCCAGGGTGACCAGACCGGTGAGCCGGCCCGCGTCGTCGCGGACGACCGCCAGCGTGCCCCGGCGTCGGCGCAGCACGTCGATCGCGTCGGCGACCGTCGTGGTGTCCGTCAGCTCGGGCACCGGGCGGGCCAGCTCACGGGCGCTGGTGGCGCGACCGCGGGCACGGGCGACCAGGGCGTCGCGCGCGTGGACCGCACCGAGGACGGTGCCGCCCTCGCGGACGAGCAGCCGGGTGCGGTCGTGCGCGGTGGCCACCCGCAGCACCTCGTCGACACCCGCGTCGCCCCCGACGGAGGTGATCTTCTCGGCCGGGATCCGCAGGGCGGCGACCGGGGTGTCGGGCTCGGTCAGCGAGCGGGTGAGCAGTTGCGAGTCCGTCTTGCTGATCAGGCCGAGCCGCTCCGACTCCACCACCAGGTGGGTGAGCTGTTCCCGGTCGTGGACCGAGGCCAGCTCGTCGCGCGGGCTCACCCGGCACATCCGTACCAGGGCGTTGCTCACCACGTTCAGCACGTGGATCAGCGGCCGGACGGCCTTCACCACCGCACGGAACGACGGGGCGAGCAGCATCGCGGAACGCTCCGGGTGGGCGATCGCCCATGACTTGGGCGCCATCTCGCCGACCACCATGTGCAGGAACACCACCACGGTCATCGCGACGGCGAACGCCACACCGTAGCTGACCGCGCTGGGCAGCCCCAGGGAGTGCAGCAGCGGGTCCAGCTGGCGCGAGATCGCGGGCTTGGAGACCGAGCCCAGACCCAGCGTGCACACCGTGATGCCCAGCTGGGCACCGGCCAGCATGAGCGACAGCTCGCGCATTCCGGCCAGCGCGGCACCGGCGCCGCGCCGCCCCTCGGCCGCCGCCTTCTCCATCCGGTGCCGTCTGGCGGCGACCAGTGCGAACTCGGCCGCCACGAAGAACCCGCTGCCGATCAGCAGCAGCACGGTCACGAAGAGAGCCATCGGGAAACTCATGCGGGCTCCTCCGTCGTGTGCTCTTCCCGGGCCAGGGGCGTGATCCGCACCCGCTCGGCGACATGCCGGTCCAGGGTGCGTACGTCGATCACCGCGCGGCCGCCCCCGGGCAGCTCGACGGCGATCCGGTCACCCACGATGGGGAAACGGCCCAGCCGGTCCACGATCAGCCCGGCCACCGTTTCGTAGTCGTCCTCCTCGGGCAGCCGGACGCCGGTCGCCTCGGCCACCTCGTCCAGCCGGCGGCCCGCGTCCACGAGCCAGCCCTCGCCGTCGGCCACCGCGAGCTCGGTGACCTTGTCGGACTCGTCGGCGATGTCACCGACCAGCTCCTCGGCGATGTCCTCGTAGGTGACGATGCCGGCCACCCCGCCGTGCTCGTCGAGGACGACCGCGAACTCGTCGTCCTGTTCGCGCATCCGCGCGACCGCGTCCGGCAGCGGAAGCGTGTCCGGCAGCAGCAGGGGCCGCCTGGCCATCGCCCCGGCCGTGGCGCCCGTGAGCCGCCCGGCGGGCACCGCCATCAGCTCGCGCACGCCCAGCACCCCCGCGATGTCGTCGGGGTGATCGCCGAGCACGGGGTAGTTGGAGTGGCCGTGCGCGGCGATCAGGGCGACCGCCTCGTCGGCGTTCGCCTCCCCGCGCACGAAGACGGCGTCCGCGCGCGGCACCATCACCGCGTGCAGGGTGCGCTCGGAGAACTCCAGCGCGTGGTCCAGCAGGGTGGCGGTGTCCTGGGGCAGCGCCCCGCTCTCGTGGGACTCGCCGATCAGATGACCGAGCTCCTCCAGCGTGGCGCCGTGGTGCAGCTCCTCGACCGGCTCGATGCCGATGCGGCGCAGCAGCCGGGAGGCCGCGTTGTCGAAGATCCGCACCACCGGTCCGACGACCTTCAGATACGCCAGGGTCGAGCCGGCCAGTGCCTTCGCCAGCCGCTCCGGCACGGCGATGGCGAGGTTCTTCGGGGCCAGCTCGCCGAGCACCATCTGGACGATCGTGGCCAGCACGAAGGCGAGCACGACGGCGATGCCGCTCACCGCCGAGTCCGGCAGTCCCAGGCCGGACAGCGCCGGCCTGAGCAGCGCGGACACCGACGGCTCGGCGATGAAGCCGACGACCAGACCGGTGACGGTGATGCCGAGCTGGGCGCCCGACAACATGAAGGACAGCCGCTCCAGAACCTTCAGCGCGCGGGCGGCCCTGCGGTCCCCGGCCTCGGCCTCGCGGGCGAGCATGAGCCGGTCCACGGAGACGTAGGCGAACTCCTGGGCGACGAAGTAGCCGGTGCCCGCGGTCAGCACGAACACGGCGAACAGGCCCCACAGGGCCTCCACGGCACTCATCCAGCACCACCCCGCCGGGCGCCGATTTCAACGATTACGTGACGGGGCGGTCCGGGACTGTGTCCCGGGGGGTCCGTCGATCTGCCGGACACGTACGTGGCTCCTCGTATTCCTGCGGGTCGGGTCTGTCGGCGGTCCAACGATCCTGACGGGAGCCATGTTCCCGCGACGGGCCGGACCGCACCCCTCCGGGTGCGGTCCGGCCTGCGGCTCACAGGTCGAACTCGTGGGGCGGCAGCCCCAGCGCGAAGCACGCCTCGCGGACGACCGCCTGCTCGTTCTGGTCGAAGTCGCCGTCGGCGCCGCCGATGACGATGCCGATCTGGATCACGGCGCGCGCCTCGGCGGGCTTCTTCTTCGCCTTCGCGACCTCCTGCAGCACGCTCACCTTGCCGAAGGCGAAGTTCGCGATCAGCTTGTCGAGGTTCTCCTCGAAACGGCGGCGCAGATCGTCCGCGGGGAAGTTCCGCAGGACGTCGTTGGTGGAGATGAGCTGAGCCACCCGCTGCCGCTCGGAGGGGGCGACCGAACCTCCCCCACTGCTTAACGCGTGGGAGGTGCCCCCAGCGGCGGCGACCAGGGCGCACATGGCCATGCTCGCGTCACGGAACGCACCGCTCTTCAGGTCGTTCTTCTTCGCCTCGAGCTGGTTCTGCATCTGCGACGCGGACTCCTTGATGCGGTCCCACAGGGCCATGCGCACTCCAAGTGTTCGGGTGTGGGGCGCCGGCTTCACGCCGTGCGGTCCGCCGGGCCCCGGATGGTGTCGACAGTAAATATCTACAGCAGTGTAGAAGTTAGCGGATCCTGTCCGGGGCAGCAGGCCACACCTCGGGCGCCCCGAGGTGGCAGAGTGTGTCGCATTGGGCCGAACGGGTGACCATGCGTAAGAATTGCCCGATGCAGACCATCAGCGCGAGCCGGGACGGAGCATGCCGGTGAACAGCCACGACGTCACCGACGAACAGTGGGAGGGGCTGGCCCAGGTCGTTCCGCTGCGGGGCCGGGACGCCTGGCCGTCCTCCGTGGGCCACCGGTCCATGCCGGAGGCCGAGACCGAGACACGCCGCCGCCTCGTCGTCCTGCGGGTGAACGTGTTCGCGGACGCCCGCGACGTCGCGGAGACCCTGATGGCCGGGATACCGGTCCTGCTCGACCTGACCAGCGCGGAGGGCGACGTCGCCAAGCGTGTGCTGGACTTCAGTACGGGCGTCGTCTTCGGCCTGGCGAGCGGAATGCACCGCGTCGACCGCAACGTGTTCCTGCTGACCCCGGCCGGCACCGAGGTGACCGGACTGATGGAGGGCATGGGGATTCCCGGGAGCGGGCAGGGCTCCCGGCAGGGGTGAACTGCCGGGAGCCGGCCGGGGTGTCGTCCGATCGGGGGAAGACCGCGCAAGCGGAACGGTTCGCCCCGTACCGGAACCCTTACCTTCCGCACATGACCCCGCTGCTCCCGTCGCCGTCCTCCGTCCCCTCACCCGGGCCCGCGCCGGTTCCCTCCCCGCCGCCCTCCCCGGCTTCCCCGTCCGCGGCGTTCACCGCGCCCTCCGGCAAGGACGCCACCCAGGGGCACCCCGACCGGCCGTGCGTCACCGGGCTGCTGCTGTCCGCGTTCGCCGGGCACCGCAACCTCGGGCTCCCGCTCGGCCCGTTCACCCTGCTCGCCGGCGCCAGCGGCAGCGGCAAGACCAGCGCGCTGCGGGCCTACGAGGCGCTCGCCCGGCTCGGCGGCGGGGCCGAGCTGTGGGAGGCGTTCCCCGAGCCGGACGCGTGTGTGCCGGAGCGGGCCCGTGCCGACGCGCAGCGCCGCCGGGGCTTCCGGATCGGCTGCACCGCCGACGGTCCCGAGGGCCCGGTCCGGCTGGAGGTCGCCGTGCAGGCCGAACCGGAGCTGCGGATCGTGGGGGAGCGGCTGACGGCGGACGGGGTGGTCCTGCTGGAGACCGCGCTGCGCGACCCCGGCCGACGCACCGTGCAGGCCGCGTGGCACACGGCCGGGTCGACACCGGTCACCCGGGCCCCGCTGCCCGACGACCGGCTCGGCACCGCGATGCTTCCCCTGCGCGTCGCGGGCAAGACGCCCGGACAGCGCAGGGTGCTGGCCGCCGCCGAACAGATGGTGGTCGCCCTGCGCTCCGTCTTCGCCTGTGACCCCCGCCCCGACCGCATGCGCGACCCGGTGCCGCTCGGCAGCGGGCGGCTGCTCGGCGGCTGCGGCAACCTCGCCGACGTGCTGTGGCGCACCCAGGCCGAGTGCGCGATCCGGTACGGGCTCCTGGTGTCCGCCGTGCGCGCGGCATGCGCCGGCCCGGTCGCCGGGCTGCGCGCCGAACCGTACGGCGCGGGACTGGTCCGCGCCCTGCTCGACCGGGGCGACGGCGTCCGCACCGACCTCGTCCGGCTGGGGGACGGAGAGCTGCGGTACGTCGCCCTCGCGCTGGTGCTGCTCACCGGGCCCGGTGTGCTGGAGGTCGACGCGCCCGGCGAGGTGCCCGCCGCGCTGCAGACGCTCACCGTGCTCGCCGACGGGCTCGACCGGGGGCTGGACCCGCTCCAGCGTGCCGAACTGCTGCGGCTGGCGGCGCGGATGTGCGAGCGCGGACACATCCGGCTGGTCGGCGCGGTGAGCGACGCGTCCTGGGCCGCGGGGGTGGGCGGAGTGACGGTGGTACACCTGGACTGTGACTGACCAGACCGACCCGACCGACCCGACCGACCCGACCGACCCCACCGGCCCGCGCGCCCCCCTCGACGTAGCCGGACTCCAGCGCAGGCTCGTCGAGTTCGCCGCCGCGCGGAACTGGCAGCCGTACCACACGCCGAAGAACCTCGCCACGGCGCTCAGCGTGGAGGCGTCCGAACTGGTGGAGATCTTCCAGTGGTTGACGCCCGAGGAGTCGGCCCGGGTCATGGACGACCCGGAGACCGCACACCGCGTCACCGACGAGGTGGCCGACGTGCTCGCGTACCTCCTCCAACTGTGCGAGGTGCTCGGCGTCGACCCGCTGACCGCACTGGACGCCAAGATCGACCGCAACGAGCGCCGCTTCCCGGCCTGAACCGCCCTCGCGCGGAGACGAACTCTTCACCGTCACGCTCCGTGGTCGATATGTCGACCGTTTTTGAATCGTTGTTCCCGTATTTTCGCCTCCTCCATGGCTTTCTGACTGAAAAAGCTTCACTCTGGGTAATTAACGGGGAAGTTGGGTGGACGCGTGGGCAGCGCGTCGGACAGACAGGGGCAGCGCACATGGACGCTGTGCGGCTGATAGCTGAGAGCAGACGGGCCCTGGCCACCGCCGGCGATGTGCCGGAGCTCTCGGCAGAGGTGTGGCAGGCCCAGGCCCTCGCCCAGGCGATAGGGAGCCGCCTCGCGGTCGCCGGCCCACCCGAACTGCGGGGCGAGGCACTGGGACTGACCGAACGGGCGGGCCGTGGCTGCGGTGTCCTGGACACACCGCCCCTCGCTCCCGCCGACCTGCGCGCGGCCCGGCTCACCGAACTGGGCGACGCCCGGCAGACCCTGACACACCTCGGCGGACTGCTCGGCGAGGTCGGTATCGCACTGGTCGGCCTCGCCTGCTCCGCGGACGACGAGTCCGCGTACTGGCAGTGCATCGAGGCCATCGACGCGGCGGACGAGTCCCGCGACCGCGTCCTGGAGATGCTCCGCAAACTGGCGGACCGCGACCGCGCCCTGTCGGAGCACGAGGCGGAGCGCACCTGAAGGCCGTCCCGGTATCGCGGACGTATCGAAAATCGCATACGCCACCGCAACCGCCCCCCGTCTCCCATGGGGGCATGAACCACAACGCATCCCTGTCGGCACCGCCCCGCCGCACACGCAGGACCGTGCTCCTCGGCCTGGCGGCCCTCGGCCTGGCGAGCGCCGTGTTCGCCGTGCGGCGGCCGCTCATGATGTCCGCCCCGATGTGCATGGCCGGACGGTGGCACGGCTGCTTCGACACGTTCAACGGCGTGGTGCTCATCACGCTGGTCACGCTGCCGTTGGCCGCGCTGGTGGTGTGGGCTCTGGCGCGCCGCCGACGGGCCGCCGGCGTCACATCGGCGTGGCGGATGTCGCTGGCCGAGGTGGGCATGGTCCACGGGACGGTGCCGTTCCTCTGGATGACCATGATGCCGGGCGCCGGGGCCGGCATCGTCCCCGGCCGGGTCAGCCTGGTACCGCTGCGGGACCTGCTCACGATGGGGACGCTCGGAATCGCCGGCAACCTGCTGGTCTTCGCATCGCTGGGGTTCTTCGCCCCGATGCGGTGCGCGGCGCTGGCGTCCGTGCCGCGGATCCTGGCGCTCGGGGCGGGCTGCTCGGTCCTGGTCGAAACCGCACAGTACGTCCTGCGGCTGGACCGGGTGTCCTCCGTGGACGACGTCCTGGTCAACGCCGCCGGCGCCGTGCTGGCCGCACTGGCGTCGCGCCGCTGGTGGCGCACTGCGACAGAAGCGCCGTCGGACCGGCCACGCCCCGAGCCGGCGCCGACACCGGCGGGCTGAGCCGCGTGTCCGGTGTGCCCACGTCCTCGCATACGTCGGCGATATGCCGTGCTGCTTAGGCTTCGGACATGCGCGTACTGATCGTGGAGGACGAGCCCTACCTGGCCGAAGCCGTCCGTGACGGTCTCCGGCTGGAAGCGATCGCCGCCGACATCGCCGGCGACGGCGACTCCGCCCTGGAACTGCTCGGCGTCCACTCCTACGACCTCGCGGTCCTCGACCGCGACATCCCCGGCCCCTCCGGCGACGAGGTCGCCCGGCGCATCGTCGCCTCCGGCAGCGGCATCCCGATCCTCATGCTCACCGCCGCCGACCGGATCGACGACAAGGCGTCCGGGTTCGAACTCGGTGCCGACGACTACCTCACCAAGCCGTTCGAACTGCGCGAGCTCGTCCTGCGGCTGCGGGCGCTCGACCGCAGACGCGCCTACGCCCGGCCCCCGGTCCGCGAGATCGCGGGCCTGCGCCTCGACCCCTTCCGCCGGGAGGTCTTCCGCGACGGACGCCACGTCGCGCTCACCCGCAAACAGTTCGCCGTGCTCGAAGTCCTCGTCGCCGCCGAAGGCGGGGTCCTCAGCGCCGAAGAACTGCTGGAACGGGCCTGGGACGAGAACGCCGACCCCTTCACCAACGCCGTCCGCATCACCGTCTCCGCACTGCGCAAACGGCTCGGCGAACCATGGATCATCGCCACGGTGCCGGGTGTCGGCTACCGCATCGACACCGGCCCCGACACCACCCGTCCCGGCAGTACGCATGCCTAGACGCCCAGGGCTCAGCGTCCGACTGAAACTCACCCTCAGCTACGCCGGGTTCCTCGCCGTCGCCGGCGCTCTCCTGCTGGCCGTGGTGTGGGTGTTCCTGCTGCGCTACGTGCCCGACAACTCCCAGGGCCTTCTCGGCATCTCACCCAACCGCTACCTCCTCGTGCGCATCTTCACCCCCGCCGCGGCCGTGGCGATGGCCTTCCTGCTCGTTTTCGGCCTCGTCGGGGGATGGATCCTCGCCGGCCGGATGCTCGCACCGCTCACCCGGATCACGGACGCGGCACGGACGGCCGGCAACGGATCGCTGTCCCACCGGATCCGCATGGAGGGCCGCCAGGACGAATTCCGTGAACTCGCCGACGCGTTCGACACCATGCTCCAACAACTCGAGTCGCACGTCGCCGAGCAGCAGAGGTTCGCCGCGAACGCCTCCCACGAACTGCGCACCCCGCTGGCCATTTCACAGGCACTGCTCGACGTCGCCCGCAAGGACCCCACCCGGGACCGGGGCGAACTCCTCCAACGCCTGCAGGCCGTCAACACGCGCGCGATCGGCCTCACCGAGGCACTCCTGCTGCTCGGCCGCAGCGACCGCGGGAACTTCACCCGCGAGAGCGTCGACCTCTCCCTCGTCGCCGAAGAGGCCGCCGAAACCCTGCTCCCCCTCGCCGAACAACGCGGGATCACGCTCGACGTCACCGGCGGGGCGACACGGACCGGCGGCTCCGCGGAACTCCTGCTGCGGATGGTGACGAACCTCGTCCAGAACGCCGTCGTCCACAACCTCCCCGCCGACGGCACCGTGACGGTCCACACCGAGGAGCAGGGCGACACGAGCGTGGTGCGGGTCGAGAACACGGGTCCTCCGCTCCCGCCGGAACTGGTGCCGACCCTCACCGAACCCTTCCAGCGCGGAACGCAGCGCGTACGCACCGACGAGCACGCAGGCGTCGGCCTCGGCCTCGCCCTCGTGCACAGCGTCGTCCGCGCCCACGACGGGACCCTCGACCTCGTCCCCCGCCCCACCGGCGGTCTCCTCGCCACGGTCAGGCTGCCCAGCACGCCGTAGGCATCGTCCCCGAGCGGAGTCGGACCGTCGACGGGAAGTCCGGTCGAGCAGGCGCAGAACGCCTGGGCGCACCTGGGGACGGTCACCCTCCGTCGCCGCGGTTCACCCGACCACCGGTCGCGGGCGCACGGGACCGGCCGGACCGCACCCGGCCCGACCAGGCAGGATGGAGACATGGATCTCCGTATTTTCACCGAGCCCCAGCAGGGGGCGACCTACGACACCTTGCTCACCGTCGCCAAGGCCACCGAGGACCTCGGCTTCGACGCCTTCTTCCGCTCCGACCACTACCTCACAATGGGCTCCGGCGACGGCCTGCCCGGCCCCACCGACGCCTGGATCACCCTGGCCGGCCTCGCCCGCGAGACCAAGCGCATCCGGCTCGGCACCCTGATGACCGCCGGCACCTTCCGCCTCCCCGGCGTCCTCGCCATCCAGGTCGCCCAGGTGGACCAGATGTCCGGCGGCCGCATCGAACTCGGCCTGGGAGCGGGCTGGTTCGAGGAGGAGCACACGGCGTACGGCATCCCCTTCCCCAAGGAGAAGCTCGCCCGCCTGGAGGAGCAGCTGGAGATCATCACCGGGCTCTGGGCCACCGAGACCGGCCAGACCTACGACTTCCACGGCACCTACTACGACCTCACGAACTCCCCGGCGCTCCCCAAGCCGGCCCAGGCGAAGGTCCCGGTGCTCATCGGCGGCCACGGCGCCGTCCGTACCCCGCGCATCGCCGCGCGCTACGCCGACGAGTTCAACATGCCCTTCGCCTCCCTCGAGGACAGCGAGCGCCAGTTCGGCCGGGTGCGCGCCGCCGCCCAGGAAGCAGGCCGCGAACCCGGCGACCTCGTGTACTCCAACGCCCTGGTCGCCTGCGTCGGCAAGGACGACCAGGAGATCGCCCGCCGCGCCGCCGCGATCGGCCGCGAGGTCGACGAACTCAAGGCCAACGGCCTGGCGGGCTCGCCCGCCGAGGTCGTCGACAAGATCGGCCGCTACGCCGAGATCGGCTCCCGCCGCATCTACCTCCAGATCCTCGACCTCTCCGACCTCGACCACCTGGACCTGATCTCCTCCCAGGTCCAGTCCCAGCTGTCCTAGGTCGTGTCTTGTCTGACAAATGATCACGGTTCGCGGAGCCAGAGGATGAGCGAGGCAAGCCGGAGGCCAGCGAGGTAACGGACAGCCAACTTGTCGAAGCGGGTAGCCACGGCCCGGAACTGCTTGAGCCTTGGAGTTGCCCCGGTCTGACAGACACTGATGGGCTTGCGAGCTATGCGGCTGCGTAGAGCACTCTATGTGGTGCCTTCGCGGCGTGACGATGTTCGTACTCGGCCGGGCTGAGCTGGCCGTTCGCCGAATGGCGGCGCCGGGGATTATAGAAGCCTTCGATGTAGGCGAAGAGGGTCTGCTCGGCGTGGTGTCGGGTGGGAAAGGCGGCCCGGTCGATGAGTTCGGTCTCCAGGGAAGCGAAGAAGCTCTCGGTGACGGCATTGTCGAAACACGAGCCGGTGCGGCCGGTGGAAGGCCGGATCCCCGCCTCTTCGCATCGCTGACTGAACGTCAGGCTGGTGTATTGGGAGCCCTTGTCGCTGTGATGCACGAGGCCGGGACGGGGTCTGCGGGCCGTGACCGCCATGGCGAGGGCGTCGGTGACCAGTTCGGTTCTCATGTGGTTGGCCATCGCCCAGCCGACGATGCGGCGGGAGAACAGGTCCAGGACGACGGCGAGGTAGAGCCAGCCCTCGCCGGTGGGGACGTAGGTGATGTCCGCGGTCCAGCGCAGGTTTGGCGCGCTCGCGGTGAAGTCGCGGCCGATCAGGTCGGGGGCGGTCGTGGCCTGCCGGTCCTGGCGGGTGAGCGAGGCCCGGCCGGTGCGGCGGTGCACACCGGTCAGCCCGGCCTCGCGCATCAGGCGGGCGACGCGCTTGCGTCCGACCGACAGGCCGTCGATCTCACGCAGGTCCGCGTGGATGCGCGGGGCTCCGTAGGTCTGGTGGGACCGCTCGTGGTGCCCGCGGATCTTCTCCGTGAGCTCGGCGTCCTCCCGCTGCCGGCGGGAGGGGGCGCGTTTTCTCCAGGCGTAGTAGCCCTGCCGTGACACACCCAGCAGCCGGGCCATGAGGGAGACGTCGTGGTGTGCCGTGTTCTCGTCGATCAGCCGGTAGCAGATCACCGGCTGGTCTCCCGGACGAAGAAAACCGTGGCCTTGCGGAGGATCTCCCTCTCCTCGCGCAGCTGCTTGACCTCGCGGCGCAGCTGGGCGAGTTCCTCCTTCTCGTCGCTGGTCAGGCCGGGGCGTTCCCCGATGTCCACCCGGTCCTGGTTGGCCCAGGTGCGGATGGTCTGGGCGGACGGCTCGAACTCCTTGGCCAGCTCCTCCGGCGACCGGCCGGCCCGAACCAGCTCGATTATCTGGCGACGGAACTCCGGCGGGTAGGCCGGACGCGTCCTTGGCACGATGAACTCCTCCTTGGGCCTGTTGCGTTTTCGCCTGCTGCGGCATGGCATCGAGGAGCTGGGGAAAACCGGGCGGGGCGGCCCGCCCTCTCCGCTATCCGGTCGCGGTCCGGGTCTTGTGCGGCAGAAAGTCGGGTGCGGTGCGGAACAGGGTCAGCAGATTGAGAGTCAGTGCCGCCAGCAGTGACTCCTCCTGAACGGCCTGCAAGCCTCGTCGGGCGAAGCGTCGCAGCCCGATGAGCTCCTTGAGC
>NZ_QFRK01000162.1 GCF_003143855.1 Streptomyces sp. NWU339
GCCAAGAGCGGACGAATCTCATGGACGGCCCGCGTGACGGTGGAGCGGTCCACGCCGTAGAAGACGGCGAGAGCGGCGTGCGGAAGCTGGAACCGCAGGATCACCAGGGTCRCGATCACCCGGTCGGTGAAGACCAGTTGATGGCTGGGCCCGCCGCCCTCGGCGCGCAGACGGTCATGGCCTCGGCGTTCGCCCAGCCGGGACTCTTCCCGCGCCATCCACGGGCTGGCCAACTCGGCGATAAGCGCCCCAAGTCGACGCCTCGAGATACCCGTGCAGATACGATGCGAGAGAGCCGTACGGGCCAAGGATCGCTTCACAACCATCCCAACCCGTACGGCTCTCCTCACGTTCCCGACCAGCCGAAACCGCTGTCGTACACAACGCCGTTAGTTTTTGTCGGTGGTGGGTCGGCAGGGTGATGTCAGTGCGGGAGGAATCGGGTTTCTGCTGTTCAGCGTGGTGCGGTGGGGGTTTCGGGTGGGGACACGGATGCTGATTTGGGGCTGACGTTTTTGGTGATGGTGCGGGTCAGTTGGTTGCCGGTCGGTATAGCGCGGGGTGTGTTGTCGCTGGTCGGCGCTGTGGTGGCAGGGGCTGGGTGGCGGCAGTGGGGGGCGGGGGCGGCTGGTGTTGCCTTCTACGGTGTGGGCTTCAGGCGGTAGCGGATTCCTGTTGCGGTGAGGGCGAGTTGTTCGCCGTCCTGGACCGTGATGAGCGGGAAGAGCGGGCTGTCCGGGGCACGGTCCTTGAGCTGTCCGTGCATGCCTGCCGCGCGTATGAGGCGGCGTGTCCAGGCGGGGAGGGGGTAGATCTGGCATCGGCGGTGGGCTGTGCTGTCGTGGATTTTGACGGCGGTCGCTGTTTCGTTGATGTCGATTCCGCGGATGAGCGCGAGTCGGCTGATGTCTGCCCCGGTGACCGCGTGGATGGTCAGGGCTGTGGCGTGCAGCGGGTGTGCCCTGTCGGCGTCGGCTGAATCGTGGTTCTGGATCACTTTCCGTGCTCAGGCCACGGAGGGCCACCACAACCGCGATCATGAACGGCCTCGTGCCGTGAGGAGGACCCGTTTATCACCACATCCTCCTGCCCTGACGGCTACACGACGTCACCACCGACTACGGGCCAGACCCGTTGATTAGACACTCCTCCGGAGATGTCGGAGTAGTGCTGCGCCCCATGACGACCAGCTTCATCCGGCCGAGCGTCACGGCCAGGAGGTAGCTGAACGAGGTGAGGGTCGCGCCGCGGATGAACGCATCGGCCGAGATGACGCGCAGGAGCGCCCGGGTGCTGGTGACGTACGCCGTCCTGAGCGCCTTGCGGTCCCGGCAACTCCGCCCGGCCTCTCCTGCGTCGCTGCGCCGGGCGAAGCCGTCGGAACGCACTGATACTGGTGAGAACCGCGTCGTTCCCCAGGGCGGCGAGCAACGCCCCCGTCGGCCGGTGGTGGAGGCCGTGTGATCCCGCCCCAGCTGTCCTCCGTGGTCCCCGGGGCCGTCCTGTCCTCGACGCGCAGCGCCGTGACCGCGACGGTGTCGGCGGTCCGGTCCGTCGCGCAGGGTCTGGCCGCCGTCCCGGCAGCACGTGCGCCGACCGGGCCGGGAGTGACGTCGCGTGCGCCCGGCCTCTGGCGGACTCCGGGAGGCGTGCAGATCGCGGTCCGGCGGCTGGGCCGGCCCGGTACGGCAGCGGCGGCGCGCGAGCTGGAGGCCACGCTGCGCCGGGTGCCGGGGGTGAGCCGCGCGGAGGTGAACGGCACGCTGGGGTGCGTGTACGTGGGCTGCGGACCGGAGACCGACCTCGCGGCCGTCGCCGATCTCGTCGCGGCCGCCGACACCGCCGCCGGGGAGGCCCCGCGCCACGGGAGCGCGGACCGGGGGCGGCCCTCGGTCGGCTACCCCGGGGCCGCGGGACCACGCATCGGCGCGGCCGTCCGGCTGGGCACCGGGCTGCTGGCGGTGGGGGTGGCGTCGGTCGGCGGCGCGCTCAGGCTGCGGGGGCTGCATCCACTGGTGACGTCGGCGATCCAGTTCGTGGAGTCCACGCCGCGGCTGCGCGACGGCATCGCCCGCCGGATCGGCGAGAGCGCCACGGAACGCGGCTTCGCCGCGGTGAACCTGCTGACGACCACCCTGACCTTCCGGCCGGTGGGTGCCGCGGTGACCACCGTGCTGGCCGCCGCCCGGTATGCGGAGGTGCAGGCCCGTCGCGGGGCGTGGGCGGACTGGGCGCGCAGGCTGGGCGGGCAGGAGGGTACGTACCGCCACGACGCGGTGCCGGGTCACGAGCGCCCGGCGCCGCTGCCGCCGGGCCCTGGTGAGCGGTACGCCAACGTGGCGGCACCGGTGTCGCTCGCGGCGTACGGTCTGGCGTCGGTCGGCCTGCGCAGCCATGATCGGGGGCTGGCGCTGCTGATCGCGGGGACGCCTCTCGCCCCCCGGTTCGGACGGGAGGCGTTCGCCTGCGCGGCGGGCCGGGCCCTTTCCGAGCGGGGGGCGCTGGTGCTGCGGCCGGAGGTGCTGCGCCGCCTGGACCGGATCGACACGGTGGTCCTCGACGCCCGCCTGCTGGCCGGCCGCGACTGGACGATCGAGGGCGTGCTGCGCCTGTCACCACCCGGCACCCCGGGACCCGGCCCCGAAGGCACGGGGCCCGAGGCCGTACCCGGGACCGGAGGGGCCGACGACGTCCCCGAGGACGCGGGGCCCGGAGGCGTCCCGGAGACCGGGGGGCGTGAGGGTGGTGCCGAGCCGGGCCGGCCGGAGGGCGGCGGCCCGGCGGACGACGGGCCGGACGACGACGAGATCCACGTACGGATCCACGAGCTGATCGAGCCGGACGGTCCGGCCGGAAGGCGTCGCCGGCACGGCGCCGGCCCCCTGGCGCCGAAGCGGCGGGACGGCTGGGAGCTGCGGCCGTTCCCCGGCCCGGGGACCGGCTCCGACGACCCCCTCGGCGGCACCCTGGGCGGCGTCGTGCTCGCGGAGACGGCCGCGCGGGCCCGGCAGTGGGCCGAGGAGGGTGCGCAGGTCGTGCTCGTCCTGCGGGCGGGCACGCCGGTGGCCGCGGCCGCGCTGGTCCCCCAACTGCACCCGCTCGCCCACCACTTGGTGCGCGCTGCCCGGGCGTGCGGTGAGGTGCGGCTGGTGGGCGGGCCGCCCGGGCTGCACCTCCGGTTCGGGCTCGAGGAGGCCGTGCCCACCGGGCACCGGCGTACGGCCGCCCTGGTGCGCTCCCTCCAGGCGGAGGGGCACGGGGTCGCGGTGGTCTCGGCACGGACCCGCCGTGCCCTCGCCCGCGCGGACCTGGGCATCGGGTCGGTCGGCGACGTCGGTGTCCCGCGGCACGTGCCGTGGGWCGCCGACGTCGCCRCCCCGCCCGATGT
>NZ_QFRK01000040.1 GCF_003143855.1 Streptomyces sp. NWU339
CCGTAATGCCTCACGGCCGCGTGATCCGCATCGGCCGTGAGGCATTACGGTGCCTGCTCGCCCGCCGCGGCATCACCTTCCAGCGCACCAAGACCTGGAAAGAGTCCCCCGACCCCGACCGTGACGCCAAGCTCGACCGCATCGAGCACGTCCTGGAGCGCTTCCCGGGCCGCCTCTTCGCGTTCGACGAGTTCGGTCCGCTGGGCATCCGGCCCACCGCCGGGTCGTGCTGGGCCGAGCAGGGACGCCCCGAGCGGCACCCCGCGACCTACCATCGCACCCACGGAGTGCGCTACTTCCATGGCTGCTACGCGATCGGCGACGACACGCTCTGGGGCGTCAACCGGCGCAAGAAGGGTGCCGGCAACACCCTGGCCGCGCTGAAGTCGATCCGCGCGGCCCGCCCGGACGGCGGCCCGATCTACGTCATCCTGGACAACCTCTCCGCCCACAAGGGCGACACCATCAGGCGCTGGGCGACGAAGAACCGAGTCGAGCTCTGCTTCACCCCGACCTACGCGTCCTGGGCCAACCCGATCGAGGCCCACTTCGGGCCGCTGCGGCAGTTCACCGTCGCCAATTCCGACCACCGCAACCACACCGCGCAGACCCGGGCGCTTCACGCCTACCTGCGCTGGCGCAACAAGAATGCCCGCCATCCCGACGTGCTGGCCGCCCAGCGGAAGGAGCGTGCTCGCGTCCGCGGCGAGAAGGGCATCCGCTGGGGCGGACGGCCGATTACCGAGGCTGCTTGAACAGAACCGGGCCGCTACGGGATCTCCTTGTGAACGGCTTCGATGTTGTTGCCGTCCGGATCGCTGACGAACGAACAATAGGCGCGGTACTCGCTCCATGAGCGAGGAGCGTGCCGGGATGTGCCCCCGGCCGCCACTGCAGCCGCATGAAAGGCATCCACCGCGTCCCGGCTGCCCGCCGTGAACGCGATGTGCATCCCCCTGGTGGAGGCAGTCGCCTTCTCTGCACGCTCCAGGGACAGCGAGGGCGTGTCCCGCTTCGGATGCCAGTACTCGGCCACGCCGTCGGTCCGATAGCCGGTGGTGATTCCAAGCGGCTCCAGCGCAGCGGTGTAAAACCGCTCACTCGCCTCGAAGTCTGAAGCGAACACGCCCAGGTGATGGACGAAGGACATTGATGCTTCCATGGCGGCCGAGTCTACGGAGCAGATCGAGCAGCACGCGGCACTCCCACCAACCCGGCAAACCTTCCCGGTCACAGCACTAACCGGCTCCTCCCGGCCCCCTGGGGGGTCCCGTGCCCCTCCTGCGGCCCCGCATTCGAGGAAGAAGGCAAGCTCGCCGGACTGAAGGTCACGAGCAAGGAGTACGGTCCCCGCGGGTACTTCGTGTGGGGAATCCGGTCCATGCTCGCCGACCTGGAAGTCAAGGGCCACGTTGCCCGGGGCTGGAGGGAAGACTTCACTACGTCGACTGCTTCCACGCCTAGTTCGGTAACTGCTCGAAGCTCGGCTACTGCCCCTGCGGGAAGTAACAGAAGGGCCCGGAAGGCACCCCGCCTTCCGGGCCCTTCCTCGTACCGGCGACCGGCCGGCCTTCCCCGAACCACCCACGACAGCCGCCCGTCACTCGCAGGGGTGGATGCCGACCACCCCTTCGGGTGAGGTCTGGTCCAGCCTGTGGTGCTGAGCTTTACCGTCGACGTTCGGCCCCTATACGGAAGGAACGTCCCATGCGCGTGATTCGTGCTGCACTGGCCGCCATCACCCTGATCGGCGGAACGGTCCTGGTGACAGCAACCCCCGCCAACGCAGACCCGTGCGGAACCGTCCGCAATCCCGTCATCGATGGCGCGAGGGCTCACTGGAAGATCTCCTGCACGCACAACCATGTGCGTGTGGCCGGGTGGGTGGAGGACACGCGGCGTGACGCCATGTGCGCCCGAGTCACCATCGAGACTGACAATAAGCACGACTGGCCCCAGGCTTGCGGAAAAGGCAAGCGCGTCACCTTCGACAAGCGGCGCGTCGACATCGAGGGCAAGGGTGCCATCGTGAAGCTGCAGCTCGTCTACTGACCGGCCTCCGAGCCCCCGACAACGGCCGACACGCCTGATACGGTCGCCGTGTCCGCGTCGGTGGTGACGGGCCCGGCGGACAGCCCTCTGCGTCGGTGGTCATGGGCCCGGTAGAGGGTCCAGGCGCATCTAGGAGTTCCCCCGTGAACGTGTCTCCGTTCGCCAACCATGACGCCGAGCTCCCAGTAGAAGAGCCCGTTCACTTCCATCTGGCGGGGGACGTCCAGCCGGGCACGATCACCCTTTACTGCCAGACCTCAACCAGCGGCGGCGTCCGCTGGACGCACGTCCCTGTGGACCGCGCCCTGTGGGAGCCGGCGAGCGAGGAGGGGCGCGACCAAATACGGGATATCGCGCGTCGCCAGGCCGGCGACGACTCCGCCCGGGTGGAAGTCGTGGATGACCCCGCCTTGTGGGCGTACTGATGCTTCCCCCGACCGGACACTGGTGGGCGTGAAGCTGCCTCGCGTCGAATGCCAGGACTGCGGCCGGCCCGGTCGCCGGCCGCCTCAGCAAGGGCCGCCTGGCGCGGCATGACCCGCTCGAGCGGCACGCCCTGTACGGCACCGCCTTGGTGTCCTGCCCCGGCTCCCTCGCCATCGTCGACCTGCCGCTCCCCGCCCGGCAGCTCGAACTCGCGGAGGCCGCCGACATGGACCCGGACGGCATGGACACCGTGCCCCTGTTCTGACCCGGCGCACACTCACTCCCCCCGTTCTGCACAGTGCGCGCGCACTACTCAGCACTTCGCGCAGTACCATGGCCGCCGTTCATGACCTGGGGATCTTGACCGGAGGCGGCCCGTTGATCTCGCTGACCACGCTCGTCGTACTCGGCCTCGCGGGCTACCGCGCAACCCAGCTCGGCGTCCATGACTCGATCCTCGACCCCGTGCGGCAGCGCCTCGGCTCCTGGCACGCCGCCAAGATCGAGTCCAAGCCGCGCGCCCTGCTCATACAGCTGATCAGCTGCATCTACTGCCTCGGCTGGTGGGCGTCCGGCGCCGTGCTCGCCGCCTGGCACTTCTGGGGCGACAACCCGATCATCCAGTTCGGTCTGCTTTGGTTCGCCGTGGCCGGCGCCCAATCCCTGCTGAACCGGCGCGACGACACGTTCGGCGGGTGACCCGCCATGTCCCGCCGTCTCATCTCCCCCCTGCCGCGGCAGCTCACGGCTGCCGCCGCCCGCTACACCGTCCAGCGCAACCGCAACCAGCAGAAGAAGCCGAACAGCTCATGGCAGGCGAGCGCGTGGGACTTCTTCGAGAAGGTCCCCGAGGTGCGGTTCGCCGGTACGTGGATCGGTAACGCCATGGGCGGCGCGACCCTCTATGCCGGCCGCCGCGCCGAGGACGGCAGCATCGAACGGCTCCCGCACGACCACCCGGCATCCGACATCGTCGAGGAGATCGCGGGAGGCCCCGACGGGCAGGCGGCGCTCCTCGGCGACTTCGGCCCGCACCTCGTCGTCGCTGGTGAGGGATGGGTCATCGTCCGCCCCCTCCTCGAAAAGACGGGCACTGCCGTCACCGGCTACGAGTGGCGTGTCCTGTCCATCGCCGAGGTCACCCAGCACAGCGGCAAACTCGTTGCGGAGATCGACGGTGAGCCCGTCGAGATCCCCGAGTACGACCCGGACGCCGAGTACGACCACACGGTGCCGATCGCTATCCGCGTGTGGAAGCCGTCCCCGCGACGGCACATCGAAGCCGACAGCCCTGTCCGCTCCAGCCTCCAGCTCCTGGAGGAGCTGCAACTCCTCAACGCGGCCGTCGCCGCTATCGCCCGCTCCCGGCTCACGGGCCGTGGTGTCCTCCTCATCCCCAAGGGCACCCGCTTCCCCACGTCGACCAGCAGCCCGTCGGACGCTGAAGACGACCTGATCGACGTGTTCATGGAAGTCGCGTCCACCGCGATCAGAGAGCCGGACAGCGCCGCCGCCACGGTGCCGATCGTCCTCGAGGTTCCCGCCGAGTCGATCTCCGACATCAAGTGGCTGAAGTTCGAGTCCGAGTTCGACGACCTCGCCATCCGCCTCCGTGAGGAAGCCATCCGCCGTTTCGCCAACGGCCTCGAGGTCCCCGCCGAGATCCTCCTCGGCCTGGGCGACGCGAACCACTGGTCGGCGTGGGCGCTCACCGCGGAAGCGATCCGTCTCGGTGTCGAGCCCCGGCTTGCGCTCATCTCGCACGCCCTCACCGTGCAGTGGCTGCGGCCCCTCCTCGAGGACCACGGCGTCGAAGACGCGGAGGAGTACCTCGTCTGGTACGACACCAGCAACCTCCGCGTGCAGGCCAACCGGGCGCAGACCGCGCTCGAGGCTTTCGGCCTGGGTCTGATCTCCGCTGCCTCCGCACGCCGTGAGACGGGCTTCGACGAGTCCGACGCCCCCGCAGCCCCACCGGTCAAGAAGACCAACGACGACGGCGACGACACCGACGACAACGCCGACGACAGCGACACCGCCGAGGACCCCAGCAACGAGTCAGAAACGAGCCTGCCCGTGAGCGAGACGACCTCGATACCCGACACCCTCCCCGCCTCGGCAGCCCTCCCCGACGGTGCGCTTGCCGCCGTCGACGGCCTGATCTGGAACGCCCTCTACGCCGCTGGCGTACGGCTGCGGAACCGGCCCGCCTGCCCGCGTCCCGAACGCGCCCGCGCCCGCGAGATCGTCCCCGCCGAGCTGCACACCCAGTTCCCCGTCGACCCCGAGAAGATCGACGAATGGCGCCTCTTCGACGGCGCATGGGTCCGCGTCCCCGAGATCGCCACCCGGTACGGCCTCGACGCGGACTGCCTGACCGGCCTCCTCGACGACTACGCCCGCGCGCTGATCGCAGCCCGGCACCCGCACGCCTACGAGGACACCGCCCGTGTCCTGCGCACCTCCTGCCTAGCTGAGGCCGCATGAGCCCGCGTGAGATCCGCGTGACGGTCACCACCGCGATGAGCGAACCGCGGTCGAAGTGGTGCCCCGGCTGCAAGGCCATGACCGCGCTCGCCGTCGACGTCTTCGGGCTCTTCCCGACCGGCGTCGTCCACATCACCACCGTCGCCGTCTGCGAGCTGTGCGACGACCCCGACGACCAGCAGCCGCCCCGAACCCTCGGCGCGCGCTCGAAGGAGGCGTGACCGATGGACGAGGAGACCGAACAGCGTCTCGCCGACTCCGAACACGCGGTCGCCGGCGAGGTCCGTGCCGTCCTCGACGAACTCGCCGCCGAACTCGCTGCCGAACTCGCCGACGCGACCGAGATCGTCGCCGCACGGTTCAGCCTCGGCCGGATCGCGACCGCATGGCGTGAGCGCGTCCCCCGCATCATGCGGCGCCTGTTCCGCGTCGCTGAGACCGCCGCCGAGCAGGCCGCGACGGACGCCGACAGCAGCCTCCCGGACGGTTGGGACGACCTGCCCGCCCGCTACGACGACGACCGGCTCCCACGCCCGCTCGGCGACTACGCCGAGGAGACAGAGCACCTGCTGCGCGCTGTTGGGGACCGGCTCACCGAAGCCGCTGTCGCCGCGCTCGCCGAGGGCCTCAACGCGGGTGAGGACACTGAGCAGCTCCGGTCCCGGCTCCGCGCCCTGCTGGCCGCCGACGGGACACAGCTCGGCGCGACCCGTGAGGAACGCATCGCCCGCACCGAGAGCAGCCGTGTGTGGAACGCGGCCACGCTCGCCGCCGCCCAGGCGATGAGCAGCCCGGACCGGCCGCTCGTCAAGCAGTGGCTGACCCGCCGCGACCCCAAGGTCCGTGACGCGCACGCCGCCGTCAACGGGCAGCTCAGGCTCCTCGATGAGCCATTCACCGTCGCCGGCGTCGCGATGACCGCGCCCGGCGACCCGGCCGCGCCCCCGTCCCTCACCGTCAATTGCCGCTGCGTCCTTCGATTGCAGGCTGCCGACCGTTCGGCGTCCGTAAGATCGCAGGATGATCCGGGCCCCGACGCCTACGAATCGAAGCTGCCCCCGTCGGGTGTCGTCACAGCCGCCGACGACGAGCACCGCCGCGGCGGCATGATCGCCCTGCTCCCCACCGCCGAGGACGCCGAACGCCTGGCCCTCGAGGGCGGCGAACCCGCCGACGAACTCCACTGCACGCTCGTGTTCCTCGGCGACCAGGGCGCCGACTGGACCCCCGAGCAGCGCGCCGAACTCGTCAGCCTGGTCCGCGACGCCGCCCGCAACCTGACCGGCCCCATCCGGGCCCGCGCGTTCGGCGTCAACCACTGGAACCCGAGCAGCGACAAACCCGCATGGGTGTGGGCCGTCGGCGACGACACCGAGCACGACGGGCCCGCCCTGCACGACGCCGCCGTGCTCGCCTACCAGGCACTCGAAGACACCCACGAACGCCCGGAGATCCCTGCCCAGCACTCCCCGTGGGTCGCGCACGTCACCGCCACCTACGACACCGACACGTGGCCGCTGGAGCCCATGAGTGAACGCGTCGGCCCGATCACCTTCGACTGCGTCCGCCTCGCGTTCGGCGGCGAACACTTCGACATCCCGCTCGGTCCCGAGGAGGCCACCGACATGGACACCACCGCCGCCGCGGACTACGCGCTGCCGGTCCGCGCATGGTCGACGCCGGGGGATACGGCGCTGGCCTACGAGAACACCCAGACCGGTGACGGTCGGATCTTCGCCGCCGGCTCCCTGTACTGGGAGAGCACCGGCCCGTGGCCGCTCCAGTACGCCGACGAGATGGGCATGGGCCACGACGGGGCCGAACTCGCCGGAGCGATCCAGGACATGAACCGCGACGGCGACCGGCTCGCCGGTGCCGGTGTCCTGTACTTGACGCAGCGTGCCGGCTGGGAAGCCGTCGACCTCCTCGACCAAGGCGCACCGCTCGGCGTGTCCGTCGACCTCGACGACGTCAGCGTGGAACTCGTCGACAACACCATGAGCGAAGACGGGGGGCTTGTCCTCGCTGCCGGGGCCTACGCCCGCGCGAGCGTCCTCGCGCTCGGCGACGGCGCATGGATGATCACCGCGAGCAGCGCCCCGGAGTGGACCGCGTCGGGTGCCGCGATGCAGCGCGCCATGCGTACCGCGTCGGTGATCTCCGGGCCGGGCGGCCGTATCCCCGCCGACGTCGCCCGGGCGCTGTTCCCCGACGCGAAACTGACCGCGGCCGCCGGCGACCCGGACGACCCGGACACAGGTGTCGTCGTCCACGCGGAGAACAGCGGCGACTTCCTCGTGAGGGTCACCCGCGCCCGCGTGCGCGGGGCGACGCTCGTCGCGATGCCCGCCTACGACCAGGCGCGGATCGTCCTCGACGAGATCGAGCCGGTCGACGACGGCGAGCCCGACCAGGCGGCAGCGGCGGCCGTCGAGGCGACAGCGGCGGCCGGTGACGACTTCGAACGGGTCGTCGCGCACGTCCGCGGCTCCCCGGTGCCGCTCGGCGCCCGCGACGTCGCCGCATCCCTCGGCCTGCTCGTCGCCGCCGTACGCCGCTACCTCGCCAAGGCGACCCAGTCCGGGCGGCTCGTACGGCTCTCCCGCAGCCTCTACATCGGCCCGTCGACGCTCCCCGAAGGTGTGATGTCGGCCGCCGCGCTCGACCTCGACGTCCTGGTGAGCGGTTTCCGCCTGACGGATCTGGAGGCGTCTGCCTGGCGTGTCATGAAGGAGCAGCCGCCGATGCCGGCCGAGTGGTTCCGCGAGCCGACCCCCGAGGAACTCCCCCCGGACTCCGGGGGAGTGCACTACAGAAACGGCCGCGTCTACGGGTGGGTAGCACAGGCCGGTGTGCCGCACGAGGTCCACGGCCGGAAGGTGCAGATCGACAAACTCGGCAAGATCGACACCTCGTACTTCCTGCGCGCGAAGTTCCCCCTCGACGACGGCGCAGAGGTCGCTGTCGGCACCATCACGATGAACGTCGGTCACCACCGCGACGGCTTCCAATGCGAAACCGCGGCCTGCCAGTTCGACAACAGTGGGACCGTCGCCGGGATCGTCACCGTCGGCATGAACCGGCGCGGTATGTGGTTCTCCGGGGCCGCCGCGCCGTGGCTGTCGTCGTGGGACCTGTCCGTGTTCCGCGCCTGCCAGCCGAGCTATCACATGACGCAGGGCGGTGACGGTGCATGGCAGCTGAAGGCCGTCCTGTCGGTACCCGTGCCCGGCCACCCGTCCCGGCTCGCCGCCGCCTCGCATCTCGCGGCGACCGCGGTCGTCGAGCGGTCGAACCTCGCACTGACCGCGGCGGCCGCGACGCTCCCCACCGACCGGAGCAGCGCCCCGCCGGAGCCCGAACCGCAGCACACCCCCACTCCCGACACCGCACCGGCCGGCGTCGCGAGCGAGGTGACGGCGGCGCTGCTCACTCCCGAGTTCCTCGACACGTTCAGTGCTGCGCTCCAGCAGCGCAAGACCGAGCGCGCCGCTCAGCAACGCGCCGAGATTGAGCAGCTCACCGCCCAGGTCCACGGCACCGCCGCGTAAACAGAAGAAGAGAAGGGACACCGCTCATGGGTTGCAACTGCGGGAAGAACAAGGCGCAGTACGAGGTCGTCGACAGCAGCGGGCGCCGCGTCTTCGGCCCGACGGCCTACAAGACGACCGCGCAGGCCGTCGCCGACCGCGAAGCGGGCCGCAAGGTCCGCCCGATAGAGAAGGGCAACTGATGGGCTGCGGCTGCGGCAGCAAGACCCGGGCACGCAGCAGCAACAGCCGCTCCCCGCGCACCCTGCACCAGGTCGTCCTCGATGGCGGGAAAGGTCGTGTCGCGTTCCAGTCGACGGACAAGGAACAGGCGCGGTCCGTTGCACGCTCGTACCCCGGCAGCATCGTCCGGGAGGACGGCGCCACCACCACGGCGGCGAGCACCACCACCGGTACCGACACGGCGAGCAGCGACAGCACCGCATCCGACGTCTCGGCGTAGACGCCGCACGGGCGGCAGGGCCTCTCACCTGCCGTCCGTGCAGCTAAGATTCCTTTCCGACTGCTGGTTATGGGCCGAGTCTCCTTGAACACTCAGGAGACAGCAGTCATGGCCGAGCCCATCGAGCTCCCCGACGACGTCACCGCCCTCGACGACGAGCAGCTTGCCGAGACCCTCGACGGTGCGCGTGCCGAGTTCGCCGCGCTGTCCGCGCAGGAGACCGTCACCGACGACAGCCTGACGCGCATGCGGTCGCTCGCAACCGCGGTCGAGGACATCCGTACCGAGCAGGCGGCGCGGGTCCAGGCCGCGCAGCAGGCCGCCGCCGAGATCGAGTCGCTCGCCGCGCAGATCCGCGGTGACGAGCCCGGCAACACCCCCGCCGAACCGGCGGAGGAGGTGCCGGCCGAGCCGACCGCAGCAGCCGACCCCGAGCCCGAGCCCGCCCCGGTGGAGCCGGAGCGCACCGCATCCGCCGTTGTTGCCCGGCCGGCGCTGAACCTGGGTGCCGTGCGCCGCGCGCAGCCGCGCGTGCTGCCCGAGCCGCCCGCGCCGACCACCCACATCACGGCGGCCGTCGACGTCCCCGGATACACGCCGGGTGCCGACCTGAACTTCGACGACGTCGTGCGAGGTATCAACTCCCGGGCGACCGCCCTCAAAACGGCTGGTGGCGGCGTCGGTCAGGTCATCTCCTACCGGCACCCGTACGGCAAGGAACTCATCGTCACCGACTCCTCGAGCGCCCCGGAGGGGACGACGGTCGCGATGGCCGCCTCGTCGCAGTCGCGGCTCCAGGGCGGCGACCTCGTCGCCTCGGGTGGCTGGTGCGCCCCGTCCGAGACGCTCTACGACATCACGGGCGTCTCGTGTCCCGACCTGCTGTGGGACGCGCCCGAGATCCAGCTCTCGCGCGGTGGCCTGCGCTACTACAAGCCGCTGTCGCTGGACGTCGCGTCGATGACGTGGATCCACACCGAGGCCGACGACATCGCCGGCAACGAAAAGCCGTGCTTCAAGATCCCGTGCCCGGACCCGGTCGAGGTGCGCTGCGACGCCATCGGCGTGTGTCTCGAAGCGGGAATTCTGACGCAGCGTCATTTCCCGGAGTTGATCTCCTGGTACCTCCAGAACGCCATGGTGGCGCACGAGATCCGCATCCGTCAGCACCTGTTCACGCAGGCCCTCGCCACCGCGACGCCGGTCACCATGCCGCAAACCATGGGCGCGCTGTCCGCCGTCTTCGCGGCCGTCGCACTCCAGGCCGCCGACATGATCGAACGGCACTCCCTGTGCGAGACCACCGCCCTCGAGGTCGTCTTCCCCTGGTGGTCGAAGAACCTGTTCCTCGCCGACCTCGCGCGCCGGAACGGCTGCTGCCCCTCCGAGGTGTCCACTCGCGACGTTCAGGACCTCTTCACGCCGCTCGGCGTGCGGATCCAGTGGGCGCGGGGCCTGTCCCCGGCCGTCCCGACCGACATCGGAGCGCCGGACCCGGCGACCGACTGGCCCACCGAAGTCAACTTCTTGATCTACCCGGCGGGCAGCATCGTCATCGGCCGTGGCGAAGAGGTCAACCTCGGCGTCATCCACGACAGCACGAAGTTCGTCACCAACGACTACACGGCGATCTTCGCCGAGGAATGCATCGCTCTGGTCGACCGCTCCGTGGACACCCGCGTCGTCACCGTCCCGGTCTGCCCGACCGGCGAGACCGGCGCGCAGACGCTCATCGCCTGCGGCGCCGGCGACATTTCCTGACCGCCTCCGGGCCCGGAGACGCGTGTGCCGGGCCGGTGAACCTGACACCGGCCCGGCACCGCTCCTGACTACGACTGGAGGTCGCGCGATGCCGCCAGGGCTGCGCAGCAACGTAGAGGCGATCCGGGGAACGCTACTCCCTCACGGCATCCTCGGCTCGACCTGTACGGACGTCATCGACGTCACTGAAGACCGCATACACGAACTCAACGGCGTGGACTGGCTCGCGCTCGGCTGCTGCCCGGCGCGGGACTGGGCCGACCCGTGCGAGGACGACAGCCCCGGCGAGCCGCCGGAGAAGGAGTTCTGCCGGCCCCAGGCGGAGCATGCGCGGCCGATCACCGTCTATGCGGGCGCGGAGTGCTCCGCGCTCGGCTTCACCTACGAGGAAGCCCGCGAGCAGGCTCTCGCATCGCTCGCGCTCGGCGAACAGCACGCCGTCGAGGCAGGGTTCATGCGGACCCGGCTCAGCATGGACGCCGAGGACCTCACCCCGCCCGAAGGGCCGCTGTCGCTCGCGCAGGGTGTCGCCGCGCTCGAGGGCTGTCTCGCCGAGTCGTACGGCGGCGTCGGTGTGCTGCACGTCCCCGCCGGTGCGGCGGCACTCCTCGGCTGCTGCAACGTGCTGCGCGAAGACCCGGTCACGGGCGCGCTGCGCACCCTCGCCGGGAACTGCGCCGTCATCGGCGCCGGTTACTCGTACCTGAACCTTGGCCCGGGCGGGCAGCCCGCCGAGCCGGGCACGGCCTGGCTGTACATCACCGGGCCGCTCGTCATCCGGCGCGGCCCGATCGACGTCGTCCCCGACCGGTCCCGTGCCGCCGCGTCGGTCAACCCCCGGAACAACGACAGGCGCGTTCTGGCCGAGCGGACGTACGTCGTCGGCACCACCTGTCAGGCATGCGCGGTGAAGGTGAGGGTTTGCGAGTGAACGAGATGATCCACGTCCGGCCGGCCGTCGAGCGGCGCCGCGACTTCGCACGCTGGGCCACCGGGCACACACCGAAGCTGCGCACCGTCAGCCCGGACACGTTCGCCGTGCCGCCCCGGCTGTTCACCGACGCGCCCGAGAACCTCCTGATCGGCGCGATCGTCGACGGGCACCGGTACCGCTCGCCCCTCGAGGACGAAGCGAACAACGCCCCGCCGCCCGGCGCTGTGCACCTGACCGGTCCTGTGCTCGTCGGGGAGACCGGCCCGGAGACGGTCGTCCCGCTCGTCGCCGAACGCACCGCCGTGCCCGGCGACGTGCTGCCGCCCGCCCCGGAGTCCGCATACGGCCCGGACAGTGTCCCCCTACCCGAGCCCGAGCCCGAGCTGGCTGGCACGGCGGGCGACGTCGCGCCTTCGGAGGGGGAGGGCGCGCCGTTCGCCTGCGACGGATGCCCGCGCACGTTCACCACCGCACGCGGCCGGGACACCCACCGCCGCCAGGCCCACGCGGAGGACTGACGGATGCCCGTAGAGCCGATTCCGTGCGCGCCGGGCGAGGGCGGCGGCGGTGAGCCTGCGCCGTCGTGCTGCGCCCCGTCCATCGCATCGGCACCACTGTGCCTGTCCGATGGGACGACGATCCTCGCCGTCGTCCAGTCCGGCTGCGTCGAGTGCGGGCAGACGGCCGAGGACCCGACGGTCATCGGCTGGCTCGACACCACAGGCATGTTCACTGCGGGCGCGCTCCCGCCGGACGCCGGACCGTGTGACACCGGCTGCGTCGACACCGTGTGCCGCACCCTGTGCGACGACACCGACGGCGACGGCCAGGCGGACGCCACCTACAGCGAGTTGTGGTGCATCCGCGCGAACGGCGTCGCCGAACTCGTCCTCACCTACCAGGACGACCCGTCACAGGAGTACGTGCCAGCCTCTCCGGTCGACTGCGAGTACGGCTGCCCGGAGACGGAAACCGTTCAGCTCTGCGACGACTCCGGCCCTTTCCTGCGCCGGTACACCTTCCTCGCCGGGACCGCGACGTTCGAGGACGTCGCCCTCGACGGGCAGACCCCGCACATCGTCACCGGCACCGTGCGCACCTGCTCGGGACAGACGCCGTGCGAGCAGCAGACCACCCCGGCCGCGACGCTCGGCCTGTGCCTCGCGGACGGCACACCCATCGCCGTCATCGTCACCCGGGACTGCGACGGCACAGTCACCCGCGACGGCTGGCTCAACCTCACAAGCGGTACGTACAGCGTGGGCGAGCCGCCGGCCGGGACGATCGCGTGCGGTGACTCCCGCAGCATCCAGGTTTCCGGCACGTTCTGCGACATCGACCCCGACAGCGGGGACGTCCTCGGCCTGGTCCTCGTCGAGTACAGCTACGCGGCGGACGGTGCGATCGACTCCGTGCGCCTGGTCGACGCCGTCACCGGCGACACCTACACCCCGCAGGGCGAGGTGACGACCTGCCCGGCCGGGGTAGAGCAGCCCGAGCGCGACCTGCTCCAGCTGTGCGACACCGCCGACGACGGGACCGTAACCCCGATCCTGCGGGACTTCGCCCGGGACGAGAACGGCGCGATCACCGGCCACACGGACTACCTCCTTGACGGCACCCCGTACACGCCGACGGGGACAGTCGGGGTGTGCCCTGCAGAGTCGGCGTGCTGGGACTGCACCACGCAGATTCTGTGTGACACCGACGCCATGCCTCCGGCCACCATCGCCGGGACGGCCGCGTCCGGGACGCTGCCCAACGGTGTCGCCTGGACCGCGACGGGCCCTTCGCCGCTCCCGCCGAACCAGCAGGGCGACGGCGCGGCCTGGTGGGGTACGGGCCTCTTCCCCAACCCGAGCATCCCCGTCACCACGTTCACGTTCGACCAGCCCGTCACGGCCGAGTTCAGCGTCATGATGGTCCACTCGACCGGTACCGGGCCCGGGGAGAACACGGCCCAGCTCCCGGTCGGGGCGCAGCCGCTCAGCCTCCCGCCCGGCTACACCTATGACCGGTCCACCGGCATCCTGAGCGTGGACGCCACCCTCACGGACTGCACCACTCTCGACGCCCCCACCCGCGAGACCAGCGCCCGTTTCCGCGTCACCGGAGTGTCGTCCTTCGCGCTCCAGTACCTGGGCACGAGGACGGTCCTCGCCGACTGCCGGAGGATCGGCACCTGGCTGTTCGGTGCCGTTGACGCCTCCCTCGGTGGGGAGTTCGCGCGCACGGTGTGCCGGGACTGCTCCGGCGAGGTCACGGCCGTGGCGGACACGCTTCTCGACGGCCGTACCGCGTACACGCCGGTGGGCACGGTCGGTGTCTGCCAGCCCCCGGCGCCTCCAGAGCCCGAGCCGTGTCGGAACACCAGCACGGTCCTGCTGTGCGACCTTCCCACCGGCGGCAGTCCGGAGACAGCAGTCACGGACACCAGTCCCGTCCCGTACACGACGCTGCCCGGCGTCGAGCCTCTCGCCGGCGGGGCGGCTGCTCTGTGGTCCGGCGGCCCGCTCACCATCCCCGCGGACACGAGCGGCGCACTGGACGGCTCCCCTCAGCGGGCCCGCTCGTTCGCCGCCACCATCCAGGCGCCGCGCCCCGGCTGCGACACGGGGACGGCGACGGTCACGGCCACGATGACGGCGGAGCGCACCGGCCCCGACGCCGCCTGCCTGGGCAGCGGCTACGTCTGGCTGCTCTCCGACGGCGCGCGGGTTGCGGCCACGGCGACGACGGCAAGCGCCCCGGTCGGGAACGTCGACGTCCTCACCGTCACCGCTCAAGTCCCCGCGGCTGACCTCGCGGCGGGGAACGTCGTGCTGACCGGCGCGCTAGAGACGTACCAGGCCGGGGCGAGCGGCTGCCCGAGCGGCAGTGGAACGGGCGGGGCACGCATCGGCGGATGGAACCTGAGCGGCTTCGAGGCCACCGTCACTTACGACCAGACCGGATGCGAGACGCAGATCCTCCGTACGGTCACTGTCGACTGCGAGACCGGTGCGGTCATCGCCACGGCGGACACCACGCTCGATGGGCAGCCGTACACCGTCACCGGGGAGGTCGGCCAGTGCACGGCGACCGGCGGCGGGGAGTGCTGTCCTCCGGAGGCCCGCGTGGACGTGGAAACCGGGCTGCTGTGCCTGGTCGACGCGAGCGGGGACGTGATCGGCCGCGTGCTGGTCGAGCGGGTCTACGACGATCAGAGCGGCGAGCGCATCGCGCAGCGGTACGTCGACCCGGTCACCGGCGACCCGGTCGAGGTACAGGCCGGGGTGAGCGTCGCCGTGTGCCCGCCCGAGCCGTGCCGGGACACGTACACCACGCAGGTCTGTGACCTCCCCGTCGGCGACCCGGCTGGCATCCCGTCGGCGACGAACGTGAGCGCCACGGCGTACCCGTGGGACGGCGATCAGATCCGCTGCGTCAACCAGCACCCGGGTGGCGGCCAAGCCCTGTGGGACGGCGGCACGGTCACCATCCCCGCTCGTGCCAGCGGTGCCGGCTCCTGCACCCCGAACCAGTGGTTGACGGGCGTGGCGGCCCGTCTCCAGGCCGAGCGGCCGTCCTGTGACTCGGGCACCGTCACGATCACCGTCGCGGTCGCAGCGCGCAACAACGGGCCCTCGGCGACCGCCGTGAACTACGCCGGAAGCATCCGCCTCCACCGCACGGACACCGGGGCACGCCTCGCCAACAGCGGCACCGACACCCTCCGCAGCATGCCGGCGGGCACGGTCCGCACCATGACCACGACGGCCGTGGGCGTCCCGGCCGCGCTCCTGGCCGCCGGACAGATCGTCGTTGCCCTCGACGTCGAGGCATGGGATCAGACCGGCAACACCGGTTCGGCCTGGCTGCTCAGCAACTTCACGGCCTCCTACGAGTTCCAGCAGGACGGCTGCGAGACCCAGTTCATTCGGAAAATCGTCACGGACTGCGAGACCGGCGAGACGATCAGCGTCACGGACACCACCCTCGGCGGCGACCCGTACACCGTCACGGGGGAGGTCGGCGAGTGCACGACGCTCGGCGGCGGCGAGGGCGGCGGATGCTGCCCGGACACGGAGGCCGTGACCCTCTGCAACACCGGCGTGGACGGAGTGGTGACGCCGTTCCTGCGGCATCTCACCTACCCGGAAGGCTCCGGTACGCCGACGGTCCGTGACACGCTCCTCGACGGCACGGAGTACGTTCCGGACGGCGAGGTCGGCGTCTGCCAGTCCGAGCAGTCAGAGCCGACACCGGACGTTGAGGTCGTCCAGCTCTGCGACCTGGTCGACGGCGCCGATCCGATGCCGTTCCTGCGGCACCTGGTCTACCTGCCCGGAGCGACCACCCCCACGGTCGTGGACACCAGCCTGGACGGTGTCACCCCGTACACCCCGGCCGGGACGGTCGGCGTGTGCGAGTCGGCCCCGGAGGCGGAGGAGCCGTGCCGGGACACCACGTCCACGCTCCTGTGTGACACCTCGACAGAGGTGACGTGGAGGCAGGTCGGTGTGGCCCCGGACCCGGCCTCGCCGGCTGGACAGGGGTTCATCTACAGCCTGTCCCCGACCGATGACTCGAGCACGGTCGGCACGATCCGTGTCACCGTGGACCGGCCCCAAGGGGGAGTTGGCTGTATCCCGCCGTACTGGGGCAGCGGGGCCGTGTTCACGTACGAGCTGGACGACGTCGCTCGCGGCATGGACACCCTTCGGGTCAACCTGGGGGACTTCGACACCAACGAGACCGTCACGATGCTGGACGGCTCGCCCAACAGGCTCGGCGGGAACGCGTACGCCGCAGGGAGCGGCGTGATCCGCTCCAGCACGGACAACCAGACCGGCTACATGTTCTTTGACCGCCCGCCAGCCGGTCTGTCCTACCGCTTCACCGGGGCCTGTATCGCGTTGTCCTTCGACGCCGTCTCGACCCGAACCGTGCAGTTCATGAGGCGGCAGGTCGTGGACTGCGAGACGGGCCAGGTCGTGTCCACGACGGACACGACCTTGGACGGGCAGCCTTACGCGCCCACCGGCTTTGTCGGCCAGTGCGAGCCCGTCACCGAGTGCTGCCCGGCGGTGAACACCGACGTCCTTACCCTGTGCGACACCGCCGACGACGGCACCGTGACGACGTTCCTGCGGCATCTCACCTACACCGAGGACGCCGCTGCGCCTGAGGTCCGGGACACCGGCCTGGACGGGGTCACGCCGTACACCCCGGCCGGTGAGGTCGGCGTGTGCCAGCTAACCACCGAGCCGGAACCGGAGCCGTGCCGCAACTCCAGCACGGTGCTGTTGTGCGACCTGGACACTGCCCTGGACCCGGGTGACACCACCTTCGAGGACCACGCCCAAGAGCTGAACTCCTGGCCCGGGTGGGCGCGTCTGCCCGGCGGTGGCGGCTCTCTCTGGTCGGGCGGATCCGTAGAGTTCCCGGCCGAGTCGAACGGGAACGCCGGTAACGGTTCTGAGACGCACCGGTGGGTTGCGGCACGGATCACGTCGCCTGCGCCGGCGTGCGATGACGGTACTGGCACCGCCCGCGTCACCGTCCGTCTCGACGCCCGGGTGGACGGCCCGGCCAACGCGTGCGGTGCGTTCGGTAGCGCGAGGCTGCTCGCGGGGGACGGGACCGCCTACGTCACGACCGGGCAGGGGCTTGGCAAGTCGTCGGAGCCGGCGTTCACCGTCGGCACCACCATCCCCGTCACGGTGACCGCCACGGTGCCGTCGTCTGAGCTGGCAGCAGGCGACGTGTACGTGTGGCTGAACCTGCGGACCTACCGCCAATCGCAGGCCGGGTTCAGCCATTGCTTCGCGGGGTCCGAGGGGCCGATCAAGTGGACGGTCAGCGGCTTCAGCGTCGGCATTGAGCAGCAGTTCGGCGACGACTGCGCCACCCAGTTCCTTCGGAACATCACGGTGGACTGTGAGACGGGGGAGGTAGTCGCCACTACCGACACCACGCTGGACGGTGCGCCGTACACGGTGACCGGGAAGGTCGGCCAGTGCGCGGCGGCCGGCGGCGAGTGCTGCCCGCCCCCGGCTCCGGTGGACTGCCCGGCCCACACCGTCATCGAGGCGTGCCGGTGCGACGACACCGACGGCGATGGCGTCGCTGACGTCGACTATGTCGAGCTGCTGGGTGTGGACTGCGACGGCCAGCTGACCAGCCTCGGCACGTACACCCCGGACCTGGCCGAGCCGTACAGCCCCGTCTCGCCCGTTGCCTGCAACACGGGCGGCGAGCGGGACGCCGAGCCGGCGTTCGGAGTCCAGGCGCGCCGCGTCGAGCTTGCGGCCGGTGAGACGTGGGACGCCTCCGCCTGGCCGACACTTCAGTCGGTCACCGCAGTCACTCACGGCGGTACGGGCACGGTCACGACTACTGACGGCGCGAGCACGCTGTACACGGGCGAGGCGGCCACCTGGAGCGTCGGCCGCGACACCGACGCCGCCCTGACTGGGCCGCTCACCATCACCGCGGACACCGGCACCGTCACCCTCTCGTACACGATCGGAGTCACCCTGTGAGTGGATGCTGCGGGCAGGGGCCCGTCATCGTCAGCGGCGCGGCGGCCGCGCCTCGCGTTGACGTCGAGACGCAGCTGATGTGCGATGTTCTTCCGGACGGCACGGTGGCCGCCACGGTCCTGGTGGAGCCGGTTTACGACACCAACAGCGGTGCCCGGGTCGCCACACGGATCACCGACCCCGTGACCGGCGACCCCTACACCCCCACCGGTACCGTCACCGTCTGCCCGGCCGGGGCGGAGCAGTCGGAGCTGGACGTCCTCCAGCTGTGCGACACCGCCGACGATGGCACCGTGACCCCGTTCGTGCGGGACTACGCCCGGGACGAGACGGGCGCCATCGTCGGCCACACGGATTACGCCCTGGACGGCGCCCCATACACCCCGGCCGGGACGGTCGGGCAGTGCTCCTCGGACTGCTACGGCTGCGAGCCGCTCGTCCTCTGCGACGTCCCCGTCACGGGGGACCCGGTGGCGTTCATGCGGGTCGTGTGCCACGACTGCACTGGGGTGGTCGTCAGCGTGACGGACACTGAGCTGGACGGCGTTACGCCGTACACGCCGGTCGGTACGGTCGTCACGGACTGCGCGGCCATCAAGGACTGCCCGACCTCCTACCAGACCGAGTGTTGGTCGATGGTGACGGCGCAGGCCGCCTACGACAACACCGCCGGCTCGCCCTGCGGCTCCATCACCCCGAACATGACGCAGTGCGCCGGCACCTGGCGTCTCAACTCCTGGATCGTCAACGGTGTGGAGCGGGTCACCGGCACGCCGCCCACGTTCACCGCCGTCGGGTGCGGCGGAAACCTGGACCAGCTTCACGGCGCATGGGCCGCCGTCCTGGCCACGCTCGACCCGGATGCGCTGTGGCAGGCCGCCTACAACGGAAAGTGCCTGTGGTACATCCGTACGGCCGCTGCGGACCCGAGCACGGTGTACGGGCAGATGATCCTGGAGCGCATCGCCGGGGGGACGGCCGGCACGTTCACCCTGGGGTCGGCGCAGTCGCAGGAGACGACGCTTTACAGCAAGGTGTTCACGCAGGACTGCGACGGCGCCACGTCGGTCCAGTGGCTTGACGCGGCCGGTAACGAGATCGCGCCGCCCGAGGGCGAGCTGACTCCCTGTGCGACCGCCGCCAGCGGTGGCACCGGAGGTGCGGGTCTCCTCGCCGCCCCGGCCGCGCTGCTCACCGTCGAGAGCGGGCTGGTGTCGACCGGGGTCCGTCACGTCACCGGCACCGAGCCGCAGGACCTCGTGGCGGAGTTCGCCGACGTCCAGAACGTCACCCTGCACGTCCTGGCGGGCACGGTGGCGGTCACGATGACCGAAGGGGAAGCCGTGCCGGTCCCGGCCGGCGTCGATGCCACCTGGGCCGTGGAAGGGGGCAGTCTTGCCGCCGCGGCGTTCGCCGGGACCACGGAAGACACCGCGTACCTGCTCACCTGGACGCACCGATAGCAGCCCCACGCGGGGCCGCCGCCGGTGGCCCCGCCCTGGTTCGAGGAGGCCCCTTTCATGTCCGGTACCAGCGGGAGCGTGGCCGTTGCCACGCCCGATGGCGAGTACGAGGTCCTGTGCGACGACACAGGGGCGTTCCTGCGCCGGTACAGCACCGAGGCCGGGGCGACGGTCGTCACGGACACCGAGCTGGACGGCACCACGGCCTACACGCCCACGGGCGCGGTGGTGCGGTGCGACTCCCAGGAGCCGCCAGCACCGAACCCCCTGATCGACTCGACGATCCAACGGCAGACCGGTACGGGCACGGTGACGATCGAAGCCGGCGCCCGCTCGGTGACCCTCGTCGTCTACGCGGGGGAGCCGACCGTCACCATCGGCGACGGCCCGGCCGTCCCCCTCGCTCCGGGGACCTCCCTGACGTGGAGTGTGGACCGCGGCGGCCCTACGGGCGAGCAGCTCCAGGACGCGTTCGTGTTCACGGGAGTCACCGGGTCCGACTTCCTCGTCACATCGACCTGCGAGGTGTGAGACGTGACCGGAACACAGGCAGGCTTCGGCCTCCTCAGAGGCGGGTGTACGGCCCTGCGGCGCGAACCAGTGGCATGAGCACTGCCGGGAGCTATGCGGCGCCGCAGCGGCGGCAGGTGCACGCGACAGCGACGACGGACAGCAACGGGAACGCCGTCTTCGCCTGGCCAGCCGGCACGTTCGCCAGCCCGCCGGTCGTGACCGTCGCCCTCCAGGGCGGTAGCGCGTTCCGTTCGGCGTCCGTCACCGCGAACACGGCGGCGGCAACGACGGTGAACGTGCAGGCGGCGGCCGGGGTGACGCTCCTCGGGCTCGGCGTCCTCGCGGTGGGCGCCCCGGCGCCGGGGGTCGTCGTGCACGCTACGGCGACGGCTCCCTAGCGGTGATCGCAGACCGATAAACTCACTACCTGGGCAGCTGGTTTTGGGCCGGGCCTTCTGAAGCACTTCAGGAGGTTGCGGCCGTGTCCTGTCCGCTCATCGCCAATGCCGACGTCATGCGCGTGACGCGCCTCGACCAGTGCGGCAACCCGGTCTGTGGGGAAGAGAACGGGTTCGTTTTCGACTGCTTCGCCAGCCTCGGAATGAACAACAACTCGGACGACGGCGAAGACATCGAGTACAAGGCGGCCAACGGCCGCGTCTGCGGGTACAAGCGCGGTTGCCCGACGTTCCGCGGCTTCGACCTGGAGATGAACATCTTCTCGGTCTCCCCGGAGCTGATCGAGATCCTCACCGGCAACCCCGTCATCCTCGGCTGGGACGGGAAGCCGATCGGCTTCGACACCTGCTCGGTCCGCTGCGACACCGGTTTCGCGTTGGAACTGTGGGCCGAAGTCCTCGGCGAGGAGTGCGCGGAAGGTGCCCAGGGACAATGGATTTACTTCCTGCTGCCGTGGGTGACGAACGGGCTCCTCGGCGACCTGGAGATCGGATCCGAGGCGGTGACGCTCCAGGTCACCGGCGCGACCCGAGCTGGCGGCTCGTGGGGTGTCGGCCCGTACGACGTCATGCCGATCGACGGCGCAGGCACACCGGGCCCGATGCTCACCCCCCTCGGCCCGTCCTGCCACCGGCGGACGTTCATCACCACGACGCCGCCGCCCGAGCCCGGCTGCGACTACGTGCCGGTGCTCTGCGACGCGTCCGTATAGGCCGGTGCCGACGATGAGCGAAGTGCTGCCGGACATTGTCGTGCCGGTGCGGCAGGAGCCGACCAACACGCAACTGCGCTATGCGCTGCGCTCATGGTCGGCGCACCTGCCGCACCGGCAGGTGTGGATCGTCGGCTACCGGCCGGCGTGGCTGCACGGCGTACGTCACATTCCCGTGCCGCAGTCGGGCACGAAGTACGCCAACACCACGGCGGCCGTCCGCGCAGCCTGCGAACACCCGGAGGTGACCGACACTTTCCTCCTCTGCAATGACGACTTCTTCGTGATGCGGCCGGTCGAGCGGATGCCTGTGCTGCACCGCGGGCTGGTCCGCGACGTCGAGGAGCACTACACCGCCCGTGGCCACAACGGCCGGTATGTGCGCGGCATGCGGGAGACGCGGCAGTTCCTCACCGGCCTCGGGCACGACGAGCCCCTGTCGTATGAGCTGCACGTTCCGCTGCCTGTCACCAAGGCGGGCATGCTGTATGCGCTCGACGCTGGGGCTGGCCTTGATGTGCTGCACAAGCGCACTGCTTACGGGGTGCTGAATGGCATCGGCGGGGACCGTATCGACGACGTCAAGGTCCTCACCCGGCACCGCTTCCCCCGCGACTCGCAGTTCCTTTCGACGCTGCCCGACACCTTCGCCAACGGTGTCGTCGGCCGGCACATCCGTGCCGCGTTCCCGAAGAAGTGCCGCTACGAGAAGCCGGGGCGGTGGCGTTGAGTGGCGATCCAGACGAGTCCGTGCGAGCCGTGGCCGCTCGACCTTGACTGCTGTCCGGCGGCCAACGAGGCCGACGAGGAGACTGTCGAGAAGTGGCGGCGCGTCGCGACGACGATCCTGTTCCACCTGTCCGGCCGCCGTTGGGGGCCGTCGTGCCCGTTCACGGTGCGCCCGTGCCGTCGCCGCTGCCTGGACTCGCAGCCGCTCGCGGCGAGTTGGTCCGGGTCGCCGTGGGTGCCCTACATCGGCCGTGACGGGAACTGGTACAACGCGAGTGTCTGCGGCTGCTCGTCGGACTGCTCGTGCGGTGAGCTGTGCGAGGTGCGGCTCGAGGGCCCGGTCCACGACATCGTGTCGGTGCAGATCGACGGTGTCGAGCTGCCGCCGGAGACGTACCGAGTCGACGACGCCGGTCTGTTGGTGCGGCAGGACGGCGGGTGCTGGCCCGACTGCCAGAACATGGGGGCGCCGCTCGGCGAGCCGGACACGTTTGGTGTGACGTACCGGGTCGGGTTGCCGCTCGATGATGCTGCTGAGGCCGCGTTCGCCGAACTGGTCTGCCACCTGCTGAAGGGCTGCAACGGTGGCGGCTCGTGTGGCTGCAAGATGCCGGCGAACGTCACCCGCCTGTCGCGGCAGGGCGTCGACCAGGAGTTCGCCGACCCGACGCTCGTCTACTCCGAGATGCGCACCGGTCTGCCGCTGGTGGACCTGTGGCTGACGGCAGTGAACCCGTACCGGCAGACATCGCCCTCGAGGGTCTACAGCCCCGACTTCAGGCGCCCACGCGCGCAGACCTGGCCCAGGTAAGGAGCCGCCCCTATGGCTTTGCCGACGCTCGCCGTGCACGAGATCGCTGACGCCATCCTCGGGTGCGTGTGCTCCGCGCTCGACGAGACCGCCGCCCAGATCGACGACTATCCCGGCTGCCCGTGCCGGGCCTGTGTCGTGCCCGGCACGCCCGCGTGGGACGGCTGCGCCGACCCCTGTACCGGAGACGTCGGCGGGCAGCTCACTGTGTCCACGGTCCGCCTCTACCCGTCGCGGAACTTCCCCGAACAGGACACCAACATCCAGGGCGTACGCGGCTGCACTCCGCCGCCGGTCACCGCTGTCGAGTACCTCGTGACGTTGCTGCGGTGCGCGCCCCTGCCGAACGCGAACGGCTGCCCGCCCACGTGCGACGAGCAGGCGGAGGCTGCCCGCATCGTCCACATTGACTCGACGGTCATCATGAACGCGCTGCTGTGCTGCCTGCCCGGCACGAGCAGCAGCCGGCGGGGCCGGAAGTTCGTCCTCGGCCCGTCCCGGATCGTCGGCCCCGAAGGGGGCTGTGTCGGCGTCGAGCAGCGCGTCACGGTAGCGCTGCCGGGATGCGGCTGCCCGAGCGAGGGAGTGATGCTGTGAGCGTCGAAGTGCGAGTGGAGCCGGGCCGGCTGCTGGCGATGGTGCGAGCACGAGGCAGCATCGCGCACCGCAGGATGTCCGCGCGCACGCAGCGCGTCGCGGACATCGCCCGACAGGAGGCGCCCGGCCGCATGGGCCAGTACATCGACTGGAAGGTCACCGAGGGGCCGCGCGGTCTTCAGGGCGTCATCGTGTGCGACCACCACGCAGTGCGATTCGTCCTCGACGGGACGCGGCCGCACATCATCCGCCCGCGCAGGGCGAAGGCGTTGCGTTTCGAGACCGGCGGCCGTGTCGTCTTCGCGAAGCGAGTCAGGCACCCCGGCACGAGGGCCAATCCGTTCCTTCAGCGAGCGCTGCGGATGGGTCGCTGACCCCGTGTGGTCCGCGCTGCTGGCTACCCTCGGGGGTGCGCTGACTGGTTTTGGGCCGGGCGAGGAGCGGACCCCAGGGGATCAGCCGTGCGTAAATCCTTCGCCCTCCACACAGAGCCTCACGTCGCCGAGGTCGGCGAAACCGAACTGCTCTTCGAGCCCGAGGTGTTCGGCGACGAGTTCATGGACGCCTACGCCGACCTGCGCGACGCGCAGAAGGAGAAGGGCATCGACCTGGAGAACCTCGCCGAACTGGACCCCAGCGTCATCCGGCACGCCATGCGCGCACTGCGCCAGTTCCTCGCCCGGCAGATGCTCCCCGAGAGCGCGGAACTCATCACCCGTCTCGACGTCGTCAAGGACGGCAAGACGCTGAAGTCGTTCCAGAACTTGGAGGAGGCCGAGGAGTACGCGGCGCAGCGTCCCGGCGCCCGCGTCGTCGACGGGCTCCGGCTGCCGACGCGTGTTCTCGTCGAACTCCTCGAGTGGGTCGTCGAGCTGTTCGGGGGCGGTGGGAGCCGCCCTACTATGTCGTCCTCCGCATCTGCGACAGCATCGCGGAAAGCTGGGACGCGTGGGACGGCAGTCTCGCCCTCCAAGGCATCGACCCGCGCTCGTGGCCGCTGAAACGGATGCTGAACGCCGCCGAGGCGGCGATGGACATGGCGGCCGAGGACGACGCCGCCCGCGAGCGGAACCGGGCCAAGCTGTACGCGCCGCCCCGTGGCGCTCGCCGGGACACGAGCAAGTCCCGGCCGGCCGCAACCGGGATGAGCCTGGACCAGGTGAAGGCCATGATGTCTGCCGTCGCGCAGGAAGACGCCCAGCTCACGCGCGGGCGTAGCGGATAATCGGAAGATCACGGCAGCTGTACCGCTGCCGTTCGCCGTCTGGTTTTGGGCCGGGCACCACACGATCTCGTGAGGGTGCCCGGTGTCCACCCCGGCCGGCGACAGCGAGGATTACGGGTCCGCCCGGATCACGATCGAGCTCGACGACAGCGGCGTTGTCGGCGAGGCGCGTGACCTTGGCCTGCGGATCCGGCGCGCTCTCGACCGCGCGACGCGTGACGTCGGGCGGCAGATCCAGCGGAACATCCAGCGCAGCCTGCGCGCTGCGGGTGCTGTCACCGTCCAGGTCAAGCCCGACCTGCGGCGCTTCGACGCGCAACTCCTCGCCGGGCTGAGCCACATCGGCTCGCTGAACATCCCGGTCGCCCCGGACCTCGACGCGTTCATGACGCGGCTGCGGGCCGCGCTCGCCGGTGAAGAGGTCTCGGTCCGGGTCGTCCCGGACCTCGACGGCTTCGACTCCCGGATCCGCAGGCAGCGGCCGCCCGACGTCACGGTGAACGTCGAGCCGGACACCGACCGGTTTCAGCGGGCGCTCGCCGGGCTTGCGGGTGTCGCGGGCCGTGTCGGCTCGATGCTCGGCGGGCTGCTGAAGTTCGGGGCGATCGGGGTTGCCGCCGCGGCAGCAACCCAGAGCGTGGCTGGTTTCGTTGCTGCGCTCGCACCGGCGGCCGGGATCCTCGCCGCGGTACCGGCGGCCGTCGCCGCGGTGCAGGTGTCGATGAGCACGCTGAAGCTCGCCGTCATGGGCGTCGGTGACGCCCTGTCGGCTGCGCTCGGCGACGACGCCGAGGCGTTTCAGGAGGCGCTGGAGAGCCTCGCTCCGGCCGCGCAGAAGGCTGTGCGGGCCGTCCGCGACCTCGCGCCGGAGCTGCACAAGGTGCAGCAGTCGATCCAGCAGGCGTTTTTCCGGCAGTTCGCCGGCGACGTCGGCGCGGCGATCCGCAACCTGCTGCCGCTCCGCTCCGAACTGGCGAAGTTGTCGGGGGAGTTCGGGAAGGCCGCAGCGGAGGGGCTTCGGTTCGCTGCGTCGCAGCAGGCTGTTGCGCCGCTCCGCGCGATCATCCAGGGCACGACGGCTGCGGCGTCGGGGCTGCAAGTCGTTGTCGCGCCGCTCGCGAAGGGCTTCCTCGACATCGCGGCGGCCGTTCTGCAGGCGTTCGGGTCGCAGGTCGGCGCGCAGATCGCGCAGAGCGGCGCGCAGATCGGGACGTGGCTGTCGACGCTCGCCGCGTCCGGTGCGGCCGTCGACAAGGTACGTGGCGCGGTCGAGGTCTTCCGGCAGCTCGGTGCGATCGCGTCGAACATCGGCGGCATCCTCTCCGGGGTCTTCTCCGCTGCGGGCGCGTCCGGCGGCGGGATGCTGGCCAACCTCGAGCGGATCACCGGCCAGATGCGCGAGTTCGTGAACAGCGCGCAGGGCGGGGAGGCGATCAGGAACCTCTTCGGTGCGGTCGCGCAGGTCGCCGCGCAGCTCGGTCCGATCCTTGCCGCGCTGGTCACCCAGGTCGGCCAGATCGCGCCCGCCCTGACGCCCATCTTCACCGCGCTCGGGCCGGCTCTCGTCTCGCTGATCAACAGCCTCGGGCCGGCGGTCGCCGCGATCGTGCCGAGCTTGCAGACCCTGGCGACGGCGCTCGCCGAAGGTCTCGGCGCGATCGGCCCGAGCCTCGGGCCAGTAGGTGCTGCGGTAGGCCAAGTCGTCACCGCGCTCGCCCCGCTGCTGCCGCTCGCCGGGGAGATCGTCGCCGTCCTGGCGTCGGTCCTCGCCCCCACCATCTCGATGCTCGTGCAGTTGTTCGAGCCGCTGGTTTCGACGCTCGCTGACGCGCTGCTGCCGGTCCTGCCGATCATCGCGGGCGCGTTCCTGGAGCTCGTCGCCGCTCTCACGCCGCTTGCGGCCGGTGTCGGCCAGGCGCTCGCCGAGCTGTTCGCCGGACTCGCCCCCGTGCTCGCCAGCCTTGCCGGGGCCGCCGCGCAGGTCGTCGCCGCGATCGCGCCACTCGTGCAGGCGTTCGTTTCCGCGCTGCTGCCTGTCCTCCCGCCGATCATCGAAGCCGTCCTCGCGCTGGTGAACGCCCTGCTGCCGCTGGTGCAGCCGGTCGTGGACCTCGTCGCCGCGATCGCGCCGCTCGTCACCATGCTCGTGCAGCTCATGGCCCCGGTCCTACAGATCGCCGTCGGCTTCGGCTCGTGGGTGATCCTCCAGGCCGTCGTGCCCCTGATCGAGGGTGTCGTCTCCGTCCTGTCCGGGCTGATCGGCGGACTGACCAGCGCCGTCACCTTCATCACGAATCTGCCGTCGATGATCATGGCCGGGCTGTCGTTGCTCGGCTCCGCGATCGGCGACTTCTTCACGACGCTCGCAACGGACCTGGTCACGTGGGTGACGACCGGCTTCCAAGCGGTGATCGCCTTCTTCGTCGCGCTGCCACAGATGATCCTCGCCGCGCTGGCCGCACTGCCGGGGCTGCTCGTCGACCTCTTCGTCCAGTCGGTCGCCGCCATCGGTATCGCGCTGCTCACCGCGATGGCCGCCGTGGTGTTCATGTTCACCGAGCTGCCCGGCCGGATCGCGGCGGCGCTCGTCTCACTCAGCTCCACACTGCTGAACACCTTCCGCTCGGCGTTCACCTCGGCGACGGTGGCCATCAGCTCGTTCCTCTCGTCGGCAGCCACGTTCTTCTCGCAACTGCCGGGCCGGATCGGATCCGCGGTCGCCGCGCTACCGGGCCAGCTCGCCACGCTGTTCCGCTCGGCCGGCTCGAGCGCGCTCGCCGCAGCGGCGACCTTCGGAACGTCCGTCGTGACGTTCTTCACCGGACTGCCTGGCCGGATCGCGACCGCTGTCGGCGGGATCGTCGCCCGCCTCGCCGGCGTCTTCCGTAACGCAGGCACCTCCGCCATGAGCGCCGTCGCGTCGCTGATCACCGACATCGTGAGCCTGTTCTCGGGACTGCCCGGAAAGATCGTCAGCGCGCTCGGCAACATCGGCGGGCGGATCATGTCGAGCATCAAGTCCGGCCTCCCGTCCGCGGTCAAGAAGTACCTGCCGTTCGCCGACGGGGGCATGGTCTTCGGGCCGACACGCGCCCTGATCGGTGAGGCGGGCCCCGAGGTCGTCATCCCGTTGACCCGGCCGCGGCGCGCGGCGGAGCTCGTCGAGGAGTCCGGGCTGATGGGCATCATCGGGGCGTCCAAGCCTGCCCAGGGAGACGGCGGCAAGAGCCTGACTGTCGCGCCCGTGTTCAACATGACGACGCACGGCGATCCCGAGATGACTGCCAAGCGCGTGCTGCACCGTCTCGTGATGTCCTTGGGAGGGGTCTGAAGTTGCTTAACGACTACATGGCTGTCGGTGGCGTCGAGGTGGTCAACCACGCCAGGCTGCGGGCCTACCTCGGCACCGTCGGATCGCCCTTGGACTCCGGTGCGGAGATCTGCGCGTGCGACAGCCTGACTGCGGACGTGCTGGACCATCTGCCGTATACGACGCCGGACGATCCGGACAGCCCGGCCCCGTGGTGGGATCCCGATGTGCCCGAGTCTGCCGCCTTCGCGGGGTTCATGGCGCTGTCCATCGACGGCGTGGACGACTCCCCGGTGCGCCGTACCGTGACGAACGCCGTGATCGGTGGTGGCGCGATCGGGCCGGCGCGGGCGCTGCCGCGCACGATCACCGTGACCGGCATTCTCCTCGGCGCTACGTGCTGCGCTGTCGAGTACGGGCTGCACTGGCTTGGCGAGGCGTTGCAGGGGTGCGGGGGCTCGTCGTGCGGTGGGGACTGCGTCACGATGTACAACTGCTGCCCAGGCGAGGAGATGACGTCGGAGGAGTTCAATGCGCGGCACCGGCGCACGTTCCGTCGCGTGGCCCTGGTGGACGGGCCGACAGTCACCGGGCGCAGTGGTAGCGGGTCGTGCGCCGAGGGCCGGTGCCAGTCGGGCGCGGACATCGTCAGCGTGGAGTTCGTGCTGGTGGCGGCGAGCCCGTGGGCGTGGACTGATTCCGCCCCCCTGCTGGCCGTTGCCCCGCCGGTCGACGACAGCGACACGTGCGTGACGTGGTGCCTGACAGGCAGCACCGCCCCGGGGTGCGCCGGCGCGTGCCAGTACGCCGAGTGTCTCGACCCAGAGGCGCAGTGCACGAACCCTCGGTGCGTGCCGCCCGCGCCACCAGGGCCGACCGCGCTGGACACCTGTTTCTGCCTGCCCCTGGCAACCGAACGGGCCTGCTACGACATCGACCTGTCCCACCTGCCTCAGTGGTCGGTGAGCGCTCCCATGATCACGGTCCATGCGGGGGTGTCCGACCTCCGGAACGTCACGATCACGCTGTACGAGAAGACGAGCGCGCAAGACCTGCTGACGTGCGACGAGATAGCGGACCTCAACCGGTGCAGCCCGCACAGCGTTTACAGCGTGCAGTACGTGCCCGCCGGTGGCGCTCTCACGATCGACGGCCAGGTGGGCCGGGCGGTTGTTGAGTGCGGCGGCGGGTGTGAGTCGAGCCGCGACGTTTCCGGCGCCAACGGTGCGCCGCCTTCCTTCAAGACGCTGGACTGCGCCTCGTACTGCCTGTGCATCACTACGGACGTGAGCAATCCTCCGGCCGAGAATGCGACGGTCTCTCTCGCCGTGTCGGGCCGGGGTTACTGAGCAGCAGGCGGCCACTGGGGGCGCGTTGCGGTGCGGAGAGGGGCAGTCCAGCGGCGGCCGTAGTCTGATGGCAGCCGCTGGTTCTGGGCCGGGCGATGTCTGTTGTCAGGAGTCCGGGCAGTGCCTGATGTCTATGGGTCGTACGCGGAGCTGGCGGCCGCCGAGGAAGAGGGCGTCGCGTACGAGCGGCGGCAGATACCTTCGACGGCTACCAGTTGGGCCAGCATCGCCATTCACGGCGGCGGTATCGAGCCCGGTTCGGGTGAGGTGTCGCGTGTGGTCGCCGCCGGCCTCATGAACCATTACGAGTTCGCGGGCCTCCTGCGCTCGGGGAACTCGCGGCTGCACGTCACCAGCACGAACTTTGATGAGCCGATCGCTGAGGGGATCGTCGCCGCGTCAACCCGGACGCTCTCGTTTCACGGCTACACCGGTGATGGAACGCCGGTCACTGCCATCGGTGGCCTCGACACCGATTTGAGAGACAAGGTCAAGGCCGCGCTGATCGCGGCTGGCTTCGCCGTGATCGACGCCCCGCAGGAGATCAGCGGCACCAACCCCAACAACATCGTCAATGAAAACAAGATCCTCGCGGGCGTGCAGATCGAGATGTCCCGCCCGCTGCGCGACTCGTTCTTCCCGAACGGGAACTCCGGGCGGGCCAGCCGTGACAGCGGGGCCCGCACCCCCGCCTTCTACGCCTACGTGGCGGCGATTCGGCAAGTCGTCGTCAGCTATTTCGGCTTCCTGAGCGCCGGGGCGCGTGCGGACGACTGCGATGCCGAGTATTCGGCGCGCGTCGTGGACCGGGACGGCGCGATTGTTGCTGAGGCGTCTGTGCTGACGGATGTCGAATGGAGCCGGCTGCTCAATGACACCAGCACGGCGCAGGTCACTGTGATGCCGGATGAGGACTGCTGCCAACAGATGGGTCAGGTACGGTCCTGGCGTCATCAGCTGTACATCTACCGGAACGGCGTGTTCGTGTGGGGCGGGCCCATCCTGTCGGTGGAGTGGTCGGCCGGGCAGGTGGACGTCTTCGCGGCTGATATCTCCGCGTGGCTGGCCCGGAGGGTCCCTCACCAGGGACTCGTGTTCAACGACTCGGACCTCACAGACATTGCTTCCTGGCTGATCCGGGATGCCTTCGAGCCTGACGATCCGGGGCACTCGGTGAACGTCGTCGGCGAGGCAGGGGTGAGAGGAGGCCGGGAGTACCGCCGCAACATCGGCCAGAGCCTCGACCATTTGAAGGACCTTGCCGAAACGGGTATCGACTTCACGGTGGTCGGAAGCCAGATCATCATTCTGCCCGATGGGTGGTCGCAGAGTGTCGGTCAGTTGATTGATGCGGACCTGCCCGAGGGGCTTGTCGTCGCCGAGGACGGTGCGGCGCTCGGGACCCGGTGGATCGTGGCGGCCGGCCAGGACGGCGAGCTGGTCGGGGATGCGGGCGGGTCCGATGCGTATTACGGGCTGCTGGAACGCTACGTCGAGCAGACGTCCATTAAGACGCAGGCGTCGGCCCATTCGGCGGCCCGCGCGCTGCTGCGGTCGTCGCTTCCTGTGCCGGTGTTCATCGATACGCGGGAAGTGACCATTGCGCCGGAGGCGAATATCGATGTGGCGAGCCTGGTGCCCGGCTGGTCTTTGGACATCTCCACGGTGACGACGTGCCGCGACATCACACAGCGGCTCAAGATCGTTGGTGTGACGGTGCGCATGGGTTCGGGTGGGGACGGTGCGGTGGTTCAGGAGCGGGTGCAGGTGCAGGTGGCTGCGTCCGGGGCGGAGGCGGGCTGATGGCGATGCGGGGCAGTCCCGGTAGGCGGGTGCCTGGTAACCCGTTGGGCGGGATGCTGCGGGACTTGGAGCGGCGTGCCCGGTCGACGACGAGCGGCGTCGGCCGGGCTGGTGCACCGGGCCCGGCCGGTCCGGCGGGGGCATCTGGTCCGCCCGGTCCGCCCGGTCCGCCCGGTCCGCCTGGTCCGGCGGGGCAGGCGCCGGTTGGTCATGTGGCGTCCACCGACGACAGCGGCCGGGCTGTATGGCGCTTCTCGGCTCCGTTTCCCGCGCCGCCGGTCGTGGTGGCTTCCCCTGTCGACCCCTGCGACGAGGGCACGGCCACCGTGGTTCTGGAAACTGTCACGTCCGAGCAGGTCACGGCCCGCGTGTGGCGTACCAGCCCGGAGAGCCCGGCCGGTTCAGGCGTCCTCGTTCACCTGTTCGCCTTGCCTAGACTGGATTCCTAGCAGCATTCCCGCGCCGGGCGGCCCGGCACTGAGTCGGCAAAGGGTGATCCCGGTGGCCAGGGTGTGTGTCGATAACTGGTACTTCAACGTCAACACCGATGGGGAGCTGACGCTGAAGCCCGGCATCCAGGGGTTCAGGCAACGGATCATTTACCGGGACCCGGGCACACATCAGTTCACGAAAGCCTCGTATCCGTGGCTGGCCCGCGTGTTCGTGGAGGTGCAGGGCGCCGGTGGTGGCAGCGCCGGGGCGAACGCAGCTAACGGCGAGTGCATCGCTCGTGCTGGCGGCGCTGGTGGCGGGTTCTCTTCTTCGCATATCGGCGTGGCTACGTTGGGTGCCACTGAGACGATTGTGGTGGGTGCTGGCGGTATCGCTGGTGGCACTGCCAGTTCCGGCGGGGCCGGCGGATCCAGCAGTTTCGGCGGCCTCGTTGTGGCTCCTGGTGGGGATGGTGGCAGTGCGGCCATGTCGTCCGGCACGACTCCCAATGCCGTCTCGGGCACTCCTGGCGCGTCGGCGTCGTCGACCGATGCTAGTGGCGGGCTGATTGCGGGTGGCGGCCCGGGCGGTGGGGCGATCCGGCTGAGCGCCCGGGAGGCGCTGGCCGGTGCCGGCGGCGAATCCCGGCTCGGTCATGGCGGTTACCCACGCGGGACTGAGGGGGTGGGGGGCGTCCCTCGAGGGCGTGGTGCTGGGGCCGGTGGGGCTCTGTCGTACGGCGAATCGGTGCAGGGCACCCCGGGCGGGGACGGGCTTGTGGTGGTCTACCTGTTCGGGTGAACACTCCTCATAGAATTGCGGTGCCGCTGGTTCTGGGCCGGGCCACGAACGCTTCCTGAAAGGCGGGCGTTTTGGCCAGGTGTCAGTGCGGCGGAGGAAGCTGCAACTGCGTTGTCATCGCCGGCCCGAATACGACGGTCGACGGTGGGGGAAGCAACGCGAATCCGTACGTCGTCAGTGCGGTAACGAACTGTGCCGAGGTGCGGACCTGTCTGGCGGCCGGGCCGGGCATTGACTACGACCCGTCGACCGGAGTGATCGGCACGGGAACGGACTGTGCCGAGGTGCGGGCCTGTCTGTCGGCGGGCCCGAACGTCGACTATGACCCGGCGACCGGTGTGATCGGCGCGGAGACGAATTGCGCCGAGGTGCGAACCTGCATCTCGGCCGGGCCGGGCGTCGACTACGACCCGGCGACCGGCGTGATCGGCGCGGACATCTCGACGACGCCGGGCAACAACCTGACCATCGACGACGACGGCCTCTTCGTCCCGACCGGCGCGGCGACCGTCAACGTCGGATGCGGCATCGTCGGCGACGGCTCCGCCTCGGCACCGGTCGCGGCCAACACCGGCGCGTGGCTCTACGCGTGCCCGGTTGGTACCGCGGGCAGCGACGTGTATTGCGACCCTGCCACGGGCCAGTTGAAGGCGGAGCCGCGGACCCGGACCGCGTTCCAGTCGAACTATGAGCCGCGGACGTTCCCGAACTTGGCGGTGCCGTTCCCTGACGACACTCCGGTAGCTACTTTCTGCGCGAGCATCACCAACCCGGATCCGTGCCGGACCGCGCTGGTGGTGATAACGCAGGAAACCGACGTGTTCTTCATCCTGCCGGCCGGGGCTGAGGCTGCGGCAGGACAGGGCAGCGACGAGATGTGGCGGGTAAAGAACACCGGTTCGACGCGGATGGACTCTGCGCACCTGACGTTCTCGAAGCTGCAACGGGCCACCGTCGGACCGGGCGGAACGCTGGAGTGGTGCTACGACGTGACGATGGCACGCGGATCCAACGGGGCGACCTACCACCAGATCTTCAGCAATATCCGCTTCCATCTGATCTCGCAGTAAGGGGCGCAGGGGTCATGGGTAAGCCGATCACCAGTCAGGCCGTCTACTACATCCGGTACGACGACGGGTCACTGAGCAAGCTCGTTATCGACTCGGACGCAGACTCGGACGCCGAGCCGGCGCCTCCGGCCGGTGGGACGTTCATCACTGAGGACGAGTACAACGCTGAGATGGTGCTGCTGCAGCAGGCGATCGAGGAGCACGCGGAACAGATCAGGCAGCAGGAGCAGCAGCAGGCGAAGACGGACTATGAGGCGCTGATCGCAGCGGGGCTACCGGACGCTGTCGCGCAGCGTCTGGCGGGCTACACGCCGCCTGAGCCTGAGCCTGAGCCGGAGGTCGACGTGCCGAACGAGGGGGCCGCCTGATGGCGCCGCCGATGACCCCGGACCAGTTGCGTAAGGCGCTGCGCGCCGAGGGCGTGCGGTTCGTCGAGTATCCGGGCTGGACGACGCGCGGCCGTGACGCGGCCACGGGCAAGGTGTTCGGGCCCGTCAACGGCATTTTGAACCATCACACGGCCGGGCATAACGCGCTTGCGGTGGTCGCCGTCAACGGGGTGCCGGGCCTGCCGCCGCCCCTTGCTCACGCGTACCTGGCCAAGACGGGTGTGCTGACGCTCGTTGCGGACGGCCGCGCCAACCACGCGGGGCCGGTCGCGCGGAACGTCTACGAAGCGCTCGTCGCCGAGCGGAAGTTCCCCGCGCCGTCGAAGGCTTCGGGCACCGTCGATGGCAACGACTGCCTGTATGGGATTGAGACGGAGAACCTCGGCGACGGCAAGGACCCGTATACGCGTGAGCAGTACGACACGTGGGTCCGTTTCAACGCGGCGATCTGCCGTCATCACGGCTGGTCGGCCGGGTCGGTCGCCGGTCATTTGGAGACGAGCGTCGAGGGCAAGGTCGATCCGAAGGGGCCGGTCGAGGGGTACGGCCAGCGCGGCCGGTTCACGTTCACGATGGGCCGTTTCCGTGCCGACATCGACGAGCGCCTGGCGCATCCGGCGAGCTGGAACCCCACCGATATGGAGGACGACATGCCCGATTACGTGAACCTCGGCGTCGCGAAGCCGTTCACGCTCAAGCCCGGCGTCTGGGACTCGGTCGAGTTCACGACCGAGTGGAGCGACACGGCCGGCGACCACGCGGCGAACGGCAGCGTATTCGTGCGGGGCGCCGCCAAGTTCACCGGCACGGTCAGCCTGCGCCTGTCCAAGCTGCCGGTCGGCGGCGTCGTCCAGGTGCGCATGTCCGAGTACGCCGACAAGGAGCACAAGGCCGATCACCCGATAGACGAGCTGATCGGCACGGCCGGCGGAACGTTCGGTGTGGTGCCGCTGACGAAGCGCGTCGCGGCCGACCGGGGCATGCGCGTGCGGCTGCTGAACCAGGCCGCCGAACCGATCACCGTTGAGAGTGCGGTCCTGACCGCGCTCGTCTGGAAGGAGTAACCCCATGCTGCTGCCCTCCCTGCTGCGCACGGTTGTGCCGCTCGTCGCCGGCTGGATTCTCGTCGCTCTCACCGGGCTCGGGTTCTCCCTCGAGTCGGACGTCGCGCAGACCGGTGTGGCGTTCGCTGTCGCGGGCGTCTACTACCTCGTGTTCCGGCTCGTCGAACGGGCGGCTGAGAAGTTCGGCGGCCCGGTCTGGCTGAAGGGCGCCGTCGGTGCGCTCCTCGGCTACGCGCAGCCGCCGCGGTACAAGTCGACGGACGACGTCGCCGAGCTGCTGCGCCAGAGCAGGTCATGACCGCGCAGCCGCCGGACCCCGGCGTGTACATTCCGCCGGCGCAGATGTATGCCGAGGTCCAGCGGCTCGGGCGGAAGGTGGACCAGATCGACGGCAAGCTCGACCGGTTCCTCGAAGAGATGCGAGAGGTCAAGAGCGACCTGTCTGACCACGAAGCGCGGATTCGCGCGCTGGAGCTCGGGGAGACCGAGCGGCAGAAGCGCAACGAGGCGCGGATCGCGGGGGCGGAGGCCCGGCGGTGGCCGCTGCCAGCTATCGGTGCGGCGACCGGCGTCGCGGGTGCGGTGACGGCCGTCGTCGCCATGTTCGTGCGCTGACGGCGTCCTTGGGACCGAGCCCCGCCCTCCTCCGCTCCGGGGGCGGGGCTCTGCCATGCTGGCCCGCATGGACGCACACGACGACCTCGACGAGCTGATGGCCCGGTTGCCGAAGCGGTCGCCGCGCGAGGTGTTCGAGGAGCTCACTGCGGCTCGCCGTGCTGCCGCTGCGACGCTCCCGGAGCTGACGACGATTCCTGTGCCGTCGTACCCGTACGGCTGGTCGATGCTGGACCATCCGCTCGGCGGCACGATGCGGTTCGCGTGCGTGCTCGGCTGCGGCTGGTACCACGACGAAAACCCGGCGCGCGAGGCTGCGATCGCGCCGCTCGTCATGCCGCTCGACCCGGAGAAGGCGGACGAGGCGCTCACGGCGCAGGCGGAGAATCGCGCAGCAGTGTTCCGGGCGCGCGTCGAGATAACGATCGCCGAGCACTTCGACCAGGCGCACCCCGGCCGCTGACGACCGCGCGGGCCGGTCGTGGCCGGCGCCCCCTGGCGACGGCCATTGTCCGCGCCCGGCGCTACTGTGCTCGTGTCCTATCCGTACGGTTGCTGGCTACGGCTTTCGGATGACCTTGCGCCCCCGCTGAGCTGCTCAGGCGGGGGCGTGGCCGTTCAGGCGGCCGGCTCGACGTCGCCGCGGGTCAGGGCGCACCACCGCTCGAGGAGCCGGCGGTACGTCTCGCGGCGCTCGGGGGTGTCGGGCTCGTCTCGCATCAGCCGACGCATCGCGTCGTTGACCGCGTCTGCGGACAGGCAGGGCAGACCGCAGGGCGGGAGTAGCGAGGGCATGCCGCCAAGGTAGGGCGAGCGTCTGACATCGCCGGTCGGCTGGGTCCGTTCTATTCTCCGTTCGAGGACGCGAATGCGTAACAGGACGGAATGATCATGACTAGCCTTCACCCTCCCGTTTCGGAAGACGACCCGTCGGTCGCGACGTGCTCCGGTGAGCAGGTCGGCATGTGTGCGACGTGCCAGCGGAGGACCCACCGTTACGGCAGGGGCGGGAATCCGCTGTGCTCGTACTGCCGAGCCGACCTGCAACAGAAGTGGGGCACCAGCGTGAAGCCCGGGAGCTGAGCGGCTCCCTCTCAACTTGCGTTGTTACGCCGTGGTGTTCGAAGGCGCCGAGCCGTCGGTGCATCAATCCTCGGGCAGTGAAGGCCACTTCTGCGATGCCCGGGAGAGGGGATCTTCACCGGTCAGCCCACGAAAAAGGTCTCGCCCCATACCCTGACAGTGTCGAAGCTGTAGGAGAGGGGCGAGACCGTGCCATCTGATATTACCCCGGACCCGTACACGAACCCGCTCGCATTCGGTCAGCGGATGCAGATCTACCGCCAACGCCGGGGCATGAGCCGCCCCGTCCTCGCCGGCCTCCTCGATAAAAGCCCGTCCTGGGTGAAGCAAGTCGAGAGCGGCCAGATCCAACCCCCGAAGTTGCCCATGATTCTTCGCATTGCCGAGCTGCTGCGTGTCCGTGACCTCGCCGACCTCACCGGCGATCAGTCCCTGCACGTCGAACTGTTCATTGGCCCCGGTCACCCGAGGCTCGCCGCGGTGAAGGCCGCCGTGGATGCGTTCCCGTTCCCCGTGGACCGGGAGGCGCCGACCACGCTGCACCTGCGGCACCGCCTGGACCGGGCTTGGACTGCCCGCCATGAGGCACCGAACCATCGGGAGGTCGTTGGGGAGTTGCTGCCCGGCCTGATCCGTGACGCGCAACTCGCCGTCAGGCAGGCCGACAGCGCAGTCGACCGGCGCGCGGCGCAGGCCATCCTCTCCGAGGTCTACTCGCTGTCGCAGTTCTTCGTGGCCTACCAGCCAGACGCCGCCCTGCTCTGGCGGGTGGCCGAGCGAGGCATGGTCGCCGCCCAGGAATCGGAGGACCCGCACGTCATCGGCGTCGCTGCGTGGCTCGCCGCACAGGCTCATCGCGACAGCGGGCCCGCGCACTTCGACGCCGCCGACGACGTCACGATGGAGGCACTGCGCTACCTCGAACCCCAGCTCCCGGACGCGGCGGACGAGGTACTGGCGATCGCCGGGGCGTTGCAGTTCGAAGCCGGGTACACGGCAGCGCGCCGAGGTGAGGCGGGCTCGGCTTGGGGCTGGTGGGACAAGGCGGAGAAGACAGCAAAGAAGCTGCCGGCCGACTACTACCACCCGGTCACCAGTTTCTCGCGGTCCATCATGGGCGCTCACGCCGTCACGGTCGCGGTCGAGCTGCACCAGGGCGGCGAGTCCGTCAGGCAGGCGGCACGCGCGGACAAGACCGTCATCAAGTCCAGGCCCCGACGGGCCCGGCACAGGATCGAGGAAGCCCGCGGCTACCAGCTCGACGGGCAGCCGGACGTGGCTCTGGCCACGCTGGACAAGGCACACGAGGCCGCTTCCGAGACGATCAAGTACAACGGCTACGCGCGGCGGATCGTGCTGGAGGAGACTGAGGCGAAGCAGCCGGACCGGCGTCGACGCGCGTCCGAACTGGCGGTGAAACTGGGCTTGCTGGCGGCGTAAGGCATGGGGCAGGATTCCTGCCCCTTCTGCCGTGTACGGCCTTCTACGGTCACTGGTGTGAGACGGATCACCGTGTTCGTGGAGGCGTGAGGATGACGACAGCCGTACGACAGCCCCGCACGGGTCCCCCACGCGGCGGGGACGTGATAGGCGAGGCCCCCGGCCGCAGCGGCTTATCGCCCCGCCCGGAGGTCGTGCAGTGACCGGGACCGGCGAGCGGGACCAGAAGTCCGGCGCTGTGCTCGTGCACGCGCGGCAGACCAGAGAAGCAGCTGTCCGGTCCTGGCTCATGCTCTCCGCGACGGACTACGAGCGTGTTCGCGGTGACTGGGATGTGTCCGGGGTCGCCTTACTGCGGTGCGGTGCGCTCTTCGCCGCCGTCCGTATCCAGACTGAACTGATTCACGCGGCGGCCGACTCGGACGAACCGAAGACGGTGAACGCGTTCCTGGCCGAGGCCCTGTACGGCGGTCCGGTCTTCGTCGACCAGCACTCGCGCCACTATTACGCGCTCGTACCGACGAGCACGCCCAAGCGCCGCGAGTGGCAGGACCGGCGGTATCCCGGCGCCGAGTGCCTCGGCCATGGGACCTACCTCGGGGTGCCGCGGCCGGAGTTCACGAACGACGGCTGGAGCTTCTCCTACTGGTGCGTGCCGATGGACGGGCCGGGCGCCCTGTGCGGGCCGGACGCCGTCTCGCAGCTCGTCGCGTACGCCCGGCATCGGATGGTGCTCGAGGAGGCGCGCCGTGGGCGGTAGTGAGACGGCTCCGCTCGACATCGAGACGATCCGGAAGGACTGTCAGCGCGCCCTGTGGGAGCCGCCGGTGTCGAGTCGCGACGAGACGCGGCTCCTCGTCGAGCGGATCGAGGGGCACGCGCGGCTGCTCGGGCCGGTGCTGGCGGCGTGCGCGCCGCGAATACAGGGCGAGATGAAGGACACGGCGCTCGTCGTGTTACGCAACGTCGACGAGGTCCGCGACGAGCGCGCGCCGGCGTGGGACTTGTCGGCGCGGCTGCACGATCTCGGCGTCGTCACGCGGTCGCTGCTGAACCTGCTCGAACTCGCGGGCGAGATCGAGCAGGGAGCCGCCCGGTGAGCGCGCTGACCGTCCGGCAGTGGGCGCCTGCCGATGAGGCGACGCTGACGGCTCTCCTCGAAGCTGTACGGGCCTGGACCCCGCTGGACGGCGGTGCCTTACTCGATGACGTCGGCGCGGTGCTGGACGACGTGGTACCGGCCGAGGACGACGTCGAGGAACTCGCCGAGCGGCTGCGCGGTCACCTGATGCGGCTCGTCGCGATCGCCGTCGCGAGTGAGGCGGGCGAGGACGAGCAGGCCGCCGTGCTGATCGAGCGGGCGCGCGAGGTGCGAGCCGAGGACCTGCCGGGCGACCACCACCGGGCCGTCGGGCACCTGCGCCGGATGGCGTGGGCCCTTAACGAGTTGTTGGAACGTTTGGGCGCCCTGCGGTGCCTGGAGGAGTTTGCGTGATCGAGTTTCCCCGTACCGTGCATGCCTCGAGCGACCGTGGAGTGGTCCCGTTCATCACCCAGCGCAAGGGGGAGGAGGCAGCACCGGCCGACCTCACGATCCTTCGCCAGCAGAACGGCAAGGGCCCGCGACTGTTCTACGTCGACGAGAGCTTCAGGGACCGGCCGGTGCGCGGCATCCTGTGGGCGCGGTGCAGCTTCAGCATGGGCAAGCACGGCATGCCGACGGGCGAGCCGGAATGGAAGCTCATGCACCCCTACCGGCAGATGGTGACGATGCTCGCCGGCCGGTGTCAGATCTGCACGCGGCCGGCGCGGACGCCGCTCGGGTTCGTCTTCCTCGCCGGGCCGAAGGACGAGGATCCGACGCAGCCGTCCATCCTGACGAACCAGCCGCCGGTGTGCGCGCGGCACATTCGCACGGCGGCGAAGCTCTGCCCGCACATGGAAGAGAACCCGATGGTGTTCCTCGCCGGCGGCGCTCCGTTGTACGGGGCGATGGGCAGCGTCTACGACTTCGTCTTCGGCGGGCACGGGGACGTTGAGGTCGTCTCTAGGCCGGCCGAGCCGGTGCCGTTCGGGGATCCGCGGGCCCCGTTGCTGCTGGCCTCGCAGCTCGTACGGCGGCTGTCGTCGTTCCGCGTGCTCGGCCTGGACGAGGTCCTCGCCAAGCTGGCGGCCGCCGCGTGAGCCGCGGCTCGGTGGCCCGGACGCCGACGAGAGCGGCTGTGTCGTGCCATCAGTTTCCGGGATGGCTGACGGCGACTTGCCTCCGGAGGCAGCCCCAGGCCGTCGGCATGAGCCGAGCGGTTCATGCCGACGGTCCGGCGGATCGTTGGTCGCCTCTTGTAGACCCCGGCGGGGCCAGGTCGAAATCTTCCCCCGCCCCGCCGGTTCCAGCTCTGCCCTGGGCTGACCGTACGAGTGTCCCCAACACCTATCGGCACGGAACACTTGGAGGATTCCACGATGGCTTACGAGGTCCTGGTAGCCCCGTTCCTGGACAAACACCTGCTTCTACGGCCAGGAGAGCAAAGCGGTGCCACGATTCCGGCACCTCTGTACGTGGAGCTGCGCGACACCGCGAGTTGCTCCGGAGACGTCCCGCAGTGGCTCGCTGACACGGTCCGGCAGTCGTGGGACCTCGACATCGCTGGACGGGCTATGGTCAGTACGGTCCTCGTCCGCGACGAGTCGCCCTACGGCTACTGCCGTGCTTCGTACGAGCTCAACCTCGGGTGTAACTTCGACTGCGCCCACTGCTACCTGGCGCAGAAGCGGTTCGAGGGCTTGGACTGGCAGGACCGCGAGAAGCTGCTGACCGCGATGCGGGACGCCGGTGTTGTCTGGCTCCAGATGACGGGCGGCGAACCGATGATCGACCGCCTGTGGGCGGAGACCTATCGGTACGCCTACGACCTGGGCATGATGCTGTCGGTCAGCACGAACGCCTCGGTGATGTGGAAGCCGGAGAACATCGCACTGCTCACCGAGCGCCGCCCCTACCGGGTTACCGTCAGCGTGTATGGCGCCTCGGAGGAGTCCTTCGACGGGCTGACCAAGCGCCGGGGGTCCTTCCGTAAGTTCCAGCGTGGTGTCGAGGCCGCGCTCGCCGCGGGGCTCACGCTGTCCCTCAACCTGATCATCACGGAGAGCTGCGCCCACGAGGAGCAGCAGATGATCGGCATGGCTGAGCAGTGGGGCCTGCCGTATCACGTGTTCTCGAACATGTCCCCGACGATCTACGGCGGCGCCGAATCGCTGCCAGCCCAGTCGAAGGAGCACCTGCGCGAGCGTAAGCCGTTTGGCGGCTGCCACGCAGGACACACCTTCTTCCACTCCGATCCGCACGGCCGCATCTCGATCTGCAAGGTCGGCCGGGATGAGCAGATCGACCTCGTTGCCGAGGGCGTCGAAGGGCTCACCCGCCTTGGCCGGATCGCGGATCGCCTCATGCTTCGCACCGGTGGCTGCTCCGGCTGCGCCCTGTCCGGCTCCTGCCGGGTATGCAGGCCGCTCGCCAAGCTCTACCAGGAGGCGAAGGCACCACTCCAGATGTACTGCCAACACGCACCGCAGGAGGTAACCGCATGACCGCCAGCATCATCGAACGGCCCACGAACGGGCCCGTTCCCGTCGAGATCGCTCCGCTGAAGGACAACGCGATCATTCTCATCGGCGACCTGGAGACGATCGTCGAGAGCGAGAAGTGCTCCTGCAACGCCGGTGACGACAACCCCTACTAGGCAGGCCCGCCGCGTAGGCCATGCGGCACTGCCCAGTAGTCCCGGGGGTCCGCCGCTTCGGCGGGCCCCCGGCCCACTCAGTTTCCGAGGGGATCCGGGCGGAGTTCCGCGGGCCGTTGAAGGGCATAGAGCGGACGTCCCTGGAACGCGCGCTCGCGTACCAGGGCAAAGCCCTGTTCCTGGTAGTACGCCGCCAGGCGGGGTTCTGTAGTGACGCGCCTGACCCACCGTGCCCCCTGTCGGGCTGCATGGTCGACCGTCCACGACGCGATACGCGCGCCGAGCCGCTGTCCGGCTCGTGTGGAGTCGGTGACTGTGGAGACCAGCAGGAGACTCGGCTCCTGGCGCTCGGCTTCGGTCCAGGCCGCAGTGCCGAGCCGGTCAACGAGGATCGTGACACCGCATAGGCGGTCACCGTCGAGGAGACACCACATGGGGGCACGGCCGGCCTTGGCGGCGATCTCCTCGGCATCTTGAGGCCACGGGGCATGACCACGGGCGGCCATCCATGCGAACCGGTCGGCAACCAGGCGCTCGATGGCGTCGCGGTCGTTCTCAGTAGCGGGACGCATGCAGTACAAGGAAACGCTCCAGGCTCGTGCGACACAGCAGAGCCTACGGAGCCCGAAAGGCAGGAACGAGACATGGGCACTCTCACTTTGGCGAACATGCCGCTCCCGGTACGCGACGCTGTGGCGCGACGTACGGGCCTGGTGCTTGCGATGCGCCCCACCACCACAGGGCACAACAGCCCCTTGTCCGTACGCCTCGACACCGTAGCCGGGACCCTGTTCGTCAAGGGCTTGCCGGACGCCTCACCCGGGCGGGTCGCGACACAGCGCCGGGAGTTCCGAATCAGTCGCCACCTGCAAGGCCTGGGCCCTCGAGCGCGCTGGCAGATCCGTACGGACGGCTGGCACCTCGTCGCCTTCGACCACATCGACAACGCCCGGCACGCCGACTACTGGCCCGGTTCCGCGGACCTGACCGCCGTCGTCGGGCTGCTCCGGGCGGTTACCCGGCTCCGCGTCCCCGAGGACGTCGAGCTGCGCCGCGCGGAGCAGCGCCTGGCCGCCTACGGCACCGCAGCGCAGCTACGGCACGTAGCCGGCGACGCGCTGCTCCACACGGACCTGAATCCGGGGAACGTCCTCGTCACGGAGGACGGGACGGCTCGCCTTGTCGACTGGGGATGGGCCACCCTCGGCGCTCCGTGGCTCGACGCTGCTGCCTGGGGTATCTGGCTCGTGGCCTTCGGCCACACTCCCGCCGCCGCCCACGCCTGGGCGGCGAGGGTGCCCGCCTACCAGGCCGCTGCTCCTGCGGCACGCCACGCGTACGCCGTCATGGCCGCGGCCATGTGGGAGGACATCGTCGAGACGAGCGATGTGTCGTGGGCGCTCCACCTGCGGGATGCGGCAGCTGCGTGGGCTGCGGCGACTGCAAGCGAGAGCAACTAGGTGGTAGTCGGCCACCGGGGAGGGAGGGCTTCACCGAGGGCGAGGAGCAGGACGGGACACGGCCGGTTCTCCGGCTACAGCGACGGGGCGGTCCGCCGGTTCGCCGTGCGGTGAAGCGCGTGCAGACGGCCCAGGCGGCGGGAGTTTTTCACTGCCCCGGACGCGTCGAGGTCGAGGACGCGTCGAAGGTCGGCGGTCACGACGCGGTATGAGCGCCCAGTCCTGATGACCTCGCACGGGAACTTGTCTGTGCGGACGAGCTGGTAGGCCAGGGTCCGGCCGATGCCGAGGGCGCGGGCCGCGGTCTCGACGTCGGTGGTCGGCGGGAGGGCGAACAGGTCGGCCGTCGTGAGGGCCTGAGCGTCGGTGGCGTGTTGCGTCACTGCGTTCTCCCGTTCATTTACTGCGCGCTACTGCGCGCACTGCGCATCTAGGTGCGCACGGTACGGCATTAGTTGTCACTGCACAACACGGCCGTTACGGTCAGCTATCCGGTGAGGCTGCGCGGCGGATTCCGCTCGCACGCCTGCCTGTGTGGACGCACTCGGTCCGGCAGCAGCAGCAGTCGCCGCCGGGCCGGCAGAGGAGGGGACATGGCCGGGGCGCGACGAGCCGGCGGAATAACGAAGCGGTGCGAGTGCCGGGGGGAGGACGGCGTCCGACTCGGGCAGAAGTGCCCGCAGTTGAAGAAACGCAACCACGGCGCCTACCAGCTCCGGCAGGAGCTCCCGCCCGCCGAGGACGGGACGCGGCGGACGTTCCGGCGTACCGGGTACGCGATGGTGGGTGACGCGCAGTCGGACATGGACAAGCTCCGCGCCGTCCTGGACCTCGTCGGCGACGACGAGCACTACGGCCACCAGGTGAGTGACCTGCTGGCGAAGGTGATGCGGGAGCGTGCCGAGATCCCCGACGCGGCCGAGGTGAAGCGGCGGCTCGTGGGCGGCGTCGCGCTCGACAGTGACATGACGGTCGGGGAGTGGCTGGATGCGTGGGTCGAGGCGAAGAAGACGAAGCGGCGCACGACGAGCGGGTACGCGTCCCACATCCGCGTGCACCTGCGGCCGGGCCTGGGGCGCTACCGGCTCGACCGGCTGAACATCGGGCACGTGCAGGCATTCTTCGACGGGATCGACGAGCAGAACGAGGTGATCCGGGCAGAGAACCAGCAGCGCCGCGAGCAGGAAGCCCGCTGTAAGTGGGGGAAGCCCGGCAAGCCGCCGGCCGACGTCTCGGCGCGCCTGGCCGTCGAGCGGGAGAAGCTCAAGGCGATGCCGCCGTATCGGCACATCACGGGGCCGGCGACGAAGCAGAGGATCCGGGCGACGCTCCGGGCCGCGCTGAATTCCGCGATCCGTAAGCAGCTGATCACGTTCAACGCTGCCGAGTGGGTCGAGCTGGAATCAGGCAAACGGCCGAAGGCGAAGCTGTGGACCGCGCAGCACGTCGAACGCTGGGAGCGGACCGGTGAGAAGCCGAGCCCGGTCATGGTGTGGACGCCCGCCCAGCTCGGCGAGTTCCTCGACGAGGCCGAGTCGTCGCGCCTGTACGCCTTCTTTCACCTGATCGCGTTCCGAGGCCTGCGCCGCGGTGAGGGCGTCGGGCAGGAGTGGTCGTACATCGACCTGGACGCCGGGCTCATCACGCCGTCGAAGAACCTTGTGGTCGACAACTGGGAGGTCTTCGAGGACGACCCGAAGACGGAGGAGTCTCAGTCGACGATCGCGCTCGACTCGCTGAATGTCGCCGTTCTGCGTGAGCACCGGAAGCGGCAGCTCGCCGAGCGGGACGAGTGGAACCGGCACGCGGCCGCCGAGCGCGCGAAGGGCAAGGACGTCGCGGACTGGGTGGACACAGGGAAGGTGTTCACCGAGGTTGACGGCTCGTGGCTGCACCCGGAGCAGGTCAGCGACGAGTTCCGCCGGATCTCCAAGCGGGCCGGGCTGCCGCCGATCAACCTCCGGGACCTGCGCCACCTCGCGGCGACGCTCGTGCACGCAGGCGGCGGCGACATCCACGCGGTGAAGAAGGTGCTCCGGCATACGACCATTCAGCTCACCTCGGACACCTATACGGAGCTACTTGAGGACGTCGACCGGGGCATCGCGGAGAGAGCCGCGAGCCTGGTCCCGCGGGCCCGGCGCAGCCCGGAGAACGTCCCCACCGAGCCGGTCGAGGACGCCCAGGAGAGGGAAGACGACGCCGACGAAGCTGCGTAGGCTCGTTGGGTGAGCGCACGTTGAGGCCCCTATCACCGCAGGTGAGGGGGGCCTTCTGCTCGCCCGATGCTCGCCCGAACGCCCCGTAACGCGCCGACATTCCGCGTCACGAGGCATCATGAGCGGGGCGCGGCGGGGGTGCCGATAGGGCCGCTGACCTGCACTGTTCGGCAGTGTGCGGCACCGGGCGTCATTAGGCGTCACGAGCGGCGGTGGCCCGACGGCAGTCTCATAATCCGTCGGCCGTGGGTTCGAGTCCCACCCGCCCCACCAAAGCAGGCCCTTGGCTTGCGGAAACGTTCCTTTCGAGGTGGCGGAGCGTCACCTCCACTCAGTCCTTGCATCGGCTGATGCCCGTTTGACCTGTACGGACGCGGTAGAGGCACAGCTGGTGCGAGCCGCGGCGGGCCGAACGTATCGCGCAAGAGCCGCAGTGCGAGGGCACTGCGAGGACATCGGTATGGGGAAGGGACCGAGAGGGGCTGCTCTCCGCCCCTTCGCTGCGTCACGCTGTCGCGATCGCGGTCCCCGGGACAGCACGTCGGTGCTGGAGCTCCACCGCAGTGCCCCGCACTCGCACTCCGGCAGGCCGAGTTCCTCGCTTCGGTGGATGTCAGGCGGGGGTGGGCGCCGGCGATGTCGCCGTCACCGTTCCCGTCGGCGAAGCGCGGATACGGACCTGGCGGATGACGGTGCTGCGCGACCGGTGAAGCCCGCGCGCCGGTGGCGGTGCCGGTCCGCTCCCTGGAAGCGCTGCGGATGTTCGACCTGCCCTACGGCCCTCATCGGTGCGCGGAAGAGCCGGTGACACGGCGTGGGAGTGCAGGGGAGGCGGGTGGCTCCTCGCTGGGTGACCATGGGACGCGGACGGTGGCGACAGCGGTGGTGGGAGGTGGGGAGAAGGGCGAGCGGTGACGACTGACGAGATCCTCTTCGGCGTGGGCCTGACGTTCGTACTCGCGGTCGGCTCCCAGGTGGTTGCCGCACGTGTGCGGGTTCCGGCGCTGATCATCCTGCTCCCGGCGGGTTTCGTCGCGGGCGCCCTGACCGACGACATCCACCCCGACCGGCTGCTGGGTGCGGCCTTCGAGCCTCTGGTGTCGCTTGCCGTGGCGGTGATCCTGTACGAGGCCGGGCTCGGGCTCGACCCGCGCAAGCTCCGGGGGCGAACGCGCCGCACCGTGGTCAGGCTGATCGTGGCCGGCGTGATCCTGTCAGGGGTGACCGTCGCGCTGCTCGCCGGGCCGTTGCTGGGGATGTCCGCCGACGCGGCGGTGATGCTCGGGGCGATCCTCGTGGTCTCCGGGCCGACGGTCGTCGGGCCGCTGCTCGCCTTCGTCCGGCCGACCGACCGGCTCCAGCGGATCCTCGCCTGGGAGGGCTCCCTGGTGGACCCGGTGGGGGCCATTCTGGGGGCCCTCGTCTTCGCCGCCGTCCTGGAGCACAGCCACAACAGGCACTTCGGCAGTGGGGCGGTGCACTTCGCGGTCAGCGTCGGGGTCGGTCTGGCGGGAGCCGTGGTGGGCACGGCGCTGCTGTGGCTGCTGCTGGTCGAGCTCCGGCCCGGTGAGGTGCTCGCCGCCACCGGACAGCTGGCCACGGTGATCGCGGTGGCCGCGGCCTGCGACATGGCCCGTGACGACACCGGGCTCATCGCCGCCATCCTCATGGGCCTCGCGGTGACCTACCTGCCCGGCTTCGACCTGCCCGAGCGCCGTCCCTTCCTCGAGACGCTGGTCCAGCTGGTCATCGGGTTGCTGTTCGTCTCCATCTCCTCCACGGTCACCCCGGACTCCCTGAGCGGTGTGGTCCTTCCGACACTCGGCATCGTCGCGGTCCTCGTCCTGCTCACGCGTCCGCTCGCGGTGTGGTCGGCCACGCTCGGCACGGGCCTCACACGCGGCGAGCGCGGCTTCCTCGCGTGGATGGCCCCGCGCGGCATCGTGGCCGCGGCCAACGCGTCGACCTTCTCCGTCGGTCTCGTCGCGGCTGGTGTCGACGGGGCTTCGAAGATCCTTCCGGCCGCGTTCTTGGTGATCGCCGCGACCGTGACGCTCTACGGCCTGACTGCGGCACCCGTGGCCCGGCGCCTGGGTGTCACCCGCTCCACCCGCGCCCGGCCCCTGCTGGTCGGCGGTGATCCGTGGGCGGTCGATCTCGGGCGCGCACTGCGCTCGGCGGGACTGGAGGTGCTGATGTGGGCGAGCTCCGAGGAACAGCGCGGGCGTATCCGGGAAGCAGGACTGGAACTGGCCCCCGGAGAGCTGCTGGCAGCGGCCACCGGACGCGGCGCCCGGCTCGAGGGCATCACCTCGGTGCTGCTCCTCACGGACGAAGACGATTTCAACGCCTTGGCGGCAACGGTGCTGCGCCGCGGCGGAGAGGTTCCGGTCTACCGCCTCGGACCGCGCAGTCGCGAGTACGGAGTCGTCGCCCCTTATGGCAGTGGTGAGACCCTGCTCGCTCCGGAACTCACCCGTCTCGCCGTCTCCCAGCGGTACGCACGGGGGGCCCGTATCGTGGCGCGGCCTTTCGACGGCACGGTCCCGCACCAGCACGACATGCTGCTCCTGGTGCGTCCCGGGGGCCGACTGGTGCCCGCCGACGACGGTGGCACACCCACACCGCAGCCCGGTGACGTCGCAATCATGATCGGATTCGTACCGGATCACCCCGCTACCCCTCAGGAGCCTCCCGGACCCGTCTCCGGATGAGGCGAGTGCAGGCCGCCGCGGCCGGGCTGTGGGCGGGCGGGCGCCGACCGCTTCGGCGTGACAGGCGCGACCGGAGTGCCGGATAGTGGACGCGGGGGCGTCTTCCGAGACCTCGGAGCAGCCATGGACCGCTACCCTCCCATCGCCGAACACGGCCTGGTGGGCGACCTGCAGACCGCCGCGCTCGTCTCGTCGCAGGGCGTCATCGACTGGTTCGCCGCTCCCAGGTTCGATTCGCCCAGCATCTTCGCCGCCCTCCTCGACCACGACCGCGGCGGGTACATGCGGCTGGCCCCCGAGCATCCCGACGGGACCTGCAAGCAGCTCTACTACCCCGACACCGCCATCCTGGTCACCCGGTTCATGTCACCGGACGGGGTCGGCGAGGTGATCGACTTCATGCCCCCCGACCGGACCGGAACCGCCACTGACCGGCACACCTTGATCCGCGGGGTCCGTGCCGTGCGGGGGACGGTCGAGTTCACCCTCGAATGCAGGCCGCGCTTCGACTACGGCCGGGCCGAGCACGAGCTCGAACTGGGCGAGGACGGCGCTCTGTTCCGGACCCGCGGGATCGACGGGCACCTGCGCTCCACCTTCCCGCTGGAGCGCGAGGGTCAGGACGTGCGCGGAAAGGTGACGCTGAACGCCGGGGAGTTCGGCGGCGCCGTGTTCACCGTCTGCGCGTCCGGCGGCGAGGCGCCCGCACCCCCCACGGTCGACGGGCTCAACGGGCAGGTCGAGGAAGTCGGCCGGTTCTGGCAGCACTGGCTGCGCCGGTCCCGCTACCGAGGACGGTGGCCCGAGCTGGTGCACCGCTCGGCCATCACCCTCAAACTCCTCACCTACGCCCCCACCGGCGCCCTGATCGCGGCTGCCACCACCGGCCTGCCCGAGCAGGTCGGCGGAGAGCGCAACTGGGACTACCGGTTCACCTGGGTACGCGACGGCTCGCTGTCCGTGCGGGCCATGCTGGACCTCGGCTTCGTCGAGGAGGCCACCGCCTTCGTCCACTGGCTGGTGGACAGGCTGCGCGAGCGCGCGGGCACGGAGGGAGAGCCGCTCCAGACGATGTACCGGATCGACGGCGATCCCGACCTGCCGGAGGAGACGCTCGATCACTTCGAGGGCTATCGCGGCTCCTACCCCGTCCGCGTCGGCAACGGCGCCGCCGATCAGCTCCAGTTGGACATCTACGGCGAGGCCATCTACGCGGTGGCCCAGGGGCGCGAGATCGCGCCGCAGGCCAGTTTCGAGGGATGGCAGGCGCTCACCAGGACGCTGGACTGGTTCGCCGACACCTGGGACCGGCCGGACGAGGGCATCTGGGAGACCCGCGGCGGCCGCCAGGACTTCACCTTCAGCCGGGTGATGTCGTGGGTCGCCTTCGACCACGGGCTGCGCCTGGCCGAGTCCTTCCGCAGGCCCGCCGATCTGGAGCGGTGGCGCACGGTGCGGGACGCCGTCTTCGACCAGATCGTGGAGCGCGGCTGGAGTGAGAAGGAGCGCGCCTTCGTCCAGCACTACGACGGTGATGTCCTCGACGCCTCGCTGCTGCTCATGCCCAGGGTCGGGTTCATCGCTCCCCGGACCACGGCGTGGCTCTCCACGCTCGACGCGATGGACCGCAGGCTCGTCTCCGACAGCCTCGTCTACCGCTACGACCCGGCGGCGTCGCCGGACGGGCTGCGCGGCTCGGAGGGCACCTTCAGCCTGTGCACCTTCCTCTACGTCGACGCGCTGGCCCGGGCGGGGCGGTCGGCCCAGGCCCGCTACACCTTCGAGAAGATGCAGACCTACGCCAACCACGTCGGGCTGTTCGCCGAGAGATCGGTCCGTCCGGGGAGCAACTGGGCAACTTCCCCCAGGCGTTCACCCATCTCTCCCTGATCATGGCCGCCATCACCCTCGACGAGGCGCTCGACGCGGAGCAAGGGCGCTGACCGTGGTCACGCATGCCCGTCCGGCAGGGCAGCCACGGCTGAGCGCGGCCGAGTCCGCCGTGCTGTACCGGCGCCTGGCCTCGCGCGCCGCCTGGGTCGAGGGCGACCGGGGCACGCCGGCCGCTCTCACCCCCGCCCGTGTGCCGGCCGCCATCCGCGAGGGGCGGACCGGTCGGACGGTCACCTTGGCCGCACCGGTGGAGACGTCGTCCGGTCCGGACGACCCGGAGCCCGCGAGGCACCGGATGAGGGGGGCCAGGTGGACGAAGAGCCGGACGAGCCAGCCGGTGAAACCCGAAAGACGGAGCGGACCGGCCTTGACGACGGCCCGGCCGCGGGCGATGCAGGCGGCGCTGCCGAGGTCCCGGTAGGTGAAGGGCTTCGGCTGCTTCGTCCTGCCCTCCACGGCGTGGCGCACGCTCAGGCCCGCGTAAGCGCCGGACTGCATGGCGACCTCGGCCAGGCCCGGCAGCCGGTCCAGGCTCATCACGTCGCCCGTGACGCGGATCTCCGGGTGGCCGGGGACGGTGAGGCGGGGTTCGACCTTGATGCGCCCCGCGCGGTCCTGGTCGGCGCCGGTCGCCCGCGCCAGTGCGGCGGCGATCGGCGGCGCCTCGACCCCGGCCGTCCACAGCACGGTGCGTGCCTCGAACCGGGTCGTCGCGCCGTCACGATCGCGTACCGTCAGGCCGCGTTCGTCGATGTCGGTGACCGTCGTGCCCAGGTGAAGCTCCACGCCGAGGTTCCGCGGGCTCCGCGCCGCACGGTGGGCCAAGGGGCGGCCGAATGCCCCCAGCACCTCGTCGGACCCCTCGAAGAGCAGCACCCGGGCCGTGGCGGAGTCGATCGTCCGGAACTCCCGGTCGAGCGTGTGGCCGGCGATCTCCCGGAGCCGTCCGGCGAGTTCGACACCCGTCGGCCCACCGCCGACGAGCGCGAAGGTGAGCCACTGCTGCCGTTCCCGGTCGTCTGCCGCCGTTTCGGCCATCTCGAACGCCCGGTAGATCCGGCGGCGGATGTCCAGCGCGTCGTCCAGCGTCTTCATGCCGGGAGCGTGCGCGGCGAACTCGTCGTGCCCGAAGCAGGACTGGCGCAGGCCGACCGCGACGATCAGATCGTCGTAGGGCAACTCGACGGCTTCGCCGTCGGGCCGTCGAGCGTGGACCAGCCGGGCTTCGGCATCCACGTCGGTGGCCTCGGCGAGCAGGCAGCTCACGTCGTGGTGACGCCGCAGGACCCAGCGGAGCGGTTGCGCGATCTGCCCCTCGGACAGGATGCCGGAGGCGCACTGGTAGAGCAGCGGCTGGAAAAGGTGGTGCGCGCGGCGGTCGACCACGGTCACCGCGACCGGTGACCGCCGCAGGGCACGAGCGGCGAACAGCCCGGCGAACCCTCCGCCGAGGATCACCACCCTGCGGGGCGTGACGTGGTCCTGCATCGGGAATCAGCCGCCGGTGGCGAAGCCGGGGAAGAGCGTCATCCCGCCGTCGACGTAGAGCGTGCAGCCCACGACGTAGTCGAGCAGGTCGGAGGCCATGGCGACGACGGCGTTGGCGATGTCGTCCGGGTCGCCCACGCGGTGGTACGGGATGAGGCGCAGCAGGTCGGCCTCGGCCTCGGGGGTGGACCAGGCGTCGCGGTTGATCGGGGTGCGGATGGCACCGGGTGCGATCGCGTTGACCCTGATCCGCTGGGGGGCCAGCTCCTGGGCGAGGGTCTGCATCAGCATGCCCACACCGCCCTTGGACGAGGCGTAGTTCACGTGCCCCGACCACGGGACGATCTGGTGGACCGAGCTCATGCAGATGATCTTCCCGGCCGACCGGGAGACCTCCTCCACGACGCCGCGCCGCACGAACTCCTTGGCGGCCTCCCGCGCGCACAGGAACTGGCCGGTCAGATTGACGTCGATGACCTTCTGCCACTGGGCGAGCGTCATCTCCGTCACCGGCGCGTCCCGCTGGAGGCCCGCGTTGGCCACCATGATGTCGATGGTGCCGAACTCCTCGACCATCCGCGCGACCATGGCGGTCACCTGGTCCTCGTCGGACACGTCGGCCTCGTGGGCGTAGGCGCGGACCTCGAAGCCCTCGATGTCCGCCACGACCTTGTCGGCCTCGTCCGCACCGACGACGTAGTTCACCACGACGTCCGCTCCGGCCCGGCCCAGGGCAACGGCGGTTGCCAGGCCGATGCCCGAGTTGGCACCGGTCACCAGCGCCTTCTGGCCCCTGAGGAGCTGCGCGGACACCGCCCCACGGTTCACGTCGCCCTTTCCTGCCACCACGATCTCTCCTTCAGCGTTTCGACAGGTCACGCACGCCAGGAACGGGCGACGCGGACGACACAGGAGTCGTCGCACACCCTGCGTCCCGACCCAAGCACCCTGCGCCGCGGGCAGGACACACCGGCGCGCCACGCGGCCGCATCGGGCCGGGCACACCACACGGGCGGCCTATGAGAGTGCGGTCGCCCCCGGACCCGGCACCCGGAGGCCGTTCCTCCGGGGAGGGAGGCAGACGGAAGCCCAGCGGGTGCGCGTCTCCGCACAGCTGGGCCGTGAGTCCCGAGCGCGGGCCGTCGGCCAGGTCGGACGCCGTGATCGCGGCGTCCGGTGGAAGCGGAACGGGACCCCGACATCCGGCCGTGGCGGATCGGGACGAGTCCGGGCCCCGTGCGGCGGACCGCCCTTCCGGGAACGCCGGCGGGTCCGGCGCGTTCGACGCCGTCGCCGCGAACGCGGGCGCCCTGCGGGAGCAGGTGGTGGCCGCGGGACGGGACGCGTTCATGACCGCGTTCCACGGCGCCGTGACCCTCTGCGCGATCCTCGGGTCCGCCGCCGCGCTCATCGGCTTCCGGATGCCGCGTACGAAGGGCCTCCGCGCGAGCGCGCTGCCGACGGTCCCGCCGGACCTGGACGAGGACGGCGAGCCGCGGCCGGACGTGCCGGTGGGCGCACCCTCCTGATCCACCACCGCCGAGGTGGCGGCTCAGGGCAGGTGGCGGGCGAGGGCCGTGGCCAGGGCCTCCCGTACCTCCTCCGGAGGGCGGGGGCCCGCCCGGCCGGCACCGGCGGTGACGGCCGCGGCGACCGTGCGGAGCCCGGTGCCGGACAGTTGGGACGCCTCGCGCAGGACGCGCCAGGCGGTGTCCGAGCTACAGCCGTGGGAGGCCATGAGGATGCCGCGGGCCCGGTCGATCACCGGCCGGGCGGCGATGGCCTGCCGGAGCTGCTCGATCTCCTCCTCCGCCATGTGCGCCCGGTCCGTCCCGTGCGGGGCCGGGGGGGAGGGCGTGGGAGCGCCGCCGCGGCGCGGGGGCCGCAGCGGGTCGGTGGTGTCCAGGCCGACGAGTTCCAGGAGGCGGCGCGGCTGACCGCTCCAGCGGGTGGCCGTGACCGGCACCGACCGCCGGCGGCCGTGGTCGCGCAGCACGTCCAGGAACCGCAGCCCCGCCGTGTCCATGAAGCGCACCCCGCTCATGTCCAGATCGACCCGGGCCGTGCGGGCGGGCAGCTGGGCCAGCTTCTCGGCGAGGGTGTCCGCGCATCCCCGGACGAGTTCACCGCGCGGGGTGAGCAGGGCCCGGTCGGCGTCCATGCGTCCGCCGATGACCAGGACGTCGTGCCGTCCGGAGGAAGGGGATGGTGCCGCGGAGGTCATGTCACCGCCTCGTCGGTACCCGTACGTGGCCGGGCGTCGGGTTCGGCCGCCGTGGACCGGGCGGCGGGCAGTGCGGGGTCCGGGCTGCGCTCGCGGATGCGCCTGCCCGCTGTGCGACGTCCTACACCCCCGCTTTTCGAACCGGCGTGATTCCGGCGGCACGGGGCGGTGACCGGGCGCGGTCGTGCACCGGGGCGACAGCGCGCGTGGCCGCACCTCGACCCCGGAGCCGGGTCGGCGGGTGCGGGGCGGGGCGGGCTCCCGGGCGGCCGGCCACGCCGTGCGGCGGGCTGTGGGCAGGCGGCCGCGGGCCGTGCGGTGGGTGGGGTCCCGGTCCTCCGGGCGGCCCCGGTGACGTTCGCTGCCCGAGCCGGCTGCCGGGACCGCGTGCCCGGGTCAGGTGGCCAGGGGGTCCAGGACCAAGGGGGCGATCTTGCCCTCGAGCATGGCGCCCAGGCCCTGGACGGCGCAGATGTCCGGCCGCTCGGCGATGTGGACGGGCATGCCCGTCGCCTGCCGCAGCATCTGGTCGAGACCCGGCAGCAGGGCGCTCCCGCCGACCATCATGATCCCGCGGTCGGCGAGGTCGGCGACCAGGTCGGGCGGGCAGCCCCGCAGCACCTTGCCGATCCCGTCCAGCACCGCGGTCAGCGGGGTCTGGATGGCGTGCCGCACGGCGGCCGTGTCGACCTTGACCGAGCGGGCCAGGCCGGTGGCGACGTCCCGGCCGTGGATCTCCGTCGACTCCGGGCCGTGCGGGGTGAGCCCGTTGCCGGACAGGGCCAGCTGCAACGGCCGTACGGACTGGCTCGGCAGCATCAGTTCGTGCTGGTGGCGCAGGTGCTGGACGATGGCGTTGTCCACGGCGTCACCGCCGACCGGCATGCGCTCGGCCGTCACGATCGACCCGAGGGAGAGCACGGCCACCTGCGTGGTCGCCGCCCCGCACACCATGATCATGGTCGCCTCGGGACGTTCCACCGGCAGCCCGCAGCCGACGGCGGCGGCGATGAGCGTGTCGACCAGCTCCACCCGGCGCGCGCCCAGCCCCACCAGGGTCTCGATCGCGGCGCGCTGGGCGAGCGGATCGGCGTCGTGCGGGGTGCAGGCGGCGGCGCGCAGGCCCGGCCTGCGGCGCAGCGTGCGGCGGACCCTGTCGTCGAGCAGATGCCGCAGCATCCGCTGCGCCATCTCGATGTCGACGACGGTGCCGCCGGAGACGGGCCGTACGACGCGGATGTAACCCGGGGTCCGTCCCGTCATCCGCTCCGCGAGTTCCCCGACCGCGATCAGCGCGCCGCTGCGGGTGTTGACCGCGGCGGCGGACGGCTGGTCCACGACGAGACCGGCACCCTTGACGTAGACCCGGGTGCGGGCCGCTCCCAGGTCGACGGCGAAGTGGCAGCGGCGCAACTGCTCCAGACTGGCGGTCACGGCAGATCCTCCCGAGTGCGCGGTCCTGCGGGCCGCCGGGCGGCGGACCTCATGACCATCCTGCGCGGATTCAGGAGTTTTCACCCGTTTTAGGGGGCCGAGCGGGGGGCCGCCGAACGGGGGACGACGGGCGCGGAGGGGCTGCCGGTCAGCCGTCGCGCAGCGCCCGCTTCATGATCTTCCCCATGTCGTTGCGGGGGAGCGCGGCGAGGCGGTGCAGCACCCGGGGGCGTTTGTGCGGGGCCAGACGGCGGGCGACGTGGTCGGCCAACTCCTCGAGGGAGGGCGGTGCCTGGGGGGCGGCGGGGACGATCCACGCCACGATCCGCTCGCCCAGGTCGGGGTCCGGCTCCCCGGTCACCGCCGCCTCCCGGACCCCGGGGTGTTCCAGCAGCGCGTTCTCGATCTCCCCGGCGCCGATCTTGTAACCCCCGCTCTTGATCAGGTCGGTGGCCTTGCGGCCGACGATCCGGACGTAGCCGTCGGCGTCGCGCACCGCCATGTCACCGGTGCGGAACCAGCCGTCGGCGGTGAAGGCGTCCGCGGTGGCGTCCGGACGGTTCAGGTACTCGGTGAACAGGTTCGGGCCGCGCACCTGGATCTCGCCCACGGTCTCCCCGTCGTACGCCGTCACCAACATCACGCCCTCTTCGGCCTCCTCACCCTCTTCGGCCTCCTCCACCAGCCGCAGCTCCACGCCCGGCAGCGGCACGCCCACCGTGCCGGGGCGGGCCTCGCCGTCCGCGCGGACGCTGGTGTTCATCAGCGTCTCCGTCATGCCGTACCGCTCGACGACCCGGCGCCCGGTCGCCGCCGCGATCCGCTCGTGGTCGTGCACGGGCAGCGCCGCCGACCCCGACACCAGCAGCCGCGCCCCGGCCAGGGCCTTGACCAGCTCCGGCTCGGTGGGCAGCGCCTCCGCGACGCGGTGGTACATCGTCGGCACCCCGAAGAGCATGGTCGCGCCGCCGCTCAGCTCACGGGTCACCCCCTCGGTGCTGAACCTGCCGAGGTGACGCACCGAGCCGCCGCGGCGCAGCGGGCCCAGGACGCCCAGGACCAGCCCGTGCACGTGGAACAGCGGCAGCCCGTGCACCAGGACGTCGTCGCCGGTCCACTGCCAGGCGTCGGCGAGCGCGTCCAGGGTCGAGGCGATCGCGCGGCGGGGGATGACGGCGCCCTTGGGCGGGCCGGTGGTGCCGGAGGTGTAGACGACCAGGGCCGGGTCCTCGTCCCGCCCCCGGTCCTCGGGGAGGGGACGATCGCCCGGGGCCCGGTCGGCCGGGTCGACGTCCAGGCGGGGCAGGCCGTCCAGTGGGGCGGGGAGGTCCTCGCCGGGGGCGGCGAGGACCAGGTCCGGGGCGCTGTCGGACAGGATGTGGCCGAGCTCCTTCGTGCCCGACCGGGGGTTCAGGGGCACCACGGTCACCCCGGCGAGCAGCGCCGCGGTGACCGCGACCGCCGTCTCCAGCGTCGGCGTCGCCCAGACGGCGACCCGCCGCGCCTCCCGCACGCCGCCGGCCACCGCGCCGGCCGCGGCGGCGAGTTCCCCGTACGTCAGTGAGCGCTCGCCGAACCGCAGGGCGGGCCGGTCGGCGGCCGGGGCGTCGGTCAGGGCCGGGAAGAGAGGGGACACGCGTCGTAACTCCTTAACCGTTCGGCTGCGCGGCCGTCGTTCCGGTTCTCGTTCCCCGGTACCACCGCGACCACGACCCCTCTGTACACCATCGACCGGACCGACGGTCGGGCGGGCCAGGGCCTGCCCGACGGAACAGGTTGCAGGGAATCGACGGTGCCTTGTCGGCACGGGTGAGCGGGGGCCGGTGCGTCCAGCTGCAAGGCGGAGGAGGGGGTCGGCCGGGGTCTCCCCTGCTCGAAGAGCTTGGGGGAGGGCGGGCCGGCCCCCGCGTCTGCGGCATGATCCGCCGGGCAGGTCCTAGGGGGACGTTTCGCGGAAGGTACGGGAGTCGTCGTTCACCGGGGGCGCTTCGGGACGGCGGCCGTCCGGGAGGAACAGCACCGAGTTGACGTAACGCGGGCCCCTCAACGGGCCGTAGGGCAGGACGCGGCGGAGCAGGCCGTGCGAGGCGACGTGGGAGACCCCGGCCTGATGGGCCTCCAGCGGGAAGCGGGCCAGCGGGACCCAGGAGCCGGCGGGCAGCACCCAGCCGTCGTAGCCCAGCAGGGACAGATACGTCACCACGGGTGCGATCGGCTGGATGCGGGACTCCAGCTCCACGAACAGGGCCGGGCGGTCGCGGGCCAGGACGCCGGTGGCGCCGCGCAGCACCGCCGACTCGCTGCCGTCCACGTCGATCTTGATGAAGCCGACGTCCTTCAGGCCCAGTTCGTCCAGCGTGACACAGGTGACGTCCAGGGCGTGGCCGTGGATCTCCCGGCGGACCAGGGACGACACGCCCCGGTCGCCCCCGTCGTCCGGCGGGAGCCACAGCCGGGCGACGCCGGAGCGGTCCGAGGCGGCGGCACGGATCACGCGGACGTTCGGCGGGGAGCAGGCGGTGAGCAGCCGGGCCAGGTGAGGGACCGGTTCGACGGTCACCACGCGGCGGGCGCGCCGGGCCAGCCGGTGCGTCCAGGGGCCGTACCAGCCGCCGACGTCCACGGCGGTGCCGCAGTCCGGTGGGCACAGCTCGGCGAGCCGGGCCAGTTCGGGCTCGAAGCGGGGGTACACGGCGCGGGCCGCGGCGGCCACCGCCCGGGTGGGCAGGAACGGCGCCACGCGCGCTGCGAGAGTGGTCCGCGTGGTTCGAGGCCGGTCGTTCCGGCCGTCCGTGTGTGTCACGGGGTCGCTCCCGGGGCGCCGGGATGTCCGGTGTGGTCCGCGGACATGTGGCGGTTCGACATGTGGCCCTCGGACATGTGGGCCAGCAGTCGCTCGTGTTCCTCGTCCGAGACCTGCTCACCGGAGGACGGGAGCAACTGCGGGATGCCGTCGAGGACCGGATAGCGGCGGCGCAGGCGCGGGTTGTAGAGCGCCTCCTCGAGACCGTCGTCCCCGGCCGCGGAGGCGGCGGTGGTGAGCAGGTGCAGCGGGCCCTTGTCGAGCGGGCAGGCCAGAATCCTCAGCAGCGGGTCGTCGGGCTTCACGGTGACGTCAACTCCTCGGTGGCGGTGGGAGATCGGGGGTGGTGTCGTGCTTCGGCATGACCAGCAGTACGGCGACCGCGAGCACCGTGCCCGCCACGCGCAGGGCCAGCCGCAGCGGCTCGTCGGGGAGTTCCTCGCCGAACGACAGCGTGCCGAGCACCGCCGTGTACAGGCACGTCACGGTCGTGCACACCGGCACGATCAGCGAGGCCCGGCAGCGCTGGAGCGCCGCCTGCGACAGGACCAGGCCGAACGCGCCGGTGAACAGCAGCAGGTACGGGTAGGGGGAGCGCAGCAGGTCGAGCAGCGCGTCACCGACACCGCTGGTCGTCAGGTGACTTGAGACCCCCTTGACGGCGAGCGAGCTGACCCCGTAGAGCAGGCCGACGGCGACCCCGTACTCGACGCCGGTGGTCGGCATCCGGTGCCGGCGCCGGGCACGGCGCTCGGCGGACCGGTAGAGCCACACCCCGGCCGCCAGCGACGGCACGCACACCAGCAGGATCAGCCGGTACGGCGCGTCCCGGCCGACGGTGTCGGCGCCCGCGCCGCCCTCCTTCAGCGACAGCACCACCATCAGCAGCGCGAGCAGGATGGCGGCCAGCGCGTACCGCTCCCGGCCGGTGGTCCGCTCGCCGAGCAGCCGCGCCGACAGCATCACCAGGAGCACCAGGCCGGAGACGAACAGGCCCTGGGCGGCGGCGATCGGCAGGGTCCGGTACACGGCGAGCTGTGCGCCGAAACCGGCGGCGAGGGACAGCGCGCCGGCGATCCACAGCGGGCTGCCGAGCACCAGCCGCAGCAGCCGCGCCGGCCGGTGAACCGTTACTTCGGGCAGGGTGGCGAGCGCCCGCTTCTCCAGGACGAACCCGCCGCTGTACAGGACGTTCGAGACCAGGGCAGCGGCCACTCCCCACCACATCGTCCCCGCGCCCCCTTACGTCCGGCGGGCGTGCAGCAGCAGGATCGACGCGAGCGGAGGCCGGGCACAGGCCAGCCGGTCCAGCAACCGCAGCGGACGCGGCACCCCGTGGAACGGAGCGCCTTCGAGGCGTACGACGGTGAAACCGGACGCGGCGGCGAACTCCCGCAGCGCGCGGGCGGTGTAGAGCCGCAGGTGCCCCACCACCTCCGAACCCGGACGGCCGTGGATGCCGCGCAGGCTGACCTCGGAGAACACCGGCTGCACCCCGGCCAGCAGCAGCGCCCTGTTGTACCAGGCGGCCAGATTGGGGGTGGACAGCATCAGATGACCCCCGGGGCGCAGCACCCGGTGGATCTCCTCCAGGGCCGCGTCCGGGTCGACGAGGTGCTCGAGCACCTCGCTGAACAGCACCGCGTCGGCCGATCCGGAGGCGAACGGCAGCCCGCCGTCGGTGAGTTCGCCGCGCACCGCGTACGGCAGCCGGGTGCGGGCCCGCGTCAGGGCGTCCTGGGACCAGTCGACGCCGACGAGCCGGTGGCCGCGCAGGAGGGGCGCGGCGGTGGCCGCGGCGGTGCCGTCGCCGCAGCCGATGTCGAGGATCGTCGCGGGGCCGAGGGCACCGGCCGGGCCGAGCGCCCCGGCGAGCATCCGGGCCTGGCGGAGGCTTCGGGAGGGGCCCGAGGCCACCGGGACGGCGGGGTTCTCGTAGAAGTCGCGCAGGTCGCGGGGCGGGGACGCGGTGGTCGTCACGGGGTCGCCTCCGTGGAGTGCAGGTGGTGTGCGAACAGGTCGCGCAGGTGGGCGCCGTCGCCGGGCCCGAGCAGCGCGCGGGACCAGCGCACGGACAGGTGCAGCCGGCCCGCGGTGGAGGCGGTGGTGAAGGTGAGGCCGCGGGGCATCCGGGCGGGAGCCGAGAACCACACCGCGTGCGCGCACCCGGCCTCCTCCCCGAAGTCCAGCGGGTACGGGATGCGGCCGATGTTGCTGAGCAGCGTCGTCGACGTCCAGGGCGCGACGGCCCTGCGCACGGCCCGGGTGAGGACGGCACGGACGGCGACCGGTGCCCAGGGCGTGGTCAACAGGGCTGCTCCATGTCCCAGTTGAGGGCGGGGGAGTGCTTTGAGGGCGCGGGTGCGCAAGGCCGTGCGGTGCAGCAGGGCGGGCAGGTCGGACGTGTCCAGCTCTTCGGGGGAGAAGGGGACTTCGACCAGCCGGGTGCCGTTGCCGATGGGCATCGTGGCGTCCCGGGGGCGGTCGTCCACCGGCATGGTGATGCGCAACGGGCGGACCGGGGCGCCGTGTTCGCGGTTCCAGTGGGCGAGGGTCAGGGCGGTGGCGACCATGAGCTGGTCATTGACGGTGTAGGGAGAGCCCTTGGGCCGGTGCGGCAACGGGAGTTCGGTGTGGAGCAGTCCGTTGCCGCGGCGGGGGCCCGGGTGCGGTTCCGGGGTGCCGCGGGACACCCGGGCGGGCGGAGCCCACGGGGAGGGGGCGTCCGGCGCGTCCGCCCGCGGTGTCTCGGACGGCCGTACGGGCGGGGCGGCGGGCGAGTTGTCCCGGCCGCCGTAGATCTCGGCGGCGGTGGCCAGGACGCGCAGGCAGGCCGGGCCGTCGAGGGCCGTGTGGTGGAGGGTGAGGAGCAGCGCGGTGCCCGTCGAGGCGCCCGCGCGGCCGCCCGCCCCGGGTTCGGTGTCACCCGGGGCGTTCACCACCTCGAGGCGGATCGGCGGGGACGCCGTGAGCGGAGGCGCCACGGCCATGGCCCGGCTCCGGGCGCCTTGCAGGGAGCCGGGACCCGGCGGCGGGAAGCTCACCACCTCCACATCCGGTTCCTCGGTCAGCTCCCACTCGTAGCGGCGCCGGTACCAGGGGCCGGGGGCCTCGCGCATGAGGACGCGCGGGTGCCGGCGCATCGCTTCCAGGAACGCCTTGCGCAGGCGGCCGGGATCCAGTTCCCCGGGGAGGCGCACCTCGATGAGCACCGTCTCCGGTTCCTCGTCCTGGACGCAGTGCCGGGACACCTCGTCCACCACGGGGAACGGGATGCGCGAAGGAGCGGTCATCCGGTCTTGCCCCTTTCCGCCGGCCCGCCGCCCGCCGAGCCGTCCGCGCCTCCTGCGCCGTCCGTTCCCCGCACGCGGGGAAGCCGCTGCGTGGACTTCTCCGGGCCGGGCGGCGGCGAGTGCGCCGGAACGCGGGGCGGTTCCGGGGGCTGTACGGCCGTGTCGTACCGCGCCGTGTCGTGTCCCGGACCGTCGGCGGCGCCGGGCCCGTACGGGGCCGTCCCGGTGCCGTCCGTCCGGCCGGACCCCCAGCCGTCCTCCCGGACCGTGCGCCCGGAATCCGGACTGCCGAGGCTCACCAGCGCCGCGAACAGTCCGGTCAGCGCCAGCAGTTGGGCCAGATGCCCGTAGGCGCCCGTGCCCGCGCCCGCCGACTCCCCGGCCCCGAGGGCCGCCGCGATCCCCGCTCCCGCGAGGGCGGCCAGAGCCACCGGCACCAGCAGGGCGGCCCTGCGCCGTGCGAGCAGCGCCAGCGCCGGGACCAGCAGCGCCCACCAGCCCGCGATCACCACGCCGACCAGCGTCAGCGCCACCGCGCCCAGCCACGGTCCGGGCGCCGGCGGCGCGGGCTGCGGCGCGTCGGAGTTCTCGGGGTTCTCGGCGTTCTCGGGGTTCTCGGCCCTGCGGCGCCACAGCGCCAGCCCGATCAGCACCGCGATCCCGACGCCGCCGCCGATCAGCGCGGCGTCGTACGTCGTGGCGGGACCGTAGGACAGCTTCACGGTGCCGCTCTCGCCCGCCGGGATCCGCCACCCCTGCTGCCAGCCGTCCAGCCGCACCGGCGTCAGTTCCTCGCCGTTCAGGGTGGCCGTCCAGCCCTTGTTGTAGTTCTCGTACGTCGTGAGGTACGAGGCGGCGCCCGAACCGACCGACAGCTCGCGCCGGTCGCCCAGCCAGTCCTCGACCGTCAGCTCGCGCCCGGCCGTCGAGGCGTCCGGCACGGTGCCGCGGGTCAGGGTCAGGGCGGTGACGGTCAGCGGGCCCGCGTCACCGGCCTCGATCCGGTGCCGGCCGGCGGACAGCTCCAACGCCGTGTCGACGTCGCCCTCCTGGCAGAGCGTCACCTCGACCGGACGTCGCTCCACCAGGTCCCCCACCGTCCCCTTGACGCCGGTCCCGTGCAGCTGACCGTCGACGGCCAGCACCGGTCCCTCGCCGCACGCCAGGGTGAACTCCCGGTCGGCGGACGGCTGCGGGGTGCGGTACTCGTCGAGCGCCGGAACGTAGACCTCCGTCAGGCCCACCGGCAGGTCCAGGTCCTCGCCGACGACGGGGTTGTGCAGGGTGAGCGGTGCGGTGCGGGTGATCGTGATGTCGAGCCGGTCCGTGGTGATCGCCGGGAAGCGGACCATGCCGTTGTCGTCGACCCCCGCGATCGCCGCGCCGTCCGGGGAGCTGATGTGCACCTCGGTCGGCCTGGTGGACAGGCCCCCCGCGGCCGCCAGCACGACCTCGTCGACGGGCTGCTTGCCCTCCCAGCTCAGACGGACGACCGGCCGGTCGCCCGCGATCCAGGCGGTGGTCAGGTCGCCGTCGGTGAGGTTGCGCGCGGTCAGGCCCGCGCCGAGGCGGGCGGTGGAGTCGGCGGTGGCGGTGATCCGGGCCCGCTGCTCGGGCGCCACCTCGTACAGCAGGCGGTCCAGCGCTTCACCCGGCACGGCCACCGCGCTCGCCGCGACCTCGTAGGTGCCCGCCGTGCCCGTGGTGAACAGGCGGTGCAGCCCGTTCTCGGTGCCCGTGGGGGACAGCCCGGTCGGGTCGGCCGAGCGGTGCAGCGAGACGACCTGGGCGGCGGCGGTCGACTCCGCCGAGTCCGTGGGCAGCCGCAGCAGCCTGGTCACCCGCACGTCCGGCAGGTCGATCTCGGAGAAGCCCGCGCCGCCCAGACCGGTGTGCTGCGAGACCGAATCGACGATCGTCAGCTTCATCCAACGCGTCTCACCCGCGGGTGCCTTGACGTCCTGCTCGGTTCCGTTCGCCTGGAGGAAACTGGTCTCGGAACCCCGCTCCGTCTCCACCCGCACCCTGGTCGCCGCCGCCCGCACACCGTCCTGCGGCAGCGGGGTGATGCCGAGGGAGTCCGGCATCTCGTAGCCGTCCTCGAAGGCGATCCGCAGCCACTGCCCGTCCGGCGAGCCGGCCGAGCCCTCCGCCCAGGCCGTGTCCGGGTTGCCGTCGAAGGCGTTCACCGGGTCGTACTGCGGCAGGTGGAACAGCCAGTTGCCGTACGAGGACGCCGACACCGAACGGGCGCCGCGCAGTTCGGCCACCGTCTGGTGCTCCAGGCCCTTCGTGGGAAGGATCTGGTGCGGCCGCTCACCCGCGTCCTGCACGGCGTCGGGCGCGTTGCGCTCGCCCCGGGTGTACGTGTACGACGTGTTGGAGTTGACCAGGCCGAACCGGGTGTCCGCGTACCGCATCCCGTCGCCGGTCACCTGCAGGGGCGGGGTGCCGAGCCCCGGGTGGCCGTCGCCGGTCAGCACGGCCGGCCGGCCGCGCAGTTCGCCGGCCAGCGGCAGCAGGGACTCCGGGCCGCCGGAGACCACGGCGGTGTCGGCGATCGGGGCCAGCGAGGCCTGCCCCGGACGCCGGACGTCCGTCCCGGTCGGACGGTAGATCTCCACCGCCCGCTGCCGCGGGTACAGCCCCTCGACCTGGAGCGGGGTGTCGTTCGCGATCACTCCGCCGGTCGTGACCGGACCGAGTCCGGTGACCCGCTCGTACCCGGACTGCGTGAGGGTGCGCTTGACCGTCGCGGTCGGCACCTGCCCGACCTGGTCGGGGTCGAGGTCGTTGCGGACGACGACGTAGTACAGGCCCGCACGGCTCAAGTAGTCGGCCAGGCCGGGTACTTCGGCGCCGGTCAGCAGGGCCTGCTCGACCGCGTCCAGGGCCCGCCGGTTGCCCGGGGTGCCGAACGGCACGTAATCGCGTTGCGCCCAGCGGGAGCCGGCGACCACGTCCAGCGGCTGGTCGATGGTCGAGCCCCAGGTGTGGATGCCGTGCGCGGTCGCCGGCACCACCAGGGCCCGGGAGTCGGGGGAGTGCTTCTCCAGCCAGTCGGCCGTGGCCTGCCAGTACTTGGGGATCTCCTGGAACGAACCCGGGCTGAGGATGGACCCGTTGAGGTACGGCCACATCAGCCCCGGCAGGACCAGCACCGCGGCGACCAGGGGCGCGAGGCGCCGGCCGCGGACCCGGCGGGCCCCGCGCGCCTCGGCGGCCACGCCCACCAGATGGGCCAGCCCCAGCACCAGGGCGAGCGCCAGGCCCGTCTGGAACTTGTAGACGTTGCGGAACGGCGACAGCCAGCCGTCCAGCCAGTCCTGCACCACCGAGTGGAACGGGGCGCCGAACGCGCCGCCGTACCCGGCGAGCAGCACCAGCACCGTCACCAGCGCCGTCAGCACCAGCCAGCGCCGCTCCGGCAGGTCCCGCCGGGCCAGCCCCGCCAGGCCCAGACCGGCCGCGAGCGCCGAGCAGACGATCACGAGCGCCGAGGAGGCGACCGTCCAGCCCGCGGGCAGCCACGCCTCGCCGAAGTGCAGGTACCCCACCCAGTTCCCGGCCCCGCGCAGCGCCTCCGTCGCCGACATGGTGTCGGTCGTGGTCCGCGCGGTCTCGATGTAGGGCAGGAAGTTCTCGCCGTACACGCCGAGCAGCAGCAGCGGGATCCACCACCAGGCGGTCGCCACCGCGACCGCGGGCGCCCACCAGGCGATCAGCCGCCACCGGCGCGGCCCTGGCGGCCGGGACAGCAGGTACAGGCCCACGGGCAGCAGCGACGCCAGCGTCGAGGCCGCGTTGACCCCGCCCATGAACGGGACCAGCAGCGCCGAACGCAACGCCGCGACCCGGGGCACGTACCGCTCGTCCGTCAGCGGCAGCAGCGCCCACGGCAGCAGCGCGCCCGGCAGGGCGGCGGCCGACGTCGAGCCGATCACCGTGGTGAACAGCGGCCACAGCGCGTACGCCGTCGCCGCGAGCAGCCGGGACGCCCCGTTGCCCACGCGCAGCCGTTCCGCCAGGCGCAGCGCGCCCCAGAAGGCGACCGACACGATCAGCGACAGCCACAGCCGCTCCGCCAGCCACACCGGGAGCCGCACGAGGTCGGCCAGCCAGTAGAACGGCAGCATCGGCCACAGGTAGCCGACGTACTGGTTGTGGACCCCGCCGAACGACCCCTGGTCCTGCCAGAGCTGGCCCAGGTCGGTCAGGAACCGGCCCGGGTCGACGGTGACACCCAGCTTGGTGTCGAAGGTCTGCCGCCCCGGCTGCACCGCCAGGAGGAGGGCGAACACCACCGCCCAGAAGCCCAGCAGCCAGCGCCGCGACCGCGGGCCCGGGGGCGGGCCCGCGGCGGTCGCGGTACGGGGGACGGCTGCCGGAGGGGGAGCCTGGACCGTGGTCGTCATTCGGGACACCGCCGGAGGATGAGGAGGAGGTTCCACGTAGCGAACTCACGCAGACCGGGCACCTTGACCACGGCCTCGGTGAGGAACGGCCAGTAACGGGAGCGCGCCGAGACGATGCGTACGTCGGCGCGGGCCCGTACCTGCCGCAGGGTGGTGCCGATGTGCACCGGGAAGAGGTTCTCGCCGAGCGTGTGCTTGGCGGGCCTGCCGGTACGGCGCCGGTAGCGGGCGCGGGCCCGCTCGGCGCCGAGGTAGTGCCACGGGGCCCACTCGTGCCCGCCCCACGGCGACAGCCAGTTGGTGAACGACACGTAGATGAGCCCGCCCGGTCCGGTCACCCGGACCAGCTCGCTGAGGAAGGTCTGCGGATCGGCCACGTGCTCCAGGACGTTGGACGAGAACGTCACGTCCGCGGCTCCGTCGCACAGCGGCAGCAGATAGCCGTCCGCGAGGACGGTCCCCTCGGGGGGCTTCTCGGCCAGCTCCCGCGCATCCGGCTCGAACAGGAAGGCGTCCGCGCCGCGGCGGCGGAACTCCTCGGTGAAGTGCCCGCTGCCGCCGCCGACGTCCAGCACGACGCGGCCCGCGACCGGACCGCCGTACGCCTCGACCTGGTCGGCGGCGTCCCGGGCGAGCAGCGCGTAGCAGGCGTCGGGGTCCTCCTGCTCCCGCATGAAGGCGCGGAACAGGGCGAGGGAACGGCGCGGGGAAGGGTCCTTCGGCACGCCGCCCCCGCCCCTGCCGCTCATGTTCCCGCCGCTCATGTCTCTGCCGCCCGGCCCCGTCTCGGTCATGCCCCTGTCAGTCATGTGTCCACCGCTCATGGCCGATGACTTCGCACCGCCTCCGCCGCCACCGCGCCGAACTGCCGCACCGTGCGGCCCCAGCGGAAACGGGCGGCGTGCTTCCTGGCCGCCTCGCCCATCAGTTCCCGGCGGGCACCGGACAGGGCGAGCGTGCACCAGGCCGCCGCGAACGAGGACTCGCCGCGGGCCAGCACGCCGGTCTCGCCGTCCACCACGGAATCCCTGAGACCGGGTACGTCGAAGGCGACGGTCGGGGTCCCGCGCGTGGCCGCCTCCGTGACGACCAGCCCCCACCCCTCCACCGCGGAGGGGTGCAGCAACAGCCAGGCCGCGCACAGCAGACGGTGTTTCTCCTCCTCGGAGACGTGTCCGGTGAACTCGACACCGGGACCGGCGAGGCGTTCGAGGCGTTCCCGCTCGGGGCCGTCGCCGACGATCACCAGCCGACCGCCGGTGACCGGCCGCACCCGTTCCCACAGCCGGAGCAGCAGATCGATCCGCTTGTACTCGACGAGCCGGCCCACCGCCACGAAGAGCGGCTCCGGGGAGCGCCCGGTGCCCGGACCGGGCTCCTCCACACCGTTGTGCACGACCCTGATCCGCTCGCGGGGCACGCCGATCCCGTGCAGCGCGTCCGCGGTCGACGGGGAGACGGCGACCAGCAGCCCGTGCCGCCGGGCACCGGTCAGCGCCCAGTGCTCGAGCCTGCGCCCGATCCGCGCGGCCGGAGCCAGCGGACCGCCGAAACGCATGCGCCACAGGTCGGTGTGCACATGGTTGACCAGGCACAGCGTCGGCCCGCGATGCCACATCGGTGCCAGGTACGGCATGCCGTTGCAGACCTCGACCAGCAGATCGCAGTCGCCGACCCGGCGGGCGAAGGCGGAACGGGCCCGCAGGAAGTGACTGTAGGCGCCGCCCGCCGACACCACGCGGTAGTCGCGGACGGGGGCCGCCGGACCCCCGCACAGCAGGGTGACCTGGTGGCCCATGCGGCTCAGGCCGTGGGCGAGCCGGTCGACCAGCAGCTCGGAGCCGCCCGCGGAGGGGTTGTCCAGGTCGCGGTGGGCGAGGAAGACGATCCGGCGGGGGCCGGGGGACACCGCCGGAAGTGCCTGCGGCGCGCCGGGGAGCGTGGTGCGGTGGGGGTTCCCCCGCTTGAGAGAGGCCGGGAGCGGGGGAGAGGACGGTACGTGCTGGGGCATCGGTGCTCCAACTCGTCTGGGGGTCATGCGTGGGGTACGCGGGGCACGTGCGGGTCGGACCGGGGTGCGCGGCGCGGGCAGTGCTGCCGAGCGCAGGCGTGTCGGAGGTACGGGGAGTTCGGAGGTACGGGGAGTTCGGAGGTACGGGGAGTTCGGAGGTACGGGGAGTGTCACGAAGCGCAGGGGGTGCGGAACGTGGTGGCGTGGAAAGGGGAGGAATTCGGG
>NZ_QFRK01000006.1 GCF_003143855.1 Streptomyces sp. NWU339
GGGGGGGGGGGGGCGGGGGGGGGGGCGGGGCGGTGGCGGGGCCCGGGGTGCTGCGGGGCGCTGGGGCGGGCGGGGCGGGCGGGTCCGGGCACGCGGCGGCGCGGCGGTTGTCCGGAGGCGTTGTCGGGGTTGTCGGCCACTTCCGTCACCTGCCGGGAGTCGATGCGGGCGTGGGCGTGACCGCGGTGGTCGGGGGAACGGCTGCGATGCTCGGTACCGCGTAGGGGGGCGGGGCCGTCGCGGTGGCCAGTGCCTCCGGGGGGATCACCAGGGGGGCGCGGGCGGCGGAGGCGGGGGTGGGGGCGCCCTTGACCTTGCCGTCGGGGCTCAGGAAGACGGGATCGCCGCCGGGCACCATGCCGAGTTCGCGTGCGCGGCGCTGCAGGGCGTCGGGGGCGGAGTAGGCGTCGATGTCCCGTTGCAGGGCCTGTTCCTCGTCGGTGAGGTTCTTCGTCTCCCGCTTGAGGTCGTCGAGTTCGAACGCGCCCTCGCTGAGGGCCGAGTTCAGCACCAGGAGCCCGATCAGGCCACCGCCCAGGAGAAGGACGACGAGCAGCACGAAGGGGGTGCGGGCCGCCTGGGCCCGTCCCGTGGGGAGGAGCCTCGCGAGACGGGCCGCCCTCCCCTTCAGTTCGGGTTTCCTGCTCACTCACGCTCCCCTGGGTTCGCCTGCCTTCCGCCCCCGCATGCCCTGCACGGCGCCGGGCTCACGTGTCGTGACCGCCTCACGTGCCCCCTCCGCCTCACACGTCTCATTCAAGGTGCTCCCTGATCCGCTGGGCGCCCCGCAGCCGCGCGGGTGCGGCCCGCCGGTTCTCGGCGATCTCCTCCTCGGTGGGAAGTTCGGCACCGCGCGTGAGCAGCTTGAGCCGGGGCTGGTAGCGCTCGGGGACGACGGGCAGCCCGGCGGGCGCGGTGGTGGCGGCGCCCGCCGCGAACACCTGCTTGACCAGCCGGTCCTCCAGGGAGTGGTACGACAGCACGGCGATCCGGCCACCGACGTCGAGCGCCTTCACCGCGGCCGGGACGGCCCGCTCCAGTACGGAGAGTTCGCCGTTGACCTCGATGCGCAGGGCCTGGAAGGTGCGCTTCGCCGGATTGCCGCCGGTGCGCTTGGCGGCCTGCGGAAGCGCGTCCCGGATCAGCTCGACCAGGCGTGCGCTGGTGGTGAACGGCTCCTTCTCCCGCTCGCGCACCACCGCGGCCACGATCCGCTTGGCCTGCTTCTCCTCGCCGTAGGCGCGCAGGATGCGGACGAGTTCACCGGGCGGGTAGGTGTTGAGGACGTCGGCGGCGCTGACGCCGGTCGTCTGGTCCATGCGCATGTCGAGCGGGGCGTCCTGGGCGTAGGCGAAGCCCCGGTCGGCCTCGTCGAGCTGCATGGAGGAAACCCCCAGGTCGAACAGGACGCCTTGCACGCGCGTGATGCCGAGCCGGTCGAGCACCTCGGGGAGTTCGTCGTAGACGGCGTGCACCAGGGTGGCGCGCTCGCCGAACGGGGCGAGCCGCTCGCCGGACAGGCGCAGGGCCTCCTTGTCCCGGTCCAGGGCGACCAGCCGCACCTCGGGGAACCGCGTCAGCAGGGCCTCGCTGTGGCCGCCGAGACCGAGGGTGCAGTCGACGACCACCGCTCCCGGCTGCTCCAGGGCGGGCGCCAGCATGTCCAGGCACCGCTGGAGCATCACCGGAACGTGCCGACTCTGCCCGCCCGTGTTCGCAAACGCTTCGCGCCCCATTGGATCTGGGCCCTCTCAAGGTCCGGCGCGGCCGTGACGCACCGCCGGGTCCCCGCCCCTCCCCCGTGTGGACGGGGCGGCCTGCCGGCGCCGGAGGCGTCAGCCGGCCGGGAACGGGAGGAGGCCTAGCCGTACGTACGCGCAGCGCACGCGGGGAGATCTCCGGGACGCTGCCCGGGTCTCCGGGGGAAATCAGTGCAGCGGGGAGAGTCTCGCCTCCCCGCTGCGCGTCACTTTAGTCCACGGTTTCGCCCGGTCAATCAACCGGCCTGTGCGGCGCGGCCCTCGGCTCGACGACACCCCGCGTCAAGGGAAACCACCCGTACGAGGAGGATCACGCCACCCTTGTGGGTCATCTCACTCCAAAGCATGATGACGTTCTTTGTCCTGTCTCACAGCAGGACCGGAGAGCACGTGGCCAGTACCGTCATGACTATGACGACTTCTGCATCGGTTCCCGCGAGCTCCGGAAGCGCGACGGTCGACCACGGCACGGTCACCGACCGTCTGGTCGACGCCAACGAGCAGTACGCCGGCGCCTTCACCGACCCCGGGATGGACGCCCGCCCCGTTCTGCGCGTCGCCGTGGTGGCCTGCATGGACGCCCGGCTCGACCTGCACGCCGCGCTCGGCCTCGAACTCGGCGACTGCCACACCGTCCGCAACGCGGGCGGTGTGGTCACCGACGACGTGATCCGGTCGCTGACCATCAGCCAGCGCGCGCTGGGCACCCGCAGCGTGGTGCTCATCCACCACACCAACTGCGGCCTGGAGTCCATCACCGAGGAGTTCCGGCACGACCTGGAGATGGAGGTCGGTCAGCGTCCGGCCTGGGCCGTGGAGTCCTTCCGCGACGTCGACCAGGACGTACGGCAGTCGATGCAGCGGGTGCGCACCTCACCGTTCCTGCTGCACACCGACGACGTACGTGGGTTCGTCTTCGACGTGAAGACCGGCCTGCTGCGCGAGATCGACCCCGCCTGACCTGCTGCCCCGCCCCGAGGACGGCCGGCCTCCGGCCCCACAAAGGCCACATGGCCTGACATATCGCCGCCGGTTGTCCACAGGCGAGTGACACGAATCGGTAACGGCGGCAAGAATGCGGGAGTGGTGCCGCGCGGAACTTTTCCCGTGCGGTGCCCGTGATTCGGGGTGAGCCGGGCCGCACAGCAAGGTGCCGGCCCGGACATTTGGGGCCCTTGTTCCTTGGGAGCGGGGGGAAAGGCCGAGGAGGGCCGGGTGCCGACCTATGACGATCGAGCGAGCCTTGGGGGTACCCCCACGCGAGCGCGGCCCAGCGTGGGGGATGACCTGACCGCCGTGGTCGAGCGGGTGCGGGATTCGGTGGAGAGCGTGATCGAGGGCAAGCCCGAGGTCGTCCGGCTCTCGCTGACCGTGCTGCTCGCCGAGGGGCATCTGCTCATCGAGGACGTTCCGGGAGTCGGCAAGACGATGCTGGCCAAGGCGCTGGCACGGTCCATCGACTGCTCGGTGCGGCGCATCCAGTTCACACCGGACCTGCTGCCGTCGGACATCACCGGTGTGTCCATCTGGGACCAGCAGCGTCAGGAGTTCGAGTTCAAGCCGGGCGCCATCTTCGCGCAGGTGGTGATCGGTGACGAGATCAACCGCGCGTCGCCGAAGACGCAGTCCGCGCTCCTGGAGTCGATGGAGGAGCGCCAGGTCACCATCGACGGCAGGACCTACGAGCTGCCCAGCCCCTTCATGGTGGTGGCGACGCAGAACCCGGTCGAGATGGAGGGCACCTATCCGCTGCCGGAGGCCCAGCGCGACCGGTTCATGGCCCGGGTCTCGGTCGGCTACCCGAGCGCGGAGGCCGAGCTGCAGATGCTGGACGTGCACGGCGGGGTCTCCCCGCTGGAGGACCTCCAGCCGGTGGCCCACGCGCACGAGATCCTGAAGCTGATCGAGACGGTGCGCGCCGTCCATGTCGCCGAGCCGATACGCCGGTACGTGGTGGAGCTGGTCGCCGCCACCCGCACGCACCCCGACCTCAGACTCGGTGCCTCGCCGCGCGCGACACTGCACCTGCTGCGCGCGGCGAAGGCGTCCGCGGCGCTGAACGGCCGGGATTACACCCTGCCGGACGACGTGCAGGCGCTCGCCGCGGCCGTGCTGGCCCACCGGCTGCTGCCCACCGCCCAGGCCCAGCTCAACCGCCGCACCGCGGAGCAGGTGGTCCAGGAGATCCTGCAGCGCACCCCGATGCCCGCCGCCGCCCCGCAGCAGGCCGGCATCGGCCTGGGCCGGGGCGGTCTCGGGTACGGCCGGCAACAGCCGCGGAGGCTGTGATGACCACCGCGGGATCGGCCCGCGCGGAGGGCGACCGCGGTGACAAGGGCGGCCTGCGCACGGCTCTGGCCGGGCTGACCACCCGCGGGCGCTCCTTCCTGGCCGCCGGTGTGGCCGCCACGGCCTGCGCCTACGTGCTCGGGCAGAGCGATCTGCTGCGGGTCGGGCTGCTGCTGGCGGTGCTGCCGCTGATGTGCGCGGGCGTGCTCTACCGCACCCGCTACCGGGTCGCGGGCAGCCGCCGGCTGTCCCCCGCGCGGGTGCCCGCCGGCTCCGAGGCGCGGGTGCATCTGCGGATGGACAACGTCTCCCGCATGCCCACGGGTCTGCTGATGCTCCAGGACCGGGTGCCCTACGTGCTCGGGCCGCGTCCCCGGTTCGTGCTGGACCGGGTGGAGGCGGGCGGCCGCCGCGAGGTGTCCTACCGGGTCCGCTCCGACCTGCGCGGCCGCTATCCGCTCGGCCCCCTGCAGCTGCGCCTGTCCGACCCGTTCGGGATGTGCGAGCTGACCCGGTCCTTCTCGACGTACGACACGCTGACGGTGATCCCGCGCGTGGAGCCGCTGCCGCCGGTGCGGCTGAGCGGTGAGGCGAAGGGGTACGGCGACGGACGGCAGCGTTCGTTGGCGCTGGCCGGCGAGGACGACGTGATCCCGCGCGGCTACCGCTACGGCGACGATCTGCGCCGGGTGCACTGGCGTTCCACCGCGCGCTACGGCGAGCTGATGGTGCGCCGCGAGGAACAGCCGCAGCGGGCCCGCTGCACGGTGCTGCTGGACACCCGTGCCATCGCCTACGACGGCGCGGGGCCCGACTCGGCGTTCGAGTGGGCGGTGTCGGGCGCGGCCTCCGTCCTGGTGCACCTGCTGGAGCGGGGCTTCTCGGTGCGGCTGCTGACCGACACCGGCAACTCGGTGCCGGGCGAGGGCTCCGACGGGTTCGCGGGCGCGAGCCAGGAGTCGGCGGACGCGGCCGGGCTGATGATGGACACCCTCGCCGTGGTCGACCACTCCGACGGGGCGGGCCTGTCCCGGGCGTACGACATGGTCCGCGGGGGGAACGAGGGGCTGCTGGTGGCCTTTCTCGGCGATCTCGACGAGGAGCAGGCGGCGGTGCTCGCCCGGATGCGGCAGCGCAGCGGGGGCGCCGTCGCCTTCGTGCTGGACAGCGGGACCTGGCTGCGGGAACCGTCGGACGTGTCCGCCCCGTCGGACGGGGGCGGGGAGCGGCTGCGGATGCTGCGCGAAGCGGGCTGGACGGCCGTGAGCGTGCCGCGGGGCGCCTCCCTGGAGGAGCAGTGGCGGCTGGCCGACCGGGAGCGGTTCGGTCTGGTGGCGGCGCGCGGTGGAGAGGGAGCAGGGTGAGCGGACGACTACGGCTGACGCTGGCCTCGTGGGCGGCCACGCTGCTGGCCGCGTGCGCGCTGCTGCCCCTGGTCAAGCCGGCCTCCTGGGTCGTGCAGGCGGCCTTTCTCCTGGCCGTGCAGTCCGGCGCGGGCGCGCTGGCCCGGCGGGTGCCGCTGGCCCGCCCGCTGACCGTGGCCGTGCAGGCGCTGGTCGCGCTCGTGCTGCTGACGCTGGTGTTCGCGCGTGAGCACGCGTTCGCCGGCCTGGTTCCGGGACCTGACGCCTTCCGCTTCTTCGCCGAGCTGCTCGAACAGGGCGGCACCGACGTCGGCCGTTACGCGATACCGGCGCCGTTGTCCGACGGCATCCGGCTGATGCTGATCGGCGGGGTCCTGCTGATCGGACTGCTGGTGGACACCCTCGCGGTGACCTTCCGCAGCGCGGCCCCGGCCGGGCTTCCGCTGCTCGCGCTGTACTCGGTGGCCGCGGGACTGTCCGACGACGGCGGCGACGGCTGGCTGTGGTTCCTGCTGGCGGCGGTCGGCTATCTGACGCTGCTCCTCGCGGAGGGACGTGACCGGCTCTCCCAGTGGGGGCGGGTGTTCGGCGGGGCGGCGCGGGGCCCGGCCACCGAGTCGACCGGAGCCTCCGCCCCGGTACGCACCGGCCGGCGGATCGGGCTGCTGACGGTGGGCATCGCCCTGGTGGCGCCGCTCGCCCTGCCCACGATGAACGGCGGCCTGCTGGACCCTGCGGGTTCGGGCGTCGGCTCGGGCTCCGGCGGGGGCGGCACGATCTCCGCGGTGAACCCGCTGGTGTCGCTGCGCGACTCGTTGAACGTGGACGAGGACCGCCAGGTCATGTCCGTGCGCACCGAGATGGAGGACGTCTCGGACCTGTACCTGCGGATCGTCTCCCTGGACGACTTCGACGGCACCACCTGGAAGCCGTCCAAGCGGTCCATCACCACCGTGCCCGACGGCGCCTTCCCGACTCCGGCCGGCCTCGGCCCGGACGTCGAGCGCGCGGAGATCTCCACGACGGTCTCGACCGCCGACTGGTACGGGCAGGACTGGCTGCCGATGCCGTATCCGCCGAGCGGCGTGGACATCAGGGGAAACTGGCGCTACGAGCCCGTCGGGATGACGCTGGTCGGCGACCACGGCCAGAACACCCGGGGACTGACGTACGGCGTGCGCAGCCTCGACATACGGCCCACGGCGGAGCAGCTGGCCGACGCGTCGGCGCCGCCGGCCGCCCTGAAGCGGGACTACACCGAGCTGCCGGACTCGCTGCCCACGCTGGTGTCCCGGACCGCCCGCCAGGTCACCGAGGGGGCGACGAACGACTACGACCGGGCGGTCAGGCTCCAGGAGTACTTCGCCTCGACCGGCGGCTTCAAGTACGACACCGAGGTCGCCGTCGGCAGCGGCTCACAGGCGATCGCCCGCTTCCTGAGGGACAAGGAGGGCTTCTGCGTCCACTTCTCCTTCGCCATGGCGTCGATGGCCCGGTCGCTGGACATACCCGCCCGGGTCGCGGTGGGCTTCGCGCCCGGCACCCCGCAGGCGGACGGCTCGGTGTCGGTGGGACTGCGGGACGCGCACGCCTGGCCGGAGCTGTACTTCGAGGGCGTGGGCTGGACCCGCTTCGAGCCGACCCCCACCCGTGGTTCGGCGCCCTCCTACACCGTGCCGGACACCTCGGACAGCACGGTGCCCGACCCGGCCCAGCCGTCCGAGGCCGCGTCCTCGGAGCCCTCGGCCGCCCCGTCGTCGCGCGAGGGCTGCACGCTGGAGCAGCGAAGGCTGGACGGTGACTGCGAGAGCGAGGCGCCGTCGGCGGCGCTGCCCACGGACGGCGACGGGCCCCGGTGGTACACGGTGCTGGCGTGGGCGTCGGCGGGTCTCGCCGTCCTGGTGCTGCCGCTGGCGCCGATGTTGTGGCGGCTGCGGACCCGGGCGGTGCGCCTGGGCGCGCACGGCCGTTCGGAGGCGGGCGCGGCCGCGCACGTCCTGGCCGTCTGGGACGAGCTGACCGACACCGCGTGGGACTTCGGCATCTCCCCGGACGAGTCACTGACCCCGCGCAAGGCGGCGGCCCGGATCGTCCGGCTCGGCCGGCTCGACCCGGATGCCGCGGCCTCGGTGCACCGGGTGGCGGACGCCGTGGAGCAGGTCCTCTACGCGCCGCGGCCGCGCCCCGCAGTGGGACCGGCGGACGACGTGCGCCGGGTGACGGCCGGTCTGCGGTCCATGGCCGACCGTGGCACGCGGCTGCGCGCGCTGTTCGCCCCGCGCTCGGCGGTGCGGGTGGTGTGGGCGGTGTCGGCCCGGTGGGCCGGCGTCCGGGAACGCGCCCTCGCGCTGCGGCCGACATGGCGGCCGACGTGGCGGCGGCCCACGTAGCGGAAGCCGCTGCGGGAGCCCTCGCGGCGGCAGGGGTGAAGCGGGAGTGAAGCAGGCGGGGTGAGGCGGGGGCCGAGCGGAGCTGTGCGGCCCCCGCCTCCGGGCCCCGGTGCGGACATGGATCAGGGGGTGGCCACCGGGTCGGTGGCCACCCCCTGATCCATGTCTTCAGATGTCCTGGGGCTGTCTGCGGGAACTACTGCCCGCCGCCCTGTTCGTCGCGGCGGCGCTGCCAGCGCTCCTCTATGCGATTCATCACGGAGCGCCGCTGCCTGCCTTGACGGCCGGACTGCCGCGGACCCGCGGAGCCCTCGGCTCCGACGGCCTGCTCACCGGGCTTGGGGGCCTTGCGCCAGCCCGTCACGGCGAGAACCGCGCAGCCCAGCATGACGAGGAAGCCCACCACGCTGAGCCAGACCTGCTGGGCGACCATTCCGGCCATGAGGAGCGCAATACCTACGAGGAAGCCCGCGACCGCCTGGTAGACCCGCCGACGGGTGTACGTACGGAGGCCACTTCCCTCGAGCGCCGACGCGAACTTGGGATCTTCGGCGTACAGCGCTCGCTCCATTTGCTCGAGCATGCGCTGCTCGTGCTCCGAGAGCGGCACGGCGTCCTCCTCATCGTGCAAGTCGCCGGGGCGACCCGGGGGGGTCCCTTCAGGATAGGCAGGGAATCGACCCCGTGAAACCCGCCCCTCTGCGCCAATTGGCCGACCAGAACCCGCCATGCGCGTCCCGGGCCGCTCGAGATTTCTCATTCCCCGATGGCCGAGCCGTCATGCCGGACGGTCTCCCCCGATCATACGGTGCCCCGCCGCCATTCGGGGGGCCTGGGGCGCACTCCATGCGCAGGCAGGCCGACGGACGCGTCGCTGATCAGCGACGCGTCACAGGCGATCATTCAAGCCCCGGTGGTCCCCCGCGCCTCACCGAGCACATGGAGTTGGGTGGCCACGGAGTGGAAGGCGTCGAGTTCCGCCGCCGCGGCCTCCAGCTTCAGCAGCGCGTCCAGGGCTCCGGGCTCGGTGTCCACGAGCACGCCGGGGACGAGATCGGCGAAGACCCGCACCCCGTGCACGGCGCCGACCCGCAGTCCCGCGTCCTCGACCAGACCGGTGAGCTGGTCGACGGTGAAGCGGCGCGGTACGGGATCGCCCGTGCCCCATCGACCGTTCGGGTCATCGAGCGCCTGCCGGGCCTCCTTGAAGTGACCGGCGAGGGCGCGGGCGAGCACGGCGCCGCCGAGGCCGGCGGCGAGCAGGCTGAGAACACCTTCGGGGCGCAGGGCCGCCACCGTGTTGCGCACGCCCTCGGCCGGGTCGTCGACGTACTCCAGGACGCCGTGGCACAGCACCGCGTCGTAGCCTCCGCGCTCGACCACGTCGAAGAGGCCGTGCACGTCACCCTGGACGCCCCTGACCCGGTCGGCGACCTCCTCCTCGACGGCGCGGCGCTCCAGGGCGAACAGCGCGTCGGGGCTGGGGTCGACGACGGTGACCCGGTGGCCGAGACGGGCCAGGGGCACCGCGAAGTTGCCGCTGCCACCGCCGGTGTCGAGGACGTCCAGCGCCGGCCGGCCGGTCGCCTCGGTCCGGCGCTGCAGGGCGTCCTGAAGGATCTCCCAGACCACGGCGGTACGGAGAGCGGCGCGGGGGCGCAGGGTGTCCGACACGGCAGTTGACTCCTCGGCGCGGCACCGCCTCATTCACGGCGGAGCGATCGGGCTGCCTCCCCGGCCCGGACATGCGTAAGGACGGCGGAGGCTTCAGGCGTCTTCCACCCTATTGCCTGCGGCACGCTCCCCCGCCACCGCGGGGCGGTGCCCCGGGCCGCCCCGCGGCGGCGGGCGCCGGTGCGCCCGCGCGGGTCAGCCGGCGTCGGGCATGTCCCGGTCCGCGCCGCCGCCGGGGTCGTGGCCGGCGGGGTCGTGGCCGGCGGGGCGGGTGGTGCGGGCGGTGCGGTTCGGGTGCTCCGCGTCGCTGCGGGGCTGCGGGAGGACCGGCTGGAGGACGAGCATCCGCTCCACCAGGCGCAGGAACATCGTCACGTCCCGTATCAGGTCGTCGGCGTCCCGGCCGCTCGCCGCGTCCCGGATGCCCGCCTCGGCCCGTGCGCGACGCCGGGCGCCCGAAGCGAACAGGGCGCTCCACTCGGTGAGTTCGGGCGCGATCTCGGGGAGCACTTCCCAGGCGCTGCGGATCCTGCTCCGGGCCCGGGGCGAGGTCTCGGGCCGTCCCCGCGCGGCGAGCACGGCGGCGGCGGTGCGCAGGGCGGCGAGGTGGGCCGTCGCATAGCGCTCGTTGGGTGTGTCGAGGACGGCGGCCTCGTCGAGTCCGGCACGGGCCTGGGCGAGCAGGTCGAGGGCGGCGGGCGGGGCGGTGGCGCGGCGCGGCACGGGGTGGACGTCGTCCGCCGGGCCGGTCAGTGAGGGGGCAGGGCCGGTTGCGCGGCGCCGACGGGCGGCCGCTGCGGAGGAGTGGGCCATGACGAACCTCCTGTCGTCTTCGTGACGGCATCCCCTGCTACCGGGTGCCGTATGTGCTCATCGTGCGGTATGGCACTGACAATCCGTTCTGACCTGGGCTTTCGCTTCGATCGAAAGTTCGAGCCCGGACCGGCCGCCCCCTGGGCCGAGCCTGTGGAGGGGCGGGGCGACGGTCCTGTGACAATCAGGGCCATGGAACGCAGCAGCACCGCCTCGGGCGGCAGCACCCGCCGCGAGGCCACCCGGCAGAAGCTCTACGAGGCGGCCGTCACCCTCATCGCCGAACAGGGTTTCTCCGCCACCACGGTGGACGAGATCGCCGAGCGGGCAGGGGTCGCGAAGGGCACGGTCTACTACAACTTCGCGAGCAAGTCGGTCCTCTTCGAGGAGCTGCTGCGGCACGGGGTCGGGCTCCTCGCCGCCTCGCTGCGGGAGGCTGCCGACCGGACGGCCCTCCAGGGCGGCGGCAGGGGCGACGCCCTGGACGCGATGATCCGCGCGGGGCTCGTCTTCATCGACCGCTACCCGGCCTTCACCCAGTTGTACGTGGCCGAACTGTGGCGCACCAACCGGGCCTGGCAGTCCACGCTGCTGGTGGTCCGGCAGCAGGCCGTGGCGGTCGTCGAGGACGTGCTGCGCGAGGGTGTGGAGAGCGGCGAGTTCAGCGCGGAGACCGACGTTCCGCTGACGGCGGCGGCGCTGGTCGGCATGGTGCTGGTGGCCGCGCTCGACTGGCAGTCCTTCCAGCCGGGGCGCTCCCTGGACGAGGTGCACGCGGCGCTGTCCCGGCTGCTGCAGGGACACGTGGGCGGCCGCCGCTGAGCCGGCCGGTCGGGCGCCCCGGCGCGCACGAAAGCGCCGGTCCGGCGGTGGCTGCGTCCCCCGCAAGCCACTGCCGGACCGGCACCTTCGTGCTCCCCCGTGATTCCCCCTGTACGCCCCCCGTTGCGGTCGTCCCCCGGGACCCCCCGTGCCTCGCTCCCGCCGACGACGCCGACGGAAGGAGCGGATCGCGGGCCGGTCCGTTTCCGGCGCCCCGTGTCGCCGGTTCCGGGGCCGTGCCCCCTCTCCGTGCTCTCCACTTTCTCGTTTCCGCAGGTCGTGGCCCATCCGCGCGCGTACTCATCTCGGGAACTAGGTACGGATACTCAGTCCTGCGCACCCGCCCCCACGACGCCGTGCCGTCGACTGGTCACCGGAGCGGGGGCTCCGGTACTCGGGGCCGGGGTGTCAGCGGGGGCGGATAAAGTCCCTGGCATGGCACGGATTGCGGTGATCGGCGCCGGGATGGGCGCGATGGCGGCCGCTGCCCGGCTGGCCGTCGCGGGCCACCGGGTGGCGGTGTACGAGCGGACGGACACGTACGGCGGCGCGCTGCGCCGGCTGGAGTGGGACGGCTTCGCGTTCGACACCGGCCCCGGGCTGCTCCCGCTGCCCGCGGTCTACCGCGATCTGTTCGTCAAGACCGGCAAGGAGCCGTTGGACGCCTGCGTCGACCTGGTCCAGGTCGACCCGTCGTCCCACCACGTGTTCGCGGACGGTACGCGTGTCTCGCTGCCGAACGCGTCCCGCGCGGGCGTCGTCTCCGCCCTGCAGGAGGCCCTCGGTCCCACTGCCGGACAGCGCTGGGGCGACTTCCTGGTGCGCGCCCGCGAGGCCTGGGACAGGACCCGCAGACCGCTCCTGGAGGAGCCGCTGTGGCCCAACTGGCGGGTGCTCGCCGGCCGCGAGCCCTACCCGGCCGTCCCCCACAAGAAGCTGCTGCGCACGCGCACCGCGGGCACGCTCGCCGAAATCGGTGCCTGGGAGCTGCGCGATCCCCGGCTGGTCTCCCTGCTGGGGAGTTACGCGCTCGAGCACGGCCTCGACCCCCGGTCCACCCCGGCGAGCGCGGCGGTGCTGCCGTACATGGAGCACGCCTTCGGCACCTGGTACGTCCGCGGCGGCATGCGGGAACTGGCCCGCGCGGTGTACGAGCGGTGTGTGGCCCGCAGGGTGGAGTTCCACTTCGGCGCCGAGGTCACCGGCGTGCTGGAGAAGGACGGCCGGGTGGCGGGCGTGGAGTTCACCGGGGGCGGGACGGTCGCCGAGGCGGACCACGTGGTCGCCGGGGTGACGCCCGCGGTGCTGGACCGGCTGACCCGGGGGACACCGGTGCGCGGTGACGGCGAGGTCCCGGGCAGGACCGGGGCGGCGAGCCGGCTGACGGTGCTGCTGGCGCTGCGCGGGGGGCGTCCGGAAGGGACACCGCACCGGACGGTCGTGCACGCGGAGGACCGGGAGGCCGAACTGGAGTCCCTGACCGGCTCCCCCGCGAACCTGCCCGCACACCCCACGGTCACGGTCCTGCGGCCCGACGACCCGGCGCTGGTCCCCGACGGCGCCCATGAGGCGGTCACCCTCACCTCGGTGGTGCCCCCGGGCGCCGGGCCGGACCTGGACGAGCACGCGCAGCGCATGATCACCGCCGCCGAGCGGGCGGTACCCGGCCTGCGCGACCGTCTGATCCGGCACGAGGTGCGTACCCCGGCCGACATCGCGGAGGCGACGGGCGCGGAGGGCGGAGCGGTGCCCGTACCGGCGCTCGCCGCGGCGGGCGGACGGCTGCTCCACCCGTCCAACGGCACACGCCTGCCGGGGCTGTTCACGGTCGGCGGGTGGTCGCACCCCGGCGGGGGGCTGCCGCACGCCGGGATGTCGGGCGCGCTGGTCGCCGGCCTGATCGTGGAGGGTCCGGAGTTCCGCGGCTCCCAGTGAACGGCGGGACGCCTTCGGATCCGGGCGGCTCCGGGCGGATCAGTAGCGGTACTGCTGCTCGTCGTACCCGTTGCCGTTCCCGGACGCCTGGCCCGTCTGGCCGTCGCCCTGGTACGGGTACGGCTGCTCCTGCGGGAGTTCACCGCCGTACAGGTCGTCGGCGTTGCGCTGCTGCGGGACCCACAGGCCGCCGGACGGGGTCTCGCCGCCGTAGGTGCCGCCGTACTGGTCCTGGCCGTAGCCCTGTTGGCCGCACTGCTGCGGGTCGGTGTAACCGGTGCCGTAGGAGGCGTCGCCATAGCTCGAGTTGCCGATGTACGGGTCGGAGTAGGCGGCGTACTGCTGCTGGCCCGTGCTGTCGTAGGCGGCCTGCTGCTGGCCGTAACCGGAGTAGTCGTAGGCGTAGTTCTGGTCGGCGGCATAGCCCTGGTCGGGGCTCTGGGCGGTCGCCGCGTACTGGTCCTGGGCCGGGGTGCCGTACCCGCTGTCGCCGTTGTCACCGCTGTCGCCGTAGACGCCGTACGAGCCGGTGTCGTCGGGCATGGGCTGCGGCTCGTAGACGGCGGTGGTCTCGGCGGCCGTCGACTGCTCGGTGCGCGCCGGCGTGAACACGTCGTCGCGGTCGTAGTCGTCCGCGGCGTAGGCGTTCCGGTCGGTGCGGTAGGCGGCGGCCTCGTCGCCATAGCCGTCCCCGCCGCCGTAGCCGTCGCCGGTGGCCTCCAGGCCGGAGACCTCCAAGGTCGGCTCCTGCCGTCCGTGGTCAGCCCGGCCGCCCTTGACGGCGGCCAGCGCCGGGGCGTTGACCGCCCAGCCGGCCGCGAAGCCGCGGCGGAACGACAGGGTGACGTAGGTCTGGCCGATCGCGAAGGCCGCGGCACCCAGTCCGATGACGAGGACGACCTGGATCAGCACACCGAGCACGACGCCCAGGAAGCCGGCGAAGGCGAGCAGCCGCCAGCGCAGGCGTGCCTTGTACTGCAGCAACACCTCGCCGAGCAGCCACAACGCGACCACTCCGAACGCGATGTAGAGGACCGTCCAGCCCATGTACGCCCCTCTCCCAGCGGTCGCTACGCAGTGTGTCGTACACCGGTGCGACCGGTCTAGGCCCGCAGTGGGTGGTGCAGGCCCAGGTTCTCGTAGATTTCCAGCGTCGCCGTGGAGTTGTTGAGCGTGATGAAGTGCAGTCCGGGCACTCCCTCGGCCAGCAGCCGCGCGCAGAACTCCGTGGCGAACTCGATGCCAATGGAGCGTACCGCCGCCGGATCGTCCGCCGCTGCGAGGATCCGCTCTTTCAGGGCATCCGGGAACGACGCGTTACTGAGCTGCGGCAACCTCTCCAGCATCTTCACACTGGTCACCGGCATGACCTCGGGAATCACCGGTGTCTCGCAACCCGCCGCGTCGACTCGGTCACGCAGGCGCAGGTACGACTCGGGGTGGAAGAACATCTGGGTGATCGCGTAGTCGGCGCCCGCCCGGCACTTGTCGACGAAGTGCGCGACGTCCGTGTCCCACTCGGCCGACCTCGGGTGCATCTCCGGGAAGGCGGCGACGCCGACGCAGAAGTCTCCCGACTCCTTGATGAGCCGGACGAGTTCGGCGGCGTAGGTCAGCCCCTGCGGGTGCGGGATCCAGTCGGCCATCGGGTCGCCGGGCGGGTCGCCCCGCACGGCGAGCATGTTGCGGATCCCGGCGTCGGCGTACTGGCCGATGATGTTGCGCAGTTCGGCGACGGAGTGGTCGACCGCGGTGAGGTGGGCGACCGGGGTGAGCGTGGTGTCCGCGACGATCTGTTCGGTCTCGTGGACCGTGCCCGCGCGGGTGGAGCCCCCGGCACCGTAGGTGACGGAGACGAAGTCCGGGGCGACCGCCTCGACCCTGCGCAGCGCACTCCAGAGGTTCCGCTGACCCTTGGGGGTCTTCGGCGCCGAGAACTCGAACGAGTACGTCGTCTTTCCGGCGGCGAGCATGTCGCGCACGGTACGTGCGCGATCAGTCCTGGTCGATGCGGTTCCGAGGGCCATACCGGCAGGTTAGCCAGGGGGCGGCGGTCCCCCAACCGAATGAGGGTTATTTGCCTGATTAGCCGCTTTCTTGTCCACCCTTTGGACAAACCTGAGACGAACCCGGTCACCGGGCGCCGGACGCCGCCCGCAGCCGCTTCGCGAACTCGGACGCCGCCGCGCCCGGGTCGTCCGCCTCGGTGATGGCCCGTACGACGACGACCCGGCGGGCTCCGGCCTCCAGCACCTCGTCGAGGTTGCCGAGGTCGATGCCGCCGATGGCGAACCAGGGGCGGTCGGTGCCGAGGGCAGCGGCGTACCGGACCAGGTCGAGGCCGGGGGCGTGGCGGCCGGGCTTGGTGGGGGTGGGCCAGCAGGGGCCGGTGCAGAAGTAGTCCACGCCCTCCTGCACGGCCGCCGCGGCCGCCTCGGACTCGGCGTGCGTGGAGCGGCCGATCAGGACGTCCTCGCCGAGGACGGCTCGGGCCGCGGGGACGGGGAGGTCGCCCTGACCGAGGTGCAGTACGTCGGCGCCGGCGGCGTGGGCGACGTCCGCGCGGTCGTTCACCGCGAGCAGCTTGCCGTGCCGGGCGCAGGCGTCCGCGAGGACCGCCAGGTGCTCCAGCTCCTCGCCGGCCTCCATGCCCTTGTCCCTCAGCTGCACGATGTCGACGCCGCCGGCCAGGACCGCGTCCAGGAACTCCGCGAGATCGCCCTGCCGCTTGCGGGCGTCGGTGCAGAGATAGACCAGGGCGTCGGAGAGCCGGGCGCGCGCGGCGGTGCCTGCGACGGTGCTTGCGGCAGTGCCTGCGGCAGTGACTGGCATGCGGGTGTCCCCCCGTGTGTCGGTGGCGGCCGGACCGGGGCGGACCCGGGGCCGGGTGGAGCGCGGCCCACGGCGGACTCCGGCACGGGGTGCCGGACGGTCGCGGGCCCGGGCCCGGCGCCCTGGGACAGCGGCGCCGGGCGACGGTTCACAGCCGGATGCGGGTTCCCGCCCCGATGCGGGTACGGGCCCGGGTCCGGGTGTTTCGTCGCGGGCTCAGACGGCGAGCGCCTGGGCGCGGCGCTTCACCTCCGTGCCACGGTTCTCGCTCAGCGCCTGCGCGGGCGTGCCCGGCAGGCTCTCGTCGGGGGTGAAGAGCCATTCCAGCATCTCTTCGTCCGTGAAACCGTCGTCCCGCAGGAGCGTCAGGGTGCCGGAGAGGCCCTTGACGACCTTGTCCTCGTCGATGAAGGCGGCGGGGACGTGCAGTGCGCGGTTCTCACCTCGGCGCACGGCGATGAGCTGGCCCTCCTTGACCAGCTGCCGGACGCGCGTCACCTCGACGCCGAGCATCTCGGCGATGTCGGGCAGGGTGAGCCAGGCGGGGACGAGAGCATCGATCTTTGCGTCAATCTCGGTCACGGGACAAGCGTGCCATCTGGCACTGACAGTCGGAAGCCGAGCCCCTCCGCCCGGGGTCCGTCCGGCGGATCACCGTGCACGGACGTGTCGGCCGGACGGGCCCCGGGGGGCCGGGGTTCACCCCTTCGCCGACTTCAGCGGCCTCGCCGGGTCGGCCAGCAGCTCCGCGTCCAGCACCGTGCCCGCCTCGATCAGCCGGCGTCCCTGGGCCAGGTCGCGGGGGCGGCCCACCGCGAGCAGCGCGACCAGCCGGGACGCGCGGAGCCAGCAGACCGTCCAGGCCGGCCCGTCGGCGTCCCCGCGCCACACCGTCCGGTCGGCGTCCGCGTGGTACCCGGCGTACTGGACGAAGCGGCCGAACTGCTCGGACCAGAAGTACGGCACCGGGTCGTACACCGCCGGAGGTTCGCCGGTGGCCGCCCCGAGGATGTTCGCCGCGACCGTGCGCGGGCCCTGCAGGGCGTTGTCCCAGTGGTGCACCAGTAGGCGTTCGCCGTACCGCCCCGAGGGGAAGGAGGCGCAGTCGCCGACCGCGTACACGTCCGGGACGGAGGTCATCAGGTGCGGGTCGGCGACCACGTCACCGCGCTCGCCGAGTTCGACCCCGGAGCCGGCCAGCCAGGCGGTGGCGGGACGGGCCCCGATCCCGACGACGACGGCGCCCGCGGACAGTCGCGAGCCGTCGTCCAGCACCACCGCGCCGGACTCGACGCGCTCCACGCGCGCGTGCGTGCGCAGCACCGCCCCCGCGTCGCCGTACCAGGCGGTCATCGGGGCGGCCACCTCGGCGGGCAGCGCCTCGGCCAGCGGCCGGTCGGCCGCCTCCACGACGGTGACCGCGCAGCCCGCCTCGCGCGCCGCCGTGGCGAACTCCGCGCCGATCCAGCCGGCGCCGACGACCACGATGTCCTGGCGGCCCGCGAGCACCGGCCGCAGCCGTTCGACGTCGTCCAGGGTGCGCAGCAGATGGACGCCCGGGACCCCGTCCGCGCCCGGCAGCCGGACCGGTTCGGCACCGGTCGCGACGACCAGGACGTCGTAGGGGACCGGCCCTGCCTCCGTGTCCAGTTCGTGGTCGGCGGGACGCAGCCCGAGCACCTCGCAGCCGAGCCGCAGCTCGATGTCGAGCGCCTCGAAGTCGACGTCGAAGGCGGAGCCCTCCGCCTTGCCGAGCAGCACCGCCTTGGACAGGGGAGGCCGGTCGTACGGCTGGTGGGGTTCGGCGCCGATCAGCGTCACGGTGCCGGTGAATCCCTGTTCCCGGAGGGCGACGGCGGTCTGCACGCCGGCCATTCCGGCCCCCGTCACCACCACGCGCCGCGGCTCGGACGGTCCCCGTTCCTGCGTCTGCTCGCTCACCTGATCACCATAGACACCTGACCACCGGTCAGTCAGTCTCCGGATCCCGTGAGCTGCTCCACGACGCTGGTCCCGCTGCCCTGCTGCGACTCCCACTCCCAGGTCTCCTCCAGCCGCACCCGCCCGTCGGGCAGCTCAACGACCGTCGACACGCAGTGTCCCGAGGAGGTGGTGCCGTCCTGCTTGAGCTGCACGTACCGGAAGTCCAGCCGGTCCCCCTCCCGGGTGCCCACCAGGTACCCGCGGACGACGTCACCGCCCGCGTACTCGGCCCAGATCCCGCCGTCCCGCTCGTGGTACGCGAACCGGGTGCGGGTGCCGACCTGGCCCGGCGCCTGGTCGGCGACGGGGGCGAGGACGAGACCGTCGAGCGAACCAGCCATGCGAAGGCTCCCTACACGTTCGTTGATCCGGAGGCTAGGGTGGCCAACGTAAGACACTCGCGGGAGCCCGGACGCACCGGGCTGAGAGGGAGGCTGGCGGCCTCCGACCGTATGCACCTGATCCGGGTCATGCCGGCGAAGGGAGGGGCTGGACGCCCATGCCGCCCACACACACCTCGCAGCGCGCCCCCGACGTCCTCGTCGTCGGGGGCGGCGTCATCGGTCTGGTCACGGCCTGGCGGTCCGCGCAGCGCGGGCTGGCCACCACCGTGCTGGACCCCGAACCGGGCGGCGGCGCCGCCCAGGTGGCCGCCGGGATGCTGGCCGCCGTCACGGAACTGCACTACGGCGAGCAGACCCTGCTCGGCCTGAACCTCGCCTCCGCGCTCCGCTACCCCGACTTCGCGGCCGAGCTCACCGAGGCCACCGGCCACGACCTCGGCTACCGCCGGTGCGGCACCCTCGCGGTCGCGCTGGACGCCGACGACCGCGCCCATCTGCGCGAACTGCACGCCCTGCAACAGCAGTCGGGGCTCGACGCGCAGTGGCTGTCGGGGCGGGAGTGCCGGCGTCTGGAGCCGATGCTCGCCCCCGGTGTGCGCGGCGGGCTGCGGGTGGACGGCGACCACCAGATCGACCCCCGGCGGCTGGCGGCGGCGCTGGTGACCGCCTGCGAGCGGGCGGGCGTGGTCCTGCACCGCGCGTGGGCCGACCGGCTCACCGTCTCCGGGGAGCGGGCCACGGGCGTGGTCACCGCCGACGGCACCGGGCTGGCCGCCGGGCAGGTGGTGCTGGCCGGGGGCAGCCTCAGCGGGCGGCTCGCGGGCGTCCCCGCGGACCTGCTGCCTCCCGTGCGTCCCGTGAAGGGGCAGGTGCTCCGGCTGGCGATGCCCGACCGGTTCGGTCCGTTCCTGAGCCGGACGGTGCGTGCGGTGGTGCGGGGCAGCCAGGTGTACCTGGTGCCGCGCGAGAACGGGGAGCTGGTGATCGGGGCGACCAGCGAGGAACAGGGCTGGGACACGACCGTCACCGCGGGCGGGGTGTACGAGCTGCTGCGCGACGCCCACGAACTGGTCCCCGGCATCACCGAGCTGCCGCTCACCGAGACCCGGGCCGGGCTGCGCCCCGGCACCCCCGACAACGCGCCCCTGCTCGGCCCGTCCGGGCTCGAGGGGCTGGTCCTGGCGACCGGGCACCACCGCAACGGCGTGCTGCTCACTCCGGTCACCGGCGACGTTCTGGCGGAGTTCCTGGCCACCGGTGAACTCCCGGCGGAGGCCCGCCCCTTCACCCCCCGGCGGTTCACCGCGACCGCCGCCGCACTCACGGAGCAACCCGTATGAACCCTCCTGTGGACACGTCGACGCACACTCCCGCGCACGCCCCGGTCACGGTCTCGGTCAACGGGGAGCCTCGCGAGGTGGCTCCCGGCACGGCGCTCGACGCGCTGGTCGGCACGCTCACCGAGGCGCACTCCGGGGTGGCCGCCGCCCTCAACGAAACGGTCGTCCCGCGCGCGCAGTGGCCGCTCACGCCCCTCGCCGAGGGGGACCGGGTGGAAGTCCTTACCGCCGTGCAGGGAGGCTGATCATGGCCGACGATCCGTTCGTCCTCGGCGGTACGTCCTTCACGTCCCGTCTGATCATGGGCACCGGCGGGGCGCCCAGCCTCGAGGTGCTGGAGCGGGCGCTGGTGGCGTCCGGGACCGAGCTGACGACCGTCGCGATGCGGCGGGTGAACCCCTCGGTGCACGGCTCGGTGCTCTCGGTGCTGGACAGGCTGGGCATCCGGGTGCTGCCGAACACGGCCGGCTGTTTCACCGCCGGGGAGGCGGTGCTCACCGCCCGTCTCGCGCGGGAGGCACTCGGCACCGACCTGGTCAAGCTGGAGGTCATCGCCGACGAGCGCACCCTGCTGCCGGACCCCGTCGAACTGCTGGAGGCGGCCGAGACCCTGGTCGACGACGGGTTCACGGTGCTGCCGTACACCAACGACGACCCGGTGCTGGCACGGAGGCTGGAGGACGCCGGCTGTGCGGCGGTCATGCCGCTCGGTTCGCCGATCGGTTCGGGGCTCGGCATCCGCAACCCGCACAACTTCGAGCTGATCACGCAGCACGCGCGCGTGCCGGTGATCCTGGACGCGGGTGCCGGTACGGCGTCGGACGCGGCGCTGGCGATGGAGCTGGGGTGCGCGGGCGTGATGCTCGCCTCGGCGGTGACGCGGGCGCAGGAGCCGGTGCTGATGGCCGCCGCCATGCGGAGCGCGGTCGAGGCGGGGCGGCTGGCGCGGCGGGCGGGGCGGATTCCGCGGCGGCACTTCGCCGAGGCGTCCTCTCCCGCGGAGGGGCTTGCCGTGCTGGATCCGGAGCGGCCGGCGTTCTGAGGGGGTTCTCCGACCCGCGCACCGCCCGTTTCCAGACGGGCGAGAGGTGAAGGCTCCTCGTGGGGCCGAGCACCGCCGGCGGCCGCGGGACCGAGCACCGCCGGCGGTCGTGGGGCGTCCCTTCGTGGGGTGCGTCACAGGTCGGCTGCAGTCACGCCCCGATCCGGGACCGTTCCGGATCGATCCGGACCGATCCGGCCGGCTCTGTCGGCGGCTCCTCGTAGACTCCCAGCGTGGACACGACCCTTCAGGACCCTCTGGTCGGGCAGCTGCTCGACGGCCGGTACCGCGTCGAGGCGCGGATCGCGGTCGGCGGGATGGCCACGGTCTACCGGGCCGTGGACACCCGTCTGGACCGTGTGCTCGCGCTCAAGGTGATGCACCCGGCGCTCGCCGCCGACGGCTCCTTCGTCGAGCGGTTCATCCGCGAGGCGAAGTCGGTCGCCCGGTTGGCCCATCCGAACGTGGTCCAGGTCTTCGACCAGGGCACCGACGGGGCGTACGTCTACCTGGCGATGGAGTACATCGCCGGCTGCACCCTGCGTGACGTGCTGCGCGAGCGCGGTGCGCTGCAGCCGCGGGCCGCGCTGGACATCCTGGAGCCGATGCTGGCCGCGCTCGGCGCCGCGCACCGGGCCGGGTTCGTGCACCGGGACATGAAGCCCGAGAACGTGCTGATAGGGGACGACGGCCGGGTCAAGGTCGCCGACTTCGGGCTGGTCCGGGCCGTGGACACGGTGACGAACACCACCGGCACCGTGCTGGGCACGGTCTCGTACCTGGCGCCGGAGCAGATCGAGAGCGGCAGCGCCGACCCCCGCGTGGACGTGTACGCGTGCGGCATCCTGCTGTACGAGATGCTGACCGGTGAGAAGCCGCACGACGGCGACTCCCCCGCGATCGTGCTCTACAAGCATCTGCACGACGACGTGCCGCCGCCGTCGGCCGCCGTACCCGGTATGGCGTACGCACTGGACGAGCTGGTCGCCTCGGCGACCGCGCGCAACCCGGAGGTCCGCCCGTACGACGCGGTGGCGCTCCTCGCACAGGTCCGCGAGGCGCGCGGCGGACTCGACGACGAGCAGCTGGACGCGCTGCCGCCGCAGGCGCTGGCGTCGGAGGACCAGCCCGCCCGGGGCGCCGAGGACCGCACGAGCGTCATCCCGCGCGCACTGACGTCCCCCACGCTCGACTTCGCTCGCGCGGGGGGACCCCCATCCCGCCCGCTGCCCGTCGACGAGGTCCGCCGCACCAGCCGCCTCCAGTCCCCGGCGCCGCCGCCCCGGCGCGGTGTGTCGCTGCTGCGGCGCGGCCCGATGGCGGTCGTCGTCGCCGTGCTGCTGGTGCTGGGCGCCGGGGCAGGCGTGTGGTACATCAACTCCGGCCAGTTCACCCGGGTCCCGCCGCTGCTGGCGAAGACCGAGAAGGAGGCCCGGGAGCGGCTGGCGGACGCCGGGCTGGGCGTCGGCCAGGTCGAGGAGGCGTACAGCGACACCGTGGAGCGGGGCACGGTGATCAGCACGGATCCCGAGGCGGGTGCCCGTATCCGCGGCACCGACTCGGTCTCGCTCACCCTCTCCAAGGGGCCGCAGACCGTGCGGGTGCCCGATGTCGACGGCTACCGGCTGGACAAGGCGCGGTCCGTGCTGAAGGACGCGGGCCTGGAACCGGGCATGGTCACCCGGGAGTTCAGTGAGGACGTGTCCGAGGGCTTCGTGGTCTCCACCGGGCCGGGCAAGGGCACGAAGGTCCGTGCGGGCTCGGCGGTGGCGCTCACCGTGAGCAAGGGCAGCCCGGTGGACGTCCCCGAGGTGGTCGGCCAGGACCTGGACGCCGCGCGCGCCGAGCTGGAGGAGGCCGGCCTCGAGGTGAGCATCGCCGCCGAGCGGGTCACCTCCGAGCACGACGCGGGCCGGGTGGCCCGGCAGAGCCCGGAGGCCGGCCGTGAGGCCGCCGAGGGGGACAGTGTGACACTGACGCTGTCCAAGGGGCCCGAGATGGTCCCGGTCCCGGACGTGGTCGGCGACCGTGTGGACGAGGCCACCGGGAAGCTGGAGGCTGCCGGGTTCCGGGTCCAGGAGGACCGCGGGCTGCTCGGTCTGTTCGGCGACACCGTCAAGGCCCAGTCCGTGCCCGGCGGGGACACCGCGCCCAAGGGCTCGACGATCACCCTCAAGATCCGCTGACGCGGGGCTCAGAGGCTTCGGCGCCCCGGGGGCATGACACCCTGGAAGGGTGAAGAGTCACCTGTCCGGCCCCGCCCGCAACCCGGTCGGCGGCCATGTCCCCGTGGCCGGCGGCCTGCACTCCGTCGGCCTGTCCTACGCCCGTGAGCTGCGCGCGGAGGCCGTGCAGGTCTTCGTCGCCAACCCGCGCGGCTGGGCGACGCCGACCGGCAACCCGAAGCAGGACGCGGCGTTCCGCGAGGCGTGTGCGGCCGGGTCGATCCCGGCGTACGTGCACGCCCCGTATCTGATCAACTTCGGGTCCCACACCGAGGCGACCGTCGAACGGTCCGCCGAGTCGCTGCGCCACTCGCTGCGGCGCGGGCGCGAGATCGGGGCGCTGGGTGTGGTGGTGCACACCGGCAGCGCGACCGGCGGACGGGAGCGGCCGGTGGCGCTGAGGCAGGTACGGGAGCACCTGCTGCCGCTGCTCGACGAGCTCACCCATGACGACGACCCGTTCCTGCTGCTGGAGTCGACGGCCGGCCAGGGCGCCTCCCTGTGCTCCCTGATCCGGGACTTCGGTCCGTACTTCGAGGTGCTGGACGCCCATCCGAAACTGGGTGTCTGCCTGGACACCTGCCATGTCTTCGCGGCCGGTCACGACCTGACCGGGCCGAGCGGGATGCACCGGACACTGGATCTGCTGGTGGACACGGTCGGCGAGGGGCGGCTGAAGCTCATCCACGCCAATGACTCCATGGACGTGGTCGGCGCGCACAAGGACCGTCACGCGAACATCGGCGCAGGCCACATAGGCGAGGACCCGTTCCGCGCGCTGATGACGCACCCGGCGACCGAGGGCGTGCCCCTGGTCATCGAGACCCCCGGCGGCAAGGAGGGGCATGCGGCGGACGTGGAGCGGCTGAAGAAACTCCGGGACCAGGGCCACTGATCCGCAGTCCAGGGGCCCGGGGGCCCGGCCCCGGTCAGAGTTCGGGGCCGTCCCCTGGCTCCTCCTGGTAGGAGTAGCGCTGCTCCTTCCAGGGGTCGCCGATGTTGTGATAGCCGCGCTCCTCCCAGAAGCCGCGGCGGTCGGCGGTCATGTACTCCACGCCGCGGACCCACTTCGGCCCCTTCCAGGCGTAGAGGTGGGGGACGATCAGACGGAGCGGAAACCCGTGCTCGGCGGTCAGCAGTTCGCCGTCCTTGTGCGTGGCGAAGAGGGCCCGCTCGGACGAGAAGTCCGCCAGCCGCAGGTTGGAGCTGTACCCGTACTCGGCCCACACCATCACATGGGTGACGTCGGGCGCGGGCGGGGCGAGTTCCAGGAGGGTACGGGCCGGAATCCCGCCCCATTCGGCGCCGAGCATGCTGAACTTCGTGACACAGTGCAGGTCGGCCACGACGCTGCGGTACGGCAGGGACGTGAACTCCTCGTGGTTCCAGCAGTGCTTGTCACCGTCGGCGGTGGCGCCGAACACCCTGAACTCCCAGCGCTCGGGCCGGAACCTGGGGACGGGCCCGTAGTGCGTGACCGGCCAGCCCTTCTGCAGTCGCTGCCCCGGCGGAAGCTCGAACCGCGCCGCTCCCTCTGCTGTGCGCTCCCCCGATTCGTGTTCCGCCGGCTGACCCATGCTTCCATCCTGACAGACCCGGTGCGACGCATCGGACCGGGGCCCCATGAAGTCGGACAATATCTTCCAAACAGCAATGAGTGCACCCTTACTCAGTAAGTATGTACTTACTGGACGATCTTCTCAGCCGATGGAATCATGCGGCGCATCTGGCCCGTTCATCCGTGTGGAAGGAGCCGCTGCGATGCAGGGCGATCCCGAGGTCATCGAATTCCTCAACGAGCAGCTGACCGCCGAGCTGACCGCGATCAACCAGTACTTCCTGCACTCGAAGCTGCAGGACCACAAAGGCTGGACCAAGCTCGCCGAGTACACGCGCGCAGAGTCCTTCGACGAGATGCGGCACGCGGAGGTCCTCACCGACCGCATCCTGCTGCTCGACGGCCTGCCCAACTACCAGCGGCTCTTCCACGTCCAGGTCGGGCAGACGGTGACGGAGATGTTCCAGGCCGACCGGCAGATCGAGGTCGAGGCCATCGACCGCCTGCGCCGCGGCGTGGAGGTCATGCGCAACAAGAACGACATCACGTCCGCCAACATCTTCGAGGCGATCCTCGCCGACGAGGAGCACCACATCGACTACCTGGACACCCAGCTGGAGCTCATCGAGAAGCTGGGCGAGGCGCTGTATCTGTCGACGGTGATCGAGCAGTCGCAGCCGGACTCCTCGGGCCCGGGGACGAGCGGGTTCTCGACCCACTAGGGCGACCGGGTTTATGCGGCTTCGGGAAGCTCCGCCGTGAGGGGCGGCCGGTCCTGGCCGGCCTGCTGCCGACGGGGGCAGGCGCCACGCCCGAGCAGCGCCTGGATGCGGCGCACGCAGCCGCCGCAGTCGGTGCCCGCCTTGCAGGCGGAGGCGATCTGCCGGGGAGTGCAGGCCCCGGCGTCCGCGTGGCTCCTCACCTGTTCCTCGGTCACTCCGAAGCAGCTGCAGACGAACACGCGGTCCACCTCCCGACATAGTGCTGGGTCGCGCCGTACCGACCCCTGATCGGTGAGGCTAACCTAACCTTACCTGCCGTCCGGGTGGCACAAAAGTGGGGTGGGGCGCCGATCCGTGTGATCCGTGCCCCACCCCTCGCCGATTCGGCAGGTGAGCGGTGTTACTGGTCCCGGTACATCTCGGCGACGAGGAACGCCAGGTCCAGCGACTGGCTGCGGTTCAGCCGGGGGTCGCAGGCGGTCTCGTAGCGCTGGTGCAGATCGTCGACGAAGATCTCGTCACCGCCGCCCACGCACTCGGTGACGTCGTCACCGGTGAGTTCCACGTGGATGCCGCCCGGGTGGGTGCCGAGCTCCTTGTGGACCTCGAAGAAGCCCTTCACCTCGTCGAGCACGTCGTCGAAGCGGCGGGTCTTGTGCCCGGAGGCCGCCTCGAAGGTGTTGCCGTGCATCGGGTCGGTCACCCAGGCCACGGTGGCACCGGAGGCGGTGACCTTCTCGACCAGCTCGGGAAGCCTGTCGCGGATCTTGTCCGCACCCATCCGGACGATGAAGGTCAGCCGGCCCGGCTCACGCTCGGGGTCGAGCCGCTCGATGTACTGCAGGGCGTCCTCGGCGGTGGTCGTCGGGCCGAGCTTGATGCCGATCGGGTTGCGGATCTTCGAGGCGAACTCGATGTGCGCGTGGTCCAGCTGCCGGGTGCGCTCACCGATCCACACCATGTGCGCGGAGACGTCGTACAGCCGGCCGGTGCGCGAGTCCACGCGGGTCAGCGCCGACTCGTAGTCCAGCAGCAGCGCCTCGTGCGACGAGAAGAACTCGACGGTCCTGAACTCCTCCGGCTCGACCCCGCAGGCCTGCATGAAGTTCAGCGCCTGGTCGATCTCGCGGGCGAGCTGCTCGTAGCGCTGGCCGGACGGGGACGACTTCACGAAGTCCTGGTTCCAGGCGTGCACCTGGCGCAGGTCGGCGTAGCCGCCGGTGGTGAAGGCGCGCACCAGGTTCAGCGTGGAGGCCGAGGCGTGGTACATCCGCTTCAGCCGCTCGGGGTCCGGGACGCGGGCCTCTTCGGTGAAGTCGAAGCCGTTGACGGAGTCGCCGCGGTAGCTGGGCAGGGTCACGCCGTCGCGGGTCTCGGTCGACTTGGAGCGCGGCTTGGAGTACTGGCCGGCGATCCGGCCCACCTTCACGACGGGCACGGACGCGGCGTACGTCAGTACGGCGCCCATCTGGAGCAGTGTCTTCAGCTTGGCCCTGATGTGGTCGGCGGACACCGCGTCGAAGGACTCGGCGCAGTCGCCGCCCTGGAGGAGGAACGCCTCTCCCTTGGCGACGGCCGCCATCCGGGCGCGCAGCTGGTCACACTCACCCGCGAAGACGAGCGGTGGATACGACTCGAGGTCCGCGATCACTGCGCGCAGAGCCTCGGTGTCGGGGTACTCGGGCTGCTGCGCCGCGGGCAGGTCTCGCCAGGTGTTGCCAGCACTCGGGCTGGTCTTAGCGTTCACGGTCACGTCTCAACACTACGGGGTGGGATGGCGCCTTCCAGGCCCGTGCCCAGCAAGTGAGACGGGGAATGTTCTCCGTGGACACCTGAGGACCACGCGAAGGACATGCGCTAGGGTGCGTCGCATGTTCGCGCTTTCGACCCGGAACGGTTCGGTTCAGAACCCTTCCGCCCAGAACTGGTGGTGGACCGCTTCTCCGGCGGCCCACTGAATCATCGCGCGTACACAAGACTCCGCGAAGGCCGCCCGAGGGGCGGCCTTCGGCGTTCGCGGCCCGCGCGGCGCCCCGGCCGGCCCTCCGTCACCGAGGGACCACGACCGATGAACCTGCTCGACCTGCTGGACGATCCCCGTCCGTTCGCCCTGCTGCGCCGCCGCACCCCCGGCCACGACGACACCGTGGTGGAGCTGCTGCTCGGCGCCGTCAGCCCCCGTGACCGGCTGGCCGACCTGCCCGACGAGGGGCTGGCGCTCGTCCCCTTCCGGCAGATCCGGGAGCGCGGCTTCGACGTGCGCGACGACGGCACCCCGCTGCTGGTGCTGACTCCCGAGGAGCGCCACGAGATCCCGCTCACCACCGCCCTGGAACAACTGCCCGGGCACGACGTCCGGGTGGAGGGCGGCGGCTTCGACGTCGACGACGGCGCGTACGCCGGGATCGTCGGGCGGGTGCTGCGGGAGGAGATCGGGCGGGGCGAGGGCGCCAACTTCGTGATCCGGCGGACCTACGAGGGCGAGATCCCCGGGTTCGGGCGGGCCGACGCGCTGGCGCTGTTCCGGCGGCTGCTGGAGGGCGAGCGGGGCGCTTACTGGACGTTCGTGGTGTGCACCGGGCAGGAGGCGGGCGGGCGGACGCTGGTCGGCGCGAGCCCCGAAGTACATGTGCGGGCGTCCGGCGGGACCGTCGTGATGAACCCGATCAGCGGCACGTACCGCTACCCGGCCGGGGGACCGACCCCCGAGCACCTGCTGGACTTCCTCGCCGACGGCAAGGAGATCGAGGAGCTGTCGATGGTCGTCGACGAGGAGCTCAAGATGATGTGCACCGTCGGTGACATGGGCGGGGTCGTGGTCGGTCCCCGGCTGAAGGAGATGGCGCATCTCGCCCACACCGAGTACGAGCTGCGCGGCCGGTCCTCGCTGGACGTGCGGGAGGTGCTGAGGGAGACCATGTTCGCCGCGACCGTCACCGGGTCGCCGGTGCAGAACGCCTGCCGGGTGATCGAGCGGTACGAGCCCGCCGGGCGCGGGTACTACGCGGGGGCGCTGGCGCTGATCGGCCGGGATGCGGGAGGGGCGCAGAGCCTCGACTCCCCCATCCTCATCCGCACCGCCGACATCGACGCGGCGGGGCGGCTGCGGGTGCCGGTCGGCGCCACGCTGGTGCGGGGCTCGGACCCGGCGGGCGAGGTCGCCGAGACCCATGCGAAGGCGGCCGGGGTGCTGGCCGCGCTGGGGGTGCGCCCGGGACGGCCGCGCGAGGAGTCCGTACGGCCGCGGCTGGCCGACGATCCGCGGGTGCGGGCGGCGCTGGACGAGCGGCGGGCCTCGCTGGCCCCGTTCTGGCTGCGGATGCGGGAGCCGTCGGCCGCGCCGACGGGACGGGAAGGGCTGGGGGGCCTGGAGGGGCACGCCCTGGTCGTCGACGGGGAGGACACCTTCACGGCGATGCTCGCGCATGTGCTGCGCTCCTCGGGGCTCGCGGTCACCGTCCGGCGGTACGACGAACCGGGGCTGCGGGAGACGGTGCTCGGGCACGAGGGGCCCGTGGTGCTGGGGCCCGGTCCCGGTGACCCGTCCGACCCGGCCGACGCGAAGATGCGGTTCCTGCGCGGCCTGGCCGCCGCGGTGATCAGGGACCACCGGCACGGCGTCCTCGGCGTCTGCCTGGGCCACGAACTGATCGCGGCCGAGCTGGGTCTCGACACGGTCCGCAAGGAGGTGCCGTACCAGGGGGCGCAGACCGAGATCGACCTGTTCGGGCGGCCGGAGACGGTCGGCTTCTACAACAGCTTCGTCGCCCGGTGCGACGACGAGGCGGCGGCGGAACTGGCCGCGCACGGCATCGAGGTGAGCCGCGCGGCGAACGGCGAGGTGCACGCCCTGCGCGGGCCCGGCTTCGCGTCGTTGCAGTTCCACCCCGAGTCGGTGCTCACCCTGAACGGCGCGGCGCTCGTCGCGCAGCTGATGGGTCAGCTGCGCGGTACGAGGACGTTCTCCGAGCGGCGGCCCGCGGTGTAGTCGAGGACGTTGCGCACCGTGGTCTCGATGATCTGGCTGACGGCGTCCACGGTGTAGTACGCCTGGTGGGACGTCACCAGGACGTTGGGGAAGGTGACGAGGCGGGCCAGGGTGTCGTCCTCGACGGCCTCCAGGGACTTGTCGAGGAAGAACAGGCCCGCCTCCGCCTCGTACACGTCCAGTCCGACGCCGGTGAAGCGGCCCGCGCGCAGTTCGGCGACGAGGGCGGCGGTGTCGACGAGTCCGCCGCGGCTGGAGTTCACCAGGATCGCGTCGTCCCGCATCGTCCTCAGGGCGGGCCCGTCGATCAGCCGGTGGGTCTCCGGCACGAGCGGAACGTGCAGGGTGATCAGGTCGGACTCGGCGAGCAGCTGCTCCTTGGTGACGTAGGTCATGCCGAGCTCCCGGCAGGCGGGGTTCTCGGCGACGTCCCAGCCGAGCAGCCGCATGCCGAAGCCGTGCGCGATCCGGGCGAACGCCTCGCCGATCTTGCCGGTGCCGAGGACGCCGGCGGTGCGGCCGTGCATGTCGCGGCCCATCAGGCCGTCGAGGCGGAAGTCGAAGTCGCGGGTGCGGGTGGAGGCGCGGACGACACGGCGGTTGACCGCCATGGCGAGGGTCCAGGCGAACTCGGCGACCGAGTGGGGCGAGTAGTACGACACCCGGGCGACCGTCAGGCCGAGCCGCTCGGCCGTCTTCAGGTCGACGTTGTTGAAGCCGGTGGACCGCTGGGCGATCATCCGGGTGCCGCCGGCCGCCAGGTTCTCCAGGACCCCGGCGCCGAGGTCGCAGTTGACGCTGGTGGAGATCACCTCGTGGCCGGTCGCGATGAGGGCGGTGTCCTCGTTGAGGAAGACGTCCAGGCCATGTACCTCGTGGTGGCCCTGGAACGCCTGTTCGATCATGGGCTTCTCGTCGGACTGCACACCGAACGCGAGGATCTCCACGGGGTCCCTCCGGGGGTCGTGCCGGGATTGCTGCCGCATGCGTGAATATACGGGTCCGGAAAGGGATCGCGCTGGGGCCGGACGGGCCCTACTCGTCGTCGAGGCCGCGTTCTATGGCGTAGCGGACGAGTTCCACGCGGTTGTGCAGCTGGAGCTTGCCGAGGGTGTTCTGGACGTGGTTCTGCACCGTGCGGTGGGAGATGACGAGCCGTTCGGCGATCTGCTTGTAGCTGAGGCCCTTGGCGACCAGGCGCAGCACCTCGGTCTCCCGGTCGGTCAGCTGGGGCGCCCTGGCCCCACCGCTCTCCGGGACGGGTGCCGGATCGGAGGCCAGCCGGCGGTACTCGCCGAGGACCAGCCCGGCCAGGCCCGGGGTGAACACCGGGTCGCCGGCCGCCGTACGGCGCACCGCGTCCTGGAGCTCCTGGGTCGAGGCCGACTTCAGCAGATAGCCGGTGGCACCCGACTTCACCGCTTCCAGGACGTCGGCGTGCTCACCGCTCGCCGAGAGCACCAGCACGCGCAGGGCGGGGTTCGCGGCGACGACCTCCTTGCAGACCTGGACACCGGGCTTGCCGGGCAGGTTCAGGTCGAGGACGAGGACGTCGGGGGCGGCGGCCCTGGCGCGGCGCACGGCCTGGTCACCGTCACCGGCGGTGGCCACCACCTCGAAGCCGGACTCGGACAGGTCGCGCGCGACGGCGTCGCGCCACATGGGGTGGTCGTCGACCACCATCACCTTGACCGGGCCCCGGCCGGCTTCCCGTTCGGCTGCCGTGTCCGTCATCGCTGCTCCGCCTTCCCCCGCGGGTCGTCCGCTTCCCTCGTGTCCTTGGGCACCTTCAGCTCGACCTCCGTGCCCTGACCCGGCACCGAGATCAGTTCCGCACTGCCGCCGAGGTCGCGCAGCCGTCCGCGGATCGACAGGGCCACCCCGAGCCGTCCCTCGCCCTCGGCCTGGGCGAGCCGGCCCTCGGGGATGCCGGGCCCGTCGTCGCGGACGGTGACGATCACCTCGTCCGGTTCGTCCTCGACCAGGATCCAGGCCCGGGCGTCCGGCCCGGCGTGCTCGCGTACGTTGTCCAGGACCGCCCCGACGGCGGCGGCGACCTCCCGCGCGGCGGCCGGTGCGAGCGGCACCGGCGCCCCGGGTTCGGCGAGGTTGACCAGGGCACCGGCGTACGGGGCGAGCAGGGCACGCAGATCGACGGGGCCGCCCCCGGCCTCACCGGCGGTGTCGTCCGCGGCGCGTACGGCCTCTCCCCCGGCCGTGTCCCGCGAGGCCCTGGGCACGGGCACCAGGCCGCCGGAGACCAGGGTGCGCAGCGCCACCTCCTGCTCGCCGGCCATCCGGCCCAGTTCGGCCGCCTCGCCGCCGATCACCGCGCCGCGCCGCTGCACCATCGCGAGCACCTGGAGCACGCCGTCGTGGATGTCCCGCGCGAGCCGCTCCCGTTCCCTCGTCGCGGCCTCGATCTCCAGGGCGCGGGCGAGGGTGCGCTCGGAGGCGCGGGCGACCTCGACGACGTAGCCGATGGCGATGGAGGCGACCCAGACGAGGATCACGTTGTGCACGGTGTCGCGGGCGGGGCCGCCGCGCTCGACCAGGTTGGCGACGGCGACCAGGGTGGAGGCGAGGGCCGCCCAGCGCCAGCCGCCCTTGATGGCGAAGGCGAGCACCGAGCCGGCGGTCCAGATCGACGGCATGGTCGGGCCGCCCGCCTGGATCCGCTCGTGGGCGTCGGCGACGGGGGTGAGCAGGATGCCGACGAGTGCGACGGTCAGGTCGGCGGTGAGGAAGCGTCTGGTGCAGCGGGCTGCGTTCGCGACCAGGGGCAGGGTGGCCAGGGTCCATACGACCAGCACAACGAAGTAGGCCACGGCGAGCCAGGGGCGCTCGAACTCGTCGTAGGCGGTGGCGAACAGGCCGACCGCGTAGACCATGGTCAGGACCCGGTAGCCGGTGAGCGCGCGCCACAGGGGCTGCTCGACCGACATCCTCATGACTTCCCCGCCCCTGGGCATGTCCTCCCCCACTCCCGCCCCGGACCCGCTGACGGACTACCGGGGATCGGGCCGCCGCTGCTCGGCGGCCTCCTCCCGCTGTGCTTTCTTCTCCGCCCTCTCCGCTTCCTTCTCCGCTTTCTCCGCTTCCTTGTCGGCCTTGGCCGCCTCCGCGAGCTGCCGCTTCATGGCGGTCGCGTAGATGTCGACGTACTCCTGGCCGGAGAGCTGCATGATTTTGTACATGACCTCGTCGGTCACCGCGCGGAGCACGAAACGGTCGTGCTCCATACCCTGGTAGCGGCTGAAGTCCAACGGCCTGCCTATGCGGATGCCCGGCCGGATCAGCTTCGGGACGACCTTCCCGGGCGGCTGGACCTTCTCCGTGTCGATCATGGCGACGGGTATCACGGGCGCGCCGGTGGCCAGCGCCACGCGCGCGAGACCGCCGGGCTTGCCCCGGTAGAGACGCCCGTCGGGCGAGCGGGTGCCCTCGGGGTAGATGCCGAACAGCTCACCACGCTCGACGACCTCTATACCGCTCCTGATCGCCGCCTCGCCCGCGCCGCGCGCGCCGGAGCGGTCGACCGGGAGCTGACCCACACCTTTGAAGAAGGCGGCCGTGAGCCGGCCTTTGACACCCGGGCTGGTGAAGTACTCGGCCTTGGCGATGAAGGTGACCTTGCGGTCGAGCACGGCCGGCAGGAAGAAGGAGTCGGAGAACGACAGGTGGTTGCTGGCCAGAATGGCCGGGCCCTCGGCGGGTACGTTCTCCAGGCCGTCCACCCAGGGCCTGAAGGCGAGCTTCAGCGACCCTCCGACGGTGAACTTCATCGCGCCGTACAACAAGCGAGTGCCTTCCTGTGCGTGTGGGTCAGACCATATCCCGGGGCGCCGTCAATGGCTCCGACGGCCCTGGTCGGTGTCAGTGCGGTCGCGTACGGTGAAGGTCCTGCAACTCGCGTGCGGGCGCGACCCATGACACCCGTGCCATGACCGTCATGACGTACAGCCCCTCTGTACGACTGCCACGACTCCTACGACTTTCAGACCGGGAGGCCAAGGTGCCGCTCCTGACCGGAGCCGAGCCGTATCGCCATGAGGGCGGAGAGACCGCAGTCCTCCTCTGCCACGGCTTCACCGGTTCACCGCAGTCGCTGCGCCCCTGGGCGGAGCACCTCGCCGAGCACGGCCTGACCGTCTCGCTGCCCCTGCTCCCCGGGCACGGCACCCGCTGGCAGGACCTGCGGCTGACCGGCTGGCAGGACTGGTACGCGGAGGTGGACCGTGAGTTGCGGCTGCTGCGGGACCGGTGCGCGCGGGTGTTCGTGGCCGGCCTGTCCATGGGCGGCGCGCTCGCCCTGCGGCTGGCCGCGCGGCACGGCGACGCGGTGAGCGGCGTCATGGTCGTCAACCCGGCGAACAAGGTGCACGGACCGACCGCGCGCGCTGCCCGTGGCCCGCCATCTGATCCCCACGACGAAGGGGATCGCGAGCGACATCGCGGACCCGTCGGCCACGGAGCTGGGGTACGACCGGGTACCGCTGCACGCGGCCCACTCCCTGCGCACCTTCCTGCGCATGCTCGACGGCGAACTGCCCCGGGTCACCCAGCCGCTGCTGCTTCTGCGCAGCCCGCAGGACCATGTGGTGCCGCCCGCGGACTCGGCCCGGATCCTCGGCCGGGTCTCGTCGCTCGACGTCACGGAGATCCTGCTGGAACAGAGCTACCACGTGGCGACGTTGGACTACGACGCGGAGCGGATCTTCCAGGAGAGCACCGCGTTCATCGGCCGGCTCGCACCCGGCGCCGTCAACGAGCCCGGTCTCGGCAAGGAAGGGACGACCACAGGTGGCTGAGCACGACTCGGACCGCGAGGACCGCGAAGGGCGTGAGGACCGGGAGGCGCGCGAGGTCGGCCGGGACCGTGACGGCCGGGGTCCGGAGGAACAGGCCGTCCCCTTCGACGAGGACGCCGCGTGGGCGGCGATCGTCGCCGGGTACGGGGACGAGCCGCCGGACCCGGCGGGCGCCAAGCCGTTCAAGTCGGTCGAGGACCTGGCGTTGCTGGAGTCCGAGACCAATGACGAGGGGTCGGCGCAGGCCGAGGCCCCCACGAGGACCGGGGAGAAGCCGGCCAAGCCGTTGGGCGGCTCCATCGCCTTCGCGCCGGGTGTGGGCCCGCGCGACTACAGCGTGTCCGAACCCCCGGACGACGCCTCCGACGACTTCGACGACGGCGACGAGGGCCACTTCGTACCGCCGGAGCCGCCGCCGCTGCCCGAGTCCGACCTCACCTCCAAGCTCGCCTGGCTGGGGGTGCTGGGCGGTCCGGTGCTGCTCCTGCTGGCGATACTGCTCGGCTGGGAGATGACCTGGTGGCTGACCACGCTCTGCATCGGCGGCTTTCTGGGCGGCTTCGCCACCCTGGTGATGCGGATGCGCACCGGCGACAAGGACGAAGACGATCCCGGCCGCGGCGCGGTGGTCTGAGAACGGGCCCCTCACCCACGCGGTCTACGCGACCGCCGGCACTCTGAGGGCGGCCAGGACCGGCAGGTGGTCGGTGGCCGCCCTCAGGTCGGCCTCGCTCACCCCCGGCTGGCCGAGCGGGACACCGCAGCCCAGGACCTCGACGCCCTTCGTGGCGAACAGGGCGTCGATGCGCTGTTGCGGCTCGATGGGCGTCGAGGTGTACTCACCGCCCCAGGGCGCGGCCGCCCAGCAGTCCGTGAGGGAGTCGCCCAACCGCCGGAAGGTGCGGCCGTCCGGCCGCTCGTTGACGTCACCGCCCGCGACCGCGTGCTCCACACTCATCCCGGCGAGCCGGTCCAGGAGCATGCCGCCCTGCTCGTACCGCTCGTCCTTCGACAGCGACAGGTGACAGCTCAGCACCCCGAGCCGGGCACCGCCGAACCGTACGACGGCGGTGGCGAAGCCGCGCCGGTGCAGCCCCGGGGTGAGCGGCAGCAGCACGTCCTCGGTGCGCTCGACGGTCGCCCGCAGGGAGCACAGGACGGCGGGGCCGGCAGCCGTGGCACCTCCGGACAGCGTGACCAGCCCGGAGGCGGAGGCGAGCCGGGCCAGCTTCTTGCGCCACCGGAAGAACCGCGGCGCCTCCTGCACGAGCACCAGATCGGGCGCGCACGCCCCGATCACCCGGGCCAGCGCGTCGGTGTCATCACGCATCGAACGGATGTTGTAACTCAGCACCCGGACCACGGCCGAACCGTCCGGCTCGGTACGGGAGTCCGACAGCAGCGGAGTCGTCGCCATGGGGATCAAGATACGCTGACCCGCATCGTCAAAAGTGTCGTGCGGCCGACGCCGACGTGAAACCGACCAGGGCAGCGCCTTGCCCGCCCGGCGAGGTCACGCCCCGTGGGCACGAAGACCGCGAACCGCGGACCGTCCCGCGCCTTCGTGCCGTGCACGTGCACGGCACCGGGTGCAAGGGCCACTTCCACCCAGCGGTCGCCCTCGGTGCCACTGCTGCGACGCCCCGGCGGCCGGACGGGGTCACGTTCGCGGCCCGGCACGGCCCGTACAAGCCGCCCTGCACGGGCCGTGAGCCCGCCACGGGTCAGCCGGTCGTCCTGACCGGGGCACTGCTGTGCCCGTGGCTTCGACCGCTGAGTTCGGCGTCGAGCGCCTCCTGGGCCACGCGCCCCGCCTCGGCGTACCCGGGGTCCTGCGACCGCTTCCCCATCTCGTCCTCGGAGAGGTCCTCGACGTGGCTGGTCACCCACCAGACGGTGCCGGAGGGGTCCTTGACACGCCCTCCGCGCTGCCCGAAGGCGTCGTCGGCCACCGGAGTGACGACCCGGGGCGCGACGGTGGTACGGCCCTTCGGTGCGGCGTCGGTCTGCCGGGACATCGCGGTGGTCCTTTCGCCGAGGGTGGCGGACCGCAGCGAAAGCAGACGGCAAACAGGCCCGTTCCCGTCCTGGATGCCGAGGCGCGTGGGGAAGTTCGAAGAGCGGAGGCCCGGGACGGAGTCCCGGGCGCGGGGCGGGGAGAACGGGAGGAAGCAGCGGGGCGAAAACCGCCTACTTCGCGTAGATCGCCTCGATCTCGTGCGCGTAGTCCTTCGCCACCACATTCCGCTTCAGCTTCAACGACGGGGTCAAATGCCCCGACTCCTCCGTGAACTGAGCAGGCAGCACCCGGAACTTCCGCACCGACTCCGCCTTGGAGACCGCCGCGTTCCCGTCGTCGATCGCCGTCTGGATCGCGGCGATCAGATCGGGGTCCTCGCTCAGCGACGCCGCCGTGACCCCCTCCGGCTTGCCGTGCTCCGCCGCCCAGCGGACCAGGAACTCCTCGTCGACGGTGACCAGCGCGCCCACGAACGGCCGCCCGTCGCCGACCACCATGCACTCCGCGACCAGCGCGTGCGCGCGGATCCGGTCCTCGATCACGGCCGGCGCCACGTTCTTGCCGCCCGCGGTCACGAGGATCTCCTTCTTGCGCCCGGTGATGCTCAGGTACCCGTCCTCGTCGAGGGTGCCGATGTCGCCGGTGTGGAACCAGCCGTCGGCCAGCGCCTCCTCCGTCGCGCCCGGGTTGTTCCAGTACTCCTTGAACAGGTGCTCGCCGTGCAGCAGCACCTCGCCGTCGTCGGCTATGCGGACCACCGAGCCGGGCAGCGGCTGTCCGACCGTGCCGATCTTCGGCCGGTCCCAGGGGTTGAACGTGGTGGCCGCGCAGGACTCGGTGAGCCCGTACCCCTCCAGCACCGTGAAGCCGATGCCGCGGAAGAAGTGGCCGAGGCGCTCGCCCAGCGGCGCGCCGCCGGAGATGGCGGCCTCGCCGCGCCCGCCGAGCACCGCGCGCAGCTTGCCGTACACGAGCCGGTCGAAGACCTTGTGCTTGATCCGCAGACCGAGGGACGGGCCCGACGGCGTGTCCAGCGCCTTGCTGTACGCGATGGCGGTGTCCGCCGCCTGGTCGAAGATCCGGCCCTTGCCGTCGGCCTGCGCCTTGGCCCGCGCCGAGTTGTAGACCTTCTCGAAGACCCGCGGTACGCCCAGGATCAACGTCGGCCGGAACGCGGCCAGTTCGTCGGTGAGCTGCTTGATGTCCGGGACGCAGCCCAGCTTGATCGGCGCCATCATCGGCGCGATCTGCACCAGCCGGCCGAAGACGTGCGCGAGCGGGAGGAAGAGCAGGACCGAGCACTCGCCGGTGCGGAACAGCGGGCGCAGCCGCTCCACGATGTTGCCGCACTCGGCGAAGAAGCTGCGGTGGGTGAGCACGCAGCCCTTGGGGCGGCCGGTGGTGCCGGAGGTGTAGACGATGGTCGCCGGGTCGTCGGCCCTGGCGACGGAGCTGCGCTCCTCGACCGTCTCGTCGGTGACGTCCCGACCGAGCCGTCCCAGCTCAGCGATCGCACCGCCGGCGAGTTCACCGCTCGCGATCGCGCCGTCGATCTGCCACACGTGTTTCAGCGCGGGCAGTCGGTCGCGCAGCGACTCCACCGCGGCCGCGTGGCCGTCGCTCTCCACCACACAGGCGGTGGCGCCGGAGTCGCTGAGGATCCAGGCCACCTGCTCCGGCGAACTGGTCTCGTACACCGGCACGGTGACCGCGCCGGCGCTCCAGATCGCGAAGTCCAGCAGGGTCCACTCGTAACGGGTGCGGGACATCAGCCCCACCCGGTCGCCGGGCCGGACGCCGGAGGCGATGAGCCCCTTGGCGGCAGCCCGCACCTCATCGAGGAAGGCGGTCGCCGTCACGTCCTGCCACGCGCCGTCGACCTTGCGGGCGATGACGGCGACGTCGGGGTGCTGCGCGGCGTTTCTGCGGACGATGTCGGTCAGATTGCCGTCCGCGGGGACCTCGTACAAAGCCGGAAGGCTGAACTCGCGCAAGACTGCTGCTCCTCTTAGGGCGCCGGCGCCACGACGTTGTGCGCTGCGACGACGGTGCGGTCCAAGGCTCGGTCGGGTGCTCGAGAATTCAGCTGTTGAAAACCCGAGCACGAGTGGACTGCCCGGACGTTACCCGCCGGTATGGATGCTACGACAGGGGGTCCCGGCGAGATGTTCGCTGCGTCACACAGCTGGGTGCTCCATCGCGCACAATATTCCACTGCCTCCCCACCGAGCCAGTTACCGCAGGTCCGGCCACCACTGTTCACACGGGACGGACACGCCTACCCTCGATCGTCATGGCTTCCACACCAGACGGAGACCGGCGCACGCGCGTCCACGTGGTCAGCGACGTGCACGGCAACGCCCGTGACCTGGCCCGCGCCGGCCAGGGCGCGGACGCCCTGATCTGCCTGGGCGACCTGGTGCTCTTCCTCGACTACGCCGACCACTCCCGCGGCATCTTCCCCGACCTGTTCGGCGTGGAGAACGCCGACCGGATCGTGGAACTGCGCACCGCTCGCCGCTTCGAGGAGGCGCGCGCGTTCCAGTCCCGGCTGTGGGCGGGCATCGGCGAGGACCGCGCCGGGGCGATCGAGAAGGCGGTGCGCAAGCAGTACGCCGAGATGTTCGCCGCCTTCCCCGCACCCACGTACGCCACCTACGGCAATGTCGACATACCGACCCTGTGGCAGGAGTACGCCGGCCCCGGCACCACCGTCCTCGACGGCGAACGGGTGGAAATCGGCGGCCGGATTTTCGGCTTCGTCGGCGGCGGACTGCGTACGCCCATGAGAACGCCGTACGAGATCAGCGACGAGGAGTACGCGGCGAAGATCGAGGCCGTCGGCGAGGTCGACGTGCTGTGCACGCACATCCCGCCGGAGGTCCCGGAGCTGGTGTACGACACCGTGGCGCGCCGCTTCGAGCGCGGCAGCCGGGCCCTGCTGGACGCCATCCACCGCACCAGGCCGCGGTACGCGCTGTTCGGGCATGTGCACCAGCCGCTGGTCCGGCGCATGCGGATCGGGGCCACCGAGTGCGTGAACGTGGGGCACTTCGCGGCCGGCGGCCGGCCCTGGGCCCTCGAATGGTGAGGATGTCCCAGGTCGGACGAGTCGCGGTCGGATGAGTGGCGCCCGCCGGGTGCGCGATAGCCTTCCGCTGCACGGGCGTGCGCGTGGGCCGCGCACGGCGATCCGAACTACCGGCCCGCACCTGGAGGAGCCACGGCGATGGCGGAACACACCAGCTCGAGCATCACGATCGAGGCGGCACCGGCCGATGTCATGGGGGTGATCGCCGACTTCGCCCGCTATCCGGACTGGACCGGCGAGGTGAAGGAGGCCGAGGTCCTCACGTCCGACGACCGGGGCCGGGCCGAGCAGGTGCGCCTCGTCATGGACGCCGGAGCGATCAAGGACGACCAGACCCTCGCGTACACCTGGACCGGTGAGCACGAGGTCTCCTGGACGCTGGTGAAGTCCCAGATGCTGCGCTCCCTGGACGGCTCCTACCTCCTGACGCCGACCGGCGCGGGCACCACCGAGGTCACCTACCGGCTCACCGTCGACGTCAAGATCCCGATGCTCGGCATGATCAAGCGCAAGGCCGAGAAGGTCATCATCGACCGGGCCCTGGCGGGACTGAAGAAGCGGGTGGAGTCGGGTGAGGAGCCGGCCGCCGGGTCCGGCGGGAAGCCGACGGCGGAGTAGCACCGGCCGGGAGGGAACGGCGTCGGCCGGGCACGGGCCCGGGTACCGTTCACCCTCATGCGTACCCTCCTGATCACGGGCCCCGGCGGCAACGGACGTACCACCGTCGCGGCGGCCACCGCGCTCGCCGCAGCCCGTGGGGGCACCCGCGTCCTGGTGCTGGGCACCGACCGGGTGGACACGCTGGGCGCCGTCCTGGGGACACCCGTGGGCGCCGAGCCCGTCGAGGTCGAGCAGGGGCTCACCGCCCGGCGGGTCGACGCCGACGCGGACTTCCGCGCCGACCTGGCCGCCCTGCAGGACCGGGCCGCCACGGCGCTCGACCTGCTCGGCGCGTCCCGGCTCGACCCCGAGGAGCTCGGCCCGCTGCCCGGCGCCGAGGAGCTCTCCGTGCTGCGCGCCCTGCGGGACGCGGCGCTGTCCCAGGCGTACGACCTGCTCGTCGTCGATCTCCCGCCCACCCCGCAGTCCCTCGCCCTCCTCGCCCTCCCCGAGGAGCTCCGCCGCTGCCTGCGCCGCCTGCTCCCGCCGGAACGCCAGGCCGCCCGCGCCCTGCGCCCCGTGCTCGGCCGCCTCGCCGGGGTCCCGATGCCCGCGGAGTGGCTGTACGAGACGGCCGCCCGCTGGGACACCGAACTGGCAGCGGTCGAGGCCGTCCTCGCCGACCGGGACACCGCCGTACGGCTGGTCGCCGAACCCGGACCGGCCGGTGCCGACGCGGTACGCGCCGCGGGCCTGGGCCTCGCCCTGCGCGGACTGCGCACCGACGTGCTGGTCGCCGGGCGCCTCCTGCCCGAGGACGTCGAGGACGGCCGGCTCGTCGCCCTGGTCGCCCAGCAGCGCAAGACCCTGGACGAGTGGCGCGGGACGTACGACGTCCACCCGGTCGCCCACCTGGGACGCGACCCGCGGGGCCCGGACGACCTCGCCGCGCTCGCCGTGCCCGGCGTGCCGGCCGTCGAGGGGACACAGGCCTGGGTCGAGTGGCCCGTCACCGGTCTTCCCCACTCCTGGCTCTCCTCGAGCGGGGAGCCCCCCGCCCCCGCCGCCGACGACGGCGTACTGGTCTGGCACATCCCCCTGCCCGGCGCCCGGCGCGAGGAACTGGACCTGATCCGGCGCGGCGACGAACTCACCGTCACCGCCGGGCCGTTCCGGCGGACCGTCCCGCTGCCCTCCGCGCTGCGCCGCTGCACCGTGGACGGCGCGGCCCTGCGCGAGGGCGAGCTGCGCATCCGGTTCCGGCCGGATCCGCGGCTGTGGCCGCGCACCCCGTGAAGCCGGAGCGGCCGTTCGGGTAACGTCGGAAGGGCCCACCGTAGTCAGGAGTCCGTCATGAGCGATCAGCTCCCCCCGCCCGACGCCGCCGGGGACGACCCCGTGGACGACGCGCGCGCCGTGGAGGACGACGTGCGCGCCGTGGACGAGACGCGCACCGCCTTCGACGCGGACGCCTGGGCGACGGCGTGCGCCGAGGACCTCGAGGCGGAGAAGGCCCGCCGCCGCGACCGGTACGGACCGCCGCCCGGCTCGGCGGCCGAGGAACTGCGCAAGCTCGTCGACGCGGTCGCCGAGAAGTTCGACCAGCTCACCGGAGGCCTCCAGGCCCCCCTGTTCGGCGCGGCCGCCGGACCGTCCGCGCAGCAGGTGGTGCGCCAGGTCGTCCAGCAGGCCAGGGCGGTCGTGGAACCGGTCGTCGAACGCAACCCGGACGTCTTCGACCACCTCGCCGCCGCGGGCAACGAACTGCTCGCCGCCTACCGCTCCGCGGTCCAGGACCAGGAACGCCGCTGGACGACCCGGGACACCCGCGCCTGGAACCCCGACGAGGCCCGGGACGAGGGCGGCAAGGGCGACCCGGGCCGGGACCGGGGCGACGAGCCGGGCACCGGCGGGGAACGCATCGACCTGGACTGAGAGCGCCTAAGAGCTCCGAACGAAATGGGAGTCCGATCAGCTCGCGGCGTCATGGGGGTCCCCCCGCTCGAGCGGAGCCGAGAGTGGGGGAGGAGCTACTAGGGCCTTCCGGCAACGCGGCGAGCGTGCGTGCCAGGCGCCGCGAGCCGGGCGCCCATTTCGTTCGAAGCTCTAAGCCGGTGAGCGGTCCCGCCGGTGCCGGGAACCCGGTGGCAGGGCCTCGGGTACCGTGGGCGGTAGCGGGGCTCGACCGGAACTGAGGGATTCATGGGACTCACCATCGGCGTCGACATCGGCGGCACCAAGATCGCGGCCGGCGTGGTCGACGAGGAAGGCAACATCCTCTCGGTCCACAAGGTGCCGACCCCGGGCACGCCCGACGGCATCGTGGACGCCATCGCCTCCGCGGTGGAGGGAGCACGCGCGGGTCACGAGATCGTCGGCGTGGGCATCGGTGCGGCCGGATACGTCAACCGCCAGCGCTCGACGGTGTACTTCGCCCCCAACATCTACTGGCGCAACGAGCCGCTCAAGGAGAAGGTCGAGGCCCGCACGGGTCTTCCCGTCGTCGTGGAGAACGACGCCAACGCCGCGGCCTGGGGCGAGTACAAGTTCGGTGCCGGCAAGGGCCACCGCAACGTCATCTGCATCACGCTCGGCACCGGCCTGGGCGGCGGCGTCATCATCGGCAACAAGCTGCGCCGGGGCCACTTCGGTGTGGCCGCCGAGTTCGGGCACATCCGGATGGTGCCGGACGGCCTGCTGTGCGGCTGCGGCTCGCAGGGCTGCTGGGAGCAGTACGCCTCCGGCCGCGCCCTCGTCCGGTACGCCACCCAGCGCGCCAACGCGACCCCCGAGAACGCGGAGACGCTGCTCTCCCTGGGCGACGGCACCCCCGAGGGCATCGAGGGCAAGCACGTCTCCATGGCCGCCCGCCAGGGCGACCCGGTGGCCGTCGACTCCTACCGCGAGCTGGCCCGCTGGGTCGGCGCGGGCCTCGCGGACCTGGCCTCTCTCTTCGACCCGTCCGCGTTCATCGTCGGCGGCGGTCTCTCCGAGGAGGGCGAGCTGGTCCTCGACCCGATCCGCAAGTCCTACAAGCGCTGGCTGGTCGGCGGCAACTGGCGCCCGGTGGCCGAGGTCCGCGCCGCCGAACTCGGCAACAAGGCCGGCCTGGTGGGCGCAGCCGACCTGGCCCGCCAGCCCGACCCCATCATGTGACACCTCCTCACCCACCCGACGGCGCCCGCCCGTTCCCTCCGGGGAGCACGGCGGGCGCCGCTGTCCCAGGGGCGCCCGATACGGAGACATCCGCACGCTTCCCCGCACCGGGCGGCCGGTGGGAGGGGGCACGGCTGCCGGCGTCCTGCCCCTCAGGAGGTCGCGGAGCGCGTCAGAGCAAGGTCTTCAGGGATTCGGCCAGGAGGTCCCAGCGCCATTTCTCCTCGACCCAGGCCCGGCCCCGCTCGCCCATCCTGCGGCGGAGTTCCTCGTCGGCGAGGAGGGTGATGATGCGGTCGGCGGACTCGGCGGGGGTGTCGCCCCGGACGACCCAGCCGGTCTCGCCGTCGAGGACCGCGTCGGGGGCGCCGCCCGAGTCACCGGCTACGACGGGCAGGCCGGTCGCGGAGGCCTCCAGGTAGACGATGCCGAGCCCCTCCACGTCCAGTCCGCCGCGCCGGGTGCGGCAGGGCATCGCGAAGACGTCCCCGGCGCCGTAGTGGGCGGGCAGCTCGGACCAGGGCACGGCGCCGGTGAAGCGGACGGAGCCGGCCACCCCGGTGTCCTGGGCGAGCCGGCGCAGGTCCTTCTCGTAGGGCCCGCCGCCGACGATCAGCAGTACGGCGTCCGGCTCCGCGGCCAGGATCGCGGGCATGGCGCGGATCAGCGTGTCCTGCCCCTTGCGCGGCACCAGCCGGGAGACGCAGACGACCACCGGGCGGTCGGTCAGGCCGAGCCGGGCCCGGACCTCGTCGCCGCCGGAGCCGGGGTGGAAGGTCTTCTCGTCGACCCCGGGCGGAAGCCGCACCATCCGCGAGGCCGCGCCGGGCGTGAGCGCCCCCGCGATCCGCGAGCGCGTGTACTCGCCGAGGTAGGTGATCGTGTCCGTGGACTCGCCGATCCGGCGCAGCAGTTGCCGGGCGGCGGGGAGCTGGGCCCAGCCCGCCTCGTGGCCGTGGGTGGTGGCCACGATCCGCTCGGCGCCCGCCCGGCGCAGCGCCGGTGCCATCAGTCCGAGCGGCGCCGCCGCCCCGAACCACACCGAGGTGCACCCGTGTTCGCGCAGCAGGGCGACGGCCTGCCGGGTCGCCTGCGGGGTCGGCAGCAGCATCGGCGTACGGGCGCGTACGACGGTGAAGGGCTGCTCGGCGTCGAAGGCGGCTGTAGCCTCGACGCCCTCCCGGGAACGCTTCCAGGTGGAGGCGTGGACGACGAGGCGCTCGGGGTCGAGCCGCAGCGCCATGTTGTGCAGGAATGCCTGGATGCCACCGGGCCGGGGCGGGAAGTCGTTGGTCACGATCAGGGTCTTGTGCATCGTCGCCGACCCTACCGAACCGCCGGGACCGGGCACCGAACCGGCCGGGAGGGCTGATTCGGCGCCGGTTCCCGGCGGGCCGCTGTGGCACGCTCACCGGGGTCCGCGACATCATGGCCCCTCAGGACCGCACACGGACGGGCAGGAATCACTTGAACCCTCCCCCAGCTCAAGCGGGGGATTCCTGGCTCAGGAAGCCCCACAGGCCGGCGACCTGCAAGGTCCTGCTCCCTCAACACCAGCCGGGACGGAACCTGCCCGGTTTGTCGGGCGAAGCTCGGGTGTACCGTCCTGGCTCTCGATCGGCACGGTGTGCGCGCTTGGTTCTCGCACCGCACGGCAGGCACTCTACCCGGTCACATACCCCCACCCCGGCCTGAAGGCCTGGGCGTCCTCGAAGGAGATCACGTGAACACGATGGGCTCGCGCGGGTCCCCTGCTCGGCTGCTCGCACTCTGGGGGCTGACGAGGACCGTCCTGCTGTTGTGGGTCCTGAAGGTGGCCGTCTTCCCCGGCCCGGACGTCACCAGCGACGTGTCCGGGATCTACCGGGGCTGGTACGACGTCCTGCGCACCGGAACGTTCCCGCTGGACGACGTGACCTGGCAGTACCCGCCCGCGGCGGCGCTGGCGATCCTCTCCCCCGGTCTGCTGCCGTTCCTGGAGTACGCCACGGCGTTCTTCGTCCTGGTGTTCCTCGCCGACCTGGCCACCCTGGCACTGCTGCTGTACGCGGGCGGGCGGCCGGGCCGAAGCCGTCGCGGCGCCTGGGTGTGGGTGGCGGGCGTGCCGCTGCTCGGGCCGACGGTGTACGCCCGCTACGACGTGATGGTGACCGCGGTGGCGGTGGCCGCGCTGCTGGCCGGTGCCCGGCGTCCCCGGCTGCTGGGGGCGCTGGCGGCCTTCGGCGCGTTGCTGAAGGTGTGGCCGGCGATGCTGCTGCTCGGTGTCCGCCGGCGTTCCGCGTGGGTGTCGGCCGTGGTGACCGGTGTCGCGGTGGCGGGCGTGTTCGCGGTGTTCATGCCGGGCGCGTTCGCGTTCCTGGGCTTTCAGCGCGACCGGGGCACGGAGGTGGAGTCGCTGGGCGCGCTGGTCCTCCATGTCGCCCGGCACCACGGCTGGGACGGCCAGGTGCTGCTCAACTACGGCTCGGTGGAGTTCCTCGGCCCGTATGTGACCTGGGTGAGCACGGGCGCCATGGTGCTGACCGGGGCGGCCCTGGCCTGGCTGCTGCTGTGGCGGCTGCTGGCCACCCGCTTCGAGCCGCACACCCTCGCCGACGCCGCGTTCGTGGCCGTGCTGATGTTCACCACCACCAGCCGGGTGATCAGCCCGCAGTACATGGTGTGGCTGGTCGGGCTCGCCGCGGTCTGCCTGTGCCACCGTGGGAGCCGGATGCGGCTGCCGGTGGCCCTGGTGCTGGTCGCGTCGTTCGTGACGGTGCTGGAGTTCCCGCTGTGGTTCGCGCACGTCGTGGCCAGTGACCCGCTCGGCATCGCCCTGCTGTTCCTCCGCAACGGCCTGCTGGTGGCCGCCACCTTCCTCGCCGCCCGCACCCTGTGGCGCGCGACGGTCCCCCGAGGGCTCCCGCCCGCGGCTCCCGCTCCCCACCCCCGAAGCACCACGAGAACACCGGTCTCCTCCTGACCCGTCTCCCGGTGCGGCGAACGTCCGGGCCGGGTCAGTCGAGTTGCTCGCGCAGGTAGTCCTGCCAGGCGAAGGTGAAGGCCTCCGGTGTGGTGCCGAGGACTCGGTGCATCGCGTCCTCGACCGCGCCGTCCCGCCGCGCGTGCGCGCCCACGGCGCGATAGAACGCGCCGAGGCGTTCCTCGCCCCAGCGCTCCGCGATGAGGCGGCAGGCCATCCAGCCGCTCTCGTAGGCGCGGGCGAGGCCGTCGGCGTCGCCGGAGAAGCCGAAGTCGTCGTCGTCCGGCAGCCCGGAGGGCACCTCTCCGTGCCTCACCGCACGGGCGAGTTCCGGTGCCGCGTCGGCCGGGAGGCGGTCGCCGCCCCGGTAGCCGACCCAGTCGGCGAAGCCCTCGGACAGCCACAGCGGGGTCGAGGCGGTGGTGTGGGCGCGGGTGGCGACGTGGGTGGTCTCGTGGGTGACCACGACCTGCCGGCCCGAGTCGCCGAGCATTCCGAAGGCGTCCGGGTTGACGATGACCCGGTCCGCGGGTGATTTCGCGCCGGCACCGGTCTCGCCGGTGGTGACGGCCGCGATCCCCCGATAGGAGGAGGCGGGCGAGCCCAGCAGCCCCGCCATCTCCTCCAGGGAGCCCGGGACCAGGACGACGACGCGCCGTTCCCACCGCGGGCCCCACGCGTCCGACACCGACGGCACCGCGCGGTCGGCCAGTTCGGCGTAGTCGCGCAGTTTCCCCTCGGGCTGTCCGACACCGAGCACCAGGCTCCGCTCCCCGTGCACGGCACGCACCGCGCCCTGGTCCCACAGCTGCCGGCCGGCCTTCCCGGCCGGCCGGTCGGAGTCGACGGACCACCGGCCGTCGTCGTGCCGGGTCAGGCGCAGGGTGCGGGCGGTGGTGACCGGGGCCCGGTCGTAGCCCGCGACGCGGTAGCCGAGGTCGGCGTCGACGGTGGCGGTGCCGCCCGTGCGGCGCACCGCGGTCACGCGGTAGGTCCAGTCGGCCAGCGGCACCTCCCGCAGGCTGTCGTACCCGGCCCGGGTGCCGGTGCGGGCGTAGGCGGCGGCGTCGTGGCCGAGGACGGCCCCGGCCCGCCGGTCGAGCAGTGCCTGCACCTCGGCGTGTGCGCCGTCGACGGCCGGCCGGTCGCCGCAGCCGACCAGGGAGACGAGCAGCAGACACAGCGCCATCACCGGCACACCCGACACCCGCCTTCGACCAGCCACCCTTGTGAGGGTACGGGCGCCGGGCCGCTCCGGTCAGAGCCTGGTGACGGACGAGACCGGCATCATCCCGACCGGGTCGTAGCGCACGGGGGCGCCGGGGTGGGGCGCGTGGATCACCTGACCGTTGCCCGCGTACATCCCGACATGGCTGGCGTCGGACCGGTAGAGCACCAGGTCGCCGGGCCGGGCCTGGGAGAGCGGGACCTGCCGGCCGGCGTGCCGCTGGGCCTGCGAGGTGCGCGGCAGGGCCACCCCGGCCTGCGCGTACGACCATTGCATCAGGCCGGAACAGTCGAATCCGGAGGGCCCGTTGGCGCCCCAGACGTAGGGCGAGCCGAGGGCGGAGCGGGCGGCGGCGACGGCGGCGGCCGCGCGGCCGGAGGCGGCCGCGACGCCGACCGGGCCGGGCAGGCCCGCGCGGCCGGAGCGGGCGGCCCGCTCGTAGGCGGCGCGTTCGGCGTCGGGGAGCGCGTCGAGCAGCCGCCGGGCCTCGGCGAGTTTGCGCTCCACGGTCTTCTTGTGGGCGGCGGCCGCCTTGCGGCTCCGCTCCAGCTCTTCCAGCTTGCGGGAGGCCTTCGCGCGGTTCTGGTCCAGGGAGCGCCCGGCCTTCTGGAGTTCCTTCAGCCGGCCGGCCTGGCGGGCGGTGAGCCGGTCGAGCACCGAGGCCCGTTCGAGGTACTCCTCCGGGTCGTCGGAGAGGAGCAGGGTGAGGGAGGGGTCGAGCCCGCCGGAGCGGTACTGCGCGCCGGCCAGCGAACCGAGCGACTGCCGCAGGGTGTTGACACGCTCCTGCTGCCGGGCGATCTCGTCCTGGACGGTGTTGATCCGCCCCCGCAGGGCGTTCGCGCGGGAGTCGGCCTCGTTGTACGCCTCGGTCGCCCGCTCGGCCTCCTCGTAGAGGCGGTCCACGTCGGCCGTCGGGTCGTCGTGCGGGGCGGCCGTCGCCGGTACGGCGCCCAGGGCGGCTGCCGCCGCGGACAGGAGACCTAAGGCGACGGTGGTGCCCCGGTCGAGACCGGGGGAGGGTGCAAGGCGTCGATGGGACCCCACGGGGACCGCGCTCCTTCCGTTGACGGACAGGGAAACGCGGCAGACAGTAACCCCGGGGCGGGCGGCCGACCAACGACCCGGGTGGCCACACACGGTGACGCCCCGCCTCTGACCGCAGGTCACAGGCGGGGCGTGGGGTCGGACGGCGGGCCACGATTCCCCCGAACGGAGGCACGCGACCCCGCCGCGGCCGACAGGAGGCCGACAGGAGTAGGGGCTCCGACGAACCCTGTGGTCCGACCGCTCCTAGACGCGGACGCCGAACATGAACGGGCCGCCGATGGTGTTCATCGACTCGTAGCGGACGACGGTGCCGCTGCGCGGGGCGTGGATGATCTGGCCGTTGCCCGCGTAAAGACCGACGTGGTGCAGGTCGTTGAAGAAGAAGACCAGGTCGCCGACCTGGAGCTGGCTGGCCGAGTAGATCCTGGTGCCCGCGCCGGTCTGCGCCTCGGAGGTGCGCGGGAGGCCGACGCCGGCCTGGGCGTACGCCCAGGAGGTGAGGCCCGAGCAGTCGAAGGAGGACGGGCCGGTGGCGCCGTAGACGTAAGGGGTGCCGAGCTTGCTCTGGGCGGCGGCGAAGGCGGCGCCGGCGCGGCCGGAGCCGCTCGAGACCGGGGCGGAGGTGCCGGTGCCGGCGTCGGAAGCCTTGAGGACCTCCCGCTCGCTGGCGCGGGTGGCGCGGGCCTCCTCCTCGGCGAGCTGCGCCTTCTCCTCCGCGGTCAGGCTGTTGAGCAGCTTCTGCGCGGCGCCCAGCTTGCCCTGGACTTCCTTCTTCTTCTTGCCCAGTTCGGTGCGGGTGGAGTCGAGGTCCTCGAGCTTGCCGGAGGCCTCGGAGCGCTGCTGGGCGAGCTCGCGCTGCTTCTCCTGGATCTTCTTCAGCGCGTCGACCTGCTGGGCGCTGAGCTGGTCGAGGGCGGACGCCTTGTCGAGGTAGTCGTCCGGGTCGGCGGAGAGGAAGAGCTGGAGCGAGGGGTCCAGGCCGCCGCTGCGGTACTGGGCGCTGGCCATCGAACCGAGGCCGTCGCGCAGCTCGTTGAGCTCCTGCTGGCCCTTGGCGACGTTGTCCTGGATGGTGGAGATCTCCTTCTGGAGCTTCTCCTGCTTCTCCTTGGCGCCGTTGTACTTCTCGGTGGCCTGCTCCGCCTGCTGGTAGAGCTTGTCGACCTTGGCCTTCACCTCGTCCTTGCTCGGCTTCTCGCTGGGGGCCGCGTTGGCGGCCTGCGAGCTCAGGACGACGGCAGCTGCGGCAGCGGTGGTGAGCACAGTGACACGTGCCCGGTTCGGCTGCTTGGGACGACGGTGGGACGCCACGGAGGCGAGCTCCTTCTTCCTCCAGCCGCCTACCGACACGCCGGCGGGCGGGACCTCCGCCGTCGCCACCCCATGTGAACGATCACCCGAGCGGAGGTTCGAGGCCTGACCCTAGTGATTCTCTTGTGATCAGTTCAAATCCTCGGGCACAAAATCTATGTCACAGTGCGTTTCTCTGCCCTCAACTCACGTGCAGTGATATCGGCCTGACGCTACGTTGCGTGAATACCGCGCCAATTCGGTCAATCGGCAGGTACGTTGCGGTTGGGGCTTACGTTCTGGATGGGACGTACCGCACCGCCGCCGCCACCGGACTTCGCGTTCTGCGCCCTGCGTCCCGTGCTCTGCGCCCTACGCCCGGGAGAAGCGCTTCAGCAGGACCGCCGACGCGACCGGGCGGGCACCCGCGCGGGCGACTCCGTCGGCGACCTCGCGGTCGGTGGAGACGACGATGACCGGCCGCCCCGGCGGCTCGGCCCGGACCAGCTGGCGGATCAGCTCGTCGGCGGTGACACCGGGCTTGGAAAACAGCACCCGCACCCCACGCGGCGGCGCCAGCAGCACGGGAGCGGCCAGTTCGGCCCCGTCGAAGACGCAGGTCACCTCGGCGCCGGTCTGCGCGGCGAGCTGGGCGAGCTGGCCGAGCACCCGCAGGCGCTGCTTCTCCAGCGGCATCTGGGGATAGCCGGTCTTGGTGACGTTGTAGCCGTCGACGACGAGATGCGCCTGCGGCAGCGCCAGCAGCTGGTCGAGGACGGCCGGGTCGTCCTCGGACAGCGCGCGGGCCGCGATGTCCTTGGGGGACATGCGCCCCGGCTCGACGGCGTCCACGGTCTCGGCGGGCCGGACGGACACGGGGGGCAGCGCGAGCTCGCGCCGGAGCCCCTGGGCGGCGTCCAGTACGGTGTCCAGGAGCAGCCGCACCCGCATGTCCTCGACGCTGCGGCTCTCCCGGGCGGCCCGGCGGGCGGCCTCCAGGGCGGCCTCCGACTCGCCGAGGCGCGCCTTGAGCCGCCGGCTCTCGCTCTCGGCGGCGGACACCTGTGCCTGCCCGTCGGCGCGGACGGCGTCCATCTCCCCCTGCAGCTTGCGCAGCGCGGCCGCGCCGCGCTTGACGTCACTGAGCGCGGACCGCAGCTTGCGGTGCAGGGAGTCCGCTTCTTTCCTGGCCGAGTCCAGGTCGTCGCGCAGCCGCTCGGTCTCGGACCTGGCGTGCTCGCGGGCGCGGGCGAGTTCGGCGCGCAGCCGCTCCACCTCGGCCCGGTTCTCCTCGTCGGCGCGCTCGGCGTCGGCCCGCTGGGCCTCCTCGCCCGCGGCGGTCACCAGCTTCACCCAGCCGGGCGGCCGCATGACGTAGGCCGCGGCCGCCACGTCCAGCGGATCGGCGGCCGGGGGCGGGGAGCCCGACTCGAGGGCGCCGGACAGTTCCGGCTGGGCCTCTTTCAGCCGCTCCGCGATGCGCTGGCGGAACAGCGGTTCGCTCTCCAGCGCGGCGGCCATGGCGTTGCCGGCGAACTTGGCGCGGCGGTTCGGGGTGAACCGGGCGTACTGCCTGAGCTGGGCGGGCAGCTCGGTGACCGTCAGTCCGCCGAAGCCGTCGGAGACGATCTGGACGACCCGGCGGCGCACGCCGTCGGGCAGCGGACGGTCGAGCACCTCAGCGGCGCCGTCCTCCGGCCTCCCGCCCGCGGTCTCCACCATCCGTCACACCCCAATGCCTGTGCGCGACCCCGCGTACGGGGTCTCCTGAGCGGGGCCCGCTCCACTCAGGAGCCGGCACCCGGCCTGTCGACGAGTTCCACCTGGTCCACGGCGTTGCACCAGCGGCACCGCACCGACTCGATCGTCTCACCGAGGACCTCGCGCTCCTCGACCTTCGGCTCCCCCGCCAGGTCGAGGTGGACGTACTCGACGACCTTGGACGAGCGGGTCACGTCGAACCGGGTGAGGTTGCCGCAGAGGGTGCAGCGCCACCGTGTCGAGGCAGTCGGCTGGGGGACCGTCATCGTGGCTCTTCGCCTTTCTTCCAGTGTCCGTGACGTGCCGGGCACCCCGGCACGTGTGGCACGTAACCCTACGGCCTGGCGGGTCCTCGCCGCCCGCCCGTCCACGGCGGCGAGGCGGTCTGTACGGTTGCATCCCCTTACGTCATGCTCTGTGTTCATGATCCGTGACTGGGGGACGTCGGCCGCCAGAGCGCTGAGGCGCCCGTCGGCACCGGTGACCCACACCTTCATCGTTCTGTGCTGCGCGGTCTTCCTCATGGGGCCGGCCTCGGGGCTCGATCCGGCGTACGGGTCCGGGGAGGAGCTGCCGGCCGCGCAGCGGAGCTACTTCCGCCGCTGGGGCGTGATCCCCGCAGAACTGTTCGAGGGCTCCCCCGGCGCCGCCCTCACCCCCGCCACGGCCCTGTTCGTCCACGGCGGCTGGGTGCATCTGCTCGGCAACATGCTCTTCCTCCATGTCTTCGGGACGATGGCCGAGGCACGGATGGGCCGCCTGCAGTTCCTCCTGTTCTACGTCGGCTGCGGCTACCTGGCCCTGCTCGGGTACGCCGCCGTCCACATGGACTCCGAGCAGCCCGTGGTGGGGGCCTCGGGAGCGATCTCGGCGGTCCTCGGCGCGTTTCTCCTCCTGTTCCCCCGGGCGCGGGTGACCAGTCTGCTGCCGTTCCTGTTCTTCCTGCCGGTGCGCTTCCCGGCGTGGGTCGTGCTGCCGTTCTGGGCGGTGTCGCAGTGTCTGGCGGCGATGCCCGCCTCCGACGGTCCCGGGGTGGCGTATCTGGCGCACCTGGTGGGCTTCGGGCTGGGCTTCTGCTGCGCGTGGGCGCGTTTCCAAGGGGCGACTACAGTGAGAGCCGCCCCAGCTCCGGCCCCCGAGGGAGAGAACCAGCCGTGATCACCGCGATCGTCCTCATCAAGACCAGCGTGGACCGGATCCCCGAGATCGCGGAGCAGATCGCCGCGCTGGACAGCGTCAGCGAGGTCTTCTCCGTCACCGGCACCTACGACCTGATCGCCATCGTGCGGGTCAGGCAGCACGAGGACCTGGCGGAGGTCATCCCGGGCCGGATCAGCAAGATCCCGGGCGTGGAGGGGACCGACACGCACGTGGCGTTCCGCGCGTACTCGCAGCACGACCTGGAGGCCGCGTTCGCGATCGGTCTGGACAGCTGAGGCGGCCACCGCGGCCGGACGCGCCGGAGATGAAGAGTTCCTCATCTCCGGCTCATCCACGCCGTCCGGTCGGCCGCGCAGGATCGGGTCCATGCTTTTCACACGCCGGATGGCGGCCCTGGCAGCCGTCGTACTGATCCCGCCGGGTGTCGCCGCGACCAGTTTCGCGCTCTCCGACAGCCCCGCACAGCCCGAGGTCCCGTCGCAGGTCGAGTTGGACAGCTCCGCCTCACCGACGGCCACGGACCTGTCCGCGCGGCCCGGGCCGACACCGAGCGACGAGGTCGTGGACCGGCCCTCGGTGACCGACAGCCCTGCGAGTGACGACGATGCCGACGACGGACCGGACGACGACTGACCGGACGACGGCTGACCGGCCGCCCCGGCGGATCTCCGCCCGGGTCCGCATCCTGCTCCGGCTGCTGTTCGTGATGACGGTCGCGCTCGCCTCCGTGGCGACGACCACCCGCTCGTTCCTGCTGCGCGACGTCGGCCACCGGGTCGAACTGCTCGTCGCCTGCAACCCGTTCAACGTGCTGTGCGGGGAGCGTGGCGTGGCCCGGGTGTTCGGGCCGCAGAAGGGGGCGACACCCGCGCAGGTCGAGGAGTTGTCGGCGGGACTGGACACCTGGGCGCGCGTCCTCACCCGGGACCTCGCCGACCCCGGCACCGATCTGCGCCGGGGTCCCGGCACGGGTGCCTCCGGCGGGCTCGGCGCGGGGCTCGCCGCGCTCGGCGCCCGGCTGCTGCCCCGCTTCGACGTCCTGCTGCACCATCTCGACCTGGACGCCCGCCTGGCCCGCGCCGACCTGGTCGTCACCGCCGAGGGCGCCCTGGACCACCAGACACCGCGCGGGAAGGTGCCGGCGGAGGTGGCCCGCCGCGCCAAGCTGTACGGGCGGCCGGTGCTCGCCCTGGCCGGGACGCTCGGCGAGGCGCTGGCCCGCGGCGCCGAACTCCTCACCGACGCCACGGAACGCGCCCTGCGCATGATCGTCCTGGGCACCCGCCTGCCCGGCCCCGCCTCCGCCGGGCTCCGGCCCGCTGCCGCCCCGGGCGGCCCGGCTCAGGCGGACGTGTCCGGTACGCAGCGGCCGTCGACCGTGCGGTAGCTCCACCGGGCGCCGTCCCGCACGAGCTCCCTGACGGCGCGGACGAAGCGCTCCACGTGTTCGTCCGGTGTCCCCGCGCCGAAGCTGACGCGGATCGCGTCGAGGGGCCTCTCGCCGGACGCCGCCCCGGGGGCACCGCACTCGCCCGGGGTCCGCTGGTCACCGCCGAGCAGGGCGCGCAGCAGCGGGTGGGCGCAGAACAGCCCGTCCCGTACGCCGATGCCGTACTCGGCGGACAGGGCCGCGGCGAAGTGGGAGCTGTTCCAGCCGTCGACGACGAAGGAGAGCACTCCGACGCGCGGCGCGTCGTCCCCGAACAGGGACAGGAACCGCACCTCGGGCACGTCCGCGAGCCCGTCCCGTACCGTACGGATCAGCCGCTCCTCGCGGGCGGCCAGCGCGTCGAACCCGGCCTCACGGAGCGCCTCGCAGGCCGAGGCGATGGCGTGGGCTCCGATGACGTTGGGCGAGCCCGCCTCGTGCCGGGCCGCGCCGTCGTGCCACCGGACCTCCAGCGCACCGTCCTCGCGCCGGGTGACGGTGCGGCTGGCGCCGCCACCCGCGAGGTAGGGCTCGGCCTGGCGCAGCCAGTCGGCGCGGCCGGCCAGGACACCGGAGCCGAACGGCGCGTACAGCTTGTGCCCGGAGAAGGCCACCCAGTCGACGTCCAGGTCACGCACGCTCACCGCGCGGTGCGGGGCGAGCTGGGCGGCGTCCAGGACGATCCGGGCGCCGTGCGCGTGGGCGGCGGCGGCCAGCTCCCGTACGGGCCACAGCTCGCCGGTGACGTTGGAGGCACCGGTGACGCAGACCAGGGCCGGGCCGTGGGGCTCACGGCCGGCGAGGGCGTGCTCCAGGGACCGCACGGCCTGCTCCGGGCTGTCCGGGGCGTCGAGGAGGGTGACGCGGGAACCGCCGCGCCAGGGCAGCAGCGAGGCGTGGTGCTCGGTCTCGAAGACGAAGACCTGGCAGTCGTCCGGGAGGGCGGCGGCGAGCAGATTGAGCGAGTCGGTGGTGGACCGGGTGAAGACCACCTGGTCGCCCTCCCGTCGCCCACCACCGCCCTTGCCGGACCGGGCTTCGCCCGGGCTGTCCTCGATGCGGCAGTCGAGGAACTCGGCGACGGTCCGGCGGGCGTTCTCGAAGAGGTCGGTGGAGAGCCGGGAGAGATGTCCCGCGCCCCGGTGGACGCTGCCGTAGTACGGCGCGTACGCGGCCACGTCGTCCCACACACGCTGGAGTGCGGGGGCGCTGGCGGCGTAGTCGAGCGCGGCGTGGCCGATCTCGCCGCCGGTGACGAGCGGGACGGCGACGTCGCGCCCCAGGACCGGCAGCAGCGCACCGCCGAACCGGTCGCCGGCGACGGCGGGGGCGGGGACGGGGCTGACAGCGGAGACGGCGGGGACAGTGGCGACGGCGGAGACGGACATGGGTGAACTCCCGTGGAGGCAGGCGGAATCACCACGCGAGCGCGCACGGCTCGAGCGTGGGAGAGGCGAAAAAGGGGGTGCGGAGGCGGGGCTCTGCGGCCTCTTCGGGGCCATCAGAAACGCCCTAGCGCATTCGCTGGTTCACCGGGAGGCTCCCTCGAACGACCAGGACCCCTGGTGTGTCCACTCGATCGAGTGCGAGGGGTCCGCGCTTGCCGCGAGCCCTGCTGCTCGCGGCCTGGTCCTCACCCGGGGCACCCCGCCACGGACGGAGGGTTGCCGGACAGCCGGCCGGGGCCTGATGGCTGTCACTCATGACCTGGTCCCAGATCCTGCCACACGGTCCGCGACGCGCAAGGCGCGGTCCGGATCCTGGACGGTTCCGGACCGCGCCCCTGTCGCGTCGGATGCGGCCGGGCGGCGGCCGAACGGGGGCCGGCCGCCGCGGCGGCGGTTCACGCGTTGCTGACCGCCACCCAGTGCTCCAGGACCCGCTTGGCGGCTCCCGAGTCGATGGACTCGGCGGCCTCGGCCATCCCCGCCCGGATCTGCTCCGCCAGGGTCCCGGCGCCCGGCTTCAGCGCCACCAGCGCCGCCGCCGAGTTCAGCAGCACCGCGTCCCGCACCGGGCCCCGCTCGCCGTCCAGCAGCCGCCGGGCGACCTCGGCGTTGTACGAGGCGTCGGCGCCGCGCAGCGCCTCCAGCGGCACGGGCTCGATGCCGACGTCCCGCGGGTCGAAGTGCTCCTCGGTCACCTTGCCGTCCCGGACCACCCACACCCGCGAGGTGCCGGTGGTCGTCAGCTCGTCGAGGCCGTCGTCACCGCGGAACACCAGCGAGGAGTGGCCGCGGTCGGCGAACACACCGGCCATGATCGGCGCCATCCTCGGGTCGGCGACCCCGACGGCCTGGGCCCGGACCCGGGCCGGGTTGGCCAGCGGGCCCAGGAAGTTGAACACCGTACGGATGCCCAGCTGTCCTCGCGCGGCGGCCACATGGCGCAGCGCCGGGTGGAACTTCACCGCGAAGCAGAAGGTGATCCCGGCCTGCTCGGCGACCTCGGCGACCCGCTGCGGGGTCAGCTCCAGGTTGACGCCGAGCTTCTCCAGGACGTCGGAGGCACCGGACGCGGAGGAGGCGGCCCGGCTCCCGTGCTTGACGACCTTCGCCCCGGTGCCCGCGACGACGATCGAGGACATCGTGGAGATGTTCACCGTCTTGGCGCCGTCGCCACCGGTGCCGACGATGTCGACGGTCTCCCCCGGCACCTCGATCGCGATGGCGTGGTCGTACATCGCCCGGACGCAGCCGACGATCTCGTCGACCGTCTCGCCCTTGGCCCGCAGGGACACGGCGAACCCGGCGATCTGCGCGTCGGTGGCCTCACCGCGCATGATCAGGTCCATCGCCCAGGCCGTGTCGTCGGCGGACAGGTCGTGTCCGTCCAGCAGTCCGTTCAGCAGGACGGGCCAGGAGCGGTCCGCCGCGGTATTGCCTCCTGCGGGGGTCACAGCGCTCATCTGCCGCTCCTGGGTCGTAGACAGGTGTAAAGGGGGTTCACCCCCCACCTTATCCAGCCCGGAGCACGGCGAAGGGCCCCCGTCCGGTCTGCGGACGGGGGCCCCTTCGCCGTCGTGTGGCGACTTGGATGTCGTACGAGGTTCAGGTGATCAGTGGTGGCCGTGGCCGCTCGTGATCTCCCGGTACTCCTCGACGGTCGGCTTCGGGATCTGGGACCCCTCGCCGTAGTACTCCTTGCTGAGCTTGGCGCGCAGCCTCTCGGCCGGCTTCACCTTGCGCTCGACGCCGTTCTCGTCGACCAGCGGGCCGATCTCGACCGGCTCGTACTGGTGGTGCGCCGTGAGGGTGTGCAGCTGCTCCTGGCTGAGCGGCTCGTGGACCTCGATGAACTCACCGTGCGGCAGGCGCTTGATGATGCCCGACTCGCGGCCGTGCAGCACCTTCTCCTTGTCCCGGCGCTGCAGGCCGAGGCAGATCCGCCTGGTGACGATGAACGCGACGACCGGTCCCAGGAAGAACCCGATGCGGACGAACCAGGTGACCGCGTTGATCGAGAGGTTGAAGTGCGTGGCGACGATGTCGTTGCCACCACCGATCAACATGATCATGTACGCGGTGACCCAGGCGACACCGAAGGCCGTACGGGTCGGGGCGTTGCGCGGCCGGTCCAGGATGTGGTGCTCGCGCTTGTCCCCGGTGATCCAGGACTCGATGAACGGGTAGAGCGCGATCATCGCGAGGAAGACGCCGAACAGCGCCAGCGGGATGAAGACGCCCAGGACCAGCGTGTGACCCCAGAAGTTGACTTCCCAGCCGGGCATGGCACGGACCAGGCCCTCGGCGAAGCCCATGTACCAGTCGGGCTGAGCCCCGGTGGAGACCATGTCCGGCCGGTAGGGACCGATGTTCCAGATCGCGTTGATCGACACGGTCGCCGAGATGATGGCCAGCACACCGAAGACCAGGAAGAAGAAGCCTCCGGCCTTGGCGATGTACACCGGCAGGAGCGGCATGCCCACGACGTTCTTGTTGGTCTTGCCGGGACCCGCGAACTGCGTGTGCTTGTGGTAGAAGACCAGGATCAGGTGCGCCACCACGAGGCCGAGCATGATGCCCGGCAGCAGCAGGATGTGGATCGAGTAGAACCGGGCGACGAAGTCCGTCCCCGGGAACTCCCCGCCGAACAGGAACATCGAGATGTACGTGCCGACGATCGGCACGGACAGGATCGCGCCCTGCGTGAAGCGGACACCGGTGCCGGAGAGCAGGTCGTCCGGGAGCGAGTAACCGGTGAAACCGGTGAACATGCCCAGGACGAACAGCAGGAAGCCGAACACCCAGTTGATCTCACGCGGCTTGCGGAACGCGCCGGTGAAGAACACGCGCATCATGTGCACGAACATGCCGGCGAGGAAGACGATCGCCGCCCAGTGGTGGATCTGCCGGATCAGCAGACCACCGCGGATGTCGAAGCTGATGTCGAGCGTCGACTTGTACGCCTCGCTCATCAGCTGTCCCTGCATCGGGACGTAACTGCCGTGGTACACCACCTCGTTCATCGACGGGTGGAAGAACAGCGTCAGATACACACCCGTGAGGATGATGATGATGAAGCTGTAGAGGCAGACCTCACCCAGCATGAACGACCAGTGGTCCGGGAAGATCTTGCGCATGTTGGCCTTGGCCAGGGAGTAGATCCCCAGCCGGCTGTCCGCCCAGTCGGCGACCCGTTCGCCGGCCGGCGCCTTCCCGCGGGAGCGTCCCGCGCCCGATGGGTTCGTGCTGCTGGTCGTGGTACTCATCCGCGCTCCCAGAATGCAGGACCGACGGGCTCGTCGAAGTCGTCGAGCGCTTCGAGGTAGCCCTCGTCGTTCACACCGATGCGCAGCTGCGGCAGGGCGTGTCCGGCGGGACCGAAGATCACCCGGGCGCCGTCGGCAAGGTCGAAGGTGGACTGGTGGCAGGGGCACAGCGCATGGTGCGTCTGCTGCTCGTACAGGGAGATCGGGCAACCGACATGGGTACAGATCTTCGAGTACGCGAGGATGCCCTGGTGCGACCACTCGAGCGACTGCTTGTCCTTGATGTTGTCCGGCTGGATGCGGACGAGCATCAGGGCGGCCTTGGCGATCTCGTTCATGAACCCGTGCTGGTCCTCCTCCAGGCCCTCGGGCTTGGCGAAGGTCAGCGAGCCCACGGCGATGTCGGACGGCCGCATGGGCTCGTTCGTGTTCATGTTGATGAGCAGCTTGCCCTTGGACCACAGGGTGTTGCGCAGCTTGTCCTCGGGCAGCGGCCCGAGGTCACGCAGCAGCACCACTCCGGAGAGCGGGAACAGGGCGAGCGCGCCGAACATCGTGTTGCGGATCAGCTTGCGCCGTCCGAGCGCCGACTCCTTGGCGCCCTGGCGGAAGTCGTCCATGACCTTCTCGCGGACCTCGGGCGAGGCCGTGATCGGGTGCCGCTCGTCGGTGAGCTCCTGGTCCGACATCAGCGTGCGGGCCCAGTGGACCGCGCCGACGCCGATGGTGAACAGGGCGATGCCGAGGGTCGTACCGAGCGCGAAGTTCAGCGCGCCGATCCGACCGAGCGGGAAGATGAAGACCGACTTGTCGATCGGGATCGCCACGTACGCGGCGATGAAGGCGACGGTGGCCAGCATCGACACGGTGAACAGGAGGGCGACCGTACGCTCGGACCGCTTGGCGGCCCGCTCGTCGACGTCCTGGATCCGGGGCTCGTGCGGAGGCAGCCCGGGGTCGGCGAACGGGTTCTTCTCGTCCGCGACGCGGACCGCGCCGTGCGCGGCGCCCTGCTCCGCGGGCAGCTTCTCGTCGGGAGTCTCTTGGCTACTCATGACTTCCTGGCCTTTGCGGTCCGAGCGGCGACCCAGGCGGCGATCACGATCAGCCCGCCGAGTCCGAAGATCCATGCGAACAGACCTTCGGCGACCGGGCCGAGCCCGCCGAGCGCCAGGCCGCCGGGACTGTCGGTCTCCTTGCCGTTGACCGCGTTCACGTAGGCGATGACGTCCTTCTTGTTCTGCTCCGACAGTGAACCGTCGGGGAAGGAGGGCATGTTCTGCGGGCCGGTCAGCATGGCCTCGTAGATGTGCTTGGGGTCCACGTTGTCGAGGCTCGGGGCGTACTTGCCGTGCGTGAGCGCACCGCCCTTGCCGGTGAAGTTGTGGCACTGCGCGCAGTTGTTGCGGAACAGCTCACCGCCCTTGGCGATGTCGGCGCCCTCGGGGCCGTACTGCTCCTCGGTGGGAATGGCCGGGCCGGCGCCCAGGGAGGCGATGTACGCCGCCAGCTGGTCGATCTCGGCCTGGTTGTAGACGGCCTTCTTCCGCGGGAGCTGCGCGCTCTGCGAGGTGGCGGCCGGCATCCGGCCGGTGGCCACCTGGAAGTCAACGGCCGCGGCACCCACGCCCACCAGGCTGGGGCCGTCGGTGCTGCCCTGACCGCCGGTGCCGTGGCAGCTGGCGCAGCCGACGGCGTAGAGCTTCTTGCCCTCCTCGATGGCGAGGGACTGGGCGGTTTCGTCGGCCTGCGCCTTGCTCGCGGGTGCGAACACGGCGTACAGCCCCCCGGTGCATGCCAGCGCGAGGAGCAGAACGACGAGCGCCGCCAACGGGTGGCGTCGTCGTGCGGAGAGCTTTTTCACGGATTACCCCGGTGTCAGGATTTTCTGCGTCGATGCTTCTGGATAGGTGCGCTCTTCGAGCGCGCGGATTCGAGCCCGCCTACTTGATCATGTAGATCGTGGCGAAGAGGCCGATCCAGACGACATCGACGAAATGCCAGTAGTAGGACACGACGATGGCCGCCGTCGCCTGGTCATGGGTGAACCTCCGAGCCGCGTAGGTCCGGCCGAGGACCAGCAGGAAGGCGAACAGGCCGCCCAGAACGTGCAGGCCGTGGAAGCCGGTGGTCAGATAGAAGACCGAGCCGTACGGGTCGGAGGAGATGGTCAGACCGTAGTGCTTGACCAACTCGGTGTATTCCAGGACCTGACCGCCGATGAAGACCGAGCCCATGATGAACGTGACGATGAACCACGCCCGGAGCTTCTTCACGTCACCGCGCTCGGCTGCGAACACGCCGAGCTGGCAGGTGAGTGAGGAGAGCACCAGGACCGTGGTGTTCGTCGCCGAGAACGGGAAGTTCAGGGTGTCGGCCTGCTTCGACCAGAAGTCGGGTCCGGTCACCGATCGCAGGGTGAAGTACATCGCGAAGAGGGCCGCGAAGAACATCAGCTCGGAACTCAGCCAGATGATGGTTCCGACGCTGGTGAGGTTCGGTCGGTTGACCGACGGGAGCGCGTGCCCGGTGTCTACTGTCGTTGCTGTCGCCACGCCGACATTATGTCGGTCGCTTATCCCGCCCTCACCCCGGGGGGTGCCGTTCGGTGTGTTCGCCCCTCCTGCAGTGCCCGGATGGCCCATCGAAGTGACGTCCGAACCAGTGTTGACAAGCTGTCCGAAGGGGTAGCATCCGCGCCATCGGCACGCGCGGTACCGACGATGCCGAGCCCCCTCAGAAGCGTGGAGGAACAATGCAGGCGACCGCCACGGTGCTGGTCTACAGCGACAACGCCAACACCCGGGAGCAGGTGCGGCTCGCCACCGGCCGGCGGCCGGCCCCGGACGCGCCCGTCGTGGAGTTCTTGGAGTGCGCGACCGTCCCGGCCGTCCTCGAGGAGCTGGACCGGGGCGGCATCGACGTCTGCGTCCTGGACGGCGAGGCCACGCCCATGGGCGGCATGGGCGTGTGCCGGCAGATCAAGGACGAGATCTTCGAGTGCCCGCCGGTGCTGCTGCTCATGGGCCGCCCCCAGGACGCCTGGCTGGCCACCTGGAGCCGCGCGGAGGCGGCTGTGACGCTGCCGGTGGAGCCGGTGGAGTTCGCCTCGGCCCTCGCCTCCCTGCTGCGGCAGAAGAGCGCCCTGAACGCCTGAACGCACGGTCCTCACCGGCGCGGCGCTCGCGGTGGCCCTCAGGCCGGCTGCGGGCGCAGGCGCGCCTTCTCCTCCGGGGCGGGACCCCCCGCGCCGCCGCCCGTCAGGGCGCTGCCCGCGCGCCAGTCGGTCCAGCTGAGGTTCCAGTCGCCGAAGCCGTTGCCGAACGGATCCATGTCGGCGCCGCCCGAGTTCACGACCGTGACCAGGTCACCCCTGCGAACGGTGTTGTAGAACCACTCGGCCTCGCCGGTGCTCATGCCGACGCAGCCGTGGCTGACGTTGGCGTAGCCCTGGGAGCCGACGGACCAGGGGGCGGCATGCACGTACTCGCCGCTCCAGGTCACCCGGGTGGCGAAGTGGACGGGCATGTCGTACGACTCGGCGGAGCCCTCGGCTATGCCGATGGTGCTGCTGCGCATCTGCACGGTGCGCTCCTTGCCGAGGACCACCTTGATGCCGTTGCGCGTCTCGAACCCGGGTTTGCCGGCGGTGACGGGGATCGTCCTGATCTGCTTGTCGCCCTTGTAGACCGTCAGCCGGTGCGCCGCGACGTCGGTGACGGCTACGACGCGGTCGCCGGTCCTGATCGTCAGCGGTTCGGTCCTGCCGCCCCGGAGACGGTCGTTGATCCTGACGCCCTCCAGGGTGCTGCGCACCCGGACGGTGGCGTTCTCGGGCCAGTAGTCCTTCGGGCGGAAGTGGAGCTTCTTGTCGTCCACCCAGTGCCAGGAGCCCTCCACCGAGGGCGTGGAGGACACCTTCAGGCCGCGCTCCACGACGGCGCGCTGCGCGGGGTCCTCGACCGGCTCGGTCAGCTCGGCGGTGAGCGGCTGGCCGACGCCGTAGGTGCCCGCCTCGGGGCCGAAGACGACGCCCAGGCTCTTGGTGGCGGGCTTGCCGGTGGTGAGGGCGAGGACCTTGCGGCCGGGAGCCCCGTCCACGCCCTCGGTGCTCACCCGGATCGTGTAGCTCGCGTCGGCGACGAGCGGGGAGGTGCTGTGCCAGCGGCTGCCGTCGGCGGCGAGTTCACCCGCCACGTGGCGGCCCTTGGTGTCCACGGCCGTGACGTCGGTGATGCGCCCGTCGGAGTCCTCGGCGACGACCTCCAGGGGCGTGTCCGGATCGACCGTCGCGCCCTCGGTGGTGGGACCGTTGAAGGAGATCTGGTCCGCCGCGTCGTAGGGCTCGGCGGACAGCGGGTCACCGGCGGCGGAGCAACCGGCGACGCCCGCACCAAGGGCGATCACCAGCAGCGTGCAGCCGACGACGGTGCGGTTGCGCGGATCACGTCTCATGACCTCACGCTAGGGAGCCTCGTCAACTCCGGCGCGCCGGGCGACTCGAACGAGTGATGTTCGGTGTGGCAGACGCAGGGCCCGGACACTCCTGACGGAGTGTCCGGGCCCTGCGTCGCGCGACATGTGCTACTGGGTGCGGTTCTCACCGTGGTAGTACTCGAAGGTCCAGCCCCAGATGCTGGCCAGGATCACCGGCATCGCGAAGAACATCAGCCACCAGCCGATGGCGATGGACAGGAAGGCGAGGGCACCGCCGATGCCCAGGAAGAGCGGCTGCCAGCTGTGCGGGCTGAAGAACCCGACCTCGCCGGCGTCGTCGGCGACGTCCGCCTCCTTGTTGTCCTGCGCGCCCACGTCGACCCGCCGGGCGGTGAAGCCCAGGTAGAAGCCGACCATGATGCTCAGGCCGAAGGCCAGGAAGAGGGCCGTGGTGCCGGCCGGCTCCTTCGACCACACGCCGTAGACAACCGCCACGACGAGCAGGAAGAGGCTCAGCCACATGAACATCTTGCCCTGGATCTTCACTTGCCGGCCTCCTTGCCGCCGGAGAGGACCTTCTCACCGTGACCGGCGTTCTCGAGCTGGTCGAGGGCGGCGATCTCCGGGTGATGCAGGTCGAAGGCCGGGGATTCGGAGCGGATCCGCGGCAGGGTGAGGAAGTTGTGCCGCGGCGGCGGGCACGAGGTGGCCCACTCCAGGGAACGGCCGTAGCCCCACGGGTCGTCGACCTCGATCTTCTCGCCGTACTTGGCCGTCTTCCAGATGTTGTAGAAGAACGGCAGCAGCGACATGCCGAGCAGGAACGAGGCGATGGTGGAGACCGTGTTCAGCGCGGTGAAGCCGTCGGCCGCCAGGTAGTCCGAGTAGCGGCGGGGCATGCCCTCGGCGCCCAGCCAGTGCTGGATCAGGAAGGTGCCGTGGAAGCCGATGAACAGCGTCCAGAAGGTGACCTTGCCGAGCCGCTCGTCGAGCATCTTGCCGGTGAACTTCGGCCACCAGAAGTGGAAGCCGGCGAACATCGCGAAGACGACGGTGCCGAACACCACGTAGTGGAAGTGCGCCACGACGAAGTACGAGTCGGTGACGTGGAAGTCCAGCGGCGGCGAGGCCAGGATGACGCCGGTCAGACCGCCGAACAGGAAGGTCACCAGGAAGCCGATGGACCAGAGCATCGGCGTCTCGAACGAGAGACTGCCCTTCCACATGGTGCCGATCCAGTTGAAGAACTTCACACCGGTCGGGATGGCGATCAGGAAGGTCATGAAGGAGAAGAACGGCAGCAGCACCGCGCCGGTGGCGAACATGTGGTGCGCCCACACGGTCGCCGACAGACCGGCGATCGCGATCGTCGCGCCGATCAGGCCCAGATAGCCGAAGATCGGCTTGCGCGAGAAGACCGGGATGATTTCACTCACGATGCCGAAGAACGGCAGCGCGATGATGTACACCTCGGGGTGGCCGAAGAACCAGAACAGGTGCTGCCACAGCACCGCCCCGCCGTTGGACGCCTCGAAGACCATTGCGCCGAACTTGCGGTCGTACTCGAGCGCCAGGAGCGCGGCGGCCAGCACCGGGAAGGCGAGCAGGACCAGCACGCCGGTGAGCAGCACGTTCCAGGTGAAGATCGGCATGCGGAACATGGTCATGCCGGGAGCGCGCATGCAGATGATCGTGGTGATGAAGTTGACCGTGCCCAGGATGGTGCCGAAGCCCTGGAAGGCCAGGCCCATGATCCACAGGTCGGAGCCGAGGCCCGGTGAGCGGACCGCGTTCGACAGCGGGCTGTAGCCGGTCCAGCCGAAGCTGGCGGCCCCGTCCGGGGTGAGGAAGCCGCTGAGTGCGATCAGCGAGCCGAACAGGAAGAGCCAGTAGGAGAACATGTTCAGCCGCGGGAAGGCGACGTCGGGGGCGCCGATCTGCAGCGGCATGATCCAGTTCGCGAAGCCGACGAACAGCGGCGTCGCGAACATCAGCAGCATGATCGTGCCGTGCATCGTGAACGCCTGGTTGTACTGCTCGTTCGACACGATCTGCAGACCCGGCCGGGCCAGTTCGGCGCGCAGGAGCAGCGCGAGAATGCCACCGAAAACAAAGAATCCGAATGCTGTGGTGAGATATAGGGTGCCGATGGTCTTATGATCAGTCGTGGTCAGCCATGCGACGACGACTTTCCCGGGGCGCCTCCGCCGGACCGGTAGTTCGTCCTCGTAAGTGTCCGACTCGAGTGAGTCCGACGCATTGTGCACCGCCACTTTTCCGCTCCTTGCTCATAAGCTCAGAATCCCTCCGGCAGGATTCCGCAATCGCGGCCATAGTTGTAAGACCCGTACTCCGCCCGGCGCGTCGCGGTGTGTGCCGGCCGGTCGGCGACCCACGCACCGGTCGGGACGACTCTCCAGGACTGCGGGACGAGCCGCCAGGTGACGGGGCCGTTCGGCGCAGCGGGCGTCACCGCTGTGCGGGGCCGACCTCCACCGGGTCGAACGTGATCCGGGTGCGGGCTCCGCCGTCGGCCCACCCGGCCTCGATCGCCGCCTCGTCCACCCGGATCTCCCGGACCGCCTCCGACAAGGGCCCGGGGGCCGACGCGGCGGTCAGGCTCGCCAGGCTGACGTGGACGGACGTGCCGCCGGCCCGGCCGGTCAGCCGTGGTACCAGCGCCCAGCGGGTGAAGGCCGTGCCCTGGGGGCGCGGACCAGGACCGGGGCGGGACCGTCCCAGCCGTACAGGCCGTGCAGGGACGAGAGGCGGCTCGTCGGGGCCGGTGGCCCAGCCGGTGTGGGTGACACGGGAGTCCACCGGTGCCCCCACCACCCGGTGCACCCGCAGCTCGTGGCGGCCGCGGGTGAACGATGCCGGTCGTCATGACGATCGCTCGGTCACCGTGGTCGGTCCGCCGCGGTCACCTCGACGGCGAGGTCGTTGTCGACGGTGTAGTAGGGGCGCAGGACGGCTCCGCCGACCGCGGACTCCGGGTACACGCACACCGTCTTGCGGTCGGCCATGTCGTCGAGGAGCCGGCCGATCCGGACCAGCGGGGCGTCGGCGGCGGGACGGAGGAAGGCGTCCCAGACCTGGTTGCCGGCCGCCGCGGCCGTCAACTCCGCGAAGGGCACGGAGAAGTCGAACGCGTTGCCCTCGGCCCGCGGCCGGTAACCGCGCACGGTGGCCCTGTCGCCCCGTAGCCGGAGCAACACCTCTGCGTCATCGGTGAGTTCGGCGCCGTACAGGCGCGCACGGACCGTCATCGCACCGTCGGTGAGGTCGAGCCGACCGGCCTCCGCATGAGCGGTACGCAGCCAGGCCCGGACCGCGAGGAAGCCGTCCTTCGTGGCATAGGGCACCCGGACCGCCACCGGGGGCAGCCCGACCCGAAGTGTTCCGTCGACGAGCACGCGCAGGTCCCGCAGGCCGGGGCGCAGCCGTTCCCGTCCGGCGTCCGGTTCCCTCAGCAGATACGCGTCCCAGCGGCCCTCCGTGAGTTCCGGTCGCGGTGCGAGCACCGCCCGGACCTCTCCGTCGTCGCCGTGGGGTTCGAGGTCGAGGAGGTGCGCCGGCCGCTCCGGCCGGTTCTTCTTCGGCCGTGGCACCAGCGCCAGTCGGGGGCGGCCGGGCGATCGGAGCCGGAGGCGGAAGGTGATCCGGCCGTCGGTGTCGACGGTGCAGTGGGCACGCAGGTCGTCCGTGTCCCGCCGGGTGCTCATCGGCGCCCCTTCCAGAGGGTGCGCAGCGCGTCGGACGCGGCGGCGCGGGCGAGGTCGGCGGCGGCGTGGCCCCGACCGGCCAGGGCTCGGTGTTCGCGGCCGTCCTCCGGTGCGAGGCGCTGTCCGGCGCTTCGGGCCGCCACGGCTTCCCGGGCCAGGCGTTCCGCCTGCGCCACGACGGGGCCGGGCGCGTAACGGCGGGCGTTGCCGAGGGCCGCCCTGCCCATGCGGCGGCGCAGTTCGTCGTCGCGGACGAGGTCCAGCAGGGCCGCGCCGAGGGCGGTGGCGTCCCCGACCGGCACCAGTCTGCCGTCGACTCCGTCCTTGATGATCTCACCGGGCCCGTAGGGGCAGTCGGTGCTGACGACGGGCAGTCCGCACCGCATCGCCTCGACGATCGTCATGCCGAACGGCTCGAAGTCGGACGCGGCCACGCCGACCGAGCCCTTGACCCATTCCGCCTCCATGGGGGTCGCCGCGCCCATGAGGAAAACGTTGTTCCACAGGCCGAGCGACTCGATCAGGCGCCGCAGCCCGGCCTGTTCCTCGCCCTTGCCGTAGATGCGCAGCTGCCAGTCCGGGTACTCGGCCGCGACCCGGGCGAACGCCTCGATGATCAGGTCGTACCGCTTCACGGGGACCAGCCGGCCGGCCGCGATCACCAGCTTGGCGGTGCCGTCCGCGGCGGGCAGCCCGGGGTCGGGGACGCTGTTCGGGAGGGCCTCCACCCGTACCCCGGGCAGCCGCATCTTGCGCCGGTAGGCGGCGGCGTCCGCCTCCGTGACGGTGGTGAGCACGTCGAGCCGCCGGTAGGCGCGGCGCAGGACGGTACGCAGTTTCGGCGGGTGGTTGTCGAGGGTGAGGTGTTCCTGACCGACGCGTACGACGTGCTGCGGAACCTGGAGCGCGAGGTGCACATTGAGTCCCGGCCGGGTTCCGATGACCACGTCGGCGTCGATGCCCTCCAGGCACTCGACGATCCGCTGGTCGGTCAACTCGCTGTACTGGTGGTAGCGGTATTCGGCCGAGGGGAACACCTTTGCCGGTCTGCGGTGCCGGGGGTCGTCCCGTTCCCGCCTGAGATCCACCAGGGCCCGCAGCCCCACTCCGGGGTGCGGGGGGAGGTGGGGGCGCTCCCGGTGCCGTAACACGGAGACGATCTCCACGTCATGACGCTCGGCCAGTGCCGCCGCGAGGTTGAACGTGGTGGTGATCGTGCCTCCGATCCCATAGGCGTTGTGAATCAGGAAAGAGATCTTCATGGCGGACTAGACCGCCTGAAGTGCTCAGAAGTTGTCTGTTGTTATTACTTTTTTGGTGTCGGTTTCGCCTTGTCACCGCTGCCGGGAAGGGCCGTCCGAAGGGCTCGCGGCGCCCGGTGACGTGATCCGCAGGCCGGGGCGGCGCCGGTGCGCGGTCAGATAGGTCAGTCCCTCGTCGCCGGCGGCGAGACTCCGCGTGGAGCCGTGCGGCAGCCAGATCAGGGTGCCCGCGCGCAGGGACTGCGTGCCGTCGGGCGCGGTCAGCGAGCCTTCGCCCGCCAGGACCAGCAGGAGGACGTCGAGGTCGGGCTCCCGGTGGGTGTCGACCCGTCGGCCGGGCGGGAGGCGTACGACATTGGCGTCGAGCTGCCGTCCCGGCTCCGCGAGCCGCCACAGGGCGCCGGCCGGCGCGTCCTCGATCGCCGCCAGCGCTGCTGTGTCGCACAGCGTCCGCGGCAGCGGGAGGTCGCCGTCGTGCTCGGTGGCATCGTCGCCGTCTGCCGTCATGGGGTGTCACCGTCCTGTGTGCGGGGCCTCTCAAATACGAACCTAGCATGCATATTTGACGCGTCGGGAGGGCAGTGCGGCGAGCCGACCCGACCGCCACGTCCACGAACGCGATCACCGCCGTCACCACGACCGGCATCCGGCGCAGGGCCGTCCGGGTCGATGGCGGTTTCTCATCGGACATGAGCTGCTCCAGCGGTGTCGAGGCGCTCGAGAGCCGTCCGTTCCCCCGGTGGACGCCCCATCGCTGTTCCATCGAGCCCCACCGCGTCCGGAGCCTGCCGGAGTGCGGCTCGCGCCACGGGTGTGACGTGTGCGTCCGGTGGGGCGAAGGAAGGAAGAAAAGTGCGAAAACCTCGGCCGTCGGGCCCCTGGTCTTCGGATTTTGCACTGTGCAATGATCCTGCCGGGGTCCTGGTGCGAGTCGGCTGTGGTGTCGTCGGCGGGCTCCCGCACCGGAGAGGAACGAACGGACGTGACCGCGCAGCGACCGGAGAACGGCGAGACGCCGGAGGGCGGGGACGGCACCCCGTCCCTGCCGGACGAGGTCTGGCAGCGGTTCCTCACGGACAACGAGCGTGCCATTCGTGCCTCCGCCCCCGTCGAGCCCTCCGCCTCGCAGCGGGCGGCGGGGTGGCAGCCGCGGCCGGCGCGCGCCGACGCCCGCTGCGGCACGGAGGGACAGGCGGACGACACCACGGCCTTCGTCGGTGACCTGTGGCACCCCGAGGACCCGTGGGAGGGGCCGTCGTGGCGGGACCTGGACGGCAGGGCCAGAGTGCGCCGGGCCTGCCGGGTGATCGGCACGGCCGCCGCGATCGCGCTGGCCCTGGGCGCATGGTCCCTGCTGTCCACCGGGGCGGGCACAGCGCGCCAAGGGCCCGGCGAGACCGTGCTGCAGCAGTCGGAGGACATCCCCGCGGAGCTGCCCACGGCGACGTCGCCGCCGACCGGACTCGCCTCACCCTCCCCGACCACGTCGGAGGTCCGGGCGGGCTGAGGCGTCGCCGGTCCCTCGTGCCGAGTGGCCGGCGACGCGCGGCCGCTCAGCCGCCCAGCGCCGACAGGACCACCGTCCTGGCCTCCTCCTGCACCCGGCGGAGGTGGTCGGGGCCCTGGAAGGACTCGGCGTAGATCTTGTACACGTCCTCGGTGCCCGAAGGGCGGGCCGCGAACCAGGCATTGGCCGTGGTCACCTTGATGCCTCCGATGGACGCGCCGTTGCCGGGGGCCTCGGTGAGCACCGCGGTGACCGTCTCCCCGGCGAGGGTGTCGGCGGTGACCTGTGCCGGGGAGAGCCTCGCCAGACGGGCCTTCTCCTCCCTGGTGGCCGGGGCGTCGATCCGCTCGTAGGCGGGCTCGCCGAAGCGCGCGGTGAGAGCGGCGTAGTGCTCGGAGGGGGTCTTTCCGGTGACCGCCGTGATCTCGGAGGCGAGCAGCGCGAGGAGGATGCCGTCCTTGTCGGTGGTCCACACCGAACCGTCGCGGCGCAGGAAGGAGGCGCCGGCGGACTCCTCCCCGCCGAAGCCGAGGGTGCCACCCGCCAGTCCGTCGACGAACCACTTGAAGCCGACGGGCACCTCGACCAGTTCGCGCTTCAGGTCGGCGGCGACACGGTCGATCATCGCGGACGACACCAGCGTCTTGCCCACACCGGCGCCGGACGGCCACTGCTCGCGGTGTGCGTAGAGGTAGTGGATGGCGGCGGCGAGGTAGTGGTTGGGGTTCATCAGGCCGGCGTCCGGGGTGACGATGCCGTGCCGGTCGGCGTCCGCGTCGTTGCCGGTGGCGATGTCGAAGCGGTCCCGCTGTGCGATGAGGGAGGCCATGGCGTGCGGCGAGGAACAGTCCATGCGGATCCTGCCGTCCCAGTCCAGGGTCATGAACCGCCATGTGGGGTCGGTGAGCGGGTTGACCACGGTGAGGTCCAGGCGGTGCTGTTCGGCGATGCGGCCCCAGTAGGCGACGGACGCCCCGCCCAGCGGGTCGGCACCGATCCGGACGCCGGCCGCCCGGATCGCGTCCAGGTCCAGCGCGCTGGGCAGATCGGCGACGTACGTCCCCAGGAAGTCGTGGCGGCCGGTGCCGGGGGCGGTCAGGGCGCGGGCGTAGGGGATGCGCCGGACGTCCTTCAGGCCGCCGCTGATCAGGGCGTTCGCCCGGTCCTGGATCCAGGTGGTCGCCTCGGAGCCGGCGGGGCCGCCGCTGGGCGGGTTGTACTTGAAACCGCCGTCGGCGGGCGGATTGTGGGACGGGGTGACGACGACGCCGTCGGCGAGGCCCGCGGCGCGGCCCCGGTTGTGGGTGAGGATCGCGTGCGAGACCGCGGGGGTCGGCGTGTACCCGTCGGCGCTGTCGATGAGCACGGTGACGCCGTTGGCCGCGAACACCTCCAGGGCGGTGACCCTGGCCGGCTCGGAGAGCGCGTGGGTGTCGGCGCCCAGGAAGAGCGGGCCGTCGGTGCCCTGCCCCGCACGGTACTCGCAGATGGCCTGGCTGGTCGCGGCGATGTGGTCCTCGTTGAACGCGCCCGCCAGGGACGAGCCGCGGTGCCCGGACGTCCCGAACGCGACGCGCTGCCCGGCCTCCTTCGGGTCCGGACGCACGGCGAAGTACGCCGTGACCAGCCGAGCGACGTCGACGAGATCCTCGGGGCCGGCCGGGCCGCCCGCTCTCTCGTGCTGCATGTGCCCACTCCTTGGCAGGGGTTGTATGTGCGCTTGCGGACACATCCTTCCCCTTCGGGGCCGCACCGCGCGAGTGGAACCGCCCCGGATCAGATGCGTCCGCCGGTCATCCGCGTGAGAGGCCCCTGGGTGTGGCGTCCCGCACGGCGGCCCACCGCGTAGGACGCGGCGCTCAGTACGGTCAGGCCGGCGCCGACACCGGCGGCGACGAACTTGCGGTTCGACAGGACCGTCCAGGCGGTCACCGCGGTGGCGGCGACCTGCCCCGAGGTGGCGACGACCGCCCTGCGGCCCGCCTCGACTCCCCTGGCCGCGCTCTGCACGGCGCCGTTCGCCGCTTCGGCCGCGCGCTCCGCGCCCGACCTGGCCGCTGACGCCGCGTCATTCGCCTTGCCGACGGCGTCGGAGGCCGTCCGCTCGGCGGGGGCGGTCGCCTTCTCCGTGGCGTTCCGGGCCTTGGACGCGGCGGTCCGGGTGGAGGTGGTCTTCTGATTCGGGCTCTTGTTCTGTTCACTCATGGAAACCGACTTGCCGCTGAGCCCCACGGCAAACCCGCCCGGTCGCCCGGACCGGTCCGCGCGGGCGACGCCGGGATGCGTTCCAGGACACCGCCCGCGAACACGTCGTAGAGCGGCAGTGTCTCCAGGTGGACGTAGCCGATGTGGCAGTCGCAGCTGGTGAGGGGGCAGGCCCGGGGGCCCAGTGCCCGCCGGTAGGTGCCGTCGTAGAGGTTGCCGAGCTCGGCGCGGACGAAGTGGCAGCGGCGGACCGTGCCCTCCCCGTCGACGGAGATCACCGACTCCCCGGTGCGGCAGGGCCGGCCCGCGCTGGCGTGGGGGCGGCGGCTGTAGCCGAACAGCGGATCCAGTGCCGTCCACACCTCCGCCTCGACGTCGTCGTACGTGTGGCCCTCGGCGGCGTTGACCCACAGGTACACCCGTTCCGGGAGTTCGGCGCGCAGCCGCCGGGCGGGTTCCAGGTGCTCGGGCAGGCCGGCGACGCCGACGCCCGTACCTCGATACGGCTGGTCCTCCTGGACGCGCTGCTCGGGCAGCACGACGCGCCGTGGCTGGCCGCCCTGGACGGCGGCGCCGGGTCCCCGCTCGCCGGACTGGCCCGGGTGTGCCGCAGCGCCGGCTGGTGGTGGCCGTTCGAGAAGGTGGCGGTGGTGTGCGAGCGTCCGGTCGCCCTGCACCGTGACGAGGCGGGCCGGCTGGACCACGGCGACGGCCCGGCGTTGGAGTTCCCCGACGGCTTCGCCCTGTGCGCCTGGCGCGGCATGCCGGTGCCGCGTGCCTTCCTGAAGGAGCTGCGCACCCTCACGCCGGAGCGGATCCGGGCCGAGGAGAACGCCGAACTGCGCCGGGTGATGCTCGAGTACTACGGCTACGACCGCTATCTGACCGACTCCGGGGCCGAGCCCGTGCACCAGGACGAGACGGGCACGCTCTGGCGTGTCGAACTCGTCGGCGACGAGGCGGTCGTGATGGTGGAGGTCGTCAACTCCACTCCGGAGCCCGACGGTACCCGTCGCACGTACTGGCTCCGGGTGCCGCCGACGACGCGGACCGCCCGGAAGGGGGTGGCCTGGACGTTCGGTGTGGCCCCCGAGGCGTACGAGCCGCTGAGGCAGACGTGAGTCCGCACAGGTGTCCACAGGGCTGAGTCCGTCCTCCAGGGGGTAGGCGAGGAGAACAGCAACGCCGAGGACGACAAGGGCGCAGGCCCGTGGAAAGGAGCCCTCATGCCCGGCATCGTGGAGCGCATCAAGCGGTTCGCCAGGAGCCCCCAGGGGCAGCGCGCGACCGAGCAGGTACGGCGTGCCGCGGCCGACCCCCGGCGCCGTGCACAGGCTCAGCGCCTGCTGAGCAAGCTCCGCGACCGTCGCCCTTGACCGTGTCCCCCGCCCTTCCGCACGCGCCCGCGGCGACGTCCGGCCGATGGGAGCGGTGACGCCGGCGGAGGGCTGGGCGGGACCCTTGCGTGCCGGGTCGGCCGGTCCGGCATACGATCGGCCGACCCCGATCCCGCAAGGAGTTCCGCCCGGTGACCGCCGTCCTCCCGCCGCCCCGCACACCCGTCGGGCTGTTGCGCCCACGCTGCCTGACCCGTGTCGAGGACGGCGAACGACTGCACGCCTTGCTGTGGTTTCCGGGGCCGGGCCTGCGGATGATCAGCAGCGCGGTACTGGGCGGCGGCATCGGCGAGCGGGCCTGGGTCCTCAACGCCCAGGTCTCCCACGGTTATCGGCGCACCGACCCCGACCGGCACCTCGCCGCCCTCGCCTCCGGGGCAGGCGCACGCGGTCCGGGAGTGGGACTGATGACGGCCGCAGACGTCTCGTCGTACGCCCGCGCGCACGACGGCGGCGCGGAGGCGGTCGTCACGTCGGGCATCAAGGTACGCGGCTGGGCCGCCGCTCCGGCAGCTGGCACGGACGGCACGGACGGCACAGGCGCTCCGGGCACGATCAACATCGTCGTCGCCGTGCCGGTGCCGCTCACCGACGCCGCCCTGGTCAACGCGGTGGCCACGGCCACGGAGGCAAAGGTGCAGGCCCTCCTGGAGGCGGGTCACGACTGCTCCGGGACCCCCACCGACGCGGTGTGTGTCGCCGCCCGCATCCCCCGCCCCGGCGAGGAGCCGCAGGCCTTCGCCGGGCCCCGCTCCCTGTGGGGCGCCCGGTTGGCGCGGGCCGTTCACCGCGCCGTGCGGGAGGCCACGCCCGCACCCTGAGGCCGATGTCGCGGCTGATCCAGGAATCACCCGTTCCTCCGGGCGGCCACCCGGTCGGCTTCCCCACCAGCGCCCAGCAGGCCCGTGTGCCGCATCGGGTCCTCGGCCTCCAGGCGGGCCAGCTCCCGCCGCGCGACCCGCAGCACCACGGGCGGCAGCGCGGCGCGCGCCGCCTGAGCCAGGCGCAGCCAGCGGGGCACGTACACGGCCGTACTGCGCTGCTCCACTGCCGCTGCCAGCCGGGCGGCGACCTGGTCCACCGGGTACACGCGCCGGGCGGGCGGCGGCATCCGGGCGCGCAGTTCCCGCAGCACGGGGTGCTGGTCGGCGTCACGGATCATGTCGGTGTCGGTCCAGTTCAGGTATCCGATGCCCACGGCCACGCCGTGGTGCGCCACTTCGGCCCGCAGCGCGTGGGCGAAGGCCTCCACCCCGGCCTTGGAGGCGCAGTAGGCGCTCATCATGGGGGCGGCGCCGATCGAGGCGAGCGAGGCGACCTGGTGGTAGTAGCCCCGCGTCGCCAGCAGGTCGGGCAGGAAGGCGCGGGCCGTCGCCGCACTTCCCGTCAGGTTGACGTCGATGACCCGGCGCCAGTCGGCGGGATCCGAGGTGGCGAACGGGCCGCCTTCCGCGACACCCGCGTTCGCCACGACGACGGACGGTGTGCCGAGGCGCGTGCGCACCAGTGCGGCGGCATCGCCGAGGGCGGCATCGTCGGTGACGTCGACCTCGCAGACCAGCGCCGCCGTGGGCAGGCCGGCCGCCACCGACGTCAGTGCCGCCTTCTCGTGACCGAGCAGGGCGAGCCGGGCCCCTCGCCGGGACAGGTCGCGTGCCAGGGCCGCTCCGACTCCCCGCGCGGCGCCGGTCACCACGACGGTGCGGCCGTGGAGCGGGTTGGCGTTCATGGCCCCTCCCTCCGGGATGCTCGGGTGCGGTCCGCGCGATTGCGCTCCTCCGTCCGCACCCCGGGATCCGGGGTGGTGTCGGGACGGGCGGTGTGGTCGGGGTGACCGACGGTACGGCGGGCTTCCTTCATCTCCGCCTCGTAGAGGTGGTCGTGCCCTTCGGCGAGTTCCTCGACGGCGGCGCGTTCGAATTCCCTGAACGGCTCGTAGTACGTGTGGTCGTAGGCCTCGACGATCTGGAACGTCCAGTGGCCGGGAATCACGTTCCGGCCAAGGACCTGTGTGCGCACCGCCTCGGCCCATTCCGGGTGCCCGGCCTCGCGAAGAAGCTCGACCGCCCGGTCCAGTTCGAGGTCGGCGGTGCCGGTGAGCTGGTGGAAGCTGTAGAGGTGGCCCCGGGCGCGCTCGGTGGTCTCCAGCGCCTTCGACAGCGACCCCAGGGCTTCCACGGTGGCGCGGCTGACGCCTTCGGGGCGCTGGTGCGCGCGGTCGGGACCGTCGTCGTGACGGGTCATCGTCTCGCCTCCGCCTGTGGTCGTCGGTGTTCGGTCATCCGCCGTCGGCTCGGGGGCCCGGGCCGGGTTGTCTGCGGCCGGTGCGGTCCCGGCGGGCCAGCAGGCGTTGCACCCGTGACAGACCCGGCGTCAGGTGCCGGCGCAGGGCCACGCGGGCGGCGTTGGCACCCGGTGCGCCGTGGACACCGCCGCCCGGGTGTGCTCCCGCAGACGCCAGATACAGACCTTTCACGGGCGTCTCCGGTCGTCCGGTGCCGGGCGTCGGGCGGAAGAAGAGCTGCTGGTGCATGGCCGTGGTGCCGCCGTTGATGGCGCCGCCGTGCAGATTCCGGTCGAGGGACTGGAGCGTCGGCGGGGCGAGCACGCGCCGGGCCCGGATCCGGGAGCGGAACCCGGGTGCGAACCGTTCGACCTGGCGCTCGACGCGGTCGGCCATGATCTCCTGCTCCCCGGCGTCCCAGGTACCGGTGAGTCCCTCGTCGCCCGCGTCGCCCGCGATGGTGTGGGGCACGTGGGTGTAGGCCCACGCGGACTCGGTGCCCCGGGGGGAACGAGCGGGGTCGGACGTCGTCATCTGCCCGAACAGGCAGAAGGGACGATCGGGGACCCGGCGCATGGCGATCTGGGCCGCGAACCGGGTCAGTTCGTCGACGCCGTCCGCGAGGTGGACGGTGCCGGCGCCCGCGGCCTGCTCGGCCTGCCAGGGCACCGGGCCGTCGAGTGCCCAGTCCACCTTGAAGGTGGCGAAGTCCCACTGGAAGCGCCGCAGATCGGACACCAGCTGGGCGGGAAGGTGCGCGGCGTCGACGAGTTCGCCGTACAGGGCCGGTACGGACACGTCCGCGAGGACGGCCCGCCCGGCGCCGATCGTCTCGCCGTCCGCGGTGCGCACCCCCACCGCCCGGCCCTCGCGCACGACGACGCGGTCGACGCGCCGACCGCAGCGCAGCAGGCCGCCGCGTGCGGCCAGCCGGCGGGACAGCGCCTCGATGAGGGCGCCGGAGCCGCCGGACGGCACGGGGAAGCCGTAGGTCTGTCCGAGCATCGACATCAGCCAGCCGAAGCCCCCGCTGCCCGCGGCCTCCGGTGCCAGGTCGGCGTGGAGCGCGTTGCCGGCCAGCAGCATCCCGCCCCCCTCACCCCGGAACTCCTCCTCCCCCAGGCGGCGGACGGGCAGCACCAGGGTGCGGGCCATCCGCAGGCCGCCCGCGCCGCGCAGCCGGACGGCGAGCCGGGCGGCGGAGCGGACCGGCGGGAAGGGGGTGAACAGGGAGTTCAGGAGGTCGGGGCGAAGGTCCTGCCACACGTCGTGCAGCCGCCGCCAGGCGGCTCCGTCGCCCGGCGCGAAGGCCTCCAGGGAGTCGGCGGTGACATCGATCCGGCGATCGAGCACCGCGCACCTGCCATCGCTCAACGGGTGGGCCAGGACATGCGGGGCATGGCTCCAGCGCAGCCCGTGGTCCTCCAGGCGGAGCCCGGAGAGCACCGGGGACGCGGCGGCGAGCGGATAGAAGGAGCTGCAGAGGTCACTGACGAAGTCCGGATCGACGCCCCGGTCGTGCCGTACCGCGCCGCCGGGCTCCGGCTGCTCTTCCAGGACTTCCACACTCCAGCCCGCGTCGGCCAGGAGGTTCGCCGCCACGAGTCCGTTGGGGCCGGCCCCGATCACCACGGCATCAGGCACGAGCGCCTCCCTGACCGGGCTTCGGCGACACGACCTGCCCGAGGGGGCGGCGACGCTCCTCCTCGGCGGCCTCGGCCTCGCAGAGCTTCGCCAGCCTGGCGAGCATGGCGCGGTGGCGCACCTGGAACAGGGCTTCCACGGCCACGTTGTGCAGGCGTCCGCCGATTCCGCGCAGTGGATGCTCGTCCACGAGCACCAGGCACTGGTCTCCCCACGGCCGCAGCTCGATGGCGATGCGCGCCGTGCCGAGCGGCCCCGCGTTGGCTTCAAGTTCCAGGACCTCGCCCTGCTCACAGAATCGGACGACCGTCTCGTTGGTCAGGCGGAGGGGCCCCAGCCGCACTTCATAGCGGATCGCCGCGCCGAGCTGGGGCCACTGCCCCCGGACCGGCTCCGAGGACGAGGTCCCCACCACCCACTGTGCGTAGCGACGGCCGTCGGCGAGGACGGCCCAGACCGTCTGCGGACTCGTGCTGATCAGTCGATGACGAACCGCCACTTCGACCTCCTGTGTCCGAACGGCACCAGCCAGCACTGAGTGCCCCGAATCGGTCGTGTCAACCGACGGCGCCCCGCCCCGGCCCGGGCGGACGACCACGCTGTCCGCGCCCCGCCCGGTCGACGGGCGGGGCCAGCGCCCAGCGGATGCCCGCGGTGACGGCTGTGCCGAACGGGCGGACGAGCATGCCCTCGGCGGGCGTCACCCGGGGCAGCCACAGCGCGCGGGACGCCCAGTTCGGCAGCAGGGACACGGCGCCGGCGGCGAGGGCGCCGTAGGGCAGCCGGGCGAGGACCGGAACGGGCGGGCTGAGCAGCAGGAAACGCGCCGCGCCGCGTGCCTCGGGGGTCGACCGCAGTTCCCCGCGGTAGTCCGCCAGCCGGTCGGCGAGTTCGGCTCGGCTTCTCGGCGGGTCGGGCACGCCGAGCGCGGTGGCGATGTGCGCCATGTCCGCCACGTAACCGTCGCAGCCCTCGTCGTCCAGTGGGCGGGCGCCGTAGTGCTGGTGGGCGCGCAGGAACATGTCGACCTCCGCGATGTGCACCCAGCACAGCAGGTGGGGGTCGGCGGCGTGGTACTCATGGCCGTCGGCGGTCGTGCCGCGCACCGTCTCGTGCACGGCCCGTACCCGGTCGACGGCCTGCTGGGCGTTGTCGGCCGGGCCGTAGGTGGTCATGGCGAGGAAGGTGCTGGTCCGCTGCAGGCGGCCCCACGGATCCCCGCGGAACCCGGAATGCCCGGCGACGGCGGCCATGGCCAGCGGATGGAGTGACTGGAGCAGCAGTGCCGACAGTCCGCCGATGAACATCGAGGCATCCCCGTGCACCCGCCTGACGGGCCGTTCGGGACCGAACCAGCGCGGACCGGGCGTGCAGTGGATACGGGCACGGTTGTCGCGGCCGTCCGGTCCCGCCACCCGGGAGAAGATCGCGTCACCGATCCGGTCGCGCACCACCCGGCCGCCGTCCGAAAGGAGTCCCATGGCTCACTCCCGCCTCCTCGCGCCCGCGCCGGCCGGCCGGCGCGGGCCACGTGTTCAGGGAACATCGCCCTTCCAGTCGAACACACGCCCGCCCCTGCCGCGGGGCACGTACAGGGCGCGGCCGCCCGTGCCGTAGCGGCCCATCTCGGTGGGCAGCCCGACGCCGCCTCGCAGTTCCGTCTCGGAGCGGTCCGTGATGTCCAGCAGGAGACCGTCCAGCGGCCCTCCTGCCAGCTCCGCGTACAACCGCCCGTCGCGCGGCCCCGGATCGTCGTGGTCCGCTCCGTAGACCCTGCCGCGCATGAACTCCAGTTCGTCCATACCGGCAGGGTGGCATCCACCACTGACAATCGCGCTCAGCTCGCGCCCGTCCAGCTGTGGGCGACGTCGATCACGAGACGGTCCGGGAGCTGCAGCACCCTGAACGGCAACCTGGCGCGCACCCCGAGCCCGATTTGGGTGTCGCCCTCGAAGCCGGCTGCGAACCGCGCGTCCCTGAAGGTGCGGTACCCGGTCAGGTCCACTCCCGGCAGGGGCTGTCCGGCGCGCGCGGGGTAGGTGGGCCGACCGGTCTCGGGGTCGTACGGCGGAGCGGCCACCCGCACTTCCAGGACGGCGCCGCCGGCGACGGGGACGGGCCGGCCAGAGCCGTCCTGGTACAGCCGGTCGACGTACCGGACCGTGTACCCGATGCCGCTGCCGCCCGCTCCCGGCAGATCGACGACCATCCGGTCGTAGCAGGTGTGGTGTCCGGTCCTGACGTCCCGGACCGGTGTCGTGGTGACCGTGGGGGCGCTCCTGACCAGGCTGCCCCAGCCGGTGGGGCACGCCGTGGACCGGGGCGTCGCGGCCTGGACGGAGACGGCCCGGGTGGAGACGGCGGGCGTGGCCGCGGCGGGGGCCGCCGCGGTTCCCAGCGCGCCGCCCACGAGCGCCAGAGTCATACAAATTGTTCTTGTTTTCATTATTTCAGCCCCCAAGGGTCGCCTCCTACTGATATCGGGTGAGACGACCGAGTTGGACCGAAGGTTGCACCGAAAGGAACGCGAGAGGGAAGAGGCCGCCGACGGGGACGGAGCCGGGGTGACCGACCGAGGCCCCGGTGCGCCGCACCGTGGCGGCCGGGCCCGCCCCCAGGTCGGCTTCCGCGACCTCATCGCCGACCGGCTGCCGCTGATCATCGGCGTGGTGGTCGCGCCGGCCTTCCTGATCGCCCTGGCGGTGTTCCGGGGGCTGCTCGTCGCCCTCAAGGCGGCCGTCCTCACCGTCCTGTCCGTCACCGCCTCCTACAGCGTCGTCGTCGCCGTCTTCCAGTGGGGCTGGGGCGGGACCGCGCTCGGCGTGTCCGGCACGGTGCCGATCAAGAGCTATGTGCCGATGATGATGTTCGCCATCGTCTTCGGCCTCGGCATGGACCAAGAGATCTTCCTGCTCTCCCGCGTCCACGAGGCCTGGCTGCGCACCGGCGACGCCAAGGACTCGGTCGCCCGCGCCCTGGATATCACCGCGCGGGTCATCACCTGCGCCGCGCCGATCATGGTGAGCGTGTTCGCGGCGTTCATCATCAGCGAGAACATCGTGGTCAAGATGCTGGGTCTGGGCCTCGCCGTCAGCGTTCTCATCGATGCCACCGTCGTACGCCTGCTGATGGTGCCGGCCGTCATGACCCTGCTCGGCCGGCACGCCTGGTGGACACCGCGATGGCTGGAGCGGATCCTGCCCCACATCGACACGGAGGGCGAGGGTGCGCCGACGCTTTCCTGAAGGCCCGGACGGCGGGACGTACGACACGACGGCGGCAGGCCCCGGGGGCCTGCCGCCGTCGTGCGTACCCGCGCCTCGCCGCGCGGGACGTCCGGGTCAGGTGCGGCGCACGCGGCGCAGCAGTACGAAGCCGGCGATGACCAGGACCGCGCCCGCGGCCGCCGGCCAGAGCTGGGCACCCGTCTCGGCCAGGCCGCCGCCCACGGTCTGCGGCTCGGTGGCGTCGGCCGCCGCGGCCTGCCGGCCGGCGTCGTCGGTCGCCGTGCCGACGCCCGGCGTCTCCTGGCCGGCGCCGTCACCCTGCTGGTTGCCCGCGCCTGCCGCACCTTCACCCTTGGGCGCGACCGAGGCCCGGACCTCGGGCTGCTTGTCGCCGGGCGGGGTGGTGGCGTCGTCACCCGCGGGCTCCTCGGTGGCCGGGGCGTCGGCCGGGGGCTCCGAGGGGTTCTCCGGCCGACCGTCGCCGTCGCCGCTCTTGCCACCCTTGTCGCCCTTGCCCCCCTTGTCACCCGGCTGGGCGGTGCCGTCACCGGGCTGCTCGGCACCGTTGCCGCCGTTGCCGCCGTTGCCGGGAGCCTCGGTGGGCTCCTCCTTCGGGTCCTCACCCGGCTGTTCTCCACCGTCGCCGGCGCCGACACCGCAGGTGCGTCCGCTGTTGATGCAGTCGACCATCTCCTGCATCAGGTCCTCGTCGAAGACGTTGATGAAGTCGCCGTGGTCGGTGCCCGGCTTGTGCAGCTGCTCCGGGAAGGAGTCCACGGCGAACAGCGGGGTCGTCGCGCCGCCGTCGTTCAGGCTCGGCGCGTCGACGTCGTAGACGATGCGCTGGACCAGCTGCGGCACGGGCGTGAAACCGGACGGGCAGTTGCCCTGGGCGTCCATGAACGCCATGTGCGTACGGTGGTTGGCGCTGTCGGTGTTGCGGCCGTCCCAGCAGCTCTGGAAGTCGAAGGTGCGGACCACGTCACTGCCCTGCGGGCACAGCGGGTACTTGTCCTCGAGCTGCCGGTCCTCGAAGCCGGTGCAGCTCCAGGACGCGTTGGCGTTGGCGGGACCGTTGACGAACGACTTGGCGTCACCGGTGATGATGCGCAGCAGCCGCGGCATGGCCGTGACCTCGCCCCGCGGGTTGCCCACGAACGTCAGCGTGACCTCCTTGGGGGTCACGATCTCACCGGCGTTGCCCTCGATGCCGCCGCCGGGGGAGTTGGCGTCCTGCTCCTCGGTGCCGTTCTGCAGCCGCAGCACGGGCCAGTAGTACGACGACTTGTCGCCCTGGTCCTCACAGCTGGTGTCGGCCGCCGCCAACTGGTCGTCACTGGAGAAGGCGTTGGTGGCCTGGTTGCCGATGTAGTCGTGGAAGTGGTGCGCGCCGTTGGCGACACCGGGGGCCGCGATCACGTTGTCCGAGTTGAACAGACCGTTCTCGTTGACTCCGCAACTGCTGACGAAGGTGCCCTTCGAGGCGTCCGCCGTCGGGTCGGGCTTGACCACGTTGGGCTGGACACTCTTGATGTCCACGAAGTCCGCGGCGACGGGCCCGTTGCCCGCCTGTCCGCCGTTTCCGCCGCCCTGGTCCTGGCCGTTGCCGCTGTTGTCGCCCCCTTCGCCCTGGTCGCCCTCCTGGCCGTTCCCGTCCTGGCCGTCTCCCGGCTGGGCGGACGCGTTTCCGGAGTCGCGGACGGAGCAGTCGGCGAGTTCACCGAGGCCCTCGGGGCGGTCTCCCTCCTCCTCCATGGCGGCCGCGATGCGTTCGAGGGTCGCGGAGCGCTCCTTCTCGAGCGGGTCGATGACCTTGTCGTCGGCGACGCCGGGGTCCTGCTGAATGGCCTGTGCGGACTCCCCCAGGCGCTGATAGGCCTGGGCGATCTGCTCGTCCAGCGCGGCCAGTTCCTTGTCGACGTCCGGCCGCGCCTCCTCGGGGACCGTGGTCAGGTTGGTCGCCACGTCGGGGCAGTCGATGGTGGCGCCGCCGAGGACGCGTGCCTGACCGGCCCCGCCCGCGGCGTCGTCCTCCGTCGCGGAAGCGTAGACATTGGCCGCCATCAACCCCCCTCCGCCCAGGATCAGCGCGACCGCGGCGAAGGTCGCGCGCTGTGGACCTCGTGGGCGTCTGCGTGTGTTGCGTGCCAAGGCAGTACTCCTACGCTTTTGTCGCGGGGGGCGGGCATGGAATTCCCACGCCCCATACGTAAGCGCGTCGCGGCGTGTTCAAGTGCCTCACGGTTTCTTCGAGAAATCTCAGGAGCCCCGGGGACCGCAGGGCACCCGGGCCCCGGGGCTCCCGCCCGACTCGGCGTGCACGGTGGGGACTTCGGGGGCCGGGCAGATGAAGCGACCACTGGTCAGCGGAAGCTCACGTCCGCCGTCCGCCGGCGCATGGGGTCCTCAGAGCCGGTCGTGGTCCCGCGTCGAGCGCCCGAGGCAGGTGACGGAATCGTCGAGGAGCACCTCGATCTCATGGAAGCCCATCCGGTCATAGAAGGCCCTGGCGGAACTGTTGGCCTTCGCCATCACGAGGTGGACCGAGGGCACCCCGCGGTCGTGCAGCGCCTTGAGGAACGTCCGCATCAGCTCCCGGCCGTACCCGCGCCCCTGCCACCGGGGCAGCAGGTCGATGTGCAGGTGAGCGGGGTAGGCCGCCAGTTCGGGGACGGACATCCGCTCGGGGCGGTGCAGGAGCCAGGCCATCTCCTCGTCCGGCGTCCGGGGCGGCCCGTCCGGCTCGGGGTGACGATCGGCGACCAGGGGCAGCCACGCGGCACGGAAGTCCCGCGCGAAGCGGGGCGTGTCGGCGGCACCGAGGACGTAACCGACCGCGCGCCCCTTCCCGTCGTCCAGGACGAAGGCCAGTTCGGGCTCCAGGTGGACGTAGGGGGCGGCGAAGACCGCCGGGAGGATGCCGGGGTCATGGTAGTGGGGGCGGGCGTCCCGACCGTTGTGCGCGGTACGGACACAGATGTCGTCGAGGGCCGGTCGGTCCTCACGACGGTACGGACGAATCACGGGAGACGAGATCATGCCCGGCATCCTGCACGCTTTGGGAGCGCTCCCACAACCTTGTTCCGCTCCCGCGGCCGCTCGTGCGCGGAGTGACTTCCCGTTCCGTGGTTACCCGAAGGCCATGAAGCTGAATGTCCCGGGACGCCACAGGCGGTCCGGCGGTGACACCCCGGAGGCGGAGCGCTCAGACCGGGAACCGGTGGAGCAAGGGCCGAGCGACGAGGTGGAGCAGGCGGCACCGGACGCGCCGACCAGGCTCCCGAAGGGGGCCTGGGGTGCCGCGCTGAAGGGTGCGCTGCGCGAGTTCAAGGACGACGAGCTGACCGACCGGGCCGCCGCGCTCACGTACTACGGTGTGCTGGCGCTGTTCCCGGCACTGCTGGTGCTGGTGTCGCTGCTGGGCGTCACGGGCCGCTCGACCACGGACAAGGTGATGGAGAACGTCCAGGCACTCGCCCCCGGGGCGGCCCGCGACATCATCACCCGGGCCGTCGAGCAACTGCAGGGCAACGCGGGTACCGGCTCGGTCATGGCGATCCTCGGTCTCGTGCTCGCCCTGTGGTCGGCGTCGGGCTACGTGGCGGCGTTCATCCGCTCGGCCAACGCGGTCTACGACATACCCGAGGGGCGCCCGGTGTGGAAGGTACTGCCGGTGCGGCTCGGGATGACGGTCGTGCTGATGGTGCTGGCCGTGGTCAGTGCGCTCATCGTCGTCTTCACCGGTGGTCTGGCCCGTCAGGTGGGCGGCACCCTCGGCATCGGGGACGCCGCGCTGACGGTGTGGTCGATCGCCAAGTGGCCGGTGCTGGTCGTCCTGGTGACGATCATGATCGCGCTGCTGTACTGGGCCGCTCCGAACACCCGGGTCAGGGGGTTCCGGTGGATCACCCCCGGCAGCTTCCTGGCCCTGCTGCTCTGGCTGGCCGCCTCCGGCGGTTTCGCGTTCTACGTCGCCAACTTCGCCTCGTACAACAAGACGTACGGCACGATGGCCGGTGTCATCGTCTTCCTGGTCTGGCTGTGGATCACCAATCTGGCGATCCTGCTGGGCCTGGAGTTCGACGCGGAGATCGCCCGGCAGCGGGCCATCGCCGGTGGTCATCCGCCGGAGGCCGAGCCGTACACCCGGCCTCGGGACACCCGCGCCTGGAACGAGCAGGACCGGCGCCGGGTGGACGGAGGGAGCTGATCCCGCCACCGGGGCCCGGGCGGGTCAGTCCATCAGTCCGGCGGCGAGCGTGGCGCCCAGTTCCCAGCACCGCTCGAGGGCGGCCTTGTCGGGTTCGCCGGTGACGGTCACCGCGTCCGCGGCGCGCCGCCAGCCGAGGCCCTTCGTGATGGACTCGATGCCCCGCACCGCCCCGGTGACGTCGCTGCCGCCGTGCACGTAGTAACCGAACGGCCGGCCCCGGGTGGTGTCGAGGCACGGGTAGTAGACCTGGTCGAAGAAGTGCTTGAGCGCCCCCGACATGTAGCCGAGGTTCGCCGGGGTGCCGAGCAGATAGCCGTCGGCGTCCAGGACGTCGCCGGCCGTGGCGGAGAGCGCCGCCCGCCGGACGACCCGGACGCCCTCGATCTCCGGGGCGCCGGCGCCGGACAGGACCGCTTCGAACATCGTCTGGCAGTTGGGCGAGGGCGTGTGATGGATGATCAGCAGAGTCGGCACACCCCCGACCCTGCCGTGCCGGCCGGGGCCTTCGCAAGCCGGTCCGAGGTGTGGGAGGAGCGCCGAAAGGAGCAGCGGGGAACGGTTGTGAGAGCGGCTCGGGGATGGCACGATGCCCGGCATCGACACGCGGAGACGGGGTGCGTCTTGGCCGACGGGAATCGCAGGTCACCGGCAGCGGCGGTGTTCGACGCGCTGGGCAGCGACTACGAGAAGGCGTTCGCCGCCTCCGAGGCGCACCGGGCCTCGCTGGCGTGGCTGCTCGAACGGCTCCCGCCCGGCAGCCGGGTGCTGGACGTGGGCAGCGGGACGGGCCGGCCCACGGCCGCCACGCTCGCCGCGGCCGGTCACCGGGTGCTGGGCGTCGACGTGTCGCCGGTGATGGTGGAGATCGCGTCCCGGCAGGTGCCCGAGGCCGAGTTCCGCCGCGGTGACATCCGCGAGCTGCCGCTCGAGGACGGTTCCCTCGATGCCGTCTGTGTGTACTTCGCCCTGCTCCAGATGTCCCGTGCGGAGCAGGCGGACCTGGTGCGGCGGCTGGCCCTGGCCCTGCGCCCCGGCGGCCTGTTCGCGCTGGCCACCGTGCCCCTGGACGTCGAGGGCTTCGACGGTGTCTTCATGGGACAGGACGTGCGGGTCACCAGCTTCGCCGCCCAGGCCGTGACCGCACTGGTACGCGAGGCGGGGCTGACGGTGCTGTCGGAGGAGAGCGTGATGTTCGTCCCGGCCCACCCCGACGCCACGCCGGAGCCCCAGCTCTTCCTGCACGGCCGTCGCGGGGGCGGGGAGGCGGCCCCGGCGGGCTGACGCCGGGGCCGCGGGACAGGGCGGTTCCGGCGAGGACGGCCCGCGCAGCGGGACCTCGGCCGCGCTACGGAAGCGGTTTCGTCTCGCCCCTGAGGTCGGCGAGCAGTTCGGCCTGGCCGGCCAGCACTCCGGACAGGATGGTGCGGGCCACCCGGAGCAGTTCCGCCACGTGCGGACTGGTCAGCGAGTAGTACACGGTCGAGCCCTCCTTGCGGCTGACCACGAGGTTCGCCCGGCGCAGCACCGCCAGTTGCTGGGAGAGGTGAGCCGGTTCGATGCCCACCTGGGGCAGCATCTCCGCGACGGCGTGCTCGCGCTCGCTGAGGAGTTCCAGGACCCGGATGCGGGCGGGATGGCCCAGGGTCTTGAAGAACTCGGCCTTCAGCTGGTACAGCGGCATGGTCATCGTGCCGTCCCCTTTCCGGTTTCCGGTTTCCGGTTTCCGGCGCGCCGCCCCGGCCCCGTCGTCCGGTCCGAGGCCCCTCGCCTCGCCTGTACGTCGTCGGCACCCGACCTCGCCATTTTCTGGGTTTTCCGACATTAGCAACTTCATACATCCCTGTGTTCCGGTGGCTGTGCCGGCCGATCCCCAGTCGGTCAGGGCCCGTTCGGCGGTCTGGTGGGCGCGGCGGCCGGCTGCGGGGCCCTGGGCGCGGGCAGGACGCCGGTGAGCTCCAGGTGGTCGCGGGCCGCACGGATCGCCTCCGGCGTCGTGGCGTGCTCCCGGCCCTCGTCCCGCAGCGACTCCAGCGCGCCGACGGAGTCGAGGACCTTGCGGTGGCCGGGCCGGACGCCGGAGACCATGACGACGATGCCGCGGCGCCGCAGTTTCGCCACCGCGTCCTTGAGCACCAGGGCGCCGGTGGCGTCGACGACGCTCACGTGGGAGAGCCGCAGGATGACCACGCGCACGTCGGCGAGTTCGGTCAGTTCCAGCAGGAAGCGGTGGGCGGCGGCGAAGAACAGCGGGCCGTCGACGCGGTAGGCGACGATGTGCTCGGCCAGCAGTTCGCGTTCCTCCTCCGTGTGGTCGCCCTGGTCGAGCGGGAGCGGGGCGAGGTGCGCCTGCCGGGCGACGGCGCCCAGCGCGAGGAGGCCCGCGACGGCCAGCCCGATGATCACGGCGAGGACGAGGTCGAGGGCGAGGGTGGCGACGGCCGTGAGGACGAGGACCAGCCCGTCGGAGCGGGTGGCGCGGGCCATCGCGCGCAGCGAGCCGACCTCGACCATGCGGACGGCGGTGGCCAGGAGGACGCCCGCCAGTGCGGCGAGCGGGATCTTCGACACCAGCGGGGCGGCCGCGAAGACGATCCCGGCGAGGACCGCCGCGTGCGCGAGGGCGGCCAGTCGCGAGGTGGCTCCGGTGCGGACGTTGACCGCGGTGCGGGCTATCGCGCCGGTCGCGGGGACGCCGCCGAAGAGCGGCGACGCGATGTTCGCCAGGCCCTGGCCGAACAGTTCGCGGTCCGGGTCGTGCCGTTGGCCGACGGTCATGCCGTCGGCCACGGAGGCGGACAGCAGCGACTCCAGCGCGGCCAGCGCCGCCACGGCCACGGCGGGTGCGACCAGTCCGGCCAGCGCGCCGGTGTCGAGGAAGGCGAGCGAGGGGGCGGGCAGGCCGGAGGGCAGGTCGCCGATGGGGCGTACCCCGTCCAGTCCGGCGACCTGGACCACGAACGTGGCCGCGATCACGGCCAGGATGGAGAACGGCACGGTCGGCCGCAGGCGCGCCCCGATCAGCATCACGGCGGCCACCGAGAGCGCCAGGGCGACGGCGGTCCAGTCGGGGGTGCGCGCGAACTCCTCGAACGCCCGCCAGGCCACCACCAGCACCCGGTCGCCCTCGGGCATGGGGACGCCGAGGGCGTTGGGGACCTGCTGCAGTCCGATCACGCACGCGATGCCGAGCGTGAAGCCCTCCACCACGGGTGCGGGCACGTACCGCATACTGCCTCCGGCCCGCAGCAGCGCCAGCACGACCAGGATCACGCCCGCCATCAGCCCGACCGTGAGCACGCCCGACGCGCCGTGGTCGGCGACGATGGGGACGAGCACCACGGTCATCGCCCCGGTCGGGCCGGAGACCTGGAGGTTGGAGCCGCCGAACACGGCGGCCAGCGCGCCGGCGACCACGGCGGTGGCCAGCCCCGCCTCCGCGCCGAGCCCGGAGGAGACGCCGAATCCGAGGGCGAGGGGCAGTGCGACGATGGCGACGGTCAGTCCGGCGAGCAGGTCCCGGCGCGGATCGCGCCGCATCTGGTCGAGGTCGCCGCGGGCGGGCAGCAGCGACGTGATCCGGGCCCAGACCCCGGCGAGCAGCAACGGTACCGACACAACCCCTCGACTTCCCGGTGGCTACGGCGCTCCGTCGCACGGCGTGCCTCGAGGGCCCACGACGACGGGCATGTCAGTCAAGGATGTAGGCAATTGCCAATTTTTGCAATTCAGCAGATAGTGAACAGCGCATATGGTCCACGCGTGCTCCGCTCGGACCGTGCGTCCGTCAGCCCGTCATGCGCTTCCGCCACGTCGGCTCGACCAGCCGCCACTCGGCCTCCCACGCCACCGCGCGCCGCCGCTGGAGCCGCACCTGGACGAGCCGTCCGCCGAGCAGGACCAGTCCCCCGCTCGCGGCTGCGACCGTGAGGCCCGCCATGACGATCTGGAACTGAGCGTCCGCTCCACCGGTCGGTTCGGAGACCAGACGCCCCTCCCCGTCCGTCCACACGGTGACCACGCTGCCGGCCTTGCTCCCGGGGACGACCTCCGCCCGGCCCGTGCGGACGGTGCCGTCGGGGGCGGTCCACCGGACCTTGGCCCACACGTGGCCGCTGCCGTCACCGTCCTCGGCCACCGGCGTGGGCAGCGCCTTTGCCGCGTCCCCGACCAGTGCGGCCTGGACGGTGTGGGCCTGGGCGCGGCGCCCCGCGAGGGACCCGTCCACCGCCCCCGCCGCCGCCAGGCCGACGAACGCCCCGGCCAGGAGGGCGAGGACGAGGGTGGCCAGCAGCAGCCAGGCCTCGATCAGATCGCTGCGGCGCCGCAGCGGGTTCTTGCGCCAGCGCCACCACCACACCCTGCGTGGCCGCGCACCACGCGTCCGCGCCATGGGACGTCACCTCCTCGCGCGGGTGCCGGAGACCACGACGAGTCGCGTCGGCATGTCGCCGGCCGATTCGTCGGGACCGCGGCGCCTCCTCTTCAGGGTCCGTCACCGGGGCCGTTCGGCGCATGGGTCGAACGGCCCTGTCCCGGGTTCGGACCGGCCCGAGAACGGCCCGGGAACGGCCCGGAGCCGGAACGGCCCCGGGCGCGACGGCGCTGCCGAAGACGTCGTACGCGTCCTGCATGCGTTCGAGCGGGAAGGTGCGGGTGCCCGGGGCCGTGGAAGACGTAACCCTTCATGCCGATCCTCACCCTTCTCGGTCCTGGCGGGCTTCGGCTTCGGGCGCAGCCCCCGCCCGCCTGCATCGGCGGACCCCCGAAGGGTTCCGGGGCCGCCCTGCTCTTCCAGTCTGAGCGCACCCGGGGAGTTCCGCTCGGGCCGCTGCCGTCCCGGTCCGCGGTCGCTTCCTCCGGGACAAGAGCCCCTACGCCACCACCGGCCGCGCGATGCCGCTGTGCAGCAGGTGCCGGGCCTGCCGGGCGCCGGCCCCCAGGCTCAGGGCGAGGCGGGAGAGCAGCTCGTACAGGCGCCGGACCGTCTCCAGGCGTTCCAGGCGCGGTGCGAGGGCCGAGAGGGCGATGGCCAGCGTCACGCCTGTCAGGGCCACGGGCCCCAGCGGGGTGCAGCCGAAGAAGTGGCTGACGCCGGGGGTCTGGACGAGGGCGGCGAGCACCGCGGCGGAGCCCAGGGCCGTCGTCCACACCAGGGGGCTGTGCCGGCGGCCGGAAAGGGTCTGCACGAGTTGGGCGCCGACCACGCCGCACAGGGCCATGGTGGTGGAGCGGCGGTTGCTGCCGGGAGTGAGGCGGCCGATCAGGTACGCGGTGACCGCGCCGAGGCAGGTGGTCACGCCCCGGCGCCGGATGGCGCGCAGCAGGGGGGTGCCGAGGACGTCGAGGCCCATCGGGCCGGTCTCGGCATGGGCCGCCGTCGACGGATCGTCGCTCGGGGTCACCGCCACCGCCATCGCCGGGAACATGTCCGTGAGCAGGTTGACCAGCAGCAGCTGACGGGTCGACAGCGGTGAGGAGCCGGCGAGCAGGGTGCCCAGCACGCTGAAGCCGACCTCGCCCGCGTTGCCGCCGATGAGGATGCTCACCGCGTCGGCGACGCTGCGCCACAGCGCGCGACCCTCGCGGACCGCGTCGACCAGGACCGACAGGTCGCCGGTGGTGAGGACGAGGTCGGCGGCGTTGCGGGCGGCGGCCGAACCGCGCGCCTCGATGCCGACGCCCACGTCGGCGGCGCGGATCGCCGCGGCGTCGTTGGCGCCGTCGCCGGCCATGGCCACCACCCGGCCCGCCTGTTGCAGCGCCTCCACCACATGGAGTTTCTGCTCGGGCGCGACCCTGGCGACGACTCCGGCACCATGCAGGGCGCGGACCCGGTCGCGGCGGCCCATGGCGACCAGTTCGTCGCCGGTGACCACCTCGGTCGCCTCCGGCCAGCCCAGTTGCAGGGCGATCGCGCGGGCGGTCTCCGGGTGGTCGCCGGTGAGCATGACGGGCAGGATGCCGGAGCGGCGCAGCTCCGTGAGGAGGGCCTGCGAGGTGTCGCGCGGGACGTCCGCCAGGGCGATCAGCCCGACGAACTCCAGATCCGCGAGGTCGGCTTCGAGTTCGGCGGTGGCGTCCGGGCCCCGGCAGGGCCGCCGGGCCACGGCGAGAACGCGCAGCCCCTGCCCCGCGAGGGTGTGGGCCGTTTCGGTCGTCTCGTCGGGCAGGTCGCGGCAGGCGGGGAGGACCGTCTCGGGGGCCCCCTTGACCACGAGGAGGTCACCGGCGTCCGAGTGGGTGCCGTCGTTGTCCCGGCCGACGGCGGCGGCATAGCCCCGGCTGGCCTCGAAGGCGAGCTCACCGCTGGGCGCCCAGGACCCGTCGGGCGGTGCGGCGTCGAGGACCGCCTCGTCGGTGGCGTGCGCGATCCGGCGGCCCTGGCCCGTCTCCACCTGCGGGCAGGCGCGGGCGGCCAGCCGTACCACCGGCACGGCGGACTCGGCGCCCGGGTCGAGGACGGTGCCGTCGGCGGTGGCGACCCGGACCAGGCGCAGCCGGTTCTCGGTGAGGGTGCCGGTCTTGTCGAAGCAGACGGTGTCGACCCGGCCGAGCGCCTCCAGCGTGCGGGGCGTGCGCACCAGGACGCCCCGCCGGGACAGGCGGCGGGCCGCCGCCATCTGGGCGACGGTCGCGACGAGCGGCAGTCCCTCGGGGACGGCGGCGACGGCCACCGCGACCCCGCCGCTGACGGCCTGCCGTACCGGGCTGCCGCGCAGCAGCGACAGCCCAGCCACCAGTGCGCCGCCGGTGAGGGTCACCGGCAGCGCCTTGCGGGTCAGTTCCTGCAGCCTCGCCTGGACGCCGGCGGGCGGTGGGGTGCGGGCGGCGAGCGCGACGGCGCGGCCCGCCTCGGTGCGGTCGCCGGTGTCCACCACCAGCGCGACGGACCGGCCGGCCACGACGGTGGTGCCCTCGAAGACCATGCAGGTCCGCCCGCTCACCGGCGCGCCGGGAGTGGCGTCGACGTCCTTGGCCACGGGCAGGGACTCGCCGGTGAGCGCCGACTCGTCGACCTCCAGCCCGTCCACCTCCAGCAGTCGTGCGTCGGCCGGTACGACGTCGCCGGCGGCGAGACTGATCCGGTCGCCGGGCCGCAGCCGGACCGCGTCGACGGTGACCGTGCGCCTGCGGGTGTCCTGCCGGCGTGCCTTGGGCTGCTGGCGGGCGGCCAGCCGGGCGAGCGCCTGTTCCGCGCGCAGCCGCTGGAGTCCGCCCGCCACGGCGTTGAGGTCCATGGCGCCGACGACGAGCAGCGCGTCGACGAGCGAGCCGAGCAGGGCGGAGGCGACCGCCCCGGTGGCCAGGACGGGCGTGAGGGGGTCGTCGAGTTCCCGGCGGACGGCACCGGCCGCCTGCCAGGTCCAGCGGGCCGGGGCCGCCACGGGGGTACGGGCGAACCGGGCCGCCCGCCGGCGGGACCGGTCGACGAGCAGGGCGAGACCGCGGGGTTCAGCGTCGGTCGCGGGGCTGCTCAGCCGGTCGCGCGCCTCGTGCGGCTCCAGCGCGTGCCAGGGCACGTGCAGCCGGGGTTCGGGCGGCGTGGCGCGGGCCACGCCGACGGCCTCGGCCCAGCCGGAGAGCAGGGCGCCGGCCGCGGCGATGTTCACCGGGGCGTGCCGGGTGAGCCGCCGCCAGGCGCGGCCGCCGGGTTTGCCGCCACGGGCCACCATGAGCCCCGACAGGGCGGCGCCCGCGCGGGCCAGGACCTGCGAGCGGCGGCCGACCCGGCGGACCGCCGGAATGGCCGTCAGCAGCCGCCACACGTCGGCCGTTCCGCCCGGGGCGAGCACGTCGGCTCCCCAGGCGACCGCCGACCGCGCGTCGGTGAGGGCGACGGCCACGTCACCGGCGGACAGCCCGTCCGCCACCTCGCCGTCACCGGGTTCGGCCACACGGGCGACGCTCACCACGATGTGCCCGTCGTTCTGCAGCGCCCGTACGACGTCGCCGAGCGGCATGTCCGCCGGGGCCGCCTCGTCCGCGAGCCGGGTGATGTCCTTCAGGTCGGAGCCGCCCGTGATCACGACGTACAGCCCGGCCCGGCGGGCCGCGTCGAGGACGGCTTCGGCGAACGGGTCGACCGGGTCGTCGAACGCGGCGGTCCCGCCGTCGGCGTCCGGGGTGCCCGGCGGGCGGCTGCGCAGGACGTCGGCGTGCAGGACGAGGGAGTCGGCGATCTCCAGCTGGCGCAGCCGCTCCCCACTGCGTACGAGCATCCCGGACCGGGCGAGGAAGGTGCCGAGGGCCGCTTGGAAGGCGGCCGGGCCGTAGCGTGCCGCCTTGGGGGATCCGGCGAGGACGGCTTCGGCTGCCTCCTGGGTCTCGTGCGTGACGAGGAGGGCGGCGGCGGCACCGGCCAGGCTGCCGGTGCCGGCGTTGGCCGCGTAGGCCTGGGCGGGGGTGACCCGCAGCGGTGGGCGGCTGTCGGTGGGACCGGGGACGCTGGCGCGTTCCTCGGTGCAGAGGTCGTCGTGCAGCGCCTCGAAGGCCGCGGCCCGGGCCACCGCCTCGGTCAGCTGGCCGGTCCGCAGCAGCCCGTCGAGGACCAGGGACATGGGCGACTGTCCGGCTCCATGGGCGGCGGCGTTGGCGGCGGCGAGGACGAGTTCCCTGCCGTTCCAGCCGAACCGCTGCCGCAGCAGGGCGCGGAAGCGGGGGTTCTCACGCATCAGCGTGACGGCGGCGGTGACCGTCCTCGGGGTCCGCGGCAGGCCCAGCGAGCGCCCGGCGAGGGCCCCGGCCGCACCGGCGGCGTCCAGCAGCAGCGCGGCGGCGCTGACCCGTACCTCGCGGGGGTCGCCGGGGTGAGGGGTCTCGTCCTCCTCCGGATCGGCGTCCTCGGTCAGTCCGAGGCGCGCGGCGAGCGCGACGGCCCGCTCGGCCACCCGGTCGCCGGCCGCGTCCTTCGCCACCGTCACGACGAGGCGGGTCAGTCCCTCGTCCCAGTACGCCGTCAGCACGTCGGGGTGGTCGAGGAGTTCGTCGGCCGCTTTGCGGGCGAGCGGGCCGACGTCGCCGCCGGGATTCCGCAGCGCCAGGTGGACGCGGTGTCCGGCCCGCCAGTGCCGGCCGCCGTCCAGGGCGTTGCGGGCGACGTTGCCGATGCGGTGCGTCGTGTCGTGGACGGACGTCATGCCCCGGGCGGTGCTGCGGGCGGCGCCTGCGGCGGCCCCTGCCACGGCCCCGGCGAGGGGGGCGACGTCGAAGCGTGTGAGCATCTGGAGGTGTCCCGTGGTCCTGGATCAGCCGGTCTGCGGGTCGTGTGCGCCGTCCCGGCCCGGGTGGCGCCCGGTGTGCGGTTCGTGGTGCGCGGTGGCTTCGGCGACCTGCTTGAGCGCGGACGCCGTCGCGGTGTCACCCACCTTGGCGGGTTGTTCGTGCACGTGGGGTTCCGCCGGTTCGTGCCGGTGGCGGGAGGGGCCCAGCCGGTCGCCGGGGCCCTGGTCGGTGGGCGGTCCGGGCGCGGGCTCCGGTTCCGTTCCGGTTTCCGGGCGGTGCATCCCGTGCTCGCCGGGCGGTGCCGCGCCGTTCGGCGACTCCGTCTCCGGCGGCCGGGCCGGACGCTGCTGGGTGAGCCAGGCGACGGCCGCGCCGGTCAGCGCCACCGGCCACTCGACGACGCCGGCCACACCGAGCACGCCGGCTCCGGCGTAGACGGCCATGCGGCGACCGCGCGGGGACACCGCCCCGATCGCGTCCAGCGCACCGCCGGCCGCCTTCCCCACCTGCTCCGCGCCCGGCACATGCCGCAGGCCCGACGCCACGGCCCTCAAGGGCTGCGGAAGACCCGACGAACGAGACGTGTCCTTGCTCATGTCGTTCATGTCGTTCACCTCGTTCATGTCGACCTCCGCAAGCGCATCACCCAGGGGCACCCATCGGCTTCCCTGCCTTGTGGCCCATATTCAGCCGTGAACGGCCGGAGCGCTTTTCCTGTTCACCCGAGGTGGTCCCGTCGCCGCCCCGCCGCACGGACAGCGGTCCCCGCGCCTCGTACCTCCGCCGGTGTCGGACCGGGTGCCCCGGGTACTCAGTGCACACACAGCGGTCGGCCCGTCTTCGGGGCAGGGGCAGGGGGCCGCGGCCGTGCGGATCGTCCGGTCGGGCGAGGGAAGAGGACATGACAGGGGAACAGGGGAGAGGACATGACGGAGAACGGCGACGGCGCCCCGCTCGCCCGGCGCCCGGGGACCCCCGGTGTCCGGCCGGCCACGGACGCGCCCGACCGGACACCGGCACGCACCGGGGAGGAGAACAGCGAGCTTCCCCGCGACCGCAACCAGGCCATCCTGGAGGCGGCCAAACAGGTCGGGTCGATCCTCAAACGGAACGGGCACCGTTTCGCACTGGCCGGCAGCGTCGCCGTGCACGCCCATGGCGGCAGCGGGAACCTCCAGCACGACGTCGACTTCTGCGTCCGCCCCGAGGACGCCGACTCCGTGGCCGCCACACTCCACGAGGCCGGGCTGACGGTGTACACGCCGCCGGAGGACTGGCTGATCAAGGCCACGTGTTTCGGCCAGGACGTCGACATCATCTTCGAGCTGGCGCACCGGCCCGTCTCCACGGAGATGCTCGACCGGGCGGAGGAACTCCCGGTGGAGTCGGTGCGCATGCCCGTCCTGGCACCGACCGACCTGCTGTGGAGTCTGATCGCCGCCTTCTCCGAGCACCACCTCGACTTCGGCGCGGTCCTGCCCATCGCCCGGGCCCTGCGCGAGAAGGTCGACTGGGACCGGGTGCGGCGCGACTGCGGGGACGAGCCCATGCCGGCCGCCTTCTTCTTCCTGTTGGAACGTCTGGACGTCATCCGGGCGCCCCGCCCCCCGGACACCCCGTCGTCCGGGGAAACCGTCGTCCGTGAGCCCGCGGAAGGAGCATCCCCATGAGCAGCCGAGGTGCCGAACCGGCGGGTGGCGTGCCCCCGGCGCAGAGCCGGGAGTACCGCGTCGCCCATCTCCAGGACCGTCTCGCCGCCGGGGAGCTCGGTGAGCTCGGCGTACGGATCGAGGTCCGCGGCGAGGCCGTGCTGGTCACGGGGGCCGTTCCCTCGGCCCCCGCCCGCGAGGAGGTCCTGCGCGTCGTGCGCGAGGAGCTCGCCGGGCTTCCGGTGCACTGCGACGTCGTGGTCAACGAGACGTCGTCGCCCGACCAGGCGGAGGAGCTGACATGATCCGGGTCGCCGCTGTCGGAGACATCCACATGGGGCCGGACAGCCAGGGGTTGCTCCGTCCCGCGTTCGACACCCTGCCCGACTGCGCCGACCTGCTGCTGCTGGCGGGCGATCTCACCCGGCACGGTACTCCGGAGGAGGCTCGCGTGGTGGCCGAGGAGATCCGGGACCTCGCCGTCCCGGTGGTCGCCGTGCTCGGCAACCACGACCACCACGACGACCACCCGGACGAGGTCACGGCCATCCTGCGGGACGCCGGCGCCCGGGTCCTGGAAGGCGAGGGGACGGTCGTGCGCAGTGGCGGCACACGCATCGGGGTGGCCGGCACCAAGGGGTTCGGGGGCGGGTTCGTCGGGCGCAGCGCCGGGGAGTTCGGCGAGCCGGTGATGAAGGAGTTCGTCCGGCACTCGCGCCGGTGCGCCGACGGGCTGCGGGCGTCCCTGGAGCGGCTGGGCGCGGAGGGCTGCGACCTCCGGATCGCCCTCACCCACTTCTCCCCCGTGCCGGAGACCCTGGCCGGGGAGCCGCTGGAGATCTATCCGTTCCTGGGCAGCTACCTGCTGGCCGAGGCGATCGACACGGCCGGCGCCGACCTCGCCGTGCACGGGCACGCGCACGCCGGTACGGAGCACGGCATGACCGGCGGAGGCGTCAGGGTGCGCAATGTCGCCCAGCCGGTCATCGGTCGCGCCTTCCACGTCTACCATCTGCCGGTCCCAGAACGCGTGAGCACGTCAGCGGGTACCGAAGCGTTCGGCTGAACACAGCCGCGCACCTCGCTCGTCCAGCGTCGTCGGCCCGTTGCCGGCGGCGCTTCCGTATGACCACACCCGGCGCCTGCCGTCGCGTCCTGGTACTGCACATGGCCCATCCCCCGCACCAAAGCGCGAAATCGGCGCGCTCCTGGCATCGCATCGGGCGCCGCGGGCAAGGCCTAGGTCCTGTCCGGCGTTTCCTGCCGGACCGGTCCGCGAAGTCCGGCGCCGGGGTGCCTCCCACGCCCTTCAGGCAGTGAGGGAGCGTCGCAGGGCGGAGGGCCGTCCTCGTACGGGACGTACGCGGGCGGGCCCGGCAGCGCGGCGGGGTGCGGCAGCGGGCCCGGCGGAAACCGCCGGACAGGTCCCGGGCTCGCGGCGGCCGACCTCCGAACGAAGGAGACGTACCGAATGGCCCTCAGACACGCCCGGACCGCGCGTCGAGCGGCCCTGGCCGCTCTCGGCGGCCTCGTCCTCACCGGCCTCCCCTCCGTCGCGGCGGCCGGACTCCCGCCCACGGCGGGACTCGCGCCCGGCGCCGCCCGGCCTCTGGGCGGCGACGCCGACCGGCCGGCGGCGCAGCTGCTCGGCGCCCTGCGGCGCGACCTGGGGCTGACCGAGGCCCAGGCGTCCGAACGGCTGGCCAACGAGGCGGAGGCGGGCACCCGCGCGGGCCGTCTGCGCATCGCCCTGGGCGAGCGGTTCGCCGGCGCCTGGGTGCACGGCACGGCCTCCGAGAACCTCACGGTCGCGACCGTCGACGCCGGGGACGTCCCCGCCATCGAGGCCCAGGGTGCGACGGCCTCGGTCGTCCGGCGGACGCTGTCCGACCTCGTGGCGGCCAAGGCGAAGCTGGACGCGGCGGCCACCCGGGTCCAGATCCTGGACACGCCGGTGTGGTACGTCGACGTGCCGAACAACCGCATCATGGTGCAGGCGAGGAGCCAGGCGGCCGGCACCGCCTTCGTCGAGGCGGCGGGGCTCCAGGACTCGGACGTCGGCATCCACCCGACGACGGACTCACCGCGCCTGATGCAGGACATCACCGGCGGCGACGCCTTCTACATCAACGGCACCACCCGCTGCTCCGTCGGATTCTCCGTCACCGGGGACGAGCAGCAGGGCTTCGTCACCGCGGGCCACTGCGGCGCGCCCGGCGCGGTGACGACCGGCTACGACCGCACCGCCCAGGGCACCTTCCAGGCCTCCACGTTCCCCGGCAAGGACATGGCGTGGGTGGCCACCAACGACCGGTGGACGGCCACGCCCGGCGTCAAGGCGCAGGACGGTCAGGAGGTGCAGGTCACCGGATCGGTGCAGGCGCTCGTCGGTGCCGCGGTGTGCCGGTCCGGTTCGACCACCGGATGGCACTGCGGGACGATCCAGCAGCATGACACGAGTGTCGCCTACCCCCAGGGCACGGTCGGCGGGCTGACCCGGACCACGGTGTGTGTCGAGCCGGGCGACTCCGGTGGGCCGTTCGTGGCGGGCGCCCAGGCGCAGGGCGTCACCTCCGGCGGCTCCGGGAACTGCACCAGCGGTGGCACGACGTTCTACCAGCCGGTCAACCCGATCCTCAGCGACTTCGGCCTCGTCCTCACCACCACCGCCCAGGCCACGACACCGGCCCCGGCCCCGCAGGACGGTGGCGGCCAGGAGTGGACCGAGGGCCGCGTGTACGAGGCCGGAGCCGTGGTGGCCAGCGACGGCGTGCGCTACCGATGTCTGCAGAGCCACCAGGCCCAGGGCGCGTGGACACCGGCCGAGACCCCGGCCCTGTGGCAGCGCGGGTGACCGCTTCACATGGGCTGCGGTGAAGCTCCGGGCGGCCGGGTCGTCCATGGCCGCCCGGTGCCCTGCCGACGCGTCCGGACACCGCGGGGCGAACGGGCGGCCCCGGCCGGTGTGGCCCAAGCCACGCCCCGAAGGAGACCGGGGCCATATCCGGCCGGGTGCGCCGGAAGCTACCGTTTCCGGGCAGAAGTCCTTGACCCCACCAGCTCGGACGGCCCGGCAGTGAAAGCAGATCTCTCCCCTGTCATCGCGGCGACCACGCAGTGGCTGACCCGTTCCTTCCCCGCCTCCGGCGGAGCGCTCGCCTCCGCCCTGTGCGAGGTGCAGGCGCGGCAGGCGGTGACGGTCGCCGCGTGGCTCCGGTATCCGACGGCGATGGACGCCGCTCTGGTCGGCCTGGCGGGCCCGGGCGGTTCGGCACGGCTCGACGGGGTCACCGGAGTCGACAGCGGCACTGACTCCGACCCGGAGGCCCCGGACGACACGGACGCCTGGCGCACCTGGGTGGACGAGGTCGTGACCAGCTGGGCGGCCTGCCTGCTCGCCGACCCGGACATGGCCTCCCACGCCGTGACCGCGCTCGCCGGGGGAACTCACACCACCGGTGCGCCGACCGAGTTCCGGCGGCTGCTCGCACCCGACGAGACCGACCGGAGGGCAGCGGCGCTGCTGCGCCACCCCGACCTGCTGGCGCCCGTGGCCGAGCTGCACCGCTCCCATCTGCTCGACCGTCTCCGTCCGGACCACACGCTCACCGCCTGACGCCGGGCCCCGTACGCGCCCTCCGCCCGGACCGCTTGCGGCGGCCCGGGCAGGTCCACGGACGGCGTCAGCCGAGCTTGCCGCGACCGCTCAGCGCGTCGCGGAGCCGGTCGACCAGGCCGGCGCCCGGTGCCAGCAGCTTGTTGGCCGGGGGCTTGTCCGGGGCGGCGGGGTGCGGCCGGGTCGGGGCCGTCTTCTTGGCCTGCCGGACCTTGTCACCGAGCTGGTCGAGCTGTTCCGGGGAGCAGGACGCGCGCAGCTTGGGGAACAGGTTCTGCTCCTCGTCGGCGATGTGCTCGCGGATCTCGCCCATCAGCATGCCGACGAGCCGGTCGAACTCGGCGTCCTCCGCGTCGCGGCTCTCCAGGTCCTTCATGACCTGCTCGGCCTTGGCGTGGTCCGCGAGCTCCCTGTCGGCCAGGGTGTTCCCGTTCTCCACGTACTCGCGCACGGCCGGGTAGAGGTAGGCCTCCTCCGCCACCGAATGCCGGACGAGCTCGATCGTCGCCTGGTCCGCGTACACCTTGCGGTCCTTGTGGCCGGGCGGCAGGTCCTCGATCTTGCCGAAGAGATCCTCGACTTCCCGGTGATCGGTCACCAGTTCGTCGATGACGTTGCCTCCGTGTCCCATGTTCTTCACCTCCGGATCGTGGTGGCACCCGGCCGGGTCCACCCGCCTCTGGGTTCCCCGGGCTCCGGGGGGCTAACGCGATCCGGACCCCCGTCGGCTCCCTCACCGAACCGACGGGTCCCGGGTCAGCCGGGCAGCTTGGCCCGGACGCGGGCGGCCACCGCGGCGGGGCGGGCTCCCGCCCGGGCGGCGTGCCGCACCAGGTGGGCGTCGCGCCGCAGTTCGCGGGCCGTGTGACGGCCGCGCCACAGCAGCGAGGGGGCGGCTCCGGTGTCGTCGGCGGTGATCAGCAGACCGCCGAGCATGGCCAGGTTCTTGAGGAAGTGGATGCGCTGCTGGACACGCTGGGCGGGGTCGTCCTCCTCCCAGAAGCGGTGCCCGGCGAGCGTCGTGGGCACGAGCGTGACCGCGAGTGCGAGCGCGGCGGTGCGTGGGACTCGTCCGGCGGCCAGCAGCAGCCCGGCCACGACCTGTACGGCGCCGTTGAGCCGTACGGTCTGCTCGGTGCGGTCCGGGAGCACGGCGACGCGTTCGGCGACGGGCCGGACGACGGGCTCGGCGACCGGGACGACGGCCTTGGGGTTGCGAACGGATTCCAGGCCGCCCGCGACGAACATCGATGCCAGCATCGGGCGGCCGACGGCGCGCAGCAGACTCATGGCCTTCTCCTGGTGGGTATCGGGGGTCTCGGGAGTATCAGGGTGCTGTCGGTGGGGTCCGTGGTGCGGGTCGCCGGGTTCCCCCGCGGGAACGGGCCATTCGGCGACACCTGCTCCGGTGACGGCGGACGGTGCCTCACCAGAACCGGTTCGTGAGCGCGGGCCGGCGGACCGCCTGGACGGCGTCGCGCAGGCTCAGGGCGACGCCGATGGTGGCGCGCAGCGCCGACGGCCGTACCGTCTGGGCGGTCTCGGTGGCCAGGACGAGCAGGCAGGCCGCGGCCTGTTCCACCACGGAGACCGGGAGGGTGTAGTCGCTGTCGGCGGCCGCGCGGAAAGCCTTCAACGGGATCCCGGCCCCGTCGACGGTCCGCTTGGCGGCCTGCTCCAGGTGCTGTGCGGCCTGGTCGCACACGGAGGCTGGCAGGGTGAGGGTACGTTGGAACGATGCGCTTGTCATGACTCGATTGGTCCCCGGAACCGGCCCGTTCGATCGGCGGGCAGCGCGTTTTCACCGTCCTGCGTGACGAGTTGTGACAAGTCGGGGGGCGAGTGCCGGGCGCGAAGGGGCGCACGACGCGAACGCCCCCGGGCCGGCCCCGTGGCGGGGCCGGCCCGGGGGCCGGTGACCTGCTCAACGGTTCACCACGTGCCGTTCGTCGGGGACGCAGTGGGTCATCGTCAGTCCCCGCACGTCACGCGGCGGGTTGTCGCCCAGGTTGGCGAGCCGCTTGCGGTCCTCGTCGGTGAGGTCCTGGCCGGCGAGGGGCTCCAGACCGGCGACGTCCCCCGGAGCGATGCCGAGTCCGTCGCCGACCCGGCGGCCGAGCTCGTTCTCGACCAGCAGGAAGTGCCACACCATGCGCTCCTGCACCGGCCGGTCGCACTGGGAGATCAGGTCGACGAAGTTCTTCACCAGGTCGTCGCGCTCCCAGTCCTCCATGAGCATGTAGCGCTGGCCCGCCTGGAGGTAGTCGTTGGTGCGGGGGATGCGCTTGCGGGTGAGGTAGCCCCGGATCTCCGGGCCCTGCTCGTCGTGCGACGGCTCCTTGGCCTCGCGCAGGCCACCGATGAGCGACGGCTCGTAGTTGACCTGGGGGCTCTCCTCCGTCTGGCCCGCGAAGTAGGTCATCTGGCCGTCGCGTTGGTTGGTGTTCACCTCGGCGGCCTTGGCCTGGTTGACGGGGAGCTGGAGGTAGTTCGGGCCGACCCGGTGGCGCTGGGTGTCGCTGTAGGAGAAGGTCCGGCCGACGAGCATCTTGTCGTCGGAGAAGTCCAGGCCGTCGACGAGGACACCGGTGCCGAAGGAGATCTGCTCGTTCTCGGCGAAGTAGTTCTCCGGCATCCGGTCGAGCACCATCCGGCCGACCGGCTTCGGCGGGAAGTCCTGCTCGGGCCAGGTCTTGGTGTCGTCGAGCGGGTCGAAGTCCAGTTCCGGGTGGTCGTGGTCGTCCATCATCTGGACGAGCAGTTCCCACTCCGGGTGGTCGCCGCGCCCCACCGCCTCGTAGAGGTCCTTGGTGGCGTGGCCGAGGGAGCCGGCCTGGACGTTCGCGGCGTCCTCCTCGGTCATGGATCGGACGCCCGCCTTGGGCATCCAGTGGTACTTGACGAGCTTGGTCTCGCCCTCGGTGTTCACCCATTTGTAGGTGTTCACGCCGAAGCCCTGCATGTGACGGTAGTCCGCGGGGATGCCGCGCGGACTGAACAGGTTGACCAGCATGTGCATGCACTCGGGCGTCTGCGACATGAAGTCGAAGATGCGCCGCGGCTGCTGCTCGAAGGTGACGGGGTCGGGCTTGAGGGCGTGGATGACGTCCGGGAACTTGATCGCGTCCCGGATGAAGAAGACGCCGAGGTTGTTGCCGACGAGGTCCCAGTTGCCGTCCTCGGTGTAGAACTTCACGGCGAAGCCGCGCGGGTCGCGGGCGGCCTCGGAGGAGTCGCGTCCGCCGATGACGGTGGAGAACCGGACGGCCACGTCCGTACGCTTGCCGCGCTCCTGGAACAGCAGGGCCCGGGTGTAACGGCTGACCGGCTCGTCCCCCCAGGTGCCGTAGGCCTCGAAGTGACCGTATGCGGTCACTCCCCGGGCGTGCACGACGCGCTCGGGGATGCGCTCCCGGTCGAAGTGGCTGATCTTCTCCAGGAACTGGTAGTTCTCCAGCGTGGCGGGCCCGCGGGCGCCGACCGTGCGCTGGTTCTGGTTGTCGTGGACCGGATGGCCCTGCCGGTTGGTGAGTACCTTGCGGTCGTCGCCCGGGGCAGGACCCCGGCTCGAAACGTCCGTCATGTTCGTGGACTCCTTCGGCTGCTCATGGCTGGTGGCGGGCCGGGACACGGTGGTGTGTGGCCGTGGGCCGGCCGTCGCGGCCGGTCCGGGTGGTGTGTTCCTCCGGTGTCCCGGGCTCGCGGACTGCCCGGCTTCCGGGGCCGCGTGGTCGCTCACGCGGCCCCGGAGGCCGGGGCCCGCTCGCGGAACCTCCCGCCGCCGAACGGCCTGGCCGCGCGCATCGCGCGCGTCCCGCCGGTGGCGTGCGTACGAGGGCCATGCTGCCGTGCATCGCGGAGAGCGGCGACTCGGAGCGACGGCGCGCACGCCCGCGGCGCGCGGGTCGGTGCGAGAACGGCGGGCCGTCCGCGGCCGCCACGACTGTCATGGGACGGGCCGGCGGCGGGTCCTGGTGGGAAAGACACGCGGGAGCGCGACCGGTCCCCCGTTCCGGTCGTGCTCCCGCGGCAGGGACGAACCTATGTGAACGGCGACACGGGTGTGTATCGCACCGATGCCCGCTGCGCCGACCACAGCACTCAGCCGTGCACAAGTGAGTCCGATAAAACCCTTTTCACCCCGCGCGGTCGGCCACGGAACCGTCGAAAATCCGGTCCGTCGTTCACCCGGATGAGGGCGCCGGCGCGGGGCCCGTGAACACCGGGTGCTCGAGGTCTCCCAGCGCCAGATGGGCCAGCACGACCTCGTACAGGTCGGTCCCGGCGGCCAGCAGCTGGCGTTCCAGGACCGGCTCGGAACTGCGTACGTGCTCGCGCACGGTCTGCGCGTGGACGCCCAGGAGCTGCGCGGCCCGCTCGGCGTTGACGCCGGCGGCGATCCAGGTACGCAGCGTGCGCCGCAGGGGGCGGGCGTCCCGGTCCAGCCGTTCGAGCAGCCCTTCGGCCCAGGAGCGTACGGCGGGCCCGGACACCAGGTGCGTGAGCCCCGGGGCGGGTGTCGCGCAGGTGCCGCCCGCCCGTCCGTCCTGGAGGTTGATCTGGGTGTGCAGCGCCAGGTGCACGACGGCACGGGCGGTGACGTCGTCGAAGTCGGTACCCAGCATGGTCTCGACGCGTTCCATGCGGGCGCGCACCGTGTTGCGGCTCACGCCGAGGATCTTGGCCGTGTTGACGGCGGTGAACTCCAGGCCGAGGCGGGTGGTGGCGAGGAGCTCGGCGCGGATGTGGTGCGAGACGGCGTCCAGTGGGCGCAGCAGCCGGGCCGCCCAGCCGCGCAGGGCCGCAGGGTCCATCAGCCGCTCGGGATGGGTGCGCTCGGCGTAGACCGCCGTCTTGTCCGGGCGGAAGCGCGCCACGGCGAGGGCGCTGACGGCCTGCCCGTACGCGGTGGCGGTCCGGGCCAGGCTCTGCCAGACGCTGCCCCCGAGGAAGATGTCCGGGTGCCGTTCGACCAGGGACTTCAGTTCGCCGGCGGTGGCCTCGCGGGGGCTGACGACGATCACGTGCCCGTCCATGGCCGGGCACCGCACGACCAGGGCCTCCTCCCGCGTGGTGTCCAGGCACTCCTCCGCGAGGCGGTCGCGGTGGGCTGGCTCCGACTCGACGACGTAGACGCATGCCGTGTCGGCGTCGAGCAGGCCCGGCCAGAGTCCCGCGGCCACCCGGCGGGCGGCGACGGTGTCCTCGACCATGAGGAGTTGAAGGATCGCCAGCCGCAGGTCGGCGCTGGCCCGCCGCAGCCGCTGCCCGGCCGCGGCGGTCTCGCGGGCGGTCAGCAAGAGCTCGACGACCTGGGCGGTGTGCGCGACGACGTCGGCACTGTGCCGGTCGAACGGGGCGTCTCGGGAGACGGCCAGTGCCCAGACCTCGAAGGGGTGCCCGACCTTCACCAGGCGCAGGTGGTGCTCGCCGTCCTCCCAGGCCGCAGAGGCGATCCGGCCCGAGGTGACAGCGGCGACGAGGTCCTCGTCCAGCGGCAGCCCGGTCCCGGCGACGAGGGCGCCGGAGGCGTCCCGGAGAGCCACCGACGCGTGCACGGTGCCGGCGAGCCAGTCGACGATCCTGCGGACGTCACGGCCCGTCGGCCGCAGGTGCTCCAGCAGTTCCCGTGCCCACCCGGGTTGCTCCGATCGCTCCCCTGCCGTCGGCTCCGGCCGCCGGATTCCGTCCCTACGGGCTGCCACCTCGGTCTTCCCCTCGTTCCGCCGGCCGTCTTCCGCCCGGCCCCGGACGTTACCCCACCGATGCGTCGAGCTCACCATGGCCGGACACAGTGTCCAGGGTGCCCGGCCGTGGCGCGGGCGGGCACCGGCCGGGGTGTGCGGTCCTGCCGCCCGGGCGGCATAAGCTCGGTGAATGGCGAAGTACTTCGACGTGCACCCCGACAACCCCCAGCCGCGCACCATCGCCCAGATCGCCGGCAGCATCCGCGCCGACGCCCTGGTCGCGTACCCCACGGACTCCTGCTACGCACTCGGCTGCCGACTGGGCAGCCGGGAGGGCATCGAGCGGATCCGTACCATCCGCAAGCTGGACGACCGCCACCACTTCACTCTGGTGTGCCGGGATTTCGCGCAGCTCGGCCAGTTCGTACGGATCGACAACGACGTGTTCCGCGCGGTCAAGGCGTCCACGCCGGGCAGCTACACGTTCATCCTGCCCGCGACGAAGGAGGTGCCGCGCATGCTGCAGCATCCGAAGAAGAAAACCGTCGGCGTGCGCATCCCCGATCACGTCGTCACCCAGGCGCTGCTGGCGGAGCTCGGCGAGCCCCTGCTCTCCAGCACCCTGCTGTTGCCCGGTGAGGACGAGCCGATGACCCAGGGCTGGGAGATCAAGGACCGGCTCGACCACCAGGTGGACGCGGTGCTCGACTCCGGGGACTGCGGCACCGAGCCGACCACGGTGATCGACTTCTCCGGCGGCGAGGCGGAGATCGTACGGCGGGGCGCGGGCGACACCTCACGGTTCGAGTAGGGGCGGTCGGGGGCGTGGGGAGGAGACACGGACGTGATGAGCAAAGAAGCGTCTCCTCGCCCGAGTCGACCCGGATACGGCCGAAGTGCCGGTCCCGTGTCGTGTCAGGATGGGCTTGATCCGTCCCGTGCCGCGGGCGCGGATCCCGGCCGACATCCCGTAGGAAGGCGCCTGCCCGTCATGACCGCCGTACAGGGAACCACCGCTCACATCGCCACCGAGGACGGCACCGCCGACGCCTATCTGACGCGTCCCGCCGACGGCGCTCCCCGCCCCGCGGTCCTGTTCTACATGGACGCCTTCGGGCTGCGTCCGGGGCTGCGGGCCATGGCCGACCGGCTGGCGGAGTCCGGGTACACCGTCCTGGTGCCGAACGTGTTCTACCGTCACGGGCCCGCTCCCGTGACCGAGCTGCCCGAGTTCATCGACCCGCGGGCACGGCCGGAGATCTTCCGGCGCATCGCGCCGATCATGCAGGAGCTGACGCCGGAGCGGGCCATGCGCGACGCCGACGCCTACCTCCGGTGGCTGGCCGGCCACCCCGCGGTGGCGGGCGGTCCCGTGGCGGTGACGGGCTACTGCATGGGCGCGGTGCTCTCCCTCCGCACGGCCGGCACCTACCCGGACCGGGTGGCCGCCGCGGCCGGGTTCCACGGGGCCGGGCTGGCGCCGGACGCGCCGGACAGCCCGCATCTGCTGGCCGACAGGATCACCGCGGAACTGTACTTCGCTCACGCCGACCAGGACCCGTCGATGCCCGAGGAGCAGATCGAGCGTCTGGAACAGGCGCTGACCGCGGCCGGGGTCCGGCACCGCTGCGAGGTGTACGCCGGAGCCCGCCACGGTTACACACAGGCCGACACCGCCGCGTACGACAAGGAGGCGGACGAGCGTCACTGGGCCGCGCTGCTGGACCTGTTGAGCCGCGCCTTCTGAGCGGCCCTTGAACGGGGGCGGACGGCTGATCGGCCGGTCACCAACGTCCCGGGGCGGTTCCGGTGATCGGCTCCGAGGGGCGGCCGTCGACACCCACCGGCACGTCACCGGTCAGCATCACCCGGTGCATGATCCGCGGGTGGCCCAGGTGGGCGGCGTCGCTCGGAGCCAGGTGGATGGTGGCACGGTTGTCCCAGAACGCCACGCTGCCCGGCTCCCACCGGAAGCGCACCGTGTACTCGGGCCGGGTCGCCTGCTCCAGCAGCATCTCCAGGACGGCGTGGCTCTCCGGCCGGGACAGGCCGGTGATCTGCTCGACGTAGTAGCCGTTGACGAACAGCACCCGCTCCCCCGTCTCCGGGTGGACCCGCACCACGGGGTGCTCGGAGGCGGTCTGGTGGTCCAGCAGGTGCCGCAGATACGCGTCGCCGCCGGGCCGGGGCTGGTAGCCGACCCCCAGCCGGTGCTCGGCGCGCAGCCGGTCGGCGAACTCCCGTACCGGAGCGGACAGTCCGGCGTAGGCGGCGGCCAGATTCGACCAGGTGGTGTCGCCTCCGTAGGGCGGGACGGTCTCCGCGCGCAGGATCGTCGCGGCGGGCGGATCGACGCGGGCGCCGTGGTCGCAGTGCCAGCCGCGCAGCAGGGTGTGGCGGCGACGCCGCAGCCATTCGCCGTGCTCCATGCCGAACCGTCCGCCGAGCTCCAGCCGGTCGGCGGTCGTCTCGATCTCGGGGAAGCCGGGCGGCGAGGCCTTCCCGCGCCGGGGGAGCACGACCGGCTCACCGAACCGCCGCGCCAGCGCCACATGTCCGGCGTGGTCCAGGCGCTGTCCGCGGAAGAACACCACCTTCCAGCGCAGCACCGCCGCCCGGACGGCGGCGATCACGGCGTCGTCGGGCTCGTCGGCGAGGTCGACGCCGGTGATCTCGGCACCGATGTGCCCGGCGACCGGACACACCTCGACACCGGCGTTCCTCTCGACGTCCTCCCCTCCGCCCGCCCCGCGCTCCGTGCTCCCTCCGCCCGCCCCGCCCACACCGCTTCCGCCCGTCGTCATGTGCGCCCTCTCCGTCGATCTGTACGGATCCCGCCGATTCATACGAGTGCGTGCCGTCCGTCCGGCCCGCCCGTCAGGTTGATCATTGGCCGTCCGGTCGGTGAGGCTGGAGGGTGACGGCACTGTCCATGGGAGGGTCCCCTCGTGATCAGCATCCCGAACCACACACTCAACGACGGCACGACGATCCCCGCCCTCGGTCTGGGCACCTGGCCGATGGACGACGCACAGGCGGAGCAGTCGGTGACGGCGGCCCTGGAGATGGGCTACCGCCTCGTCGACACGGCGACGAACTACCGCAACGAGACCGGCGTCGGCCGTGCCGTGGCCCGCGCCGACGTCCCGCGCGAGGAGGTCGTCGTGACGACGAAACTCCCCGGTCGCCACCACGGCTACGAGGAGACCCTCGCCTCCTTCGAGGAGTCCCGCGCGCGTCTCGGGCTGGAGTACGTCGACCTGTACCTCATCCACTGGCCGCTCCCCCGGGTCGACAAGTACGTCGACTCCTGGAAGGCCATGATCAAGCTGCGTGAGGACGGGCTCGTACGCTCGATCGGGGTCTCCAACTTCACCCCCGCCCACATCGAACGGCTGGAGAAGGAGACCGGGGTGCTGCCGTCGGTCAACCAGGTCGAGCTGCATCCGTTCTTCCCCCAGGAGGAGCTGCGCTCCTACCACGCGGACAAGGGCGTGCTCGTCGAGAGCTGGAGCCCGCTGGGCCGGGGTTCACAGGTGCTGGACGACCTGACCGTGGCCTCGGTGGCCGAGGCCCACGGGGTCACACCGGCCCAGGCGGTGCTGCGCTGGCACATCCAGCTCGGCGCACTGCCCGTGCCCAAGTCGGCCGATCCCGGACGGCAGCGCGCCAACCTCGACGTCTTCGGCTTCGAACTGGACGCCGCCCAGATGCGGGCCATCGCCGACCGGGCCCACCGGCGCATCGGCGGGGACCCGGAGGTGCACGAGGAGTTCTGACCGCCCCGTCCCCGGGCCGCCGGCGAACTCCGCCTGCCGGCCCACGTCGTCACCGCTGCCGCGGTCGCCCGCTCACGATCGGCCCTGCGTACCTCCGGCGACCCCGCGCGCCCACAGCACCAGTGGCACCTGCAGGAGCAGCCGTCCCCAGGCCGCGGCCCGCTGCGGTGTGGGGACGGCGGCTCCATTCGACGGCCATCGTCACATGGGCGGGGAACACCCCGACGAAGAAAGCCGCCGTGGCCGGCGCGGCTGCCTTACGGGTCTGCGGCAGTGCCACTCCGGCGGTCGGCGCGAGCTCCGCGGCGCCGCTCGCGTAGGTCCAGGCCCGGGGCGAGCCGGGCAGGGAGCGCGGCACGATGGGGGCGAACCGGCGCGGGGCCGTGAAACGGGTGGCGCCCGCGACGGCCGGGAGGCCCGCGAGCAGCAGGGGCGAGCGATCGGACCGGAGCATGGTTCCTCCTCTGCCGACCCGCCGCACGGCCTTACCGGACAGTAAGTATGCAGGGGCACCGGGCCTCCCGTTCGTGCCGGGGTCGGCGCGAACGGGACCGGGCGGCGCAGGCCGAAACCGTCGGGCCGCGCGCCCCGTCCGGATCTCACGCCCGAGAAGGCGTCCGCCGGCATTCCGGACGAGATGGAGTGATCCGGTAACGGCTCGTCGAGTGTTGGGCAGCGCTTCACCATCGGTACGCCCGTGGCCCCTTGGCACGGAAGTGCACAACCGGGATGCTGAACTCCCTTGCTCCCCACAGCCGTTGGGCTGCGCCCGGACCATGAGGAGGACGCAGTGTCGTCGAGCACGTTCCGAACGCACCGCAGGAGATGGCTGACCGGTCTCGCCGGCGCCGTCGCTCTCGTCGTCGCCTTCCCCGCCACCGCCTTCGCCGCTCCGCCGCCGGCCCTGCCGGCGAACGCGGACAGTCTCGACCAGACCTTCCAGCCCGCCTACGACTACGACACCGACGGGTGCTACCCCACACCCGCGATCGGCCCGGACGGAGCGATCAACCCCGGGCTCAACCCGACCGGCGCCCTCAACGGCAACTGCCGTGACGCCCCGGACCTGGACAACACCAACGGCTACTCGCGCTCGAAGTGCAACAACGGCTGGTGCGCCATCGTCTACGCCCTGTACTTCGAGAAGGACCAGGCGCTGCCGGGCATCAGCCTCGGCGGCCACCGCCACGACTGGGAGCATGTCGTGGTGTGGGTGCAGAACGACACCGCCCAGTACGTCGCGACGTCCAACCACGGCTCGTTCTCGATCCACGCCCGGTCGGCGGTCCGCTTCGACGGGACACACCCGAAGATCGTGTACCACAAGGACGGCATCAGCACGCACTGCTTCCGGCTCGCCGGTCCGGGTGACGAACCGCCGGAGAACCACAAGGGCAGCTGGCAGTTCCCACCGCTGGTCGGATGGAACGGCTATCCGGCCGGACTGCGCGACAAACTCGTCGCCCACAACTTCGGCAGTGCGAACTTCGGCCTCAAGGACGGGAGTTTCGCCTCCCATCTGACCGCGGCGAAGCCGGCGGGCATACCGTTCGACCCGAACGCCTGACCCCTGCTTCCGGACAGCTGACCGCCCGTCACCGGGGGGGCCGGACGGATCCCCCGTTCGGACCCCCAACCGGTCCGTACGGCAAGGGGATTCGAGCGGAAGGGTCTATCGTGTCGCCATGCCGGTCCCCGAACTGATCCGAATCGTCTCCCGCGACTCACCCATGGCGCTCGCCCAAGTAAAACGCGTCCAGGATGAGTTGGCGGTCGCCCTGCCCGGTGTGCGCACCGAGGTCGTCCCCGTGCGGACCACCGGGGACAAGTGGCTGGGCGACCTGTCGCAGGTGGAGGGCAAGGGCGCGTTCACCAAGGAGGTGGACGCCGCGCTGCTGGCCGGGGAGGCGGATGTCGCGGTGCACTGCGTCAAGGACGTGCCCGCCGACCGCCCGCTCCCGGCGGGTACCGTTTTCGCCGCGTTCCTGAAGCGGGACGACGTCCGTGACGCGCTCGTGCACCCGGGCGGACTCACTCTGGACGAACTCCCGGCCGGGGCCAGGGTCGGCACGTCCGCGGTGCGCCGGGTGGCGCAGCTGGCCGCCACCCACCCGCACCTCCGGTGCGTGCCGTTCCGCGGCAACGCCAACCGGCGGCTGGCGAAGCTCGCCGCCGGTGAGGCGGACGCGCTGCTGCTCGCGGTCTCCGGCCTGGAACGCATCGGCCGGGACGACGTGATCAGCGAGGTCCTCTCCCCCGAGACGATGATGCCGCCCATCGGCGCGGGCATCCTCGCACTGCAGTGCCGTGAGGGCGACACCGGTCTCATCGACGCGGTCAGCGTCCTCGGCCACCCGGACACCCATCGGGAGGCCACCGCCGAGCGCATGTTCCTGCATGTGCTGCAGGGGAACTGCAACAGCCCGATCGCCGGGTACGCACGAGTCGACCGGAGCGGCGAACTGTCGCTGCGGGCCTGCGTCTTCACACCGGACGGCAAGGTGCGGCTGAACGCCCACGAGTGGGCGGGCCGGCTGGATCCGGCGACGCTCGGCACCTCTGTCGCCGTGGCCCTGCTGCGTCAGGGCGCCCGCGAGATCATCGGCAGAATCGCCCACTGACGGCGGATCAGGCGGTGCCCTCCTCCGCCTGGTCCCGGAGGAACGCGCTCAGCTGGTGCGCGAGGCCCTCCCTGGCCCCGCCCCCCGGGGCCCCGGCGGCCCCGTCGTGCACGGCGATGGCCCCCGACCACAGGCGGCGGCCGGTCCACTCCTCGTCGGCCCGGAGCTGGACCTGGACATCGACATGACTCAGGGACGCCTCGGGGGCTGCCGCGTAGAGCACGGCGGTGGCGCGGCGCAGCGGATAGACGTCGAATCCCTCGATGAACTGTGAGTTGCGCCAGTCGATGAACGCGCTCTCCCCGTCGGGCCCTGTCCGTACGTCGACCTGACCGTCCTCGAGATGAATCCCGAATTTCCGCTCACCACGGTTCTCGACGGTCACACGGACGCTGAAGTACGTCAGTCCTTGGGCGGCGTCGTCCCGTCCTCGGGGCGGTTCACCCGATTCCAGACGGTGGACGCAGACCCGCAGACCGGCATGCTCGTCGTACTCCTGCCAGTCCCCGACCACGTTCGGCTCGTACACGGTTCACCTTTCCACTTCCGTCGCTGCTTCCTATCCGTGGGCTCCCGGCACTGTCAAATGCGCGGAATGCGCCGTGGTCAGGTGGTTCATCCCCTCTGATCGCTGATCAAGCGCTGCGCTGGAACGATCCGCCGGACCGGCCGTCCGGCCCGGACCGCGGCGTGCCGCACATCACGTCCCGTGGCGCGATCACATCGACGGGCCCAGGGGCGGGCCGCGCCACCGGCGTACGACGCGAGCCCGCCCGCGTCCCGGCCACCGACCGGCTCCCCCGAGCCTTCCGGAACTTCACACAATGAATTTCCGTGATTTCACAGCGTGCGCCTGTCGCACATTGCCTCGCATTCCCGCGAATTCCCGCCCCGGAAATTCGATAAGCAGTTTCACCGGCGCGGCGTGGGGGAATGAAAGGGCCAGTGCTTCGGACCGGAGGCACGACCGTGGGAACCGGCTCGCCGCCCCGGGACCTCCTCCGTGCGGTCCGAGCCCGCGCTCCCACGGTGCCCGTCCACCCGGCACCTGCTCAGGGAGGTGCGCGTCATGCGTATCGCCGGCAGCACCACGAAGCCGCATCCCCACCACGACGCACCCGACACCGCCGAGGACTTCCTCCGCCTCGCCCGGCTGCCCGAGGGCCCCGAGCGCAAGGCGCTGCGGGACGAGCTCGTCCGTTCCTGGCTGCCCATGGCCGAGCGGATCGCCGTCCGCTTCCGGGGGCGCGGTGAGGCTCTGGAGGATCTGTACCAGGTGGCGGCTCTGGGCCTGGTCAAGGCGGTCGACCACTACGATCCGGCGCGCGGCAACGCTTTCGAGGCGTACGCCGTGCCGACCGTCACCGGCGAGATCAAGCGTCACTTCCGGGACCACATGTGGACCCTGCACGTCCCCCGCCGGGTCCAGGACCTGCGCAACCGGGTACGGCACGCCGTGAAGGAACTGACGCAGACCACTCCCGGCCGGACCCCGACGACCGCCGAGATCGCCGCGTACGCGCAGCTGACCGAGGACGAGGTGCGTACCGGCGCGGAGGCCCTCGAATGCTTCTCCGCGCTGTCGCTGGAGGCCGAGATGCCCGGTACGGACGGCTACGCGCTCGGGGACTCGCTCGGCGGCCCGGATCCCGCCTACGACACCGTCGTCGACCGGGTGGCGGTCCGGCCCTGTCTCGAGGCACTTCCGGAGCGCGAGCGGCTCATCCTCTATCTGCGGTTCTTCCGGGGCATGACGCAGAGCAGCATCGCCGAGCTGCTCGGCATCTCGCAGATGCACGTGTCCCGGCTGCTCAGCAGCTGTTTCGCCCAGGTACGCGAGGAGCTGCGGACGGAGGCCGGCTGATCCGGTCCAGGACCCTCTCCAGCTCAGCCCCTATCCCCGGCGGCAGCACACCGGTGCTTCCCCAGCCGACGATCGTCCCGGCGATGTCGCGGAGTTTGACGTTGGTGTGCTGGGAGACCTCCTTCAGCACCGTCCACCCCTGATCGGGTGACACCCGCCCGATCGCGACGATCACACCGATCGCCTGGTCCACCACCGCGTGCGAGACGACCGCCTCCTTCAGCTGCTGCACCTCTTCCTCCAGCCGGAGGATCCGGTCCGCGTCCGCGTCCCCGTCCGTGGGCATGGTCACCTCCGGGTCCGGTGTGCCGCTCTCGTGGTGTCTTCACCCAGTGCTCGGGTGCCTTCACCCAGGGTCCCGCCCCTCCATCGTCGTCACTCGCCCCGCCCGGTGCCACCCGGACGTCGCGAGATGTCCCGGTCACCGTTTCGGCGCCCTCACCGGGGTACTCGGCAGGCGCCCGGAGCGGTACAGGCCGGACACTGGAGTCCTGCAGATGGCTGCCAGGCCGACGAGATCAGGACGCGACTGCCATGAACCACGACATGCCCTCCCCCGTCGGTACGACGGACGTCTTCTCCGCCCACTCCGTGTACGGGACGCCCTGCTGGGTGAGCCTGACCAGTCGCGACATCGGGACGACCGAGGATTTCTACACGGCCGTGCTGGGCTGGCGGTGGCGCCCTGCCCGGCTGGGCGAGCGGTTCAGGATCGCCCTGGTGGACGGCGCGCCGGTGGCCGGCCTCGCCGGGGTGGCCGACATGTGGCGGATGGCCGTGGCCTGGACCCCGTACTTCGCCGCGCGCAGCGCGGACGAGGCAGTGTCGCGGGTGCAGGAACGTGGCGGCACCCTGGCGGTCGGTCCCCTCTCCCTGCCTCCGGGGCGCGCGGCGCTGCTGGCCGACCGGGACGGCGCGACCTTCGGCGTCTGGGAGGGCGAGCTGTTCACCCACTGGCTCAGCTGGCGCCGGTCGCAGCCCGCCTTCATCAGGCTGCACACCCGTGACGCCTTCGACGCCGCGATCTTCTACGGCGAGGTCTTCGACTGGGGTGCGGCGGGGTCCGGCCGCACCGAGGTCGTCTACGAGGGCGACGAGGTGGTGCTGCGCAGTGACGGGCATGTGGTCGCCTGCATCGAGTCGGGGGCGCTGGGGTCGGCCCCCGATCCCGCGATCCGGCCGCGCTGGCAGGTCCACTTCACCGTGGCGGACGTGGCCGCGTGCGTCCGCGCCGCCGAGCGGCACGGCGGCAGCGTGCTGGCCCTGCGGGACGACGAGGCCGTGCTGCGTGACAACGAGGGCGCCCAGTTCACGGTGACCTCGCGCCGCGGCCGCTGATCCGGGCCCGTCGGGCGGTGCTCCCGACGGGCCCGCCCGTGTCTCATTTCGCGGTGAGTGACGGCCTGGACAGCAGCACCAGGCTGCGTGGTCCGACAGTCAGCCGGGTGCCCGCCTTGTGCTCCGACTCGTCGGGGACGCCGTCCGGGTCGGTGGTGTCGATCAGCGCCGTCCAGCGTTCGCCGTAGACGGCCGCCGGGAGCCGGAAGCCCACCGGTTCCCAGTGGCTGTTGAGCAGCAGCAGGAAGGAGTCGTCGACCAGGCGCCGGCCGCGCGGATCGGGTTCGGCGATGGCGTCGCCGTTGAGGAAGACGCCGACGCTGTGGGCGTCGGAGCGCTGCCAGTCGTCGTCGGCCATCTCCTCGGCGTTCGGCAGCAGCCACGCCAGGTCGGGCAGGTGCCGGCCCGCGCGGCGCGCGCTCTCGCCGCGGAAGAAGCGGCGCCGCCGCAGCACGGGGTGGGCGGCCCGCAGGGCGATGACCCGCCGGGTGAAGTCCAGCAGGGCGCGCTGCTCGTCGGTCGGCCGCCAGTCTATCCAGGAGATCTCGTTGTCCTGGCAGTAGGCGTTGTTGTTGCCGCGCTGGCTGCGACCCACTTCGTCGCCGTGGGAGAGCATCGGGATGCCCTGCGAAAGGAACAGGGTGGCAAGGAAGTTGCGCTGGCGGCGGGCCCGGAGTTCGAGCACGGACGGGTCGTCGGTGTCGCCCTCGGCGCCGCTGTTCCAGGACCGGTTGTGGCTCTCGCCGTCCCGGTTGCCCTCGCCGTTGGCCAGGTTGTGCTTGTCGTTGTACGAGACGAGGTCGCGCAGGGTGAAACCGTCGTGCGCGGTGACGAAGTTGACGCTGGCGCGGGGCCGCCGCCTGCTGTGCGCGTACAGGTCGGAGGAACCGGTGAGCCGGGAGGCGAACTCACCGAGCGTGTGCGGCTCGGCGCGCCAGAAGTCCCGTACGGCGTCCCGGTACTTGCCGTTCCACTCCGACCACAGCTGCGGGAAGTTGCCCACCTGGTAGCCGCCCTCACCCACGTCCCACGGTTCGGCGATCAGCTTGACGCGGCTGATCACGGGATCCTGCTGGATGAGGTCGAAGAACGCCGACAGCCGGTCCACCTCGTGGAACTGCCGGGCCAGCGTGGCCGCGAGGTCGAAGCGGAAGCCGTCGACGTGCATCTCGGTGACCCAGTACCGCAGCGAGTCCATGATCAGCTGAAGTACGTAGGGGTGGCGCATCAGCAGGCTGTTGCCGGTGCCGGTGGTGTCGTAGTAGTGCGACCAGTCACCGTCCACCAGGCGGTAGTACGAGGAGTTGTCGATGCCGCGGAACGAGAGGGTGGGGCCCTTCTCGTTGCCCTCGGCGGTGTGGTTGTAGACGACGTCCAGGATCACTTCGAGCCCTGCCTCGTGCAGGGTCCGCACCATCGTCTTGAACTCGGTGACCTGTTGGCCGCGGGTGCCGTGGGCGGCGTAGGCGTTGTGCGGGGCGAAGAAACCGATGGTGTTGTAGCCCCAGTAGTTGGCCAGGCCGCGGCTCTGCAGCACGCCGTCCTGAACGAACTGGTGCACCGGCATCAGCTCCACCGCGGTGACCCCCAGCGAGGTCAGGTGGTCCACCACCGCCGGGTGCGCCAGCCCGGCGTAGGTGCCGCGCAGTTCGGCGGGGACGTCGGGGTGGGCGCGGGTCATGCCCTTGACGTGGGCCTCGTAGATCACCGTGTCGGCGTACGACCGGCCGGGCCGGCTGTCGTCGCCCCAGTCGAACGCCGGGTCGGTCACCACACCCAGCATGGTGTGTCCGGCACTGTCGGCCCGATCGGGGCCGTCGGGTCGGCGCTCGTAGAGCGAGGGGTGGTTGTCGATCTGTCCGTCGACGGCCGTGGCGTACGGGTCGAGCAGCAGCTTCGCCGGGTTGCAGCGGTGCCCGGCTTCCGGTGCCCACGGCCCGTGCACCCGATAGCCGTAGCGCTGGCCGGGGCCGACACCGGGCAGGTAGCCGTGCCACACCGATCCGTCGACCTCGGTGAGCGGGACGCCCGTGTGCCGGCCGGCGTCGTCCACCAGGACGAGTTCGACGTGTTCGGCGACCTCGCTGAACAACGCGAAGTTGGTGCCCTCGCCGTCAGGGACCGCACCCAGCGGGTAGGGGCGCCCGCTCCACACGGGCGCCCCTTTCCGGTTGTTCCGTCGGGTCACCGGGCCGCCTCCAGAAGGCCGGCCGGGGTGCGCACCAGCCCGGCCAGCTGGGCGACACTGAGCACGCGGGGCAGGTCCAGGCCCTCGCTGAGCCTCGGACCGGGCGCGGTCGGCACCAGCGGGACGCGTTCGCCGGCCCGGGCCCGCCGCGAGAACCAGATGACCCTGCTGCCGGTCTCGGCGGCACAGCAGCCCCAGCCGTCGCTGCTGGCCGCGATGTGCTCCAGACAGCTCCGCAGCTCCTGGTCGGGGCGCAGCGCGCGGTCGTGGTCCCCGATGGCCGTGATGAGGTGCTGGCCGTTCCACCACATCTCGATCGACGTGTTCTTGTCGGTGGCGTGCTCGTCGATGGCGTGCAGCAGCATCTCGGTGCCGCGGCAGACGGACTCCATCAGGTTCTCCAGGTCCCAGTGCCGGAGGTGGGCGGCCAGAATGCGGCTGACCTGCCCCACCCGCTCCGGACTCACCTCCACGTCGAGGTGGTAGTAGCAGGGCACTGTCGTCTTCATCGTCGTTGGCTCCTCACCGCGAAGCTCCCGATTCACCTCGCCCTGCGGGGCGAGCCCCGAACACGAAACGTGAGCGGTTGGCGCTTCTGAGTCACCATCAGAGTGACCCGGTTGGTCCATCCGTGCAACACGAGCGTACGGCCGAGGCGCCCGGGGCGGCAGTTGGGCATGATGCGACCCGCCCCGAGCCTCACCGCCGAGCCGCATCCAGTCCGCACCCGACCCGCGCACCGCCTCTTAATGGTTGAAAAACCAACAAGACGCGGAGTTACCGCGCATGCACCATGTGTGAATACCCTCGATCGCCGTCACGGGTCCGTGCCGCCGTACGCACGACCGTCACCCTGCCGTCGGGAGTACGTGCCCCATCGAGCCACGGAGAGGTGAACGGCGCCATGCTGCTACCCGCCAGAGCCGAAGTCGCCCGGCAGTTGCGCCGCTACCGGGCCTGGGAACGCGTGATGCTCGCCGCCCCGACGGATCGCACGGTCCGCACCACGTTCGAGGACTCGGGATACACCCTCTGTGTGCTGATGGGAAAGCGCTGCGCGCGGGAGGCGGCCGACGCCGCCGAACGGTATCTGCGTACCAGTCCCGTCACCTACCTGCAGGAACAGAACGAGTGGACTCGTCCGGCCGCGAACGCGTGGCCCGGTCCGGCGGCGAACGACAGGCCGCGTCCGGCCGCCCCGGCGAGACGGGTCCCACCGTCGATCGAGCGGCGCTCCCCGGCGGGAAGGTAATGGACCTTCCCGCCTCAGTTTGGTCCCCACGACCGGGCGCCGGCCCGGCGTCGAGCACGGCGGAGGTGCAGACCCATGAAGACGACGCGGACCATCGGACGTATCCCCGTACGGGACGTCCGGCCGGCCGTCGAATGCGGCAGACGGCCGGCGAAGGCCGTCGTCGGTGAGACGTTCGAGGTGACGGCCACCGTGTTCCGTGAGGGGCACGAGGCGGTGGCCGCCAACGTCGTCCTGAAGGACCCCGAGGGCCGTCGGCGGCCGTTCATCCCGATGCGGGAGCTGGCGCCGGGCACGGACCGGTGGGGCGCGGAGGTCACCCCGGACATCGTGGGCCAGTGGACCTACCGCGTCGAGGCGTGGGGCGACCCCATCACGACCTGGCGCCGCCACGCGCGGAACAAGGTGCACGCCGGCATCGACACCGGTCTGGTGCTGGAGGAGGGCGGCGACCTGTACAAGCGGGCCGCCGCCGGAGTGCCCAAGGGCGACGGCCGCACCGCCGTGCTCGCCGCGGCGAAGCGGCTCCACGACGACTCCCTGCCCTGCGCCACCCGGTTGGCGGCGGCGTTGACGCCGGAGGTGGACGCGGTCCTGGCCCGCCACCCGCTGCGGGAACTGGTCACCACCGGCGATTCGATGCCCCTGCTCGTGGAACGCGAACGCGCCCTGTACGGCTCCTGGTACGAGTTCTTCCCCCGCTCCGAGGGCACCCCCCACCAGCCGCACGGCACCTTCCGCACCGCCGCCCGCCGGCTGCCCGCGATCGCCGCCATGGGCTTCGACGTCGTCTACCTCCCGCCCATCCACCCCATCGGCACCACCCACCGCAAGGGCCGCGACAACACCCTCACCGCCGCCCCCGACGACGTCGGCGTGCCCTGGGCCATCGGCTCCCCCGAGGGCGGCCACGACACCGTCCACCCCCAACTGGGCACCGCAAAGGACTTCACCTGGTTCGTCCGCCGCGCCGGCGAGCTGGGCCTGGAGGTCGCCCTGGACTTCGCCCTGCAGTGCTCCCCCGACCACCCCTGGGTGCACAAACACCCCCAGTGGTTCCACCACCGCCCCGACGGCACCATCGCCCACGCGGAGAACCCGCCCAAGAAGTACCAGGACATCTACCCGCTCGCCTTCGACACCGACCCCGGCGGCCTGGCCGCCGAGGCCTGCCGGCTGCTGCGACACTGGATGGCCATGGGCGTGCGGATCTTCCGGGTGGACAACCCGCACACCAAACCGGTCGCCTTCTGGGAACGCGTCCTGGCCGACATCAACCGCACCGACCCCGACGTGGTCTTTCTGGCGGAGGCCTTCACCCGCCCGGCGATGATGCACACCCTGGCCCAGATCGGCTTCCAGCAGTCCTACACCTACTTCACCTGGCGCACCACCAAGCGGGAACTGACCGAGTACCTCACCGAGCTGGCGGGGGAGGCGGCCTGCTACATGCGGCCCAACCTGTTCGCCAACACCCCCGACATCCTGCACGCCTACCTGCAGCACGGCGGCCGGCCCGCCTTCGCCGTGCGGGCCGTGCTGGCCGCCACCCTCTCGCCGTCCTGGGGCATCTACAGCGGCTACGAGCTGTGCGAGAACACCCCGCTGCGGGAGGGCTCCGAGGAGTACCTGCACTCGGAGAAGTACCAGCTCACCCCGCGGGACTGGGAGGGCGCCGAACGCCGGGGGGAGTCCCTCGCCCCCCTGATCACCCGCCTCAACACCATCCGACGGGMSMACCCSGCSCTGCGCKCAGCTSMGRRACCTSCRYTTCCACSASRCSGACMASGACGCCGGTCATCGCSTACWSSAARCGSARSGGMTCSRAYRCSGTSCTGGTGGTCGCCAACCTCGACCCGCACCACACCCAGGAGGCCACCGTCTCGTTGGACATGCCGCACCTCGGCCTGGACCGGCACGCGTCGGTGCCGGTGCGCGACGAGCTCACCGGCGAGACCTAYCACTGGGGCAGCACCAACTACGTGCGGCTGGAACCGGGCGGCGSGCATGYSCKCGTCRTCGKCCGGGGWGCCGACGGYCGCACGGCGCCGACCGCCACCGCCGCGGCCMCRGACGAGCACGGCACGGCTCCGCGACCGTCCACCCCGCAGATCGGAGGGTCACCCGCATCATGACCGTCAACGAGCCCGTGCCGGACACCTTCGAGGACACCCCGGCCAGGGACCGCGACCCGGACTGGTTCAAACGGGCCGTCTTCTACGAGGTCCTCGTCCGCTCCTTCCAGGACAGCAACGGCGACGGCATCGGCGACCTGAAGGGCCTGACCGCCAAACTCGACTACCTGCAATGGCTCGGCGTCGACTGCCTGTGGCTGCCCCCCTTCTTCACCTCCCCCCTGCGCGACGGCGGCTACGACGTCGCCGACTACACCGCCGTGCTGCCCGACTTCGGCGACCTCGCCGACTTCGTCGAGTTCACCGACGCCGCCCACCAGCGCGGCATGCGCGTGATCATCGACTTCGTCATGAACCACACCAGCGACCAGCACCCCTGGTTCCAGGCCTCCCGCAAGGACCCCGACGGCCCCTACGGCGACTACTACATGTGGGCCGACGACRACAAACAGTACCCGGACGCCCGGATCATCTTCGTCGACACCGAGGCCTCCAACTGGACCCACGACCCCATCCGCGGCCAGTACTACTTCCACCGCTTCTTCTCCCACCAGCCCGACCTCAACTACCAGAACCCGCGCGTCCAGGAAGAGATCCTGGCCGCCCTGCGCTTCTGGCTGGACCTGGGCATCGACGGCTTCCGGCTGGACGCGGTGCCCTACCTGTACGCCGCCGAGGGCACCAACTGCGAAAACCTGCCCGCCACCCACGCCTTCCTCAAACGGGTCCGCAAGGAGATCGACGCCCAGTACCCGGACACCGTCCTGCTCGCCGAGGCCAACCAGTGGCCGGAGGACGTCGTCGACTACTTCGGCGACTACACCGCCGGCGGCGACGAATGCCACATGGCCTTCCACTTCCCGGTCATGCCCCGCATCTTCATGGCGGTACGCCGCGAGTCACGCCACCCGGTCTCCGAGATCCTGGCCAAGACCCCCGCCATCCCCGCCGGCTGCCAGTGGGGCATCTTCCTGCGCAACCACGACGAGCTCACCCTGGAGATGGTCACCGACGAGGAACGCGACTACATGTGGGCCGAGTACGCCAAGGACCCCCGGATGCGCGCCAACATCGGCATCCGCCGCCGGCTGGCCCCGCTGCTGGACAACGACCGCAACCAGATCGAGCTGTTCACCGCCCTGCTGCTGTCCCTGCCCGGCTCGCCGATCCTCTACTACGGCGACGAGATCGGCATGGGCGACAACATCTGGCTCGGCGACCGCGACGCGGTGCGCACCCCGATGCAGTGGACCCCCGACCGCAACGCCGGCTTCTCCTCGGCGGACCCGGGCCGGCTGTTCTTGCCCACCATCATGGACCCGGTCTACGGCTACCAGGTCAGCAACGTCGAGGCGGCCATGGCCTCGCCGTCCTCGCTGCTGCACTGGACCCGCCGCATGATCGAGATCCGCAAGCAGAACCCCGCCTTCGGCCTGGGCTCCTACACCGAGCTGCCGTCCTCCAACCCGGCCGTGCTGGCCTTCTTGCGCCAGGCCCCCCCGGACGGGAGCGGCGGGGACGACCTGGTGCTGTGCGTGAACAACTTCTCCCGCTTCGCGCAGCCCACCGAGCTCGACCTGCGCGCCTTCGGGGGCCGTCATCCGGTCGAGCTGTTCGGCGGGGTGCGCTTCCCGGCCATCGGCGAACTGCCGTATCTGCTGACCCTGGGGGGCCACGGCTTCTACTGGTTCCGCCTGCGCGGGGACGCCGCGTAGCATCCGCCGACCCCGGGCGGGGCGGTTTCCCCCGCGCCGCCCGGGGCACGCATCAGTAACACCCCGACGATCCGGGGAAAGGACGCGACTGAAATGTCGGAAGCCGTCATACGTACGGTCGCACCCCCGCCCGGCCTCCTTGCGTCACTGGATCCACTGCTGAGGCAGTGGCTGCCGCGGCAACGCTGGTTCGCGGGCAAGGGGCGCCCGGTCACCGGGTTCACCCTGGTCGCGGCCACCGAGTTACTTCCGCCCAGCGCCAGGCTGGGCCTGTACCACCTGCTCGTCCGCGCCCACCAGCCCGCCCTGTCCGCCCCGGGCGGGGCCGACCGCCCCGGCGACTGCTACCAGCTGCTGCTGGGCGTGCGCGAGGCACTGCCGCCCAGGCTCGCACCCGCGTTGATCGGGCACCTGAGTCAGGGCCCGCTGGCCGGGCGGACGGTGTACGAGGCCCTGTACGACACCCGGCCCGCCGAACTGCTCCTGGAGGCCCTGCGCTCCCGGGCCCGGATCGGCGGGCTGCGCTTCGAGCGGGACCCGGGGCAGGAGATCGCGTCCGGTCTGGTGCCGCGACTGATGACCGTCGAGCAGTCGAACTCGTCCGTCGTCTATGGAGATACGTTCATTCTGAAGCTGTTGCGCCGGATCGTGCCCGGGAGCAACCCCGACCTGGAGCTGCCGCTGGCGCTGGCCCGCGAGGGCTGCCCCCGGGTGCCCCCGCCCACGGCCTGGCTGGTGGCAGATCCTGACGGCCCCGGCGCCACCGGCGGTCGTGGTGCCGCCGGGGCGCCGGCCGCACCCGAGCCGTATGTGCTGGGTGTGCTCCAGCCCTTCGTGCGGGGCGCGACGGACGGCTGGGAGCTGGCGCTGCGGGAGCTGGCCAAGGGCGAGGAATTCGTCGCCGAGGCACGGGCGCTGGGGCGGGCCACCGCCGAGGTGCACACCGCGCTGGCCCGCGCGCTGCCGACGGTCACCCTGGGCCGGAGCCGGCTGCGGCGCATGGTCGCCGGTATGGCCGAGCGGCTGGGGGCGGCGGTGCAGGCGGTGCCCGCGCTGCGGCCGTACGCGGACGGACTGGGCACCGCGTACACGGCGCTGGACGACCTGGCCGCCGAGGGGCAGACCTGGACCGCCCAGCGTGTGCACGGCGATCTGCACCTCGGCCAGTGCCTGCGGTCCCCGGCCGGGGAGTGGTCGCTGATCGACTTCGAGGGCGAACCGGCACGGCCGCTGGCCGAGCGGCGGATGCCGCAGCCCGTGGTACGGGACGTGGCCGGGATGCTGCGGTCCTTCGACTACGCGGCACGTTCCGCGGACCCGCCGCAGCCGGACTGGGCCGTGCGGTGCCGTGCGGCGTACTGCTCCGGCTACGCGGAGACCGCGGGCCGGGACCCGCGCACCGATCCGGTGCTGCTGCGCGCGTACGAGACGGACAAGGCCGTCTACGAGGTGCTGTACGAGGCCCGGCACCGCCCGGAGTGGCTGCGGGTCCCGATGGCCGCCGTACGCCGGCTCGCCGAACCCGGACCAGGGTGATCCGGTGATCCACACGATTCACTTCCGTCCGCCCCGCACGTCGACCAGGAGGCTCCGTCCGTGACCCCCCGTCCCGATTCCAGCGGTTCGCATCCGGAGCAGCCGGCCGAGCAGATGCCCCGGAAGACCACGGTGAAGAAGGCCACCGTGCAGAAAGACACCACGGTGAAGCGGGCCGCCGCCGCGAAGAAGACCGGGGTCAAGAAGACCTCTGCGAAGAAGGCCGTCGCGAAGAAGGCCGGGGCCGAGAAAGCCGGGGCGGCGAAGGCCGCCGAGAAGAAACCCGGGACGAGGAACGCCGGAACGAAGAGGGCGGGAACGAAGAAGGCCGGGGCGCGGAAGACCAAGGCGCGGCAGGCCGTCGGCAGTCCCCCGGCCGTCGGGCGGTCCGCGCCGCCCGAGCCGGAGATCGCGGTCTCCCCCGCCGTGGGCGCCGACGACCGGGAGCGGCTGCTGAACGGCACGCATCACGCCCCGCACTCCGTGCTCGGCGCGCACCCGGTGCCCGGCGGGGTCGTGTTCCGGACGTTCAAGCCGTACGCCCGGGCCGTGTCCGTGGTGTCCGGGGGCCTCACCGTCGACCTGCACGACGACGGGGACGGGTTCTTCTCGACACTGCTCCCGTTCCAAGAGATCCCGGCGTACCGGCTGCTCGTGACGTACGAGGGGACGGTGCGGGAGATCGAGGACGCGTACCGTCTGCTGCCCGCGCTCGGCGAGTTCGACCTGCACCTGATCGGCGAGGGGCGGCACGAGGAGCTGTGGACGGCGCTCGGCGCACACCCCATGACCCATCAGGGCGTGAGCGGCACCCGCTTCACCGTGTGGGCGCCGAACGCGCGCGGGGTGCGGGTGACGGGCGGGTTCAACTTCTGGGACGGCACCGGGCACCCGATGCGGTCGCTGGGCTCGTCCGGGGTGTGGGAGCTGTTCGTGCCGGAGGTCGGCGAGGGCGAGCTGTACAAGTTCGAGATCACCCGCCCCGACGGTTCGCGGACCCTGCGCGCCGACCCGATGGCGCGCCGCACGGAGGTCCCGCCGGCCACCTCGTCCATCGTCACGTCCTCGCGGTACGAGTGGGGTGACGCGCGGTGGCTGGAGCGCCGTGCCGAAGTACCCACGCACCAGGGCCCGTTCTCGGTGTACGAGGTTCACCTACCGTCGTGGCGACCTGGCTTGACGTACCGTCAACTCGCCGAGCAGCTCCCCGCGTACGTCAAGGACCTCGGGTTCACCCATGTCGAGCTGATGCCGGTCGCCGAGCATCCCTACGGTCCGTCCTGGGGCTACCAGGTCACGGGTTTCTACGCGCCCACGGCCCGGCTCGGCACCCCGGACGACTTCAGGTACCTGGTGGACTCGCTGCACCGGGCGGGCATCGGGGTGCTGATGGACTGGGTGCCGGCGCACTTCCCGCGCGACGAGTGGGCGCTGGCCGAGTTCGACGGACGGCCGCTGTACGAGCACGAGGATCCGCTGCGGGCCGCCCATCCCGACTGGGGGACCCTGGAGTTCGACTTCGGGCGGCGCGAGGTGCGCAACTTCCTGGTCGCCAACGCCGTGTACTGGTGCGAGGAGTTCCACATCGACGGGCTGCGGGTGGACGCCGTCGCCTCGATGCTGTACCTCGACTACTCGCGCGAGCCCGGCCAGTGGACGCCGAACGAGCACGGCGGCCGGGAGAACCTGGACGCGGTGGCGTTCCTCCAGGAGATGAACGCGACGGTGTACCGCAGGGTGCCGGGGGTGGTGACGATCGCGGAGGAGTCCACGGCCTGGGACGGGGTCACCCGGGCCACCCACCACGGGGGCCCGAGCGGTTTCGGCGGGCTCGGTTTCGGGCTGAAGTGGAACATGGGCTGGATGCACGACTCGCTCCGGTACATGAGCCACGAACCGGTCCACCGCCGGTACCACCACGGCGAGATGACGTTCTCGATGGTGTACGCCTACAGCGAGAACTACGTGCTGCCGATCTCGCACGACGAGGTCGTGCACGGCAAGCGGTCCCTGGTGTCGAAGATGCCCGGCGACTGGTGGCAGCAGCGCGCCGACCTGCGCGCCTACCTCGGCTTCATGTGGGCCCACCCGGGCAAGCAACTGCTTTTCATGGGGCAGGAGTTCGCACAGGGCGCCGAGTGGTCGGAGGCACACGGCCCGGACTGGTGGCTGCTGGATCCGGCCTACGGCGCGGAGGCCGACCACCGCGGGGTGCGCGATCTGGTGCGCGACCTCAACACCGAGTACGGGCGCACCCCCGCGCTGTGGCGGTGCGACACCGAGCCCTCCGGTTTCCGGTGGGTGGCCGGGCACACGGACGAGGACGCCGAGGACAACGTGCTGGCGTTCCTGCGGTACGACTCCGACGGCTCCCCGCTGCTCGCGGTGTCCCACTTCGCCCCCGTCGTCCGGCACGAGTACCGCATCGGTGTCCCCGACGACGTGCCCGCCTGGCACGAGGTCCTGAACACCGACGCGGCCCGCTACGGCGGCAGCGACGTGGGCCGGCCGGACCCGGTCAAGCCGGAGCCGCAGGGACGGCACGGCTTCCCGGCGAGCATCCGGCTGACCCTGCCGCCCCTGGCGACGGTGTGGCTGCGCCCGGCCTGAGCCCTGACGGGTGCGCTACACCAGGGCGTCGGCCAGCGGCTTCGGCAGCGGCTCGGTGTGCAGGACGCCGAGCCGCTGGGTGGCGCGGGTCAGTGCCACGTACAGGTCGCTGGTGCCGTAGCGCCCTGGCTCGACCACGAGGACGGAGTCGAACTCCAGCCCCTTGGCCTGCCGCGGGTCGAGCAGGACCACGCCGTGCGTCAGATCGGGCTCGGCGCCGGCCGTGACCCCGTCCAGCCGGGCGGCCAGCGCGCGGTGCAGCTCTCGCGGGGCGACGACGGCGAGCCGGCCTTCCTGTGGTCCGCCGAGTTCCGCGACGGCCTCGGCGACGGCGCCGGGCAGGTCGTCGGTGGCGCGGGCCCAGGGGCGTACGCCGGTGGAGCGGACCGAACCGGGCGGCTCGAAGCCGGGGTGCTCGGCGCGGACCACGGCCGCCGCGACGTCCATGATCTCGGCCGGGGTGCGGTAGTTGACGCCGAGCCGGGTGTGCTCCCAGCGGTCCTCGACGTACGGGGCGAGGATGTCCTCCCAGGAGCCGACACCGCCCGCCTCCGACGTCTGCGCGGGGTCTCCGACCAGGGTCATCGAGCGGGTCGGGCTGCGCCGCATCAGCAGCCGCCAGGCCATCGGCGACAGCTCCTGCGCCTCGTCGACGATGATGTGCCCGAACGCCCAGGTGCGGTCCGCGGCGGCCCGTTCGGCGGCGCTGCGGTGGTCGTCCTCCTCGTGCCGCTCGGCGAAGCGCTCGGCGTCGATGATGTCGTGCGCGGACAGCACCTCGGAGGACTCGGGGTCGTCCTCCTCCTTGTCCTCGAACTCGAAGGTCCGGGAGGCGTACGACACGTCCAGTACGCCCTGCGCGTAGGCGATCTGCGTGCGCCGCTCGCGGTCGGCCCGTTCCCGCGCCGGCCGGTCGTCCTCGCCGAGGAGTTCGGCGGCCTCGTCGAGCAGCGGCACGTCGGCGACGGTCCAGTGCCTGGTCACCGGGCGGCGGATCGCGGCGGCGTCCTCGGCGGGCAGGAAGTCCTCGGGCTCGGCGAGGAAGTCGGCGACCAGCCGCTGCGGGGTGAGCAGGGGCCACAACCGGTCGACGGCGGACCACACCTCGGGGTTCTCGGCGAGTTCGTCGCGGATCTGGGTGATGTCGCTGGGGTCGAGCAGATTGGAGCCGTCGTAGGGGTCGGTGCCGATGCGTTCGGCGACCATGTCGGTGAGCGTGTTGAGGATGTGGCCCTCGAAGTACTCGCGGGACGCGTTGTGCGGCAGCTTGGCGGCGCGGGTGCGTTCCCGGGCGACCCGCACCAGACCGTCGTCGAGCATCAGGATCTCGCGGTCGTGCTCGATGGTGATCACCGGGTCGGGCAGCGCCTGCCGACCGCGGACGACCTCGGCGAGGACGTCCGCCATGTCCGCCCGGCCCTTCACGGCGGCGGCCTCGGGGGTGTCCGCCCTGGTGGCCCGCACGCCGGGGAACAGCTCGCCGACGGTCGAGAGGAGCACCCCGGTCTCGCCGAGGCTGGGCAGCACCTCTCCGATGTAGCCGAGGAACGCCGGGTTGGGTCCGACGATCAGGACGGCGCGGCGGGCCAGCAGTTCGCGGTACTCGTAGAGGAGGTAGGCGGCGCGGTGCAGGGCGACCGCGGTCTTGCCGGTGCCGGGGCCGCCCTCGACCACCAGCACGCCCCGGTGCGGGGCCCGGATGATGCGGTCCTGGTCGGCCTGGATGGTGCGCACGATGTCGCCCATGCGGCCGGTGCGCGCGGAGTTGAGCGCGGCGAGCAGCACGGCGTCGCCGGTCGGGTCCTCGTGGCCGGTGCGGGTCTCGTCGCCGAGGTCGAGGATCTCGTCGTGCAGGGCGGTGACCCGGCGTCCCTCGCTGGTGATGTGCCGGCGGCGCCTGAGGCCCATCGGGGTGTGGCCGGTGGCCAGGTAGAAGGGGCGGGCGACGTCGGCGCGCCAGTCGATCAGGACGGGGGTGCGCTCCTCGTCGTCGGCGCGCAGACCGATACGGCCGATGTGGTGGGTGTCGCCACTGGAGAGGTCGATCCGGCCGAAGCAGAGGGAGCCGTCCACCGCGTTCAGCGCGGCGAGCAGCCCGGACCGCTCGGCGACGAGGATGTCCCGCTCCAGCCTGGCCTGCATGGGCGTGTCGCCCTGGCCGAGCGCGTCCGTGACGGACACCTCGGTGTCGCCGCGCAGGGCGTCCACCCGTGCGTACAGTCCGTCGATGAATTCCTGTTCCTGTCGGAATTCATGGTCCGGAAATTCGCTGTTTGACAATTCCGCTCCCGCCCGGATACACTGTGCCTACTGAACTTCACTGTGACTTGCCGCAATTGAAGTCGCAAGTCAATGAATATACGCAACGAAAACCCCCGGGCGCAATTACCCGGGGGTTTTCCCGTGTCCGGTACCGGCGCGGGACGGCGGCTCAGATCACCTCGGCCAGTTCCTCCAGCAGCCGCCGCTTGGGCCTGGCGCCCACCATCGACCGCAGCGGCTCCCCGCCCCGGAACACCATGAACGTCGGCATCGACAGCACCTTGTACGCGTTGGTGGTCGCCGGGTTGGCGTCCACGTTCAGCTGCACGACCTTCAGCCGCTCGCCCTGCTCGGCGGCGAGCGCGCTCAGCACCGGCACCATCTGCCGGCACGGCGGACACCAGTCGGCGGTGAACTCCACCAGCACCGGCAGCTCGGCTCCGATCACCTCCGTCGCGAAGTCCGCGTCAGTCACTTCCCTCACGCCTTTCGCCCTGCTCATCCGTGCCGCCCTCCGAGTTCGCACACCGGTTCCGGACCCCCCGGAACCGCAGCGTCGGCCGCCAGCTCGTCGCGCGCCCTCTCCGCCCGGGCCAGTTGCTCCCCGACGCTCGCCCGTACGGTCTGCAGCTCGCCGATGAGCGCGTCGAGTTCGTCCAGCTTGCGCCGGTAGACCGCGAGCGACGCGGGGCACGAGTCGCCCTCGGGGTGCCCGGCCCGCAGACACTCCACGAACGGCCGGGTCTCCTCCAGCTCGAACCCGAAGTCCTGGAGCGTCCGGATCTGCCGCAGCAGCTTGAGGTCGTTCTCGTCGTACGTCCGGTGGTTGTTGTCCGTACGCCGCGCGGGCAGCAGTCCCCGCGACTCGTAGTACCGCAGCGTCCGTGTGGTGGTTCCGGCGCGTGCGGCCAGCTCGCCGATTCGCATACCGGTGAACGTACGCCTTGACGTCGGCGTCAGGGCAAGACCGGGCGGGGCGGCGAAAGGGCCGAGCGGCCGGGCTCACGGGGGAAGGAGTCCGGCCGCTCGGCGGCGGGGGAAGCCCGGGAGGGCTGTGCGCGTCAGGCCTTGGCGAGTTCCTTCTCGCCGCCCGCTGCGGGGGCCTCGGCACGGTCGGCGGGGCCGGTGCCGTCGTGGTCGTCCAGCAGGGTGGTCTCGTCGAAGGGGATGGCCCCGGAGAGGACCTGGTTCACCCGCTCCTTGTCGATCTCCTTGGTCCAGGTGCCGATCAGCACCGTGGCGACCGCGTTGCCCGCGAAGTTGGTCAGGGCGCGGGCCTCGCTCATCAGGCGGTCGATGCCGACGATCAGGCCGATGCCGTCCACCAGGGCCGGCTTGTGCGACTGCAGACCACCGGCCAGCGTCGCCAGGCCGGCACCGGAGACACCGGCGGCGCCCTTGGAGGCGACCAGCAGGAAGAGCAGCAGCGTGACCTGCTCGCCCATCGACATCGGCGTGCCCAGGGCGTCGGCGATGAACAGCGAGGCCATGGTCATGTAGATCATGGTGCCGTCGAGGTTGAAGGAGTAACCGGTCGGGACGGTGATGCCGACCACCGGCTTGCTGACGCCCACGTGCTCCATCTTCGCGATGAGCCGCGGCAGCGCCGACTCGGACGAGGAGGTGGACAGGATCAGCAGGAACTCACGGCCCAGGTACTTGAACAGGCTCAGGACGTTCAGGCCCGCGACGATCCGCAGCAGCGCGCCGAGCACCACGAAGATGAACAGCGCACAGGTGATGTAGAAGCCGAGCATCAGCACCGCGAGGCTCTTCAGCGCGTCCAGGCCCGCCGAGCCGGTGACCGCGGCCATGGCGCCGAACGCACCGACCGGGGCGGCCCACATGATCATGGCGAGGACCCGGAAGACCAGCCGCTGGATGTGCTCGATGCCGCGCAGGACCGGCTGGCCGGCGTTGCCCATGGCCTGCAGCGCGAAGCCGCACAGCAGGGCGACCAGCAGGGTCTGCAGGACCTCGCCCTGGGTGAAGGCGGACACGATCGTGGTCGGGATGATGCCGAGCAGGAACTCGGTGGTGTCCTTGGCCTCCGTGTCGACCTGGGCCTGACCGGTCTCCTTGACCGCGTCGGTGACCGCGAGACCCGTGCCGGGGTCCAGGATGTTGCCGACGACCAGGCCGATGCCGAGCGCGACCAGCGACATGATCAGGAAGTAGACCATGGCGATACCGCCGACGGCGCCGACCTTGGCGGCCTTCCGCACGGAGCCGATGCCCAGCACGATGGTGCAGAAGATGATCGGCGAGATCATCATCTTGATCAGGCTCACGAAGCCGGTGCCGATCGGCTTCAGCTCGACCGCGAAGTCGGGGACTGTCAGACCGACGGCGATACCGAGGGCGACCGCGATGATCACCGCGATGTAGAGATAGTGCGTGCGGTCCCGCTTCACTTTGGGAGCGGCAGGTGCCGTATCGGTGGTGCTGGTCACGGCGGCCTCCTTGATGACGTCGTCGGCATCGACCGGCGTGCGGCTCACGTCCGGGGGATGAGATTTCGGGGAACGCCGTGACTATGTCCCGTCTTGTGAGCGCGGTCACCCTTCCGTTCATTTAGTTCATGCCTACACGGCAGGCAGACTGTCGGAATGCGCATCGCCCTCCCCCGACCCCGCAGCCTCGCGGGCCAGCTCTTCGCCATGCAGGCGGTGCTGATAGCGGTCCTCGTGGTGGGATACGCGCTGTTCAGCTACTTCAGCGACCGCGGCCAGGCCGAGGAGGCGGCGAGCCACCAGGCACGGGCCGTGGCCCTCTCGGTGGCCGACTCCCCGTCGGTGCGCGAGTCGATCCGTACCTCCGATCCCTCGGCCACGCTCCAGCCGTACGCGCTGGCGGTGGTGCGCGACACCGACGTCGACTTCGTCACGATCATGAATCCGCAGGGCATCCGCTGGACCCACCCCGACCCGGACCAGCTCGGCCTGCCCTTCCGCGGCCACACCGCGCCCGCCCTGGAGGGCCGGACGTTCACCGAGACCTACACCGGCACCCTCGGTCCGTCCGTCCGCGCGGTCACCCCGGTCCGGGACGGCGACCGGATCGTCGGCCTGGTCAGCGCGGGCATCCGGGTCGACGAGATCAGCCAGCGCGCGCAGGCCCAGCTGACGGCCCTGCTCACCGTCGCGACCGGTGCGCTCGGACTGGGCGCGATCGGCACGTACGTCATCAACGCCCGCCTGCGCCGGCACACCCACGGGATGAACGCGAGGGAGCTCAGCCACATGCACGACTACCATCAGGCCGCGCTGCACGCCGTGCGCGAGGGGCTGCTGATGCTGGACGGGCAGTACAGGGTGGCGCTGATCAACGACGGTGGCAGGGAGCTGCTGGGTGTGGCTCCTGAGGAGGACGTGGTGGGCAGGTCGGTCGCGGAGCTCAGCCTCCCGACACCGCTGACGGGCGCGCTGCTCGCCTCGGAGCCCCGGGTGGACGAGGTGCATCTCACCGCGGACCGGGTGCTGGTCGTGAACACCTCACCGGTGTCGGGCGGTGAACGGCGCGGTTCGGTGGTGACCCTGCGCGATGTGACCGAGCTCCAGTCGCTGATGGGCGAGCTGGACTCGGAGCGGGGCTTCACGCAGGCACTGCGCTCGCAGGCGCACGAGGCGGCGAACCGGCTGCACACCGTCGTCTCGCTGATCGAGCTGGACCGGGCCGAGGAGGCGGTGGACTTCGCGACCGCCGAGCTGGAACTCGCCCAGGCGCTCACCGACCAGGTGGTGGCGGCGGTGGGCGAGCCGGTGCTGGCCGCACTGCTGCTGGGCAAGACGGCCCAGGCCCACGAGCGGGGCGTGGAGCTGGTGGTATCGCCGGCCAGCCGGCTGGACGACGGGCTGCTGCCGGACAGCCTGCCCGCCCGCGACCTGGTCACCGTCCTGGGCAACCTGATCGACAACGCGGTGGACGCGGCTCAGGGCGGCCTCAGTGCCCGGGTGACGGTCACGGCCCTCACCGACGCGGGCGCGGAGCTGATCCTGCGGGTGTCCGACACCGGCCCGGGCGTGGCCCCGGACCACACCGAGGCGGTCTTCCAGCGGGGCTTCACGACCAAGCCGTCGGGGCCGGACGGCCGTGGGCTGGGGCTGGCGCTGGTACGGCAGGTGGTGCACCGGCACGGCGGCACGCTGTCGGTGACCTCGGCGGAGGAAGGCGGCGCCTGCTTCGAGGTACTGCTCCCGCTGCGGGCCGCCGACGGGGTCACGGCCGGTAGCGGTGCGGACGCGGAGGGCGTCGGCTCCGGCACGGGAGGCGGGGCATGACCGACAGACCCATCCGTGTCCTGGTGGTGGAGGACGACCCGGTCGCCGCCGACGCCCATGTGATGTACGTCGGCCGGGTGCCGGGATTCGTCGCGGTGGGCAAGGCGACGACGGGCGCCGAGGCCCGCCGGGCGCTGGAACGCACCTCCGTCGACCTGCTCCTCCTCGACCTGCATCTGCCCGATGTGCACGGACTGCAGCTGGCCCGCTCGCTGCGGACGGCCGGACACCACGCGGACGTCGTCGCGGTGACGTCGGCACGGGACCTCGCGGTGGTGCGCGAGGGGGTGTCGCTGGGCGTCGTCCAGTACGTGCTGAAACCGTTCACCTTCGCGACGCTGCGGGACCGCCTGGTGCGGTACGCCGAGTTCCGCGCGGCCGTGGGCGAGGCCAGCGGCCAGGCCGAGGTGGACCGCGCGCTGGCCACCCTGCGCGCCCCCGGGCCGGCCGCCCTGCCCAAGGGGCTGAGCGCACCGACCCTGGAGCGGGTGACGGTGGCCCTGCGTGACGCCGGTGAGGGCCTGACCGCGAGCGGGGTGGCGGAGGCGGTGGGCATCTCCCGCATCACCGCCCGCCGCTACCTGGAACACCTGGTGGACGCGGGCCGCGCGGCCCGGCGCCCGCAGTACGGGACCGTGGGACGACCGGAGTTGCAGTACCGGTGGGTGACGGGGCGGTGAGGTGCTGAGGCACACAAAGCCTTCACCGAGTACGGCGCCTGCCCCGCGCCTCGCACCGCGCGTCCAGCCGTGCCTCCCGCCGGCCCGGGCGGTGCGGGCGCTCGCGGCCTGTCCGCTCTCCCGTTTCCGCTCCGGCTCAACCGGCCGTTCCCGCTGACGATCCTCTTCGCGCCGAGTCCGCCGACCACCGCGTTGATGGTCCCGGTTTCGCGCCGGGCGGGGTGGTCGAGGGGTGAGGGCGAGGCGGCCGGGGCCGGCGCGGGTGGGCCCGCGCACGTCTTCTCCCCGACCGCCGGGGCCGGTCAGAAGACCGACTCGGCCTCGTCCATGCGGTCCTGCGGGACCGTCTTCAGTTCGGTGACGGCCTCCGCGAGCGGGACCATCACGATGTCGGTGCCGCGCAGCGCGGTCATCCGGCCGAACCGCCCCTGGTGCGCGGCCTCCACCGCGTGCCAGCCGAAGCGGGTGGCGAGCACCCTGTCGTACGCGGTCGGCGTGCCACCGCGCTGGATGTGGCCGAGGATGACCGGCCTGGCCTCCTTGCCGAGGCGCCGCTCCAGTTCACCGGCCAGTGCCGTGCCGATGCCCTGGAAGCGCTCGTGGCCGAACTTGTCGATCTCGCCCTTGCCGTAGTCCATGGTGCCGTCGGCGGGGTGGGCGCCCTCGGCGACGCAGATCACCGCGAACTTCTTGCCGCGGGCGAAGCGCGCCTCGACCATCTTGACCAGCTGGGCCGGGTCGAAGGCCCGCTCGGGCAGGCAGATGCCGTGGGCGCCGGCGGCCATGCCGGACTCCAGGGCGATCCAGCCCGCGTGCCGGCCCATGACCTCGACGACCATCACCCGCTGGTGGGACTCGGCGGTGGTCTTCAGCCGGTCCATCGCCTCGGTGGCGACGCCGACGGCGGTGTCGAAGCCGAAGGTGCGGTCGGTGGAGGAGATGTCGTTGTCGATCGTCTTCGGGACGCCGACCACCGGCAGTCCCGCGTCCGACAGCATGCGGGCGGCGGTGAGCGTGCCCTCGCCGCCGATCGGGATGAGCGCGTCGATGCCGAAGTCGCGGATCATGTCGGAGGCGTTCTCGCAGGCCTCGCGGAGCCGGTCGCGCTCCAGCCGGGAGGAACCGAGGATGGTGCCGCCGCGGGCCAGGATGCCGCTGACCGCGTTGAGGTCGAGGGTCCGGTAGTGGCCGTCGAGCAGGCCCGCGTAGCCGTCCTCGAAGCCGATGACCTCGTCGCCGTAGTTGTCGACCGCTCGGTGCACAACCGACCGGATCACGGCGTTCAGGCCGGGGCAGTCGCCGCCTGCGGTGAGAACTCCGATACGCATCGTGTTGTCGTCTCCTGGTCGCTTTGTATCCCGGTGAGCCACCTTCGATTGTTCCATGCCGCCCGGCACTCCGGTCCCCCGTCCCGGCCGCCCATCGATTTCCCGCCCCGGCCCCGGGCCCCACGGGCGGGCGCCCCCCACCAGCGCCGGAGGTACTGTCGAGGGGGACCAGCCCGCTCCGGCGAGCGCGGCATCCGGGCCGGATCCCGCAGGGCCGACAAGCACCGCGAGACCCCCGACGAAACGGAGCACGCGTGACCCGCAGTGTGTACGTGACCAGCATCGACCGAGGCGACGGCCGCCAGGTCGTCGAACTGGGGGTCATGGAACTCCTGACCCGGCAGGTCGACCGGGTGGGTGTCTTCCGTCCCCTGGTGCACGAAGGCCCCGACCGCCTCTTCGAGCTGCTGCGCGCCCGCTACCGGCTCACCCAGGACCCGGCGACCGTCTACGGCATGGACTACCAGGAGGCGTCCGCCCTCCAGGCCGAACGCGGCTCCGACGCACTGGTGTCGGCGCTGGTCGACCGGTTCCACGCCGTCGCCCGCGACTACGACGTCGTCCTCGTCCTCGGCACCGACTACGCCGACACCCAGTTCCCGGACGAGCTGTTCCTCAACGCCCGCCTCGCCAACGAGTTCGGCGCCTCGGTGATCCCGGTCGTGGGCGGCCGCAGGCAGACCTCCGAGTCGGTGCGCGACGAGACCCGCAACGCCTTCCGCGCCTACCAGACACTGGGCTGCGACGTGCTCGCCATGGTGGTCAACCGGGTGGCCGTCGAGGACCGGGACGAGATCGCCGAGCGGCTCGCCTCCCGGCTGCCGGTGCCCTGCTACGTCCTGCCCGACGAACTCGCGCTGGCCGCGCCCACCGTGGCCCAGATCGCCCACACCCTGGGCGCGAAGGTGGTGCTCGGCGACGACTCCGGGCTGGCCCGCGACGCCCTGGACTTCGTCTTCGGCGGCGCCATGCTGCCCAACCTCCTCGCCGCCCTGACCCCGGGCTGCCTGGTCATCGCCCCGGGTGACCGCGCCGACCTGGTCGTCGGCACGCTGGCCGCGCACAGCACCAACACCCCGCCGATAGCCGGGGTGCTGCTGACCCTGGACGAGGTGCCCGACGACCGCATCCTCACCCTCGCCGCCCGTCTCGCCCCCGGCACCCCGGTCCTGTCGGTGCCCGGCAACAGCTTCCCCACCGCCGAGCAGCTGTTCTCCCTGGAGGGGAAGCTGAACGCGGCCACCCCGCGCAAGGCGGAGACCGCGCTCGGCCTCTTCGAGCGGTACGCCGACACCGCCGACCTCACCCGGCGGGTCTCCGCGCCCAGCAGCGACCGCGTCACGCCGATGATGTTCGAGCACAAGCTGCTCGAACAGGCCCGCTCCGACCTCAGGCGGGTCGTCCTGCCCGAGGGCGGCGAGGAGCGGGTGCTGCACGCGGCCGAGGTGCTGCTGCGCCGGGGCGTGTGCGAGCTCACCCTGCTGGGACCGGTCGACCACATCCGCAAGAAGGCCGCCGACCTCGGCATCGCCCTCGGCGACACCCAGCTGATCGACCCGGCCACCTCCGAGCTGCGCGACGCCTTCGCCGAGAAGTACGCCGCCCTGCGCGCCCACCGCGGGGTCAGCGTCGAGCTGGCCTACGACGTCGTCTCGGACCCGAACTACTTCGGCACGTTGATGGTGGAGGAAGGTTTCGCCGACGGCATGGTGTCCGGCTCGGTGCACTCCACGGCCGCGACCATCCGACCGGCCTTCGAGATCATCAAGACCCGGCAGGAGACCTCGATCGTGTCCTCCGTCTTCTTCATGTGCCTGGCCGACCGGGTCCTGGTCTACGGCGACTGCGCGGTCAACCCCGACCCGGACGCCGAGCAGCTCGCCGACATCGCCGTGCAGTCGGCGGCCACGGCCGCGCGGTTCGGGGTGGAGCCGCGGATCGCGATGCTGTCGTACTCGACGGGTACGTCCGGCTCCGGCGCCGACGTCGACAAGGTGCGCGAGGCGACCGAGCTGGTGCGCGCCCGCCGCCCCGACCTCAGGATCGAGGGGCCGATCCAGTACGACGCGGCCGTGGAGCCGTCGGTCGCGGCGACCAAGCTGCCGGACTCCGAGGTCGCCGGGCAGGCGACCGTGCTGATCTTCCCCGACCTGAACACCGGCAACAACACCTACAAGGCCGTGCAGCGCTCGGCCGGCGCGATCGCGGTCGGCCCGGTGCTGCAGGGTCTGCGCAAGCCGGTCAACGACCTGTCCCGGGGCGCCCTCGTCCAGGACATCGTCAACACCGTCGCCATCACGGCGATCCAGGCCCAGTCCGCCGCCGGGTCCCCGGCCCCGAACGAGAAGGCAACCGCCCAGTGAGCGCCCACCCGTCCCCCACCACCGCCCTGCCCGACGAGCCGAGCTCGGCTGCTCCTTCTCGTCCTTCACATCCTTCTCATCCTTCTCGGGTCCTCGTCCTCAACTCCGGCTCCTCGTCGGTGAAGTACCAGTTGCTGGACATGAGGGACCGCAGCCGGCTCGCGTCCGGCCTGGTCGAGCGGATCGGCGAGCAGACCTCGCTGGTCCGGCACACACCGCTGGCGTCGGGCGGGGGACCCAGGGACGGGGCGGGCGGGAGGACACGCGAGCGGACCGGTCCGGTCGCCGACCACGACGCCGCCCTGAAGGCGATGGCCGAGGAACTGGCCCTCGACGGGCTGGGGCTCGACTCCCCCGAACTCGCCGCGATCGGGCACCGGGTGGTGCACGGCGGGATGCACTTCACCGAGCCGACCGTCATCGACGACGCGGTGCTCGACACGATCGAGCGGCTCATCCCGGTCGCCCCGCTGCACAATCCGGCCAACCTGACGGGCATCCGTACCGCCATGGCGCTGCGCCCGGACCTGCCGCAGATCGCCGTCTTCGACACCGCCTTCCACACCACGATGCCGGAGTCGGCCGCCCGCTACGCGATCGACGTGCAGACCGCCGACGAGCACCACGTCCGCCGCTACGGCTTCCACGGCACCTCGCACGCGTATGTGTCCCGGGAGACGGCCCGGCTGCTCGGGAAGGCGCCCGAGGACGTGAACGTCATCGTGCTGCACCTGGGCAACGGGGCGTCCGCCTCGGCGGTGCGGGGCGGGAGATGCGTGGACACCTCCATGGGGCTGACGCCCTTGGAAGGACTGGTGATGGGTACCCGGTCCGGAGACATGGACCCGGCCGTCATCTTCCATTTGATGCGTGTTGGCGAAATGTCCGCCGACGAGATCGACACTCTTCTCAACAAGAAGAGCGGACTGGTCGGTCTGTGCGGTGACAACGACATGCGGGAGATCCGCCGCCGGGTCGAGGCGGGCGACGAACAGGCGAAGCTCGCGTTCGACATCTACATTCACCGGCTGAAGAAGTACATCGGCGCCTATTACGCCGTTCTCGGACGGGTGGACGCGGTGGCGTTCACCGCCGGGGTCGGCGAGAACGCCGCTCCGGTGCGGGAGGCGGCCGTGGCGGGCCTGACGGAACTGGGTCTGGCGGTCGACGCCGAGCGCAACGGCGCGCGCGGTGACGGGTCGCGGCTGATCTCGCCCGCGGGTGCGCGGGTCGCGGTCGCCGTGGTACCGACGGATGAGGAAATGGAGATCGCCACACAGACCTACGCACTGGCCGGAAAGCGCAATTGAGCAGCGGCTTTCTCACTTGTATCTTCCGCCAGACGGAATATTCCGGAGCGAAACAAACCGATAGGATCGCCCCATGCGCCGTTCCAAAATCGTCTGTACTCTCGGCCCCGCGGTCGACTCCCACGAACAACTCGTCGCCCTGATCGAAGCCGGCATGAACGTGGCCCGCTTCAACTTCAGCCACGGCTCGCACGCCGAGCACCAGGGCAGGTACGACAGGGTCCGTGCCGCCGCCAAGGAGACCGGCAGGGCCATCGGTGTCCTCGCCGACCTCCAGGGCCCGAAAATCCGCCTGGAGACCTTCGCCGAGGGCCCCGTCGAGCTGGTGCGCGGTGACGAGTTCACCATCACCACCGAGGACGTCCCCGGCGACCGGACCATCTGCGGAACGACCTACAAGGGCCTGCCGGGCGACGTCTCCCGCGGCGACCAGGTGCTGATCAACGACGGCAACGTCGAGCTGAAGGTGCTGGACGTCGAGGGCACCCGGGTGCGGACGATCGTCATCGAGGGCGGTGTCATCTCCGACCACAAGGGCATCAACCTGCCCGGCGCGGCCGTGAACGTGCCCGCGCTGTCCGAGAAGGACATCGAGGACCTGCGGTTCGCGCTGCGCATGGGCTGCGACCTGGTCGCGCTGTCCTTCGTCCGGGACGCCAAGGACGTGGCCGACGTCCACCGCGTGATGGACGAGGAGGGCCGCCGGGTGCCCGTCATCGCCAAGGTGGAGAAGCCGCAGGCGGTGGAGAACATGGAGGACGTCGTGATGGCGTTCGACGGTGTGATGGTCGCCCGCGGCGACCTGGCCGTCGAGTACCCGCTCGAGAAGGTCCCCATGGTGCAGAAGCGCCTGATCGAGCTGTGCCGTCGTAACGCCAAGCCGGTGATCGTGGCGACCCAGATGATGGAGTCGATGATCACCAACTCCCGTCCGACCCGCGCCGAGGCCTCCGACGTGGCCAACGCGATCCTGGACGGCGCCGACGCGGTCATGCTGTCGGCCGAGTCGAGCGTGGGCGCGTACCCGATCGAGACCGTGCGGACGATGTCGAGGATCGTCCAGGCGGCCGAGCAGGAGCTGCTCTCCAAGGGCCTGCAGCCGCTGGTGCCCGGCAAGAAGCCCCGCACCCAGGGCGGTTCGGTGGCCCGGGCCGCCGCCGAGATCGCCGACTTCCTCGGCGCCAAGGGCCTGGTGGCCTTCACCCAGTCCGGCGACACGGCCCGGCGGCTGTCCCGCTACCGCGCCGGCCAGCCGCTCCTGGCGTTCACCACGGACGAGTCCACCCGTAACCAGCTCGCGCTCAGCTGGGGTGTGGAGCCGCACGTCGTGCCGTTCGTGAACAGCACCGACGAGATGGTCGACCTGGTCCAGCAGGAGCTGGTCCGGCTCCAGCGCTTCGACGAGGGCGACATCGTGGTGATCACCGCCGGCTCGCCGCCCGGCGTCCCCGGCACCACCAACATGGTCCGCGTCCACCACATGGGCGGCCCCACCAGCTGACCCACCCGCGTGCACGACGCCGAGGGCGCCCCCTGGAGAGGGGGCGCCCTCGGCGTCGTGCGGCTCCCGGAGTGGTCCGGCGGACCCGACGGTTCCTCAGGTGACGTACTGCTGCAGGCCCGGCACGTGCAGGGTTCCGCCGAACTGGCCGGCCTGCTGGACCGTCACGTCGGTGAAGTAGATCAGGGGGATGTTGAGCGGCGGCGGGTTCTCGGGGTCGAAGGTGACCGGGATCAGCCCGAGCAGCTTGCCGGAGATGCGCTCCGTGTACATCACGGTGTCGCCGTCGCGGATGGTGGACATCGACCCCTTGGCCGCCTGCACGTGGTGGGTCCTGCCGATCGACTTGTCCTCGACCGTCTGGTGCAGGTCGCCGATGTCGGTGCCGTCGGAGACGACGTACTTCAGGACCTTCTTGACTTTGCCGCTCGCGGTCCGGACCTCGACGATGCCCTGGTAGTCGGCACCCTTCAGCAGCAGCGAACTGGCGTTCAGGAACCAGGGTTCGTCGGGCAGCGGGACCCTGTTGTCGACCCCGCCCTCGGCGTCGGTGGCCACCGGGCAGTCGTCGGGGTCGGTCGTGGCACTCCCGGCCGGGTCGGACGGGTCGGACGGGCTCGGCGAGGCGGTGACGGGATCCGCCGACTCCGGGGCCGCCGGGGTTTCCGGAGTCTCCGGGGCCGCCGGGGTCTCGACCGCCGTGTCGGCGGCTTCCTCGGCGGTGTCCTTCGCGGCTTCGGTGGTCTTCCCGACGGCCTTCTCGGCGGTCTCCGCCGCGTCCTCGACGGCTTCGGTGGCGGAGGCCGATGGGGTGGGGCTCGGGCTCTCCTCGGCTTTCTTGTCCTTGGGGGTGAAGACGTCTTTGACGGCGTCCCCGATGTCCTCCAGGACGTTGCGCTCGGTCTCCGAGGGCGTGGGCGCGGGTTCGGCCCGGTCGCCGGAGTCCTGCTCGCCCGATGTCGCGGACGGGGCGGGCGCGGGCTCCTCCTCGTCGTCCTTGCCGTCCTTGTCGTCGGAGTTGCCGGAACCCGAATCCGACGAAGGAGCTGAAGAGGACGAGCCGTTGGCCGTGCCCTTGCCCTCGCCCGGGTTCGCGGTCCCGCGCTCCCCGGCGGAGGCCGAGGGGCTCGGCCCCGTGCCGGCGTCGGCGTCGGGGGACGGAGTCACCGTGTCGCTCGCCGAGGCGGACGGACTGGGCGAGGAGGACGCGTCGCCCTCTGTTTCCTCCAGGGCCGCCACGCAGTCCTTGTACTCGTCGGCGGTCAGGCTCCTGGAGTGCGGCCGCTCGTCGGCCTGGGCCAGGGTCGGCGTGAACCCCATTCCCATGAGGAGCGCGGTCGGCATCGCCGCGAAGGCGATCGCCTTCCCCGCAGGCATGTGGAACTTGGTGAGCAGCGGCTTCCTGGGGGCCGCGTGGCGTGGTCCCCTTCTCTCCGGATTCAGGGCCACGGCAGCACTCTGGTCTCGCGTCTCCTCAGCCGACACGGTGCCCCCTGTCGCGGTCCTCGATCCGGGTTCCGTCCGTCTCCCCGAGGTCGCCGTCCTCGTACGGAGGGTGCGGCTGTCCCGCCTCACCACCGGTGCCCTCAGCGGCGCCCTTCCGGGCGTCGTCTCCGGCGGGCCCGCCGGAGGACTCCCGGTGCCCGTGCGCCTCGGCCTGCGGCTTGTCCGGTACCCAGGAGAGGGCCAGCGCACCGCCGATCAGGGCGAGCAGGAAGCCGACCAGGAACCCACCTATGTTGGAGACCACCAGGGACACCAGGGCCAGAAGGATCGACGCCACACCGGCGAAGATCCTGGTGGCCTGCTGGAACCACATGGTCAGACCCAGCGTGACCAGCAGGACACCGATGATCAGAGAGCCCGCGCCGGCGGTCGTCGCCATGGCGATCGACATATGGCCCAGCTTCAGCGTGGCATAGGGGAAGTAAGCGATGGGCACCCCGCCGAGCAGGGTGAACAGGCCCGCCCAGAACGGCCGGTGGCCCCGCCAGTCACGGAATCGCAGACGCAGCCGGGTGAAAGTCTCGGCGCTCTGGACCGGAGTCTCGGCACTCATGGAAAACAGCTCCCTGATCCGGTGGAGTTACATACCGGCTCGGCCTGGGGGTGGAGAAGCCGGAAGGTCTGAGTCTGTGCGTACACCCGGGCACGAAGCACCGGGCTGGGTGTGCGGGGCGGGGAAGCGACCGCTTCCCCGCCCCATCTCGGCCGCTCAGCCGGCCAAGGACGTCTCCGCAGCGGAGTCCGTCAGTAGCACTCCATCTTGGGGTCCCCGCCCAGACGCATCTTCAGGCCGCTGAGCTTGAACGTACCGGCCGTGGTCGCCCACGCCGTCTGCTTGACGTTTCTGAGGTCGGCCTTCTCCGCCTGCTGGGCGAAGCCGCCCGGCAGCGCGTTCTCACCGTCCTTCACCGCGGGACCACGGGTCTTGTCCTGGACCGCAACACCGATGTCGATGTTCTTGAAGGTCGCATCGGCGTCGAGCTGGGCGACGTCGATGTAGAGGTTCTTGGCCTCGACCTTCTGCTGCGCGTTCGGACCCGCCTCGAGACGGAGGTAGATCGTCTTCCCTATGAGGGGAATCTCCGTCTTGACGGACTGGCACATCTTGGTGATCTCGGCACGGTCGAACGACGAGATCGCCACCGGACGCTGGATCTTGGTCTTGCCGTCGGTCGACGTGTAACCGGTGTCGATACCGCCGTACTGGGCGAAGCCCCATCCCTCGAGATGGCTGGCCGTCACCTTGAACTCCTGGCCGGAGACACTGAACGACGCCGCAAGGGCGCCCTGCGCCAGGCTGATACCCACCGCCGCCGTGGCGGCCACGCTGGGCACCATCACCACGGCGAACCGCTTCCATCTGGTCCCGCCACGCACCTGGGACTCCATATTTCCTCCTTCTCGGACGTACATCTCCTGCTCTGACGCACCGTCAACAGACGGGCAGCCGGGCAGGGATGGGAGAAGTGCTACGTCCTCGGGAAGGAGAGCGCCGCGCTCGGCAACGCACGAAGCGCCCGAATCACCGGCGATCACCCCCGAGCGACAACCACTGGTCGCGCCTGACACGCATCACGCACAACCTGCCGGACAGGCTTCGCCGGGTGAGCGAAGACCCCCCTGTCCAAGAACCGGCTCCACTGCCGCCGGCTCTGCTCGGTGGGGACCCAGGAGCGCCCGCGTCCCGACCGGCTGTCGGAGTACGGGCAATGGACCGAGCGTCGCCGATCGTGGTGCATTCTCGCCGCCCGCACAAGGGGGTTCATTACTCGCTGGTAACGGCTGAACAACCGGAGGGCGACCCACCGGCGCCGGACGGCGACCCTCGGTGTCCCGCGGGGGGCGGACAAAACAGTTGACGCCTGGACAGAGTCCGACAGATCAACGTGCGCGACTTACTCGCAGTAACAGCGGCCGCGATTGCCAAGTTTTGGCAAAGCGCGGCCGCAGGGGTCTCCAGTCGGCCAATCTTTCACTCGGGCACCACCGGCCCGGAAACCGCCTCGGACGGCCGGGCAAGGGGCACCGATCCACTCAGAACAGGGCACGCGCCAGCGCTCTGCGCGCGGCGATCACGCGCGGATCCTCGGCCCCGACCACCTCGAACAGCTCGAGCAGGCGCACCCGTACGGCCTCGCGGTCGTCGCCGGCCGTGCGCCCCACCGTCTCGATGAGCCGGCCGAAGGCGTCCTCGACATGACCGCCCACCAGGTCCAGGTCGGCGGCGGTGATCTGCGCCTCGACGTCCTGCGGCTTCCCGGCGGCGTCCGCGCGCACCCGCTGCGGGTCCAGGCCCTCCACCCGCTGGAGCAACTCGGCCTGGGCGAGCCCCAGTTGAGCCTCCGGGTTGCCCGGGTCGTCGGTGAGCACGTTCTTGTACGCCTGGATCGCGCCGCCCAGGTCGCCAGCGTCCAGCGCCCGCACAGCGGCCTCCAGCAAGGCGTCGTACGGACCGACGGGCGCCTCGGCGCCCGACGCGGCACCGCCGCCGCCCGGCACGGCGTCGGGGTCGACGGTGAGCCCGGTCAGACCGAAGCGCTCCTCGGCGACCTGCACCAGCTGGTCCAGGGTCTGGCGGATCTGCGTCTCGCCCGCGGCCCCCTGGAAGAGCGGCAGCGCCTGCCCGGCCACCACCGCGAACACCGCGGGAATGCCCTGGATCCCGAACTGCTGCATCAGCATCTGGTTGGCGTCGACGTCGATCTTGGCGAGCAGGAAGCGCCCGTTGTACTCGACGGCGAGCCGCTCCAGGACGGGGCTCAGCTGCTTGCAGGGCTCACACCATTCGGCCCAGAAGTCGATGACGACCGGGACCTCGGTGGACCGCTGCAGGACGTCGCTCTCGAAGCCGGCCTCGTCGACGTCGATGACGAGGTCGGCCGGGGAGACCGCGCCCCCGCCGCCCTGCCGGGCCGCCTCCGCGCGGGCCTGCTCCGCCTTCGTCTTGGCCTCCTGGGCCGCCTTCACCGCGGCGAGGTCGACGACTCCGCTCATGGACATGTTCCGTGGCTGCATACGTCTATCCTCCCCCGTACCCCGCGTGTCTGTGAAAACGCCGGGAAACCCGGGCGCCCGCGTCCTCTTCGGCACCGGGTCCCCACCCGCGCCAGTGGTCGTCGCTCGAGCGGGCCGGCCGTTCCGTCCGGGCCGCCCACACTTTCGCTACGGGTCGTAGCGTAACGCCCGGCGCGGCGCACGGGCCGGGCCACCCCGGTGATCTCCCTCACGCTCCCCTCACGGCGACACGGGAACCGGCGGATAGGGTCGTGCCCATGCAGAGCAGCGCCAGTCGGTCCCCCGCCACGCGCACCGGACGCCCGCGCAGCGCCGCGGCGGACACCGCGATCCTGGCCGCGACGCGGGAGGCCCTGGTCGAACTGGGATGGTCCAAACTCACCCTGGGGGACGTCGCGAGCCGCGCGGGAGTCGCCAAGACCACCCTCTACCGGCGCTGGGCGGGCAAGAACGAGCTGGTCGTGGACGCGGTCGCCGAACTCTTCGACGAACTCGAACTCCCCGACCGCGGCAGCCTCGCCGCGGACATCGAGGGCGTGGTCCTCCAGCTCGCGGCGCTGCTGTCCCGCCCGGAGGCCAGGTGCGGACTGATGGCGGCGGTCGCGGAGTCCACCCTCGACGAGGCCCTGCGCGAACGCATCCGCACCTCGATCGTCCAACGGCAGAAACGCCTGGTCCACACCGGCCGCGCCCGCGCCCAGACACGCGGCGAACTGCCGCCCGACCCCGACCCGGCCGAGGCGGCCCGCACCGTGGACCTGATCTTCGACATGGTCGCCGGCGCGGTGGTGCACCGCACGCTGGTCAGCGGGCGCCCGGCGGACGAGGAGTGGGTCCACGACCTCACCCACGTCCTCCTCACCGGCCTCACCACCCCCGACCCCGTCCCGTAGCCGGGTTCGGGGTCGGGGTCGGGGCAGGGACTGCGGTCAGAAGCCCGCGGGCTCCGTGTACACCCCCCACTCGTCCCGCAGCGCGTCGCAGATCTCGCCGAGGGTCGCCTCGGCGCGTACGGCGTCCAGCATCGGCTCGATCATGTTGGCGCCGGAGCGGGCCGCGTCGAGCAGGGCGGCCAGGGCGGCCCGTACCGCCGCGTCGTCGCGGGCGGCCTTGCGCTCGCCCAGGATCCGCACCTGCTCGCGTTCCACCTCGTGGCTGACCCGGAGGATCTCCAGGTCACCGGTGACCGAGCCGGTGTGGACGTTCACGCCGACGACCTTCTTGTCGCCCTTCTCCAGCGCCTGCTGGTAGCGGAACGCCGACTCGGCGATCTCGCCGGTGAACCAGCCGTCCTCGATACCGCGCAGGATGCCGGAGGTGATCGGCCCGATGGGGTGCTGCCCGTCGGGGTGCGCGCGCAGCCCCCGTTCCTTGATCTGCTCGAAGATCTTCTCCGCGTCCGCCTCGATCCGGTCCGTCAGCTGCTCCACGAACCAGGAACCGCCCAGCGGATCGGCCACATTAGCGACACCGGTCTCCTCCATGAGCACCTGCTGGGTGCGCAGGGCGATCTCGGCGGCCTGCTCGCTGGGCAGGGCCAGCGTCTCGTCCAGGGCGTTGGTGTGCAGGGAGTTGGTCCCGCCGAGTACGGCGGCGAGCGCCTCCACGGCCGTCCGTACGACGTTGTTGTACGGCTGCTGCGCGGTCAGCGAGACGCCCGCGGTCTGCGTGTGGAACCGCAGCCACTGCGCCTTCTCGCTCTTCGCGCCGTACACGTCCCGCATCCAGCGGGCCCAGATGCGGCGCGCGGCGCGGAACTTGGCGATCTCCTCGAAGAAGTCGAGGTGCGCGTCGAAAAAGAAGGACAGGCCGGGCGCGAACACGTCCACGTCGAGCCCGCGGCTGAGCCCCAGCTCCACGTACCCGAAGCCGTCCGCCAGCGTGTACGCCAGCTCCTGGGCGGCCGTCGACCCGGCCTCACGGATGTGGTAGCCGGAGACGGAGAGCGGCTTGTAGGCGGGGATGCCGGCCGCGCAGTGCTCCATCAGGTCGCCGATGAGGCGCAGATGCGGCTCGGGCTGGAAAAGCCACTCCTTCTGGGCGATGTACTCCTTGAAGATGTCCGTCTGCAGCGTGCCGTTGAGCACGGCGGGGTCCACGCCCTGACGCTCGGCGGCGACGATGTACATGCAGAAGACGGGCACGGCGGGCCCGCTGATCGTCATGGAGGTCGTCACGTCCCCGAGGGGGATGTCGTCGAACAGGACCTCCATGTCGGCGGCCGAGTCGATGGCCACCCCGCAGTGCCCGACCTCGCCCAGGGAGCGCGGGTCGTCGGAGTCGCGGCCCATGAGCGTCGGCATGTCGAAGGCGACAGAGAGCCCGCCGCCGCCGTTGCCCAGGATCATCTTGTAGCGCTCGTTGGTCTGCTCGGCGTTGCCGAACCCGGCGAACTGCCGGATCGTCCAGGTGCGCCCCCGGTAGCCGGTCGAATACAGACCGCGGGTGAAGGGGTACTCACCTGGCCAGCCGATCCGCTCGAACCCCTCGTAGGCGTCCCCGGGCCGCGGCCCGTACACCGGCTCCACGGGATCGCCGGAGAGCGTGGTGAAGTCCGCGTCGCGCTTGCGCGCGGCATCGTACCGAGCCTGCCAGCGACGGCGGCCTTCCTCGATGGCGTCAGCGTCCATACCCTCGAATTTACTAGGACGCCCTAGTAAACGATAGTGGCGCAGGCCAGGACGGGGGACGGGACATCACAGCGGACCGGATACCCTCGACGGCATGAAGAAGAGCGTCTTGACCCGGTACCGGGTGTTGGCATACGTCACCGCAGTCCTTCTGGTTCTGCTGACCGTCGGCGTGATCGGCAAGCGCGTACTGGGCCTGGACGGCTTCGACGGCTTCGTCTCGGTGGTCGGCATCGCTCACGGCTGGCTCTATGTGCTGTACCTGATCTTCGCGTTCGACCTCGGCAGCAAGATGAAGATGCCCGTGGGACGGCAACTGTGGGTGCTGCTCGCCGGAACCGTCCCGACGGCGGCCTTCTTCGTCGAACGCCGGGTGACCCGCGAGGCGGAACCGCTCATCGCGAAGGACACCGACACCACGCCCGCGACAGCCTGACCGCTGACGCGGGGCACTGCCTCACTTCGTGATGTAGTGGCACTGCGTGGCACGCAGCTTGCCGTTGACGAACAGCTTCGCGCAGGCCTTGCCGTAGGTCGGCAGCGTCCGGGCGCCGACCCGGCGCAGCGGGGCGCCATCGCACTCGGCGTGTGCAGCACCCCGCGCGGTCCGGTACGCCCTGCCGTTCGTGTCGGCGTAGGCGAAGTCGATCCGCCAGTTGCAGAACCGCGAGAAGGCCGCGGCGGCACCGACGCAGTCGACGCCCGCGAGTTGGCCGGAGACCCGCTTCCCGGAGCCGTCGATCCTGTGGCTCAGGAAGCAACCGACGGGGACCTTCACCGCGGCACCCCGCACCTCGTAGGTGAAAGTACCGATGGCGGTGGACCCCAAGGCACCGGCGTGCGCCGGTCCCGCCGCGCCCAGGGGGCCGACTGCGGCGAAACCCAGCACAGCGGTGGCGGCCAGCGCACCACGGACAAAACGACGAAGACTCACGCGCGAGCTCCCACCCGAAGGAAACGGACGTCAGCCCTCCGCATGAGAGCCGATCGGCAGGATCTCAGCCGGAGATGAGTGCTTGAGCGTTTCCGCGAGCCGACGGAGAGGAAACCACCGTCAAGTGGTAACCCTCGGCCTGGTGCTGACGGCGTCACTCCTCTGCGAAGTCCCCCGCCGCGAGTCGCAGCGGGCGGAGGACGGCGAAGAGTTCGGCGCATTCCTCGGCGTCGTAGGCGCTGAGGCCGAAGTCCATGGCCATCAGGTCGCGGGTGGCCGCCTCGACGACCTCGCGCCCCTTGTCGGTGATGCTCGCAAGGGTGCCGCGGCCGTCGTTGGGGTTGGGGCGCTTGGCGACCAGACCCGACCGCATCAGCCGGTCCACGGTGTTCGTCACCGATGTGGGGTGCACCATGAGCCGCTCGCCGATCTTGGACATCGGCAGCTCGCCGGACTTCGAGAAGGTGAGCAGCACCAGCGCCTCGTACCGGGCGAAGGTGAGCCCGTACGGCTTGACCACCGCGTCGACCTCGGCCAGCAGGATCTGGTGGGCACGCATGACCGAGGTGATCGCGGCCATGGACGGCACGCTTCCCCAGCGCTGCTTCCAGAGTTCGTCGGCGCGGGCGATGGGATCGAACGAGAGACTGAGCGGCTTCGGCACGCAGCAGACCCTACCGGCCGGTCATATGCCGGTCAGCCCCGTCTCGCCTTTCGGTCCGCGCCGGTGCGTCGTCACCTGCGCCGGACGGCAGTGCCGTCCGGCGGTCCGGCTACTCCGCGCTCCGGGCCAGGTGCCGCTCGACGGTGTCGACCTTGGCGGTGAGGCCGTCCTCGACCCCGGGGCGGAGGTCCGCCTTGAGGACGAGTGAGACCCGCGGGGCGCGTGCCTCGACCGCGGCCACGGCGCGCTTCACGACGTCCATCACCTCGTCCCAGTCCCCCTCGATCGAGGTGAACATGGCGTCGGTGCGGTTCGGCAGCCCGGACTCGCGGACCACCCGCACGGCGTCGGCGACGTACTCCCCCACGTCCTCGCCGACGCCCAGCGGTGTCACGGAGAAGGCGACGATCACGCGCCCACCACTTTCTCGGCGCGGGCACGGGAGGCGATGACCGCGTCCTCGACCTCGGCCTTCAGCCGGCGGTCGGCGAAGAAGCCGCCGGTGGGCAGCACCGACATCAGGAAGTAGAAGGCGGCGGTCTTCAGCGACCACTTGGCGCGGTTCCAGGCGTCGGCCCAGAAGAGCACGTACACGACGAAGAGGAACCCGTGGATCGCGCCCAGCGCCGGGACGGCGTTGAACTCCGTGGTCCGCTTCAGGACCGAGGCGACGAGCAGCAGCAGGAACGAGATCGCCTCGGGGCCCGATACCAGGCGGAGACGGCGGAGGGCACTGGCGGTCTTGATGTCCACGGGTCACCTTCGATGGGAGAGACGTTTGTGAATGCACGCACAAGCGTTTGTCCATTGTGACAAACCCCGTCCGCGATCACCGGAGCGGGGGCGGTCCCTAGGGGAATCTTCCGGGTGCGACTCACCCCACAGGACCTGTCGGCGGAGCGGGGCGGCGGTTAACGTCGCAGATGTGGCGATGTTCCGACTTCAGAGCAGCAAGGTGCTCGTCATCGACATGACCGGGGATGCCGTGAAGGCGAAGAACGGCTCGATGGTCGCGTACGACGGCGAGATGGCGTTCAAGAAGCTCACGGGCGGCGGGGAGGGCATCCGGGGGATGGTGACCCGGCGGCTGACCGGTGAGCAGATGACGGTGATGGAGGTGAAGGGACGCGGAACCTGCTGGTTCGCCGATCGCGCCGCCGACATCAACCTCATCAGCCTCCAGGGGGACAAGCTCCACGTGGAGTCGAGCAACCTGCTGGCGACCGACGGCGGCCTGCGCACCGGGACCGGCTTCACGGGCCTGCGCGGGGCGTCGCAGGGCAACGGGCTGTTCACGACCACCGTCGAGGGGCACGGCCAGGCGGCGATCATGTCGGACGGGCCGGCCGTGGTGCTCCGGGTCGGTCCGCAGTACCCGCTGACCGTCGACCCCGGTGCCTACGTCGCCCACCAGGGGAATCTGCGGCAGTCCCTCCAGTCCGGGGTGACGTTCCGCACACTGCTCGGGGAGGGCGGCGGCGAGGCGTTCCAGATGAGGTTCGAGGGCGACGGGCTGGTCTATGTGCAGCCCAGTGAGCGGAACACGATCGCGGGGGATGTCTGACGTGGGCTTCCGGGAGATCAACTCGAAGGTGGTCGAGGCGACCGTGGCACCCGGCCGGCGGCTGTTCAGCCAGCGCGGTGCGATGCTCGCGTACCGGGGAGAGGTCGGCTTCACGCCCAACATCGCGGGCGGTCAGGGCGGGCTGCGGTCGATGATCGGCCGGCGGGTGGCCGGGGAGGCCACGCCCCTGATGAGCGTCGAGGGCGAGGGCACGGTCCTGTTCGGGCACGGCGGCCACCACATCCAGGTGATCGACCTCTCCGGGGACACCCTGTACGTCGAGGCGGACCGCCTGCTGGCGTTCGAGGGCACGCTGGAGCAGGGCACGGTGTTCCTGGGTTCGCAGGGCGGGGTGATGGGCATGGTCCGGGGGCAGGTCTCCGGGCAGGGCCTGTTCACCACCACGCTCAGGGGGCACGGTTCCGTGGCCGTCATGGCGCACGGGGGCGTGATCGAGATCCCGATCACCCCGCAGCGCCCGGTGCACGTCGACCCCCAGGCCTACGTCGCCCACCACGGCGACGTCCGCAACAGGCTGTCCACCGCGCTCGGCTGGCGGGACATGGTGGGGCGCGGCTCCGGTGAGGCGTTCCAGTTGGAGCTCAGCGGCAGCGGTGCGGTGTACGTCCAGGCATCGGAGGAGAAGCTTTGAGCCCCTACGGATTCCCGGGCGGCGGCCCCGGGCCCGCCCTCACGGTCTTCGACCCGACGACGCTGCCGTCCGACGACAACGTCGACGCCTACACCTTCTGCGTGGAGCTCCGGGGGAGCAAGTGGTTCCTGCAGAAGGGGAAGATGATCGCCTACTACGGCACGATCGAGTTCAACGGCATCGGGCACGGCCGACTCGACCGACTTGTCCGTACGTCGTTCCATTCACCACTGCACGCGAGCGACTGGGTCGTGGCGGAGGGCTCGGGCAAGATGCTCCTCGCCGACCGGGCCTTCGATGTGAATTCGTACGACCTCGAGGACGGCAATCTGACCATTCGCTCGGGCAACTTGCTCGCTTTTCAGCCAAGTCTGTCGCTGAAGCAGTCGATCGTGCCAGGTTTCCTGACCCTCATCGGAACCGGAAAGTTCGTGGCCGTGTCGAACGGTCCGGTGGTGTTCATGGAACCCCCGCTCCGGGTGGACCCGCAGGCGCTGGTGGGATGGGCCGACTGCCCCTCCCCGTGCCACCACTACGACCATGGCTACATGACCGGTGTCCTGGGCGGTCTACGTGCGATGACGGGCCTCGGCGGGGCTTCCGGCGAGGAGCATCAGTTCGAGTTCGTGGGGGCGGGCACCGTGCTGCTGCAGTCCTCCGAGACCCTGATGGCGGAGCAGTCCACGGGGGCCGTTCCGCAGGTGTCGGGGGTGCCCGGCAGCGGGGTTTCCGGAGCGCCCGGACAGAACACGGGGGCACCGCGTCTTCCCGGACAGCTGGGAGACCTCCAGCGTCGCTTCGGGCTGTGAGCGGTAGTCTGCGGAGTGTGACGTCGAACGCGTGCACGCTGCCACTGTCACGGAAACCGTCACTAGTTCGCCTTTCAACTTTTTAGGTAGACTTCATTCATGGAGACCGAGACGGCCACACGCTGGCTGACCAATGCGGAGCAGTGCGCCTGGCGCACCCACCTGGAGGTCAACAGGCTGTTGACGTACCAGCTCGAGAAGGACCTGCAGCCCTTCGGCCTGACAATGAACGACTACGAGATCCTGGTGAACCTGTCCGAGTCGGACGACCGCCGGATGCGGATGAGCGACCTCGCCTCCGCCACCATGCAGTCCAAGAGCCGACTCTCGCACCAGGTCACCCGGATGGAGAACGCGGGCCTGGTCCGGCGGCAGCACTGCGAGTCCGACCGGCGCGGCCTCTTCGCCGTCCTCACCGACCACGGCATGGAGACCATGCAGAAGGTCTCGCCCCACCACGTGGCGTCGGTGCGCCGGCACTTCATCGACCTGCTCTCCCCCGAGGCCCTCGGTGAGCTGGACAAGGCCCTCAAGCCCATCGCGGAGCACCTGCGCGGCCAGCGCGGGCGCCTCTGACCACCGGTTCTCCTCAGGCGAGCGGCAGGCGGAGTTCGAACAGGGCTCCGCCTGTCGGCGCCGCACCGGCCGTGAGCGTCCCGCCGTGCCGTACGGCGACGTCCCTCGCGATGGCGAGGCCCAGGCCGGCCCCGCCGTCGTCGCGGCTTCGGGCGTCGTCCAGCCGCACGAACCGCTGGAAGATCCGCTCCCGGTCGGCCTCGGCCACCCCGTCGCCGTCGTCGGCCACGCCGAGCACCGCCCAGTCGCCCTCACGCCGCACGGTCACCGAGACCGTCTCGCGGGCGTGCCGACGGCCGTTGTCGAGCAGGTTGCCGAGCACCCGGCCCAGCTGCCCCCGCGACCCGGCCACCTCCGCCGTCTCCGCGTCCACCGTCACACCCGTCCGCCCCGCCGCCTCCTCGCGGGCCAGCGCTGCCAGGTCCACCCTGCCCTCGACGGGCCGCTCCCCCGCGTCCAGCCGGGCGAGCAGCAGCAGGTCGGCGGCGAGGTGCTGGAGCCGCACGGTGTCCTCGACGGCGCCGTTCAGATCCAGGAGTTCGGGATGGGCGGCGGCCACCTCCAGCTGGGTGCGCAGGGACGCGATCGGACTGCGCAGCTCGTGCGATGCGTCGGCGACGAAGCTCCGCTGCCGCTCCACGGACGTCTCCAGGGCTGCGAGGGTCTCGTTGGTGGTGCGGGCGAGCCGCGCGATCTCGTCGTGGGTCGCCGGTTCCGGGACCCGGCGCGTGAGGTCCTCGGACGCGGTGATCGCGGCCATCTCCTCGCGGATCGCGGCGACCGGACGCAGGGCACGCCCGGTGAGCACCCAGGTCATGCCGGCGACGAGCGCCGCCAGCAGCGGGAAACCGATCAGCATCACGGTCAGCGCGGTCCGTACGGCGCTGTGCTCGGCGGCCAGCGGAGCACCGGCGTAGACGGTGAGCAGGCCCCGCTCGTGGGTCCGCACGTCGACGGCCGCGAAACGGTAGTCGGCGGTGTCGCCGTCGATCGTCGCGGCACCGCTGCTGAAGGTGGGCTGCCCGCTGGTCTCACCGGCGGCGAGGCTGGAGTCGTCGTCAGCGGCGTCGTCGGTGGCCTCCTCCGACTTCTCGTCCGAGTCGTCGCCGTCGTCATCGTCGTCGCCGTCGTCATCGTCGTCGCCGTCGCCGTCGCCGTCGTCGCCGTCGTCGCGGGCCGAAGGCGACGGCGTGACGGAGACGGAAGGCGAAGGCGACGACGACGGCCGGGGTTTCACCTGGTCGGTGACCGTGCCGCTGATCCGCTCCAGACCGTCGGCAGCCGCGACCAGGTTCCCGTCCTCGTCGACGATCTGCACCGGCCCGGCCTCGCCGTCCAGCCCCGACAGCTCGTCGTACGGGGTCCGCCCGGCGAGCTCGGAGGCGACCGACCGTGCCCTGCGCTCCGCCTGGGTGCCCGCCTCGGCGGTCAGGTTGGAGCGCAACGCCTGCAGGACCGCGGTGCCGGTCACGACCAGCGCGACCACGACCACGAGCGTGGCACCGAGCGTCGCCCGGGAGCGGACCGAGCCGAACAGCCGTCTCATCGCGCCGTCTCCAGCCGGTAACCGGCGCCACGCACCGTCCGGATCAGCTTGGCGCGGAGCTTGCGGCGCAGGGCACTGATGTAGACCTCGACGATGTTCGGGTCGCCCTCGTAGGCGAAGTCCCAGACGTGCTCCAGGATCTCCGCCTTGGAGACCACCTCGCCGGCCCGCAGCACCAGCTGCTCCAGCACGGAGAACTCCTTGGCCGTGAGCGCCACTTCGGCCTCGCCGAGGAAGACCCGGCGAGCCGCGGTGTCCACCTTGAGGTCCCCGTGCACATGCACCGGGGAGGCCCCGGCGCCCTGACCCCGGCGGCGCAGCAGCGCCTTCACGCGGGCGACGAGGACGACGTAGGAGAACGGCTTGGTGAGGTAGTCGTCGGCGCCGGTGTCCAGCCCCTCGGCCTCGTCGTACTCACCGTCCTTGGCGGTGAGCATCAGGATCGGCACCTCGTGGCCGGCGGCGCGCAGGGCGGCGCAGACGCGGTAGCCGTTGAGGCCCGGCAGCATGATGTCGAGGATCACGAGGTCGTAGGTGCCCTCGGTGGCCCGGTGCAGGCCCTCCCGGCCGTCGTGGACGACGTCCACGGCGTATCCCTCGGCGGTCAGGCCTTTGGCCAGGGACAGGGCGAGGCGCTTTTCGTCCTCCACGATCAACAGGCGCATGCGCACAAGGGTCGCAGAGCGAACCTGAAGATCACTTCAGGTGGTTTCAGGTTCCCCTCAGGATCGATCGGCGAGATTGAGGACGTCGAAAACGAAGCGACTGGGGAGGAACCACCATGAAGCGCAACATCGTGATCGCCGTCGTCACCGCCGCGGCACTGATCGGGGGAGGCACCGCGACGGCGATCGCGATCTCGGGGGACGACGAAACGCCGACGACGACGCACCCGGTGGAGACGCTGGGATCGGACGACGACCGCGACGACCGGCGGGACGACGACGGTGACGACCTCGACGACCGGGACGACCGCGACGACCTCGATGACGACGACGCTCTGGCCCTCTCCGCGAAGGTGAACGCGGCCGACGCCGTCGCCGCAGCCCTGGAGCACCGGTCGGGCACCGCGGTCTCCGTCGAGATGGACGATGACGACGGCGATGACGACAACGACGACCGGAACCACCGCGGCAAGGCGGCCTGGGAGGTCGACATCCTCGGCAAGGGCGACACCTGGTACAGCGTGTGGATCGACCCGAACACCGGCAAGGTGCTGGGGTCGGAGGTCGACCACGACGATAACGACGCCGACGACGCCGACGAGGTGCGGGCGGCGCTGAAGGGCACCTCGGTGACGGCCGAGCAGGCCGCGAAGGCGGCCGCCGCCAAGGGCACGGTGACCTCGGTGGACCTGGACGACGACCGCGACGACCGGGGCTGGGAGGTCGAGACGGTCACCTCCGGCGACAACGACCGGGAATGGCTGGTCGACCTGAACAGCGGCAAGGTCACGGCGGACGATGACGACGACCGCGGTGACGACCGGGACGACCGCGGTGACGACGACCGCGACGACCGCTGAACGAACCGGTGAGCAAAGGGGCGGTGCGGGCGAATTCGCCTGCACCGCCCCTTCCCGTCAGTCCCCCGTCAGCCCCGCCACCAGTTCGTCCGCCGCGCGGTACGGGTCCAGCTCGCCGCCGACGATCCGGTCCGCCAGCGCGCCCAGCCGGCGGTCGCCGTGCAGGTCGCCGATGCGTTGCCGCAGGGCCGTGACGGCGATCGTCTCGACCTCGCGGGCGGCGCGGGCCAGTCGGCGCTCCGCCAGGACCCCGTGCTCCTCCATCCACGCGCGGTGCTTCTCCAGGGCCTCGACGACCTCGTCGACGCCCTCCGCGCGCGAGGCGACCGTCTTGACGATCGGCGGGCGCCAGTCGCCGGGGGCTCGGGCCTCGCCGAGGCCCAGCATGTGGTTCAGTTCGCGGGCGGTGGCGTCCGCACCGTCGCGGTCGGCCTTGTTGACGACGTAGACGTCGCCGATCTCCAGGATTCCGGCCTTGGCCGCCTGGATCCCGTCGCCCATGCCGGGCGCCAGCAGCACCACCGAGGTGTCGGCCTGGGAGGCGATCTCCACCTCCGACTGGCCGACGCCGACCGTTTCCACCAGGACCACCTCGCAGCCCGCCGCGTCCAGGACCCGGATGGCCTGCGGCGCGGCCCAGGCGAGGCCGCCCAGGTGGCCGCGGGTCGCCATGGAGCGGATGTAGACGCCGGGATCGGAGGCGTGCTCCGACATCCGGACCCGGTCACCGAGCAGCGCGCCGCCGGAGAAGGGCGAGGACGGGTCGACGGCCAGGACGCCGACCCTCTTGCCCCGCTTGCGGTACGCGGTCACCAGCGCCGAGGTGGACGTCGACTTGCCGACGCCCGGCGATCCCGTCAGCCCGACCACGTACGCGTTGCCGGTCAGCGGCGCCAGGGCCGCCATGACCTCCCGCAACTGCGGGGACGCCCCCTCCACCAGGGAGATCAGCCGGGCCACGGCCCGCGGTCTGCCGTCCCTGGCCTGGGCCACCAGAGTGGAGACGTCCTGCATCACAGCTCCGTTCACGAGAGAAGAACCGGCCGACCGTCCGAGCCGGATCAGGCCTTGGCCACCCGCACGATCAGGGCGTCGCCCTGGCCGCCGCCGCCGCACAGCGCCGCCGCGCCGACGCCGCCGCCGCGCCGCTTCAGCTCCAGCGCCAGGTGCAGCACCAGCCGGGCGCCGGACATCCCGATCGGGTGACCGAGGGCGATGGCACCGCCGTTGACGTTCACCTTTTCCGTGGACACCCCGAGGTCCTTCATCGACTGCACGGCCACCGCGGCGAAGGCCTCGTTGATCTCGATCAGGTCGAGGTCGGAGACCTCCAGGCCCTCCTTCTTGAGGGCGTGGGCGATCGCGTTGGACGGCTGCGACTGGAGGGAGTTGTCGGGACCGGCCACATTGCCGTGGGCGCCGATCTCGGCGATCCACTCCAGGCCGAGCTCCTGCGCCTTGGCCTTGCTCATCACGACCACGGCCGCCGCACCGTCCGAGATCTGCGAGGAGGTGCCGGCGGTGATCGTGCCGTCCTTGGTGAAGGCGGGGCGCAGCTTGCCGAGCGACTCGGCGGTGGTGTCGCCGCGGATGCCCTCGTCCTGGTTGAAGAGGACCGGGTCGCCCTTGCGCTGGGGGATCTCGACGGGGGTGATCTCCGCCTCGAAGACGCCGTTCTTCTGCGCGGCCGCGGCCCGCTGGTGGGACAGGGCGGCGATCTCGTCCTGCTCGGCCCGGCCGATGCCGAGGCGCGTGTTGTGCTTCTCCGTGGACTCGCCCATGGCGATGCCCTCGAAGGTGTCGGTCAGACCGTCGTACGCCATGGCGTCGATCATCTGGACCGCGCCGTACTTGAAGCCCTCACGGGACTTCGGCAGCAGGTGCGGGGCGTTGGTCATGGACTCCTGGCCGCCGGCGACGACCACGTCGAACTCACCCGCCCGGATCAACTGGTCGGCCAGCGCGATCGCGTCGAGACCGGACAGGCACACCTTGTTGACGGTGAGCGCCGGGACGTTCATCGGGATGCCGGCCTTGACGGCGGCCTGACGTGCCGGGATCTGCCCCGCCCCGGCCTGGAGCACCTGCCCCATGATCACATACTGGACCTGGTCGCCGCCGATCCCCGCACGGTCGAGGGCGGCCTTGATCGCGAAGCCGCCGAGGTCGGCCGCGGAGAAGGACTTCAGCGAGCCGAGCAGCCGGCCCATCGGGGTCCGGGCGCCCGCGACGATGACGGACGTCGTGCCGTTCGTGACGGAAGGCGCTGATGATGCGGTGGATTCAGAAGCTGCAGAAGTCATGAGCTGCGATCCCCTTCCGGCTGCACAGCCGAGGAGTGAACGAGGGTTTACTTCGAATGTACTGAGCTGCGGTCCGCCCCGTCATCCGGCTTACGGTGTGATCGCGCGCACGTTGCGTAACCGCCCCGGTAGCGCTCCACTGATTCCATGCTGACGCGAATCGACCACATCGGGATCGCCTGCCACGACCTCGACGCGACCGTGGAGTTCTACCGGGCCACGTACGGCTTCGAGGTGTTCCACTCCGAGGTCAACGAGGAGCAGGGCGTGCGGGAGGCCATGCTCAAGATCAACGAGACCTCGGACGGAGGCGCGTCCTACCTCCAACTGCTCGAGCCGACCCGGGAGGACTCCACCGTCGCGAAGTGGCTCGCGAAGAACGGGGAGGGGGTCCACCACATCGCCTTCGGCACGGCGGACGTCGACGCCGAGGCCGCCGCCATCAAGGACAAGGGCGTACGCGTGTTGTACGAAGAGCCCCGGCGCGGCTCCATGGGGTCACGGATCACCTTCCTGCACCCCAAGGACTGCCACGGCGTACTGACCGAACTGGTCACTTCGGCGCCTGTTGAGTCACCTGAGCACTGACCCACGTACATAAGGGCCGGTAGGGTTGGGTGCGGTCGCCGCTCGATCCAGGGCGATCAGGTCCTGCCGTCAAAAAGGTGACGACTGCCTCCATTCGGGTGAACGTCGTCCTTCTTGACAGCAGGATTCACCGGGGTCCGGGTTTCGGGGGGCGAGCGCGGGGGCAGCAGCGCATGCTCTTCCGCCGATCTGACACCATTCCCCGGGGGCCCCGTTCGGCGGATGGGCGGGGCTCGGCCAGAGTTGCGACCAGGGGACGGATGGGACCGCGCAGTGCGGGGCTACGAGAGCCAGGAGCGAGAGCCGGCGGCTGACGTCGACCACCTCTCTCGGTTCGAAGCCGAGATGAAGCGGCTGAAGACCGAGCGGGAAAAGGCGATCCAGCACGCCGATGACCTCGGCTACCAGGTCGAGGTGCTGCGCGCCAAGCTGCACGAGGCGCGGCGCACCATCATGTCCCGGCCCGCCTACGAGGGCGGCGACATCGGCTATCAGGCCGAGCAGTTGCTGCGTAACGCGCAGGTGCAGGCCGACCAGCTCCGCGCGGACGCCGAGCGTGAGCTGAGCCAGGTGCGGGCGCAGACCCAGCGGATCCTCCAGGAGCACGCCGAGCAGGCGGCCCGGCTCCAGTCGGAGCTGCACCAGGAGGCCGTGACCCGGCGCCAGCAGCTCGACCAGGAGCTGGCGGAGCGCCGACAGACCGTCGAGTCGCACGTCAACGAGAACGTGGCGTGGGCGGAGCAGGTGCGGGCCCGCTCCGAGCAGCAGGCCCGCCGGCTGCTCGACGAGTCCCGCGCGGAGGCCGAACAGGCCCTGGCCGCCGCCCGCGCGGAGGCCGAACGGGTGACCGCCGAGGCCCGCCAGCGGCTGCGCGGCGAGGCCGAAGCGGCGCGCACGGAGGCCGACCAGACCCTGCGCCGGGCCCGCGCGGACGCCGAGCGGCTGCTGAACGCCGCCTCCGCGCAGGCGCAGGAGGCCACCGACCACGCCGAGCAGCTGCGGGCGTCGACGGCCAGCGAGTCGGAGTCCGCCCGCCGCGAGGCCCAGGAGCTCGCCAGGGCGGCCGAACAGCGCATGGCGGACGCCGAGGCGGCGCTGCGCGAGGCCCGTGCCGAGGCGGACAAGGTGCTCGCCGAGGCGAAGGAGGCCGCGTCGAAGGCGCTCGCCTCCGCCGAGGCCGCCAACGAGACCCGTACCCGTACGGCCAAGGAGCAGGTCGCCCGGCTGGTCGGCGAGGCCACCAAGGAGGCCGAGTCCACCAAGGCGGACGCCGAGCAGATCGTCGCGGACGCCCGTGCGGAAGCCGAGAAGATCGTCGCGGAGGCCTCCGAGAAGGCCCGCACGATCACCGCCGAGGAGAGCGCCACCCAGCTGTCCAAGGCGGCCAAGACCGCCGAGGACGTGCTCAACAAGGCGTCGGAGGACGCCAAGCGGACCACCAGGGCGGCGGCCGAGGAGGCCGAGCGGATCCGTGGGGAGGCCGAGGCCGAGGCGGACCGGCTGCGGGCCGAGGCGCACGACATCGCCACCCAGCTCAAGGGCGCGGCGAAGGACGACACCAAGGAGTACCGCGCCAAGACGGTCGAGCTGCAGGAGGAGGCCCGTCGGCTGCGCGGCGAGGCCGAGCACCTGCGTGCCGACGCGGTCGCCGAGGGCGAGAAGATCCGCGCGGAGGCCCGCAAGGAGGCCGTGGCGCAGATCGAGGAGGCGGCCCGGTCCGCCGAGGAGCTGCTGGCCAAGGCGAAGGCGGACGCGGACGAGCTGCGTTCCACCGCGCAGACGGACAGCGAGAAGGTCCGCACCGAGGCCATCGAGCGCGCCACGACGCTGCGCCGGCAGGCCGAGGAGACGCTGGAGCGCACCCGCAAGGAGGCGGAGCAGCACCGCGCGGAGGCCACCGAGCAGGCCGACGCGCTCAAGGAGGACGCCGAGCGGGCCGCGCGCGAGCTGCACGAGGAGGCCGAGCAGGCCGTCACGGCACGCCGCGCGGAGGCCGCCGAGGAGCTGACCCGGCTGCACACGGAGGCCGAGGAGCGGCTGGCCTCGGCCGAACAGGCGCTGAGCGAGGCCCGTGAGGAGGCGGGCCGCATCCGCCGGGAGGCCTCGGACGAGGCCGAGCGGCTGCGCGCCGAGGCGGCGGAGCGGGGTCGCACGCTCCGTGAGCAGGCGGAGGCGGAGGCCGAGCGGCTGCGTACCGAGGCCGCGGCGGACGCGTCGGCGTCCCGCGCGGAGGGCGAGTCGGTCGCCGTGCGGCTGCGTTCGGAGGCCGCGGCGGAGGCGGAGCGGCTCAAGTCGGAGGCGCAGGACAGCGCCGACCGGATGCGGGCCGAGGCGCTGGCCGCCGCCGAGCGGCTCGGCACGGAGGCGTCCCAGGCGCTGGCCGGCGCGCAGGAGGAGGCCGCCCGGCGCCGCCGCGAGGCCGAGGAACTGCTGGGCGCGGCCAGGCAGGAGGCCGACCAGGAGCGCGAGCGGGCCCGGGAGCAGAGCGAGGAACTGCTGGCCGCGGCGCGCACTCGCGTGGAGGAGGCGCAGGCCGAAGCCGTACGGCTGGTCGAGGAGGCCGACCGTCGTGCCACCGAGATGGTGTCGGCGGCCGAGCAGCACGCGCAGCAGGTCCGGGACTCGGTCGCGGAACTGCACGAACAGGCGCACGAGGAGATCACCGGGCTGCGCAGCGCCGCCGAGCACGCGGCGGACCGTACCCGGCGCGAGGCCGAGGAGGAGGCGGACCGGGTCCGGGCCGACGCCTACGCGGAGCGGGAGCGGGCGAGCGAGGACGCGAGCCGGCTGCGGCGCGAGGCGCAGGAGGAGACGGAGGCCGCCAAGTCGCTCGCCGAGCGCACGGTGTCCGAGGCGATCACCGAGGCGGAGCGGGTCCGTTCGGAGGTCTCCGAGCAGGCCCAGCGGATGCGTACGGAGGCGTCGGACACGGCCGCCGAGGCCGAGCAGAGCGCCGCGCGCACCCGGGCCGAGGCCCGCCAGGACGCCAACCGGATCCGTTCGGAGGCGGCGACGCAGGCGGACACCCTCATCACCGAGGCGCGGAGCGAGGCGGAGCGGCTCACCGCGGAGACGATCGCGGAGACCGACCGGCAGCGCGCGGAGTCGGTCGCCAAGGCCGGGAAGCTGATCTCGGACGCGACGGGCGACGCGGAGCGGCTGCGGGCCGAGGCGTCCCGGACGGTCAACTCGGCGCAGCAGCACGCGGAGCAGGTCCGGGGCGAGACGGAGCGGCTCAAGACCGACGCGGAGCAGGAGGCCGAGCGTCTGGTGACCTCGGCGCGCGAGGAGGCCGAGCGCACGCTGGACGAGGCTCGCAAGGACGCCAACAAGCGGCGTTCCGAGGCGGCCGAGCAGGTGGACACGCTCATCACGGAGACCACCGCCGAGGCGGACAAGCTGCTCACCGAGGCGCAGCAGCAGGCGCAGAAGACCACCGCGGACGCGGAGGCCCAGGCCGACTCGATGGTGGGCGCGGCCCGCACCGAGGCCGACCGGATCGTCTCCGAGGCGACCGTCGAGGGCAACTCGCGGGTGGAGAAGTCCCGTACGGACGCGGACGAGTTGCTGGTCGGGGCCCGCCAGGACGCGACCCGGATCCGGGAGCGCGCCGAGGAGCTGCGGGACCGCATCACCGGCGAGATCGAGGAGCTGCACGAGCGGGCCCGCCGTGAGGCGGCCGAGACGATGAAGTCCACCGGTGACCGCTGCGACGCGCTCGTCAAGGCGGCCGAGGAGCAGCTCGCCAAGGCCCAGGCGAAGGCCAAGGAGCTCGTGTCCGAGGCCAACTCCGAGGCGGGCAAGGTGCGTATCGCCGCGGTGAAGAAGGCCGAGGGGCTGCTGAAGGAGGCCGAGCAGAAGAAGGCCGCGCTCATCAAGGAGGCCGAGGAGCTCAAGGCCGAGGCGATCCGCGAGGCACGGGCCACGGTCGAGGAGGGCAAGCGCGAGCTGGAGGTCCTGGTGCGGCGGCGCGAGGACATCAACGCCGAGATCTCCCGCGTGCAGGACGTCCTGGAGGCGCTGGAGTCGTTCGAGGTTCCGGGCGGTGGCAAGGACAACGGGGTGAAGGCCGCCGCGGCGGCCGGTCCGCCGGGCCAACGGAGCAAGTCTTCGGACAGTTAGGGCGCCGTATAACGAACCGGTCAAGCTCTTCGACGATGCGGGAACCCCCCTGCCGGCATGCCAACTCCCGTGCCGACAAGGGGGTTTGAGCATGCACTTGGCAAGCGCTCCGGGTGCCGGCCACTCAAAAGGGGTGTCATTCTCCGTATCAAACGTGCATCCACTCGATGACACAGCGCTTCGGCGCCTAGGATTCCCCCTATCACCTCACCGGTCTCATTCGACAGGAACCCCATGAGCGACACTTCCCCCTACGGCTTCGAGCTTGTGCGGCGTGGATACGACCGCGCTCAGGTGGACGAACGCATCTCCAAGCTCGTCTCCGACCGTGACAGCGCTCTCGCCCGCATCACCGCTCTGGAAAAGCGCATCGAGGAGCTCCACCTCGAGACGCAGAACGCCCAGACCCAGGTCACCGACGCCGAGCCGTCGTACGCGGGTCTCGGCGCGCGCGTGGAGAAGATCCTGCGCCTGGCCGAGGAGGAGGCGAAGGACCTCCGCGAGGAGGCCCGGCGCGCGGCCGAGCAGCACCGCGAGCTCGCCGAGTCGGCCGCCCAGCAGGTGCGCAACGACGCGGAGTCGTACTCCGCCGAGCGCAAGGCGAAGGCCGAGGACGAGGGCGTCCGGATCGTCGAGAAGGCCCAGGGCGAGGCCGCCCAGCTGCGGTCGGACGCGCAGAAGGACGCGCAGTCCAAGCGTGAGGAGGCGGACGCCCTCTTCGAGGAGACCCGCGCGAAGGCCGCGCAGGCCGCCGCCGACTTCGAGACGAACCTCGCCAAGCGCCGCGAGCAGTCCGAGCGCGACCTGGCGTCGCGTCAGGCCAAGGCCGAGAAGCGGCTCGCCGAGATCGAGCACCGCGCGGAGCAGCTGCGCCTGGAGGCGGAGAAGCTGCGCACCGACGCCGAGCGCCGGGCCCGCCAGACGGTGGAGACCGCCCAGCGCCAGGCCGAGGACATCGTGGCCGACGCCAACGCCAAGGCTGACCGGATCCGTTCGGAATCCGAGCGGGAGCTGGCCGCGCTGACCAACCGCCGCGACTCCATCAACGCCCAGCTGACCAACGTCCGCGAGATGCTGGCGACGCTCACGGGCGCCGCGGTGGCCGCGGCCGGCACGCCGGCCGAGGACGAGACCGCCTCCCGCGGGGTTCCGGCCCAGCAGACCCGGTAACCGGCGGTTCCGGTAACCGGCTGGGATACAGCGGCCGAACATAGGTGAAGCCCTCTGCCACGGAGTTGGCAGAGGGCTTCGTCCCGTTCTAGCGTGGCGGCATGATCGAGATTGAGGGGCTGACCAAGCGGTACGGAGAGAAGGTGGCGGTCAACAACCTGACGTTCACCGTCAGACCGGGCATCGTCACGGGGTTCCTCGGTCCCAACGGCGCGGGCAAGTCCACCACCATGCGGATGATGCTGGGCCTGGACCGGCCCACGGCCGGCGACGTCCGCATCGACGGCCGGCACTACGACCGGCTCAAGGACCCTCTGAAGTACATCGGCGCGCTGCTCGACGCCAAGGCCCTGCACGGCGGCCGCAGCGCCTTCAACCATCTGCTGTGCCTCGCCCAGAGCAACGGCATCCCCCGGCAGCGGGTGCACGAGGTACTGGAGACGGTGGGGCTGACGTCCGTCGCGAGGAAGAAGACCAAGGGGTTCTCGCTCGGCATGGGCCAGCGGCTCGGCATCGCCGGCGCCCTGCTCGGCGATCCGCGCATCCTGATGTTCGACGAGCCGGTCAACGGCCTCGACCCCGAGGGCATCCACTGGATCCGCACCCTGATGAAGTCGCTCGCCGCGCAGGGCCGTACGGTCTTCGTCTCCTCCCACCTGATGAGCGAGATGGCGCTGACCGCCGACCACCTCATCGTCATCGGGCAGGGCCGGCTGCTCGCCGACACCTCCATGGCCGACTTCATCGAGCACAACTCCCGTTCGTACGTCCGGATCCGCTGCCCGCAGCGGGAACGGCTGCTGGACGTGCTGCACGAGGCCGGGGTCACGGTCGTCGAGAGCGGCGGCGGGGTGCTGGAGGTGGACGGCGCCAAGGCCGAGCAGGTCGGGGAGCTGGCGGCCGCCCACCAACTGGTACTGCACGAACTGAGCCCGCAGCAGGCCTCCCTGGAGGAGGCGTTCATGCGGCTGACCGCGGAGTCGGTGGAGTACCACGCGCACTCCGGCACGTCCGCGCCCCCGCAGCAGTGGGGCGACGGCTGGAAGAGGGGCTGAGCATGTCGGCGGCACAGGTCGTCCGGTCCGAGTGGACCAAGATCCGGTCGGTGGCGTCCACGGTGTGGACGCTCTCCCTGGCGGTGGTCGTCACCATCGCGCTCGGCATGCTGATCTCGGCGCTGTCGGCGAACGAGTTCGACAACATGAGCCCGCAGAGCCGGCTCTCCTTCGACCCGACGTTCATCAGCTTCGCCGGGACGAGTCTCGGTCAGCTCGCGATGATCGTGTTCGGGGTGCTGGTGGTGTCGAACGAGTACAGCACCGGCATGATCCGCACCTCGCTGGCCGCGGTACCGCAGCGCGGCGCCTTCCTGGCCGGCAAGCTCGGCGTGGCCACCGCGCTCGCGCTCGTCGTCTCCATGGTCACCAGCTTCGCCGCCTTCTTCCTCGGGCAGGCGATGCTCGGCGAGCACAAGGCGTCCATCGGGGACGAGGGAGTGCTGCGGGCCGTCATCGGCGGCGGTCTCTACATGACCCTGATCGCGGTGTTCTCGATGGGCGTCGCCACCATGCTGCGCTCCCCGATGCTGTCGCTGGGCATCCTGATGCCGTTCTTCTTCCTGATCTCCAACATCCTGGCCAACGTCGACGCGACGAAGAAGGTCGGCCGGTTCCTGCCCGACCAGGCGGGCAGCAGGATCATGCAGGTGGTCACGCCGATCGGCGACGACACCCCGTACGGGCCCTGGGGCGGCCTCGGCATCATGGCGCTGTGGGTGGTCGCGGCACTCGTCGGCGGATATCTGGTGCTGAGGGGACGCGACGCGTAGGGCAGCAGGGCACGGGCCGGGCGAGGAGGTGCCCCGGCCGGTCCGGAGGCGGGGCGGGGCGGGGCTGGGTTTCCACCGGCTTTACCTCCCCTTGGGTGGAACCGTCAGCGTCTCGATATCCTCCTAACTCTTACGGGGGGCGTGTGCCCTCGTTGTCCTGAACCTCTCGATGGGGCGGAGCATGATCGAGGCAGTCGGCCTGACCAAGCGGTATGGCGACAAGACCGCTGTGTACAACCTTTCCTTCCAGGTGCGTCCCGGCGCCGTCACCGGCTTCCTCGGCCCCAACGGTTCGGGCAAGTCCACGACGATGCGGATGATCCTCGGTCTGGACAACCCCACCGCGGGCCACGTCACGATCGGCGGCTATCCCTACCGCAGGCTGCCCAACGCCGCCCGGCAGGTCGGCGCGCTGCTGGACGCCAAGGCCGTGCACGGCGGCCGGTCCGCCCGCAACCACCTGCTGAGCCTGGCCCAGCTGTCCGGCATCCCGGCCCGGCGGGTGGACGAGGTGCTCGGTGTGGTCGGGCTGCACGAGGTGGCCGGGCGGCGCTCCAAGGGCTTCTCCCTGGGCATGGGCCAGCGGCTCGGCATCGCCGCCGCGCTGCTCGGCGACCCCCAGGTGCTGCTGTTCGACGAGCCGGTCAACGGCCTCGACCCCGAGGGGATCCTCTGGGTGCGCACCCTGATGAAGTCGCTCGCCGCGGAGGGCCGTACGGTCTTCGTCTCCTCCCACCTGATGAGCGAGATGGCGCTGACCGCCGACCACCTCATCGTGATCGGCCGGGGACAGCTCCTGTCCGACATGAGTGTGAAGGACTTCATCTCGGCCAACTCCGCCGACTTCGCGCGGGTGCGCACGCCCGACACCGAGCCGCAGCAGCGCGAGAAGCTGTCCGCCGCGCTCAGCGAGGCCGGCGGCCAGGTGCTGCCCGAGCAGGACGGCGCGCTGCGGGTGATGGGACTGCCGCTGCCGCGCGTCAGTGACATCGCGCACGACACCGGCGTACGGCTGTGGGAGCTGTCACCGCATCAGGCCTCGCTGGAGGAGGCGTACATGCGGATGACGCAGGGAGCGGTCGACTACCGCTCGACCGACGACCAGAAGGCAGGGCTCCAGCAGCCGCTGCCGCCGGGCGTGCAGCCTCCGGTGCCGGTACCGGGCCAGGGCCAGCCCGGCTGGTACGCCCCGCCGCCGCCCCAGCAGGGCGGCCCGCAGTTCGCGGCGGCCTCGGGCGCACCGCAGGCTCCCACGGGCCCGTACGGCGCTCCGGGCGCCCCTGGAGCCGCTCCGGGGGCCCCGATGGCCAACCCGTACGCCCAGCCCGTCCCGCAGCCGCCCGCCGCCGCTCAGCCGGCCCGGGGCACGGCTCCGGCCGCCCCGTCGGCCGCTCCACCGGCCGCCCCGCCCAGCCCGCCCAGCCCGTCCAGCTCCGACGTGACCAAGCCCGAGGACGCCCGATGAGCACGCCCCAGCCCCCGACCCCGCAGGCCGCGCCCGTATGGCAGGCGACGGATCCCGGTTACCACTCGCCGATCCCGGTGGTGCGCACGCACCTGGGGCACGCGATCGCCTCCGAGTGGACGAAGATCCGGTCGGTGCGCTCCACGATGTGGACGCTGGGCGTGTTCGTGCTGCTCGTCGTCGGCATCGGCCTGCTGACCGGTGCGGTGGTGGCGAGCACCGACACGGACCTGAACGGCGAGAGCGCGCTGTCCATGGGCTTCTTCGGACTGCTCCTGGGCGGCATGTGCGTCATCACGCTGGGCGTGCTGACCACGGCCACGGAGTACGGCACCGGCATGATCCGCACCACCATGGTGGCCTGCCCCTCGCGCGGGCGGGTGCTCGCGGCGAAGGCCCTGGTGTTCTTCCTGGTCGCCTTCGTGGTGACGCTGCTGTCCGCGACGGCCGTCGCGTTCCTGCACACGGTGATGATGGAAGGCAACAACGCGGGGGATCCCACCGGCGGCGAGTGGCTGAAGGCCACCGTCGGCATCTCGCTCTACATCGCGCTGCTCGGCACGCTCTCGCTGGCCGTCGGCTCGATCATCCGGCACTCGGCGGGCGCCATCACCATCATGATCGGCGCCGTGCTCGCCCCGCTGGTGATCGCGATGTTCATGTTCTCCACCTCGCTGGAGGACGTGCGCATGGCCCTGTTCGAGTACTCCATCCCGAACCAGATGAGCATCTTCTACGCCAACTCCCTGAGCACGTCCGGTCCGTCCGGCTGGGACCCGCTGTGGATCATGCTCGGGGTCACGGCCGCGGCGCTCGGCGGCGCCTTCGCCCTGCTGGGGAAGCGGGACGTGTAGGAGCCCCGGCCGGAACGGGAGAGCGCCGGGCTCAGAACCTCGGCGCGTTACGGGACCGCTGCACCCGCATGGTGCGGCGGTCCTTCGCGTTCCAGCAGGCCTTGTGCCAGTGCCGGCGGTCGTCGACCCCCGCGTGCTCCGGCCAGGCCACCACGTGCGGCACCCCGTCCGGGATCAGCTGGTCGCAACCGGGGCAGCGGTACGCCTTGCCCTGGGCACTGGAACCCGCCACGTGCCGCACGCTCCACTCCTCGCCCTGCCAGCTCTCGGTGGACTGCCAGCCGCCGTACCGTCCGGAACGGTCGTCCGCGGCGCTCCGGCCGGACGAACCGGCTCCCTTGGGTCGGTTACGACGCGGGGACACAGAACACCTCACGGGGCTATACAGGATGCGGGACCGCTTCCAGCCTACGCGGCGCCGGTCGGGGTACGCGTACGGAACCAAACATCACAAGCTTCCCTCCACAAGGGCGCAACACTCGCCCCAGAACCGCCCATTCTGCAGACAATCCGTAAATTCCCCTCCGAGCCGTGTCCTCGGCACGTGTCAGACGGTTATGCCCTGCGGGGGAGCTCCGTGTCGGAGCCAAGGAAGCAGGAAAGCAATGCGCGTTGGAAGTTTCGTGTTGGCCGCCCGGTTCCCCGGGCAGGGCGAAGGGGAGGCACTGCACCGAGCGGTCCGTTCGGCCGAGGTCGCCGAGGAGGCGGGGCTGGACGCGGTCTGGCTGGGCGAGCACCACTTCGTGCCGTACGGCACCTGTCCGTCGGCGGTCACCCTGGCGGCGTTACTGCTGGGCCGCACCCGCCGCATCCGGGTCGGTACGGCGGTCAGTGTGCTGCCCACCGTCCATCCGGTGGCGCTCGGCGAGCAGGCCGCGCTGCTGCACGTCACCAGCGGCGGGCGGTTCTCGCTGGGCGTCGGGCGCGGCGGGCCGTGGGTCGACCTGGAGGTCTTCGGGTCCGGCCTCGAGGCGTACGAGAAGGGGTTCCCCGAATCACTCGATCTCCTGATGCGCTGGCTGCGCGAACCCTCCGTCGCGGCCGCCGGGGAACGCTTCCGGTTCCGTGAAGTGCCCGTCGTCCCGCGCCCGTCGGAGTGCCTCACCGAGACGGAGGGCCCCGAGGTCGTGGTCGCCTGCACCTCCCCGGCGAGCGTGCGGCTCGCGGCCGAGCGCGGGCTGCCGATGCTGCTCGGCATGCACGTGGGAGACGAGGAGAAGGCCGAGATGGTCACCCTGTGGCAGCGGCACGCGCACGCGTGCGGGCGGCCGGCGGCGGAGATCCACCGCGTGGCCCATGTGTCGGCCGGTGTCGTGCAGATCGCCGACCGGCGCGCCGACGCGGCGGAGACGCTGCTCAAGGCGATGCCGGGCTGGCTGCGGCAGGGGCTCGAGGCCCATGTCACGGTGGACCACCGGGAGCGGCGGATGCGCGACCCGCTGGCCTACACCGAACTCCTCTGCGGGCTGCACCCGGTGGGCCCCCCGCGGTTGTGTGCGGACCGGCTCGCCGCGACCAGCGAGCGGACCGGCATCTCCCGGTTCGCCCTGCTCGTCGAGGGGTCCGGCGACCTCGCGGCGACCGAGGAGAACGTACGGCGGCTCGGCGCCGAGGTGATCCCCCAACTCGTCTGAACGAGCGGGGGATTCCGGTGAGACTTGCCGCCCCGGTACAGAGCGCACCTCCCGCGTACGGAGCGGCAAGCGACGGGTCGCGTCAGCAGTCGCGCAGTTCCGGCGACTGGTTCAGCAGCTGCCCGCGGACCGAGGTGAACTTGGCCAGCCTCTCGTCGACCGAGGAGTCGAGCGGGAACACGGCCACCCGGTGGCAGTTCTGGAAGGCCAGCCGGACACCGAAGTGCCGCTGCAGCGCGCCGCGTATCGCGTCACTCGCGAGCGCACGCAGCAGCTGACCGCGAGCCTGCTCGTCCGGCGGAGGCGTCTGGTTGTCGGCGAACTCTCCGCCGTCCACCTTCAACTGGGCCACCAGGGAGCTGATCATCTCCCACGCGTAGGGCAGGGAGGTCCGGACGCAGTCGACGAAGTCTGCTTCGTCGACCTCGCCTCGCTCGGCCTGTTCGAGTAGGGCCGGTGAGACGTCGAGCGACATGGGTTCTCCTCTCGCACCCCCGCCGGGCGGGGGTTGCCTGACAGATACGGGAGTTCGCAGAATCCGACACGCTGCGTGCACACGCCGCGACCTCCCGTTCAATACCGTAAGCAACTGGCCGGGGCCGCACCAGGAGAATCCCCGGATGCGGGACTTGCTGTGGGCCGGGAATCGGCCATCGCCGAACACGCGTTTTCCAGGAGATACAGGACACGTCGCGAGGGTCTGGAGTGGCTCCTGTGACTCGGTTCCGAGTCGTTCGCGGGACCGGGCGAATCGCATCGACGGCGGCCTGTCGAGTAGCGTTGCCGACCATGCGTCTCGTCATTGCCCGCTGCTCCGTGGACTACGCCGGGCGGCTCACCGCGCACCTGCCCTCGGCACCCCGTCTGATCCTGGTCAAGGCGGACGGAAGTGTCTCGATCCACGCCGACGACCGGGCCTACAAGCCCCTGAACTGGATGTCGCCGCCCTGCACGCTCAAGGAGGGCAGCGGTGACGAGGAGGGGATCTGGACCGTCGTCAACAAGGCGGGCGAGAAACTCATCATCACGATGGAGGAGGTCCTGCACGACTCCTCGCACGAACTGGGCGTCGACCCCGGCCTGATCAAGGACGGCGTGGAAGCCCACCTCCAGGAGCTGCTCGCGGACCGCATCGAGACCCTCGGCGAGGGCTACACCCTCATCCGCCGCGAGTACATGACCGCCATCGGCCCCGTCGACATCCTCTGCCGCGACGCCGAGGGACAGACCGTCGCGGTGGAGATCAAGCGGCGCGGTGAGATCGACGGCGTGGAGCAACTCACGCGCTACCTGGAGCTGCTGAACCGCGATCCGCATCTCGCCCCGGTGCGCGGCGTGTTCGCGGCCCAGGAGATCAAGCCGCAGGCCCGCGTGCTCGCCACCGACCGGGGCATCGGCTGCCAGGTCCTCGACTACGACGCCATGCGGGGCATCGAGGACGACAAACTGCGCCTGTTCTGAGCGGCGTCACGGCATGTGCGAAGGGCCGGGCCCCCGTCGGGGGCCCGGCCCTTCGCACATGCCCGAAAGTGTTCCCGGGCGTCCGCGGACGCCCGGGGCGTCAGATCAGCGTCGTTCCGGAGCTGCTCGGCGTGCCCGCCTCGCTGCTCTGCGGGGCGCTCGCCGAACTGCTCGCCCCCGACTCCGTCTGGGTCGGGATGGAGGAGGTGGGGCCGCTCGCCGAGTCGGACGTGGCCGGCGGCGGGGTGTAGTCGTCCGTCGGGCCCGTCGTCGGGGTGGTCGGCTCGTCCGTGGGTTCGTCCGTCGGCTCGTCCGGCGACTCGGTCGGCTCGTCGGTGGGATCGCTCGGCTTGGTCGTCGTCGACGGCTTCGCGGGCGAGGACGACGACGTCGTCGGCGTGGAGGGCGTGGGCGTCGAGTCGTCCGGCTTCCCGGTGTCACTCGGATCGGCCGAGGCCTCGCCCGACTCCGTGGCCGTCGGCGTCGGGTCGTCGGAGGTGCCGAGGGTGCCGTCCGGGCCGGGGTCGGCCGGCCGGCTGGTGGCGTCACCGGTGTCACCGCCCTCCTCGGTCCGCCGGTCCGCACCCAGGCTGCCGTCGTCGGCACCCTGGCTCGCGGACGGGTTGACGTCGACGTTCTCCGACGGGGTACCGGGGTTGTTCTCCGAGGTGGCTCCGAGGGTGACCACCGTGCCCAGCACGGCGACGAGCAGCGCGCCCGCGCCGGCCGCCATGAGGTTGCGCCGGGCCAGGCCCTTCAGCCCGACGCCGGCCTTGGGCGTGGGTGCGGGCGTCGGCACGGGCGAGGTGCGGTGGACGATCAGGCCGGTGTCGGTGGGTGGCTGTAGCTCCGGGAAGGCCGTCGGCACCCCGCGGGGCGGCGAGGCCGACTCCTCGTACTGGGCGTCCGGCACCTCCTCCCCCGCGGTCGGCGCGAGCGCCGCCGGGATGCCGGAGCGGTCGCTGACCAGGGCCAGCGCCCGGCGTCCGGCGACGGTGCCGCGCTTGTCGGCGGCGGCCCCGCGCAGGCCGATGGAGGCCTCCAGTTCGGCACGGGCGCGGTCCAGCTCCCCCGCGCACAGGGCCTGGATGCCGAGCTCGTGGTGGAAGTAGGCCTCCTCCGCCACGTCCCCGGCGAGCCGGGCGGCCTCCGCGCCGGCCCGCAGGGTCCGCTCCCAGGCGTTCCAGTGCAGGCCCGCGGCGAACGCGGGTGCGGCGGTGCGGGCCAGTTGCACCGCCACGTCCGCCTCGCCCTCCTCGGCGGCCGAGGCGAGCGGCGACAGCACGGCGAGCGCGGCGAGCACCGCGTCGGCCTCGGCGCAGACCCGTTCCGGGGTGACCGAGGGGTGCCCGGCCCACCAGGCGTAGTGCTGAGCGGCGGTGCGTGCCTGCGCCTGCGCCCCGTCGGCGTAACCGGCGGCCTCCAGCTGGGCCGGGACGCCGGCGGCGAGCCGGTAGCGGGAGCCGGCCGGGGCGACCAGCCCGCAGGCGGCCAGTTCGCCGAGCGCGGCGTCGGCGTGGGTGTCGCCGACCAGCGCGGGCAGATGCGCCTGGTGCGGGAGTTCGCCGCCGAGCGCGACGGCGAACCGCAGGGTGGCGCGGGCGGAGGCGCTGAGCCGTGCCGCGAGCAGCGGAGCGGGAGCGGCCGCCTCGCCGAGCGAGGGCAACGGGATCTCGTCACCGTCGACGGCGTCGACGGCGTCGGCGGGCAGTTCGTCGGACAGGTCGCCGGGCCAGAGGTCCTCGAAGACGCCGAACTCGTCGACGGCGCTGGTGCCGGCGCGCAGCCGGTCGCGCTGCCGCAGCAGGGCGCCGGCCTGGACGAAGCGCAGCGGCAGGCCCTCGGACTCGAACCAGAGGTCCCCGGCCCAGTTCGACTCGTCCTCGGTGAGGTCCCGGTCGACGGTGCGCTCCAGCAGGTCGAGACCGGCCGCGCGGTCGAGTCCGTCGAGGACGACCTCCTCCACGGCGGAGTCGGCCGACGGGGCGGGCACGTCCGGGGTGGCGCCGAGCAGGAAGGCGCACTCGGGCGTCGCGTCGAGCAGTTCGTCGAGGGCGGCGCCGCCGAACCCGAGGTCGTCGAGGACGACGACCGCGCCGACCTCACGGAGGCAGTCGGTGAGTTCGTCCCGGCCGGGACGGTACAGCGGCGCGCCGTGCACGGCGTAGAAGAGGTCGTACAGCAGATCGTCGGCGCTGCGGCGGTGGCCGTCCAGGCGGACCACGCCGTCGGGGGCGAGGTCCGCGCAGTCCTCGGCGACGACGTCGAGCAGCCGGGTACGGCCGGAGCCCGCGGGACCGGTGAGGCGCACGGAGCGGCCGCGGGCGAGCAGCCGGACCAGCTTCTCGCGCTCGTCCTGGCGGGCCGTCAGCGGCAGTTCGGGCAGGGCCGGGCCGGGCGGGACGGGCGGCCTGGCGGCCCGCTCGGTCTCGGCACGCTCGGCTTCCGTCAGCTTCACGGGGCGGGCGGGCCGCTCGGCGGGCGGGCAGGGCTCTATCTCACTGCCGTCGACGGGGTTGACGGTGAGCAGGAAGTCGCCGGAGACGAGCTGCACCGTGCGGGCGAGCACGGGCGCGGGCTGCCCGAAGTCGGATGTGAGGGATTCCCTGGGCGGGCGCTGGCGCGGCGCGTGCCCGTCACCATCACGACCGTACTCCTCGGGTCCCGGGTTGTTCGGGTCCATAAGGTCCTAGCCCCCCAAAAGCGTCGTGTGCCTGGGTCCAAGCCCTCCCGGCCTTGCTGCACACCGCGCTGTCGCTCCTGGCCCGGGCCCGTTCGAGGGTTGGTGAGGCAGCGGGCAGCCGAACCCTAAACCTTCTCCCAGTATCTACGACAGTCCGGGGTACCGCTCGGTCCGGGACATCACAGTCTCGTGAGGATTGTGCGCACGTCGCACGGGTCGCCGGTGTCTCTCGTCAGGGCGGCCGGGCCCTGCCGGTCGTCAGGTTCGCCAGGTCCGTCAGGTTCATCCCCGTACCGACCTCACACACGGGGCAGTGTGTCCACCCCGATGCCCCCTTCGATCGCCAGGATCCGGTGCAGCCGGGTGGCCACCAACAGGCGCTGCAGCTGCGGCGGTACGTCGCGCAGCACCAGCCGCCGGCCGCGGCGGCCGGCCCGCCGGTGGACCCCCATGATCACGCCGAGTCCGGTGGCGTCCCAGGAGTCCAGTTCGGACAGGTCCAGCAGCAGATCGCCGACCCCGTCGTCGACGGCCGAGTGCAGGACCGTACGGGCGTCCGCCGCGCTGCGGACATCGAGGCGGCCCCCGACGACCAGTTCGGCGTGGTCGCCCCTGATATGCATATGCGCTCCCGTGCGTGCCGTGCTCCGTGTTTTTAAGGTTTTCAGGCTTTAAAGTTTTGAGATTTTCGGGCTTCTCACGTTTTTGACGACGGTGATGCACCCTCTGACCGCGTGGAGCCCGCAGAGGTTGCCCCGCGTAAGCGAACCGATACCGAATTCACCCCGGTGCGTGATGAGCACCGGGGCGTTCGGGGTGATCAGTACGTGTAGAAGCCCTGCCCGCTCTTCCGGCCGATGTCACCGGCGTCAACCATCCGGCGCATCAGCTCGGGCGGGGCGAACTTCTCGTCCTGGGACTCGGTGTAGATGTTCCCGGTGGCGTGCAGCAGGATGTCGACGCCGGTCAGGTCGGCGGTGGCCAGCGGCCCCATGGCGTGACCGAAGCCCAGCTTGCAGGCCAGGTCGATGTCCTCGGCGCTCGCCACACCCGACTCGTGGAGCTTCGCGGCCTCGACGACGAGGGCACTGATGAGGCGGGTGGTCACGAAGCCGGCCACATCGCGGTTGACCACGATGCAGGTCTTGCCGACCGACTCGGCGAACTCCCGTGCGGTGGCGAGGGTTTCGTCGCTGGTCTTGTAGCCGCGGACCAGTTCGCACAGCTGCATCATCGGCACCGGCGAGAAGAAGTGCGCGCCGACGACCCGCTCCGGGCGCTCCGTCACAGCCGCGATCTTGGTGATCGGGATGGCGGAGGTGTTGGAGGCGAGCACGGCGTCCTCGCGCACGATCCCGTCGAGGGCGCGGAAGATCTCGTGCTTGACCTCGAGCTTCTCGAAGACCGCCTCGACCACGACGTCCGCGTCCGCGCAGGCGTCCAGGTCGGTGGTCGCGGTGATCCGGGCGAGGGCCGCGTCGGCGTCGTGGGCCTCGAGCCTGCCCTTGCTCACGAACTTGTCGTACGACGACTTGATTCCGTCGGTACCTCGTGTGAGCGCCTCGTCGGTGACGTCGCGCAGGACGACGTCCCAGCCCGCCTGAGCGGAGACCTGGGCGATCCCGGACCCCATGAGACCGGCCCCGATGACGGCGAGCTTCCGTGCCACTGTGCGACTCCCCTTCGAAACACTCACACGCTGTTCCTGTACGTCACTCGCGGACACTAGCGCTCGTGAGCGGATGTGTGAGGGGTTAGTAATGCGTGTCACGTCTCACGCAGTGAGACACCCATCACTCCCGGCGCCTCCGAGGCCCCCGGGGTTCGGCCACCGATCCTCCCCGCCGTCAACTCCAGGTATTCATCCACGGATTGTTGACGCGCGTAGCACTGTGCCGCACGCTGGTCGACGGGTGCCGCTCGGGCGGGCGGCGCCGTTCCATCCAGCGACGGACGGTCGGGAGGCCGGAATGCTGAGACGCGCGACACGCATCCTTCTTTCATTTGTCATGGTCATGGCTGGCATGGTCCTCGGAGTGGGCGCCACCGCCGGCACGGCGCACGCCGACGAGTGCTACACCTGGAACCGCACCCTGTCCCAGGGTTCCTCCGGCAGCGATGTGACACAGCTGCAGATCCGGGTCGCCGGCTGGGTGACCTCGGGCGAGCGGCTCTCCTACGACGGCCAGTACGGTGCCCGCACCGCCGCCGCCGTCAAGAAGTTCCAGTCGGCGTACGGACTGCCCGCCGACGGTGTCGCCGGTCCGCAGACCTTCAGCAAGATCTACGCGCTCCAGGACGCCGACTGCACGCCCGTCCACTTCAGCTACGCCGAACTCAACAAGTGCAACTCCACCTGGTCGGGCGGCGCGGTCCCGGCGGCCACCGCCAAGGCGAACGCGCTGAAGACCATGTGGAAGCTGGAGGCGCTGCGGCACGCGCTCGGTGACGTGCCGATCACCATCTCCAGCGGCTTCCGCTCCTACGCCTGCAACAGCGCGGTCGGCGGCTCGTCGACCAGCCGTCATCTCTACGGCGACGCGGCCGACCTCGTCGGCTCGCCGAGCCTGTGCACCCTCGCCAAGCAGTCCAGGGTCCATGGCTTCTCCGAGATCCTCGGCCCCGGCTACCCCGGCCACAACGACCACACCCACGTGGCCTTCGACCCGTCACCGTACTGGTCCGCACCCACCTGCGGGATCTGACACGTCACTTCGCCCCACCCGAGACCGGCCATAACGGCGGGCCACCCCCCACACACCGGCCCCACCCGCCCGCCGCGACGGCCGGCCGTGACGGTCGGCACACCGGTGTCCGGACGGCCGAGGCGTCATTAGGCTGGCCGCATGGTCAAGCTGACACGCATCTACACGAAGACCGGCGACAAGGGCACCACGAACCTCGGTGACATGAGCCGGGTCGCCAAGACCGACCTGCGCATCGCCGCCTACGCCGACGCCAACGAGGCGAACGCGGTGATCGGCACCGCGATCGCGCTGGGCGCCCTGGACGAGGAGGTCGTCAAGGTCCTCACCCGCGTGCAGAACGACCTGTTCGACGTGGGCGCCGACCTGTCGACGCCGGTCGTGGAGAACCCGGAGTTCCCCCCGCTGCGGGTCGAGCAGTTCTACGTCGACCGGCTGGAGACGGACTGCGACCACTTCAACGAACGGCTGGAGAAGCTGCGCTCCTTCATCCTCCCGGGAGGCACGGCGGGCGCCGCCCTCCTCCACCAGGCATGCACCGTGGTCCGCCGCGCGGAGCGCTCCACCTGGGCGGCCCTGGAGGCGCACGGCGACACCATGAACCCCCTCACCGCCACCTACCTCAACCGCCTCTCCGACCTCCTCTTCATCCTGGCCCGCACCGCCAACAAGGAGACCGGCGACATCCTGTGGGTACCGGGCGGCGAGCGCTGAGGGGCGACGGCAGCGGGTCGTCCGGGCGTCCGTCCCGACGGCCCGGCCGGGCTCAACGGCGGACGCTCTTCTTCGACCCGGCGAGATCGTCCCGGTCCGCCCGCCCCTCGCCCGCCGGGGCCTTCTTCGGCCAGAGCCAGTACGTCAGGGCGATCAGGCCGTGGATGCCGGCGACCTTCCAGGCGGTGGTGCGCCAGCTCTCCAGGGAGCCCACCCGGCTCGCGTCGCCGACGTACCAGACGGCGAGCTGGAGCAGCACGGTGGCCACGACGGCCCCCGCCAGCGTGCCCAGCCACACCCCGGTCTCGTGCCGGGCGCGGGCCATGCCGTAGCGCGGCGGGCCGGCCGGTTTCGGGGCGCCGCCGAACCGGTGGGCGGCATGGCCGTCGAGCCACTTCACGGTGCGGTGGCCGTGCCCGACGGTGTAGCCGATGTAGAGCGCGGCCAGACCGTGCGCCCAGCCCGGCTCGGCACCGTTCTTCAGGTCCAGCGCGGTGGCGACCAGCAGGACGACCTCCAGCAGTGGTTCGCACAGCAGCAGCGCCAGGCCGGTGCCCGGCATCTTCAACAGGTAGCGGAAGGCCATTCCGGCGGCCAGCAGCACCCAGAAGCCGATCTCGCATGCTGCGATCAAGGCGACGATCACGGTTCGCTCCTCTCCGTCACCCTTTCAGGCTCCCGTGCGGACCGGTCGGGCGCGTCGTCGTCGCCGACGAGCCTCGGGTACATCGAAAGATGCAGTCCAGCGCCGTGCAGGAACGTACCGGGGCATCAGGCGACGGCCGGGTGCACCGTGTTGGATGGGGTTCATGGCCCTACGACTCCCCCGGCCCCAGCGCATCGACGTGTGGGCGTCACTCGCCGGACTGCTCGGCGGGCTGCTGCTGTGGGGCATCGGGCTGGGCATGCGGCCCGCCGACGCCGCCTACGTGATCTTCGACGGCCGGTGGCCGCTCCTGCTGCCGCTCGCCGTGATCGCCGGCTGCGAGCTGCTGCGCCGGACCGCCTCGCGCACCGCGCTGCTCACCGGTACGGCCGCGCTGGTGGCGGACGGCCTCACCCAGGGCAGCCTGGCCACGGTCATCATGTACACCGACCTCGTCTACGCCGCCGTTCTGTACGGCACCCCCGGAACCGCCCGCCGCATCCCCCGCATCACCGCGCTGCTCACGCTCGTGGGAACGCTGGTGCCGTACGCGGTGTGGCGGGAGCCCGAGGCGCTGCTGGTCGGGGTGGCCGTCGGTGTCGTCGCGTTCGCGCCCGCGTCGACCGGGCTGGTCGTGCGCAACCACCGGGAGGCCGCCGAGGCCGCCCGGCTGCGCGCCGAACAGACCGCGCTGCTCGCCGAGATGGACCGCACCCAGGCGGTGGCGGCCGAACGGGCCCGAATGGCAAGGGAGTTGCACGACATGGTCGCCAACCACCTGTCCGCGATCGCCATCCACTCCACGGCCGCCCTCTCCCTGGAGGACGAGAAGACCTCCCGCGAGGCGCTCACCGTGATCCGGGAGAACAGCGTCCAGGGACTGTCCGAGATGCGCCGCCTCATCGGCATCCTGCGGGACGGCTCCGACGCCGACGACCGGGAGCCCACCGCCACCCCGACCCTCGGCGGTCTCGGCACCCTGGTGGAGGGGGCCCGTGCCAACGGCCTGGAGGTCACCCTCGACTCCCTGCCCGAGGCCGCGCACGGCCCCGTCCCCGCGCCGGTGGAGCTCGCCGCGTACAGGATCGTGCAGGAGGCGCTGACCAACGCGCTGAAGCACGCCGCGAAGGGGCGGGTGACGGTGCGGCTGCGCGAACTGGACGGCACCCTCGACCTGCGGGTGACCAGCCCCTACGGCGGCCGGGACGCCCCGCGCGCGCCGGGCTCCGGGGCCGGGCTCGTCGGGATGCGGGAGCGTGCCGCGCTGCTGCACGGCACCTTCGAGGCCGGCCCGGAGAACGCCGCGGACGGCACCGGCGGCAAGCTCTGGGTCGTCCGCGCCACCCTTCCCGTCACCGACGTTCCCCGAGGAGGGACCGAATGATCCGCGTCCTGGTCGCCGAGGACCAGTCCGCCGTCCGCGCCGGGCTGGTGCTCATCCTGCGCAGCGCGCCCGACATCGAGGTGGCGGGTGAGGCGGCGGACGGTGAGCAGGCGGTGGCGCTCGCCCGTGAACTGCGCCCGGACGTGGTGCTGATGGATGTGCAGATGCCGCGCCTGGACGGAGTGTCGGCCACCCGGCAGGTTGTCGCGGAAGGGCTCGCCGACGTCCTGGTGCTGACCACCTTCGACCTTGACGAGTACGTCTTCGGGGCGCTGCGGGCCGGGGCCTCGGGGTTCCTGCTGAAGAACACGGAGGCGAAGGACCTCATCGAGGCCGTGCGCACGGTGGCGCGCGGGGAGGGGATCGTCGCCCCGGCCGTGACCCGGCGGCTGATCTCGGAGTTCGCCGCGAAGCCCGCCCGCGGGTCCACGGTCGATCCGGCGGTGCTGGACTCCCTCACCCGGCGCGAGCGGGAGGTGCTGTCCTGTCTCGGCGAGGGCCTGTCCAACGCCGCCGTCGCGGAGCGCCTCGACATGGCGGAGGCCACCGTGAAGACCCACGTCAGCCGCCTGCTGGGGAAGCTGGGGCTGCGCAGCCGCGTGCAAGCGGCGGTACTGGCGCAGGAGTTGGGGATCTGACCGAACCGAGCGGGTGGTCCAGACCTATTGACCCGTGGTCCAGACCTTTCTATCCTCGCGGCACCGTGGGTGTGAAGGCTCAGTCATGTCCACGGCGATATCTCCCACCCCACAAAGGAGGCGCGCCATGCGCTTCAGACACAGAGCCGTGGCAGGGTTCTCGACCCTGCTCCTCCCCCTCTCCGCTCTCGTCGCCCTCGCGAGCCCCGCCCAGGCCGCGACCTCGGCGACCGCCACCTACGCCAAGACCCAGGACTGGGGCTCCGGCTTCGAGGGCAAGTGGACGGTGAAGAACACCGGCACCACGACGATCAACTCCTGGACCGTGGAGTGGGACTTCCCCTCCGGTACCAAGGTCACCTCCGCCTGGGACGCCACGGTCACCAACTCCGGTGACCACTGGACCGCCAAGAACGTCGGCTGGAACGGCACCCTCGCTCCCGGGGCGTCGATCTCCTTCGGCTTCAACGGCAGCGGCTCCGGCTCCCCGTCCGGCTGCAAGCTCAACGGCGGCAGCTGCGACGGCACCTCCGTCCCCGGCGACGCGGCCCCCTCCGCCCCCGGCACCCCCACCGCCTCGAACATCACCGACACCTCCGTGCGGCTGTCCTGGTCCGCGGCCACCGACGACAAGGGCGTCAAGAACTACGACGTCCTGCGCGACGGCGCCAGGGTCGCCACCGTGACCGGCACCTCGTACACGGACACCGGGCTGGCCAAGGGCACCGACTACTCGTACACCGTCCAGGCCCGTGACACCGCCGACCAGACCGGTCCGGTCAGCGGCGCGGTGCGGGTCCGCACCACCGGCAACACCGAGGAACCGCCGCCCACCGGCGCCAAGGTCAATCTCGGCTACTTCACCGAGTGGGGCGTCTACGGCCGCAACTACCACGTCAAGAACCTGGTGACGTCCGGCTCCGCCGCCAAGATCACGCACATCAACTACGCGTTCGGCAACGTCGTGGGCGGCCAGTGCAAGCTCGACGACGCCTACGCCGCCACCGACAAGGCCTACACCGCGGACCAGTCCGTCAGCGGCACCGCCGACACCTGGGACCAGCCGCTGCGCGGCAACTTCAACCAGCTGCGCCAGCTGAAGGCCAAGTACCCGCACATCAAGGTGCTGTACTCGTTCGGCGGCTGGACCTACTCCGGCGGCTTCGGCCAGGCCGCGCAGAACCCGGCCGCGTTCGCCAAGTCCTGCAAGCAGGTCGTGGAGGACCCGCGCTGGGCCGACGTCTTCGACGGCATCGACATCGACTGGGAGTACCCGAACGCCTGCGGCCTCACCTGCGACACCAGTGGTCCGGCGGCCTTCAGGAACCTCTCCCAGGCCCTGCGCGCCGAGTTCGGCAAGGACTACCTGGTCACCGCCGCCATCACCGCGGACGGCTCGAACGGCGGCAAGATCGACGCGGCCGACTACGGCGGCGCCGCCCAGTACCTCGACTGGTACAACGTGATGACGTACGACTACTTCGGCGCCTGGGACAAGGCCGGTCCCACCGCCCCGCACTCGCCGCTGACCGCGTACAACGGCATCCCGCAGGACGGCTTCAACTCCGCCGCCGCCATCGCCAAGCTGAAGGCCAAGGGCGTCCCGGCGAGCAAGCTGCTGCTCGGCATCGGCTTCTACGGCCGCGGCTGGACCGGCGTCACCCAGGCCGCCCCCGGCGGCACCGCCACCGGCCCGGCGGCCGGCACCTACGAGGCCGGCATCGAGGACTACAAGATCCTCAAGAACAGCTGCCCGGCCACCGGCACCGTCGGCGGCACGGCGTACGCCCACTGCGGCAACAACTGGTGGTCCTACGACACCCCCGCCACCATCAACAGCAAGATGGCCTGGGCCAAGAACCAGGGTCTGGGCGGAGCGTTCTTCTGGGAGTTCAGCGGTGACACCGCGGGCGGTGAACTGGTCGGCGCCATCCACAACGGCCTGAAGTAGGCCACCGGCACCCGACCGCGAACGACAGGACTGCTCCCCCGGACCTCGTCCGGGGGAGCAGTCCTGTTCACACGTGTCTACGCGACGTTCACCCTCCCCCAACAGCTCCGCTGCCGGGGGGGGACCCCCATCCAGCGGTGCCCTGAACGTCGCTCTACGCGACGTTCACCCGCTGGCCGGGCGGTGCCGCCTCCAGCCACGCGAGGAAACCGGTCAGCGCGTCGTCGCTCATCGCCAGCTCCAGCCGCCTGCCCCGGTGCAGACAGGCCAGGATCACCGCGTCCGACAGCAGCGCCAGCTCCTCCTCGCCCTCGGGCACCCGGCGGCCGGCCACCTCGATCGCCGAGCGCTCCAGGACTCGGCGCGGACGCAGCGCATAGGAGAAGACGCGGAACCACTCCACCCGGTCGCCGTTGTAGCGGGCCACCCCGTACGCCCAGCCCTTGCCGCCGGTGTCGCCCGCTTCCGGGACGTCCCAGCGCAGGCTGCAGTCGAAGGTTCCGCCGGAACGCTGGATGAAGCGGCGGCGCAGGCCGAACACGAAGAGGCCCACCACCACGAGCGCCACGACACTTCCGCACACAGTCAGAGCGAGGACCATCGACACCGACCTCCTCGTCTCCTAGGTAACGGAACGGAAAAATCATCCAGATCTGCCTCAGCCGCGACCGGGTCCGGATCGCTCCGGTCCCAGCCGCGGCTGAGTCACGTCATTGCACGGCTCCCCCAGAGCCTAGACGGCCTGGGAGGCTCCTCGGGTCGTTCAGTGCCCCGCCGCCGCGCGCAGTCGTACGTCCGCGCGCCGCTCCGCCGAGGCGTCCGCCTCCGACTTCGCACGGTCCCGCGCCCGCTCCGCGCGCTTGACGTCGATCTCGTCCGACAGTTCGGCGATCTCGGCCAGCAGCGACAGCTTGTCGTCCGCGAACGAGATGAAACCGCCGTGCACCGCGGCGACGACCGTCCCGCCGTCGCTCGTACGGATGGTCACCGGTCCCGACTCCAGCACACCGAGCAGCGGCTGGTGACCGGGCATGACGCCGATGTCGCCGGACGTGGTGCGCGCGACGACCAGGGTGGCCTCGCCCGACCAGACCTCTCGGTCGGCCGCGACCAGCGCGACGTGCAGCTCAGCAGCCAAGATGGCTCCTCGGGTCACCACCCGGCAGGTCCGCCGGGTGTTGGTTACAAGTCTAATGGGCGGGGGTCAGGGGGCGGGACGGTTCCCGCCCCCCGACTCGAGCGCGAGGCTCAGGAGACGCCCAGCTCCTTCGCGTTCTTCTTCAGGTCCTCGATGCCACCGCACATGAAGAACGCCTGCTCCGGGAAGTGGTCGTACTCGCCGTCGCAGATCGCGTTGAACGCGGCGATCGACTCGTCCAGCGGCACGTCCGAACCGTCCACGCCGGTGAACTGCTTGGCGACGTGGGTGTTCTGGGACAGGAAGCGCTCCACGCGACGGGCGCGGTGGACGGCGAGCTTGTCCTCCTCGCCGAGCTCGTCGATACCGAGGATCGCGATGATGTCCTGCAGGTCCTTGTACTTCTGCAGGATGTTCTTCACCCGCATGGCCGCGTCGTAGTGGTCCTGCGCGATGTAGCGCGGGTCCAGGATGCGGGACGTGGAGTCCAGCGGGTCCACGGCCGGGTAGATGCCCTTCTCGGAGATCGGACGGGAGAGCACCGTCGTCGCGTCGAGGTGGGCGAAGGTGGTGGCCGGGGCCGGGTCGGTCAGGTCGTCCGCGGGGACGTAGATCGCCTGCATCGAGGTGATCGAGTGACCGCGGGTCGAGGTGATGCGCTCCTGGAGGAGACCCATCTCGTCGGCCAGGTTCGGCTGGTAGCCCACCGCGGAGGGCATGCGGCCGAGCAGGGTCGACACCTCGGAACCGGCCTGCGTGAAGCGGAAGATGTTGTCGATGAAGAACAGCACGTCCTGCTTCTGGACGTCACGGAAGTACTCGGCCATGGTGAGGCCGGCCAGCGCGACGCGCAGACGGGTGCCCGGGGGCTCGTCCATCTGGCCGAAGACCAGGGCGGTCTTGTCGATGACGCCCGACTCGCTCATCTCGTCGATGAGGTCGTTGCCCTCACGGGTGCGCTCACCGACACCGGCGAACACCGACACACCGTCGTGGTTGTTGGCGACGCGGTAGATCATCTCCTGGATGAGCACCGTCTTGCCGACGCCGGCACCGCCGAACAGACCGATCTTGCCGCCCTTGACGTACGGGGTCAGCAGGTCGATGACCTTGACGCCGGTCTCGAACATCTCGGTCTTCGACTCGAGCTCGTCGAAGTTCGGCGCCTTGCGGTGGATCGGCCAGCGCTCGCCGTCGTAGGTCTCGTCGCTGTTCAGCACCGCACCGAGGGTGTTGAACACCTTGCCCTTGGTGAAGTCGCCGACCGGGACGGAGATCGCCGAGCCCGTGTCGGTCACCACGGCCTGGCGGACCAGACCGTCGGTGGGCTGCATGGAGATGGTGCGGACCAGGCCGTCACCCAGGTGCTGGGCGACCTCCAGGGTCAGCGTCTTCAGCTCGCCCTCGTTCGCCGGGTCGGAGACCTCGACGTGCAGGGCGTTGTAGATCTCCGGCATCGCGTCGACGGGGAACTCCACGTCGACGACCGGGCCGATGACCCGGGCGACACGGCCCGTGGCCGTCGCGGTCTCAACAGTGGTGGTCATTAATTGTCACTCCCCGCGTTTGCGTCGGCCAGAGCGCCTGCGCCACCGACGATCTCGCTGATTTCCTGGGTGATTTCGGCCTGGCGGGCCGCGTTGGCAAGACGAGAGAGCGTGTTGATCAGCTCACCCGCGTTGTCGGTGGCCGACTTCATCGCGCGCCGCGTCGCGGCGTGCTTCGAAGCGGCCGACTGGAGCAGCGCGTTGTAGATGCGGCTCTCCACGTAGCGCGGCAGCAGGGCGTCGAGGACGTCCTCCGCCGAGGGCTCGAAGTCGTACAGCGGAAGGATCTCGTCCTTGGTGGACGCCGTCTCCTCCGCGACCTCCTCGAGGCGCAGCGGAAGCAGTCGGGAGTCGACCGCGGTCTGCGTCATCATCGAGACGAACTCGGTGTAGACGATGTGGAGTTCGTCCACGCCGCCGTCCGCCGTGTCCTTCTCGATGGCCTCGATCAGCGGCGCCGCGACGGTCTTGGCGTCCGCGTACGTGGGCTCGTCGGTGAAGCCCGCGAACGACTCCGCGACCTGGCGCTCACGGAAGTTGTAGTGCGCGAGCCCGCGGCGGCCGACGATGTACGTGTCGACCTCCACGCCCTCGCCCTCCAGGCGTGCGGTCAACTGCTCCGCCGCCTTGATCGCGTTGGCGTTGAAGGCGCCGGCCAGGCCGCGGTCGCTCGTGAGGAGCAGGACCGCGGCACGGGTCGGGTTCTCCGCCTCCGTCGTCAGCGGGTGCTTGGCGTCCGAACCGGTACCGACGGCCGTGACCGCACGGGTCAGTTCCTGGGCGTACGGCGTGGAGGACCGCACCTTGCGCTGCGCCTTGACGACGCGCGAGGCGGCGATCATCTCCATCGCCTTGGTGATCTTCTTGGTCGCGGTGACGGATCGGATGCGACGCTTGTAGACCCGGAGCTGGGCTCCCATGAGTCAGGTCCCTTCCTTGAACGTCACTTGGCGGCAGCGGCCGGAGCGTCCTCGCCGAGCAGCTTGCCTTCGCTCGTCTCGAACTGCTTCTTGAAGGCCGCGATCGCGTCGCCCACGGCCTGGAGGGTGTCGTCCGACATCTTGCCGCCCTCGCGGATGGAGGTCATGAGGCCCTGCTCGCTGCGGTGCAGGTACTCCAGCAGCTCCTTCTCGAAGCGGCGGATGTCGGCGACCGGCACCTCGTCCATCTTGCCGGTGGTGCCGGCCCAGACGGAGACGACCTGGTCCTCGGTGGCCATCGGCTGGTACTGGTCCTGCTTCAGCAGCTCGACCATGCGCTGACCGCGCTCCAGCTGCGACTTCGACGCGGCGTCCAGGTCGGAACCGAAGGCGGCGAACGCCTCCAGCTCACGGAACTGGGCGAGGTCCACGCGCAGTCGGCCGGAGACCTGCTTCATCGCCTTGTGCTGGGCGGAGCCACCGACGCGGGAGACCGAGATACCGACGTTCAGGGCCGGACGCTGACCGGCGTTGAACAGGTCGGACTCCAGGAAGCACTGGCCGTCGGTGATGGAGATGACGTTGGTCGGGATGAACGCCGACACGTCGTTCGCCTTGGTCTCGACGATCGGCAGACCGGTCATCGAGCCCTTGCCCATCTCGTCGGAGAGCTTGGCGCAGCGCTCCAGGAGGCGGGAGTGCAGGTAGAAGACGTCACCCGGGTAGGCCTCGCGCCCCGGCGGGCGGCGCAGCAGCAGGGAGACGGCGCGGTAGGCGTCGGCCTGCTTCGACAGGTCGTCGAAGATGATCAGGACGTGCTTGCCCTGGTACATCCACTGCTGGCCGATGGCCGAGCCGGTGTAGGGCGCCAGGTACTTGAAGCCGGCCGGGTCGGACGCCGGGGCGGCGACGATGGTCGTGTACTCCAGGGCGCCGTTCTCCTCCAGCGCGCGGCGGACCGACGCGATGGTGGAGCCCTTCTGGCCGACGGCGACGTAGATGCAGCGGACCTGCTTGTTCACGTCGCCGGAGCGCCAGTTGTCACGCTGGTTGATGATCGTGTCGACGGCCAGCGCGGTCTTGCCGGTGCCGCGGTCGCCGATGATCAGCTGACGCTGACCGCGGCCGATCGGGGTCATGGCGTCGACGGCCTTGTAGCCCGTCTCCATCGGCTCGTGCACCGACTTGCGCTGCATGACCGTGGGGGCCTGCAGTTCGAGGGCGCGGCGGCCCTCGGTCTCGATCTCGCCGAGGCCGTCGATCGGGTTGCCGAGCGGGTCGACCACGCGGCCGAGGTAGCCCTCGCCCACGGCGACGGACAGGACCTCGCCGGTGCGGGCGACCGGCTGGCCCTCCTCGATGCCGCTGAACTCACCGAGGACGATGGCACCGATCTCGCGCTCCTCGAGGTTGAGGGCGAGGCCGAGGGTGCCGTCCTCGAACTTCAGCAGCTCGTTGGCCATGGCCGAGGGAAGACCCTCGACCTTGGCGATGCCGTCGCCGGCGAGGGTGACCGTGCCGACTTCCTCGCGCGAGGCCGCGTCCGGCTTGTACGACTGGACGAAGTTCTCCAGTGCGTCCCGGATCTCCTCCGGCCGGATCGTGAGCTCCGCCATCTGAGTTCCCTGCTCTCCTTGTTGGGCCCGAAGTTTCACTTTGGGGGTATTCCACGAGTCGGGACTCCCCCCAGAAGAGGTGAATCCTCTGCACGGCCCAACCAGGGCCGCAAGTACGTTCTTGGTGTTCAGTTGCTGCGTCGGTCACGTCTGTCGCGTCGTGCACGACTGCCGCGTCGGCGCTAGCTCGCCAGTCGGCGGCTCGCGTCCTCCAGCCGGTCCGCGATGGAGCCGTTGATGACCTCGTCGCCGACCTGCACCCGCATCCCGCCGATGACCTCGGGGTCCACGGCGAGGTTGAGGTGCATGCGGCGGCCGTAGAGCTTCGCGAGGCCGGCGCCGAGGCGCTGCTTCTGCACGTCGCTCAGCGGCACCGCGGAGGTGACGACGGCCACCATGCGGTCACGCCGCTCGGCGGCGAGCTTGGACAGGGACTCGAGTCCCGATTCCAGGCTACGTCCCCGCGGCGCGGTCACCAGACGCGTCACCAGACGTTCGGTGGTCGCGTGCGCCCTGCCTCCGAGCAGGCTGTGCAGCAGCTCGCTCTTGGCGGAGGTGGTGGCCTTGCGGTCGGTCAGCGCGGCGCGCAGTTCGTTGCTCGAGGAGACGATCCGGCCGAACCGGAACAGCTCGTCCTCGACACCGTCGAGCGCTCCCGCCTGCTGCGCGGCGGTGAGGTCGGCGAGGTCGGCCAGCTCCTCCAGTGCGTCCACCAGGTCGCGGGACTGCGACCAGCGGGAGCGCACCATGCCGGACACCAGGTCGGCGGCGGTGCCGCTGAGCTGGCTTCCGAGCAGGCGCTGGGCCAGTTCCGCCTTGGCCTCGCCGGCCTGCGCCGGGTCGGTGAGGACCCGGCGCAACGACACCTCGCGGTGGAGCAGCGCGGTGACGGCGGCCAGCTCTTCGGCGAGCGAGCCGGCGTCGACGGACGTGGAGTCCGTCAGCGCGTCGAGACGCTCACGTGCGGCTGCCAGGGCCTCGCGGCTCGCTCCGTTCATCGTGCGGCCTCGGCCTTCTGGTCGAGGTCGTCGAGGAACCGGTCGATCACGCGGCTCTGCCGGGCGTGGTCCTCGAGGGACTCGCCGACGAGCTTGCCGGCCAGGTCGGTGGCGAGCTTGCCGACGTCCTGGCGCAGCACCGACGCGGCGGCCTTGCGGTCCGCCTCGATCTGCGAGTGACCGGCGGCGATGATCTCCTCACGCTGCCGCTGGCCTTCCGCGCGCATCTCGGCGATGAGCGTGGCGCCCTGCTCCTGCGCCTCCTGGCGCAGGCGTGCGGCCTCGTGCCGGGCCTCGGCGAGCTGGGCCTTGTACTGCTCGAGAACGCTCTGTGCCTCGGTCTGAGCGGCCTCGGCCTTCTCGATACCGCCCTCGATGGCCTCGCGACGCTGCTCCAGAACCTTGTTGATGTTCGGGAGGAGCTTCTTGGCGAGGAAGCCGAAGACGATGACGAAGGCGAGCAGGCCGATGACGAGCTCGGGAATCGGCGGGACGAGGGGGTTCTGAAGCTCCTCGGCCGCGATATGGAGCAGTGGGCTCATATCAGAGTGCCTTTCGTCTAGTGGGCCGGTCGTGGATCAGATGATCACGTGCCGTAGACGAACGGCATGACCAGGCCGATGAGGGCGAGCGCCTCACAGAAGGCGAAGCCGAGGATCTGGTTGGCGCGAATCAGACCAGCGGCTTCGGGCTGGCGGGCGAGGGCCTCGGTGCCCTTGCCGAAGATGATGCCGACGCCGATGCCGGGACCGAACGCGGCGATGCCGTAGCCGATGGAAGCAATCGAGCCGTGGACGGCAGCAAGGGTCTGGGACATTCCGGTTCTTCCTTTTCTTCACGGGCCGGTGGGGGTGGTCCACCGGTCGAATAGGGGCGGTGCGGGACGCTCAGTGCTGCTCGGCGAGCGCGCCCTGGATGTAGGTGCAGGCCAGGAGGATGAAGACGTATGCCTGCAGGGCCTGGATGAAGAGCTCGAAGACGGTCATCACCAGGACCATCAGGAACGAGACGCCGGCGTAGGCGATCCCGATGCCGTTCAGCAGGTACCAGCTGGCGATGGTGAACAGCACCAGCAGGATGTGGCCCGCGAACATGTTCGCGAAGAGTCGCACGGCGTGGGTGAAGGGCCGCACGAGCAGGTTCGAGAAGGCCTCGATCAGCATGACGACCGGCAGCGCGGCACCGAGCGACTTGTCGTAGCCGGTGAAGTTCTTCAGGGCACCGGTGAAGCCTTGCCGCTTGAAGGTCAGCGAGACCCAGACGATGTAGACGACCAGCGCGAGGCCCAGCGGGTAGGCGAAGATCGACGTCACCGGCATCTGGGCGAGCGGGATGATCGACCAGAGGTTCATCATCCAGACGAAGAAGAACAGCGCGACGATGAACGGGACGTACTTCTCGCCCTCGCGCTTGCCCATCGTCTCGTAGACGACACCCCGGCGGACGAAGTCGTAGCCGGCCTCGGCGACCATCTGGAGCTTGCCGGGGACGACCTGGGGCCGGCGGAACGCCGCCCAGAAGAAGCCGATGATGATGATCGAGCCGAGCAGCGCCAGCAGCATCGTCTTGTTGAAGTACACGCTGCTGTCGGCGTCGCCCCACAGGGGCTCGAACAGGAACGAGTGCAGCCCGGGAGACGGGAAGCCACAGCCGTCGAAGATGTGGCAGTCGGTCTCGAAGGCGAGCACCTGTGTCGGGTCAGCACTCACCGCGGGCTCCTTCAGCGTGGCGCATGGATTCGGCAACCTCGTGGTGTCGGCGCGGCACGGGGCCGCGGTTCGGCACGGGACTGGTGTTACGGATGTGGGGGCGGCAGTGGGGCATCTCGCCTCGCGATGTGACAGGCGTCAGCTCGGATGCCCGCGCCCGCGATGCCGCAGTTGGCACCGGACGATAGCAGGGTCCGTCGTGCGCCTTTATCCCGGCCCTACGCCTCACGACGGCCGCTCCGTGGATTCCTTCTTCTCCGCCGCGTTCCTGGCCGTCGCCGGCTCGGGGTCCACGTAGAAGGTCTTGGCCTTCATCGTGGCCCGCGCCTGCGCGGCGACCCAGGTGAGGGTGGAGACGAGCAGCGAGAGGGCGAAGACCTTCGGGTGGAACAGGGTCGTGTCCTTGAAGAGCGCGATGAAGACGAAGATCAGCAGGATCTGCGTCATGTACATCATCAGCCCCATCGCCTGGAACAGATGAGGTATCGACCTGGCGATCCACTGCAGGACGTACAGACCCGTGCCCATGAGCAGGATCACGAGCAGCGCCCCGATGACCGCTCCGATCACCCCCTGGCCGCCTTCGACGGCACCACCGACCGCGACCGCGACCGCACCGACGGCAGCGGTGGGGACGGCAGCCTGGATCAGAATCCGGACGTCGTTGGACGGCATGACGGAACTCCGCTTTGAGCAGGGGGCATGAGGCACATGAGATGTCGTCGGGGACGAGCGTAGTCCCCCGGATGGAGTGAGTTTTCCTCCCCACCGTCGAACCGTTGCACCACGGTCCGCCGGCTCTCTCCGGTGAGACTCGTGAACGGTATCACAAACTATTTGATGGACTCTTTACCTAATGGGCGCGCAGAACGTCACGCACGAGAGTGAAGCGGCACGCCTGAGCGCGCGCGAGGGTGACTTGTCTGATATTGGGGTGCTTCGCACCCCCAAGAGCGCCCCATCACAGCCCCACGACTTGGCAATGCTCTAGTCGGATTCTTACCTTGACCGTGCCGCCCGCCCCGACGTCCGTCGTGACGCCCCGTCAGCGGGAGCTGCTGGCCTTCCCCCGGTCGCCCAGACGTGCGCGGTGGCCGAGGGCCGTCGCGCCGTTGACGCCCGAGACGCCGGCGGCGACCGGGGCGCGGTGGCCGTCAGCGGCCTCCTCGGGGCCCTCGGGGGCATCGGCGGCCCGTGACCGCGCCGTGGCGGGGTCGCCGGAGGCTTCCGGCGCTTCCGGCGTCACCAGGGCCCTGCGGCGGCGGTAGCGCGGCGGGACGAACGCCTCCGCCCAGCGCGGCGCGCGCGGGGTGAACCGGGGCAGCAGGAGCAGCAGCAGACCGATGGCGCTCAGGATGACGACGCTCAGCACGATCCACATGGACGCCGAGTTGACCGAGTAGGCGAGCGCGCCGAAGGCGATCAGCGCCGACCAGAAGTACATGATCAGCACCGCCCTGCTGTGCGAGTGGCCGATCTCCAGCAGACGGTGGTGCAGATGGCCCCGGTCCGCCGCGAACGGCGACTGGCCGCGCCAGGTGCGCCGCACGATGGCCAGGACCAGGTCGGCGGCCGGCACCGCGATGATCGTCAGCGGCAGCAGCAGCGGGATGTAGACCGGCACCGTCTGGTGCACGGCCTCCCTCTCCGAACCCGCGTACAGGTTCAGCGCGTCCGGGTCGACCTGGCCTGTGATGGAGATCGCACCGGCGGCGAGGACCAGGCCGATGAGCATGGAGCCGGAGTCGCCCATGAAGATCCGCGCGGGATGCATGTTGTGCGGCAGGAAGCCCAGGCACATGCCCATGAGGATGGCCGCGAAGAGCGTGGCGGGGGCTGCCGCCTCGATGTTGTAGCCGAACCAGATGCGGTAGGCGTACAGGAAGAACGCGCACGCGGCGATGCACACCATGCCCGCCGCCAGCCCGTCCAGACCGTCGACGAAGTTCACCGCGTTGATGGTGATGACCACCAGTGCGACCGTGAAGAGCGTGCTCTGCCACTGGGTGAGCGCCACCGTGCCGACACCCGGCAGCGGGATCCACAGGATCGTCAGACCCTGCATGACCATCACACCGGCGGCGATCATCTGGCCGCCCAGCTTGATCAGGGCGTCGATCTCGAACTTGTCGTCCAGCACCCCGATCAGCCAGATCAAGGCGGCCCCTGACAGCAGGGCGCGCGGTTCGTTGGACCTCTCGAAGAGCTCGTTCAGGTTCGTCAGGTGGCCGGCCACCAGCAGGCCCGCGCACAAGCCGAAGAACATGGCGATACCGCCGAGCCGCGGAGTGGGTTCTCGGTGCACGTCACGTGCCCGGATCTCCGGCATCGCCCCCGCCACGATCGCGAACTTCCGTACCGGCCCTGTCAGCAGATACGTCACCGCGGCCGTGATGCAGAGCGTCAGCAGGTATTCACGCACGGGCTTCCCCACAGGTCTCGCTGGCCATCACAGCCCCACACCCTAGCGAGGCACGCATACGGGTGAGGACTTCCGGGTAGCGACGATGGTTGCACGAGTGACTGTGCGGTCGGCCCGGCATGCGGGTGCGCCTACCCCGCATGCGCGCCGATACGGGTGCGAGAACCCGGCCGGGTGAGCCGGGTGACACGTCTCAGCCGGGATACGGCGGAAAGGCCGCGGTCAGTTCCCGTACGTCCTCACGGGCCCGGGCGGGCTCGGTGCCGCCCCTGAGGACGCTCGCCAGCAGGCCCGCGATCAGTGCCATCTCAGGCTCCCCCATGCCCTGCGTGGTCACCGCCGCGGTGCCCAGGCGCAGCCCGCGGTCGTCGGCGTGCGGCAGCGCGCAGCAGTCCAGGACGATCCCGGCCCCCGCCAGCAGGCCGCGGGCCTCGCGCCCGTCGACGCCGAGCGGGGCGGGGTCGGCGGTGATCAGATGGGTGTCGGTGCCGCCGGTGGTGACGACCAGTCCCTCGTCGGCCAGTGCGGCGGCGAGCGCCCGCGCGTTGGCCACCACCCGATGGGCGTACACGGTGAACGCCGGTGTCGCCGCCTCCCCGAACGCGACCGCCTTGGCGGCGATCGTGTGCATCTGCGCCCCGCCCTGGGTGAAGGGGAAGACGGCCCGGTCGACGCGCTCGGCCAGTTCCGCGCCGCACAGGATCATGCCGCCGCGCGGCCCGCGCAGCACCTTGTGCGTGGTGGCGCAGACGACGTCCGCGTACGGGACCGGGTTCGGGGCCGCTCCCCCGGCGACCAGGCCGATGGGGTGCGCGGCGTCCGCGATGAGGTAGGCGCCGACCTCGTCGGCCACCTCGCGGAAGAAGGCGTGGTCGATGTGGCGCGGATAGGCGATGGAGCCGCACACGATCGCCTTGGGCCGGTGCGTACGGGCCAGGGTGCGGACCTGGTCGTGGTCGATGAGCCCGCTCTCCGCGTCCACGCCGTAGCCGATGAAGTCGAACCAGCGGCCGGAGAAGTTCGCGGGCGAGCCGTGGGTGAGGTGGCCGCCGTGGGGCAGGCCGAGGGCGAGGACGGTGTCTCCGGGGCGCAGCAGGGCGGCGTAGGCGGCCAGCACGGCGGCCGAGCCGGAGTGCGCCTGGACGTTGGCGTGGTCGGCGCCGAACAGCGCCTTGGCACGCTCCACGGCGAGGCGTTCGGCGACGTCGACGATCTCGCAGCCGCCGTGGTGGCGGGCGCCCGGGTACCCCTCGGCGTACTTGTTGGCCAGCGGTGAGCCGAGGGCGGCCAGCACGGCCGGCGAGGTGAAGTTCTCGGCGGCGATCAGCTGCAGCGTGGTCGCCTGCCGCTCACGCTCGCCGAGCAGGATCTCGGCGATCTCGGGGTCCTGTCGGCGCAGAACCCCGAACTCGCCCTCGAGGGCATGGGTGACCGTCATGGTGGGCTCCCGGACGTCGACGCCGGCGTACGACCAATGTAGGCCCGCCACCCCCGGGCCGCCCGGCCGCCGCGCTCTCCCGGGGGTGCCGGACGCCCCCCGGAGAGCGGCGGGCGGTCGCCTCGCAGCCACCACCGCCCCGACAGCCCGTACGGAGCCCGCCCGGACGACCGGACGGCCCGCCACACGATGGCGGTGTGAACGGCCCGGGACCGTGGCGCCCGGGGCAGGGCCCCCGCACCCCGGGCAGGACGGCCGGACGCGCGACCCGGGCGGAGCGGTCAGGCCCGGGTCGGGACGCCGGTGAGGGCGGTGACGACCGGGTCCAGGGCCTGGTGTATCTCGTCGCCGATGGAGCGGAAGAGGGGCAGGGGTGCCCCGTACGGGTCGAAGACCTCGTCCGCCTCGGCGGTCGGGGCCAGCAGCCAGCCGCGCAGCGCGGCGGCGGCGCGGACCAGGGCACGGGCGCGCATGACCAGGCCGTCGTCCAGCGGGGGCAGCGTCGCCGGGTCGATCGCGTTCACCAGGCGGGTGAACTCCTTCAGGGTGAAGGTGCGCAGGCCCGCCGAGTGGCCCATGGAGATGACCTGGGCGCGGTGGTCCCGGGTCGCGGTCAGGACCAGGTCGGCGCGGATGACGTGCTCGTCCAGCAGCTCACGGCCGACGAAGCCGGAGGCGTCCGCGCCGAACTCGGCCAGCACGGTCTCCGCGTGCGTCTCCATCGGCGCGCCCTCGTGGCCCCAGGTGCCCGCGCTCTCCACGATCAGGCCGCAGCCCAGGATGCCCAGCCGCTGGTTCACGAAATGCCGGGTCAACCGCTCGGTGATGGGCGAACGGCAGACGTTTCCGGTGCTGACGTGGAGGATGCGGAAGCTGTCGCGCGGAAACCCGAAGGTGGTCGTCTCCTCCGCGTCGCTCTCCCCGTTGCCTATGCCACGCCCCGACTCGGGCGCCGTCAATTCGCCACCTCGAGGTCGGGTACCACTTTGCGCAGCTCCTCCGGGGAGACGGCGCCTTCGCGCAGCAGTACGGGCACGGGGCGCGTGACGTCGACGATCGACGAGGGGACGATGCCCGGGGTGGGCCCGCCGTCGAGGTAGACGGAGACGGAGTCGCCGAGCATGTCCTGCGCCGCGTCGCAGCTCTCCGGCGCGGGGTGCCCGGTCAGGTTGGCCGAGGAGACGGCCATCGGGCCGACCTCGGTGAGCAGTTCGATGGCGACCGGGTGCAGCGGCATCCGTACGGCGACCGTGCCCCGGGTGTCCCCGAGGTCCCACTGGAGGGACGGCTGGTGCCGGGCGACCAGGGTCAGCGCGCCCGGCCAGAAGGCGTCGACCAGTTCCCAGGCCTGCTCGGAGAAGTCGGTGACCAGGCCGTGCAGGGTGTTCGGCGAGCCGATGAGCACCGGCGTGGGCATGTTGCGGCCGCGTCCCTTGGCCTCCAGGAGGTCGGCGACGGCCTCCCCGGTGAACGCGTCCGCGCCGATGCCGTAGACCGTGTCCGTCGGCAGCACCACGAGCTCGCCCCGGCGGACGGCGGACGCGGCTTCACGCAGACCGGTCGCGCGATCGGTCGCGTCGTTGGTGTCGTATCGCCGAGCCATCTGGCGGGCCTCCTCGTACACGTGCGGCTGGGGGTGGGTGAAGTCTGCGGGGGGCTCACGGGACCGCCTTGCGGGCGGTGGCGAACCGGGGCCGGTTGTTCAGATCGGGATGGTCGGCGGCGTCCGTCCAGCCGCGGTCCTCGGCGAAGATCCACGGCACCTGGCCGCCCTGGGTGTCGGCGTGCTCGACGACGACCACCCCGCCGGGGCGCAGCAGCCGGTGCGCGGTGCGTTCCAGGCCGCGGATGAGGTCGAGGCCGTCCTCGCCGGAGAACAGCGCCATCTCGGGGTCGTGGTCACGCGCCTCGGGGGCGACGTACTCCCATTCGGTGAGCGGGATGTACGGCGGGTTGGAGATCACCAGGTCGACCTGGCCGTCGAGGTCCGGGAAGGCCGTCAGGGCGTTCCCCTGGCGCAGTTCGACCCTTGACCCCTCCATGTTCTTGCGGGTCCACACCAGGGCGTCCTCGGACATCTCCACGGCGTACACCCGGGACCGCGGGACCTCCTGGGCCAGTGCGAGCGCGATCGCGCCCGAGCCGGTGCACAGGTCGACGACGCACGGCTCGACGACGTCCATGGCCCGTACCGCGTCTATGGCCCATCCGACGACCGACTCGGTCTCCGGGCGCGGCACGAACACCCCTGGTCCCACCTGGAGTTCGAGGTAGCGGAAGTAGGCGTGCCCGGTGATGTGCTGGAGCGGCTCGCGCGCCTCGCGGCGGGCGACGACCTCCCAGTACCGGGCGTCGAAGTCGGAGTCCTTCACCTGATGCAGCTCGCCGCGCTTGACTCCGTGCACGAACGCGGCGAGTTCCTCCGCGTCGGTGCGCGGCGAGGGCACGCCGGCGTCGGCGAGCCGCTGGGTGGCCTGGGCCACCTCCGTGAGCAGCACGCTGCGGGGGTTCGGGGGGCGCCCCCCAAATGGTTGCTGCACGCTGGTCCTCCGGGCTGTCTACGAGAGTTACGCTGCGGCGAGCTTGGCAGCCGAGTCCGCGTCGACACAGGCCTGGATCACCGCGTCCAGGTCGCCGTCCAGGACCTGGTCCAGGTTGTACGCCTTGAACCCGACGCGGTGGTCCGAGATGCGGTTCTCCGGGAAGTTGTAGGTACGGATCTTCTCGGAGCGGTCGACGGTGCGGACCTGGCTGCGACGGGCGTCGGAGGCCTCCCGTTCCGCCTCCTCCTGCGCCATCGCGAGCAGCCTGGAGCGCAGGATACGCAGTGCCTGCTCCTTGTTCTGCAACTGGCTCTTCTCGTTCTGGCAGGAGGCGACGACTCCGGTCGGGATGTGCGTGATGCGCACTGCGGAGTCGGTGGTGTTGACGGACTGCCCGCCGGGGCCCGAGGACCGGTAGACGTCGATCCGCAGATCGTTCGGGTTGATCTCGACCTCGATCTCCTCCGCCTCGGGCGTCACCAGGACGCCCGCCGCGGAGGTGTGGATACGGCCCTGCGACTCGGTGGCCGGCACCCGCTGCACGCGGTGCACACCGCCCTCGTACTTCAGCCGGGCCCACACGCCCTGTCCGGGCTCGGTGGCGCCCTGGCCGCCCTTGGTCTTCACGGCGACCTGGACGTCCTTGTAGCCGCCCAGCTCCGACTCGGTGGCGTCGATGATCTCGGTCTTCCAGCCGACGCGCTCGGCGTAGCGCAGGTACATGCGCAGCAGGTCTCCCGCGAACAGGGCGGACTCGTCGCCGCCCGCGCCCGCCTTGACCTCGAGGATGACGTCCTTGTCGTCGCTGGGGTCGCGCGGGACCAGCAGGAGCCGCAGCTTCTCGGTCAGCTCCCCCTGCTGCTGTTCCAGGTCCTTGACCTCGGCGGCGAAGTCCGGGTCGTCGGCGGCCAGTTCACGCGCGGCCTCGATGTCGTCGCCCGTCTGCTTCCAGGAGCGGTACGTGGCGACGATCGGGGTGAGCTCGGCGTACCGCTTGTTCAGCCTGCGCGCGTTGGCCTGGTCGGCGTGGACCGACGGGTCGGCGAGCTTCGTCTCCAGGTCGGCGTGTTCGGTGACGAGTTCCTCGACGGCCTCGAACATCTTGGGCTCCTGCTACTGCGTGGGAAGGGGAAGGCGGGCGACCAAAAACGCCGGTCCCGGCGGGCGCCCCCAGGAGGAGGCGCTGCCGTGGACCGGCGATAGGTGGCTCGCTACTTCTTGGAGCCGGAGGCCTTGCCGAAGCGGGCCTCGAAGCGGGCCACACGGCCACCGGTGTCGAGGATCTTCTGCTTGCCCGTGTAGAACGGGTGGCACTCGGAGCAGACCTCGGCCCGGACGGTGCCGGACCCGATGGTGCTGCGGGTCGTGAACGACGCGCCGCAGGTGCAGCTGACCTGCGTCTCGACGTACGCGGGGTGGATGTCGCGCTTCAAGGTGTCTCCTAGATCGGGGAGGGCGCCGGGTCGCCACCACGGGATGCGGGAGCGTGAACCGGAGCCGACGTACCAGTCTGCCAGGACTGGGGCCATCCCCCAAAACCGGGGGCGGCCGTCGTTTGTTCCCGGGAGCGGGTCCGGCTCGAGACGCCGGGGCCCGAGGGGCGCTCGAGGCGTGCTCAAGAGGCGCTGACGACGCCCTCGGCCCCACCCGTGACCGTGTCCGCCGTCGCCGAGCGCGGGATCGGCCCGTCGTTCTTCAGGGCCTCCCAGACCAGCCGCGCCTTCTCCTTCCACGGCAGGACGCGGTTGGGGGCGGCGGGGTCGTAACGCACCGGCATGGTCACCATGTCCATGTCCCCGGGGCCGATGCCCTTCAGGCCGTCGACGAAGGACATCAGGGAGTTCACCGAGCCCAGGCCGGAGTCGGTGGTGACGGTCCTGGTGACCGTGTCGGCGATGTCGTAGAGCTTCCTGGGGTCGGTGAGGAGGCCGACGTCCTTCACCTGCCGGACCAGGGCCCTGAGGAAGGCCTGCTGGATCTGGATGCGGCCCAGGTCGGAGCCGTCGCCGACGCCGTGCCGGGTGCGCACCAGACCGAGGGCCTGTGCGCCGTCGAGCCGGTGGGTGCCTGCCGCCAGCTCGAGGTGGCTGTCGGGGTCGTCGATGTCCTCGGTGGTGGTGACCTCGACGCCGCCCAGTTCGTCCACGATTTTCCGGAAACCGGTGAAGTCGACCTCCAGGTAGTGGTCCATGCGCAGGTCGGTCATCGACTCGACGGTCTTCACGACGCAGGCGGCCCCGCCGGTGGCGTACGCGGAGTTGAACATCACACCGTTCGCGGCGGGGTGGGTGCCGCCCTCGGTGTCGGTGCACTCGGGCCGGTCGACGACGGTGTCCCGCGGGACGGACACCACGGACGCCTTCCGGTGCCCCTCGTGGACGTGCACGATCATCGCGGCGTCGGAGCGGGCGCCGCCGTCGTCGGCACCGCCGCCGAGCTTCCGGTTGCCCCCGGAGCGGCTGTCGGAACCGAGGACGAGGACGTTCTCGGAGCCGTCGCCGGCCTTCTCGGGCCGGTCGGTGCCGAGGAGGCGGTCGATGTCGATGCTCGTGAGGTTGCCGTTGAGTCTGACGTACACGTATCCGGCGCCGGCGCCGCCCAGGACGAGGACGGCCGCGGCGGTCCACGCCATGGCCTTGAGACCGCTGCGCCGCCTGCCGTGCGGCGTGCGGCGCCTTCTCCGGGCCGGTGGGCCGGCCCCGGGTGTGCTCTCCGCGGACATGCGCTCCTCAGCTCCTGCCCGGTCGGTCACCCCTGCCTCCGGTGCCGGACCCGGCCGGATGACGACCCGTACAGCAACCATCGTCCCGCCGTACCCGTCGTTCCGCCGCCCGGCCGGAGGGAGGGACCGGTCCGTGGCCGCACGGCACCCGGGCCCGGCCGTTGCACGGCCGGGCCCGGGGTGTTCCGTTCAGGAGCGGTGAGCACGGCGCTCACCTGCGGTGTCCCGCGCCGTCAGCCGAAGATGCCGTACTGCTGGAAACCGGTACCGACGGAGATCCTGGCGGCGAAGATCCCGCTCGTGGCCTTCCCGGTGCCCTTGTACAGGTACAGGGTGCCGCCGGGGGTGCGGGCCAGGAAGTCGGCCTTGCCGTCGCCGCTGACGTCGCCCACGGTGGCGAAGGCGTTGTACGTCTTGCTGCTCCAGGTGCGGACCTTGACCCGGCCGGAGAAGGCGCCGGTGCCGGCCTTACCGGTGCCCCGGTACAGGTACACCGCGCCGGTGCTCTTGTGGCGGGCGATCAGGTCGGTCTTCCCGTCGCCGTTGAAGTCGCCGTGGCCGCGCACGGAGTTGTACTGGTTCCAGCCGGAGCCGACCTTCACGCGGGCGGAGAAGGTGCCGTTGCCCTTGCCCGGGTAGATCCACAGCACACCGGCGGAGTCCACGGACAGCAGGTCGGGCAGGTAGTCGCCGGTGACGTCACCGGGGGTGACGATGCGGGTACGGGACTTCCAGTTGTCGAAGATGCGCTTGGTGGACCAGGTGCCGCTGGAGATCACGTACCGGGTCCAGTAGACGGCGCCGTCGCTGCTGCGCCGGTACACCAGGTCCTGGTACCCGTCCCGGTTGAGGTCGGTCTGCAGGACGACGTTGACGCCCTTCCAGTTGCCCCAGGACTCGCGGGCGGCGAAGGAGGAGCCCTTGGAGTCCATGGAGTAGCCGGTCCCCGTCGAGGACTTGCGCACCCACAGGTCGGCGCGGTGGTCGCCGCTGATGTTGGTGTCGTCGACGCGTGCGTAGGCGGCCCCGACGTAGCTGCTCACCTTGGCGAAGACGCTGTAGGCGCCCTTCTCGACGCAGTCCCTCACACCCCAGGAGACGACGCCGACGATCCGGTTGTTCACGACCAGCGGGCCGCCGGAGTCGCCGTTGCAGGCGGAGGTGGTGCCGCTGTCGGTGCCGGAGGCGGGCTTGCCCGCGCAGACCATGTGGCCCTTGACGAAGTCGGCGCCGTAGGTGCGGGCGCACGTGGCGTCGGACTGGATGGGCAGCGTGGCGGCCTTCAGCGTCTCGGAGACGTCCTGGCTGGTGGAGCTGGTGCGGCCCCAGCCGTAGACCTTGGCGCTCTTTCCGGCGGCGTAGGAGGCGGTGTCGCCGGAGGTGGTCATGCGGATCGGGGTGGCCTTGACGGGGCCGGGCAGGGTGAGCACCGCGATGTCGTTGTCGATGGTCGTCGCGTTGTACGACGGGTGGTTCCACTGACGCCAGACACCGGAGACGGTGCCGCCGCTCAGGTTTCCGTCGGCCGAGGGGAGCTGCGCGGTCCCCGTGACGACGGCGCCGTTGGCGTTCCAGTTGTATCCCTTGACGCAGTGCGCGGCGGTGAGGATCTTCGTCGGGGCCACGACGGCACCACCGCAGAAGAAGCCGATGTCGTCGCTCGTGCGGCTGGTGCCCCGGTCGTCGTAGTAGTGGAGCTGCGCCATCCAGGGCGCGGAGGTGATGCTGGTCGTGCTGCCACCGATGATCTTCGCGTCGATGACGGAGCCGCTGCTGCCGGCGCCGATGGTGGTGCTCTTGCTCAGCGACGACCGGTTCGTTTGGCCGGCGGTGTCGTCACCGGCGAGCGCGCCGGCGACGCGCTTCTTCAGCTCGGCCGGTGACGGCGAGCTGAACGCCGGGGCGGCGGTCGGCTGCGGCAGCGCGGTGGCGGCGCCGGCGGACGAGGTCAGCAGTGCGGCGGTGACGGCCGCGGCGACGCCGGCGGCGGCGACGGGCAGCGCGATTCTGACCCGGCGTCTGTGCCGACCGCCCCCGGACATGGAAGTACCCACGCAAGTCCCCCCTCGGGATCGGAAGTTCGGGTCGCGATGTGAAGATCGGCCCGGAACAGCGTGATCGTACACCTGTCCGAGTGCATGCAAAGGGCCGCTCCCCTCGGAGGGGAGCGGCCCTTGTGCCAGGCGGAGCCGAGGTGGGGTAGAACGACGTCAGTCGCCGTTGCCCGGTGTCGGCGTCGTCTTCTGGATCTGCAGCAGGAACTCGGCGTTCGACTTCGTCTGCTTCATCTTGTCGAGGAGCAGTTCGATCGCCTGCTGCGAGTCGAGCGCGTGCAGCACCCGGCGCAGCTTCCAGACGATGGCCAGTTCGTCACTGCCGAGCAGGATCTCCTCCTTGCGGGTACCGGACGCGTCGACGTCCACCGCGGGGAAGATGCGCTTGTCGGCGAGCTTCCGGTCGAGCTTGAGCTCCATGTTGCCGGTGCCCTTGAACTCCTCGAAGATCACCTCGTCCATGCGGGACCCGGTGTCCACCAGCGCGGTGGCGAGAATGGTCAGCGAGCCGCCGTCCTCGATGTTGCGGGCCGCGCCGAAGAAGCGCTTCGGCGGGTAGAGCGCCGTCGAGTCGACACCACCGGAGAGGATGCGGCCGGAGGCCGGGGCGGCGAGGTTGTACGCACGGCCCAGACGGGTGATCGAGTCGAGCAGCACGACGACGTCGTGACCCAGCTCCACCAGGCGCTTGGCGCGCTCGATGGCGAGTTCGGCGACCGTGGTGTGGTCCTCGGCCGGGCGGTCGAAGGTCGAGGAGATGACCTCGCCCTTCACCGACCGCTGCATGTCGGTGACCTCTTCCGGACGCTCGTCGACGAGGACGACCATCAGGTGGCACTCGGGGTTGTTGTGCGTGATCGCGTTGGCGACCGCCTGCATGATCATGGTCTTGCCGGTCTTCGGCGGGGCCACGATCAGACCGCGCTGGCCCTTGCCGATCGGCGACACGAGGTCGATGATCCGCGTGGTGAGGACACCGGGGTCGGTCTCCAGACGGAGGCGGTCCTGCGGGTACAGCGGGGTGAGCTTGTTGAACTCCGGGCGGCCGCGGCCGTGTTCGGGCGCCATGCCGTTGACGGAGTCCAGGCGGACCAGCGCGTTGAACTTCTCGCGGCGCTCGCCCTCCTTGGGCTGGCGCACCGCGCCGGTGAGGTGGTCGCCCTTGCGCAGGCCGTTCTTGCGGACCTGGGCGAGGGAGACGTACACGTCGTTCGGGCCGGGCAGGTAGCCGGAGGTCCGGATGAACGCGTAGTTGTCGAGGATGTCGAGGATGCCCGCGACCGGGATCAGGACGTCGTCCTCGGTGATCTGCGGCTCCTGCACGTCGTCGCGCCCGCGCCGGCCGCGACGGTCGCGGTAGCGGCCGCGCCGGCCGCGACGGCCGCTACCGTCGTCGTCATAACCGTCGTCCTGACGGCCGCCGCCCTGCTGCTGGCTCTGCTGACGCCCCTGACCACCCTGACCGCTCTGGGTCTGCTGCTGGTCGTCGCCCCTGTGGCGACGGTCACCGCGGTCTGCCCGGTCGCCCCGGTCATTGCGGCCGCGGTCACGGCGGTCGCGGCGGCGCCCGTCGTGGCCGTCGTGGTCGGACTTGGCGTCACCCTGCGACTGCTGCGACTGGGCCTCGGTCTTCGACTCGTCCTGCGGCTCGGTCTTCGCCTCGGCGGCGGTCTTCTCCGACGCGGCGGCCGGAGCACCCGCCTCGGCGGTGACGCGACGGCGGCGCTCGACGGGGGCGGCCTCGGTGGCGGGGGCCTGCTCGGCCGGCGCGGAGACCTTCGGCGCCGTCTGGCCGGGAATGTCGATCTGCTGCTGGGCCGCGGCGTCCTCGGCGGCGGCCTGCTTCTTCTCGGCGGTCTCACCCGTACGGGTCCGGGAGGTGGCGCGGCGCTTGGGCTTGGTCTCCGCCGCCTCGGCCGGGGCCTCGTTCTTCGGCGCGGTGGCGCCTGCTCCCGCCTGCGCCTCCTTGATGACCTCGATCAGCTGACTCTTGCGCATACGCGCGGTGCCCCTGATATTGAGGCCCGATGCGACCTGCTGAAGCTCGGCCAGCACCATGCCTTCGAGGCCGGTACCGCGGCGCCGCCGGGAGCCGGCACCGCTGGCAGGCGCGGAAGCGTCCGTGGCGGGCGCGGCAGCGGTCTCCTCGACACGTGCGCCCATCAGATCGGTGGTGTCGCTCACGAAGGGTCCTTCCCTGGAGCGGACGTCGGCCTGTCTGGCTCGGCGACCGGTTGTGCTGTCCGGCTTCGGTCCTTACTGTGCGAACCGTGCCGGGGCGGTTGTCCGCCGGAACGGCGGAAGAAATTTCTGGTGATGGCGCTTGCCGAGCCTTGACATCCAGTGTCACGTGGCGCGGTCGCACCGGTTCCGGAGCGTGCTCGGCGGGCCGTTCAGTGTCCGCGTGCGACGCACTGTCCGCGTACGGCGCAGAGAACACGGTGTGGCTTGGGGAGCTCCCGGAAGAATGTCTGTCCCGAACGGGGACACGAGGCACCTCGCCGTGGTGGGGTCGGGTGCAGACTTGAGGTTAACACTACCGGATCCAACAAACATTCCCCCTCTCCTCATCCGGCAACCGTGTGTCAGGCGGCAAGCGGAAGCACGCTCGCTCCCTGCAGATCGAGACGGAGCCGGTTGGCGGCCCAGTCGGCGCCGGCCAGTGCTTCGACCTTGTCGGCGGTGTCGGCGTCGGCCAGCGCCATGACGGTGGGCCCGGCACCGGAGATCACTGCGGGGACGCCGTCCGCGCGCAGCCGCTCCACCAGGGCCGCGCTCTCGGGCATGGCGGGGGCCCGGTAGTCCTGGTGCAGGCGGTCCTCGGTGGCGGGCAGCAGCAGTTCGGGACGCCTGGTCAGAGCCTCGACGAGCAGGGCGGCACGGCCCGCGTTGGTGGCGGCGTCGACGTGCGGCACGGTACGCGGCAGCAGGCCGCGGGCGGTCTCGGTGAGGACGGGCCTACCCGGTACGAAGACCACCGGGACGATGGATTCGGCGGGCTCCAGCCTGATCGCGCGGGCCGCACCGCCCTCCATCCAGGAGAGGCTGAAGCCGCCCAGCAGGCAGGCGGCGACGTTGTCGGGGTGGCCCTCGATCTCGGTGGCGAGTTCGAGCAGCGCGGTGTCGTCGAGCTTGGCCTCGGCGCCTATGGTCACGGCGCGGGCGGCGACTATGCCGGCGCAGATGGCGGCCGAGGAGGAGCCCAGGCCCCGGCCGTGCGGAATGCGGTTGGCGCAGACGATCTCCAGGCCGCGCGGCTGTCCGCCCAGCAGGTCGAAGGCGGTGCGCAGGGAGCGTACGAGCAGGTGCCTCTCGTCGCGCGGGAGGGTCTCGCCGCCCTCACCGGCGATGTCGATGTGCAGCCCGGCGTCGGCCACCCGGACGACCACGTCGTCGTACAGGCCCAGCGCGAGGCCCAGGGCGTCGAAGCCCGGACCGAGGTTGGCGCTGGTGGCGGGGACGCGCACCCGGACGGCGGCGGCGCGGAACGCGGGACCGGCCATCGCTCGTTGACTCTCCTTGAGCTGGTGACTGTCGTTGGATCTGGGCGACTGTCGGTTGAGCTGGTGACCGTCGAATCACATTCGACGGCGTACGAAACCCGGGGATCGCCGCCGACCAGGGTGGCCGGCCGCCTTCCGCGCCTTTCGGGGGTCGCTTCCGGACCACGGGGACGACGCGGTACCGCGGCATATGCGGCGGGTGGGTTGAGTACAGCCTATCGAAGGACGGTTCCGTGTCGACATAGGGCGCACGGGAGGCGCACGAGGCGTGTCGCAAGCCCCCTGTGCACCCCCCGTGGGAAACTTCCCCGGGCAAGCGCCCTCTTACGCCCTTCCTGCCGTCCGATGCGGCGGCTGCAGGGCGCGGAGGGCGCCGAGGGGGCCGGGGGCGCGCGGGCCCGTCAGCCCCCTCAGCCCTGTCAGACCAGCCCGAGCCGTTCGGCGGCCGCGGCGGCGTCCACCGGGACGGTGACCGGCTGCGGGGCGCCGGCGACGGCCCAGTCCGGGTCCTTCAGACCGTTGCCGGTGACGGTGCACACGATCTTCTGCCCCGGGTCGACCTTGCCCTGCTCGGCGGCCTTCAGCAGACCGGCGACCGACGCGGCGGACGCGGGCTCGACGAAGACGCCCTCCTGCGAGGCCAACAGCCGGTAGGCGCGCAGGATCTCACGGTCCGTCACCTCGTCGATGAGGCCGCCGGACTCGTCCCGCGCGGCGAGCGCGTACTGCCACGAGGCCGGGTTGCCGATCCGGATGGCGGTGGCGATGGTCGCCGGGTCCTTGACGACCTCACCGCGCACGATCGGGGCGCTGCCGGAGGCCTGGAAGCCCCACATGCGCGGGGTCCGGGTGGCCACGCCGTCGGCGGCGTACTCCCGGTAGCCCTTCCAATAGGCGGTGATGTTACCCGCGTTGCCCACCGGGAGGACGTGGATGTCGGGAGCGTCACCGAGCATGTCCACGATCTCGAAGGCGGCCGTCTTCTGCCCCTCGATACGCACCGGGTTGACCGAATTGACCAGCGCCACGGGGTAGTTGTCGCTGAGCGCGCGGGCGAGGGTGAGGCAGTCGTCGAAGTTGCCGTCGACCTGGAGGATCTTCGCCCCGTGCACCAGGGCCTGGCCCATCTTGCCGAGCGCGATCTTGCCCTGCGGCACGAGCACCGCGGAGACCATCCCGGCGCGCACGCCGTAGGCGGCGGCGGAGGCGGAGGTGTTGCCGGTGGAGGCGCAGATGACGGCCTGCGCGCCCTCCTCCTTGGCCTTGGAGATGGCCATGGTCATCCCCCGGTCCTTGAAGGACCCGGTCGGGTTGGCGCCCTCCACCTTGAGGTGGACCTCGCAGCCCGTGCGCTCGGAGAGCACCTGCGCGGGCACGAGCGGCGTACCGCCCTCACGGAGCGTCACAACCGGCGTGGTGTCGGCGACCGGCAGCCGGTCCCGGTACTCCTCGATGATTCCGCGCCACTGGTGGGTCATTGCTGGTTACTCTCCTTCAACCCGCATGATGCTGGCGACACCGCGCACGGTGTCGAGCTTGCGCAACGCCTCGACGGTGCCGCCGAGGGCCGCGTCGGACGCACGGTGGGTGACGACGACGAGGGAGGCCTCCCCGTCCTTGCCCTGCTGGCGAACCGTGTCGATCGAGACGCCGTGCTCCGCGAACACGGTCGCGACCTGAGCGAGAACGCCCGGCTTGTCGGCCACATCGAGGCTGATGTGGTAGCGCGTGACGACATCGCCCATCGGCGAGACCGGCAGCGCCGCGTAGGCGGACTCGCCCGGTCCGGTGGCCCCGCCCAGCCGGTTGCGGCAGACGGCGACGAGGTCGCCGAGCACGGCGGAGGCGGTGGGCGCCCCGCCGGCGCCGGGTCCGTAGAACATCAGCTGCCCGGCGGCCTCCGACTCCACGAACACGGCGTTGTAGGCGCCGCGCACCGAGGCCAGCGGGTGGGTGAGCGGGATCATCGCCGGATGCACGCGCGCGGTGACGGAGGCGCCGTCATCGGCCCGCTCGCAGATGGCGAGCAGTTTGATGGTGCAGCCCATCTCCTTCGCCGAGGCGATGTCGGCGGCGGTGACCTCGGTCATGCCCTCGCGGTGGACGTCGTCGAGCCGCACACGCGTGTGGAAGGCGATTCCGGCGAGGATGGCGGCCTTGGCGGCGGCGTCGAAGCCCTCGACGTCGGCGGTGGGGTCGGCTTCCGCGTACCCGAGGGCGGTGGCCTCGTCGAGCGCCTCCTGATAGCCGGCGCCGGTGGTGTCCATGGCGTCGAGGATGAAGTTCGTCGTCCCGTTGACGATGCCGAGCACCCGGTTGACCTTGTCACCGGCGAGCGACTCGCGCAGCGGCCGGATCAGCGGAATGGCACCGGCGACGGCGGCCTCGTAGTAGAGGTCCTTGCCGTGCTCCTCGGCGGCGGCGTGCAGCGCGGCGCCGTCCTGGGCGAGCAGCGCCTTGTTCGCGGAGACCACGGACGCGCCGTGCGCGAAGGCGGTGGTGATCAGCGTCCGCGCGGGCTCGATCCCGCCGATGACCTCGACGACGACATCGAGGTCGCCCCGTTTGACGAGGGCGGTGGCGTCGGTGGTGACCAGCTCGGCCGGGATGCCCTCACGCACCCGGTCGGGGCGCCGCACGGCGACCCCGGCGAGCTCCACCGGGGCTCCGATGCGGGCCGCGAGGTCGTCGGCCTGCGTCGTCATGATGCGCGCCACCTCTGAGCCGACCACTCCACAGCCCAGCAGCGCCACCTTCAGCGGACGCGTACGCATCATCCGACCTCGTTTCCCGATTACCGTCTCGATTGCACCAGTCTCACTCACCGGACGGAAGTTTCTGCCCTTTGTCCGGATCGTGAGACATCAATTTCGTTGCGAAGCCCGCGAGAACCGAAGATCTTCCGCCTCCCTCTCCCGCGTCCCCTCGCGTTCTCTGTTCTTACCTCACCCGACGTCGAGACGGAGGAGGTCCTCCTCGGTCTCGCGCCGGACGATCACCCGCGCCTCGCCGTCCGCGACGGCGACGACGGGCGGGCGAAGGACGTGGTTGTAGTTGCTGGCCATCGACCGGCAGTACGCCCCGGTGGCCGGTACGGCGATCAGGTCGCCCGGCGCCAGGTCCCCCGGCAGGAAGGCGTCGCGCACCACGATGTCCCCGCTCTCGCAGTGCTTGCCGACGACCCGGCTGAGCATCGGCTCGGCGTCGGAGCGGCGGGAGACGAGGGCGACGCTGTACTCGGCGTCGTAGAGCGCGGTGCGGATGTTGTCCGACATCCCGCCGTCGACGGAGACGTAGGTGCGCAGGCCCTCCAGCGGCTTGACGGTGCCGACCTCGTACACCGTGAAGGCGGTCGGCCCGACGATGGCACGCCCCGGCTCCACGGAGATGCGCGGGACGCTGAGGCGGGCGGCCTCGCACTCCCGGGTGACGATCTCGGTCAGCGCCTTGGCGATCTCGTGCGGCTCGCGGGGGTCGTCGTCGCTGGTGTAGGCGATGCCGAGACCGCCCCCGAGGTCGATCTCGGGCAGCTCGACGCCGTGCTCGTCGCGGATGTCCTTGAGCAGCCCGACCACCCGGTGCGCGGCGACCTCGAACCCCGACATGTCGAAGATCTGCGACCCGATGTGGCTGTGGATGCCGATGACCTCCAGCCCGTCCAGCCGGAGCGCCCGCCGCACGGCCTCGGCGGCCTGCCCGCCGGCGAGCGGGATCCCGAACTTCTGGTCCTCGTGGGCGGTGGCGATGAACTCGTGCGTGTGCGCCTCGACGCCGACGGTGATCCGGATCTGCACCCGCTGCCGGGTGCCGAGCGACTGCGCGATGTGCGCGACCCGGACGATCTCCTGGAAGGAGTCGAGCACGATCCGCCCGACACCGGCCTCGACGGCCCGGCGGATCTCCGCTGCGGACTTGTTGTTGCCGTGGAAGGCGATCCGGTCGGCGGGCATGCCGGCGGACAGGGCGGTGGCCAGTTCCCCGCCGGAGCAGACGTCGAGGTTCAGCCCCTCCTCGTCGAGCCACCGCACGACGGCCCGGGAGAGGAACGCCTTGCCGGCGTAGAACACGTCGGCGTCGCTCCCGAAGGCGTTGCGCCAGGCTCGCGCGCGGGCGCGGAAGTCGGTCTCGTCGAGGATGTAGGCGGGGGTGCCGAACTCCTCGGCGAGCCGCGTGACGGGAATCCCGCCGACGGTGACCACACCGTCCTCGTCACGGCTGACGGTCTGCGCCCACACCTTCGGGTCGAGGGCGTTGAGATCGGCGGGCGGTGCGAAATAGTGCCCCTCGGGGAGGACGTCGGCGTGACGGGGTCCGGCGGGGTGTGCGGAACGGCTCATTCTTCGCGTGCTCTTTCACAGATGGTCGGGTGCGTCGATGCCGAGCAGGGACAGGCCGCCGGCCAGCACCGTCCCGGCGGCTTCGGCGAGCGCGAGCCGGGCGCGGTGGGCGGCCGAGGGTTTCTCCTCACCGAGGGGCAGCACGGCGGGAAGCAGGGGCTGCGTGGCATCGGCCACGGTGACGAGGTGCCGGGCGAGCCGGTCGGGGGCACGGTGCCGGGCGGCAGCGGCCAGGACGCGGGGGTGGTCGGCGAGGGCGGCGAGCAGGGGCTGGGCTTCGCTCACGCCGACGGGGCCGGGCTCGGGCCCGAACCCGAGGTCGGCGGCGTTGCGCAGGAGGGCACGGGTGCGGGCGTGGGCGTAGCGCACCCGGAAGAGGGGGTTGCTCTCCCGCTGGACCAGGTGCTCGCCGGTGATCCGGGGCCGGTCGTGCGACGCGGGCCGGAGCAACGCCCACCGCGCGGCGTCCCGGCCGAGGGGCAGCGGGTCGCCGGGAGCGGGCACGGGCCGGACGTCGACGCGCAGGGCGTCGTACTGGCCGCCGTTCTCGCTGCTGTCGAGGACGACCCCGAGAAGGGCCGAAGCGGCGTCCCACTCGGGCGCGGAGACCGGTGGATCCCAGCTGGTCCGCACCACCACTCCCTGGGACCGCAGGATGCGAGCGAGGGCGTCGACCTGGACGAGGGCACGCACCTCGGCGGCCCCGTGCAGCAGCACCCGCTCCCGGCTCCCGCTCCTCCCCCCGTCCAGATGCCCGTAAGGAGCGCCACCGGAGCCGCTTGCCCCCAGGATCTCCTCCACGAGGGCGACGGGAGCGGACCCCCGCAGACTGATGTTGATGAACCCGGGCCCGGTGACGACGACGTCACTGATGCCGCCGGCCTGAAGGAGCCGGGCCCGCAGCACCTCGGCGACATGCCGGGGTGTGTGCCCGGCCGGGCCGGCCAGCTGGAGCGCGACGTTGGTGGCGTACTCCCCGCACCCCCCGGGCCCCGGCGGCACGACGGCGACCCGCTCGGGAACGGTCACCCGCAGCTCCCCTTCGTCGACGGCACGACGCACCGCGTACAGCACGGTGCGGGAGAGCTCGACGGGGGTCACGGGACAAGCGTATGGGAGGAGGGGGGTGAGAGGGCGAGCCGCTTTACCGGGAGTCCGCCATGTGGACGCCCCGCCGGACAGACCACCCGTCCCCGCTACCCCCCGGCGTGCCCGGCAGCCCGCTCGGCACCGCCGACACCACGGCCACCGTCTCTGCCCCCACCGCTTCCGCACCGCCGCCGCTCGACCAACCCCCGGACCACCCGCACGAGTTCACTGGGCTCGAAGGGCTTGGCGAGGAAGGCGTCGACCCCGACCTCAAGCCCGCTCTCGACCTCGTACCGGGTACAGGCACTGATGATGGCGAGCGGAAGCTCACAGGTACGGGGATCGGAACGCAACCGGGCCGCGGTCCTGAGCCCGTCCAGCCGCGGCATGGCGACATCGAGGGTGACGAGGTCGGGCCGCACCTGATGGACGACTTCCAGACACTCGGCACCATCGGCCGCGGTCACGACCTCGATGCCCTCAAGCTCGAGATTGACCCTGATCAACTGCCGGATGACCTTGTTGTCGTCCACAACAAGGACCCGGCGCGACGCCCCTGGCACAACTCGAGAGTAGGTCGAGACCGGCCACCGCGTCCGCGTTTTCCCGACTTCCACCCCAAGGATGCCCCCGCGGGCACCCAGGGTGACGCCCTCCGGGAAACGGGTTCCTCCCCACCCCTCCAGAACTGGTACTGTTCTACCCGTCGAAGCGATCACCGCAACCGACACGCCCCCGTAGCTCAGGGGATAGAGCAACGGCCTCCGGAGCCGTGTGCGCAGGTTCGAATCCTGCCGGGGGCACCTTGCATGAGGTGCCCAAAGACCCCGCCATCAGCGCTTTCGCTGAGGACGGGGTCTTCGCGTATGTGCAGGCGTGTGCCGCCCGGAGCGGCCTTATGTCGGGGTCTGCGGACGAGGCGTGGACGGGATCTTGGAGCATCGCCGCAGGTGACTGGCGCTTTCGGCGGACGGTCAGCCGATGCTCGTTGCAACGGTGCGCCTGCCGATCCCGTATCCCCGGCCGCCACGCCGTCACACGGCAGTCGACTGCTTAGATCAGCGGCATGACTGACTGGTCTCGGCTCCACCACGCCTATGGCACGGCAGAAGACGTCCCCGGCCTGCTCGATGGAGCGAGTGCGGACCCACAGAGCCCCGCCTGGGACGAACTGTGGTCCCGGCTGTGCCATCAGGAGACTGTCTACTCGGCGAGCTACGCAGCCTTGCCTGCTCTGACCCAGATGGCGCGGCAATGGTCGACCCCGGATCGTCAGGCGCCGCTGTATCTGGCCGGCTCGATCATGGTCAGCACGGACCGGCCTCACGACGGGAAAGATCCCCGGGTGACCTACGCCTCGGAGATATCCGAGCTGATCCGACTGACCGAGGAAGCCCTTCAGGACCCCACACTCGCTGACGCCCCGGGGACTTACATCGATTTGCTGGCCACGCTTTTGAGTTTTCAGGGTGTCGAGGTCTGGGGCGAGCAGCTCGACGGATTGCACGAGGGAGAGTATGAGGTCTCCTGTCCTGCATGTGCCTCGGAGAACTTCATAGTCCTCGGAGAGGACGGCTTCTTCTCCACCACAGACAGCATGTACATGAAGCAATCCGCAGCGAGAAAGGTACCGTTGCAGCCCCGGTCCTCCGAAGCCTTGGACGGGCTGGCCCGAACCCTTCACTCGCGCGCGCTCGCGGATGGCCACCCCGACATCGCACACAAGGTGACCCATGTCTTCGGCGACGCACAGTGCGCCGAGTGCGACACGGTCTTCAGCGTCGAGGAAGCCATCACCACCCGATGGGGCTGATGAGACCGCACCCGTCCCCCACGGACGGCCCCAGGTGACACCGGAGCCCCTGGAGAAGACTCCAGGGGCTCCGGTTCCGAGGCCGGTGACGTCACTCGTACTCGCGCAGCAGGTCCTCGATGCGCCGGTTGGCGACGCCCTGCCGCCCGTCCAGGCACTTCGCGTAGTGGCTCAGCAGGGCCTCCACGCTGTTGCCCGCACGTTCGGCGACCTCGGTCGGATCCACCCCGGAGTTGGGCCAGGACGGCAACGCCGAGTGTCGGCAGGCCCCGTGGCCGCTCCGTCGCAGGTCAGCCAAGCGGCCACCCATCGACGAACCCAAGCTTCCCGAGTTGAGGGCTCCGAAGCCGCCGCCACGGGCCGACCGCCGCGGCTGATTCCGGTCGACGACACACGACGGCAGCGCGGCTGAGGCCGGTGAGGGTGCAACGAGGCACCCCGCATGCACAGCATGCCTCACCGGCACCTGGGACAGCCGACGTACTCCACACCCAGACCGGCCTCGATGACACCCACAGCCAGCCGCGCAACTCCCCCAAACGCTGCAAGGTGCTCACCGGGAAGAGTGGCGTGGGCAGGCCACCGCACCCGGGGGCCAGGGGGTGGCGCGTCGCACGACATGGTGGTGCGGGGCAGGTGCGCAGGGCCGCGAGAGACGGGCCTCCGCTTCATTTCCAAGGGCCCGTCAGGTGGCGTCCGCCATGGGCGCGTTACGCCTTTAGGGGGAAACCGCCCTGGGATGCGGCGTGCCTCACCCCGGAAAAGACTGTGGGCGTGATTTTCCCTCCGATTGTCTCCTGCTTGTGCGATTGAGGTTCCCGATGAATCCGAATCATGCCGCCTGTCCACCCCACGGAACGGGGCGCCAGCCTGTCCCGCCCGGCCCGAGCGGACACGACAAGGCCTGCGCGCGGCGGGAGCGGATACATCTGGTACTGGCGTGCTCAGCAGCGGGCATGCTGCTCACGGGCTGCTTCGCTGTCGGTCACACCACAACCGGTGACCGGGCCGGACGCCCCCCGGCACAGAACCAGGCACCTTTGACGCCGGCGAACAGCAAGCCGGCCCAAGCGCCGCCAGGCCTCCCCGACACGCGGACGCCGGCCCCGACGGATGTGAACGACGCGCTCACTCGTCTGCTCGAACCGATTCGAGCACAGAGCGGCACTCAGGTGTCGGTCGCCGTTCTGGAGCCCAGGACCGGCCGACGGACGGTGTACGGCTCACAAACACACGTCACCGCGAGCGTGGCGAAGGTGAACATCCTGGCCGCACTGCTGCTGCGTGCCCAGCGCGAAAGACGGTCGCTCACCTCGTGGGAGACATCCACCGCCGCCTCAATGATCCAGAGCAGCGACAACGACTCCGCAGATGCCCTGTGGCAACGTATCGGCGGCGGCCCAGGGCTCGCTGACGCCAACAAGACCCTGGGGCTGACCTCCACCCAAGCAGGACCAGGTGCCCAATGGGGCCTCACCCGCACCACTGCGGCAGACCAACTAACCCTGTTGACCGACGTGTTCGCCGAACATTCACCGCTCAGCAAAGCCTCACGCCACCTGATCCAGACCTTCATGGGCCGGATCGACGCCGATCAGGACTGGGGAGTGTCTGCGGAAGGCAGCCGTTGGCAACTCAAGAACGGCTGGCTGCAGCGCTCCCAATCGCAACGCTGGGTGATCAACAGCATGGGCCGAGTCGAAGCACACGGGAGCACGTTCTACGTCGTCATCCTCTCTCACGGCAGCCCGAGCATGTCTCACGGCATCTCCACGGTGGAGCGAGCAGCGCGAACAGCCGTACACGCCCTTCGCAGTACCGCCCCTCCTGTGTCCCCGCTCATCCACTGACCTCTTTCCTGTCGACCCGAGGCCGCATCTACTGCCCATGGAGAAGGAGGGCCTGGTGGGCGCCGGTCGTCTTGCCGTTCTCCCCTGCCAGGACCGGACCTCACGAGCACCGGTGTCCACTCGCCCGGTCGTAGCCGCCCGCGTAAGTGAGGGAGGTCAGCAGTACATCAGCGGCTGGCCGGCAGGGGCCCGAAGCGGGTTACGGGGGCCGCAGCGTCCCGTGATCGACCTGATGGGGATGAGGGTCGAACCTGTTCCAGGCGGGGCGCCGCTCAACCGAGGAGCGGCGCCCCGTCGGCTTGACTCGGCCATGGAGACTCCGTCGACCTTGTCGGGCGCACCTCACCGTCCGGTCATCGAACAGACATCCGACTATCGGGCCGCCGGGCGAGCCTTGCCACCCCCATCGCGGATGTCGTGACTTCGCACACCCCCACACCTCGTGACCATGGGTCAGATCACCCTTACGCACCGTTACTTCACTGCGCGCCGAGGGGAGACCTACATCACAGTGGCCCGACCCGAAAGCCCACCGATCGCTGCGCAGGCTTCCTGGCACGAGCAGCGATCGGCGGGCGGGCACCCAGGAGGTACTGCTATGAGTGTGACCTCGGCAAACCGACTTTCAATCCCCCGGCTGCGAGACTGGGCTGCCGTCCTCGTCGTCATCGTGGTCGTCTACGTCCCCGTCGCACAGATCCAAGACGTTCTGACCAACTTGATCGCGCTGTCAGCAGTCCTGGTCTGCGGCTCTGCGGTGAGTGCGGTATCAGCCCGACGGTCGCAGACAACCGCGTGACCGCCGCCTAGACCCGACGAGGCCCCCCTGGCCTTCCCTCCCCCGGAGAGCCAGGAGAGCCGCCCGTGCCCCAGCGTGCCCGATCCAGCAGGAAACCACGGGGAACACCGGGCAGTCACAGTAGCCGGACACAAGAACGGCCCCCGACCGAACACCCAGGCCAGGGGCTGTTCTCACTGTGCATCGCGCGGAGGCGGTGGGATGTGAACCCACGGTGACATCGCAGCCAGGACGGTTCACTCACTTGGTCCGGTCTGTCTTGGCCAGAGGATGGCCGCGGGAGCTGGATGAGTGCCGCTCAAACTGTCGGCCACGACCGGACGGCCAATCATCGCGGAAGGCCCGGCGACCTCTTCGTCCGAAGCAACTCGGGTGGGCTTCCGACCTCGGGCCGGAGCGCCTCTCACCTGGTGCGATGGGTGCACAGGCGTCCGCGCTCGTCCGCCGCTGTTCATCTGCGTTGTCACGCAGTGGGACACGCACTCGGCGCGACCTGCCTGTCTGCGGGAAGGCCCGCGCCTGCGAGGAGGACGTGCCGGAGAGCATTGCGCGTTCCGGCATTCGCTCTACTCACACGCCGGCGGTGCGGCTCACGAAGTGGTGCTTCGGGATGGAAGGACTTCCGGCCTACGAACTCGCCGAGTCCTTCCGCCTGCTCGTCGCCCTCTTCAGCATCGCGGACACCCGCAGGCGGACGCCGTACCGCGCCGGAGAACGCGGTCACGCGCGGCACAATCTGCCGGATCCGCCACGGGGCGCAACCTGAGGTGACTTCTCGCCCTGGGTCTTGTCCCCGGTCTCAGTGGGCTGGATCTTTGCCGGTCGGGGAGGCGTGGGCCCGTGGACAAATGGTCGTTGTCGGTCGCCGTCGGGTGGTAGCGAGCGACCTCGGACGGCCCGGGGACGGCCCGGAGGAGCGGAATCGGCGCATCTCATTTCGGAGCCGGCGGGTATGGTGCGGCCGCGATCAAGCATGGGGTTCGGGGAGGGGCTTTGGGAGCGAAGACGCATCCGCTCGTGTACCTCGATGACGACGTGGCGGACCAGTCGCGGCGGGTGGGGCCGGCGGACCCGGCGCGGACGACAGGTCGGAGTAGGGCCTGTCGTCGCTGTGTGGCGGCTGTTTCGGTCCGCGCGCGGCTCGTCGCGGTAGCGGCCACGTTCTTGCTGGCTGCAGGTTGCGGCATGCTGGACGATCCGGTCGAGGACCGCTGGGAGTCCAGAGCTGAGCTTTCAAGTTGTGGCGAAGTGAGCTTGGCTCAGGGTGAGGAGATACAGAAGCAGGCGGTGCGGGAAATCGCCTGTCTCCGGCGAGCTCTGAAGAGCGGTGAGAGCGCAGAACTGAAGGTGACTTACCCCACTGTGGAGGGTGACCCGATTCGCGAGTACCACCGCTTGACGCCGCAAGGCAGGCTTGAGGTGTACACCGACAGCACGGACGACCGCTACTCGGACCAGAAGTGGTCGTTCGCTGAGTGCTACACCCCAGAATGGTTGGCTGAGATTTCCTGCGATCAATGAATGCTTCCACGATCGAGGAGGAGGACACGGGGCGCGCTGACACGGTGGGGCAGGATCAGCACGCCGGATACGGCCGACCGGCTCACCGCGCGCCACCACCTGAGAGTGCCTACGCTTGAGTGGTAGCCGCCGGGCAGGCGGGGGGTTCCGCATTGAGCGGGTGGCGGTTCAGCTCTCTACAGCACCAGAAGGCGGTCCAGCCATGGCCACTGCATCCGAGACCCCTGTACTCGACACGATCGCCGCCATGACGATCGATTCCATCGAGCACTGCCACATGGACGAGCGAACGCTCATCCAGGCTCGCATTGCCGCACTTGTGGCGATGGACGCACCGGCGGTCTCCTACCTGGCCCACATCAACCCCGCGATCAAAGCCGACTTCACGGTCGAACAGTTGCAGGACCTCCTCGTCGCCATCGCCCCCGTCGTGGGGACAGCGCGCGTCATGTCGGCGGCGGGCCACATCGCCCGGGCGTTCGGTGTCACACTCGCACTGGCCGACAGCGAAGCCGAAGCCATAGCCCAAGCCGAAGCCGACAGCCGCAGCACCTCCTAGACGGTCCCGTGAACCGTTCCGGGTTTGGTCGAGACTCCGGGTGGTGACTGTGGCCTGGGATTTCGTGCCGATTCGACCGACCCGACCGACGCGGCGCTGCCTGCCGTGGAGGGTGCGAAGGACCTGTGGTGGCGGGTGCGGTGCGTCTGCCGCAGGGTGGGAGCACCCGGCCGGGGCTCCCACCGCAAGGGGTCTCAGCGGCGAGGGGAGGGCCGGACTGTCCGGCCCTCCCCTGTGTGTGCCGGGAGTTACTCGGTGACCTCGTGGTCGTGGCCCTCGTGCAGGCCGCCGCCACTGCCCGCCGAGCCCTTGGTGTTCCGCGGCGCCACCGGCTTGCTCAGAAGGCTGGTGTCCCAGGCGTACTGGCCCGCCGCGTTGGCGATGACGTCGATGTTGACGTCGAACGCCTTCATGTCGATGTTCTTCAGGTTGTCGCAGGCGGCGTGGTAGCAGGCGTCGTACGCGACACCGACCTTGCCGCCGTACGCCTTCGCCTGCTCGGCCGTCTTGATGCCCTCGGCGCCGGTGAAGGTGCCGCCCGAGGGGATGCCCACCTCGATGAACGGCCCGTAGTCCGACCGGCCGGTGAAGTCGGTGCCCTCGTGCGGGATGCGCCGGCTGTCCAGGTAGTCGGTGATCTGCCGCTCCAACTGCGCCGAGCCCTCCGGGCCGGGGCCGGCACCGACCTGGTCGGAGTCGTCGCCGTCGTAGACGAACTGGGCGTAGTTCGGCGAGGCGATCATGTCGAAGTTCAGGTACAGCTTGACCTTCGCACGGTCCGCCGCCGAGAGGCTGTCGACGTACGCCTCCGAGCCCAGCAGGCCGAACTCCTCAGCCGACCACCAGGCGAAGCGCACCTTGTTCTTGGTCTTCTCGTGGGCGAGGTTCAGGGCCACCTCGAGGATGCCGGCGGAGCCGGAGCCGTTGTCGTTGATGCCCGGGCCGTCCGCCACCGAGTCCAGGTGGGCGCCGAACATCACCACGTTGTCGGCGACGCCGCCCTTGGTCTCGGCGATCACGTTGTAGGTGCGCCGGGTCTCCGAGAAGGTGCGGATCTCCAGGTTGACGGTCACCGCGCCGGCAGCGGCCTTGGCCGCGAGCGCCTCGCCGTCCGCCTGCGTGACGCCGCCTGTCGGGATCTTGGCGACGGCGGGGTCTCCCAGGGTGCCGTTGAGCGCGCCCTCGGTGTTGTTGTAGATGATCGCGCCGACCGCGCCCGCACCGGCGGCGGTCTCCTGCTTCTCCGCGAAGGTGCAGCCGCCGCGCTTGATCAGCGCGATCTTGCCGGTGAACGTCTCGGGGGCGTAGTCCCCCGGCTCGCAGCCGGTGGTGTCGTCGACCGGCACCACCGCGACCGGGGCGGTGATGCCGCCCACCGGGCTGTTGGCGGAGTACGTCATGGCGGTCACCGGGACGTCCTGCTGCTGCGGCGACACCACCCGCATGCTCTGCGCCAGCGTCTCGGTGAACGGGAAGTCGAACTCGTTCCGGGTCACCGAGTACCCGGCCTTCCGCAGCAGGCCTTCGACGTACTCGGCCGACTTCCGGTGTCCCTCCGACCCGGCCACCCGGGTGTTCCCGTTCTTGTCGGCGATCCGCTGGAACTGCTTCAGATGCTCGTGGGCATCCTTGGCGTCGCTCTTCTTGACGAGCTTATTCGCGAGCTTGGCAGCCTCCTTGGCAGGGTTGCTGTGGGCGGAGGCGGTGCCCGAACCGATCAGCAGCAGCGGCGTTATGAGCCCTGCGACGGATACGGCGACTACCGTGGTGCGGCGGTTCCGAGCGTTCAAAGCGCTTCCTTCCGGCGGTCCATGAGAAATGGGCGTAAAACCGAAACAGGCCGAACGACGTGCGGCGGTACTCCGGACAGGCAGGGATGGCTGGATCGCTCTGCCCCTGCCACCGGCAAGGAGAAAGGTATCTGCTCACTAAACGCTTGGTAATGGGTTGACGGGAATCTTCGGTGCCGACACCACCCGTACGCACCGATCGGCCGCCGGCCCGGCGAAGTTGACTGGAAGTCACCGGCACCGGCCAGTGCCACACCGGGCGACGTTCGCCCCGTGGCGGTGTGTCACCCGGTTGCCGTGCCCTGTTCCCTGCGGAGGGTTCTGTCAGGCCGCCCCGGCGGCGGTGAGCACCTCGTCCGCCAGCGGCTTGTCGAGGGCCGCGTGGACCAGGCCGTCCGCCAGCCGGGGCATCTCGCGGGCGGAAACGAGGCTGCTCAGCCTGTCGGGCGAGGCCGGCAGCCCGAGCCGCCGGGCGCCGTCCAGTGCCTTGCGGTCGATGTACGGCGCGTACTCCGGCCACACGCCCTGCACATCACGCAGGAAGATGTCGACCCCGGTGGGCCCGATCCCGGGTATGCCCATCAGGGCCTTCTTCGGGTCGGGTTCCTCACGCAGCCGGCGCAGATCGCCGCCGTGGCGCTCCAGCAGCAGTTCGGCTCCCTTGCCCAGCATCGTGGAGGTCCGCTCGTCGTAGCGCCGGTAGCCGCCCTCGCCGAGTGCGTCGACGCGCTGCTGCCAGGAGGCGTCCGCCATCGCCCGCGGGGTGCGCATGCCGGCGTCGAACAGCGCCCTGGCCGCCGCCACCGCGGTGCCGGACCTGATGGGAGCGCTGAGGAGGATCGCGAGCACGAGCGTCTGGTACAGCGGCGCCGGGGTGTTGCGCAGCCGGATGCCCGCCTGCGCCGCATAGGTGCGCCGCTGCCGGTCGAGCAGTGCGCGCGCCACGGCTTCGTCCGTCGCGCCGGCCGTCTTTTCACCGGCCTTCCCCGTGGTTTTCGTAGTCATCGTCCGGTCACCCATTCGACGGTTCAGCGGTTCACCGGTGAGTCGGTCCCCCGGCTTTCCCATGGGAGGCGTCACCCACCTCGTTCGAGTACCCCTCCTCGTTCGATGAGTTCCTGCCGGGTCGCGGGTCTGTTCCGGTGAGCGTCACAGGACGTCGTACGACGCCGCCCGCCCGTCGCCGACCTGGCCACCTGGCAGTCCCTCCGGGACGAGCTGCTGGTCCGGGAGAAGGCCACACCCGCGAGGGCGACGCCCTCGCTGCCCCGGGCCCGACGACGGTTCTCACCTCGGACCCCGGGGATCCCATCGCCCCGTGCGGCTCTCGCATCACCGTCATCATGGTCTGACGCCGACATCCCGAAGGGGTCGCACGGCTTCGCGGATCGTTCGGTGGCGCACCACCTGCTGGAAGAGGACGCTGGATGCAGGAGCGACGTGATGGAGAGACCCCATGACTCGGACCAGTACAAGCCGCAAGGCGCACACACCGTTCTTTTCCCGCCCCGGCGTCCGCCGCCTCACGCCGTTCGTCCTGATCACCGCGATCGCTCTGATCTTCATCTTCGAGAACCGCACGACTGTCGAGATCCGGCTTCTCATTCCGATGGTGACCATGCTGCTGTGGGGCGCCCTCCTGATCGCCTGGGGCCTCGGCATGCTCGCCTGCCTCTTCACCGTGCGCCGACGCTCGAACCGGCGCTCATGACGGAGGGGTGAGTTCCTGCGGCGGCACCGCGTCCCTCCCGAACGGTTTACCGTCGGCGGTGCGGGCTACGCGGGCGGTGCGACATACCGCCGACGCAGGACCCGGAGGTTCCCATGACCACGCGGATACGTGACGTGATGTCGCCCGGCACGGCCGCCGTCGAGCCCATGACCACGGTGGCGCGAGCCGCCCGGCTGATGCGTGAGCAGGACATCGGCGACGTCCTGGTGACGTACGACTGTGATCTGTTCGGCATGCTCACCGACCGGGACATCGTGATCCGGACCCTCGCCGAGGGCCTCGACCCCGCCGTCACGTCCGTCGGCTCGGTGTGCACCCGCCCGCCGGTGGTGACCCTGGCGCCGGACGACACCACCGATCACGCGATCGAACTGATGCGGCAGTACGCCGTGCGTCGCCTGCCGGTGGTGGAGCACGGTGGCTGCCCGGTCGGCATCGTCAGTCTCGGCGACCTCGCCACCACCGACGACCCGCACTCGGCCCTGGCGGATGTCAGCAGGGCCGCCCCCAACCGTTGACGGAGGTGCAACGTGCGCGACGAAGAGCCCGACGTGACGACACGGGAGGCCCCGAGGGCGCGCTCCGGGTCGATCGGCCGGCGTTGGCCGCGAACGGGTACCGAACCGATCACCGCCCGCAGTCCGCTCCGGCTGCGGCTGCTGCTGGCGGGTGCCTTCCTGCCGCTCTTCACCGCGGCGGCCGTGCTCTTCGGCCTCTGGGCGGCGGAATCCGGGCCCGGCGACAGCCCCGGCCGCGGCGAGCTGGTCGTGATCACGGTCGTATGCGGTGTGCTCGCCCTGTCGGCGGCGGCCGATCTGTGGGTCGTGATCCGTCGGCTGCGGCGCGAGCGGGAAGCAGGCGCCTCAAGGTAGCGGGGCAGTGAGGAAAAGGGTGAGGCGGATGTTCTCCCGAGTGTGCACGGTGCCCGCCGACGACATCGAGCTGACGGGCGACCTCGACGTGCCGACGCCCGCGCGGGCGGTCGTGCTGTTCGCGCACGGCAGTGGCAGCTCCCGGCACAGCCCGCGCAACCGTGCGGTCGCCGCCGAACTGCGTACCGCGGGGCTCGGCACCCTGCTGATCGACCTGCTCACCGAGGAGGAGGAGCTGCGTGACACGGCGACCGGCGAGCATCGCTTCGACATCGCCCTGCTGGCCCGCCGTCTGGTGGCCGCGATCGACTGGCTCGAGGTCCGGTCCGAGACCCGGGGCCTTCCCGTCGCCCTGTTCGGCGCCAGTACCGGTGCGGGCGCGGCCCTGGTCGCCGCCGCCGAGCGGCCCGCCCGGGTGCTGACCGTGGTGTCGCGCGGCGGACGGCCGGACCTGGCGGGCGACGCCCTGGAAGCCGTACGGATGCCGGTCCTGCTGATCGTCGGCGGACGGGACGACCAGGTGATACGGCTCAACCAGGAGGCGGCCCGCAGGCTGAGCGGTCCGCACACCCTGCGGATCGTGCCGGGTGCCACCCACCTGTTCGAGGAGCCCGGCGCGCTGGAACAGGTCGCCGAGGCCGCCCGCCGGTGGTGCGACGAACAGCTGCGGGCCGCGGCCGGCTGAGGGGCCCGGGACAGCCGTCCACCTCGGATCCGGGCCCGGTCGACGGCTTCGGGGGCCGCGTCGCGCAGCCAGTGGCGCCCAGGCCCCCGGCCGAAGAGGAAGCCGGCGGCGTCCTCCGCGTCCGCCCCACATCTGCGGCACTTCGACCGGCGCGGCGACGGCCGCGTCGAAGCCGGCGTCACGCAGGACGTGTGTGGTGCGTGCGGGGTCCGCGAAGGAGGCGGGGCCGGCCTCCGTCTCCTCGGACGGATCGGGCAGGAGCACGTGCTCGGCGACGGCTGCGAAGATCACCGACTGGTCCGTCCGGTCGAAGGACCGCGGGCGGACGAAGGCGAGCCGTCCGCCCGGCCGCAGGGCGTGTCCGATGTGCGCGAACACGGTGACCGGATCGGCGAAGGACATGACTCCGAAACGGCTCAGGGCGACGTCGGAGGCGGCGTCCTCGAACGGGTGCACCTGGACGTCTGCCTGGAGGGGGGAGACGTGGTCGAGGTGTTCCGCGGCGACGCTCGCGCGAGTCCGCTCCAGCATGGGCGCGGACAGGTGGACGCCGACAGCACGGTCCGCGGTGCGGCGGCCGGCCGGGTCAGGTGTGCGGTGCCGCAGCCGATGTCGAGGACCCTGTCCGTGTCCTGGATGCGGGCGGCGTCCAGGAGCAGGGTGTTGGCGAGGGTCGTTGAGTGCGTCGTGGCGCGACCGGTGTCCGGCCCGGTGCCGGCCCTCGTAGCCGTTCCACGCCTCGGACTGACGGGTGATCACGACCCGGTTCTCGGCCATACCTTCCGTGGTGCCGCACAAGGCGTCCGGGCGGTCCGTGGCGTCCCGCTCGGACCTCCGGTCACACCCCTGGAGTTCATGTATATAAATAGCGTTCACTGCCTTGATGAGCGGAGTGTCTGTGCGTAGAGTCCGTTCACCTCGCCCGTACGGACTGGACGGAGCCACCCGTGTCGAAACAACTCCGTAAGCCAAGAGGAGGGCGGCAGTTCGGCACCATCGCCGCCGTTCTTGCCGTAGCCGCTGCCACCGCCACCGGGTGCTCCTCGGGCGGGACAGGCCAACAGCAGGACGAGTCACAGCCGTTGGAGGTCTGGATCCGGCAGGACGCCGGCAGCCCCTCCGCGGAATCGGCCGAGGCTCTCACCAAGGCGTTCACCCGGGAGACCGGTGTCAAGGCGAAACTGGTCGCCGTCGGTGTGACGGACTTCGAGACCAAGCTCCAACAGCGCACCGCACAGAAGGACCTGCCGGACATCGTCATCAACGACACCGGTCAGTTGGGAAACCTGGTGACCCAGGGGCTGGTCCGTGAGGTCGACCGCGAGGGCGTGGCCGGCAGCGCCGATCTCGCCGACCGGGCCTGGGAGGCGGCGCAGGGCTACGACGGCAAGTACTACGGCGTGCCTTTCAACTCACAGGCCTTCGCGCTGCTGATACGCAAGGACTGGCGGGAGGAGGTGGGCGCGGAGACACCCGGGTCGTGGGACGAACTCACCGAGCTGGCCATGAAGTTCACCAAGGAGGACCCGGACGGCAACGGCAAGGACGACACCGCCGGCATGGTGATACCGGGGACCACCACCCGCGGCTATCTGACCTGGTGGTTCTCCACCATGCTGTGGTCGGAGGGCGGCGACTTCGTCAAGAAGCAGGGCGACGGCTACGTGCCCGCGATCGACGAGCCCGCGTCGGTCAAGGCCGTCGAGAAGCTGCAGGCGATGTTCTGCGACTCCAAGGTCGCCCAGCCCGGCGCCAGTACCGCCGACTCCTCCACCACGCACACCGTCTTCGAAAGCGGCAAGGGCGGCATCTATCTGACCGGCCCCTACATGCTGCCGCGCTTCGACGGGGCGCTCGGCAAGGACAAGTACGAGGTCGTCGCGCCCCCGCCGGGCGCCGGCGGCGAGACCGTCCTGGCGGAGGGCGAGAACGTCTACATGATGGCCGGCTCGGCCAACGAGAAGGGCCAGCAGGAGTTCGCCGAGTTCGCCGCCTCCCCGGCGGGCCAGAAGATCGGCCTCGGGGTCGACAACGGCGGCATCATCGTCCGGCTGCCCGTCAACACCAAGGTGGACGGAGCCACCGAACGGAAGGATCCGCGCTGGGACACCTTCCAGCAGGTCTACAACGAGTCCGGCCGCAACGCGCCGGCCCTGCCCAACTGGGCCACCATCCGGCAGATCTCCGCCGAGGGCCTCAACGGCGTCGTCTCCGACTGCGCGCGCGACGTGACCAAGGCGATGGGCGACCTGGCCGACGAGTTCGACGCGGAGCTCGAGAAGCAGGAGGCCAAGGGCTGATGACGGTGACCGAGGCACGGACGTCACCAGGGCCCGACACCCGGCGTCCGCTCCGTACGGGACCACCGGTGAAGGCACGGTTGCGCCGGGCCGCGACGCCATGGCTCTTCCTGGCCCCGGCCCTGCTGCTCTTCCTCTACTTCAAGTTCATTCCCATGGCCCAGGCCGTGCGGATGAGCTTCGAGGAAGTCCGGCCGTTCCTCGGTAACACCTATGTCGGCGGCGCGAACTACTCCGAGATCGCGGGGAGCGCCGACTTCGGGGCCGCGGTGTGGCACACGGTGGTGCTCGCCGTGGCCACGACCGCCGGCTCGATCGTGCTCGGACTGGTCCTGGCTCTGCTGCTGGAGGGCCGGACCCGGTCCCTGTGGTTCGTCCGGTCGGCGATCTTCCTGCCGGTGGTCACGGCCATGGCGGTGGTGGCCGAGGTGTGGCGGGTCATGTACTACCCGGCCCAGGGCGGTGCGCTGAACTCGGTGCTCTCCCTCTTCGGTCTGGGGCCCAGCGAGTTCCTCAACTCGCCGGACAGCTCACTGGCGTCCATCGCCTTCGTGGGCATCTGGCGGGGCGCCCCGTACGACATGATGATCTTCCTGGCGGGGCTGGCGGGCGTGGACCGGGTGCTGTACGAGGCGTCGGCGGTCGACGGCGCCTCGCGCTTCCGCCGGATCTGGCACGTCACCCTGCCCGGGCTGCGGCCGGTGTTCGCGATTCTGCTGACCCTGGCCGCGATCCGGGGGCTGCGGATCTTCACCGAGGTGTTCCTGCTCACCAACGGCGGGCCCGACGGCTCGACGGAGGTACTGCTGACACTCACGTACAAGCTCGGGCTGGAACGCAACGAGCTGGGGGTCGCGGCGGCCGGAACCGTCCTGCTGTTCCTGGTGCTGCTGGTGCTGACCGTCGCGTCGCGACTGCGCCGGAGGGAGACCCGATGAGGAACGACACCGCGCTCGGCCTGCAGGAGGCGCGCGGGCCGTGGGCCCGGGCGCTGCGGTTCGTCCTGTACACCGTCCTCTTCGGGATCTTCGCGGGACCGCTGCTGGCGCTGATGGTCGGCGCCTTCACCCCGACCGTGGACCCGACGCAGTTCACCCTGCTCCCCGACCGGCTGTCGCTGGACAACCTGGAACGGGCGATCGACCGGAACGTCCTGGACCATCTCCTCAACTCGTTCATCGTGGTGGGCGGCGGGCTGGCCCTGCAGGTCCTGGTCAGCGTCTTCGCCGGCTACGCCCTGGCCCGTAAGCGCTTCCGCGGTTCGGCGGCGGTGCTGGTGTTCATCCTGGCGACGATGATGCTGCCGGAGGAGGTGCTGGCCGTACCGCTGTCGGTGCTGCTGGCGGACCTGCCGGTGCTGCACATCAGTCTGGTCGGCTCGCTGGTCGGCATGATCGTGCCGGTGGCGGCGTGGGGCTTCTCGATCCTGGTGATGACCGAGTTCATGAAGGAGATCCCCAAGGAGCTGGAGGAGTCGGCGAAGCTGGACGGCGCGGGCGAGTTCCGCGTCTTCTGGCAGGTCGTACTGCCGCTCTGCCGCCCCGCTCTGGGCGTGATCGGCATCTTCGGGTTCACGATGATCTGGGATCAGTACATGCTGCCGCTGCTGGTCGCCACCGACCCGGCCCAGTACACCCTGCCGCTGGCGCTGCGCTCCCTGCGCTCGGACGACCAGGTGGGCATCGGGGTGCTGCTGGTGGGCGCGTTCCTGGCGATGCTGCCGTCGGTGCTCGCCTTCCTGGCACTGCAGCGCTCGTTCATCCGGGGGCTGACGTCGGGGGCGGTCAAGGGATAGGGAAAAGAACAAGAACAAGAACAGAGACAGGAACGCAGACAGGGACAGGCACGGGGAGCCGGCCCGCTCCGGACTCCGGCACCTGGCGGGCTGACCGGGCGGGCCGCCCGGACTGCGGCCGTTCAGCCGGCGTGGGCCGCCGACCGGGTCGGTGGGGCCGGTGCACCCGGTTCCGGGACGGGCGTGGACGTGATCTCGATGAGTTCGCCCTGCCGGACGCGGGCGTAGAACCACCGTGCGTCCTTGACGCTCAGGCCCAGCCAGCCGGTCTTCGCACCGAGGGCGCCCAGGTGCTTGGCGCCGCCGGCCAGGGCGCCCGCGTAGACCGGCATCCGGTTGCCGGTACGCAGCTCCACCACGTACGGGACCTTGGCGCCACGGCGGTTCTCGGCCCTCGGGTCGCCCGGCAGCGTCATGGCCTCGTGCTTGGCGCGCACGGTCAGCCGGTGGCCGGCAGGCAGCGCGGCGACGGCGTGCGAGTCGACACGCATGACGTGGCCGCCGATCGTGAGCGTGCGGCGGCCCAGGTCCAGGAAGCCGTCCGTGGCGGAGGCCGAGCGGGTGGGCGCCGACGTGCCGGAGGTCGTCGGAGTGCCGGATGCCTGGGCGCCGGCCGAGGCGGCCGGGATGTGACGGTTCGGGCCGGGCTCCTCGGCGTGCACGGTGAGTCCGATCGTCGTCAGCACACAGGCCGCCGTGGTCACCGTGCCGAACGCGACCGCGGTCCGGCGGCGCCGGGCGCGGCGCCGCGCCCGGATGCGCACCTCGGCGGCCGGCACGGGCGGCGGGGCTTCGTGGTCCGCCGCCAACTCGCGCAAAGCGGTGGCGAGTTCATCCGACACGGCCGCCCTCCCTCCAGGCCGGGTCAGCGGCCTCGTCCACCGCCAGCTCCCTGGCCAGTGCCGCTCGCCCCCGGGACAGCCGGGTCTTGACCGTCCCCACGGGCGCGCCGGTCTCGGAGGCTACCTGCTCGACCGTGAGGTCGCACAGATGGTGGAGGACGACGGCCATGCGCTGGGTTTCCGGCAGTCGGCGCAACGCGGCCACCAGCGCGGTGCGTTCGGGGCCGGGGCCGGGGGTCGACTCCGGCGGTGCGGAATGGCGCACCAGCTCCAGCCAACGCCTCGCCCGTCTCCAGCGGCTGACCGCCAGCCGCATGGCGACCGTACGGACCCACGCCTCGGGCGCCCCGTCGGCCTGGAGCTTGTGACGCCGGTCCCAGGCCCGTACGAACGCCTCCTGGACCACGTCCTGGGCCTCGCCCAGATCCCCGGTGAAGGCGAAGAGCTGCCCGGTCAGACGGGGGAACGCGGCCGCGTAGAAAGCGTCGAACTCGTCCTCGGTCATGCCCTCCGCCGGTGTCCTTGAATGTCCCTTGCGACCCGGGCCGTCCCTGTCACATGTGCACAGGTCCCACAGATCACGCACATGGAAGCACAGCCCTGAGAGAAGACGCCGAACACGGGTCCGAGGATCCATCGACCACCGTACGGGTGAGCCCGCACCGCGACAGGCCCGGCAGGTCAGCCCGCTCGGCCGGTTCCGCCCGCCCCGTTCACAGCCGGGCCCACGTGTTCCGGTCCCGTGCCATCGCGTGCAGGGCCTCCACGTCGGCCGGTTTCAGCACTCCCCCCAGACGGCCCAGACTCTCCACGTCGCCGTCCGTCAGGACGCGCACCTCGCGCGGCGGAGTCGCCACCGTCACGTGGGACGCGCCGACCAGGACCAGCACCGGACGGACCTCCGCAGTCAGGGCGTACGAGACCCGGTCGGCGTCGGCGCGGAGGCGGCGCAGCAGCGGGCGCGGCTCGCGGCGGCCGAGGGCCACCTCGGGGTCGGCGACCGTCACCCGCTGCTTGTGGGCGTACAGGGCGTGGACGGCGTACAGCCCGCCGGGGCCGATGAGCAGGTGGTGGACGCGGTCGCCGCCGGGAAGCGGCACCGAGTGCAGGGTGCGTACGCCCAGGCCGTCCATGCGGTCCAGGGTCTCGCCCACCGCCCGCTCCGCCGTGAGCGCCTGCCGGCGCGGGTCGGCGCGGAAGCGGTGGGCCGGGCCGGGGTCGCGGTCGAGGGCGATCAGCAGGGCCTCGCCCGGGCGGTTCGGCGCGAGATCGTCGTCGGGGTGCAGGGAGAGTCGGGCCAGCTCGGCGGGGGTGGGGACGGGGGGCGGGCCGACCGAGACCGGGCTGGTGAGGAAGGGGCCGAGTGCTTCGAGCACATCCGCCTCGTGCTCCTCGCCGAGCACGTTGACCCTGGCCGACTCACGGTCGTACCAGGCGAGGTTCCTGCCGTCCGGGAGACAGACGTACAGCCGCTCCTGGCCGTGCCGCCAGGCCGGTATGACGCGCAGACCGTTCATGCACCATCACCCCATGTTCCATGGGAACAGGCGGGTGCTCCCGGGGCAAGAACACGGATACCTTTGAGAGGACTCGAGCGGTGATGTCGGTGATGTTGGGGAGGCACTGTTGCATACCCGCAGGAACCAATCCGATGTACCGGCACCGGACAGTCCGTGGAACGAGATCGCGCCCGGCCTGTGGATGGGCGGGCACGAGTTCAGGGGCCGGTCGGGGCAGCTGGAGCTCGCAGTGGTCCGGCAGGAGTTCGATCTTGTGCAGACGCTGCTGCGGCTGCCGGGGCACGGGCCCGGTCCCGGGGTCGAGCACCATGTCTGGCCCATCCCGGACGGGCCGCTCGACGGAACGCAGCTCCTGGGGGTCATGCGGCTCGCCGAGGCGGCGTGCGAGGCGCTGGACGACGGCCGCAAGGTCCTCGTGCGTTGCTACCACGGGTACAACCGCTCCGGCCTGGTCGTCGCACACGCGCTGATGCGCCGGGGCAGCTCCGCCGATGCGGCCATCCGGCTGATCCGGGCCCGCCGTTCGGGCTGGGCCCTGCACAACGAGCTGTTCGCCGACTACCTGCGAGCGGGGCTGACGACGGCCCGACTGCTGGAGGAACTCACCGAGTAGCAACGCCGTCCCCGATGGCGCACCAAGGCAGGCGGGTGTGGAGGGCTGCTCCTAGTGTGGCGATTGGTCATCTTCGACTCTTTCGCCCCCATATGGAGGTACTACATGTCCTCGCACTCCCCGCGTTCGGCGCGTTCTCCTTTCATCCGCCGACTGCCCATATCCCTGGCCGTCGGCGCCCTCGCCCTCGCGACCGCCGTCACCCCCGCCGTCGCGAGCGACAGAGGGGACGACGGCGGCCAAGCGAACTGGAGCCAGCAGGGCGGCAACGGCCACAACAACGGGGACGGAAACGGGAACGGGAACGGGAACGGCCACGGAGGCAACCAGCAAGGCGGCGGCAACGGCTACGGCAACCAGCAAGGCGGCGGCAACGGGAACGGCCACGGCAACAACCAGCAGGGCGGCGGCAACGGGAACGGCCACGGCAACAACCAGCAGGGCGGCGGCAACGGCAACCACGACGGAGACAACCAGGCCGGCGGCAACCACGGCGACCGGGGCAAGTTCAAGGGCGTCGTCACAGCCCACTCGCTGGCCCTGCGCAGCTCGCCGCACCGCGGCTCCCGCGTCATCCGCTACGCCCACAAGGGCGAAGTCCTCTCGATCTACTGCAAGGCCGGCGGGGACTCCGTGCAGGGCAATTCGCTCTGGTACCTCCTCACCGACGGCACCTGGGCCTGGGGCCCCGCCCGACACATCGACAACATCGGGCCCGCGCCACGCTGGTGCTGACGCGCAAACCACCTGAGCCGCCACATATAGGTAGGTTCCGCACATGAGCAAGGCCGGAATCTCCCTGGCGACGGCTGATCCGCCCACGCCCGCCGCTCCCCTCCCCCGGCGCCGTGGCATCGAACTCGCCCTCATCGTCCTGGCCGTCCTGCTGTCGGTGTTCGGCTACTGCGCCGTCGGGCTCGCCAGGAACGGCTCCGTCCCGCCCGGCGCCGCCGGTTACGGCGCCGGGCTCGGCGTGCTCGCCCTGGTCGCGCATCTCGCGATGCGCTTCCGGGCCCCCTGGGCCGACCCGCTGCTGCTGCCCATCGCCGTCCTGCTCAACGGGCTCGGTCTGGTGCTGATCTACCGGCTCGATCTGGAGACACCCGGCGACCGGGCCGCCCCGACCCAACTGGTGTGGTCGACGCTGGGGGTGGCGCTGTTCATCGCGGTCGTCCTTCTGCTGCGCGACCACCGGATGCTCCAGCGCTTCACCCGTGCCTGTGCCGCCTCCGCGCTCGTCCTGCTCACGGTGCCGATCCTCTTCCCGGCGGTGAACGGGGCCCGTATCTGGATCCGGGTCTCCGGATTCTCCATCCAGCCGGGCGAGTTCGCGAAGGTACTGCTCGCGGTGTTCTTCGCCGCGTACCTGGCTCAGAACCGGGCCGCGCTCACCTACGCCGGCCGCAGGGTCTGGGGGCTCCAGCTGCCCACCGGCCGGGTGCTCGGACCGATCGTCGCGGTGTGGCTGGTGAGCGTGGGCGTGCTGGTACTGGAGCGGGATCTCGGCACGTCACTGCTGTTCTTCGGCCTGTTCGTCGTCCTGCTGTACGTCGCCACCGGCCGCACCGGCTGGCTCGCCGTCGGCCTGCTGCTGGCCTCGCTGGGCGCGGTGGCCGTGGGCCGGCTGGAGCCGCATGTGCACAGCAGGATCGAGACCTGGCTGCATCCGTTCGCCTCGATCGAGGCGGGCGAGGGCCCGAACCAGCTCGCGCAGTCCCTGTTCGCCTTCGCGGAGGGCGGGCTGCTCGGTACCGGGCTGGGGCTCGGGAACTCCGTACTCATCGGCTTCGCGGTCAAGTCCGACTTCATCCTGGCCACGGCGGGCGAGGAACTGGGACTGGCCGGTCTCTGCGCGATCTTCCTGCTGTACGGACTGCTGGTGGAGCGCGGCTACCGCACGGGGCTGGTGCTGCGCGACCCGTTCGGCCGACTGCTCGCCGTGGGGCTCGCCGCGATCGTGGCACTCCAGGTGTTCGTCATCGCGGGCGGGGTGACCGGGCTGATCCCGCTGACCGGGATGGCGATGCCGTTCCTGGCGCAGGGCGGTTCGTCGGTGGTCACCAACTGGGCGATCGTGGCGCTGCTGGCCCGGCTGAGCGATTCGGCACGGCGCCAGGGGGACGGGGGCCGTCCGGAGAACGGAGGTGCCGGGTCGTGACGCGGTACATCCGGCACGCCGCCGTCTTCTGCGCACTGCTGCTGCTCGCCCTGCTGCTGAACGCCACGCGCGTGCAGGTGCTGCGGGCCGACGCCTACGACGACAACCCGGCCAACCGCCGTGACGACATCGCCCGCTACGGCCAGCCGCGCGGCGACATCCTGGTCGACGGCCGACCGGTCACCGGTTCGCGGGACACCGGGGAGCATCTGCGCTACGAACGGACCTATGGCGCCGGGCCGTTGTACGCGCCGGTGACCGGGTACGCCTCGCAGGAGTACGGGACGACCCTGCTGGAGGACACGGAGGACGGGCTGTTGTCCGGCACCGACCCGGTGCTCCAGCCGTTGCCTTTGTGGAACGACTTCACGCGCTCGCGCAACGCGGGCGGAAACGTCGTCACGACGATCGACCCGGCCGCGCAGCGGGCCGCGTACGAGGGGCTGCGCTCGCGCAAGGGCGCGGTGGCGGCGGTGGAGCCGTCGACCGGACGGATCCTGGCGCTGGTGTCCGTCCCGTCGTACGACCCGGAGCTGCTGTCCGGGAACGGGGCGGCGGCGCGCGGCGCCTGGGAGCGGCTGAACGCCGATCCGGACAAGCCGATGCTGAACCGGGCGGTGCGGCAGACGTATCCGCCGGGGTCGACGTTCAAGGTGGTCACCGCGGCGGCGGCGCTGGACGCGGGCGCGGTCACCGACCTCGACGCACCGACCGACTCCCCCGACCCGTACATCCTGCCAGGGACGACGACACGGCTGACGAACGAGTCCCGGGGCTGTGCGGACGCCTCGGTGCGGGAGGCGTTCACCTGGTCCTGCAACACCGTGTTCGCCAAGCTGGGCGTGGCCACGGGCCTGGCGGACCTGACGACCACGGCCGAGGACTTCGGCTTCAACGACGGCGGGCTGCGGGTGCCGTTCCCGGTGGCGCGCAGCACCTTCGACACCACGATGGACCGGGCTCAGCTCGCGCTGTCGTCGATCGGGCAGTACAACACGCGGGCCACCCCGCTGCAGATGGCGATGGTCGCGGCGGCCGTCGTCAACAACGGGCAGGTACGGGAGCCATATCTGGTGGAGCGGACGACCCGGGCGGGCGGCGGCACTGTCTCGACGGCCGGCTCGCGTCCGACGCGGCTTGCCATGTACCCGTCGACGGCGCTGCGGATGCGGGAGCTGATGCGGGGGGTGGTGGAGGGGGGCACCGGCGGGAACGCCGCCATCCGGGGTGCCGTGGTCGGCGGCAAGACCGGCACCGCCCAGCACGGTATCGGCAACTCCGGTACGCCGTACGCCTGGTTCGTGTCCTGGGCGCAGGGCGACGGGGACGCGGAGGCGAAGGTCGCGGTGGCGGTGGTGGTGGAGGACGCGGCGGCGAACCGCCGGGAGATCAGCGGCGGCGGAACAGCGGCACCGATCGCGCGGGCGGTGATGGAGGCGGTGCTGAACTCGTAGGCAGAGAAGCCCGCTTGGTGAGACGGGGGCTACCGAAGCGTTCCGCTCCCGGCTTACCGTCCGGTGCATGACCGAAGCCGGCACCACCCGTGAACTCGCCCAGGTGAACATCTCCCGCCTCAAGGCCCCGCTGGACTCGCCGCAGTTGAAGGACTTCGTCGACCACCTCGACCCGGTGAACGCGGACGCCGAGGCCGCCGACGGCTTCGTCTGGCGCCTGCAGAGCGAGGAAGGGAACGCCACCGACGTGTCGGTCTTCGGCGACGCGTGGCTGATCGTCAACCTGTCGGTGTGGCGGGACACCGACGCCCTGACCGCGTACATGTACCAGGGACGGCACCGGGAGATGCTGGGTCGGCGCACAGAGTGGTTCGAGCGGGTGCGGGAGGCGATGACGGCCCTGTGGTGGGTCCCGAAGGGCCACCGCCCCACGGTGGCGGAGGCGGAGGCGCGCCTGCTGCACCTGCGCGCCCACGGCCCGACGCCCTACGCGTTCACGCTCCGGACGTCGTTCCCGGAGGGCTCGGTCTAGCGGCGGCGGTCGACGGCGGTGAGGTCGATGTCGATGGGGAAGGGGACGGCGAGCTTGAGGCGATTGTGGAAGATGCCCATGGGTACGTACGCCTCGGTCGCCGGGTCCAGCTCGTAGACGTAGACCACGGGAAGCCCGCCGTTCTCCTCGACACGCCAGAAGTGCCTGATCCCTGCGGCGGCGTACTTGCGGGGCTTGGTCTCGCGATCACGGTCGACCGAGTCCTCGGAGACCACCTCGACTGCCAGGATGACCTCCTCGGGTAGGAGCCGGGTCCGTTTGGGCCCGGTGTCGGCACCGGCACGGGCCACCAGCACATCGGGCTCCGGACGGTTCCGCTTGCCGAGCGTCACTGTGAATTCGCGGTAGACCTCGAATTCGCCCGGTGCCTGCTCGAAGAGTGAATTGTCCAGCAGACGGATCGTGCACATGTGAAAAGTGGTCTGCGGACTCATCAAGACAAGGCTCCCGTCGATCAGCTCCGTGTGCGGAGGCAGGTTGGGAAGCTCGTCGAGGTCGTCCGCGGTCCAGCCGTCCTGCGGCGGACGCGGCCACTGGTAGTCGTCGTCCAACTCGGAGTCGCGTACGGCGCTCATGATTGCTCCCATGCGCTGGAGTCTGACCGGCACTGTCAGCGTACCCAGGGCGAACTCCGATACGGCACTCCATGAGGTGATCCGGAGAGCGTGCCGTTGACACCCACACATGGGGACTGGCCGTCGACAAGTCCCGCACAGGGGATTGACGGGCTTGCTGACAAGCAGTCTCATAAGTGGGGTGAACCGCCGGTAACCCGATGTGCCCTCGAGGTGGAGCCGCCATGACGAGCCAGAACCGGACCCTGACGGAAGCCGACGCGCTCGACGGGCTGCGCGACGCGCTCGGTCTGCTCAAGGACCGGGAAGAGGTGGCCCAGCGGCTGCTCGACGCCTCCGCCAAGCACTCCTTCGACCCGGACGAGGAGCTGGACTGGGACGCTCCGTTCGAGGAGGGCAAGTGGTTCTGGCCGCCGGAGCTGGTGTCCCTGTACGGCACCCCACTGTGGAAGCGGATGAGCGAGGAGCAGCGCATCGCGCTCTCCCGGCACGAGGCCGCGGCGCTCGCCTCGCTCGGCATCTGGTTCGAGCTGATCCTGATGCAGCTGCTGGTGCGGCACGTCTACGACAAGGCCGCCACGAGCGCGCATGTGCGGTACGCGCTCACCGAGATCGAGGACGAGTGCCGGCACTCCAGGATGTTCGCCCGGGTGATCACGCGTGGCGGCACCCCGTGGTACCCGGTGAGCCGGTCCCATCAGCAGCTCGGCCGGCTGTTCAAGACGATCTCCACCACGCCCGGCTCCTTCACGGCGACCCTGCTCGGCGAGGAGGTCCTGGACTGGATGCAGCGGCTGACCTTCCCGGACGAGCGCGTCCAGCCGCTGATCCGGGGCGTCACGCGCATCCATGTCGTCGAGGAGGCCCGGCACGTCCGCTACGCCCGTGAGGAGCTGCGGCGCCAGATGGTGACCGCGCCGAAGTGGTCGCAGGAGTTCACCCGGATCACCTCCGGCGAGTTCGCCCGCGTCTTCTCGGTGGCGTTCGTGAACCCCGAGGTGTACCCGAACGTCGGGCTGGACAAGCGCGAGGCCGTCGCCCAGGTCAGGGCGAGCGGGCACCGGCGGGACGTGATGCAGCAGGGGTCGAAGCGGCTGACGGGCTTCCTGGACGACATCGGCGTGCTGCGCGGGGTCGGACGGCGGCTGTGGAAGTCGTCCGGGCTGTTGGCATAGGCGGCCACCGGAAGCGGTTGGTTACGCTGCGGGGCATGACCCCGCAGGCTCCCACCCCCGCCTATCGGCGCCTCGGCGTCGAGGAGCGGCGCAGTCAGCTGCTCGACGCCGCGCTGTCCCTCTTCGCTCACCGCGCGCCCGACGAGGTGTCGCTGGACGACGTGGCGGAGGCGGCCGGGGTGTCGCGCCCCCTGGTGTACCGGTACTTCCCGGGCGGCAAGCAGCAACTGTACGAGGCGGCGCTCAGGTCCGCCGCCGACGAGCTGCGGCACTGCTTCGACGAGCCGCGCGAGGGTCCGCTGCTGCCCCGGCTGTCCAGGGCCCTCGACCGCTATCTCGCCTTCGTCGACGGGCACGGCCCCGGGTTCAGCGCGCTGCTGCAGGGCGGAAGCGTCGTGGAGACCTCCCGTACGACCGCCGTCGTCGACGGTGTGCGCCGGTCCGCCGCCGAGCACATCCTCAGCCATCTCAAAGTCACCGAGCCGGGGCTCCGGCTGCGGATGACCATCCGGATGTGGATCACCGCCGTGGAGGCGGCCTCGCTGATCTGGCTCGACGAGGACAGGCTCCCGCCGGTCGACGAGCTGCGGGACTGGCTGGTGGAGCAGTTCCTGGCCGCCCTGGAGGTGACCGCGCGGCGCGACGCGCAGACCGAGGCACTCGTCCGGACCCTGCTGGCGGACGGCTGACGTACTGCCGCCGGCGGCGGACGGCCCGCGCGGGGCATGGCCGACACTGGAGGCGTGAAGAGTCAGGACACCCCCTTCGAGGGCGGGCCCATGGACGGGCGCGTCCTGCCCGTGCTGCTGGGCATCACCGGGCACCCGCCCAAGACGTACCGCATTCCCGTCCCGGCCCCGGACGGCGGCCCGGCCACCGTGCTGATCTACCGGCGGGTGCCCCGGGAGCAGAGCGGGCGGATCGGGCTGACGCGGGGGTGGAAGTACCTGTACGACCCGAGCGGGGCGGCGACCGGCCGGCCGAGGTGGCCGTGGCCGGGGCGCACCCGAAAGCCCGCCGCCGATCCAGACGCCACGCCGGGTGGCAAGCCGGACGACGCCGACGGGTGACGCCGTTGCGCCGAACCGCGCACACCCGGCGAGCGGGCCCGGCCAGGCCGCCGGATGCTCACGATGCGGAGCGGAGGATCCGCCCGCGTCGGAGGTGATGGCATGTCAGGAATGCTTCTGTGTCTGGTGTGTACGGCGGCGGTCGCGGCCGGGACCGTTCTCGCACCGGTGCCCGCGACGGCCGTTCCGAAGCCGCCGGGGAGCACCGCGGTTCGGCTCCCCAGGGGCGACGACGGAGCTCTCGAACCGCCTGCGGGCACCGCAGCCGAACCCCGCAAGCGGTCCGTCGCCGAGTTGCTGACGGACCTTCAGCGGCTGTACCACGCGGTGGGGAAGGCCACCGCGGCCTACGAGGCCACCAGGGAACGGCTGACGAGGCAGCGCGCCGAGACCCGACGGCTGGAGAGCGCCCTCGCCCGCGCCCGGCTCTCCCTGCACCACAGCCGGGGCACGGCCGGGCGGCTGGCCCGGCACCAGTACCAGAACAGCACCGGGATCTCCCCGTACGTACGGCTGCTGCTGGCACGCGATCCGCAGCACGCTCTCGACCAGGGGCATGTGATCGGGCGGCTGGCGCGCAACCGGGCGGACGCGGTGGGCCGGCTGACCGGCAGTGAGAAGCGGGCCGACGAGCTCGCCCGGCGGGCCCGCAGGGCGCTCGACGACCGGCTCGCCCTCACCGAACGGCGCGGGAAGGAGCGGGACGCGGTGCGTGAGCGGCTCGGCGAGGTCGAGGAACTGCTCGCCTCGCTCAGCCCCGAGGAGCTGGCCGCCCTCGCCGAGCGGGAACGGGCCGAAGTGGCCCGGGACCAAGCGGAGTTCCTGGCCTCCGGCGCCCTGGGCGCACCCGGTGCTCCCGGCGGCGGGCGCACCCCCTCCGCGGCGGGCGAACAGGCCGTGCGGTACGCGGTGGAGCAGATCGGGAAGCCGTACGAGTGGGGCGCGGAAGGCCCCGGGGCGTACGACTGTTCGGGACTGACGTCCGAGGCGTGGGGTGCCGCCGGAACACCCGTCCCCCGGACCAGTCAGGAGCAGTGGGCGCGGCTGGAGCGGGTCGCGCTGGACGAACTGCGGCCGGGTGACCTCGTCGTGTACTTCCCCGAGGCCACGCATGTCGCCCTCTACCTGGGTGACGGCATGGTGGTGCAGGCACCCCGGCCCGGCGCGCGGGTCAAGGTCTCCCCGATCGCGGCCAACCCGGTCCTGGGCGCCGTACGCCCCGACCCGGGCGGGGAGCCCCTGCGGCGCTATGTGCCGCCGGAGCTCCCCGAGGGGGCCACGGAGGGACCCGACCAGGGCTACGCGCGCGCCTACGCGCCGCCCGCCGCTGTTGAGACCTCCGCCAGGTAGGCCCCGGCCTTCTCCGGGTCGTAGAAGAAGTTCTCGAGGTCGGCCGGGTTGTCGAAGCAGTTGACGAACCGGTCGGCGACGGGCTGGAGGCTGCCCGCGGCGCCGAGCACCTCGAGGACGTGCGCGGGCGGCGGGGCCAGCATGGCGTTGGTCCACTTGGTGACGTGCTGGGCCGTGTCCCAGTAGCGGTCGAAGGTCTGCCGCATCCACGCCTCGTCGAACGGCTGCTCACCGTGCTCGACGATCGAGGCGAGGTAGGAGGCGGCGCACTTGGAGGCCGAGTTGGAGCCCTGGCCGGTGATCGGGTCGTTGGCCACGACCACGTCCGCGACGCCGAGGACCAGGCCGCCGCCGGGCAGCCGGCCGACGGGGTTGCGGACGGTCGGGGCGTAGCGGCCGGCGAGGGTGCCGCCGGCGTCGGTCAGTTCGACCTTGCCGGTCCGCGCGTGCTCCCAGGGGAGGAACTTCTCCATGAGTTCCAGGGTCAGGGAGAGGTGCTCCGCCGGGTCCTTGACGTCCTTGAAGGCGTCCAGCGGGCCGCCGGGTATGCCCTCCCAGAACAGGATGTCGGCGCGGCCCGAGGTGGTGAGGGTCGGCATGATGAACATCTCGCCGACGCCGGGGACGATGTTGCAGCGGACCGCCTCGGTGTCCGGGTGCTCCGGACGCGGCTCCAGCCCGTGGACGTAGGCCACCGCGAGCGCCCGCTGCGGCTCGGCGTACGGGGAGCGCGAGGCGTCGCGGCCGAACATCTGCACGAGTTCGCCCTTGCCCGCGGCGACGAGCACGAGGTCGTACGTACGGGAGAAGTAGTCCAGGTCGCCGACGGCCGCGCCGTGGATGACCAGCTGGCCGCCGCGCTGCGCGAACGTGTCCATCCAGCCCGCCATCTTCACCCGCTGGTCGACCGACTGCGCGAACCCGTCGAGCAGGCCCAGCCAGTTGATCGCGCGCTGCGTCGGGCCCGGGTCGTGCGAGCCGGGGGCCGCGACCGAGACACCGAGCCCCTGGATCTTCGGGGCCTGGGACTCCCAGAAGTTCAGCTGGAGATCGCGCTCGTGCTGCAGGGCCGTGTGGAACATGCACTGCGTCGACATCACCCGTCCGGTGCGGATCTCGTCCGCGGTCCGGTTGGACATCAGGGTGACCTCGTACCCGTGCGACTGAAGACCGAGGGCGAGCTGGAGACCGGACTGGCCGGCTCCGACGACGAGTATTTTCCGCATACGGGGAGTTCTCCTAGGGGACGGGGGCTTCCGGCAGCCGAGCGGGGCTTCCGGGCTACTCCGGGGTTTCCTCGAGCGCGTGACCCACCAGGGACAGGAGGGTCTCGACGACCGAGATCCGGCTCCGGGCGTCCATGATCATGACAGGTATGTGGGCCGGGATGGTGAGCGCCTCCCGCACGTCGTCCGGCTCGAACAGCTCGGTCTCGTCGAAGTGGTTGACCGCGACGATGTACGGCAGTCCGCAGCTCTCGAAGTAGTCGAGCGCCGGGAAGCAGTCCTTGAGCCGGCGGGTGTCGGCCATGACGACCGCGCCGATCGCACCGCGCACCAGGTCGTCCCACATGAACCAGAACCGCTGCTGCCCCGGCGTGCCGAAGACGTAGAGCACCAGGTCGTCGTCGAGCGTGATGCGGCCGAAGTCCATGGCCACGGTGGTGGTCAGCTTGTCCGGCGTGGCGGTGAGGTCGTCGGTCTCGGCGCTCGCCTCGGTCATCAGCGCCTCGGTCTCCAGAGGCTTGATCTCCGAGACGGTGCTGACCAGCGTGGTCTTGCCGACTCCGAAGCCGCCGGCCACCACTATCTTCGTGGCGATCGGGGCGCGGGTGCGGTCCGTCTGCCAGGGCAGCAACTGCTCGTCGTCCTCGACGAGCGGGGAGACGCCTTGAACTGCGTCAGAGACGGCGGAGTCCACTCAGCACCCTTTCCAGCAGCACGCGGTCCGGGCGGCCCGTGCCGTGGCCGGTTCCCGTTCCGTAGACACGGATCTTTCCCTGGTCCGCGAGGTCGCTCAGGAGCACCCGGACCACGCCGAGCGGCATCCTCAGCAGCGCGGCGATCTCGGCCACCGTGCGCATCCGGCGGCACAGTTCGACGATGGCCCGCATCTCCGGCATGATCGTCGACTTCAGCGAGCCCTGCGTCAGCTCCTTGCGCTGCTCGGCGGCCTCCAGTTCGGCGGTGGCCGCCACGAACGTCTCGACGAGGAGCACATGGCCGAAGCGGGTACGGCCGCCCGTGAGCGAGTAGGGGCGGACCCGGGCGGGTTTACGGTCCCCGCCGCGGATCGGGAGGTTCTTCCTGGTTTTACCGCTCAACAGGGGCTCCCGGTGGACTCGTTCTCCAGGGTCTTGTTCTCCATGGACTTGCGCAGTTCGCTGCGGAGTTCGGGGGTCAGGACATGGCCGGCCCGGCCCACGAACAGGGCCATGTGGTACGCCACCACGCTCATGTCGCACTCCGCGGAGCCGTGCACCCCGAGCAGCGAGCCGTCGCTGATCGACATCACGAACAGACTGCCCTCGTCCATCGCCACCATGGTGTGCTTGACCTGGCCGTAGTCCATCAGCTTGGCGGCGCCGACGGTCAGGCTGCCGATGCCGGAGACGACGGTGGCCAGATCGGCGGCGGAGCCTCGCGGGCCGGCGCGTTTCCCGGTCCGCGCCTCGAGTGCCCCGGCGGCGGCCTCGCCCCGGTTCGTCCGGGCGGGCACGAGATCGGGGTCGGAGGAGAGCAGCAGCAGCCCGTCGGAGGAGACCACGGCGACCGAGAGGATGCCGGGCACCTCCTCGACGAGGTTGGTCAGCAGCCAGTGCAGGTTGCGGGCCTCACTGCTCAGTCCGAAGGTACTGGGCGTGGTCAACTGCTTGCCTCCTCGACGGTGCCCCCCGTGGCTTCTTCGGATGGTGCGGCCGCGGTGGACGGCGGGCGGTGCGGTCCCGTCTCCTCGGCGATCTCCACTTCGACGTCCCGGCGTCCGGCCTCCGCCCCCCGGCGGAAGCCGCCGAGGCGGCGCCGCAGGGCGTCGGCGTCCACCGAGCCGGTGCGCTGCCTGGGGGCCTCGGCGCGCGCGGCGATCTTCGGTGTGCGTTTGGGCAGGCCCTTGGCGGTGACCGGCTCCTCCTCCACCGCCGGACCGTCGGGCACGCGCGTGTGCTCGGCGCCGGGGGCGGGGGCGGGCACCGACCGGGTCGGCGGTGAGGCCGGAGGCTCGGGCCTGGTGTCCGGCTGGGCATCCGGGGCCTTCGCGTCCGCCGCCGCGGTCGCGTCGGGCGCGGGCGCGGGCGACGGGATCAGCAGTTCCATGGTGGTCTCGGCGGGCCGCTGATGCGTCCCGTCCACAGCCTCGGGGCCACCGTCGCCGTCGCTGTCACCGGCTCCGGCGAGGGGCTCGGCGGCGGCCTCGGCAGGGGCGTTCTCCGCGGGCTCCTTCGGCGCGTCGCCTGTTGGCTCCTGCTCGGCGGGTGCCTCCGCGGCCGGTGCCTTCGCGGCGGGTTGCTGCTGCTGTACGGCCTGTTCCGCCAGGGCGACCAGCGGGTCGTCGCTCTCCGTACGGCCGTGCAGGACGTTGGCGTTGGCCTCGGCATCCGCGCCCGGCAGGGAGACGCGCTCCGCACCGGCGGCGCCGGAACCGGAGGCGGGTACGGCGGTGGGCGGGGCGGGCTTGGCGGCCAGCAGGGTCGTGGGAAGGACCACGACCGCGGCGACACCGCCCTGCTTCTGCTCCCGCAGCCGCACCCGCACCCCGTGCCGCTGGGCGAGCCGGGCCACGACGTACAGGCCGAGTCCGAGGCCGTCCTCGCCCTCGTGCTTGTAGTGCGCCTCCGGGTCGGAGTCGGACAGGCGGGCGTTGAGCCGCTCCAACCGCTCCCCGTCCATGCCGATGCCCTCGTCCTGCACGGAGAGCATGACCTCGCCGCTCTCCATCAGCCAGCCGGAGATCTCGACGGGCAGGTCGGGCGGGCAGAACGAGGTGGCGTTCTCCAGGAGTTCGGCCAGCAGATGGCTGAGGTCGTCGGCGGCGAACCCGGCGATGTGCGCGTGCGGCGGCAGCGAGCCGATCCTGACCCGCTCGTACCGCTCGATCTCGCTGACCGCGGCCCGTACGACGTCGACGAGCGGCACCGGGCCCGCCGCGTGCTGGACGTGTTCGGCGCCGGCGAGGACGAGGAGGTTCTCGCTGTGCCGGCGCATCACCGTGGCGAAGTGGTCGAGCTTGAACAGGGTGGCCAGGCGGTCCGGGTCGTCCTCGCGCTCCTCCAGGCCCTCGATGACGCCGAGCTGCCGTTCGACCAGGCCGAGGGTGCGCAGCGCCAGGTTGACGAAGGTGCCGCCGATGCTGGTGCGCAGCTGCTCCAGACGGGCGGCGGACTCGGTGAGCTCGGTGCGCAGCTCCTCGCGGGCATCGGCCATCCGCTGCCGCTGCGCGACGAGGTGCTTGCGGTCGGCCTCGAGGGTGGCGATCCGCGTGGCGAGCTGCGCGGCGTGCGCGTGCAGGGCGTTGACGGAGCGGACGACCTGGGCGAACTCGTCGTTGCGTCCGGTGAAGGTGACCGGCTCTTCGACGCTCGGGTCCTCGGCCCCGGCGAGGCGGGCCGAACCGCGGCGCAGCACGGACAGCGGGCGGGTGAGGGTGCGGGCCATGGCGGTGGCGACGCCGACCGCGAGCAGCATGAGAGCGCCGAGGACGGCGACGTGGATCTCCAGCGCGGTGACGTCGTCGTCGCGCAGCTGGGCGAGGTCCTTGGTGCGCTTCTCGAAGAGGGCGGACTCCACTCCGCGCATCGTCTCGACGCGGGCGGTGAGCGCAGCCTCCAGTTTCTTGGCGTCGGTGGCGAGTTCGTCGCCGGAGAGGGACGGCTGGTCGGTGAGGCTCGCGAGGTACTTCTCGGCGGAGTCGACCTCGGGTCCGGTCACCGTGGAGTCGTAGGACGCGCGGGCCGCCTTGGGCGCCGTGTCGCGGAAGTCGGCGAGGGCGGCGTCGGAGCGCAGGCGGGCCTGGAGGGCCGCGGCGGTCAGCTCGTCGCGCCGCTCGGTGTCGGCGTCCGAGGAGGCGGTGGACGTGGTGGGCAGACCGGTGATCGGGTCGATGACGGTCTGGGTGGTGCTCGGCACGTTGAGTGCGGCGAGCAGCAGCCCGCGGGTGGCGGCTGCCTGCTGGACGGCGGAATCCAGTTCGGCGAGCGCGTAGGCTCCGGAGCCCGCACGGGGCGGGGTCCGCTCCGCGAGCTGCTCGGCGAGCCGGTGCAGCTGGGTGATGGCGGTGGAGTACGCCTGGTGCGCCTCGAGCGCGCCGCTCTTGCCGGTGAGCGCCGCCCTGCGCACGGCCGCGATGGCGTCGAGGTCGTCGCGCATGGCTTTGGAGGTGCCGGTGTCGGCGCGCAGCTCCTCGACCTGGCGGTCGACGCGGGCGCTGTCCTGTTCGGCGGGTGCCTTGGACTTGGGGCGGCCGGCCGCGATGTAGGACGTGACCTCGTCCCGTTCGTCGGCGAGGGAGTGCGCGAGCGTCAGGGCGTCCTGGGTCCGCTCGGCGAGGGTCACCAGGCTCTGGGAGTCGTTCAGTTGCCCGGAGGCCGCCAGCACGGACGGTGTTCCGGCGCCCGCGATCGCGGCGGCCACCACCGCGACGGCCACGATGAGCCGGTTGCGCACATGGGTGGGGCGGCCCTTGCCGACGGTGGGCTTCTGGTCGGCGTCCCCCGTGGGGGCCGTCTGCTTGCCTGTGCGACGAGGCCGCGTCTTCTGCACCGGTGCTCGCATTCCTGACTCGTGTACCCGTGGGTCCGGGTGACGCTCCGTCATCAGGCGTCTACGCCCTGCTCGTGACAGGCACCTGCGTCCTGCCCGGACTGTCGACCGCGCTGGGCCCGTGAGACGCCCCCATCGCTCCCCGACCCTCCCAGCGCCTCTGGGCACTGGATGCGCATCACCTGACCCGCCACTCGAAGGAGTGAACATCGGAGGCGAGTTGAGGGGCAAGTCCCGCCACGTCCCGCAGCGGCCGTGCGCGGCGGGCCGGTTGGACGTCTGCGGCGGCCAATGGCAGGATTCGCCGCCACGCGCGCCCGGAGCGCGGCATTCCCACCCAAAATCGGCTACTGACCTGCACGGTCCCGGGAAATCAGCGAACATGTCCGACCTCCGGCTGCCCTTGTGGAGGCCTCGTGCAGACTGGGAGAATGCGTACTGAACTCGCCTCGGAGCCCGGCGACGCGGACCGCCCCAACGAGGACTTCGCCAGTGTCGGACTTCCGGCCTCCGGACAGGGCGGTTCACTGGTCGTACTGGACGGCGTCACGCCCCCGCGGGACGGGGCGGGCTGCCGGCACTCCGTCCCCTGGTTCACCGCGCGGCTCGGCGGAGCACTCGCCGAACTGACCGTTTCACTCCCGGATGTCCCCCTGGCCGACCTGCTGTCCCGGGCCCTTGTGCGTACCGCCGGCGCACACCTCGAAACCTGTGACCTTTCTCACCCGCGCACTCCTCAGGCGACGGTGGTGCTGGCCCGCTGGTCACCAGAGTTCGTCGAGTACCTGGTGCTGGCCGACTCAGTCCTGCTCGTCGAGTCCCCCGACGGGGCGGTCACCCCGCTGCTGGACGACCGATTGGCCCTGCTGCCCCGTTCGGCCCTGGCCACGGACGCACTGGTGGACGCCACGGTGCGGAACAAGGAGGGCGGCTTCTTCACCGCGGCCGCCGACCCGTCGGTCGCGGCGCGCGCGGTCACCGGAACCCTTCCGCGTGCCGAGGTGCGCGCCCTGGCCGCCCTGACGGACGGGGCCGCGCGCTGGGTGGAGAAGTTCCGCGAGGGCGACTGGACGGAGTGTCTCGCCCTTGTCCGCAAGGAGGGGCCGCGGGCGCTGGTGGATCGCGTACGGGCCCTGGAGCGGGCGGACACGGACCGGGTGGTGCTGGGCCGGAGCAAGACGCACGACGACGCGACGGTGGTGTACGTGGAGTTCTGACTCCCCGTACGCCACCCTGTTCACCCGTACGCCGCCGGACTCCCCCGTACACCGCCGGACTCGATCGCTCCGGTACGCCGAACGGTGTCCCGCTTCCCCCCGAACGGCACCCCGCTCACTCCGATTGCTCCGATTACCCCGAACAGTGCCGTACATCCCCCGGACGGTGCCGAGTTGCCCCGAACGGCGCTCCGGTCACCTGTCCGTCCCGCGGTTCAGCTGGTGCAGCAGCCGGGCGAGTTCCGTGACCTCGCCGGTGTCCCAGTCGGCGAGGCGGCGGGCGTAGCGCGCGCGGCGGGCCTCGCGGACCCTGCTCATCCGGTCCCGGCCCTCCGGGGTGAGGGCGACCAGCCAGGCGCGGCCGTCGGCGGGGTCCGGCTCGCGGGTGACGAGCCCGAGTTCCTCCAGGGCGTGCAGCTGACGCGACATCGTCGCCTTGCCGACGCCGATGTAGGCGGCGAGTTCGGTGGCCCGCTGCTTGCCGCGCTCATCCAGACGGACGAGCAGACCGTACGCGGACGGTTCCAGGTCCGGATGGACCTCGCGGGACATCTCGCCCTGGTTGGCCCTGGCGCGGCGCAGCAGCACCGTCAACTCCCTTTCCAGAGCGAGGAATCCGGGCTGGTCCACACCGCTCGCGGGCGCCTCGGACGAGGTGTCCTCTGCGCCGCCGTTTCCGCCTTCGTGCACGTCAGTTCCCGCCTCGGTTTTCCCGGTCGTCCGTGTTCCCGCCGAGTGGCGACGCCGCTACGGCTCCGCAAGTATTTCGCAGACGCGGCCCGGCGGCGGTTTCCGAATCCCTGGGGAGCCCTGGGGTCCCCGGGGCTCACGTCGCGGTCCGCGTGCGTCGCCTCCCTTGCTTCCCCTTCTCAGGGTCCCGCACCAAGTTCCTCGGAGACACGTCATGCCCGTGCACAGATCCGGCTTCACCCGTCTACGCGCGTTCACGACCGTCACGGCGGTCCTGCTCGCGATCCTCGCGCTTCCCCGCGCGACGCCCGCGGCCACGGCGGCCGCCCCCGACGTCCCGCCGCGCGGCTCCGCCCACATGGGCATGGGCGTCGTCGCCCATGACGGCCAGGACGGCGCGCCCACCCACCGCACCGCCTGGACGGAGGGCGTGGACGTCTCCAGCCACCAGGGCGACGTGCCCTGGTCGGCCCTCTGGAACAGCGGGGTCAGATGGGCCTACGCGAAGGCCACGGAGGGGACGTACTACAAGAACCCCTACTACACGCAGCAGTACAACGGTTCGTACGACATCGGCATGATCCGCGGGGCGTACCACTTCGCGACCCCCGACAGGACGAGCGGCGCCGCCCAGGCCGACTACTTCGTCGACAACGGCGGCGCCTGGTCACGCGACGGCATGACACTGCCGGGCGTGCTCGACATGGAGTGGAACCCCTACGGGGACACCTGCTACGGCAAGTCGCAGAGCGCCATGGTGAGCTGGATCCGCGACTTCCTGGACCGGTACCGGGAGCGCACCGGCCGGCACGCCGTGATCTACACGGCGACCAGCTGGTGGAAGCAGTGCACCGGGAACCACGCCGGGTTCGCCGCCGACAATCCCCTGTGGATCGCCCGGTACGCCTCCACCGCGGGTGAGCTGCCCGCGGGCTGGGACTTCTACACGATGTGGCAGTACACCTCGACCGGGCCGACGGTCGGGGACCACGACCTCTTCAACGGCACGGTCGACCGGGTGCGGGCGCTGGCGCTCGGCTGACGCCGCCGCCTCGCACCCCGCCCCTGCCCCTGCCCCTGCCCCTGCCCCGCGCGGTGACGGCCCGGGCCTCCCTCACGGGACCCGGGCCGTCGCCCTTCCGGTGGCGGGCGGCGGACGGCGATCAAGCCGCCACCGGAACCTCCGGCGCCGCGCCGTTCGTCGCCGGCGCGAGCGCCAGCTCCAGGACCTGGCGGACGTCGGTCACGGCGTGGACGTCGAGCCCGTCCAGCACCTCGGCGGGGACGTCGTCCAGGTCGGGCTCGTTGCGCTTGGGGATGATCACGGTGGTGATCCCCGCCCGGTGCGCGGCGAGCAGCTTCTGCTTCACCCCGCCGATCGGCAGCACCCGCCCGGTCAGCGAGACCTCACCGGTCATCGCCACATCCGTACGGACCAGGCGCCCGGAGAGCAGCGAGGCCAGAGCGGTGGTCATCGTGACACCGGCGCTGGGGCCGTCCTTGGGCACCGCACCCGCCGGGAAGTGGATGTGCGCGCCCCGTTCCTTCAGGTCGGCCACCGGCAGCTCCAGCTCGGCGCCGTGCGACCGCAGGAAGCTCAGCGCGATCTGCGCCGACTCCTTCATCACGTCGCCCAGCTGTCCGGTCAGGGTCAGTCCGGCGGCGCCCGTCTCCGGATCGGCCAGGGACGCCTCCACGTAGAGGACGTCACCGCCGGCGCCGGTCACCGCCAGCCCGGTGGCGACACCGGGGACGGCGGTACGGCGCTCGGCCGGGTCCTGGGCGGACTCGGGCACGTGGTGCGGCCGGCCGATCAGTCCTCGCAGATCGCTTTCCGTGACGGTGAACGGCAGCTCCCGCTCGCCCAGTTCGTGCTGGGCCGCGACCTTGCGCAGCAGCCGCGCGATGGACCGCTCCAGGGTGCGTACGCCCGCCTCGCGGGTGTACTCGCCGGCCAGCTTGCGCAGCGCGCCGTCGTCGAGGTCGACCTCGTCCGCGGCGAGTCCGGCCCGCTCCAGCTGACGCGGGAGCAGGTGGTCGCGCGCGATGACGACCTTCTCGTCCTCCGTGTAGCCGTCCAGGCGGACGATCTCCATCCGGTCCGCCAGCGCCTCCGGAATGGCCTCCAGGACGTTGGCGGTGGCGAGGAAGACGACGTCCGAGAGGTCCAGCTCGACCTCCAGGTAGTGGTCCCGGAAGGTGTGGTTCTGCGCCGGGTCCAGCACTTCGAGGAGGGCGGCGGACGGGTCGCCCCGGAAGTCCGAGCCCACCTTGTCGATCTCGTCGAGCAGCACCACCGGGTTCATCGACCCGGCCTCCTTGACGGCCCGCACGATCCGGCCGGGCAGCGCGCCGACGTACGTACGCCGGTGGCCGCGGATCTCGGCCTCGTCGCGGACACCGCCGAGGGCGACCCGGACGAACTTCCGGCCCATCGCGTGGGCGACGGACTCGCCGAGGCTCGTCTTGCCGACACCGGGCGGCCCTACCAGGGCGAGCACGGCACCGCCGCGGCGGCCCCCGACCACGCCGAGTCCGCGCTCGGCGCGCCGCTTGCGCACCGCCAGGTACTCGGTGATGCGTTCCTTCACGTCCTCCAGGCCCGCGTGCTCGGCGTCGAGCACGGCCCGGGCGCCCCGGATGTCGTACGAAGCGGCGCTGTCATCGGTCCGCTCGTTCCACGGCATCTCCAGGACCGTGTCGAGCCAGGTGCGGATCCACGATCCCTCGGGCGACTGGTCGGAGGAGCGCTCCAGCTTGTCGACCTCCTTGAGCGCGGCCTCGCGCACCTTCTCCGGCAGGTCGGCGGCCTCGACGCGGGCCCGGTAGTCGTCGGACTCCTCGGCGGAGTCCTTGCCGTCCTCTCCGTTCAGCTCGCGCAGTTCCTTGCGTACGGCCTCCAGCTGGCGCCGCAGCAGGAACTCGCGCTGCTGCTTGTCGACGCCGTCCTGGACGTCCTTGGCGATGGACTCGGCGACGTCCTGCTCCGCGAGGTGGTCGCGGAGCTGCTGGGTGGCGAGCTTCAGCCGGGCCACCGGGTCGGCGGTCTCCAGCAGCGCCACCTTCTGTTCGGTGGTCAGGAAGGGCGAGTAACCGGAATTGTCGGCGAGGGCGGCGACGTCGTCGATGGCCTGGACCCGGTCGACGACCTGCCAGGCGCCGCGCTTGCGCAGCCAGGCGGTGGCGAGCGCCTTGTACTCCGTGACCAGTTCGCCGACCTGGCCGGGCAGGGGCTCCGGCACGGTCTCCTCGATCCGGGTGCCCTCCACCCACAGCGCCGCGCCCGGCCCGGTGGTCCCGGCGCCGATCCGCACGCGGCTGCGGCCCCGGATCAGGGCGCCCGGGTCGCCGTCAGCCAGCCTGCCGACCTGCTCGACCGTGCCCAGGACGCCGGTACCGGCGTAGGTCCCGTCGAGACGCGGTACCAGCAGGACCCGGGGCTTGCCCGGCGCGGACGCGGCGGCGGCCTGGGCGGCCTCCACCGCGGCGCGCACCTCGGAGTCGCTCAGGTCCAGCGGAACCACCATCCCCGGCAGCACGACCTCGTCGTCGAGCGGCAGCACAGGCAGGGCGAGCGATGTGGACTCAGTAGCCATGATCTCCCTTTCGGCAGTCAAGTTGAGCTATGCCGACTCAATGCTTGTGAGCTACCGAATGTTCCCCGGGCCGCGTTCGCTCTCAGCGATCACTCGCGAGGGCGAAGAAAGGAACCCCGCACGACATGGCCCGCACGGCCCCATGGCCCTGCGGCCCGCTGAACGGAAAGTGCTGCCAGGATGAACGCATGACCACCCCGTACGACATTCCCGAAGTCCTGGACCGCCGCGAGGGCCCGTACGGGGAGGTGGTGCTCCGCCGGCACGGCAGCCTGCTGCAGATCATCGCGAACGGCTGCTTCCTGATGGACACCTCCGACGGCCGTTCGGAACGGCGACTGATCGACGCCGCCCTGGCCGCACTCGATGCCGCCGACACCCCCGCGGGACACGGCCCGCGGCCGGGCCCGCACGTCCTCATCGGCGGACTCGGCGTCGGCTTCTCGCTCGCCCACGCCGCCGCCCAGCCCCGCTGGGGACGCATCACCGTGGTGGAGCGCGAACCCGCCGTCATCGACTGGCACCGCGCGGGCCCGCTGCCCGCGTTCTCGGCGATCTCCGCGCGCGCCCTCGCCGACCCCCGCACGGCGATCGTCGAGACCGACCTGGTGGCGTACGTCAATGAGACTTCCGACACGTTCGACGCGCTCTGTCTCGACATCGACAACGGGCCCGACTGGACCGTCACCGAGGACAACGAAGGGCTCTACTCCCCCACCGGACTCCTGGCCTGCGCAAGGGTGTTGAGGCCCGGCGGGGTACTCGCGGTGTGGTCGGCCAAGCCGTCTCCGGATTTTGAAGAAACCTTGCGTAATGCCGGGTTCCAGCAGGTGCGTACCGAAGAGGTCCCGGTTGCCCGGGGCGTTCCGGACGTCGTGCACATCGGTGTCCGCCCTGGATAGCAAAGGCGCGGTGGCTCCCCGTACGCTGCTGCCTTGGCGCCGATCATTCAAGCGTCAATCGCAGTCATGCGCAGGGACGGATCACCCCACGGATCCCGAAAGCACACTTCAGGGGCGGGCGATGGAGCAGACACACACCTCCCACAACGGCACGGCGGCGACCACCCCGGGCGCACAACGCCGGGTCCTGGTGGTCGAGGACGACGCGACGATCGTGGACGCCATCGCGACCCGCCTTCGTGCCGAGGGATTCCTGGTGCAGACGGCGGGCGACGGTCCGTCCGCCGTCGACACGGCGGAGGCATGGCAGCCCGACCTGCTGATCCTCGACATCATGCTGCCGGGCTTCGACGGCCTGGAGGTCTGCCGGCGCGTGCAGGCCCAGCGGCCGGTGCCGGTCATGATGCTGACCGCGCGCGACGACGAGACCGACATGCTGGTCGGGCTGGGCGTCGGCGCCGACGACTACATGACCAAGCCGTTCTCCATGCGGGAACTGGCGGCACGCGTGCACGTACTGCTGCGCCGCATGGAGCGGGCGGCCCTGGCGGCCACCACACCGCGCAGCGGCATCCTGCGCCTGGGCGAGCTGGAGATCGACCACGCGCAGCGCAGGGTGCGGGTGCGCAGTGAGGACGTCCATCTGACGCCCACCGAGTTCGACCTGCTGGTGTGCCTGGCGAACACGCCCCGCGCGGTGCTCTCCCGGGAGCAGCTGCTGGCCGAGGTCTGGGACTGGGCGGACGCCTCCGGCACCCGTACCGTCGACAGCCACATCAAGGCGCTGCGCCGGAAGATCGGCGCCGAGCGCATCCGTACCGTGCACGGCGTGGGCTACGCCCTGGAGACGCCGACGCCGTGAGCGACCGGTCGGCCACACGGAGAGGCCCCGGGGACCACGGTCCCTGGGGCGGTGTCCGCCCGTTCTCGATCAAGACCAAGCTGGGCGCGCTGGTCGTCATATCGGTGCTGATCACCACCGGTCTCTCCATGATCGCGGTGCACACCAAGACCGAGCTGCGCTTCATCACGGTCTTCTCGATGATCGCCACGCTGCTCATCACCCAGTTCGTGGCGCACTCGCTCACCGCGCCGCTGGACGACATGAACGCCGTGGCCCGGTCCATCTCGCACGGCGACTACACCCGCCGGGTGCGGGAGAACCGCCGGGACGAGCTGGGCGATCTGGCCCAGACCATCAACGTCATGGCCGACGAGCTGGAGGCCCAGGACCACCAGCGCAAGGAGCTGGTGGCCAACGTCTCGCACGAGCTGCGCACCCCGATCGCGGGGCTGCGCGCGGTGCTGGAGAACATCGTCGACGGCGTCACCGAGGCCGACCCCGAGACGATGCGCACGGCGCTGAAGCAGACCGAACGGCTCGGCCGGCTGGTGGAGACGCTGCTCGACCTGTCCCGCCTGGACAACGGTGTCGTCCCGCTGAAGCGGCAGCGGTTCGAGGTGTGGCCCTATCTGTCCGGCGTGCTCAAGGAGGCCAACATGGTCGCCTCCGCGCGCGCGGGCATGGCCACCGGCTCCGGCAGCCACACCCGTACGGACGTCTATCTGCGCCTCGACGTCTCGCCGCCGGAGCTCACCGCGCACGTCGACCCGGAGCGCATCCACCAGGTGGTCGCCAACCTCATCGACAACGCGGTCAAGCACAGTCCGCCGCACGGCCATGTGACGGTCAGGGCACGGCCCGGAACGCAGCCGGATTCGCTGCGGCTGGAAATCCTGGACGAGGGACCCGGCATTCCGCGGACCGAATGGCACCGCGTCTTCGAGCGCTTCAACCGCGGCAGCGTCAATCTGCCGCACGGCCCGGGCAGCGACGGCGGCACCGGCCTCGGTCTGGCGATCGCCCGCTGGGCCGTCGATCTCCACGGCGGACGGATCGGGGTGGCCGAATCCGAGCGTGGTTGCCGGATTCTTATCACTCTTCCGGGAGCGTCTCCCGCGTCAGGTTGACGTAAGGTTCGAAGTCGAGTCACAAGATCCACGTGTGTTCGCCCTGCCGGACACGTGTGATCAGGCAAAGACCCGGGTCGCGAGTGCGCCGGGTCGTGCCCGACGCATGACTGATGCGGCCCGAAAAAGCGGAACCACGCTTGTTTCCCGCCATTTCCCACACCGAAACACCCTCCGAGATGTGACTTACGCGACGTTGAACGGGCCCGACCTGACCTTCCCGCTCTTGGAGGCGTAGCCTTAATTTCCGCTGTCCATCATCTTGTGAAGCGGAAGAGGGCGGTTGACGCCGTGTCGCCACAGTCCCCCAGTAACTCGAGCATCTCGACCGACACCGACCAAGCGGGCAAGAACCCCGCTGCGGCCTTCGGTGCCAACGAATGGCTCGTCGACGAGATCTACCAGCAGTACCTCCAGGACCCGAACTCGGTCGACCGGGCCTGGTGGGACTTCTTCGCCGACTACAAGCCTGGGGCGCCCCAGGCCTCTGCACCGGTGAGCAACGCGTCGACGGGGACCGCGGGCACGACGACGGCTCCGCCGGCCACTCCGGCCCAGCCCGCTGCCGCGCCCGCGCCGCCCTCCGCCCCGCAGCCCGCCGCCGCGGCACCGGCCGCCAAGGCGCCGGCGCAGGTGCCCGCTCCGGCGAAGGCCGCCCCGGCCCCCGCCCAGGCCGCCCCCGCCCAGGCCGCCCCCGCCAAGCCCGCCGCCGCGAAGGCACCGGCAGCCAAGGCTCCGGCCGCCAAGGCCCAGCCCGCCGACGAGGCCAAGCAGGGCCCCGAGCAGGTGACGCTGCGCGGCCCGTCCGCGGCCGTCGCGAAGAACATGGACGCCTCGCTGGAGGTGCCCACGGCCACGTCCGTGCGCGCGCTCCCGGTGAAGCTCCTGTTCGACAACCGCATCGTCATCAACAACCACCTCAAGCGTGCCCGCGGCGGGAAGATCTCCTTCACGCACCTCATCGGCTACGCGATGGTCCAGGCCATCAAGGCGATGCCGTCGATGAACTGGCACTACGCGAAGGTGGACGGCAAGCCCACCCTGGTGAAGCCGGAGCACGTCAAGTTCGGCCTCGCCATCGACCTGGTCAAGCCGAACGGCGACCGCCAGCTGGTCGTCGCGGGCATCGAGAAGGCCGAGACGCTGAACTTCTTCGAGTTCTGGCAGGCCTACGAGGACATCGTCCGTCGCGCCCGCGACAACAAGCTGACGATGAACGACTTCACCGGCGTCACCGTCTCGCTGACCAACCCCGGCGGCCTGGGCACCGTCCACTCCGTGCCCCGCCTGATGCAGAACCAGTCGGTGATCCTGGGCGTCGGCTCCATGGACTACCCGGCCGAGTTCCAGGGCACCAGCCAGGACACCCTCAACAAGCTCGGCATCTCGAAGGTCATGACGCTCACGTCGACCTACGACCACCGGGTGATCCAGGGTGCCGCCTCCGGCGAGTTCCTGCGCGCGGTCGCGAACCTCCTCCTCGGCGAGAACAACTTCTACGACGAGATCTTCGAGGCGCTGCGCATCCCCTACGAGCCGGTCCGCTGGCTCAAGGACATCGACGCGTCCCACGACGACGACGTCACGAAGGCCGCCCGCGTCTTCGAGCTGATCCACTCCTACCGGGTCCGCGGCCACGTCATGGCCGACACCGACCCGCTGGAGTACCGCCAGCGCAAGCACCCCGACCTGGACATCACCGAGCACGGGCTCACCCTCTGGGACCTGGAGCGCGAGTTCGCGGTCGGCGGTTTCGCGGGCAAGACCCTGATGAAGCTGCGCGACATCCTGGGTGTGCTGCGCGACTCGTACTGCCGCACCACCGGCATCGAGTTCATGCATATCCAGGACCCGAAGCAGCGCAAGTGGATCCAGGACCGCGTGGAGCGCACGCACTCCAACCTGGAGCGCGAGGAGCAGCTGCGCATCCTGCGCCGGCTGAACGCCGCGGAGGCGTTCGAAACCTTCCTGCAGACCAAGTACGTCGGCCAGAAGCGCTTCTCCCTGGAGGGCGGCGAGTCCGTCATCCCGCTGCTGGACGCCGTTCTGGACTCGGCCGCCGAGTCCCGTCTCGACGAGGTCGTCATCGGCATGGCCCACCGCGGCCGGCTGAACGTGCTGGCCAACGTCGTGGGCAAGTCGTACGCGCAGATCTTCCGCGAGTTCGAGGGCAACCTCGACCCGAAGTCGATGCACGGCTCCGGCGACGTGAAGTACCACCTGGGCGCCGAGGGCACCTTCACCGGTCTCGACGGCGAGCAGATCAGGGTCTCCCTGGTCGCCAACCCGTCCCACCTGGAGGCGGTGGACCCGGTCCTGGAAGGCGTCGTGCGCGCCAAGCAGGACATCATCGGCAAGGGCGGCACGGACTTCACCGTCCTGCCGGTGGTGATCCACGGCGACGCGGCCTTCGCGGGCCAGGGCGTGGTGGCCGAGACCCTGAACATGTCGCAGCTGCGCGGCTACCGCACCGGCGGCACGGTCCACGTCGTCATCAACAACCAGGTCGGCTTCACCGCCGCTCCCGAGTCCTCGCGCTCGTCGATGTACGCGACGGACGTGGCCCGCATGATCGAGGCCCCGATCTTCCACGTGAACGGCGACGACCCGGAGGCCGTGGTCCGCGTCGCGCGGCTGGCCTTCGAGTTCCGCCAGGCGTTCAACAAGGACGTGGTGATCGACCTCATCTGCTACCGCCGCCGCGGTCACAACGAGTCGGACAACCCGGCCTTCACGCAGCCGCTGATGTACGACCTGATCGACAAGAAGCGCTCGGTGCGCAAGCTGTACACCGAGTCCCTCATCGGTCGCGGCGACATCACCCTGGAAGAGGCCGAGCAGGCGCTGCAGGACTACCAGGGCCAGCTGGAGAAGGTCTTCACCGAGGTCCGCGAGGCGGCGTCCCAGCCGTCGGCCGCCGAGCCCTCGGAGCCGCAGGCCCAGTTCCCGGTGGCGGTGAACACGGCGGTCAGCTCCGAGGTCGTCAAGCGGATCGCCGAGTCGCAGGTCAACATCCCCGACCACGTCACCATCCACCCGCGTCTGCTGCCGCAGCTGCAGCGCCGGGCGGCGATGGTCGAGGACGGCACGATCGACTGGGGCATGGGCGAGACCCTCGCGGTCGGCTCGCTGCTCCTGGAGGGCGTCCCGGTCCGGCTCTCCGGCCAGGACTCGCAGCGCGGCACCTTCGGCCAGCGCCACGCGGTCGTCATCGACCGCGAGACGGGTGCCGAGTTCACGCCGCTGCTGTACCTGTCCGAGGACCAGGCCCGGTACAACGTCTACAACTCCCTGCTCTCCGAGTACGCGGTGATGGGCTTCGAGTACGGCTACTCGCTGGCCCGCCCCGACGCACTCGTGATGTGGGAGGCGCAGTTCGGCGACTTCGCCAACGGCGCGCAGACGGTCGTGGACGAGTTCATCTCGTCGGCCGAGCAGAAGTGGAACCAGACCTCCGGCGTGACCCTGCTCCTGCCGCACGGCTACGAGGGTCAGGGCCCGGACCACTCCTCGGCCCGCCCGGAGCGGTTCCTGCAGCTCTGCGCGCAGAACAACATGACGGTCGCGATGCCGACGGTCCCGTCGAACTACTTCCACCTCCTGCGGTGGCAGGTGCACAACCCGCACCACAAGCCGCTGGTCGTCTTCACCCCGAAGTCGATGCTGCGTCTGAAGGCGGCGGCCTCGAAGGCGGAGGAGTTCACCACGGGCCAGTTCCGCCCGGTCATCGGCGACGACTCGGTCGACCCGGCCGCGGTCAAGAAGGTCGTCTTCACCGCCGGCAAGGTCTACTACGACCTGGATGCCGAGCGGCAGAAGCGCGGCATCACGGACACGGCGATCATCCGCATCGAGCGCCTGTACCCGCTGCCGGGTACCGAACTCCAGGCGGAGATCAAGAAGTACCCGAACGCCGAGAAGTACCTGTGGGCCCAGGAGGAGCCGGCGAACCAGGGCGCCTGGCCGTTCATCGCGCTCAACCTGATCGACCACCTCGACCTGGCCGTCGGTGCCGACGTCCCGCACGACGAGCGTCTGCGCCGCATCTCGCGTCCGCACGGCTCGTCCCCGGCCGTCGGTTCCGCGAAGCGGCACCAGGCCGAGCAGGAGCAGCTGGTGCGTGAGGTGTTCGACGCCTGACCGACGCCGTCACGGGTCGTTCCCGGCCGGGCCGCACCCCCTCTTCGGGGGGTGCGGCCCGGCCCGTTTGCGCGCACATATCCTTGTCCTCATGTACTTCACGGACCGTGGCATCGAGGAACTGGAGAAGCGGCGCGGCGAGGAGGAGGTCACCTTCGAATGGCTCGCCGAGCAGCTGCGGACGTTCGTCGACCTCAACCCCGACTTCGAGGTGCCGGTGGAGCGCCTGGCGACATGGCTGGCCCGGCTGGACGACGACGAGGACGACGAGTAGGCGAGTAGGCGAGTAGGCGAGTAGGCGAGTACACGGGTAGCCGGGTAGCCGGGTAGCCGGGTAGCCGGACAGGGGACATTCGGTCGCGCAGGGCGCCATGAGCCGACCGGGGCGTCCCCGCCCGCTCCGGCTCCTCTCGCCACTCCCGGCCCCGCCTCCGGCCTGGGGTCGTTCCGTCGACATGGCCACACACCGGGGCGGTTCGCCCCTCCTGCATGAGGACTGATCACCAGAACGAGTGTCTTGACTTTCCCCGGCCGCGATATATCGTGAATTACGTGAGACGCGATATGGCGCGTCGGGGTTCTCGCATGCCGGGTGTGCATCGCCGGCACCACCCTCGGTCGACCGTCCCGTCGCCTCGCCGTCCGGCTAGTCAGGCAGTCCGGCCCAGGAGGTTCCACCATGCCCGAAAGGTCCGTCTCAGAGCCCGCGAAGCTCACGTTCGACGAGCCGGTGAGCGAGCTCCACGTACGCATCGTCAACGGAACGGTGAACGTGGTGGGCACGGACGAAGGTTCCGCCCGCCTGGAGGTCTCCGAGATCGAGGGACCGCCCCTGACGGTCACCCAGCAGGGCGGCACCCTCACGGTGGCCTACGAGGACCTGCCCTGGAAGGACTTCCTCAAGTGGCTGGACCGCAAGGGCCGGCACCGCAGCGCGGTGGTCTCGCTGGCGGTTCCGACGCAGACACGGGTCGAGGTGGGGGTGGTCGGTGCCGGGGCCGTGGTCTCCGGGGTCAAAGGGCCGTCGGTGGTGCGGGGAGTCACCGGCGACACGACGCTGGTCGCCCTCTCCGGCCCGGTCCGCGCGGACACGGTGTCCGGGAACGTCGAGGCCCAGTCCGTCACCGGTGACCTGCGGTTCCACTCGGTCTCCGGGGACCTCACCGTGGTCGACGGGTCCGGGTCCACCGTGCGGGCGGACTCGGTCAGCGGCTCCATGATCGTGGACCTCGCTCCCGACGGTCCCACCGACATCCGGCTGGCCAGCGTCTCCGGGGAGATCGCGATCCGACTGCCCGATCCGGCGGACGCGGAGGTCGAGGCCAACACGGCGAGCGGCGCCGTCTCCAACGCCTTCGACGGCCTGCGGGTGCACGGCCAGTGGGGCGCCCACAAGATCACCGGTCGGCTGGGCGCGGGCAACGGCAAGCTGCGGGCCACCACCGTCTCCGGTTCCATCGCCCTGTTGCGCCGCCCGCCCCGCGAGGAGGAGAGCGAGCCGTGGGACGCACCGGCCGACACCACGGCTGACGGCACGACCGACGGCACGACCGACAAGAAGGTGCTCTGACATGGCCCCCGTCTTCGCTCACGGACGCCTCCGCCTCTACCTGCTGAAGCTGCTGGACGAGGCCCCGCGCCACGGCTACGAGGTGATCCGCCTCCTCGAGGAGCGCTTCCAGGGGCTGTACGCACCGTCGGCGGGCACGGTCTACCCGCGCCTGGCCAAGCTGGAGGCGGAGGGCCTGGTCACCCACGCCACCGAGGGCGGCCGCAAGGTGTACTCCATCACGGACGCCGGCCGTGCCGAACTGACCGACCGCAGTGGTGAGCTGGCCGATCTGGAGCTGGAGATCCGGGAGTCGGTCGCCGAACTCGCCGCCGAGATACAGGCCGATGTCCGCGGCGCGGCCGGCGACCTGCGCCGCGAGATGCGGGCCGCCGCCGGCCAGGCCCGCCAGGGGCGGGACGCGGGGACGGGAGCCGAACCCGGCCCCGGCTCCGGAGACTTCACGGGCCTCGGTGAGAAGGAGGCCTGGCGGGCTGCCAAGGAGGAGCTGCGACGCGCCAAGCAGGAGTGGAAGGAGCAGGCCCGGCGCGCCAAGGACGAGAGCCGCCGCGCCCGTGACGAGGCTCAGCGCGCCCGCCGCCAGGCCAAGGAGGCCCAGGACCGGGCCACCGCCCAGGCCCAGGAGGAGGTGCAGCGCATCGCCCGGCGGGTGCAGGAGCAGATGCAGGACCACTTCTCACGCGGCGACTGGCCGACCGGCCTGCGCGAAGGGCTGGGTGAACTGGTCAAGGAGGTGGGCGAGTTCGGCAAGGACTTCGGCTTCGGCCGCACCGGTACGGAGAGCGGCACTCCGGCGCCCGGACCGTCTTACTCCCAGACCCCGGAGGACTTCCCGGCCGACTACACCCCGGCCTGGGCGCACGAGGGCGCCACGGACTCCACCGGCGACCCCGCGCGGGACCTGGACCGGCTGCTGGACAGGTTCCGGGACGACATCCGCGACGCGACCCGCGACCACGGGATCACCCCGGACCAGCTCCGCGAGGCCCGTCGCCACCTGTCCACGGCGGCAGCCCACATCGGAGCCCTCCTGCGCGCCCCGAAGCCCTGACCCGCTCCCGTACAGGACCCTCGTCAGGGACTCGTGGGTGGCCCCGTGATCGTTTCCGACGGCCGGCCCGGAATCCGGACCGGCCGTGGAGAGGAACCGCGCATACCGAGAGCCGCGAACCTACGGAACCGTGAGCACGATCTTCCCGAACTGCCCGCCCGTCTCCATCCGTTCGAAGCCTTCCCGCGCCCGGTCCATGGGCAGTACCTCGTCGATGACGGGCCGCACCCCGGTGGCGGCGCAGAAGGCGAGCAGGTCCTCCAGCTCGTCCTTGGTCCCCATCGTCGACCCGACGATCTTGAGCTCCAGGAAGAAGATCCGGGTGAGCTCGGCGTGCGACGGCCGGTCGCCACTGGTGGCGCCGGAGATCACCAGCGTGCCGCCGGGCCGCAGCGACTTCACCGAGTGGGACCAGGTCGCGGCCCCCACCGTCTCGATGACCGCGTCGACCCGCTGCGGCAGCCGGGCTCCGGGCTCCAGCGCCTCCACCGCGCCCAGTTCCACGGCCCGCTTCCGCTTCGCCTCGTCCCTGCTGGTGGCGAAGACCCGCAGTCCCGCGGCCTTCCCCAGCACGATCGCGGCGGTGGCGACGCCTCCGCCGGCCCCCTGCACCAGGACGGAGTCACCGGGCCGCACCCCGGCGTTGGTGAACAGCATCCGGTACGCGGTCAGCCAGGCCGTGGGCAGGCAGGCCGCCTCCTCGAAGGACAGTTCCTTCGGCTTGGGCAGGACGTTCCAGGTGGGCACGGCGACCTGCTCGGCGAAGGTGCCGGGGTAACGCTCCGTCAGGATCGACCGGGGTTCGTTCGGGCCCACTCCATGGCCGGTCTGTCCGATCACGGAGTGCAGGACGACCTCGTTGCCGTCCTCGTCGATGCCGGCGGCGTCACAGCCGAGGATCATGGGCAGCTTGTCCTCCGCAAGGCCCACGCCCCGCAGGGACCACAGGTCATGATGGTTGAGGGAGGCGGCCTTCACGGTCACGGTGCTCCAGCCGGGACGGGCCTCGGGAGCCGGACGCTCCCCCAGCTCCAGACCGGAAAGCGGCTGGTCACGGTCGATTCGGGCGGCGTAGACAGCGAACATGACCTTGACGATAGGCCGCCCGTCCCCCCGACGGAACAACGCGGCGCTGTGAGACACGCCTTCTTGCCACCACACCGCACCGCACCCCGGAGACCCCGCCCGTCTCCCGGCGCCCGACCCGCGTGGTGTGCCCGGCCGCCGGGAAAAGCAGTCGGCCCCGTCCACCCGAGGACGGGGCCGACACAGCTCCGCGCGCCTCAGCGCCGGGCGACGCCCTCCGCGCGGGCGGCAGCGGCCACCGCCGCGGTCACCGCCGGAGCGACCCGCTCGTCGAACGGGGACGGAATGACGTAGTCGGCGGAGAGGTCGTCCCCCACCACCGACGCCAGCGCCTCGGCCGCCGCCAGTTTCATCCCCTCGGTGATCCGCGAGGCACGCACCTGCAGCGCCCCCGCGAAGATCCCCGGGAACGCCAGCACGTTGTTGATCTGGTTCGGGAAGTCCGACCGTCCGGTGGCCACGACCGCCGCGTACTTGTGCGCGATCTCCGGGTGCACCTCGGGGTCGGGGTTGGCCATGGCGAAGACGAAGGCGCCCTTCGCCATCGACGCCACCGCCGACTCCGGCACCGTGCCGCCGGAGACGCCGATGAAGACGTCGGCCCCGTCCAGCGCGGTCTCCAGCGAACCGGAGATGCCCGCCTTGTTCGTGAACGCCGCCACTTCCCGCTTGATCGGCGTGAGGTCGTCACGCTCGCGCGAGACGACGCCCTTGCGGTCGGTCACCGCGACATCGCCGATCCCGGCTTCGACCAGCATCTTGGCGATCGCGACACCGGCCGCGCCGGCGCCCGAGATCACGGCCCGCAGATCGCCCAGCGCCCGCCCGCTCAGCCGCGCCGCGTTGCGCAGTGCCGCCAGCGACACGATCGCCGTGCCGTGCTGGTCGTCGTGGAAGACCGGGATGTCCAGCTGCTCCTGCAGCCGCCGCTCGACCTCGAAGCACCGGGGCGCCGAGATGTCCTCCAGGTTCACCCCGCCGAAGGACGGAGCGAGCCGGACCACGGTCTCGACGATCTCGTCCACGTCGGTGGTGTTCAGCGCGAGCGGAACCGCGTCCACGCCGCCGAACTGCTTGAAGAGGATCGCCTTGCCCTCCATCACGGGGAGGGAGGCCTCGGGGCCGATGTCACCGAGTCCCAGCACGGCCGTACCGTCGGTGACGACGGCGACGACCGAGGACTTCCAGGTGTAGTCGTGGACGAGTTCCGGCTGCTCGGCGATCGCGCTGCACACTTTCGCGACGCCGGGCGTGTACGCCAGGGACAGATCGTCCCTGTCACGGAGCGGCACGGTGGCCTGCACAGCCATCTTGCCGCCGCGGTGCAGCGCGAATGCCGGGTCGATGGAGTCGAGGGGCTCGGCCCCGCCGTCCTGTTCCGTGTGACCGTTCCGGCTTTCGCTGTCGCTGCGAGGATTGACAATCTCCGCTGCCACTTGGTTGACCCCTTAATCGTTCTTGGTTTGAGGGTTGCCGCTCCGGGTGAGGAGCGGGCGGGACCGCGCAGGGCCCGGTGGGTTGATACGTCGGGCACAGACACGACGGGCGCGCCGCACACGCGCCCTGGATCCCCGGATGAGGGGTGTAAAGCACCTTCTTACCGGACTGACGCCTTCGGCGACGAGTCCATAACGCAAAGGTCACATGCGGGCGCCGGGACTCATCGACCAATTTCAGGACAAGCCCCCGACAAGCACTTGACAAACGCTCGAGACCTGGCAAATGCCATGGCCGGGCGACCGATACCCCACCCTGAACCGGAGATCTTCCGGCTGGAACGGAGCATTCCCGCAGACCGTCCGGCCTTGATGGAACGAATCAGTGCGGTTCGAGCGCCACCCGTTACCTGATTTTGACATGGCGAGCCCACTGGATGGAGCAGTCCGAATGGCAAGATGCGGTAATCACACGAGGTCGCGACACTCGAAGGCATGTGCTCTCGGCGACCCGCGGCACTGCCGGTCCCCATCGGCAGTGGCCGAACCCATCGGCATTCCACTCATCCGCCGGAGGAACCACCATGGCCGCACGCACCACCCGTCGTACCCCCGCCGCCAAGTCCCGACTGGCAGCGGTCGGCGCGATCGCGGTCGCAGGCACTCTGCTCATCACCGGCTGCGGTGACCAGACCAAGGACAACGGCTCGGGCAGCAGCGACACCGCGTCGACGAGCGCCGCCCCGCTGGCCGACAAGCTCCCCCAGTCGATCCGCGACAAGGGCGTCATCAAGGTCGGTTCGGACATCGCGTACGCCCCGGTCGAGTTCAAGGACGACTCCGGCAAGGTGGTCGGCATCGACCCCGACCTCGCGGCCGCCATGGGCAAGCAGCTCGGCGTGACGTTCGAGTTCCAGAACGGCACGTTCGACACCCTGATCGGCGGTCTCGCATCCAAGCGCTACGACATCGCGATGTCGGCCATGACCGACACCAAGGAGCGGCAGGAGGGCATCGACGCCGACACCGGCAAGAAGGTCGGCGCCGGCGTCGACTTCGTCGACTACTTCACCGCGGGCGTCTCGCTCTACACCAACAAGGGCGACGACCAGGGCATCAAGACCTGGGACGACCTGTGCGGCAAGACCATGGCGGTCCAGCGCAACACCTTCTCCCACGACCTCGCCAAGGAGCAGGCGCAGAAGTGCGAGAAGGGCGGCAAGAAGACTCTGAAGATCGAGGACTTCGCGACCAACCCCGAAGCCGAGACCCGGATGCGCTCCAAGGGCGCGAACGTCGTCTCCGCCGACTTCCCGATCGCCGCGTACTCAGTGAAGAACTCCGGCGGGGGCAAGTACTTCGAGATCGTCGGCGACCAGGTCGAGGCGGGCCCGTACGGCATCGCCGTCGCCAAGGACAACACCGAGCTGCGGGACGCTCTGCAGGCGGCCGTCCAGGCAGTCATCGACAGCGGCGAGTACACGAAGATCGTGGAGAAGTGGGGTGTCGCAGACGGTGCGATCACCGAGGCCAAGATCAACGGCGGCTCCTGAACCGTCCCGTTCGACGTGGCTCTGAAAGGCTCCATCTGTGACTGCTGACGTCAACAAGACGACCGGTCCCGACGTAACGCCCCCCGCCGGGCCGGAGGCCATCAAGGCCGTTCCGGTCCGGCATCCGGGGCGGTACGTGTCCGCCGTCGTCGCGCTCGCCCTTCTGGGCGCGGTCGTCTACGCCTTCGCCCAAGGCAAGATCAACTGGGGTGCGATCCCCGAGTACTTCTTCGACGACCGCATCATCGACGGTGTCCTGAACACCCTGCTGCTCACGGTGCTGTCGATGGTGATCGGCATCGCCGGCGGCATCCTGCTCGCCGTGATGCGCCTGTCGAAGAACCCGGTGACCTCGTCGATCGCGTGGTTCTACATCTGGTTCTTCCGCGGCACACCGGTCCTGGTCCAGCTCTTCGTCTGGTTCAACCTGGGCCTGGTGTTCGAGTACATCAACCTGGGTCCGGTCTACAAGGACTACTGGTCGTCCTTCATGACGCCGCTGCTGGCGGCGCTGCTCGGCCTGGGCCTCAATGAGGCCGCCTACATGGCCGAGATCTGCCGCGCCGGTCTGCTCTCGGTCGACGAGGGACAGACCGAGGCGTCGCACGCCCTGGGAATGAGCCACACGAAGACACTCCGCCGGATCGTCATCCCGCAGGCGATGCGCGTCATCGTGCCGCCGACCGGCAACGAAGTGATCAACATGCTGAAGACGACCTCGCTCGTCTCAGCTGTACAGTTCTACGACCTCTTCAAGGAGGCCCAGGACATCGGCCAGAACGCGGGCTCGCCGGTCGAGATGTACTTCTTGGCCGCAGCCTGGTATCTGATCATGACCTCGATCCTGAGCGTCGGGCAGTACTACATCGAGCGGTACTACGCCCGCGGTTCGAGTCGTTCCCTGCCCCAGACACCGCTGCAGCGTTTCAAGGCCGCGGTCCTTCCCACGCGCCGCCCGAAGGGAGTCACGGCATGAAGCAGCCCTCCCCCGCCATGGTCAAGGCCGAGGGTGTTCGCAAGTCCTTCGGCCCCGTGGACGTCCTCAAGGGCATCGACCTGGAGGTCAGGTCCGGTGAGGTGTTCTGCCTCATCGGCCCCTCCGGCTCCGGCAAGTCCACCTTCCTGAGGTGTATCAACCACCTCGAGAAGATCAACGCCGGGCGTCTGTACGTCGACGGGGAGCTGGTCGGCTACCGCCAGAAGGGCGACAAGCTGTACGAGCTCAAGGACAGCGAGGTCGCGCTGAAGCGCCGGGACATCGGCATGGTCTTCCAGCGCTTCAACCTGTTCCCGCACATGACGGCGCTGGAGAACGTCATCGAGGCGCCGGTACAGGTGAAGGGCGTGAGCAGGGGGCAGGCCCGGGAGCGCGCGGGGCAGCTGCTGGAGCGCGTGGGCCTGGCCGACAAGGCCGGGAACTACCCCTCCCAGCTCTCCGGCGGCCAGCAGCAGCGCGTGGCGATCGCGCGGGCGCTCGCCATGGACCCCAAGCTGATGCTGTTCGACGAGCCGACCTCGGCGCTCGACCCGGAGCTGGTCGGCGACGTCCTCGACGTCATGCGCGACCTGGCCGAGTCGGGCATGACCATGATCGTCGTCACCCATGAGATGGGCTTCGCCCGCGAGGTGGGCGACAGCCTGGTCTTCATGGACGGCGGCGTGGTGGTCGAGTCCGGCCACCCGCGCGACGTCCTGACGGACCCGCAGCACGAGCGCACGAAGTCGTTCCTGTCCAAGGTGCTCTGACACCCCGCACGGGTACGCACGGGGCGACGGCCCACGGCGAAGGGGCGGCACGGATCTCCGTACCGCCCCTTCGTCATGGACCCGCGGGTCTCACTTGAGCGCCAGCAGCAAGGTGTCCGAGGGGGAGCACCACACCGGGCGGGCCTCGGCGAACCCCCTCTCGCGCAGCACGCGCGCGTGCCACGCCGCGGACGGCATGTCGCCGTCGGCGTGCTCGCCGTAGATCTCGAAGCGGCGGGCGGTGGGCTCGGCGAGGACGGGGTCCTCGGCGGCGAGCTGCCACCATTCGGCCCAGTCGAGGGCGCCGTCCCGTTTGGCCTGATTCATGCGCGCGTGGCGCAGGGCGCGCTCGGCCGCGTTGATCCCGGGGGTCGTCTCGTCGATCATGTGGTCCGCGTTCATGAAGACACCGCCGTCACGGACGAGGCCGGCGACCTGTCCGTAGAGATCAGCGAGGGGTTCGTTGTGCAGCCAGTGGAGGGCGGTCGCGGTCAGCACGGCGTCGTAGGAGTCGTGGGGGAGCCCCGCCGGCCAGTCGGGGTCCTTCAGGTCGGCCGTCACGAAGGTGGCCCGCGGATCGCCCGCGAAGGTGCCCTCGGCGATGGTGAGCAGCGCCGGGTCCAGGTCGACGCCGGTGCTGGTGGCGTCCGGGAACCGGGCGAGCAGGCGGGCCGTGATGGTTCCCGTGCCGCACCCGAGGTCCAGCACGCGCGGGGAGGCGCCGACGACGGCCTCCACCATGTCGAGCATGACCCGCAGTCGCTCCTCGCGGTCGGGCATGTACCACTCCTGCTGCCGGTCCCAGCTCTCCTGCCAGGCAGGCCAGTCGGTGGTGGTGGTCCCGGTGTCCGCGTCCGTCATGAACCCGCTCCTTCACCCACGTCGCGTAATACCCTGTAAGCGCGATCGCCTGTTACTCAACCGCTGACACGACCATAAAGCCACCACGTAAGGACTACAAGTGGAACTGGCCTATTACTCGGATTACGCCGTGCGCCTCGTCAACACCGAGGAACCGGCCCGGGGCAAGGACACCCTGACCTCGGTGGAGGCCGTGCGCGCCCTGTTCGGCGCCAACCAGTCCGCGGCGCGGCGCGCGACCGATGCGGACGTGACCCGGTTCCGCTCGGTCCGGGCCCGGCTGCGTGCGGTCTTCGAGGCGGCGGACGGCGGCGACGAGACGCTCTCCGTCGACCTGCTGAACTCGCTGCTGCTGGAGTTCCCGGTGAGCCCGCAGATCTCCGGGCACGACTTCCGTGACGACGACGGCCGACCGCTGTGGCACATGCACCTGGCCGACCATCCGTCCAACGCGACCGCCGGCTACGCGGCCATCGCCGCGATGGGCCTCGCCTTCCACCTCACCGAGTACGGCGTGGACCGCCTCGGTCTGTGCGAGGCCCCGCCCTGCCGCAACGCCTACCTGGACACCTCGACCAACCGCTCCCGGCGCTACTGTTCCGACCGCTGCGCCACCCGGGCCAACGTGGCCGCCTACCGCGCCCGCAAACGCCTGGAGGCCGAGCGGGGGGAGAAGACCGGCCGCACCGCCGACAGCGCCCAGCCCACCAGCGCCAGCGGCGACCGTCGACCCGGTTTGCGCGGCCGGTAGCGCAGACGGACCCGGCCGAGCACCAGGTCGTCGGGCACCACCCCGTAGTCGGTGCTGTCACCACCGGCGTACGTGTTGTCCCCCAGCACCCACCAGCCGCCCTCGCGCCGTTCGGCGGCCCGCTTCACCACGAGCAGATCCTGCTGGAACGGGTGCCGCAGCACCACCACGTCGCCCGGCTTGACCCGGGCCCCGTAATGCACCAGGAGCCGGTCCCCGTGGTACAGCGTGGGCACCATGGACGGCCCCGTCACCTCGGCCACCCCGAAGGGCAGCGGCGCCCCCACCCGCTCGGCATCCTGCGACAGCTCCGGCATCACCCGGCACCTCCCCGGTTCTTCCTCCACCAGTCTCAGTCTGTCCCCCGACTTTTGTCCTAGGCCCCCGGGGGCACTCGCCAAATCCACTCCTCCACGGAGTAATGTCCCCTGTGAGAAGACGATCACGAGGAAGGATTGCTCCATGCTTTCCCGCCTGTTTGCCCCCAAGGTCAAGGTCAGCGCCCACTGCGACCTGCCCTGCGGCGTGTACGACCCCGCCCAGGCCCGTATCGAGGCGGAGTCGGTGAAGGCCGTCCAGGAAAAGATGGCCGACAACGACGACCCGCACTTCCAGGCCCGCGCCACCGTCATCAAGGAGCAGCGCGCCGAGCTGGCGAAGCACCACGTCTCCGTGCTGTGGAGCGACTACTTCAAGCCCCCGCACTTCGAGAAGTACCCGGAGCTGCACCAGCTGGTCAACGACACCCTGAAGGCCCTGTCGGCCGCCAAGGGCTCGACCGACCCGGCCACCGGCCAGAAGGCTCTGGACTACATCGCCCAGATCGACAAGATCTTCTGGGAGACGAAGAAGGCTTGATCTTCGATCATGCCCTCTGACCTGCGATTTTCTTGGTTGCAGTGTCTCCGAGTCCGCACCCGGTCCGCAGGCCGCCGAGCACGGCGTCCATGACGGTCCGGGTGCGGTCCTCTTCGCCCGGCCACAGGTGCGCGTAGATCCGCAGCGTGATGACGGCGGACGCGTGCCCGAGGACGAGCTGAACCTGCTTGACGCTCGCGCCGCCGGCAATCAGCGCGGAGGCGTAAAAGTGCCGCAGGTCGTGAGTCACCATGTGCGGCAGCTCGACGGGCTTGCGGCCTTCCCGCTCGACAGCCTCGTTCTCGGCCGCCTGAAGTGCCCCGCGAGCGCCGTTCCACTCGGTCTTCCAACGGCGGTAAAGGAAGCCCTCGGCGCCCCCGCCATCGAGATCACGCGCACCAGTCGCTGAAGCACGTGGGCCGACCGTTTAGCCAAGACCAGCCTCAAGTGGCTTCTCATCACTAAAATGGCGCCTAGCGCAATTAGGTGATCGACATCCTGGGGGTTCAGATGGACTTAGCGTTGGCCGAGCTGGCACTTGCGGCGCTGGGTGGTGCCAGCGGAAGCCTGAGCGAGGCAGTCGTAACGGATCTCTGGCAGCGTCTCCGGAGCCGCTTCTCGCGCAATGACCAGGCTGTCGCCGTCCTAGACGCGCGAAATAGCAACGATCCAGCTGCCGTCGCTCTACTTGGTGAGGCCCTACGTCGTGAGGCCGCGGCCGACCCTGAGTTCCGTCGTGAGATGGAGGAGTGGTTGTCACTCCTCGCTAAGCCCGTTGGCTCCACTACCAACACCGTGCACGGATCCCAGGGGCTCAATGCGCCTGGGGGAACCTTCAACGGTGAGGTGCACATGTCATTCGGTCAGTCCGAGCAAGCACGATGACGACGAGCCCCGAACCCGCTCGGGACACGACAGCTAACAGCGTCCTAGGCTCCACGGGTCTCAACGCTCCGGCGGCGCATTTCCACGATTCGGTCACCGTTAACGTCACGGGCCTCAGCTCCCCCACCCCATCCTTACAGGAGTTGCTCGCACTCGGCTCGGTAGAGGCTCCCTACGGCAGGCTTCCGCAGGCCGTGCTGGGGCGTGACAGCATCCTGACGGCCCTCACACAGACCGTGGAAGGTCCGCGTATCCAAGTCCTGTCCGGGATGGGCGGGGTGGGGAAGACAACGGTCGCCCTGAGCGCAGCCGAGCGTGCCAAGAAGGCCGGAGCCGAGGTCTTCTGGATCCAGGCCGGATCCGCAGCTGCCGTGGCCGACGGGATGCAGCAGGCGGCTCTCCGCGCCGGAGCCCCGGCCGAGCACGTCGCCCATGCCTGGGAGAAGGGCGGACGGCCTGCAGCCGATCTGGTGTGGCGCCATCTGGCGAACCTGGACCGCCCCTGGCTGCTTGTCTTCGACGATGCCGACGATCTCAACGTACTGTCCTGCCCAGGCGCCGCGCTTGCCGACGCCACGGGCTGGGTCAGGCCCCCGATCGGCATGTCACGTGGCGTCCTCGTCACCACGCGCGACGGCAACAAGCGATCCTGGGGCGACCGAATCGCACGCTTCCACCGACTTGAGGTCCTGGAACTCGAATTCGCAGGCCAGGTCCTCCAAGAACTGGCTCGTGAGGCAGGGGACGCGGCCTCCGCCAGGGCTCTGGCCGACCGGCTGGGCTCCCTGCCCCTTGCACTGCACTTGGCGGGCACATACCTGGCCATGGCACACGGCGATCCACTGGCCGAAGCACAGACCTTCGCCGGATACTCCGACGTGCTCGACGGCTCCCCGCTGTTCCTTGACGACGCGACCGAGGGCGTGCACGGGGATCTACGCAACGAGGAAGACCGGGCCCGCCGGACCATTGCCGGTACGTGGGAGCTGTCCCTGTCCCTCCTCGAACGGCAGGGCACAGAGCATGCCCGCAGCTTGCTGCAGTTGCTGTCCTGCTTCGCCCCGACCGCCTCCCTGCCGAACGCTCTGCTCAACCTTTCCGCCATTGCCACTCTGCCGATGTGGCCCGCGAGACTTCCGCCCCGGGCAATCAGAACTGCCATGGGCGGTCTTCGCAGGTTCGGCCTCATCGGGGTCAACACAGGTTCGACCGAACCCGTCTACCAGATCCACCGGCTCGTGGCCGAGGTGTCGGTCGCCCCACTCCTCACGGAGCCCGGGGCCTACCGAAAGGTATGGGATTCGGCCGCCGATCTGCTGGTGACAGCCACTCCCTACATGGAGAATCCGCGGGATCCGAGTTCCTGGCCGGCTTGGCAGGGGCTCATCCCGCACTGGCAGGTGATGCTGCGACGATTGCCTCAATGGGGCACCACGGCCGATGACCGTCTCAACGGCCTGCTGATCGGTGCCGGGGTCGCTGTTTCCTACCTGCACTTCCGAGGCGAGTACGCGGCGGCCTGCGAACTGGCGGACGAAGCGTTGGAGCGTGCTGATTCTACAGAAGCCGCTCCCTGGGTCAGGGTGAATATCCGCAGGCACCGGGCCATTGCAGTCGAGGAGATGGGCGATCTGACGGCGGCAGAGTCCGAACTTGACCGCATTACGGAGGAGTGCGTCAGGCAGTTCGGGGAGGCAGACTCCACCACCCTGACCGTGCGCTACCAGCGGGCGAGAGTGGCATGTCAGCGAGGAAAGCTAGAGGAGGCGGAGCGCGAGTACGACGAGGTGATCCGTCATGAGACCCGACTGTTCGGCGCCGATGCCGCCACCACGTTGCGCTCGCGGCACGGTCGTGCCATCTGCATCAGAGGCATGGGCCGCCTCGGTGAAGCTGCGGACGAGGGAAGACTGGTGCTGGAAGGACTGCGAGCCGAGCTGGGAGAAGAGCACCCCGATGTCCTTGAAGCCCAGCACGAATTCGCGATCTCTCTGCGCGATCAGGGGGAGAACCAGCGTGCCGAGGAGGTCTTCCGCCAGGTTCTCGAACTGGAAGAAGAGGTTCTCGGAGCTGAGCACCCATCCACGCTGATCACTCGTGCGAACCTGGCCATCACCCTCGTCCTGCGACAGGAGTTCACCGCAGCGGAGGCCGAGATTCGGGCCGTGCTGGACGCTCGGACACGCATCCTGGGACCCGATCATCCCGAGACGCTCGACGCGCGTCACAGCATGGCCATACTGCTCACACAACAAGGGGAGCTCGACGCGAAGAGCGCTGCGGCGGTCTTCGCGGAGCTGACCGACGCGCAGAAAAGGCAGCTCGTCGACGACCACCCCAACGTGTTGGCAGGTCGTAACAGCCGTGCTGCGGCACTCCGCTCTCTAGGCGAACTGACCGAGGCGGAATCGGAGTACAGGTCGATCTTGGATTCGGCGACTGCGCGCCACGGCGAACATCACCCAATCACGCTCAACGCCCACTACGAGTGGGCCATGGCCTTGGGACGCGTCGGGCGAACGGACGAAGCCATATCCGAGGTGCGCAATGTCCTGGCCCTCCAGGAGACCGTGCTTGGCAGCTCCCACCGCAACGTCGCCAGTGTCCGAGCATCGCTGGGCACGCTCCTGCTGCAACAGGGAAGCCTTGCCGAAGCCGAGGCGCAGTTGCAGCAAGCGCTGAACCTCGATCCACCGCGTGAATTCTGCTCACGGGCGTCGGGCGGGTTCCGGGTGTTTCTTCGGGACGCAGGCAGCGGTGATCGCCGGGTGGCCGACCGGTGCGGGGTCTCCAAGGTTCTTTCGGGTCGTGGGCGGTCAGGTCGAGCGTGTGGTTCACGTGACCATGCGCTGTCCGGTCGTCGTCCACAGGTCGACGAAGTCGGCTTCCCAGGGCCAGTGTTGGGACAGGTGGAGGGTGAGGCGGCGGGCGCCGGTGGCGATCCGGGCGGGGATGTTGATCAGGTGGCGGCGGATGGTGCCGGTCCGTGCCCTGG
>NZ_QFRK01000025.1 GCF_003143855.1 Streptomyces sp. NWU339
GAGTTCGGCCCCCGCCTCCTCCTCGCCCTCGGCCACGTCGAACCAGTTGATGTTGAGGGGCTCCGGGTCGTCGGGGCCGCCCCACCACGCGCCGCGTGCGACGACCTCGCCGTCGCGCAGGGCGACGCGCTTCCAGTCGGGGCGGAAYYGGGTGCGCCGGTGGCCGTCCCGGGCGCCCAGGGGGTCGGGGAGAGCGTCGAAGAGACGGGTGTCGCTCGCGGTGAGCGCGCGGATGACCGGATCGGTCATGGATTCCTCCGGGATACAGGCTGCTCGGCGCGCTCCCGGTCAGAACTCGTGAACCACGCCGGGACAGTGGAAAGGGGGAGCGCTGGAAAGGTGTGAACCGCACGGCACTCGCCTCCTTCCGTCCGTCTCAGGGCGTGGAGCCACACCGTATGTGCTCTTCCGCGGGTCCGTCCAAGGATTTTTGCGGCCCCGGGAAGGAGGGGTTCGCGGGACGACGTGGAGCGCTCCCGAAGGCCTGCGGGGCCTTGATGCTCCGCCCATGGATCGCGATCTTCATGCTCGTCGGGTTGCCTGGCGCCGGTGGTGGCTGGTTCGTGCGCGGGCTCGGTGACGACGCCGCCGAAGGGTCCAGCGGAGACATCGGCCCAGGTCAGGGTCCGGTTGTCGGATTTGCGTGGTGAACAGGCGCTGGATGTCGTGGCAGGTGATCGGGGTCAACTCGTCGGGGGGTGACGTGTTGAATGCGTTCGCGGGCCGCGGTGACGGTGAGGAAGGCGTGGGCCGGCATGGCGAGGGTGACCCAGCGCTTCCAGGAGTGCCAGAGGCGGACCTGGTGTTCGTCCAGTCCGGCCAGGGCCTTGCTGGTCTGGAAGGACTCCTCCACGCTCCAGCGGCGTCCGGCCACCCGGACCAGCTCGTGCAGGGGCACCGGCGTCGGCATGCAGCAGTGGTGGAAGGCGAGTTCACCGGTGTGTCGGCTGCGGCGGATGAGCAGGGAACGCTGCCCTGGCCGGCCGTCGGGCGCCAGGTCGAGCAGGGCCCAGTCGTAGTAGCGGTGGCCCTTGGCGCCGACGTCCGCGGAGATCTTCTGCCAGGCTGGTTCCCCCCGGCCGGACAGCGCCGGTGCCCGCGGACGCCATCCGCCCGCCGCACGGCGACATCGCCGGGACGGTGACGAGCCGCTCAGGCTTGGGGCCGAGATCCCCGTCGTGCTCGACCGAGTGCGCCTGGACTGCCCAGGTCGACAACGTCCTGTTTGTCTCCCTGGCCGAGGAGACCGCGTTCCCGCACGGGAGCGTGGTCACGGGGGTCGTCACAGGGCCGCCCCTTCCCGCGAGCACGAGAAGCCGTTCTATGCCGTCTCCCGATACGCCGCCGCCTCCTCCAGGTCCAGCCGCCGCAGCAGGGTGCGCAGCATCTCGTCGTCGAGGTAGCGGGCGTCGCGGAGTCTGACGAACACGTCACGCTCCGCGCTGATCATCTCCCGCGACAGCCGCCGGTAGGTGTCGTCCACGGACTCCCCGGTGACCGGGTTGGCCTGGCCCAGACGTTCCCAGACGGCGTTGCGGCGGCGCTCCAGGACGGTGCGCAGACGGTCGGCGAGCGGGGCCGGAAGGGCGTTGCGCTCGTCTGACAGGAGCTCTTCCAGCCGCTGCTCGGCGGCCCGCGAGGCCTGCGCCTGGGCGTTGGCCTCCGCGAGGGTCTCGGCCTGGATGTCGCGCCCGGGGATCTTCAGCAGACGGATCAGCGGGGGCAGCGTCAGACCCTGCACCACCAGCGTGCCGATGACCGTGGTGAAGGTCAGGAAGAGCAGCAGGTTGCGCTGCGGGAAGTCGGTGCCGCCGGCGCTGAGCGGGATCGAGAAGGCGATGGCCAGCGAGACCACGCCGCGCATGCCGGCCCATGCGATGACGAACGGAGGCTTCCAGCCGGGGCTCCCTTCGCGTTCCCGGATCCGGGCCGACAGCAGCGGGGGCAGAAGGGCGCCCGGGTACACCCACACGAACCGCGCGACGACGACCACCGCGAAGACGGCCAGCGCGTACCAGACGGCCTCGGCGCCCGCGTACTCCCCGAGCCCCCTGAGGACGATCGGCAGTTGCAGTCCGATGAGCGCGAACACCGCGGCCTCCAGGACGAACGCGACCATCTTCCACACCGCCCCCTCCTGGAGCCGGGTGGCGAAATCGACCTCCCACGCGCGGTGTCCCAGACAGAGCGCGACGACCACGACCGCGATGACCCCGGAGGCGTGCACCTGCTCGGCGGCGGCGTAGGCGACGAACGGGATCAGCAGGGAGAGCGTGTTCTGCAGCAACGCCTCCTTCACATGGGTGCGCAGCCAGTGCAGCGGAATCATCAGCACCAGACCGAACACGAGGCCGCCGAACGCCGCGAGCAGGAACTCGCCGATCCCCCCGGCCCAGGTCGCGCCCTCGCCGACGGCCGCCGCCAAGGCCACCCGGAACGCGGTGATCGCGGTGGCGTCGTTCAGCAGGGACTCGCCCTGGAGGATCGTGGTGATCCGGGACGGCAGTCCGACCCGGCGCGCCACCGCCGTCGCCGCGACCGCGTCCGGCGGGGCCACCACGGCACCGAACACCAGAGCCGCGGTGAGCGACAGTCCCGGTACGAGCAGGTACAGGGCCCAGCCGACGACGAAGGTCGCGAACAGTACGTACCCCACCGACAGCAGCGCGATCGGCCGCAGCTGCGCCCGCAGACCGAGGTAGGAACTGTCGATGGCAGCCGTGTACAGCAGCGGGGGCAGGATGAGCGGAAGGACGATGTGCGGGTCGAGCGTGTAGACGGGCACACCGGGCACGTAGCTGACCGCGAGACCGGCGGCGACCACCAGCAGCGGGGCCGGCACCGGAGTACGTCTGGCGGCGGCGGAGACCGCGGCACTGCCCGCCACCAGCAACAGCAGCGACATCACGTCCATGTCGTGCCCACCCCGAATCTCCGTGCTGTGATCCGTGCAACAGTCGTAATCTGGCCATCATGAAACAGTGCACGCACGCCGACGCGCTGCCGCTCCCGGAACCCGCACCACTCACCGAGACGTGTCCGGAGTGTCTGCGGGACGGCACGGATCCGGTGCAGTTGCGCCTGTGTCTCAGCTGCGGCCACGTCGGCTGCTGCGACTCGTCGCTGGGACGGCACGCGACGGGGCACCACCGGGAAACAGGCCACCCCGTGATACGGACCCATGAGCCCGGAGAGAACTGGCGCTGGTGCTTCGTCGACCAGGTACTCGTGTGACCGGACGGTTCGACCGTCCGACGCCCGGGTACGTCGATCCGGCGCACGCTCTCCCCGTTGATCGTCGACGGTACGCCGGGGGCAGCCCGTGCGAGCCGCCGCCAGGCGCACCGCATGGATCGGTGCCCTCACCTCCCGTACCGCATCGACACAGACGCCGACGCCGAACGGCCCGCGGGCGTCAGGCCAGGGGGTAGGGCGGCGGGGTGCCGCCGAACGCGGGACAGAAGGCCTGATAGCCGCACCAGTCACAGAGTCGGCTCGGGCTGGGTTGCCACTCGCCCGTCGCCACCGCACGCTGGATCGCCGCCCACAGCGCCCGCAGCTTCCGCTCCACCGCCCGCAGGTCCGCCTCGTCCGGGTCATACGTCACCACGTCGCCGCTGCCCAGGTAGACCAGTTGGAGGCGGCGCGGGACCACCCCGCGCCTCCTCCACAGCACCAGGGCGTAGAACTTCATCTGGAACATGGCCCGGTACTCGAAGTCCGGCGGGGGCGCCCTGCCGGTCTTGTAGTCCACCACGCGGACCTCGCCGGTCGGGGCGATGTCCACCCGGTCGATGATCCCGCGCAGCTTGAGACCCGACTCGAGCACCGTCTCCACGTGCAGCTCGCGCCCGGCGGGCTCCAACCGGTTCGGGTCCTCCATCCGGAAGTACTGGTCGAGCAGCTGTTCCGCCTCGGCCAGCCAGGCGGCCAGCGACGCGCCGTCCGCGTCCTCGGGGAAGAGGCCGGCCAGCTCGGGCCGCCTGCCCAGCAGACGTTCCCACTCCGGGCGCAGCAACGCGCGGGCACGGTCCGGAGTGCGCTGCCCGGCCGGCACGTCGAAGAGCCGCTCCAGTACCGCGTGCACCACGGCGCCCCGGGCCGCCGCCTCGCTCGGTGGCTCCGGCAGCTTGTCGATCACCCGCAGCCGGTAGCGCAGCGGGCAGGTCATGAAGTCGTCCGCACGCGACGGCGACAGCGACGACGGCCTCCTCGGGGCGGGGCGAGAGGCCGGGGGCGGGGCCGCGTCCGATGCGGCGGAACTCTCGGACGGAGGCATATTCCGACCCTACGCCGGGTCCTTCTCGAGTCCACCGGAGCGGTTCCGAGGCGGCCGGTCCGGCGGGTCCGGTGGGTTCGGGGCACCGGCCGCACCCGGTGCAGCGGTAGGGCGGGCGATGCACGGTCGTACGGCTCTTGGCGGCCATGGCCTCTCCACTGCAGCGGCTTGTGACCGTCACGACCTTTCTTCGTACACCTGTTCGAGTTATTATGAAGTCCAAGCTTGGCCGGACATATGCAGAAATTCGCATTTCGCCGGCCGGAGCCCACGGAAGATCTCCCCATGTCCGCATCGGGCTTCGCAGGCGCTCCGTCTGCGTCGCGTGATGCGCCCGGAGGGTCCGTCCCGCATCCGCGGGACGGGCTCGCCGCTCGACCAGCGCCAACACGACCCAATGGCACAGGCTTGGCTCGATCATGAAGACTCCACCCGTCGGGGAGGGCGCCGTGCGGGTGCTCGGCGTGGACCCCGGACTGACCCGGTGCGGCCTCGGGGTGGTCGACGGCACCCCCGGACGGCCGCTCATGGTGACGGCCGCCGGCGTCCTCCGCACCCCGGCGGACACGGACCTCGGCCACCGCCTCCTCCTCATCGAGCACGGCATCGAGCGGTGGCTGGACGAGTACCGGCCCGGAGCCGTCGCTGTGGAGCGGGTGTTCAGCCGGAACGACGTGCGCACCGTGAGGGGCACCGCGCAGGCGAGCGCGGTCGCGATCCTGTGCGTGGCCCGGCGCGGCCTGCCCGTCACCTGGCACACCCCCAGCGAGGTGAAGGCGGCCACCGGCAGCGGAGACGCCGGCGAGACCCGGGTCGGCGCCATGGTCACCCGGCTGCTGTGGCTCGACGCCCCGCCCGAGCCGGTCGAGGCGGCCGACGCCCTGGCTCTCGCCATCTGCCACATCTGCCGCGCCCCGGCGCTGAACCGCCCGCAGCGGGCGCACGCCGCCGCCCGCCCCGTTCCGGCACTCGCACGACTTCGGAAGGACACGATCTGATGCTCGCCTTCGTCAGCGGCCCGGTCGCCGCGCTCGCCCCCGACGCCGCGGTCGTCGAGGTCGGCGGCGTCGGCATGGCCGTCCAGTGCACGCCCAACACGCTGTCCGCGCTGCGCGTCGGCGCGCACGCCAGGCTCGCCGTCTCCCTGGTCGTGCGCGAGGACTCGCTCACCCTCTACGGCTTCGCGGACGACGACGAGCGGCAGGTCTTCGAGCTGCTGCAGACCGCCAGCGGCGTCGGGCCGCGCCTGGCCCAGGCCATGCTCGCCGTGCACACCCCGGACGCGCTGCGGCGCGCGGTCGCCCAGGGCGACGAGAAGGCGCTCACCGCCGTGCCCGGCATCGGCAAGAAGGGCGCCCAGAAGCTGTTCCTGGAGCTCGCCGGCCGGCTCGGCGAGCCGACCGGAGCCGCCGAGACCGGCCACCCGGCCGGTGCCGCCGCTCCCGCGCCCTGGAGCGAACAACTGCGCGCGGCGCTCGTCGGCCTCGGGTACTCCGCGCACGAGGCCGAGGGGGCGATCGCGGCCGTCACCCCCGCCGCCGAGGCCGCCGCGGCCGACGGCGCCGCCCCGAAGGTGTCGCAGCTGCTGCGCGCCGCCCTGCGCACCCTGAACCGCGCCCGTTGAGAGGAGTGGACCGCATGACCCGGGACGAAGCCGAAACCGCAGCCCTCATCGGGCGGCTCGTCAGCCCCGCCGCCGCGGAGCGGCTGGTGGGATCTGTCGCCGACGGGGAGGACCAGGCCGTCGAGGCCGCCCTGCGGCCCAAGGACCTGGACGAGTTCATCGGCCAGGAGAAGGTCCGCGAGCAGCTCGACCTGGTGCTGCGCGCCGCCCGCGCGCGGGGCGCCACCGCCGACCACGTGCTGCTGTCCGGGGCCCCCGGCCTGGGCAAGACCACCCTCTCGATGATCATCGCGGCGGAGATGGAGGCCCCCATCCGGATCACCTCCGGGCCCGCCATCCAGCACGCCGGCGACCTGGCGGCGGTCCTGTCCTCCCTCCAGGAGGGCGAGGTGCTGTTCCTCGACGAGATCCACCGGATGTCCCGGCCCGCCGAGGAGATGCTGTACATGGCGATGGAGGACTTCCGCGTCGACGTCATCGTCGGCAAGGGCCYSGGCGCGACCGCCATCCCCCTCGAGCTGCCCCCGTTCACCCTGGTCGGCGCCACCRYSCGGGCGGGCCTGCTGCCGCCCCCGCTGCGCGACCGCTTCGGCTTCACCGCGCACATGGAGTTCTACGAGCCCACCGAGCTGGAGCGGGTCGTGCACCGCTCGGCGGGCCTTTTGGAGGTCGGGATAGAGGCCGACGGCGCCGCCGAGATCGCCGGCCGCTCGCGCGGCACGCCCCGCATCGCCAACCGCCTGCTGCGCCGGGTCCGCGACTACGCCCAGGTCAGGGCCGACGGGAGGATCACCCGGGAGATCGCCACGGCGGCCCTGGCGGTCTACGAGGTCGACGGCCGCGGCCTGGACCGGCTCGACCGCGCGGTGCTCGGCGCGCTGCTCAGGCTGTTCGGCGGCGGCCCGGTCGGCCTGTCCACGCTCGCCGTCGCGGTGGGCGAGGAACGTGAGACCGTCGCGGAGGTGGCCGAGCCGTTCCTGGTGAGGGAGGGCCTGCTCGCCCGTACCCCGCGCGGCCGGATCGCCACGCCCGCCGCGTGGGAGCACTTCGGCCTCGTGCCGCCGTGTCGCTGACGCAGGCGCACTCATTCCGGGACTCGGAACGGCCATATGGTCTCTTGGCTATTTTTTGTGGATGAAGTGTTGATTTTCCCCTCCGGTCGTGCCTAGCGTGGGATTCCAATCGGTTTCGAACAGGTATTCGAACTGAGGCATCGGCCGTGCGGGTGTACGTCTTGCCGGATGAGGACCGTGTCCAGTCCCTCCCCAAGCCCACCCCGAACCGCCGTCGGATGCGCCAGAGGAGAACGGCGTGAACAGCTTCACCTTCACCCCCGCAACCAAGGAGCAGGCCAAGGCCCGCATCGCGCTCACCGGGCCCACCGGGTCGGGCAAGACCTACAGCGCGCTCGTCATCGGCACCGGGATCGGCGACCGGATCGCCCTGATCGACACCGAGCACGGCAGCGCTTCCAAGTACGCCGATGAGTTCGCTTTCGACACCCTCCCGCTCGCGACGTTCGAGCCCCCCGCGCTCGTCGAGGCGCTCGCGGTGGCCGCCCACGAGGGCTACGACGTCGTGATCGTCGACTCGCTCACGCACTTCTGGTCCGGCTCGGGCGGGATGCTGGAGCAGGTCGACAACGCCGCGAAGCGCGTCGCGGGAGGCAACACCTTCGCCGGCTGGAGGGAGGCCCGCCCCCTGGAGCGGGCGATGATCGACGCCCTGCTCGCCTACCCCGGCCATCTCATCGCCACCATGCGTACCAAGACCGAGTACGTCGTGGAGGCGGACGAGCGCGGGCGCAAGGTGCCGCGCAAGGTCGGGCTCAAGCCCGAGCAGCGAGAGGGCATCGAGTACGAGTTCGACATCGTCGGCGACCTCGACCACGAGAACACCCTGGTGATCTCCAAGTCCCGGGCGAAGCCGCTCGCCGGGCTCGTCGTCCGCAAGCCGGATGCGGCGTTCGCCGAGGCCGTCCTGGATTGGCTCAACGCCGGCAAGCCCACCCCGAGCGCGTCCGACTACCTCACGACCGCCACCGCCCCGCACACCACCTACGAGGAACTCCGCGGCCTCTACGAGGAGGCGCGCCGGCACAACCTGCTCGCCGCCGCCGTCCTGGATCCCGCCGGGGGTTCGACCACGCTGGGCGAGCTCATCGTGCGCCGCGGCACCGAAGCGAGGAAAGAGGCCGGAAAGAGGACCGAGCAGACCGAGCAGACCGAGCAGACCGAGCGGAAGGGTGAGGCAGCGTGAACCTCCGGGACCGCGCCACCCGGGTCGTCGTGCTCAGGGTGCTGCGCGACGCGGTGGAGGCCGAGTACCGGGCCGAGCGCCGCGCGGTCCTCGACGGGCTGCGTGCGGCTCGTGCCGAGCTCGCCCTCAAGTCGATGCGGGTGACTCTGCCGGACGACATCCCGATCGCCACCCTCACGCTCATCGACCCCCAGCCGGCGGTCGTGGTCGCCGACGAGGAAGCCTTCACCGCCTGGGTGGCCGCGAACCACCCCGGAGAGGTGGAGACCCTGGTCCGGGTGCGCCCCGCCTGGAAGCGGGAGTTCTTCGGTCGGCTCGCCTGCTTCGACCCGGTCGCCGACCCGCACACCGGCGAGGTGATCCCGGGACTGGCGGTGGCGCCGGCCTCCGAACCGCGTTCGTTCAGCCTGCGGCCCGTGCCCGGCGGAGCGGAACGGGTCGCCCGGGCCTGGCACACCGGCGAGATCGACCTGCGCCGGCTGCTCGCCCTCGGCGGTGGCGAGACGTGATGACCACCGCCACGGCGCGCTCCGACAGGGATCTGCCCGCCACTCTGTGGTTCCTGATCTCACAAGCCGGTCACCTCGGCTGCGGCCGCTGGAGTCTCGGGAGCGACGGGCGGCTGCGCTGCGCCTGCGGGACAGTCCTGTACCTGTACCGGCAGTCGGCGGACGGGGCGGGAAGCGGGGCACCGGATTCACCCGGGACGCACCCCCGCGGAAAGGAGGAACGGATGACGCCGACCGAGACCGCAGAGCTCGCCGGCCTGGTCGCGGCGATGTGCCCGTCGATGCATCTGGAGGAGACCGCGACGGACGCCTGGCACCTCCTGCTCGTCGACCTGGACATCGCCGACACGCGGGAGGCCGTGATCCGGCTGGGCCGCAGGCAGTCCCACATCGACGCCGCCGACATCCGCGCCGAGGTGCACACGATCCGGGAGGAGCGGCTCGCCCGCGACCCACTGCCACTCCCGGAAACCGACCCGGACGACCCGCACCGCTATCGCACGGAACTCCTCGCGATCGTGACCGCGATCGCCTCGGGACAGCGCGTCAAGCGGACACCCGCCGTCCCGGCCCAGCCACCGCCCGCCCCCGTCGGCCGCTCGAAAAGCGACCTCCGCGTCCACGCCCTCCGCGTGCCCTGCCCCTGGTGCGGGGCTGCCGCCGGCCGTCCCTGCACCGTCCCCCGGCTCGGCATCCCGATGCAGAACGCCCCGGCCCACGCTTCGAGACTCATCGCGGCGGGGTCTGTCGAACGAGGGGAACGAGGAGAACGAGAAGAACAAGGTGGAGAACAAGGCGAAAAGGGGCCGGGCAGTGAGCCCGAGGACACCCCGGAACGCCGGCGTTGTCGTCGGACAGCCAACTTCCCCCGTCCGTTCGTGCGTTAGGAGTACCTCTCATGGTCGGCGAGACCGTCGTCACCGTCGTCGGCAACCTGACCGACGACCCCGAAATCCGCACCACCCCGTCCGGCGACGCGGTCACACACTTCACCGTCGCCTCCACGCCCCGCACCTTCGACCGGCAGAGCAACGAGTGGAAGGACGCCGACACGCTGTTCCTGCGCTGCTCGGCCTGGCGGCAGACGGCGGAACACGTCGCCCAGTCCCTGGCGCGCGGCACCCGCGTCATCGTCCAGGGGCGCCTGCACCAGCGGACGTACGAGACCAGGGAAGGCGAGAAGCGGACCGTCATCGAACTGGAGGCCTTGGAGATCGGCCCCTCCCTGCGCTACGCCGCCGCGACGGTCAGCAGGATTCCGCGCGCGGGCGCGCCCGGCGGCACCCTCTTCGACACCGCCCCGCCCGCGCCGAACGACGGGCCGGGGGTTCCCGACGGGGACAAAAGCGCCTCCCGCGAGCACAACAGCCCCACGTTCCCTTTCTGATCCGGGTGAAGCACCGCCGGGTGATCGTCATGAAGGACCTCCCGTCAAGCGGCCAGGCACGGCTCGAGAGCTGGACCCCGGCCGCCGCCATTGGCCTGACCTGCACCGACTGCCATCCCGAATACCGGGGGACCGCCTCCGAAGTCTGGCCGGACAACGGGAGCGAGACGGTCGGCAGCGGGACCTTGCGGATCGCTGCCGTCCCGCCCTCCCCGGTGATGCGGGGACGGATCGTCGGTGCCGGACGGGGCCTTGAAGGAGTGGACCGAGAGCTGCTGTGAACGAACAAGTATCCGATATGTGTGCAGGGGGGCGCACAGGACTCCCAGGGTGGCGACCATGAAAGAACAGGACCGCGAGCAGGCGCTCGAGATCGCCCTCGCCCAGATCGAGAAGCGGTTCGGCCAGGGCTCGGTCATGCGCCTCGGCGACGATCCCTGGGCTCCCATCGAGGTCATCCCGACCAGCTCCCTCGCCCTAGACGTGGCTCTCGGCGTGGGTGGCCTGCCGCGCGGGCGGGTCGTGGAAATCTACGGCCCGGAGATGAGCGGGAAAACCACCATCGCGCTGCACGCCATAGCCAACGTGCAGCGGGCCGGCGGGACCGCGGTGTTCATCGACGCCGAGTACGGCCTCGACATCGAATACGCGAAAAGGCTCGGCGTCGACATCGACCACCTGATCCTGTCCCAGCCGGACAACGGTGAGCAGGCGCTGGAGATCGCCGACACGCTGGTCCGCTCCGGTGCTGTCGACCTCATCGTGATCGACTCCGTCGCGGCGCTGGTGCCGCGTGTGGAGATCGAGGGCGAGATGGGCGACTCCCACGTGGGTCTGCAGGCCCGGCTGATGAGCCAGGCGCTGCGGAAGATCGCCGGTGCGCTCAGCCAGTCGAGGACCACGATGATCTTCATCAACCAGCTCCGCGAGAAGATCGGCGTGATGTTCGGCTCCCCGGAGACCACGACCGGTGGCCGGGCGCTGAAGTTCTACGCCTCGGTGCGCCTCGACATCCGCCGCATCGAGACGCTCAAGAGCGGCACCGAGGCGGTCGGCAACCGCACCCGCTGCAAGGTCGTCAAGAACAAGATCGCGCCGCCCTTCAAGCAGGCCGAGTTCGACATCCTCTACGGCCAGGGCATCAGCCGTGAGGGCGGCCTGATCGACATGGGCATCGAGCACGGCTTCGTCCGCAAGGCCGGTGCCTGGTACACCTACGAGGGCGACCAGCTCGGCCAGGGCAAGGAGAACGCCCGCAACTTCCTCAAGGACAACCCCGACCTCGCCAACGAGATCGAGAAGAAGATCCTGGAGAAGCTCGGTATCGGGGTGCGGCCGGAGGCTCCGGTGGCGGAGCCCGGCGCCGACGCCGTCCCCGCCGGCTCCATCGGCCTCACGACGACGCCGGCCGCGACCACTACGCCGCCGACAACGGCATGGACGTGACCACCGTGCTCAACGTCGCGTGCGTGCTCAACGTCGCGTGGCCGCCGATCATGCCACGCCGGCCGACCTCGACCAGGATTGAGCGGGTGTCGAGCCCGTAACCTCCGGCCGCCGCCTCGGCGTGGCGCAGGAAGCCGGAGTGCACGCCCGCGTACCCGAGGCTCAGCGTCTCCCGGACCTCGCGGTCCTGCAGCGGCCGTGCCAGGTCGTCGGCCGCGTCCATAGCGGGAACGACTCGCAACCGTGGTGCCGGCCCATCAGGGTGGAACGCGTCCACGGACACGGCGCGCTCCGGTTGCCCTCTCACGTCGGCGCCTCCTGCCGCTGAACTGCATTGCCGCGGCCGTCTTCGCCGGGGGAGAGGCGGTCGCCGCGCTGTCCGGCGCGCGGTTCCGGTGGCGCGCTTCAGGCCCGCCCGACTCGCCTCCGCGGTCCGCGCGCACGGCTGCCCTGGGCCTCTCCCGCACCCTGCGCGGCGGCGCGTAGCCGCACGTGCCGCGGCGGGACGCCTGGCCGAGGCACGGCCCGCCTCCGTGTGGTCGAATCGTTCGTGGAGGGAAAACTAGAACATGCCGAGAGCATGACGAGATCACGGAGTGGGCCCGGAGCCGACCGTGCACCGCGCCCGCCTCGCGGTGGCCGGGGTCCGGGCGGCCACCGGTGACAGCAGTGCCACCCGCGCCGAGGAGACACCCATGAGTGACCGCGCCCCCGTCGCGCCGGCCGGCCTCGACGGCATCCGCACCCACCTCGAGGAGGTCTACCAGGACCTGCACCGGCACCCCGAACTCGGACTGCGGGAGCACCGCACCGCGGGGAAGGTGTCCGGGGCCCTGCGGTCGTTCGGCTACGAGGTCACCGACGGCGTCGGCGGGACCGGGGTGATCGGGGTCCTGGAGAACGGGGACGGCCCGACCGTCATGGCGCGTGCCGACATGGACGCCCTCCCGGTGCGGGAACAGACCGGCCTGCCCTACGCCTCCACCGCGACCGTGCCCGCCCCGGACGGCACCGAGCAGCCCGTCATGCACGCCTGCGGACACGACATGCACGTGACCTGCCTGCTCGGCTGCGCGCGGCTGCTGGCCGAGGGCCGCGACACCTGGCGGGGCACCCTCGTGGCGCTCTTCCAGCCCTCGGAGGAGAACGGCGACGGAGCCGACGCCATGATCGCCGACGGGCTGACGTCCAGGTCGCCCCGGCCCGACGTGGTGCTGGCCCAGCACGTGCTGCCCTATCCGGCCGGATACGTCGGCACCCGCCCCGGGCCGTTCCTGTCGGCGGCCGACAGCCTGCGCATCACCGTCCACGGACGGGGGGCGCACGGTTCCATGCCCCAGGCCGCGGTGGACCCCGTCGTGCTGGCCGCGATGATCGTCGTACGCCTGCAGACCGTCGTCTCCCGGGAACTGGCCGCCACGACCCCGGCCGTGGYCACGGTCGGCAGCATCCACGCGGGCACCGGCCCCAACGTCATTCCCGACAGCGCCGTCATCGAGCTCAACGTGCGCACCTACGACGACGCCACGCGCCGCCACGTCCTGGACGCGATCACCCGGATCGTCCGTGCCGAGTGCGCGGCGTCCCGCTCGCCCGGGGAGCCCGAGATCGAGCGGACCACCTCCTTCCCGCCCACCGTCAACGACGAGGCGGCGACCCGGAGGGTCGCCGAGGCGTTCGCCGCGCACTTCGGAAAGGACGCGCACACCATCGACCTGCAGACCGCGAGCGAGGACATGAGTGAGATCCCCGGGGCGTTCGGCGTGCCGTTCACCTACTGGGGCATCGGATGCGTCGACCCCGCCCGCTACGCCGAGGCCGCCCGCAGGGGCACCCTCGACCAGGACATCCCCGTCAACCACAGCCCCGCCTTCGCCCCCCTCGTCCAGCCCACCCTGGACACCGGCGTCCGCGCCCTGACCGTGGCCGCCCTCGCCTGGCTCGGCACCTGAGCCGTCAGTGGCGGCCCGGCCCGCCGCTGCCGAACCCGCCGCTGCCGCCCTCCTCCCAGCGGGGCCGGTCCTGGGAGGTGCCGGTGCGGCTGCCGGAGCTGCCGCCGTGCAGGTCGTGCGGCAGCAGGCGGTCCTCGCTCCGGGGCATCTCGTCGGGCTCCCGGCGTTCACGGGCCTCACGCACCGGGCCGCCCTCGGGCATCCGGGGCTGTTCATCGGGGCGCGGCCTGGGCGAGTCCCCGCGCCTGACCCGGCGGCTGCCGACCGTGAACAGGCTGATCAGCAGGCCCACGACCAGCACGGCCACCACCAGCCCGATGCCGATGGTGCCGCGGCTCGCGGCGAGGTCGGCCGACTCGGCCCGGGAGGTGTGCATCAGGGTGTTCACCGCAGTACTCAACATGGCTCCCGAGTGCCCAGGGCTCGCCCGCCGAACCCTTCGGACGGGCCACGGGGCGTCCCCGTGGGGGCCGCGGTGAGGGACGGACGACGAACCCTGGAGTGCGGCGGGTTTGACCGCCCGCGGCCAGGGCTACCCGCGCGGCGTGACGACGACATCGCAGCAGGAGCTGTTCCAGTTCCTCGAGGACCGTTTCGCCTGTGCGCAGGCGTGCACGGAGTGCGCGCGGGCCTGCGCGGTGCGGGCGAGCCTCGTGGACCCGGACAGCGGCAGCAACCAGGAACTCGTGCGGCGCAGGGGCATCATGTGCGCGGAGGTGTGCGACGCGACGTGCCGTGTGCTGTCCGAGGACAGTCAGGTGGACGAAACGACCATCCGGCTCCAGGTGGAGTGGTGCCGGCAGGTGTGCCTGGAGGGCGCGCACGTCTTCGACGGGCACTCCGGTGCGGAGCGCACGGCCGAGGCGTGCCGGGCCTGCGCGCGTGCCTGCACGGACTTCCTCACCACGTTGAACTGACGGCGAGGACGCTCTCCAGGAAGCGTGCCCCTCGACGGAGCGTGCTCTTCGTCGAGGGGCTGCTTCATCGGGCGCAGACCTGGTGAGGGCGCCTCGGTGGGGTGATCTCCGGGGTTTGCCGGTGCGGTCGGCCCGGCGGACTTCTGGAGATCACTCCTCGGTCTTCCTAATTACCGGGGGTGAGCGGCCGAGGTACTGCTGTGCGTCTCCCCTGAGGAGGAGCTGTTCGGCGGTCGGGTCGAGGAAGCCGGCCTTCTTGCCGCCGGCGCCTACGGGGCGTTCGCCGAGTGGGCGGGGGTTCCCGGATCGGGCCCACCCTGTGGGCCGGTGCGGACCCAGAACCTCGAGCGCGGGCACCGGAGTGACGCAGGCGATGCGGGTGAGGACGTCCTGGGTGAACACCTGGTACCTGCGCGACCTGCGCTCGCCGTTCGGTGGCGCCGGCCTGTCGGTATCGGCCGCGAGGGCGGGCGGCACCCGCGGCACTTTCGCACTCGACCGACCGGCGTCTGCGTTCAGCTGTGACCGTGGCGGGGACGGGAGAGACCATGACCGACCGCAGGGTGCCGGCCGCCCGCCTCGACGAGGCGGTGCGCACCGCGGCGCCGATTCCTCAGCTCACCGCGTCCACGGCGACCCGCTGGCCGCCGTGGACGCGGTGGAGCCGGCCCTGGAGATCATCGACAGCCGCTACCGCGACTTCCGGTTCAGCCTGGCCGACGTGGTCGCCGACAACACCTCGGCGTGCGCCTTCGTGATCGGGCCGTGGCAGCAGCCGGGCCCGGTCGATCCGGCCGATCTCGCGTTAGGCCTGCACGTGGACGGCGAGACGGTGGCGACCGGTTCGTCGGCCGACATCCTCGGTCACCCGGAACGGGCGCTGGAAGCGATCAAGCGGATGGCCCGGCTGCACGGGATCGCGCTGCCGGCGGGTGCCGTCGTGCCGGCGGGTGCGGCCACGGCCGCCGCCCCGCTCACCGCGGGGGCGGAGGTCGTCGCCACGGTCGGCGACCCGGGCAGGGTGTCGGTGCGCACCGCCGGTACGGCGCGGATGCCCTCGGACGCGTGAAGAGGGGGCCGGGGCGGATGTGGACGGAGCCGGGAGCCCGGCGGCCGCTGCGGTCGCCGGGCTCCCGCTTCTCGGGACGGCAGGACGCTGGGACCGCCGCCGCACCGGGCGCCCCGGAGGAGGGGCGCGCCGCAAGAGGGGTGGGCACCGTACAAAATCGGGCGAGACATCGCCATACTGGACGGGCCAGGGGAGGGCGCGTTGGACATCGACGGGGGCGGGAGATGGGGGACAGCAGGCTGATCCATGGCCGGTACCGGCTGCTCGATCCGATCGGGCGGGGCGGCATGGGGGAGGTGTGGCGGGCACGCGACGAGTCACTCGGCAGACAGGTCGCCGTGAAGTGCCTCAAACCACTGAACGCCCACCACGACCACGCCTTCAGCCGGGTACTGCGTGAGCGGTTCCGGCGGGAGGCCCGGGTGGCGGCGTCCCTGCAGCACCGCGGGATCACCGTCGTGCACGACTTCGGCGAGTCCGACGGAGTGCTGTATCTGGTGATGGAGCTGCTGCAGGGACGTGACCTCAGCCGGCTCCTGGAGGACAACAAGCAGCACCCGCTGCCGGTCGACGAGGTCGTGGAGATCGCCGAGCAGGTAGCCGCCGCCCTCGCGTACACCCATGACCAGGGCATCGTGCACCGGGACCTGAAGCCCGCCAACATCGTGCGGATCGCCGACGGCACCGTGAAGATCTGCGACTTCGGCATAGCCCGCCTCGGTCACGACATCGGATTCACGTCCCGGCTGACCGGCACCGGCGTCGCGATGGGCACGCCGCACTACATGTCGCCGGAGCAGATCAGCGGCACCGAGGTCGACCGGCGCAGCGACCTGTACTCCTTCGGCTGCGTGCTCTACGAGATCGCCACCGGGGTGCCCCCGTTCGACCTCGACGACGCGTGGGCGATCCTCGTCGGCCACCGTGACACCCCGCCCCGGCCGCCGCGCGGCCACCGTGCCGAACTGCCCGAGCGGCTGGAGCGGATCATCCTCGACCTGCTGGCCAAGGACCCGGGCCGGCGCCCCGACAGCGCACGCGAACTGGCCCGCCGGATCGGCGCACTGCGGGCCGCGCCGACGCGGCTGCCGGTGCCGGCCGCGGTGACGGCCTGGCCGGAGCCCGCGGGCCCGACCGGTGCGGGCGAACGTGTGGCCCTGCCGCCCCCGGCGGACCCGGCGCCCGAGCCGGTGGCGGGTGCGCCGCGGCTGCCGTCCTGGACCCGCGGCATGACCGGCGGCCGCAAGGCGGTCGCCGCCGGAGCGCGCACCACGCCCCCGGATCCGGCGGCCGGGCTGTCCGGCGAGTGGATCGCCCGCCCCGCGACCGGCCGTGCCGAGCCGCCCCCGCAGGGGGAGCGGCCCGCCCCGTCGCCGGAAGCCCTGACCGCCCTGGCCGGCCGGCACAACGCGGGCCTGAGCCTCGGCCGCCTCGACCGCTGGACGGAGGCGGGGGAGGTGCACCGCGCGGTCGCCGCGGAACGCGAACACCTCCTCGGCCCGGACCACCCCGACACCCTCGCCAGCCGCTACGAGGTCGCCTTCACCCTCAGCCGCACCGGCCGCGCCGCCGACGCGCTGCGCGCGTACAAGCACGTGGCCGAGGCCCGTATCCGCGCGCTCGGGTCCGACCACCCCGACACCCTGGCCGCCCGTCAGGAAATGGCGTACGTCATGGCCCAGTTGGGCCGGCCCTTCGACGCCCACCAGGTCTATCTGTCAGTGCTCTCGGCCCGCGAGCGCACCATGGGGGCCGAGCATCCCGACACCCTGCGCTGCCGGCACAACCTCGCCTTCAACCTCTCCAGGCTCGGCCGCCTGGAGGACTCGTACAGCATGGCGTGCGAAGTGGCCGCCGCCCGCGCCCGGGTGCTCGGCCCCGACCATCCGGACACCCTGGTCACCCGCTACGAAGTCGCCTACACGCTCGGGCAGTTGGGCCGGTGGGCGGAGGCTCTGGAGACTTACCGCGAGGTCGCCGGAGCCCGCGCGCGGGTTCTCGGCCCGGACCACCCCGACACGCTCGCCGCCCGCTACGAGACCGGCATCGGCCTGGGCCGGCTCGGCCACACCGCACAGGCCCTCGACCTCTACCGCGGCCTGGTCGACGACCGCACCCGGGTCCAGGGCCCCGCCCATCCCGAGACCCTGCGCGCCCGGCACGGTCTGGGCGTCAACCTCGGCCGGCTCGGCCGCTGGGCGGAGGCCCTCGCCGAATCCCGCGCGGTGTGCGCCCTGCGCGAGGGGGTGCTCGGCGCCGACCACCCGGACACCCTGGTCAGCCGCCGCGAGGTCGCCGTCGGTCTGGGCTGGCTGGGCCGCTGGGCGGAAGCGCTCACCGAGTACCGCAGGGTGGCCGCCGGCCGAGAACGCGTCCTCGGCGCGGACCACCCCGACACCCTCACCGCCCGCGACGACGAGGCCCGCTGCCTGGAGCAGCTCGGCCACGGCGCCGCGGCCGCCGCGTTGCACCGCGAGGTGGCGGGACTGCGACGGCAGCGGGCCGCGGGCGGAGCCTGACGGCACGGCGGGGCGGCGCGACGCCGTGGCCGAAGGGGCCCGCTGCCTGGTCGGCGCGGATCCGCACGTGCTACGAAGAACCACATGAGCGCAGACGAGGGAACCCGGACGTACGACGCCGTCATCGTCGGCGGAGGCCACAACGGTCTCGTCGCCGCCGCCTATCTGGCCCGAGCGGGACGCTCCGTCCTGGTGCTGGAGCGGCTGGACCACACGGGCGGGGCAGCGGTGTCCACCCGGCCGTTCGCCGGTGTCGACGCACGGCTGTCCCGGTACTCGTACCTGGTCAGCCTGCTGCCCCGGAAGATCGTCCAGGACCTGGGGCTCGACTTCCGGGTACGCTCCCGCACCATCTCCTCCTACACCCCCGTCGAACGCGACGGGCGGCCCACCGGGCTGCTCGTCGGCGGCGGCGAGCGGCGCACCCGCGAGGCGTTCGCCCGCCTCACCGGATCCGACCGTGAGTACCGGGCCTGGCAGCGTTTCTACGGCATGACCGGCCGTGTCGCCGAGCGGGTCTTCCCCACCCTCACCGGGCCGCTGCCCACCCGCGAGGAGCTGCGTGACGCGATCGACGACGAGGAGGCCTGGCGGACCCTGTTCGAGGAACCGATCGGTGTCGCCGTCGAGGAGCGCTTCACCGACGACCTCGTGCGGGGTGTGGTCCTCACCGACGCCCTCATCGGTACCTTCGCCGACGCCCACGACCCCACGCTCCAGCAGAACCGCTGCTTCCTCTACCACGTCATCGGCGGTGGCACCGGCGACTGGGACGTGCCGGTCGGCGGCATGGGAGCCCTCACCGACGCGCTGGCCGCCGCCGCGCGCGACGCGGGCGCCGTCATCGCCACCGGTCACGAGGCGGTACGGATCGACACGGACGGACGCACGGCCGAGGTCATCCACCGCACGGCCGACGGCGAGGGGGTCGCCGCCGCCCGGCACGTCCTGGTGAACGCCTCCCCGCGGGAACTGGCGGCGCTGACCGGCGACACACCCCCCGCCCCGGTCGAGGGCGCCCAGCTCAAGGTGAACATGCTGCTCAAGCGGTTGCCCAGGCTGCGCGACAGTTCCGTCGACCCGCGTGAGGCGTTCGCCGGGACCTTCCACATCGCCGAGGGATACGGGCAACTGGCCGCCGCGCACGCGCAGGCCGCCGCCGGTGAACTGCCCGCCGCGCCGCCCTCCGAGATCTACTGCCACTCGCTCACCGACCCGACGATCCTCGGCCCGGACCTCGCCGCACAGGGCTACCAGACGCTCACCCTCTTCGGCCTGCACACCCCGGCCCGGCTGTTCGAACGGGACAACGACGCCGTGCGGGAAGAGCTGTTGAAGTCGACGCTCGCCCAGCTCGACGCCCATCTGGCCGAACCGCTCGCCGACTGCCTGGCGACCGACGCGGACGGGCGTCCGTGTCTGGAGGCGAAGACCCCGCTGGACCTGGACCGCGACCTCGGGCTGCCCGGCGGGAACATCTTCCACCGCGAGCTGTCCTGGCCCTACGCCCAGGACGGCACCGGCCGGTGGGGCGTGGAGACCCGGCACGCCAACGTCCTGCTGTGCGGTGCGGGCGCGGTGCGCGGCGGCGGGGTGAGCGGGGTGCCGGGGCACAACGCGGCCATGGCGGTCCTGGAGGCGGGCTGACGGGCCGGGGCCGAGGGGGAGGACCGGCGGAGGGCGGCCGGGTATCAGTCGGCCGACCGGCTCCACCCCACGGCCCGGACGCGTGCCGCGTCCGCCGGGCGAGCCTCGTCGAAGAGCACGCCGTCACCGGTCGCGACGCGCATCCCGTCGACGTACGCACCGCGTCCGACGTACAGCCGGTCCGTCGCGTAGCGCCAGCGCAGGGTGAGGCCCCGTACGGCGGGCAGGCCGGCGGTGAGCCCGTGCCAGACACGGCCCGACCAGCCGGTGGCGGCGCCCGAGGGATGCCGCTCCGGCTCCCCGCCCCGGCGTTCCGTGGTGAACGGCACCGGCTGCCAGCTCGCGCCGCCGTCCACCGTGGCCTCCAGGGTGAGGACGTCGGAGCGCGGTTCGGTGTCCCACCACAGGGCGCAGCGCAGCCGCGCGCCGCCGGACGACGTGTCGACTGCGGGCAGGGTGAGGGTCGCCGTCGCCGAACTCGCCATCCCGGAGAACCAGGCCGTGCGTCCCTGCGCCGGGCGGACCGGGACCGCGCGGGCCAACCGGTTCGCGGCGGCCACGCGGGGAGCCGATCCCGAACGCCAACTGCGTACGGGATGAACCGAGTTGCCGAGCAAGACGAGGAACGAGTCGGTGGTCGGATCGAGCACCAGCGCGGTGCCGGTGAAGCCGGTGTGGCCCGCCGTGCGCGGGGTGGCCATCGCGCCCATGTACCAGTGCTGGTACAGCTCGAAGCCCAGGCCGTGCTCGTCCCCGGGGAAGTCGGTGTTGAAATCGGTGAACATCAGGTCCACCGACTCCGGTCTCAGCACGCGAGCCCGGCCGTAGCGGCCGCCGTTGAGCAGGGTCCGCCCGAGCACGGCCAGGTCCCAGGCGCACGAGAACACGCCCGCGTGGCCCGCGACCCCGCCCAGGCTGTAGGCGTTCTCGTCGTGCACCTCGCCCCACACCAGCCCCCGGTCGAGACCGGACCAGGGCAGGCGGGCGTCCTCGGTGGCGGCGATCCGCGGCTTCCAGGAGGCGGGCGGGTTGTAGCGGGTGCGTCGCATGCCCAGCGGGCCGGTGACCTCGTCATGGAGCAGGACGTCCAGGGGGCGGCCCGTGACCTTCTCCAGCACCAGCTGGAGCGAGATCAGGTTCAGGTCCGAGTACGAGTATGCCGTGCCCGGAGGGCTGACCGGCGCCTCGTCGAGGACGAGGCGGACGCGCTCCTCGTACGTGGGCGCGCTGTAGAGCGGGATCCAGGGACGGAAACCCGAAGTGTGCGTGAGAAGTTGGCGAACCGTCACATTCGCCTTGCCGGCGTTGCCGAAGTCCGGCAGGTACGAGGCGACGGTCGCCTCCAGCTCCAGGGCGCCCCGTTCGATCTGCTGCACGGCGAGGATCGAGGTGAACAGCTTCGACACCGAGGCCAGGTCGAAGACGGTGTCCTCGGCCATGGGGATCTGCCGGTCCGCCGGGAACTCGACGCCGGTGTCGGTCTTCTCGTCGTACGCCTGGTAGCGCACGGCCATGCCGATGGGCCGGTGGAGTGCGACGGTGCCGCCGCGTCCGGCGAGCAGCACGGCGCCCGCGTACCAGGGGTGTTCGGGGGACGGACCGAGGAACGCCTCGGCGTCGGTGACGAGTTGGCTCAGATGCTCCGCGAGCAGGCCGGCCTGCCGGGCCGATCCGTGCCGCAGGGTCGGGCGTCCGCTGCCCGCCGCCGACGGCGAGGCCGCTGCCGCGGGGCCGGCCGGGAGGGAGGCGAAGGCCAGGGCGCCGCCCAAAGCCAGTGCGCGTCCGCCGAGCTGCCGGCGGGTGAGACCGCTCGACCCTGCGTCCGTCATGGGGGTTCCTCCCGTGTCGTGGCCGCGGGCGGCCTGAAAGAATCTTTCGGGGATCGCCTTGCGGGGTGAAACTTTCCTGTCAGGTGCGGGATGTGTCAATGGGGCGTGCGCGGTCGCGGGAGAAGTCGAAGTCCTTGACCTCCCCGGCCGGTCGACCGAGGATCATCTGTCATGACGCCCGGACACAGAAGCACGGTCGACGGACTCCTGCGACGCAGCGCCCGGCGCACCCCGGCGCGTACCGCCCTCGAGTACGGCGATCGCACCTGGACCTACGACGCGCTCGACACCGCCGTCTCGGCGGCGGCGAGCGTCCTGCTGGCGGAGGGGCTGTCCGCCGGGGACCGGGTCGGCGCCTACGGCCACAACTCCGACGCCTATCTGATCGGCTTCCTCGCCTGCGCCCGCGCGGGCCTGGTGCACGTCCCGGTCAACCAGAACCTGACCGGCGACGACCTCGCCTACCTGATCGGCCAGTCCGGCAGCACACTCGTCCTCACCGACCCCGACCTCGCCGGACGGCTCCCGGACGGTGTACGGGCGCTGCCCCTGCGCGACGCCGACGGTTCGCTGCTCGACCTGCTGGCCGGGGCACCCGCGTACGACGGCCCCGAGCCGCGCTCCGAGGACCTGGTGCAGCTGCTGTACACCTCCGGCACCACCGCCCGGCCCAAGGGCGCGATGATGACGCACCGCGCACTGGTGCACGAGTACCTGAGCGCCATCACCGCCCTCGACCTCGGCGCGGGCGACCTCCCCGTGCACTCGCTCCCGCTCTACCACTCGGCGCAGATGCACGTCTTCCTGCTGCCCTACCTCGCGGTCGGCGCGACCAGCGTCATCCTCGACGCGCCCGACGGCGACCGGATCTTCGACCTGATCGAGGCGGGCCGCGCGGACAGCCTGTTCGCCCCGCCCACGGTCTGGATCGCCCTGTCCGGCCGCCCCGACTTCGCCACCCGCGACCTGAGCGGACTGCGCAAGGCGTACTACGGGGCGTCCGTCATGCCGGTGCCGGTCCTGGAGCGGCTGACGCGGCGGCTGCCGGACCTGGCGGTCTACAACTGCTTCGGACAGAGCGAGATCGGACCGCTGGCCACCGTCCTCGGCCCCGACGAGCACAAGGGGCGCATGGACTCCTGCGGGCGGCCCGTGCTGTTCGTGGACGCGCGGGTGGTCGACGAGGACGGCAAGGACGTGCCCGACGGGACACCCGGTGAGATCGTCTACCGGTCGCCGCAGCTGTGCGAGGGGTACTGGGACAAGCCCGAGGAGACCGCCGAGGCCTTCCGCGACGGCTGGTTCCACTCCGGGGACCTCGCGGTGCGCGACGCCCACGGCTACTTCACGATCGTCGACCGGGTGAAGGACGTCATCAATTCCGGTGGCGTCCTGGTCGCCTCACGGCAGGTCGAGGACGCGCTGTACACGCACGAGGCGGTCGCCGAGGCCGCCGTGATCGGCCTCCCCGACGAGCGCTGGGTGGAGGCCGTCACGGCGGTCGTCGTGGCGCGCGGCGAGACGACGGAGGAGGAACTGATCGCGCACGCGCGCGAACGGCTCTCGTCCTTCAAAGCGCCGAAGAGGGTCCTGTTCGTGGACGAACTGCCGCGCAACGCCAGTGGGAAGATCCTCAAACGGGAGCTGCGCCACCGCTTCACCGGATGAGCGTGGTCCGGCCCGCGCCGGCGTGGGCCGTGACCGGGGATGCCCGCTCAGCCGGTGGGGCCCGGCGCGGCGCCGCTGCCGCCCTGGGGCCCGTACGCCGTCATGAAGCGGTCCCGGAAGGTGTCCATGCCCCAACGGGGCGCGGTCGGGGCGGGTTTGAGGCCGTCGGTCCAGTTCCAATCGGCCACCCGGTCCAGGACCTCCGGGTCCTTGGCGACGATGCTGATCGGCACGTCCTTGCTGGTGCTCCCGGCGGTGACGGTCGGGACCGGCTGGTGGTCGCCGAGGAAGACCAGGACCGTGTCCTCGTCGCCGTACCGCTCCATCCACTCGATCAGGCTCCGCAGCGAGTACTCGATGGACTTGCGGTACTCGGTGCGTACCCTCTCCGGGTCCTGCCAGACCTCCTTGGGATCGGTGCCCTCCTTCTTGATCTGGTGGAACACGGAGCCGTCGCCGAGGTCGTCCCAGTCGATCATACGGGCATTGGGGGACCACGGGTTGTGGCTGGAGGCGAGGATGATCTCCGCCATGATCGGCTCGCGGTCCTTCCTGCCGTGCTCCAGGCGCTCGAAGGCCTCCATGCTGAACTGGTCGGGCACCGGCGTCCAGCTGAAGTACGGTCCCCGGTAGCCGAGGTGCTCGGAGTCGTAGATGTGGTCCAGGCCAAAGTACTTGCCCTCCGGCCAGGCCCGCCGCACCCCGGGCACGATGCCGACGGTGCGCCAGTCACCGGCCTTGCGGAAGTAGCTGGTGAGGGTCATGCGGTCGCTGGTGGTGAGGCTGCGGTAGCGCTGCTGGTTCTTGATCCACAGGCCGGACAGGAAGGTGGAGTGGGCGAGCCAGCTGCCCGCGCCCGTCACCGGTGACTCGAGCCATCCGCTGCGCGACTCGAAACCGGCGGCCTCCAGGGTGTCGGTGCCCTCCTTCAGTACCGCGTCGATCGGCTCCGCCATCGCCGGGTCGTCGATCGCGACCCGGCCGTAGCTCTCGATGAACGTGAACAGGACGTCCTTGCCGCGCAGTTCCGTGAACAGCTGGTCGGGCGGAGTGTCGGCGAAGGCGTCGGCCGCGGCCTGCTGTTTGAAGACCCGCCCGTCCTTGATGCCCGCGCGCATCTGCTCCACCCGGTTGCCCAGCATCTCCGCGGTGCCCTTGGTGGCCAGTGGGACGCCGGTGACCTGCACGCCCAGCGTGACGCAGGTGATCCACGCGACGCCGAGGACCAGCGTGGTGCGGACGGCGGCGGGACGGTGGCGCACCATCAGGTTCGTGATCCGCACCGCTGCCAGTGTCATCAGTGCCAGCAGGGTGATGAACAGGATGATCAGCCCGATCACGGCGAGGATCTGCCCGCCCCGGCCGAACGACTCCCGCACGAACTCCGCCGCGTGCTCGAACAGGATCCAGTCGAGCACCAGGTCGAACGGCCGGGCCAGTACCTGGTAGAAGCCCATGTCCACCATCTTCAGGACGGTGAGCAGCCCGAGGAGGACGCCCGAGACCACCGCGGTGATCCGCCGGGGTTTCGGCGGCAGCGCGAGCAGCAGGGTCGCCAGCAGGATTCCCTCGGCCGGGACACGGAGGAACGCCTCGAACGTGAGCCGCTCCACGCGGTTCGGCACGAGGAGGGCGAAGAGCAGGAGCGCCCCGGCCGTCACGGTCGTCCCGACCGTGACGCCGCGGGCCGCACGCGGGTGACGCCGGCGCAGGCGCTCCCACCGAGCGGGTGCCGTGCCCTCCGGCGCCTCCCCGGCGGCCTCGCCGGAGGCGGTGGGGCCGTCGTCCGGGTCCGCTCCGCTCCCGGTGGTGTCCGACAGCTGACGGGAGCGAGTGAAGAGCTGCACCCGGGGGTCCTTCCGTGCGGTACTGCGGTGGCATGGCAAACCGGGCCCGGTGGACGGGCCTGCCGCCATCAGTACGTTCGCACGTCACTCCGTGTTCAATCGCGCCCGCGTGGATTCGCCGGCCCGGATCCACGCGTCCGGACCCACCCGCCTGCCGCGACCCGGAAACGGACGACGACGTGGCCTGTCGGGGGCCGGAACCGGTCGCTAGGCTGGCCGCGGACGACGGAAATCGGGAGGAGCACGGACGTGGCCGACAGCACCACCCAGCAGCGACCGCTCACCGGCTGGGACAAGCCTGACCTGGACCTCAGCAACGCGCAGTGGCAGTCCAGCAGCCGAGGCCTGGGGGATGTCCAGATCGCCTTCGTGGAAGGCTTCATCGCCATGCGGAACAGTGGCCGCCCGCAGAGCCCTTCCCTGATCTTCACCCCGGCCGAGTGGGGCGCATTCGTGTCGGGAGCCCGGGAGGGGGAGTTCGACCTGACGTGAGCCGGGCGCGTACGCCCCGCCGCAGAGCGGAACGATCGTGGCGCCGGGTGTGGTCGCCGGTACTTCCGGACAGACGACCGGGGATACTCTTCCGGGACCGGGCCTGAGCCAGGCCGGCCCGGGAAGGTGCGGGTCGTGGTCCGGAAGTGAGGAAGCCCATGAGCACCCAGCCGGTCGTCGCGGCGGTCGACGGTTCGGACGACAGTCTGCGCGCCCTGGAGTGGGCCATCGACGCCGCGCGCCGGCGTGCGGCCCCGCTGAGGGTGGTGCACGTCCGTCAGTACGCCGCCTGGGGCCAGCCCGAGGTGCTGGCCGCCGGACCGCCCGCCCCCGCGGAGGACCCGGTCCTCGATCTGGTCCGTGCACGGCTGGCGGGACGGACCGGGCTCCCCGCCGTCGATTTCGTCGCCCTGGACGGGGCTCCCGGCGCCCTCCTCCCCGAACTCGGCGCCACCGCGCAGCTGCTGGTGCTCGGCTCCCGGGGCCGCGGAGGGTTCGCCAGTCTGCTGCTCGGCTCCAACTCCCTGGCCGCGGCCAGGGACGCCGAATGCCCCGTCGTCGTGGTGCCCCGGCCCGGGCGGGGGGCCGGGACCGGCACCGGCACGCCCGCCGGTACCGACACGGCCGGCCCGTTCGTGGTCGTCGGACTGAACGTCGACAGCCCCGACGAGGCCACCCTCGCTCACGCCTTCGACGAGGCCGCCCTGCGGGACATCCGGCTCCGGATCGTCGCCGCCTACCCGTGGCCCCCGCAGACCTGGATGCTGCCCGGGGAGATGCCGTCGCCGCAGATCGACCAGGGCGCCGTCGAGCACGAGTCCCGGACTCTCGCCCGCGGATGCCTCGCCCCGCACCGCGAACGGCACCCCGGAGTCGTCGCCGAGATCCTGGTACTGCCCGGTGATGCCGCCGGACACCTGGTCGCGGCCTCCGAGAACGCCGAGCTGGTCGTCGTGGGGCGCCACCGACGACGCCTGCTGGCACCGGCCCGCATGATGGGCTCCGTCACCCAGGCCGTCCTGCTGCACGCGGCCGGCCCCGTCGCGGTCGTCCCACCGGCTCCCCCCGAGGAGTAGCTCCCGGAGCGCGCCCGCCTCGGGGGGAGTGGCGGGCGTTGCCCGGCCGCCCGGCGGCGGGTGCGGGCACGTACCATTGCGGCATGTCGTTCCTCCGCCGCCGCAGCGCCACTCCCGCCGGGCCCGACTTCGACGTACTGGCCATGGACCCGGGCGACTGGCCCGGAAACCTGGGCGCCGGCCTGCTGCCCGCCCCCGACGGTACGTGCCAGGGCGTCTTCCTGCGCTACGACCTGTTCGGCGGTCGTGGCCCCGCCATGATCATCGGCAATCTGCCGGAGGGATCCGCGGCCCGTGAGGTCGCCGAGGGCGAGGTCCCCTTCGAGGTGGGACAGCTGCTGCTGGCGCTGGAGAACGAGGAGGAGGTGACCGTCGTCGGCACCGAGGACGTGCCCGTGATGCAGGGCGACAACCTGCTGATCGTGCGCCGCGTGAAGCTCTCCGAGAGCCGGATCTCCTGCGTGCAGTTCGACCGCAGCGACAACGTCCTGGTCACCATCGCCGCCTGGGACCGCCCCATCACCGACGACCTGTACGCCCTCCTCAAGCCGCTGCCCGCGGAACTGTTCCAGCAGGGCTGACCCGGACCGGCTGATTGGTTTCCGCCCCCCTTCCCGGCCCGGCCCCGTCCCCGGCCCGGGAACGGGACAGGACCGGTCGGTGCTACGAGGACTTCACCGTCACGTCCGCCGCCCGTACGAAGGCGATCCGGTGGCCGTACTGAATCTGGTAGTACGGGTCCTCGCCCCTGACCACCCGGTGCGAGGCCTCGTCGAAGGTCACCGCGTACAGATACTCGCCGGGCACCTTGCCCGCGGTGACGTACTCCTGGCCCTTCGGCAGCCTGTACGGCAGCGGGGACACCTTCTGCACGGGCACCTCCGCCGGGTAGGCGGCCTCCTCCGGGTAGGCGCGCCCGTACACCGGCACGGAGTCCAGACCCTTCCTCGGGGTCACGACCCGGCCCGCGGCGGGCACTGCGGTGGGCCGCTCCTGAGGGTTCCTGAACCAGGCCTTCTGCCCCAGGTACCAGATGGCGGTCCAGTCGCCCCACCGGTCGGCCACCGCGTACTGCTGGCCGGTCGACACCCGTGAGGACAGGTCGTTCACCCCGGTCGTCGGGGCCGAACCCAGGGAGCTGTCCCTGATCAGGGGGGACTTCTCGTCGTGGTCGGAGTACAGGCGCACCGCGCTGGACCCGTGCGCCGCGCACGGCTCGCCGGCGCTCCCGCAGCCCGTGAACACCGGGCTGTGGGTGGCGTAGTCGGGACGGATCGTCACCAGTGCGCCGTCCTCGCCGGCGGTGGCCTCGAAGGGACGGCCCAGCAGCGCGAAGTAGTGCGCCCAGTCCCAGTAGGGCCCGGGGTCGGTGTGCATGCCGGACACGGCCTCCGTGGTCGGACCGGGCACGGTGTCGTGGCCCAGGATGTGCTGCCGGTCCAGGGGGATGTCGTACTTCTCGGCGAGATACCGCACCAGACGGGCCGAGGAACGGTACATCGCCTCGGTGTACCAGGCGTCGGGCTTCGCCAGGAAGCCCTCGTGCTCCAGCCCGATCGACCCGGCGTTGACGTACCAGTTGCCCGCGTGCCAGGTGATGTCCTTGGCCTTCACATGCTGGGCGATGTGACCGTCGGTCGAGCGCAGACTGTAGTTCCACGACACATAGGTGGGATCCCGCACCATGTCGAGAACACCCTCCCAGGCGCCCTCGGTGTCATGGACGACGATGTACCGGATGGGCTGCGAGACAGGTCGGTTCCCCAGGTCGTGGTTGCCGTAGTCGCCGTCCCCGAACTCCTCGTACGGTGCCGGGACCCACTCGCAGGACACCGTCTCGGGACACTCCGTCGCGGCGGTGGAGGCGGTACGCAGACCGGTGCGGGCCAGCGCGGACCGGTCCGGCGCGAGGTCCGCACGGGCGGCCAGGACGACCTCTTGTCCCGCGTCCGTGACGCGCCGCGCACCGGCGCGGATCACCTCGTAGACGTCGTTCGCGTACGCCGCCGCCGACGCCGTGTCGTCCGCCCCGGAGAAACGGGCCACCGCGCCGTACCAGTCGGCCGGGTCCTCGCTCGGCGGCTCGCCCAGCTCCCGCTGGGCCTCGGCCAGCAGCGCGGCGCCGCCCGCCACATTCGCGGCCGGGTCCTCACGCAGCCGCGCGGCGCTGAGCCCGGTCAGCCCGGACGCCCTCGGCAGGGTGGCCAGACGGTCCGGGACCGCGCCGGTGCGCGGTGGCCGCGCGTCGGAGCGCAGTGCCTCGGCACGCCGTTTCCTGGGCCGCAGCGCGGGGCGGGCGTCGTCACCCCGGGGATCCTCCGTCCCCTCGTCGTGATGCGGCGTCGCCGCGGCCAGCGCGGTACGGGCGTCCGTGAGGTGCATCGGGCCGTAGCCGCCGGTCACACTCGGCGCTCCGTCGTGCGTGTCCCAGCGGGACTGGAGGTAGGAGACGCCCAGCAGCACGCTCCGCGGCACCTCGTACGCGGCGGCCGCGGCACTGAACGCCTGCTGCAGCCGGGTCGCGTCCGGTGGGGTCGGGTCCGGGCGGGCCCCGGACGGTGCCGCGCCGAGCAGCGGCAGCGTGAGCGCAGCCGCGACCAGGGCACCGGTGGTGCGGTGGGAACGGCGATGCCCGGCCGCCGCACGGCCGGGTTCGGTGGGGGGAGATCCTCGCAACACAGTCTCCTGGGGACGATCGGTCGGGACGAACCGTGCGGGGGCGGCGGTCGGATGGTGCTACCGACGTGCCGATGATCCGTCAATCATGCCCAGAAAGAGCGGAATTCCCCGGCAATCCGGGCCGCGGGTCGTGGCGGAGAGCCAGTGCCGCGACGCGGTCGAAGCGCGGGGAACGTGCGGGGACATGTGAGAGGTCCGCGGCGCTCCCCTTCGGGAAGACACCGCGGACCTCTCACGCACCCCGGTCAGCGAGTGCCTACCGCCGCGCGCACGGCCCGGCGGGCCATCTGGCAGTCGTCGTGCAGGCGCCGCAGCAGCAGCCGCTGCTCCTCACCGGACGGCAGAACGCCCTGCTGGGCAGGGCCCGGTCCCACCGGGCCCACCTCGCGCATCGAACGCTGCACGGCCGTCTCGTAGGTACGGATCTCACGCGTCAGCACCAGCATCAGGTTCACCAGGAACGCGTCGCGTGAGGCAGGGCCCGCCGACTGCGCGATCTGGCTGATCTGCCGCCGGGCCGTCGGCGCGTCCCCGAGCACCGCCCACAGGGTCGCCAGGTCGTAGCCCGGCAGGTACCAGCCCGCGTGTTCCCAGTCCACCAGCACTGGACCGGCCGGTGAGATCAGGATGTTGGAGAGCAGCGCGTCGCCGTGACAGAACTGGCCCATGCCGTGACGCCCGGCCGCGTGCGCGATGCCGTGCAGCAGTTTCTGCAGATCGCCCATGTCCCGGTCGGTGAGCAGGCCCAGCTCGTGATAGCGGGCGATCCGCGCCGCGTAGTCCAGCGGGGCGTCGAAGGTACCGGCCGGCGGGCGCCACGCGTTCAGTCGGCAGATCGCGCCGAGTGCCGCCTTGATGTCCGCTCGCGGCGGTGCCTCCGCCGGGTGCCGCTGGAGCGCCGCCACCCGGCCGGGCATCCGCTCGATCACCAGGGTGCAGTTGTCCGGGTCCGCCGCGATCAGCCGGGGCGCCCGCACGGGTGGGCGATGCCGGACGAACGAGCGGTACGCCGCTATCTCGTGCCGGAACCGCTCGGACCAGACGGGGGAGTGATCCGTTAAGCACTTGGCCACCGCGGTGCTCCGGCCGGTCGTCCCGACCAGGAGGATGGACCGGCCGCTGCGGCGCAGCACCTGCACCGGTGCGAACTCCGGACAGATACGGTGCACCGACGCGATCGCCGTGCGTAACTGGGCGCCCTGGGGCCCGGACAGGTCGAGCCTGCCGCTGAGCGGCTGGGGGCCGGCGCCCGGAGCGCGCCGCACCTTGCCCGGGCCCGGCACGGTGGCCGCCGGGCGCGCGGGGGCGAGGTAGGGGCCGTTGTCCGACGGACGCGGACGCAGTGGCCTGGGCGGTGCGGACACGGAGGACGATGCTGCGTACATGGGCGATACAGATCCCTTCGTGTGCCTGCGACGTCATCGCGCCACCCGGCCCGGTCGCCCAGGCGCACCCTGGGGAATGCCCCCGGCGGAGACCGGGTCGTGGTGGCGCGTTCCTACTCGACACCCGATGCCCCCTGGCACACCATCTGGCGAACCCTGGCGAACCCTGGCGAATAGTCGCCCGGCAACTCGCACGGGGCTACTGTCAACTCAGCCGAGAACCTGGGGGCTTGACGTGAGCGGACAACCCAACACCCGGCTCTCGGACCTGTTCGGCCTGGCCGGCTGGTCCAAGGGCGAACTCGCGAGGCTGGTCAACCGGCAGGCGGCGGCCATGGGCCACCCCCAGCTGGCGACCGACACCTCCCGGGTGCGGCGGTGGATCGACATGGGAGAGATCCCGCGCGATCCCGTGCCGCGGGTGCTGGCGGCCCTGTTCACCGAGCGTCTCGGCCGTGTCGTGACCATCGAGGATCTCGGTCTGGTCCGGCACGGGCGTACGGGGAAACGGCCACGCGGCGGGAGTGCGGAACATCCCGACGGAGTGCCGTGGGCGCCCGAGCGGACAGCCGAGGTCCTCACCGAATTCACGGGAATGGACCTCATGCTCAACCGACGCGGCTTGGTGGGCGCGGGCGCCGCGCTCTCCGCCGGCTCCGCACTCAGCAGCGCCATGCACGACTGGCTGCACACCGATCCGGCACTGACCACCGACGCTCCCCGAATCGACCATCCGCTGCACGCCGACTCCGTCGGGTTCGACCGCTACGAGGCCGCTCCCATCGGGTCTCAGGAGATCGAGGAACTCGAGCGCTCCGTGGAGGTGTTCCGCGCCTGGGACGCCGCCCGGGGCGGCGGCCTCCAGCGCAAGGCGGTGGTCGGCCAGCTCAACGAGGTGGGCGGCATGCTCGCCTACCACCACCCACCCCACCTCCAGCGGCGCCTGTGGGGCGTCGCCGCCAACCTCGCCGTCCTGGCGGGCTGGATGTCGCACGACGTCGGCCTGGAACCCACGGCCCAGAAGTACTTCGTCATCGCGGCGCACGCCGCCAGAGAGGGAGGTGACCGGCCGCGCGCGGGTGAGGCGCTGTCCCGTGCGGCCCGCCAGATGGTGCACCTGGGCCGGCCCGACGACGCCCTGGACCTGCTGAAGCTCGCCCAGTCCGGGTCGGGCGGGGAGTTGCTGCCGCGCACCCGCGCGATGTTCCACACCATCGAGGCCTGGGCACAGGCGTCCATGGGCAAAGGGCAGGCGATGCGTCGCACACTGGGCCGGGCCGAGGACCTGTTCGTCTCCGACCGGGGGGCCGATCTGGAGCAGCCGGACTGGATGCAGACCTTCAAGGACGAGGATCTGTACGGCATGCAGGCCCTGGCCTACCGCACCCTGGCCGAGTTCGAGCCGGGCGCGGCCGCGCACGCCCAGCACTACGCGGAGAAGGCGCTGTCCCTGCGCGTCGACGGCCGGGAACGGTCGAAGATCTTCGACCATCTCTCCATGGCCTCCGCCTGCTTCATCGCGGACGACCCCGAGCAGGCCGACCGGTACGCGCGTCTCGCGCTGATGTCGATGGGCTCCAACTCCTCGCGCCGCACTTGGGACCGGCTGCGCCAGATGTACCGGCTCACCGCCGAGTACTCCTCGTACCCGAGGATCCAGGTACTGCGGGAGGAGATCAGGCAGGCCCTGCCGAGGCCCAGGGGGAAGGGCGGCAACAGCGCACCGGCATAACGGAGTTGCGGAGGATCTTCCTACGAGGTCACGCGGGCGACCAGCACGCAGGCCTCCTCCTCGCGCGCGGTGTCGCCGAACTCCCGCAGAACGACCGGCAGGCAGTCCCGCGCGGTGCGGTCCCCGGTGAACTGCGGGGCCAGCCTGAGGAGGTGCGGGACGGTGGCGGTCCCGGCCCGCCCGGGTACCGGCCCGCCGGTGTGCAGCACCAGCACATCGCCGACTTCGAGGGTCTCCTCGGCCTGCCCGTAGCAGGGGGCCGGGGAGGCACCGAGCCGACCGCCCTCCGGGGCGTCCAGGGCGCGCCCCGTCCCGCCGCGGAACAGCAGCGGGACGGGGCGTCCGGCCCGCGCCCACACCAGCGAGCGGGTGTCGGGCCGGTAGTACATACAGAGGCCACTGCCGAGGGCCGGTTGCCCGGTGGCGTCGAGTAACCGGTCGAGGCAGGCCAGCAGCGGACCCGGTGCGGTGCCGGCCATCGCCATGCCGCGCATCGCGCCGAGCAGCATCGTCATGCCCGACGACGGGCCGGCGACCTGCCCGGTCAGCTCGCCGACGCTGAGCAGGGCGGTGCCGTCGGGCAGTTCGAGGGTGTCGTACCAGGTGCCCCCGGTCGGTGCTCCGGCAGGCGACGGGAGGTGCCGGGCGGCGAGGTCCAGGGTTCGCGGGCCCCGGTGAGGGAGGGGCAGGGAGCCGTGCCACGGGGACGGCACGGATTCCTGCGGCTCGATCGCGGGCCGGTGCCCGGTTCGCGCCGCGGCCTGTCGCTGGTGGTGCAGCGATGCACGGGTCTCGCTGACCGCCCGTCGGCAGCGGCGCAGTTCGCTGACGTCCCGCAGCACGGCCCACATCGAGGCGGTGCTGCCGTCGGCCCCGAGGACCGGTTCGCCCATCATGTGCACCGTCCGGGCGCTGCCGTCGGGACGCAGCAGCCGGAACTCCCCGTCGATGGGCCGGGCGTCGACGAGACAGCCCGTGACCATCGCGGTGAGCTTCGGCCGGTCCTCGTCGTGCACGAGGGACGGCAGTTCGTCGAGGGTGAGCGGGGGAGCGGCCGGGTCGCGGTCCAGGATGCGGTACAGCTCCCCGGACCAACTGGCCTCGTCCGTCAGCAGGTTCCACTCGGCGCTGCCGACCCGACTGAGCAGGGAGTCGTGCCGGGGCGGTGCGGCGGGCCCGGACCCGGCCGGCGCCGGTAAGGGCGGGGGGCCGTCCCGCAGCTGGGCCAGGTGCTCGTCCAGGTCGTTGAGCTGGTGCAGCGCCAGGTCGTACAGTGCGCGTTGCCAGCGGTCCTTCGGGTCCGAGGCGTCGGCCGCGGTGTCGCGCCGTACGGCGTCCACGTCGCCCCTGAGCCGCCGGGTCTGCGAGATGAGCGCGTCGACCGGGCCGCGTCCTGGCGGCTGGGCGGCTGAGCGGTCCGCGGAGAGGTGGGGCGGCATGACGCACTCCGATGTGGGACGGTTCGGGCCAGAGGCGGGCGGAGGGACCGTTACGACTGTGGCACAGCGCGCCACGCCCTGTAAGGGATTCGGCAAGACGCCCCAAGGTCATGTCGATGGCATATGCCACCGTCTTCGTGGAGTTACCCGGAGGTAGGTGCCGGATGCCCGTCGGTCGGAACAACTCCGTTGGTGCGCAGGTTACTTGAGGGTGCGTTCAGTGCCCGCCCGTCGCCCGCTCGCCTGTTCGATGGACGGGCGTCCGTCCGTACTCAGTACCGCAGCACGCCCGCGATCCGGTCCGCGCTCCCCAGTGTTCCGTCCGGGACGAAGCGGACCTCGGCGCCGGTCTCCAGGCACTGCTCGACGATCTCGTCCACGATGTCCTCGCGGGCGTCCAGGTCGCCGGTCTCGGCGAGGACCAGATGCTCACCCATGTCGCGCACCGTCACCCGGAAGTTCTCCTCGACGGCCAGCAGCCGGACCCGGCCGTCCCGGGCGTTCTGCCACAGCTCGTCGACGCCGCCCGCGAACTCCTTGCGTCCGCGGGCCGTCTCCAGGGCCCGGACGACCTCCTCGGTGCTCTTGCGCGCTTCGCTCTCGAGTACCGGACGCAGGGCCTGCCACACCGCGTCGGGCGTGCCGTGCGCGAGCCCGCCGTGCTGGACGTGCACCGCCTCCCGGGCCACGCCGCCCACCTCGCCCAGCAGGGACAGTGCGGCCGGCTCGCCGGTGACGTACAGAGGCCGGGGGTGCTCGCGCAGCACCGCGCGCATCGCGGTGTCGGTCTCGCGCAGGAACCGGCGGGTGCCCTCGTCCCGGTAGGAGCTCGGCTGGTCGCCGACCTGCTCCAGGCGCTCGGGGTCGAAGTTCTCCATGCTCCGGACCAGCGGGAAGGCGCCGAGGTGCTCCTCGGTGACCCGGTCCACGCCGCCGCTCCACAGCGTGGCCCGGTCGGGGGCGAGCGACAGCGCCCAGAAGGGGCGCTCCGCCGTGTGGGCGGACACCAGGTTGCGGGTCAGGAAGGTGTCCGAGAGCACCACACGCTCCGGTACGGAACGGGCGAGCGACCACACCTGGTGCTCACCCGGGGCGGCGAAGATGACCAGTCCGTCCTCGGCGTGCGCCAGATCGACCTCGGCCAGCGCCCGGTCGAGCTGCAGGGCGACCTCGCTGCGCCGGTCCCGGGTGACCGCGGGATCGGCCTCCAGCTGTTTCTTGGCCTCGGCCACCACGTTGCGCAGCCGCACCGGATCCTGGGCGTTGAGGGGCTCGCGCCGGTGTGTCGGCGTCAGCACCGACACCGCGGGGTAGGGGCGCGGGCGACGAAGCTCGGCAAGGGTCGCGGGACTCAGATCGTGCTCCATGAAAGCACCATAGAGCGGATTCACCGAGAGGGCATTTGGAGCAATCCCGCCGTCGTCGCCCCGCGAGCGGACTCACTCACGAAAGTCCTCCTCGGAACCGCACGAGCTGCCGCTGGAGGGCAACGAACCGTAGAGCAGGAAGTCGTCGACCTTGCGGTGCACGCAGTCGGACGATCCGTAGCCGGTGTGGCCCTCACCCCGGTTGTCCAGCACCACCGCCGAGGAGCCGAGCCGCTCGGCCGTCTCCACCGTCCACCGGTACGGCGTGGCCGGGTCGCCCCGCGTGCCGACCAGCAGCATCTTCGGAGTGTCGACGTTCTTGACCTCCTCGCGGATGTAGTCGGTCCCCTTGGGCCGGCCGTGGCACATCAGCACCTGGGCGAGCCGGTAGCGGCCGAAGACCGGTGAGGCCTTCTCGTAGGCGGCGCGCAGCCGGGAGAGGTCCCGGGTCACCTGCTCGGCGGCCGGACGGTCCGGGTCGTCCGCGCAGTTCACCGCCATCAGTGCGGCGGGGAGGTTGTCCAGGGGGACGTCCTCCTCGTCGACGAGCGGGTCGTTCTCCCGCTGCGGCGCGGGGAGCGTCACCCCGCCGGTGGCGAAGGCCTCCACCCCGCGCGTCTCCCCGTCCTCCATCAGCTGCGAGAGTGCCCGTTGCAGCAACGGCCACATTTCCCTGCTGTAGAGGCCCTGCGCCATGGCGCCCGCGAGGTCCTGGCCGGTGAACTCGTGGCCGAGGCCCGTCGGTACCGGGTTCTCGTCGAGCGAGGCGACCAGCTTCACGGCCAACTCCCTTGCCCCGCGCGGGTCACGGCCGAACGGGCAGGCAAGGTCCTTTGTGCACCAGGTCAGGAAGTGCTCGAGTGCGAGCTGCTGCCCCCTGACGCTCGCCAGCCCTTGTTCGGCCAGTGGTTCGGTCAGGGTGTCCACCCCGTCCAGTACCAACCGGCCCACCCTCTCGGGGAACTGGGCAGCGTACACCGAGGCCAGCCGGGTTCCGTAGGAGAACCCCAGGTAGTTGAGCTTCTTGTTGCCGAGTACCTCGCGCAGCACGTCCAGGTCCCGTGCGACGTTCACGGTGCCGATGTGCGGGAGCACCGGGCCCGAGTGCGCGGCGCACTCGGCGGCCACCTCGCGCAACCGGGTGAGTACTTCCCGCGGATCGGACATGTCCTCGCCGCCGGTCGCCTTCAGCGCCTGACCGGTGGCCTGGGTGCCGCAGCTGACCGGTGAGGAGCGGCCGACACCGCGAGGGTCGAAGGACACCACGTCGTACTCGTCGGTGAGACCCATGAACTCCTTGCCGGCATGGGCGAGTCCGAGGACGCCCGAACCGCCCGGCCCGCCGAAGTTCAGCACCACCGAGCCGCGCGGGTCGCCGGTGCCCCGGTAGCGGGCGAGGGCCAGGTCGAGGGAGCCCTTGTCGGGCTCGGCGTAGTCGACGGGGACGGTGATCTTCCCGCACTGCAGGTCCTTGGGCATGTCCGTGCTCTTGCACGCCGACCACTTGATCTTCTGGTCGTAGAACCGGTCGAGGTCCCCGTCCGCGGCAACGGCGGCCGGGAGACCCGCGCTCAGCAGGGCCAGTCCGACTGCTCCGGTGACCACGCGGCGCCGGACCGGGGGTCGCGTTGACAGCTTGGCCAGCATCGATGCCTCCAGGGACGCCCCAGAGCGGACCGGATCCGGCGCCCTCGATCACCATAAGGGGGCTGCGGAGGCCCCGCCTGTCGGCCGGACGGCCCTGTACGGTGGCGGGCCCGGAGCTTTCGGGGTTCGTCATCACGGGGGCGGCGCTCCTCCTGGGCGGAGTCGCCCTGTACCGCCGCAGCCGCCGGCCCCCCTTCCCGGCTGAAGGCCGGGAAGGGGGGCCGGGAAAGACGGGGCCCCGCCGCTCAGCCGCGGGCGCTGTGGAACCTCCTGTGCAATTCCCGCACCGCCTCCGTCAGTTCGGGAACCGGGCCGTCCACGGTCACGCCCGGTGCGATCTCGCCGACGGGCAGTGGCCGCACCGGTGGGGCGGGCACTGCCAGCTCGGCGAGCCAGGTCAGCAGCTGTGCAGAGGAGGCGACGTAGACGATCCGGCCGAGGCCCACCCAGGCATGCGCCGCCGCACACATCGGACAGTGCTCGCCGGAGGTGTACACCGTGGCGGCGGCCCGTTCCTCGGGCGTCATGTGGGCGGCCGACCAGCGCGCCAGCTCGAACTCGGGGTGCCGGGTGCGGTCCCCGGCGGCCGTCCGGTTGCGGTCCTCGGCGAGCACCGACCCGTCGCCGGCCACCAGGACCGAACCGAACGGATCGTCCCCGGCGTCCAGCGCCTCGGTCGCCAGCTCGACACAGCGACGCAGGTGGGGCAGTTCGGAATCCTCGACAGTCACGGGCGCCGCCCTTCTCACGACTACGGCTCGATCAACAGTCACGGCAACCTTAGGCTCACGCGATCACGGACGCGAAGCCGGTGTGCCGGCGCCCCGTAAACCCGTTGCCCGAACGTCGGAACGGTGCTGGAGTGAGCGGCATGGATCACGCCGCGGTACTCGCCCTGTTCGACCGTGACCTGCGCGAAGGAGCGCGGCCCGACGGCCCCGGAGCCCGCGTCGAGCGCACCGGCCACGTGGTGCGGCAGACCGCCCCGCGGCACGGCTGGAACGGCGTCGTCTGGTCCGCCCTGGACGACACGGACGCGGACGCGGCGATCGCCGGACAGATCGCCCACTTCACCGGGCTGGGCCGTGAGTTCGAGTGGAAGCTGTACGGCCATGATCTGCCGGTGGACCTCGGGCAGCGGCTCGTGGCGTCCGGGTTCACGCCCGGACCGGAGGAGACGCTGATGGTCGGCGAGATCGCCGAGCTGCTCCTCGACACCCGGCAGGCTGCGCTGCCCGAGGGTGTCCGCGTCGTCCCCGTCACCGACCGGGCCGGTGTCGATCTCATGGCCGAGGTGCACGAGAAGGCCTTCCACGCCGACGCGTTCTGGCTGCGCCACCAATTGCTCGCCCGGCTCGCCGCCGGACCCGACACCGTTATTGCGGTGGTGGCCCTGGCCGGCCGGGAGCCGGTGAGCGCGGCCCGGATGGAAAACGTGCCGGGCACCCGGTTCGCCGGGCTCTGGGGCGGCGGCACCGTCGAGACCTGGCGGGGCAGGGGCGTCTACCGTGCGCTGGTGGCCCACCGGGCCCGCGTCGCCGCCGAGCGCGGCTGCCGTTACCTCCAGGTCGACGCGTCCGGGCAGAGCCGTCCGATCCTCGAGCGCCTGGGCTTCGTCCCGCTCGGCACGACGACACCGTACGTGTACGTCCCGTAGGGCCGCCCGGCTCCCGGGTTCTCCCTGCGGTCCCCGGCCCGGGGCCTTCGCCGGGAGGACGGACGGGTCCGGCGGGCCGCACCCCTGCGGTGCTTCCCGCCGGACCCGTCCTGCGCCCGTACGCCGTCCCGGGCCGCCGCACCGCCCAGTCAGCGCGGGGCTTTCGCACGGTCCAGCGCGGCCACCCCGAGTGCGGCGAGGCCGATCTGGATGAGCCACTCGATCCAGTCGACGCCCTTGGTGTCGGCCACCCCGATCGCCGCGGCGATCGCCGAGCCGATCAGCGCGGCGACGATGCCGACGAGGATCGTCCACAGCACCCCGATGCGCTGACGCCCGGGAACCACGAGCCGGCCCAGGACGCCGATGACTATGCCGATGACGATGGCACTGATGATGCCGCCGATCTCCATTTCGCCCCTCCTTCTCGGAACCCCGCTGAAGGACTTGTGCCCGCGCTCGGCGGCGGCAGTCACCCGCGCCGGGGACGGCCGGTACGGACAGGGCGGGGCCCGGCCTGCGGGGGACGCGGACCGGGCCCCGCCCTCGCGGTTCCCTTTCCGGCCGCGATCAGGTCCTGGGGGCGTTCCTGGCCGCCGTGGCGACGCACATGACGCCGAGCAGCAGGGTCAGCGCGCCGATGACGACGTTGTTCCAGATGACGCCGGCGTCCGGACCGGTGCCGACGATCCACGGCGAGATGATCATCCACACGCCGAGGGCGCACATGGCTCCGCTGAGGCCGTACATGCGCGCCGGAGCTGCGGCGAACCCGAGGCCGAGCAGGCCGATCGCGATGCCGACGATCAGGTTGTGGGGCACGAGCGCGGGCTGGCTCGTCGTGTAGTGGAGTATCCAGGGGGACACCGCGCAGTAGAGGCCGAGCAGGAACACCGGTCCGTCGACCAGCACCACATCACGACCGCCGAGCACGCGGTCGTACCGTGCCCGCATTTCTGAAGCATCGGGGTGGCTGGTGATGTCACCGCGGGGATGCGAGACGTTGGCCATGAGTCGCCTCCTTCGACTAGCGGGCCTGACCGCTTATGGGCGATATGCGGCAAGCCTCGCTTGGGGTCATTCTGCCCTTATTTATCCTTTATGTGTAGAGGTCGGGGAGGGGTGGCCGCCCGCTCTGTCCCGTCCGCCTCCGCACCGCGGGCCCGGCGCCGATGCCGCCGCCCGGTCGCCGGGCCCGGCGCGCGAAGGCGCCGTGCAGGGCTCGGGCCGCCAGCGGTGCAGACTCCGCCCTGCGCCTTCGCAGCATGAGCAGCACCCGCCCACCGGGCCGACGAAACCGGCGTCAGCTTGCGCTTGCGCACCGCCCGCGCTCCGGCGTCGTGGTCCAGGCCGTCACGGCCGCGCGCCTTCAGGCCGCGGGAGGCGGTCGGGTGCCCGGACGGGCACCCGACCGCCGCAACACCCGCTCATCGGCGGTGGTGAGCTGCTTGAGCCGGGTACGGACGGCCGCGCCCGAGGGGTCCGGTGCGGCGAACAGTGCCGCAAGCTCCCGCAGGCCACTCACCCCGCACCCCCGATCGGCTGTGAAGACCCCCCCGCCTCACCCGACGATGACCACCTGCCGGAGGTCGCGCATTCGACAGGCGGACTTCCGTTCTCGCTTCGGATGCGGAGCCTTCCGGCCTCACCTCCGTGCTCACTCATTCACGCCAGGGCGCATTCACGCGCAGTCGAAGACCGGCAGTTCCCAACCCCTTCCAGGAGGGTGCGGAGCCCGCGGTCTCCGACCAAGTTCCCTTTGCATAGCAGGAGTTGACGCATGATGGGGGCGAAGGGTCTGGCCGGTCCACCGCTTGACTGGTACAGACCAATGCGGTTAAGTGTGCCTGACCCCCCCCACCACGGCCGCCCCCACACCGTGGCCGGCTCCGCCGGCGCGCGTGCGGCGACGGTTTGCTCAGGCATGTCCCCGCCCGGGAGCGGCCGTGTCCCGCAGAGGAGTTGATCCCTTGTCGAGACGCCGCATGTCCGCCGTGCTGGCCGCAGTCGTCATCGCCGGCAGCGCACCGGTGCTGCTTCCCGCCGCGACCGCTTCCGCCGCGACCGCTTCCGCCGCTCCCGCGTCGGCCGCCGCCGCGTGCTCCAGCTATCCGAACTGGGTGGCCGGGCAGTGGTACAACGCCGGTGACATCGTCCGCTACACCGACGGCCGCGCCTACATCGCCGAGCACGCCAACCCGGGCTACGACCCGATCATCAGTACCTGGTACTGGGAGCCGTACTCCTGTGACAACGGCCCCGGAACACCGGTCGGGAACTTCGTCGTGACCGAGGCGCAGTTCAACCAGATGTTCCCGAACCGGAACTCTTTCTACACCTACAGCGGGCTGAAGGCGGCCCTGAGCGCCTACCCCGGCTTCGCCAACACGGGCAGCGACACGGTGAAGAAGCAGGAGGCCGCCGCCTTCCTGGCCAACGTCAGCCACGAGACCGGCGGTCTGGTGCACGTGGTCGAGCAGAACACGGCCAACTACTCGCACTACTGCGACTGGGGGCAGCCGTACGGCTGCCCGGCCGGTCAGTCCGGTTACTACGGGCGCGGGCCGATCCAGCTGAGCTGGAACTTCAACTACAAGGCCGCGGGCGACGCGCTCGGCATCGATCTGCTGAACAACCCCTGGCTGGTGCAGAACGACGCGTCCGTCGCCTGGAAGACGGCCCTGTGGTACTGGAACACCCAGTCCGGTCCCGGCAGCATGACGGGGCACAACGCCATGGTCAACCAGGCCGGTTTCGGCCAGACGATCCGCAGCATCAACGGCTCCCTGGAGTGCGACGGCCGCAACCCGGCGCAGGTGCAGAGCAGGGTGACCACGTATCAGCGGTTCACTCAGATCCTCGGGACGTCACCCGGCGGCAACCTGTACTGCTGACGCGGGACCGCGGGGCATGGTGTCATGCTCCTGACCATCCGTGACCTGGCCGCGTGCCCTCGCGCACGCGGCCATCCTTCGGACGAAGGGCACCCACCATGCGCACCCCCCACGCCCTGCTCGCCCCGGCCGTCACGACCGCCGCGCTGGTCGCGGCGGTCGTGACGCCGACGCCCGCGGCGGGGGCCGACGCGGTCCCACCGCCCGGCACCACCCACTACGTGCAGAGCGCCGCCACCGGACTCAACGCGGCCGACAGCGCCGGAGCGGTCGAGCAGCACCGGCCGCGCGGCAACGAGGACCGCCAGCAGTGGACGCTGCGGGTGAACGGTGCCTCGTACCTCCTGGAGAACACCGACACCCCCGGCAGCTGCCTCGGCCGTGGCGGCGACCTGGCCAGGACCGTTCCCTGCGCGAGCGCGGACGCCGCCTGGGAGATCACTCCCGTCGGTGCCGACCGGTACACCCTCGGCGTCCCCGGCACCGACCGTCGCCTCACCGTCGCCCCCAGACCCGCGGGGGCCGACCACCCCGCCCGACTCGCCGTCGCCGGCGGCTCCGGGGACCTCGCCCACTGGTATCTCACCCCGGTCGCTCCCGCCACCCGGCCCATGCCGCCCCAGGACACCCGCACCCTGGACCAGGTCACCTTCCTCACCTCGCACAACGCGTACGCCAACGGGGTCGACGGCGGCTTCGCCCCGCCGTTCGTCAACCTCTTCCCCAACCAGACGCGCGGCATCGAACGCCAACTCGCCGACGGTGTACGCGGATTCATGCTGGACATCCACCAGACCCCGGACGGCGCGATCCTCTGCCACAACAGCTGCACCCTGGTCAGCAGGCCCGTCGCGCTGTGGGTGGACCTCCAGCGCATGGTGGACTTCCTCAAGGCCTACCCCGACCAGGTCGTCACCGTGTTCCTCGAGGACTACGTCGACCCGGGCGTACTGCGCGCCGAACTCGCCCGCGTCACCGGCCTGTCGGACGTCCTCCACCGGCCGGACCGCACCGGGGTGCGCGAGAACGGCTGGCCGACGATGGCGGAGCTGACCGCCACCGGGAAGCGGCTGCTGATCTTCAGCGACCACAGCCGCTCCGCCGACCAGGCCGCGGGACTGACCCGGGACAGCTTCGGCGTCATGTACCAGCGGGAGTGGACCGTCGAGAACCACTGGTCCATGGGTTCCGGAGTCGGCACCTCCGACTGGTCCTGCTACAGCCGCTGGTACGACGCCGGCACCGGCATCCCGCTCACCCGCACCGAGCCGGGCTTCCGGCCCCTCTTCGTCATGGACCACTTCCGGGACACCCCGATCGCGAACACGGCCGGCACGGACAACGCCAAACTCGCCGACCGCGCCCGCCGGTTCTGCCAGCCGGCCGCCCGCAAGAAGCCCAACTTCCTCGCCGTGGACCGCTACGACCTCGGTGACCCGGCAGCGGCCGTCGCGGCCCTCAACGCGTACACGTACCCGTAGCCCCGTGCGGGTCCGGCACCGCGAGGCGCCCTACACCAGCCAGATCCCGTCCCGCATGAGATGCCGCTTCGGCATTTCGCGTACCTCGTGCCATGCCTGCACCGCCCGGGGGCGTACCCGGAAGAACGCGTAGACGGCCCGGTCCGCACGCGGATCCCAGCCGGTCTTCTCCCGGAACGCCTCCGCCGCCACCCGCGGCACCTCCCGCGCGTCGTACGTCTCCACCTCGCCGTCGATCAGGACGACGTCCCGCGTGTCGCCGAACGCCAGCCGGGTCCGGCCGCCCTCCCGCAGATTGCGGCCGGTGGGGTTGGCCGGCCGGGTCGCCAGCCAAACGGCCTCGCCGTCCCACACGAACCACAGCGGCACCAGGCAGGGCAGTCCCTCGGCATCCGTCGAGGCCACCCATATGTCCATCTCCCGCTCCAGCCGGTCCAGGACATCCCTTCTGCGCTGCTCCCGACTCCGCTGCGGTAACTCGGTGATCTTCATACACGGACGGTAGCCGGGCGACCCGCCCGGGCGCTTCGGTCTTCCGTCGTAGGCCCTCGGGACCAGGTCCGGGGCGCCGCCGGGAGCGGGACTGGCGCGCATTGACGTTTTACGTATAACCTCTGCGATCGATCCCACCCCGCCGGGTGACTCCGCACTTCACCACAGAACCACTGAGGAACGCATCGCCCATGACCACGTCCCGCCTCGACACCGCCACCCTCCGCCGGCTGCCCAAGGCCGTACTGCACGACCACCTCGACGGCGCCCTGCGCCCCGCCACCCTGGTGGAGCTGGCGGACACGGTCGGCCACACCCTGCCCACCACCGACGCCGACGAGCTCGCCGCCTGGTACGTCGAGGCCGCCGGCTCCGGTGACCTGGTGCGTTACATAGCCACCTTCGAGCACACCCTCGCCGTCATGCAGAGCCGCGAGGGCCTGCTGCGCACCGCCGAGGAGTACGTGCTCGACCTCGCCGCCGACGGTGTCGTCTACGGCGAGGTCCGCTACGCCCCCGAGCTGATGACCAAGGGCGGGCTGACCCTGCCCGAGGTGGTCGAGGCCGTGCAGGAGGGGCTCGCCGCCGGCATGGCCAAGGCCGCCGCCGGGGGGACGCCGGTGCGGGTCGGGACGCTGCTGTGCGGCATGCGGATGTTCGACCGGACGCGGGAGATCGCCGATCTGGTGGTGGCGTTCCGGGACGCGGGCGTCGTCGGCTTCGACATCGCCGGCGCCGAGGACGGCTTCCCCGCCGCCGACCACCTGGACGCCTTCGAGCACCTGCGCCGCGAGAGCGTGCCGTTCACCATCCACGCCGGCGAGGCCCACGGCCTGCCCAGCATCCACCAGGCCCTCCAGGTGTGCGGCGCGCAGCGTCTCGGCCACGGTGTGCGGATCACCGAGGACATCCCCGACCTCGCGGCCGGCAAGCTCGGCCGACTCGCGGGCTGGGTCCGTGACCGCCGGGTCGCGCTGGAGATGTGCCCCACCTCCAACATCCAGACCGGCGCCGCCGACTCGATCGCCACGCACCCCATCACCGCGCTGAAGGACCTCGGCTTCCGGGTCACCCTCAACACCGACAACCGGCTGGTGTCCGGCACCACCATGACCCGCGAGATGTCCCTGCTGGTGGAGCAGGCGGGATGGACGGCCCGGGACCTGCGGACCGTCACGGTCAACGCCGTCAAGAGCGCGTTCCTCCCGTTCGACGAGCGCAACGCCCTCCTGAGGGACGTGGTGCTGCCCGGCTACGAGTCCGTGCTCTGAAGGAGCCCGCGCACATAGGCCGCCTGTCCGGCGTGCTGGAGGTCGTCGGACAGGACGCTGACCAGCCGCACCCCGAGGCTCACCGGTGGGTCCCAGCGCTCGTCCACGATGCGCTCCAGGTCCTTGGCCCGCAGTGCGCGCAGCGCCTCCAGGCTCTGCGCGTGCACCGCGTCGTGATAGCCGGTCAGCAGGTCGGCCGAGTCGACCCGCACCTCGGCGACCCGCGCCGGGGTGTGGCCGTACCCGGTGTCACGGCGGGGCAGACCGAGCGCGAACCGCTTCTCGAAGTCCTGGGCGAGCCACACCTGGTCGAGCCCGAAGGCGTCCGCGACGTGGTCGTCCTGGATCCGGGTGAGGTGCCAGACCAGCCAGGCGATGGAGTTGGTGCCGGGCGCGGGCCGGGCGTTGAGGACGTCGGGGCCGAGCCCGGCCACCGCGGCGTGGACTTCTTCGCGGATCCTGCCGAAGCCGTCGATGAGGATGTCCTTGGCATGCATGGGTCCACCCTCGCGCATCCCGCCCCCGCCCGCGCCCCGTTCCCTCGATGGGGGGCGGCCGCGTTCACGCGTCCGCGTCGTCCAGCAGGGCCATCAGCGCCCGCGCGGCGGGGCTGGTGGCCGCCGTCGGCGGGAGCAGCGCCACGGTCTCGTACACCGGCTCACCGGTGTCCTTGAGCGGCAGCGCGGTCAGCGCCTCACGCTTGTGCCGGAAGTGCTGGGGGACGACGGCGATGCCGAGGCTCTCGTCGACCAGGTCCAGGAGGCTGTGCACGTCGTTCACCTCCAGTGCGACCGTGCGCCGTACCCCCGCGGTGGCGAACGCGGTGTCGGTGGCCCGGCGCGGCCCCCAGTCGGGATGGAAGTCCACGAACACCTCGCCGCCCAGGTCGTGCGGGGTCAGCGGCGCACCGGCCCGCGCGAGCCGGTGCTCGGGATGGCACAGCACGGTCATCGGCTCACCGGCCAGCGTCACCGGCCGCAGCTGGTCCGGGTCCGCCTGGGTCCGGTAGGCGAAGGCCAGGTCGAGGCGTCCCGCCGCGACCTCCTCGGCCAGTGCCGCCGAGCCCCCCTGCCGCAGCCGGATCTCCACGTCCGGATGGCGCCGCCGGAACGCGGCCAGCAGCTTCGCCACGTGCACCCCGGCGATGCACTGCTCGGTGCCCACCGCGAGCGTGCCGCGCAGCACGCCCTGCACCGCGGCCACCGCCTCGTGCGCGGCCCGCACCTGGGCCAGGACGCGCTCGGCCTCCACCAGCAGGGCCCGTCCGGCCTCCGTCAGCGTCACCCTCCGGGTCGTCCGTACGAACAACGGGGTCTGCAGCTCGCGCTCCAGTGCGCGGATCGACGCCGACAGGCCCGACTGGGAGACCAGCAGCCGCTCCGCCGCCCGGGTGAAGTGCTGCTCCTCGGCGACGGCGACGAAATGCTGGAGGTGGCGCAGTTCCATGATTGAGAAGCGTATCCGCTGAATTCCATCGGATTCTTCTGTTGGACCGCTGCCCGCGGTGCGCGCCAGAGTGGAGCCACGGTTCGACGGAACCGGACACCCGTGTGCCAACCCCCTGGAGTCGTGTTGTACACCCCGCACCCCGACCGTTACGCGGACCTGCCCTACCGGCGCACCGGACGCAGCGGCCTGAAGCTTCCCGCGCTCTCGCTCGGCCTGTGGCACAACTTCGGTCCCGACCGTCCGGCGGAGACCCGACGCGCCATCCTGCGCCGCGCCTTCGACCTGGGCGTCACCCACTTCGACCTCGCCAACAACTACGGCCCGCCGCCCGGCGCCGCCGAGTCCGCCCTCGGCGAGGCGCTGCGCGCGGACTTCGCGCCGTACCGCGACGAGCTGGTGATCTCCACCAAGGCCGGCCACCTGATGTGGCCCGGCCCGTACGGCGAATGGGGTTCGCGCAAGTATCTGCTGTCCTCCCTCGACCAGAGCCTGAGCCGCATGGGCCTGGACCACGTCGACATCTTCTACTCGCACCGCTTCGACCCCGACACTCCGCTGGAGGAGACGATGGGGGCCCTGCACTCCGCGGTCCAGCAGGGCAAGGCGCTCTACGTCGGCGTGTCCAACTACTCCGCGGAGCAGACCCGTGAGGCCGCCCGCATCCTCGGCGAGCTGGGCACCCCGCTGCTGATCCACCAGCCGCGCTACTCGATGCTCGACCGGCGGCCGGAGGACGAGGGCCTGCTGGACGCCCTGGACGAGCTCCGGGTCGGCTCCATCGCCTACTCCCCGCTGGAGCAGGGCCTGCTGACCGCCCGCTACCTCGACGGCATCCCCGAGGACTCGCGGGCCGCGAGCGACAGCCCGTTCCTGGACACCGAGGCGGTCACCGGCGAACTGGTGGAGCGGCTGCGCACGCTGAACGACATCGCCGAGTCCCGCGGCCAGACCCTCGCGCAGATGGCGCTGGCCTGGGTGCTGCGCGGTGGGCGCGTGACCTCGGCCCTGGTCGGGGCGAGCAGCCCGCGGCAACTCGAGGACAGCGTCGCGGCCACCCGCAACCTCGACTTCGACGCGGACGAACTGGCCCGCATCGACGCGGTGGTCAAGCAGTAGGCCCCTCACCCGGGCAGGCCGCCCACCCGGCCGCGTCGTGGTCCTCAGCACGACGCGGCCGGGTGCGGCGTCGTACTTCCGGTCACCCTGCGCGCCGCATTCCGGCCAACGGGAGGGGCGAATATGCCAGGAGAGTGGCCGGAAAGGCATGGTGACAGTGATTCAGTGGTGAACATACTCGACAACGAGAGCGCTTCACCCCGCGCGACGGCGCCCTCACGCACAGCACGCGACCCACCGGAGAGCGAGCGCGGTCGGCCGCCGGGCAACGCAACGGGGGGAGAATCGTGCACGACGAGTTCCTGTGCCACGTCACGGCGTACGGGGTCTGCGACGGCCGGCGCATCGGCGTACCCCTCGGGACCTACCGCGCGCCCACCCTGGCCCTGGCCCTCTGGTGGCTGCGCGATCGCGCCTCGTGGATCGCCGAGCGCCTCGACCCGCAGCCCGAGGCCGAGCACTTACCTCCGGGCGCGCTCGTCCCCGTCGCGGACGGCGTGCCCGACGTACCCGCCGTGCTGCGTGCCTGGTGCGGTGACGCCGCCCGGCAGGAGGAGACGGCGGAGGCGCTGGCCGCCGGACAGCTGGTGCGCCTCGCCACCGGCGACGACACCACCGAGTACGAACTGCTGGCCGAATCCGTGGACGCCCTGCGGATGCAGCGCGCCGCCCCGGTGCTGGGCGTCCCGGTCGCCTGACCGTCCCGTCCCCACAGCCCACCACCGTACGTCCGCTGTCCACCCGCGGCGTCCGCACCGGCCGCGCCGCCGATCACGACCTCGTCATCGACGACCTCGTGGTCTCCCGCCGACACGCCGAACCACGGGTGCTGCCCGACGGGACGCACGAGATCGCCGACCTCGGCAGCCACAACGGCGCGTACCTCAACGGCCGTCCCGTCACCCGCGCCCCGGTCGGCCCCGGCGGCATCGCCGGCATCGGTCACTCCGCGTGCTGCCTCGTCGGCGACGAACTCCAGGAGTACGCCGACACCGGCGAGATCTCCCTCGACCTGCAGGACCTCACCGTCGCCGTGGACCGCGGACGTAGAACACCCGGCAGCGGTCCGGCAGGTCCCGTCAGCGCCGCCTCCCCCGCGCCAGCAGCGCGCCCGCGAAACCGGCGACCAGGCCCCACAGGAGGGCCAGACCCAGCGCGCCCGCCAGACGCGGTTCGAGCAGCACCTGACCGGAGAGCCCGGTGCCGAGGTCGCCGATGCCGAGCACGGAGAGGCCGAGCCGGGCGGAGATCCGGCCGACCAGGCAGATCATCAGAACCGTCAGCGCGAGCGCCACCGCCAGGTGCACGGCGTGCTGCCAGACCCGGACCCGGGCCGGTGACAGGGCCGCCATCACGAACGCGACGGCCAGCAGCAGCACCGCGTCGGCCACCAGCAGCCACCACACTCTGCCGTCGTGCTCGGCGAGCGTGCTCAGGTTCAGCGCCGAGACGTCCTCGGTGCGCAGCACCTCGTCGAGCACGTGCGGCATGGGCAGCCCGAAGGGCCCCTGCACCCTGCCGTCCCAGGTGGCGCCGAGCCCGATGGTCAGCGCGAGCCAGGTCACGTTGGGCAGACCCAGCAGGATCACGGCGAACGTCTCCGCCGGGTGCCCCCGCGTCGCGGCGACGACCAGCGCGATCACGGCACCGATGACGACGAAGGCGAGCAGCAGCCGCAGCATCGCGCGCGCCGCGGGCCGCACCGCCGTCTGGAACCGGAGCAGCCGGCCCGGCAGTGGAGCACCCCGCGACACCAGCAGGGCCAGCACCAGCACACCCGCCAGCCAGAGCAGGCCGACGAGGACGGTCGGCGGCACCTCGGCGGCGAAACCGACCTTGGGGGAAATCCCCAACAGATCCCTGAGATCGTTCAGGAGCCCGCCCCTGAGCGAGACCTCGAAGGTGTGCCGGGCGGCGAACGCCAGCCCGAGCAGGGCGAGCAGCCACAGGGCGGCGATCCGCGCGGCCCACCCGATCAGCTCGGGCGCCCCGGCGACGGCCCGGTGGCGCAACGGGTGCAGAAAGCCCCGGCCGATGAGCAGGGCCCCGGTGAGCGTGACGGACAGCGGCATGACCGTCAGGCCGCCCTCCGCGCCGGCCAGCTCGCCCGCGTCCCCGGACAGCCTCACCGAGCCGCCCACGGCGGTGACCACCGTCGCCGCGACCACCTTGGGGAAGGAACCGTCGGGGAGGTTCGTGGCACCGGCCGCCCACAGCCCGAGCGCGGCCACGACGCCCATGGCGAGCAGCCCGCCCACCACCGTGACCAGGGCCTGCGCCCAGCCGTGGCGGGCGGTCACCCGGTCGGAGACGGTACGTGAGCTCACCCCTGCACGCTAAGCGGGCTTTTGCACCGGGCGCCTGTCGGAAAGGTCCGTCCGCGTCGGCTTGCGACCGGTGCGCCACCGGAGCACACAACGAACGGGTGACGGAAGCGGTGGCGTGTATCCGCAGGAACCCGCGGAAACAGTCGGCAGAGGCCTGATGCCGGTGCGACGTGTGACTGTCGCGGACCAGCCGCGCGGGAAGAGGGGCTCGTGAGCGCCGAACCACCGTCCTCCGGCCGGCCCACCGGTCCTCCCTCCGGGCCGTTGTCGGGCTCCTCCCGGCCGACCGCCCTCAGGGCCGCCCCCGCCACCGACGCTGCCGACGTCGCGAGCGGCGTCGCTCAGCCGGTCGCCTGGTCAGTCGTGCGGTGCCGGTGTTCCGAGCCCCGTACCCCGAGCGCGGATCACCAGGGCGTAATCGCCCAGCCCCAGGAAGTGGTCGGCCGGGAGTTCGCCGCGCGTGGTGAGGACCGCCTCGATGCGGGCGGTGAGCGGATCGAAGGCCGCGTCGAGCACGGTGCCGCGCTCCTCGCCCTCCTCGGTGAGGACCCTGCTGCCGAGCAGATCGTGATGCGGTGGGGACTCGGCCGAGGCGGAGGAGGGCGGGAGGGCGATCAGCATGTCCGGACCGGCGGCGTCCACGTCGTCCCAGGCCAGCAGGGTCTCCCTGCGCAGGCGCCCGCTCCGTATCCGCACGTGGGTGACCGTGCCGGACGCCGCGTCGACCGTCAGCGCCCGCACGACGCCGAGCCGTTGCCCGTCCCCCGGGGTCAGCACCGGCAGCCCTCGCACCCGGGAGAACAGCATCACGGCAGCGCGCCCGTCCGCCGGGCGTGGAACGCGCCGACCCGCGCCACGAAGTCCGACAGGTCGTCGGTGACGTAGGTGGTGGCTTGCGTGGGGATGACCAGCGACCGGCCGGAGACGGAGACGGACACCGCCTCGTCCCACGGCACGTACACCCGGTGCCGGCGGTGTCTCGAGCCCGGCACCGACTCCCGGTGCGCGGCGAGCCGGAAGGCGACGATCCGGCCACTGGTGCCGCCCTCGACCAGGACGTCGAGCACCGTGCCGACCGCGTCGCCCTCGTCGGTGAGGACCTGCGCGCTGAGCAGCCGCCCGTGCAGGGCGTCGCGGCGAGCCACCGACAGGGGCACGTCGCACAGTGCCCTCCCGTCGCGGACCATGACCGCGTGCCGGCCGAGGGAGTGCACCGCCGGCCAGGGCAGGTCCCGGGGCAGGGGGCCCGACAGCAGAGTGCGGCCGGTGAGCGTGAAGCCGGTGACGCGCCCGGCCGTGGCGTCGAGGACCGTGTCCTTGACGTGGGCCACCGCATCGCCGCCCAGCGTCACCACGGGCAGCGTCCGCAGGCACCGCACCGCCAACAGTTCGTTCATGGCTCGCCCTTCCCACCGGAGGCGGCCCCACTCCGCCCCCGCTTGTCCGGGTGCCCGCCGTGTGGCATGACGAACACCGATCGGGGGACTGCGCCGCCCGACCCGGGGTAGGTGCACCGGTGCAGATCGTCCGGCCAGTCCGGCTTTCCAGAGAGAAACGCATGACCGATCACCTGGACGGGGCAGTGATACCGATTGGTTTCGACGTGCCCGTGGAACCGCTGCGGCGGACGGCACACTTCACCGGCGAGCCGGGATGCATCGCCGAGGCGCGCGACTTCGCCGCGCGCTTCCTGGAACAGCTGAGGACCGAGTGGTGCGCCACCATCGGCCGGCGGACCGACGGCGCGGCACTCCTGGTGGTGAGCGAACTCGTCACCAACGCCGACCGGCACAGCGGCGGCCCGTACATCCTGGAGCTGGAGGGCACGGACGAAGCGATCACGGTCGCCGTGTACGACAGCAGCGGCACCCTGCCCCGGGTCTTCCCCCGCGATCCCCAGCGCATCGGCTGCCACGGACTGGAGATAGTCCGGGCCCTGGCGCGGGACCTCTTCGTGGAGCGGGTACCGGTCGGCAAGCGCGTCGGCGCGGTGCTGAGCCTCGACGCCGGCTGAGACACCGGCCGGCGTCGGCTGAGGCTGAGAACGCCTGACGGAGAACGCCCGCCGGACAAGCGCTCAACTCCGCTCCCACTCCCCAAGAGCGCCTTCGGACGGCCCTGCACCCACCGGATCCACCGGGAGACGACGAACCGAGTACGCGGCTGCCGGCCCACCCTCACAGGTGGGCCGGCAGCCGCGTACGGTGTCCGTCGTCCCTCGGGGCGTCAGGCGCAGCCCAGCTCGCCCAGCATGCCCTTCCGCAGACGGCCGATGATCCGCTTGATCAGCCGGGAGACGTGCATCTGCGAGCACCCGAGCCGCTCGCCGATCTCCGCCTGGGTGGCCTCCTCCACGAACCGCATGCGGATGATCTCCCGGTCGCGGTCGCTCAGCTCGGCCATGAGCGGCGCGAGTGAGTGGAAGTCCTCGACGAGCCGCAGTCCCTCCTCCTCCATACCGATGAAGTCGGCGAGGACGGCCTCGCCGTTCTCCGGGCCGTCACCGGTGAGGGCGGCGTCCAGCGACGAGGAGTTGTAGCCGTTCGCGGCGAGCTGCCCCTCGTTGACCTGCTCCTCGGTGATGTTCATCAGTGTGGCGAGCTCGGCGACCGTGGGGTCGCGGTCCAGCCGGCTGGAGAGCTCCTCGCGGGCCTTGGCCAGTTCCACCCGCAGCTCCTGGAGCCGCCGCGGCACATGCACCGCCCACGTGGTGTCACGGAAGAAGCGCTTGATCTCGCCGACGATGTACGGCAGCGCGAAGGAGGTGAACTCGACCTCGCGCGACAGCTCGAACCGGTCGATCGCCTTGATCAGACCGATCATGCCGGTCTGGACGATGTCCTCCATGTCGTCGCCGCGGCCGCGGAACCGTCCGGCCGCGAACCGCACCAGCGACATGTTCATCTCGATCAGAGTGTTGCGCGCGTACTGGTATTCGTGTGTGCCCTCCTCCAGCTCCGCCAGACGACGGAAGAACTGCCGGGACAGTTCCTTGGCGTCGCGCGGAGCGACGGCTCGGGGATCCACCACCCCCGGCAGGCTCCCGCCACCCGTCCCGGCCTCGGCGTTCTTCTCGACGACCTGTGCCTGCGGCCGGATCACGGCGGTCTCCATACCTCTACCTCTCCCCACGAACGTGCACGGGCGGATGTGCGTCGGTCCTTCGGAAGTTCTGGTACCCAGCCCGTTCCCGAACACTCCCCCCGACTTTTCGAGGGTCCCGCAGAGGCTCGGTGTTCCGCCCCTTCACTCAGGGCGGAATGCCGCTCCCTTCCCCTCGGAGCGGGGATTCCTAGGCTGAAGGAGTGAGCAATCAAGCGCCCCTTGACGTCCGTGTCATTCCCCTGCGGCCCGCGGCCGCACGCCCGGAGCCCGCGCGCCGGGCCGCGGCTCCGCCGGGCCCGGCCCCCACCGTCCCCGCCCCCGCTCCGGCTTCCGCTCCGGCCCCCAGGGAGCCGCTGTGGCGCGACCTGGTCGGCGACGTGCTGCGGCGTGAACGGCTCGCCCAGGAACGGACGCTGAAGGACGTCGCCGACACGGCCCGGATCTCCATGCCGTACCTGTCGGAGGTGGAGAGGGGCCGCAAGGAGGCATCGTCGGAGGTCCTCGCGGCCGCCGCCCAGGCCCTCGGACTGGGCCTGGGCGACCTGTTGTCGCGGGCGCAGGGAGAACTCGTCCGCGTCACCGGCCTGCGGGCTCCCGCCGGTCGGGGCGCGAACCGGGGCACCCCCCGCGCCTCGTACGACGGGCTGTGCCTGGCCGCCTGACGCGACCGTGCCGGGCCCGGCGCCTCACACACCCACGAGGCGCCGGCTCAGCACCTCGTCGGCCAGGCCGTAGGACACGGCCTCCTGCGCGGTGAACACCTTGTCGCGGTCCATGTCCGCGCGCAGCGTCGCCACGTCGTGGTGCGTGTGCCGGGACAGGACCTCCTCCACCTGCGAACGGATCCGCAGCATCTCCTTGGCCTGCAGCGACAGATCGGAGACCGTGCCCCGCTGCCCGCCCGTGGCCGGCTGGCCCAGCAGCACCCGCGCGTGCTCCAGCACGAACCGGCGCCCCGGGTCCCCGCCGGCCAGCAGCACCGCAGCCGTGGACGCCGCCTGACCGACGCAGTACGTAGAGATCGGCGCCTGGACGAACGCCATGGTGTCGTAGATCGCCATGAGCGAGGTGAACGAGCCGCCCGGGGAGTTGATGTAGACCGCGATCTCGCTCTCCGGCGCCGACGACTCCAGATGGAGGAGCTGCGCGATGACGACGTTGGCCACCCCGTCGTCGATCTCGGTGCCCAGGAAGATGATCCGCTCGGACAGCAGCCGGCTGAACACGTCGTAGGACCGCTCGCCCTGCGGGGTGCGCTCGACGACGTTCGGAATCGTGTACGTACCCATCGTCACAGCCCCATCCGGCGTCGTGTCGCGGCCGGCCGGACATCGTCCAGCGACTCCACCACCCGGTCCACCATGCCGTACTCCCTGGCCTCCTCGGCCGTGAACCAGCGGTCGCGATCGCCGTCCCGGGAGATCGTCTCCGCCGACTGGCCGGTGTGCTCGGCGGTGATCCGCTCGATGGTCCGCTTGGTGAACTCCAGGTTCTCCGCCTGGATCTCGATGTCGGCGGTGGTGCCGCCGATCCCGGCGGACGGCTGGTGCATCATGATTCGCGCGTGGGGCAGGGCGTACCGCTTGCCCGGTGCGCCGACGCTCAGCAGGAACTGGCCCATGCTGGCCGCGAATCCCATGGCGAGCGTCGAGACGTCGTTGGGGATCAGCCGCATCGTGTCGTAGATCGCCAGGCCCGCGTGCACGGAGCCGCCGGGGCTGTTGACGTACAGGCTGATGTCGGTGCGCGGGTCCTCGGCGGACAGGATCAGCAGCTGCGCGCACACCCGGTTGGCGGAGACCTCGTCGACCTGGGTCCCGAGCAGCACGATCCGCTGCGCGAGGAGCTGCGCGGCCAGATGGTCGTCGAACCGGGTCAAAGGGGTGTCGCCCTCCTCGGCCCGGGGCAGCGGAGCCGGCGGCCGGCCGGCGGTGAGTGGAGACATCGGCGCTCCCGTGTTGTCGGTGTTATCGGTGTTTTCGCCGAGTTGCTCTTCGGCACACGGCCGGTGCGACCGTGTGCCCTCACTCTTGACCGGCTGCGGCGGCCCGCAGGGCTTTCTCTGCCCGTGGCAGATTCGCCAGGGGCAGAGCGCCGCCGACCGATGAGTTCCGAGGGGCGGGCCGGTCGACACTGACGACCGCTCTCCACGCCCTTTCCACACCCCGGGAGGTATCCGTGACCACCGACGGATTCACCACATGTCTCTGGTTCGACGGGCAGGCCGAGGAGGCCGCGGACTTCTACGTCTCCGTGTTCAAGGACTCGAGCGTCGGCCGGATCCTCCGGTACACCGAGTCCGGGTACGGCACGACGGGCTCCGTCCTCACCGTGGAGTTCACGGCCAACGGACAGAGGTTCGTCGCGCTGAACGGCGGACCCGAGTTCACCTTCAGCGAGGCGATCTCCTTCCAGATCGACTGCGCCGACCAGGCGGAGGTCGACCACTACTGGGACAAGCTCGTCGAGGGCGGTGGGGAGCACGGCCCCTGCGGCTGGCTCAAGGACCGGTTCGGCGTGTCCTGGCAGGTCACCCCGGTACGGCTGACCGAGCTGATCAGCGACCCGGACCAGGAGAAGGCGGACCGCGCCATGAAGGCCATGCTGTCGATGGGCAAGCTCGACATCGCCGCCCTGGAGAAGGCGTACGCGGGCGAGTGACGCCGGCGCGGGCGGGCGGGACCACGGACGGGTCCCGCCCGGCCGACGGCGGCCGGGCCCGAGCGGATCGCCGCCCCCGTGGAGCCCGCTCGGCCAGGATCTCCTTGATCACATGCCGTGAGTTCGCCGCGGGTGCCGGGTCGGTGTCCCAGCGGTACGGCAGTCGGACGAGCGGGATCGACCGCAGGCGACGCACCGGCAGTCCGGCCCACCGGGGGAGCCGCCCGGCGATGAGCCGGCTGACGGGAGCGGCGTCGATGTCCACCTCATCCGGTTCGTCGGGACGCATCCCCGTGGCGTACACGCCGTCCGTCCCAGCGGTGAACGCGCCTGTTGCCTAACGGTTTTGACGCGCCCCGTCAGCGGGAGCGGACATGCTCCGCGATCACCCGGGTGATCTCCCGCGCGATGCGCAGGATGCCGGGGGAGCGGACCGGGCAGGGTTTCGGCGTCGACGTCGTGGGTGCCAGGCAGAAGTGCAGGTAGTCGTCGTCCAGGTGCAGGGCGGTGCGGCCTCGGCCCTGCTGGGTGCAGTACTCGGGATGGGCCCGCTCGTAGGCGTCGCAGGGCAGGTACTGCGACCAGGTGTAGCGTGCCCCGGCCGGACTCACCGCGCCGCCCGCGTCGGCCACCAGGCCGCCGGAGGTGGCGGCGTGGTCCTCGTAGAGCGTGTTCACCCGGCGGACCCGGTCGGGGGTGATCGGGTCGGGGCCCTGCAACACCCAGACGATCCGGGGCGGTCGGGCCGCACCGGCCGCGCGGATCTGCTCGGTGAGCCGGTGCGCGGCGGCCGCGTACCGCTCGAAGTACTTCTCCGGAGAGGCGGCGTGGGTGATTCCGTCCATGCAGGGGGTGTAGTCCCAGGCGTTGCCCCAGAACTGCAGCACCACGTAGTCCGGCCGCAGCGAGCGCACCAGCGCCGCCGCCTTGTCCGCCGCCGGGACCAGGGACCGTTCCGCGGAACCCTCCAGGTAGTCGCACAGGGTGGTACCCGAGTAGGGCGCGCTCGTGTACCGCGCGCGCAGGTCCTTGCGCAGTTCCCGACCGAGGACCTTCTGGCTCTCCATCGCGAGCGAGTCGCCGAGGTACAGCACGGCGGGCGGCTCGGGCGGCTCGCCGGACGCTGCGCCGGGGGAGACGTCCCGGGAGCCGCCCGCACCGGGCGAAGGGGGACCGGGTGTGGCCGCGGGCCTTTGGTGCGTGGTGGCCGACGCCTCGGGCGAGGCGGGCGGTGGCGGCTCGGCCCCGGGCCCGGACGACGGGTCCCCGCACGCGCCGAGCAGCACGGCGGCCAGCGCCACCCCCACGACCCACGGCTTGCGCATACGGCGACTCCCGCCCCGCCCGGCGAAAACGGCTCCCCAGGCAAGCACAGCAGGGCCCAGGGGGGAAGACACGGTTCGGGAAAGGCCGTTCACCGGGGGCGCGCGGGCCGTGCCCGGCGCGCGGGTCCGGGCAGCGGTGACTAGCGTGACGCGAAGGACCGACCAGCCGTCCGGAGAGGGCACGCCGCCATGGCCGTACAACCCGAGGGGACACCCTGCTGGGCCGACGCGATGTTCAACGACGTCGAGGCCGCCAAGGCTTTCTACGGAGACGTCCTGGGCTGGACCTTCGGCGCGTCGTCGGAGTTCGGCGACTACACCCAGGCGTACGCCGACGGCAAGGCGGTGGCGGCCGTCGTGCCGCCCATGCCGGGCCAGGAGGGCCCGTCGCAGTGGTGCCTCTACTTCGCGGTCCGGGACGCCGCCGCCACCGTCGTCCGGATCGGGGACAACGGCGGCGAACCGCTGATGGAACCGATGCGGGTCGGCGACTTCGGCACGATGTGCCTGGCCCGTGAACCCGGCGGGGCCGTCTTCGGCCTCTGGCAGGCCGGCACCCACGAAGGCTTCGAGGCGACGGCCGTTCCCGGTGCGTACTGCTGGGCGGAGGTCTTCACCCGGGACCCGGAGAAGACCGACGCGTTCTTCCCCGCTGTCTTCCCCTACCGGTCGAAGCAGCTCGAGGACGAGGCCGACTTCCGGATCTACGACCTGGGCGAGCGCTCCGTGCTCGGCCGGATGAAGATGACGGAGGACTTCCCGCCCGAGGTGCCGCCGTACATCAACATCTACTTCACCGTCCGGAACTGCGACGAGGCGGTGGCCCTGGCCACCGAGCGCGGCGGCATCCTGCGCTTCGGGCCGACGAACACCCCCTTCGGGCGCTTCGCGGCGCTCAGCGACCCGCAGGGCGCGAACTTCTCGGTGATCGACATCACGACCACGACGGGCGGGATGCCCGGGACGACGGACGTCACCTGAGGAGCCCGCCCGGACCGGCGCACCGCCCGGCCATGGCATGATCGGGCGCATGCGTGAACGTGTTGTGGCCGCGTGCGACGGGGCCTCCAAGGGCAACCCCGGACCCGCCGCCTGGGCCTGGGTGATCGCCGACGCCTCCGAGACCCCGGTCCGCTGGCAGGCGGGCGCACTCGGCAGAGCCACCAACAACGTCGCCGAACTCACCGCGTTGGAGCGGCTGTTGGCGGCGACCGACCCCGATGTGCCGCTCGAGGTCCGGATGGACTCGCAGTACGCCATGAAGGCGGTCACCACCTGGCTGCCCGGCTGGAAACGCAACGGCTGGCGCACGGCGGCCGGGAAACCGGTCGCCAACCAGGAACTCGTCGTCAGCATCGACGAACTCCTGCAGGGCCGCTCCGTCGATTTCCGCTACGTCCCGGCCCACCAGGTCGACGGCGACCGGCTCAACGACTTCGCCGACCGGGCCGCCAGCCAGGCGGCCGCCGCCCAGCAGGACGCGGGCAGCGACGCGGGCTCGCCCGAGCCGCCGCCCTCCCCGGACACCCCGTCGGCCGGCGCCGCGAAACGCCGCGCCTCCGCCGCCAAGGCGTCCTCCCGGCCGCGCGGTGGCTCCTCGACCCGCACGATCAAGGCGAAGTTCCCCGGCCGCTGCCTCTGCGGCCGCTCCTACGCGGCGGGCGAGCCCATCGCCAAGAACGACAGCGGCTGGGGCCACCCCGAATGCCGCACGACCGCGAGCGTCTGAGCAGGACCGCTTCGTCTCGCCGTCCCACCGGGCCGCGACGGATGACAGACTGACGCCATGGACGAGCGCACATTCGACAGGTCGGGTCAGCACGCCTCCGTGATCGGTCTCGGCACCTGGCAACTCGGGGCGGACTGGGGGGAGGTCGACGACAAGCAGGCCCTCACGGTCCTGGAGGCCGCCGCCGAGTCCGGGGTCACCTTCTTCGACACCGCCGACGTGTACGGCGACGGGCGCAGCGAGCAGACCATCGCGTCGTTCCTGAGCGGCCGGCCCGATCTGCACGTCCTGGTCGCGACCAAGATGGGCCGCCGGGCCGAACAGCTCCCGGAGAACTACGTGCTGGACAACTTCCGCGCGTGGAACGACCGTTCGCGACGCAACCTCGGCGTCGACCGCATCGACCTGGTGCAGTTGCACTGCCCGCCGACGCCCGTCTACTCCTCCGACGAGGTCTTCGACGCCCTCGACACCCTGGTGGCGGAGGAGCGCGTCGCCGCCTACGGGGTCAGCGTGGAGACCTGCGCCCAGGCACTGACCGCGATCAGCCGGCCGAACGTGGCGAGCGTGCAGATCATCCTCAACCCGTTCCGCATGAAGCCCCTGCTCGAGGTGCTCCCGGCGGCCCGCGCGGCGGGCGTCGGCGTCATCGCCCGCGTCCCGCTGGCCTCGGGGCTGCTGTCGGGCAGGTACACCAAGGACACCGTCTTCCCGGAGAACGACCACCGCACCTTCAACCGGCACGGTGAGTCCTTCGACCAGGGCGAGACCTTCTCCGGTGTGGACTACGCGACCGGCGTCGAGGCCGCCGCCGAGTTCGCCGCGCTCGCCCCCGAGGGCTACACCCCGGCCCAGCTGGCCCTGCGCTGGATCGTCCGGCAGCCCGGCGTCACCACCGTCATCCCCGGTGCCCGCTCGCCCGAGCAGGCCCGCGCCAACGCACACGCCGCCCGGCTCCCGGAGCTGTCCGAACGGACGCTCACCGCGATCGACGACCTCTACGCACGGCGGATCAAGGACCAGGTGGAGTCCCGCTGGTAGGAGTCCCCGGCAGAGTCGGTCGGCGGCTCCGCCGGCAGCGGCCCGGAACCGTCATGGCTCCAGGAGCAGCTGCCTCTCCTGCTCCTGGTCGCCGGAGGCGGCTCCCTCGTCACGCGTGGTGAAGGCCCGGGCGAGCGTCTCGCTCGCCCGCCGCACCGCACCCGGGGCGCCCTGTACGGTGACGGCCACCGGCGCGGACAGATGTCCGGGGGCCGTGGGAGAGCCCTCGGCCCGGGCCTCCCCGGTGAAGGTCGCCATGTGGACCGTCGCCTTCTCGTCGGAGGGAAGCTCGTCCGGCGCCCCGAACGCCTGCTCGAGGGCCCGGACGACCACACGTGCGTCGCCGACGCCCTCGCCGCTGAGTGTCACGGTGAGCTGGGTATCGGGCATACGTCCCACAACCTCCCGGTCTCGATGTCGTAGGCGTCCGTGTAACCGGCTGTCCGGCACCCGAAACGGGCCCGGGAACCGGCTCCGGAGCCGGGGAGAACGGCCGCGGACGGGGAAGACGCGGGAGGAGAGGGACCGAGGGCGTTCAACCCAGGAGGCATCGTGCCGGACCCGGAGCAGGGCGAGAGCAGGCGCAGGGGGCGTAACGAGACCGAGGAGGAGCGGGCGGACCGGATGTGGCAGGAGGTCATCCAGGAGGTCCGCGTCGCGCAGACGGGTGTCCAGATCCTCTTCGGCTTCCTGCTGACGGTGGTGTTCACCCCGAAGTACGCGCAACTGTCCGACACGGACCAGATGATCTACATCATCACGGTAGTCCTCGGCGCCTGCGCCACCGGTGCGCTCATCGGCCCCGTCTCGCTGCACCGGCTCGTCTCCGGGCGGCGCGTCAAACCGCAGGCGGTGCGGTGGGCGTCCCGGCTGACCCTGCTCGGCCTCGTCCTGCTGCTCGCCACCACCAGCGCCGCACTGCTGCTGATCCTGCGCGTGGCGACCCACGACGCCTTCGTCCCGTACCTGGTCGCCGGGGTGGTCACCTGGTACCTGGTGTGCTGGTTCGGGCTCCCGCTGTGGACCCGGCACCGGCACACGGCGAGGTGACGCCGTTGTCTGTTGTCCGATGTCATCCCTCAACCGCCGGCGAGGACGTCCGCGAGGAAGTCGTCGAGGTGGACCTCCTCGTGTCCCGGTGCGACCGTCCGGTACGTCTCGCGCAGGAAGTCCCCGACGGTCTCGGCCCACGCGAACACCACCGCGTGGTGCCTGCCGCCGTCGGCGTGGGCCGCACCGAAGAACTCCATCCGCAGTTCCCGCCCCACGCCCGGGGACTCCGGACGCAGCCGCACATCACCGGTGCCGGTCGGGCGGGTGAGGCCGTCGAAGACCATGTCCCGGTCCAGCTGCCAGCGTGCGAGGACCCGGCCCCCGTGGCTGAACACGAGGGTGACGGCGAAGGGATCCGCGGGGTCGTAGCTCAGGTGGGCGAGCCCGGGAATGCGATCCGCGACGCCCGCCTGGATCTCCACCACCAGGGTCTTGTGCACGAACGAGTTCACGAGAGGGCCTCCGGGAAGTACCGACACAGAACCCTCTGGTACCCCGCAACCGGGCCGGATGCTCATCCCTTCGGGCGATTCCTCGGTGCCGCGCCCGGCCCGCCCCCGGCGGGGTTCCGCTCAGCCGAAGGCGCTCCGCAGCGCCGGCAGCAGGGTCTTCTCCGACCAGTCGAGGTACTCCGGCTGTGTGTCGCCGCCGATCTGCACGAGGGCGATCTCGGTGAAACCGGCCTCCACGTAGGCGCGGACGGCCTCGACGAAGTCCGCCGGGTCGCTGCCGCAGGGGATCGAGCCGGCGACGTCCTCGGGCCGCACGAATCGGGTGGCCGACGCGAAGGAATCCGGGTGCGGCAGCTCGGAGTTGACCTTCCAGCCGTTGCCGAACCAGCGGAACTGGGAATGAGCGCGTTCGACGGCCGTGGCGCGGTCGGGGTCGTAGCACACGGGCAGCTGTCCCACCCGCGGCTTGCCCGCGCCGCCGTGCCGGTCGAACGACTCGAGCAGCCCGGCTTCCGGCTCCGTGGCGATCACCAGATCCGCGAGCCGGCCCGCAAGGGCGCAGGACCGCTCCCCGGAGACCGCGACACCGATCGGCGGCGGTTGGTCCGGCAGGTCCCACAGCCGGGCCGACTCGACGTCGAAGTGGGTGCCGCGGTGGTTCACATGCCCGCCCTCGAACAGCGCACGGATGACCTCCACCGCCTCCTCGAGCATCTCGTGCCGCACATCCACCGACGGCCAGCCGCCTCCCACCACATGCTCGTTGAGGTTCTCTCCCGAGCCGAGTCCCAACCGGAACCGGCCCTCGGAGAGCAGCTGCATCGTCGCGGCCTTCTGCGCCACCACCGCCGGGTGATACCGGAACGTGGGACACGTCACATACGTCATCAGCGGAATCCGCGAGGTGGCCTGGGCCGCCGCACCCAGCACGCTCCACGCGTACGGCGCGTGACCCTGTGACCGCAGCCACGGGAAGTAGTGGTCCGAGGTCACGGAGAAGTCGAAGCCCGCCTCCTCGGCCCGCACCACATGGCCGACCAGCTCACGGGGCCCGCTCTGCTCGGTCATCATCGTGTATCCGATATGTGTCATGAGGACCGAGTCCCCGGTCGAAGAGCGCGATAACGGTGGATCATGCACCGGTGGGCTCAGGACCGCGCGAGGGCCGCGAGGCGCAGGTCGCGGGTGCGGCTCTGGTGCTCGATGACGTGCTGCCGGGCGGCCGACGCGTCGCCGCGGCGGATCGCGTCCAGGATCCGGGTGTGCTCCTCGAGGATCAGGGTGAGGTTGTCCGGCCGGGTGGTGGTGCCGGAGTCGTAGACCTTCAGCTGGGCGTCCAGACGGTCCATCAGCTCGATGATCGTCGCATTGTGCCCGGCCTCGCGCAGTGCCCGGTGCCACTGTTGGTTGAGTTCCTGCAGCTCCGCGGGGTCCGTCGACGCCGCGGCGGACTCGTGGACGTGGACGAGTCGGGCCAGGTCGAGCTCGGTCCGCCGGGTCGCGGCCGTCTGCGCGGCCGACGATTCCAGTGCGATGCGCGCCTCGCAGATCTCCAGGATCTCCTGGGGGGTGCGGGTGCGTACCACATAGCCGCGAGTGGCCCGGGTCACCAGGCCTTCCTGCTCGAGCCGGATCAGCGCCTCCCGGACAGGAGTGCGCGAGACGTTGAACTGCGTGCTGAGACCAGTCGGGATCAGGACGGTTCCGGGGGGTGACTGGCCGTCGAGGATGCTCTGCCGGATCCGGGCGTAGTGGCTGCCCGCGCCCGTATCGGCGCCCCGGTCTCCCCGTGCGGTGCTCAAACTGGTCGCTCCCCTTCCGTACCGAGGACCGGCCCGTCGTCGGCGCACGCGAAGCGGTGCTTTCGGCGGACAGGTGTTCTCGCGATTCGAGACGCCCATAGTCTGCCACTGTCTACATGTGTATACAGTTGCTTGCAGTTGAATCCGGACATGGGGACCGTCGCGTCCTCAGGTCCGGGTCCACGTTCGAGTGCATGAGCCATGCACGCCTGACGGGATTTCGGGAGCTTCTGATGCATCGTGGCGCGCAGCCAGGGCGGTACGCCGCCCACCCGGCGCACCCGGTAGCCGGGCCGACCTCCCGCTTCTGCAACAGCCTGACGAGCCGTCGGCACATCGACTTCATGCGCGTCGTCAGCACGGGCTGTTGTTGATCGCACGCGCACTCCGCCTGCCGCGTTCCGGCCGCTGAGACAGCGGCGGGCGCGGCCGTGTCCGGCCCGACCGCAGGCGCGTCCCGTCTCCCGCCCCAGCTCGCCCCGCCCAGTCCACTGTTCGGCATGGCTCCGGGAGCCGGCTCCGGGCACCGCCCCCAAGGCCTCACCGCCACACGGCCCCGAAGTCCTTCCCGGCTGTCGCCCCACACCGGCCAAGCGGTCGGACGGGCGGCCGAACCACTCCTGAAGGGGATCTCCCATGCCCGAGCAGACGCTGCTCGCCAAGGACCGACCACCGCATCCCGGTCCTGACGGCCCTGTCGGACGACCCGGCGCACCGGGGAAGGGGGCGGCCGGGCCGTCCTCCGCCGGACGCAACCGCCGGGCGCTGCTGCGCACCGCCCGCACGGCCGGCCCCTGGGCCGTCCCCCTGCTGGTCCTGGTGGTGTGGCAGTGGACCGCCGCGGCCGGCATCCTGCCGCCGTCCATCCTCCCCGCCCCCGAAGCGGTTCTGCGGGCGGGAAGCGATCTGGCCGCCACCGGAGAACTCCAGTTCCACATCCTCACCAGTCTGCGGCGCATCCTGCAGGGCTTCGCCCTGGGCGCGGCCACCGGCCTGCTCCTGGGCTTCCTGGTCGGCATGTCGAAGGTGACGGAGATCCTCCTCGACCGGTCCCTGCAGATGGTGCGCACCATCCCGCACCTGGCTCTGGTGCCGCTGATGATCGCCTGGTTCGGCATCGGGGAGGAACCCAAGATCCTCCTCGTGGCGCTGGGCACCTTCTTCCCCATCTACCTGAACACCGTGACCGGCATCCGCGGGGTCGACCCCAAGCTGCTGCAGCTCGGCCGCTCCTACGGACTGGGACGGTGGCGCCTGGTGCGCGACATCGCCGTCCCCGGGGCCATGCCCACCATCCTGTCCGGCATCCGGTACTCCCTCGGCGTCGCCTGGATGACCCTCGTGGTCGCCGAGACCATCTCGGCCAGCGACGGGATCGGCTACCTCGCCCAGAACGCCCGCGAGTTGCTGCGCACCGACCAGATCGTCCTCGCCATCGTGCTGTACGCACTGGCCGGCCTGCTCGCCGACCTCCTGACCAGGCTCATCGAAAGGAGGGTGCTCCGGTGGCACCCCAACTACCGCCCGCGGGCGACCCAGTGACCCCGGCGCGGGCGGGCGCCCGGCTCGCCCTGGACGGCCTGGGCCGGCAGTACGGCGACCGGTGGGTCCTGGAGAACCTCGACCTGGACGTCGAAGCCGGCTCCTTCGTCTCCTTCCTCGGTCCCAGCGGCGCGGGCAAGAGCACCCTGCTGCGGATCGTCGCCGGGCTGGAGGAGCCGAGCGCGGGAACCGTCCAGCTCCACGGTGCCGGTCCACAGCCGCCCATGGTGCGGATGATGTTCCAGGAGGACCGGATGCTGCCCTGGCGCACGGTCGAGGACAACGTGCTGCTGGGTGTCAAGGGCCGCAGGGATGAGGCACGCACCCTGCTGGAGGCCGTGGGACTGGCCGACCGCGGCGGCGCCTGGCCGGCCGAGCTCTCCGGTGGGCAGAGGCAGCGCGTCGCCCTGGCCCGCGCCCTGCTCCACCACCCCGAACTGCTGCTCCTGGACGAGCCGTTCGGTGCTCTGGACGCGATCACCCGGATCGCCATGCAGCAGCTCCTGGAACGCCTGTGGCTGGAGCAGCCGCGCACCGTCCTGCTGGTGACCCATGACGTGGAGGAGGCGCTCGTGCTCTCCGACCGCGTCCTGGTGCTGGCCGACGGCGCCGTCGGCCGCGACCTGCACATCGACCTGCCCCGCGGGGAGCGGCGCGGCCACCCCCGCCTCGTCGCCTGGAAGGAGGAACTGCTCCAGGGTCTCCTCGAACCGCACTCCTCCGTCCCGGTCGACGCCTGACCCCGCGCCCCCCACCGCCGCCACCCGCACCCCCGCTTCCGCCCGCCCGAGCAACGCGCCACCGAGAAAGAACCCGACCGTGACCGTGAACCGTCCGTTCTCCCGTTCGACCACGGGAGCCTCCCCGCTCCTGTCCAAAAACGTCTCGCGCCGCCGCATCCTGGCCGTCGGCGGTGCCGCCGCCCTCGCCCCGGCGCTGGCCGCCTGCGGCGGCGGAGCGCGGCCGGGCAACGCGGCGCTGGCCGACGGCGTGCCGCAGAAGCTCCGCTACGCGGTCATCGGCAGCGGCAGGACCGGTACCCCGGCGGCCCTGCGCTACAAGTTCGACGGCGTGGACCTGGGCAAGGAACTCGGCGGCACCACCGTCACCTGGCCGTCCGGGTTCACCGCCTCGCTGCCGGTGATGGAGGCGCTCAAGGCCGGCAGCGTCGACCTCACCTTCGCCACCGCCACCGCCGTGGCCTACGCGATCGGCGGGGGCGTGCCCATCGTGCCGCTCGCCGCCTACCCGCTGCCCGCCAACGAGGTCGAGATCCTCGTCCCCCAGAACTCTTCCATCCGCGGCGCCGCCGACCTCAAGGGCAAGCGGGTCGCCGACCAGCAGGGCACCACCGGCACCTACAGCCTCATCAAGTACCTGCAGACCGCCGGCCTGCGACTGGACGACGTCGAGTACGTCAACCTGCCGGCCGCCGACGCCGAGTCGGCCTTCGCCAACGGCAAGGTGGACGCCTGGATCAGCTGGACGCCGGCCATCAGCCTGGGCCGGGCCCGGCACAAGGCCCGCAGGCTGCCGAACGTCAGGACCTACGACTACTCCTTCTACGTGGCCAGCGAGTCCTTCGCCGAGGAGTACCCCGAGGCCGCGGCGAAGGTGGTGCGTGTCATCCGGGACACCCAGCGCCGCGTCAACGCCCGTCCCGAGGCGAGCGTCGAGTTCTTCGACAAGATCGGCGGATTCGGCTCGGAGGACCTCGAGCGCGAGGTGTTCCTCGAGCTGACCAAGGAGAAGAGGCTCTCGGACTCCAACGCCGACCAACTCGCGCCGGTGGACCGCAAGGCGATCGAGAACACCCAGGACCTCGCCGACAGCTTCCACGCCCTGGGCGTCTACCCCTCGAAGATCGACGTGACCGGGTTCCTGCAGGACTCCCGGTTCGACACGGTCAAGAAGGCGGTGGCCGCCGAACTGGCCAAGTGACCGACAGGGCGCACCACAGGACACACAGCACCACAGCACGGAAGAGAGAACACGCAGTGAGCACCCCCGAGAACCAGATGCACCTCGCGGCCTTCGTGACCGCGGGCCCCGGCCGGCCCGGCGGCTGGCGCCACCCCGGCTCCGAGCCCGGCTGGCTGTCGGCCTCCTACTACCAGCACATCGGCCGCGTGCTCGAGCAGGGCAAGTTCGACCTGATGTTCCTCCCGGACATCCTGTCCGTGCCCGACCGCCTCGGCGGCAGCATGGACAGCCAGCTGCGCTACGGCGCGCTCGGCTCCCTGCGGCTCGATCCGACGCCGGTGCTGTCGGCGGTCGCCGCCGCCACCACCCGGCTCGGCGTGGCCGCCACGATCTCCACCAGCTACTTCGAGCCCTTCCCCGTGGCGCGCTCCTTCGCCACGCTCGACCACCTCAGTGACGGCCGCGCCGCCTGGAACGTGGTGACCTCCTTCCAGGACTCCGAGGCCCGCAACTTCGGCGAGGACCGGCACATCGACCGCGACCAGCGCTACGAGCGGGCCGACGAGTTCCTCGAGGTGACCTGCAAGCTGTGGGACAGCTGGGAGGACGACGCCCTCGCGGCGGACCCGGAGGCCCCCCTCTTCGCCGACCCCGACCGCGTGCACGCCATCGACCACAAGGGGGAGTGGTTCAACGTCCGCGGCCCGCTGAACACGCCCCGGCCGCCCCAGGGCTACCCGGTGATCATCCAGGCCGGGGCATCCCCCAAGGGCCGCGACTTCGCGGCGCGCTGGTCCGACGTCATCTTCTGCAGCCACGCCTCCCTGGAATCGGCCAAGGACTTCTACCAGGACATCAAGGCCCGGGCGGTCCGCCACGGCCGCCGTGCCGAGGACGTCAAGATCCTCCCCATGGCCACCCCCATCATCGGTCCCACCACCGAGGCCGCGCGCGAGGCCGAGCAGCGCCTGGCGGACCTGGTCCCGCCGCTGGCCGGCCTGTCGACCCTCGCCTACCACCTGGACGTGGACCTCTCGGAGCTGCCGCTCGACGAGCCGCTGCCCGACGTCGACGTCCCCGGTGTCCAGGGGCACTACAAGGAGGTCGTGGAGATGACCCGGCGCGAGGGGCTGACCCTGCGTGAGCTGGGCAAGCGGTACGGCGGCCGTACCGAGGGCTCCTTCGTCGGCACGGCGGCCGAGGTCGCCGACGGCATGGCGCAGTGGTTCACCGAGGGCGCCTGCGACGGCTTCACCGTGGGCGCCGTCCACACGCCGGGCGCCTTCGAGGACTTCGTCCGCCAGGTGGTGCCCGACCTGCAGCGCCGCGGCCTGTTCCGCACCGAGTACGAGGGCACCACCCTGCGCGACCACCTGGGCCTGGAGCGCCCCGAGACCGGGCAGTGGCGCAACCGCCGGGACGGGAACGGCGACAACGGCTGACCCGCACCGCACCCCCCACACCGGATCCCGCACAGCGACGCCAAGGACCTCACGGCATGACAGCGACAGGCGACATCACGAGCATCACCGGCCGCACCACCGACACCCAGGGGCGCTTCCTGGTGACTGCCCGGACGAACCACTTCGTCTCCGACGCCCGCACAGGGCCGGGGGAGGCCGTCGGGGCAGGAGAGCTGCTGCTGTCCGCCCTGGCCTCCTGCTCCCTGAGCAACATCCAGCTCCATGCCGAGGAACGCGGCTCCGGCCTGACCGGTGGCCGGGCCGAGATCAGCTACCAGCGGGACCCGCAGGACCCCACCCGCTACACCTACCTGCGGATCGAGCTGCTGCTCGAAGGAGTCGACCAGGGCGAGGCCGACATCCTGGTCGGGCTCTTCACCGGCAGCTGCCCGATCTACAACACCCTGCGCCGGGGCGGCCACGTCGAGGTGGCCGCCCGGGTGCAGGAACCGCTCGCCGGCGCCGCCTGAGGAACCGGCCGACCCGGCGCCGAATCACGCCGAAACCCCGCACTCGGCCCGCCGCACGGCAGGCATGTGAGCCCGGGGGCCGCCCCCGGCCCCCGGGCCCGCTCCACCGCATCCCGCACCCTCCCCGCACGCACACCCGAAGGTGATCACCGTGGCCACCGTCCTGTCCGTCTCCGGCAGCCCCTCCGCCGCATCCCGCACCGCCCGACTGCTGCGCCACCTGGACGCGCGACTGACCGCCAGGGGGCACGAGGTGATCCCGCTGGACGTACGCACCCTGCCCGCCGAGGCGCTGCTCGGCGGCGACTTCGGCCACCCCGCGGTCCGCGAGGCCACCGCCCTGTTCGAACGCGCCGACGGCGTCGTGATCGGCACCCCCGTCTACAAGGCCGCCTACTCCGGCCTGCTCAAGTCCCTGCTGGACCTGCTCCCGCAGTACGCCCTGGCCGGCCGGACCGTACTGCCGCTGGCCACCGGCGGCTCCACCGCCCATGTCCTGGCCGTCGACTACGCGCTGCGCCCGGTCCTCGCCTCGATGGGCGCCGAGCACATCACCCCCGGCTGGTTCGTCCTCGACAAGCACCTGGCCACCGCCCCCGACGGCACCCTGGACATCGAAGCGGAGACCGCCCGCCACCTCGAGCGCGTCGTCGACGGCTTCGCCACCGCCCTCGAACGCAGCACCCTGCTGGCCGTCGGCTGACCAGGAGCGGGCACGTTCCCCCGCGGACCGGACCCTCACCCGGAGCCCGGCCGGAACGTGCGCAGGAACGTCCGTAGTGCCTCCTGGTTCTCCGTCTTCTCCCAGTCGGCGGCCGGGGCCGTCCAGCGCAGCGAGAAGCCGCGCCCGCCGCCCAGGAGGAACCCGCGGCCGAAGGTACGCAGCCGGAGGCCGTCGGCCGCCGACAGCCACTCCATGTCGGCGGCTTCGCGCCCCTGGTACGTGGTCGCGCGGATCACGCCGATCCGCTCGTAGGCGTCCGTCCGCTCCAGGGGCGGCTCCACGTCGTCCCGCCACACGGCCACCGGATCCGGGCCGACCCGCTCGCTGTAGGTGACCGCGAGGGTGCGGGCGTTCCCGTCCACGCCGAAGGTGACGCGGTAGGCGAGGTCGGACACGCGGGAGGTGTCCAGCCGTTCGAAGTCCTCGGGGAGCGCGAGGGAGAAGCCCTCCGGCGCACGGTAGAGGCGGTAGCCCGCCGGGAGCCCCGCTGTGCCCGAGGGGTCCGGGGCGGGTGCGGCGGACGGCGGGGAGGTGTCCCGGCCGCCCGGCTTGTCGGGTTCGGCCGCCCCGGACGGGTCCGAGGGGGCCGGCGCGGAGGCGGAGGCCGGCGGCGTGTCCGGCGCGTCGGCGGCGGAGCCGGTGCCGGTCCCGGGCAGCCCCCGGGCCGCGGCGAGCACGACGGCCGCCACGGTGACGACGGCCAGGGCCGTGCCGAGGACCGTCGTCCGTCTGCTCCACTCCCGGCCCGTGTTCCCGAGGATGACGGTGCGGGTGCCGCGCAGCCGGGGGCTCGGCACCGCGCCCAGGGCCGCGTCGGGGTCCTCGCTGAGAGCACGGGTGAGCGCCTCGCGGACCACCTGCCGGGTCAGCCGCTCCCGCGCGTCCTTGCGGAGCAGACCCTGAACGACCTGGGTCAGGGGCCCCGCGCGCACGGGCGTGCGCAGCGGCAGCCGGTCCACCGCCTTCAGCGTGGACTCGGGTCGCCCCCGGTCGCGGAACGGGGGACGTCCCTCGACCATCGTGTAGAGGATCGCGCCCAGCGTCCACAGGTCCGCGGCGGGGCCGACGCGTTCGTCGCGGGCCTGTTCGGGGGAGGCGTACGACGGTGACGTGAGGCGGGGGGCCGGGGTCGAGCCGGCCAGACCGAACCCGGTGACCACGACCGGACCGGTGTCGCGCACGAACACCTGACCGGGGCTGAGTTCGCCGTGCGTGATGCCCGCCGCGTGCGCGGCGTCCAGCACGTCGAGCAGCTCCAGTCCGATGCGCGCGGCCCGCACATAGTTGAACGGACCCTCCTCGCTGAGGAGTTCGCCCAGAGGTGTGCCGTCGACCCAGGTGGTGACGGTCCACAGGAAGCCGGCCTCGTCGACGGCGTCGACGACGGTGGCGATCCGTCCGGGACACAACCGCGCCATGCTCTCGGTCGTGCGCAGGACACGGGAGGGGGCGCGGCGCACGGGCTCGGACGGATCCTCCGGGAGCGCGATCTGCGTGACCAGACAGGGACGTCCCGTCCCGATGTCGTCGGCGTACCAGCAGACGTGATGGGGTTCGCGATGGATGACCTCGGCCAGCCGGTACCTCCCGGCGACCGGCTGGTGTGTGGAGACGTGCGCCCTGCCCATGGCCATCCCTCGTCCGAGCCGCTGCTTCCGCCTTTGCCAGAGGTACGTGTGACCGGGCGCCCTTTGTTCAAGGGGCGGCGCCCGAATCCCGGCGACGACGGATTCCCGTCCTTCGTTCAAAGGAGTTCGTTCGAAGGAAGGAGCGAGCGGATGCGGACCTCCGGAACCCGGGAGAGGGCTCAGCGCAGCCCGAAACGGGACGCCCAGGCGATCATGTCGCCGGTGGTCGCGTTGCCCCCGCACACCACCAGTCCGATCCGGGCCCCCTCGCCGACCCGCTCCAGCACCCGGCGCGCCGCCGGCAGCAGACAGCCCGCAGCCGGCTCCGTCCACACCTTGGCGTGGTCCGCGAGGTCCAGCGAACCCTGTACGGCCTCCCGGTCCGGCACCACCAGCACCTCGGTGACCAGCGCCGACACATGATCGTACGTCAGCTGCGACACGGCCGGGGCACTGAGCGTGGAGACGATCGACGACAGCGCGACCGGCACCGGTCCGCCCGCCGCGAGCGCATCGGACATGGCCTGGGCGCCCTCCGTCTCCACACCCCAGATCCGGATTCCGGGCCGCCGGGCCCTGAGCGCCGCCGCCACACCGGAGATCAGCCCGCCGCCACCGATGCTCACCAGTACGTCGGTGAGGTCACCGGCGTCGTCGGCGAACTCCAGTCCCACGGTGCCCTGCCCGGCGATCACCACCGGATCGTCGAAGGGGTGGACCAGGGTCAGCCCTTCCTGCTGAAGCCGCGTCATCAGGGCGAAGGCACCGTCCATGTCGTCGGCCAGCCGCACCGACGCGCCGGCCGTCTCCGCCACCTCGACCGCCCGCGCGGGGGCCGACCGGGGCATCACCACCGTGGCCTTGACGTCGAGCGCGGAGGCCATGACCGCGACGGCGATCCCGTGATTGCCGCCGCTCACGGCCACGACCCCGGCGGCCCGCTCCGCCTCGTTCAGCGACAGCAGCTTCGCCACCGCGCCGCGCGCCTTGAACGATCCGGTGCGCTGCAGCAGTTCCAGCTTCGCCGTGACCGGGGCGCCGAGCAGTGCCGACAACCCGGGGCTCGGCACCGTCGGCGTCCGTACCACGTGTCCGGCGATCCGCTCCGCCGCGGCCTCGATCTCCGGCATCCCGATCATGACAACCGCCTTCCGGCGCGGGGCGTGATCCGCGCCGTAACGAACCCTGACCCGGCCGGCCGCCAAGGTCAACAGGATGCGTCCGGCGGTACGGGCCTCAGTGCTGCTGAGGCTTGTGCGGCGTGGCCTCGCTGGGCCGCACGATGACGTGTCCCTCGCCCTGCAGCATCAGTTGCACCGCCTCGCCCGAGCCGCCGCGCAGCATCGAACCGAGCGACTGCGAGCGGTGCAGGGAAGTCGCCAGGCCCGCGGTCCAGCCGACGATCGCGTCCGTGTCGACGTGGACCGGGGACTGCGGCGACACCGGGAGGACCAGCGGATCGCCCTCGCAGACCAGGCCCAGCAGGCCGTGCCCCGTGAAGACACTGTTGAACAGGCCGCCGCCGGTGATGCCGGCGCCCTTCACGGTCGAGATGCGGTACGACAGTGTGGAGTCGAAGCACAGGACGTTGCGGCCGTTGACGGTGAACTCGTCGCCCGGCTCGAGCTGGACGATGAAGCAGTTCTGCGCCTCCTGCGCGAACCAGGCCTCGCCCTGTCCCCGCACCGCCATCAGCGGCAGTCCTTCACCCGTCACCGCGCGTTTGAGCATGCCGCCCACGCCCTGGCCCTTGCGCTCGAACCGGAGTCCGCCACGGTAGGCGATCATCGCACCCTGCCGGGCGTGCATCTCGCCGTTGACGACGTACCGGATGCACTTGGCGTTCTCGACCGTCATGCCCGGAGCCGAGGCGGGCTGCACCATGTGCCGGCTGGAAAACAGATCACCCTTCATGAGGGCATCCTCGCCCGGAGGGTCCGCCTCCGCCAAGATCCCGCCAGGAATCGAACTTGGGGACATCGGCGCGGCGGCCGGGACTGTTCCTCCCCACCACCGGACGGCCTCGGCGGCCGGGCGCCGACGCGTGCAACGTTCAGCGGCGAAGGCGCTCCGCCCAGTTCTCCGGTACGCGCTCGGCCGGGCCCGGGGACGGCTGGTCCGCTGGGTGGCTCACGGGCGGGGCCAGGTCGGGGCCCGACTCGTACATCTCGTCGGTGGCGTAGTTCCAGAACCAGGCCTCGCCGGGTTCGTAGCTGCGGACCACGGGATGCCCAAAGGCCCTGAAGTGCGCCGTGGCGTGCTGACCGGGGGAACTGTCGCAGCAGCCGACGTGCCCGCACTGCGCGCAGCGCCGCAGATGGAACCACCAGCCGCCCGCGGCGTCGCACTCGGCGCACCCCGCGCCGCTCGGCGGAACACGGGGATCGATGGCGCGGTCGCTGGTCATGCCGACTCCTCGAGGACGTCGCGGAACTCCACCGGCAGTCGGTCCAGCGTATGCGGGATCGCGACCGTCCGCTCGGGTACGGGCTGCTTCAGGCGGGACGCGAGGAGAGCACCGGAGACAGGTTGAGGAAGACTGGACCGCGTCTGATGGACACGACACAGGAGGAACCGCATGACGCGCCCGATCACGGCAGGGGTCGACGGAACCGAGGAGAGCCTCGCCGGACTGGCCTGGGCGGCGAGGGAGGCGGTCCGCCGGGGACGGCCGCTGCGGGTGGTGCACGCCTGGAGCTTCCAGACACACGAGGGCGTCGACGCCGGCGACGCCGCCACCCAGGGGCAGCGGGTGCGCGACGCGGTGGGCGAGTCGGTCCGCCGGATCACCGAGCGGCACCCGGATCTCGCGGTGACCACCGACGTCCTGGAGGGGGACGCCGTACAGACCCTGGCCGGCGCCGCGGCGGACGCGGAGATGCTGGTGCTCGGCTCGCGCGGGCACGGGCGGATCATCGGCTTCCTGGTCGGCTCGGTCGGCCAGCAGGTGATCGTCGACGCCACGCGGCCGGTGGTCTTCGTGCGGGCCGGGGAGCGGGCGTCGGGCGAGGCCGCCGGGCGGGAGATCGTCGTCGGTCAGCAGGGCGATCCGGAGGACAGCGCCGCCGCGCTGGACTTCGCCTTCGAGGCGGCCGCCGCACGGGGCGCCACCGTGCGCGCCGTACGGGCCTGGACCCTGCCGCCGATGTTCGTCTACAGCCCCGAAGTGCTGCGTCAGGTCGACGAGGCCGGGGGCCTGGAGCAGTACGAGCAGAAGGCTCTGTCCACGGCCCTCGCGCCGTTCCGCGAGCGTCACCCGCAGGTGCCCGTCGTCGAGCACGTGGAGATGGGCAGCGCCGGGCAGGTGCTGCTGTCGGTGGCCGGCACCGCCCAGTTGATGGTCGTCGGCCGTCGCGCGCGCCGCACCGCCGTCGGCGCCCGGATCGGCTCGGTCGCCCACGGCGTCCTGCACCACGCCGACTGCCCGGTGGCGGTGGTACCCCCGGCCTGACCCAGCCGGCCGGGGGCCGCGGTGCTTCCCGGGGCCTGGGCAGGACGTTCCTGACGTAGTCCTCGACCGCCGTGTCGAGACCGATGTCGTGCTGGGCCCGCTCGGACAGGTACCAGCGGTGCTCGAGGAGTTCGTGGTGGATCTCCGTCTGGTCCATCGCGCCGCGCAGTTCGGGCGGCACGGCGCGCACGGCCGGGCGGAACACCTCCCGCACCCAGCGGTGGGCGAGGGCCTCGGGGCGGGCGCCCGGGGGCTGCCCGGCACCGGTGCCCGTGCGCCGCCGCGAGGCGCCGCCGCGGCCCTCTGGGACGAAGTCCTCCTGGGTGGCCATCCAGCTCTCCAGGTCGTTCAGCAGCCGCCCGGCCTGGTTCTCCTCGGTGTCGAGCCCGGTCAGGCGCAGCAGTTGGCGCTGGTGGTGCCCGGCGTCGACGACCTTCGGCACGAAGGTGACCGTGTCGCCGGTGGAGGCGTGCTCGATCTGCATCTCGGCGACGTCGAAGCCCAGCTCGTTCAGCCGGCGGATCCGGCGCTCGATGTGGTGGTACTCGTCCGCCGGGTGGACGGAGGTGCGGGTCAGTTCCCGCCGGAGGCCCCGGTAGCGGGCGCAGATCACCGGTCCCGGCGTCCACCGGACAGGCGGCGTAGGCGCCCGCGTCCCGCCGGAACAACGTGTTCGACAGCGAGCAGTCGCCCCAGGCGAACCCGGCGACGTGCAGGCGTACCAGCAGCACGGCGAGGGCCTCCATCAGCCGGTGCACGGTCACCGGGCGCAGCGTCGTCTCGAACATCGACCGGTACGGCATCGCCCCCCGAGATGCCGCGTGACCAGGACGCTCTCCAGCGGCTCGCCGACCGTGTCGGTGCGGCCGGTGACCACGGCGAGCGGGTCCACCGCCGGAACGCCGATCCGGTCCAGGTCGCGCAGCAGTCGGTACTCGCGCGGCGCGGGTCGCTGGGCGAGTTCCTTGACGGCGATCACTTCGTCGTCGGCGCGGGCGTAAGGCACCACGTGCCGGGAGATGCCGCGCGGCAGCGGCACCAGATACTCCTCGGGCCACTCCTCGAGGGGCGGGTGCCAGGGCAGTTCCAGCAGGAGCGCGGGATGCTCCGGGTCGGTCGCACTGATCTGCAGGGCCATGGCTCGGGTGCCCTCGTCTCAGGGGCGGCCGTCTCCCGGCGGTCGTCACACCGGTGACCGCCCCCTCAGCCTATTGCGCGCGCTCGCGGGCCAGCCGCGCCGCGTCCCGCAGGGACCCCTCGTGCGCGGGGCCGTGTCCGGGCAGCAGGAGGTCGCTCTCCAACTCGGCCAGGATGTCCAGCGAGGCGAGGGCGGTGGCCCGCTCGCGGTGGAACATGCCGGGCAGCAGTTGCGGTCCGCTCACCCGGGAGGTCGGGTGAGCGCTCACCAGGGCGTCGCCGGACACCACTGCCCCGGTGTCCGGGAGGTGGAAGGCACAGTGCCCGTCGGTGTGGCCGGGTGTGTGCACGGGGACCGGTCGGCCGGGCAGGTCGAGCGGGCGGGGCGGATCCGGCGCGTCGGACCGGGGTTCGGGCCGCGGGAACGGCTCGGGGGCGGTGACCGGAACGTGCGCCGTGCCGCCGGAGCGCAGCGCGTGCAGGGCCCAGGGCAGCACGCCCGGCCGCCAGCCGTTGCGCAGGATCTGCCCGACGGTCACCTGGTGCAGGAAGTCCCGGCGAACGTGCGGGACTTCGGCCTCATGGGCGTACACGGGGGTGCCGTACGTGGCCCGCAGGTACTCCGCGGAGCCCAGGTGGTCCGTGTGTGCGTGGGTGATCAGCACGGCCGCGACTGCCTCCGGTGCGCTGCCCACCTCCGCCAGGGACGCGAGGAGTCGCTCGCGGTCACCGGGGTAGCCGGTGTCGATCAGGGTGACGGCGTCCCCCTCCTGGAGGATCACCCAGTTGGTGTTCGAGCCGTGCACCAGGTGGGTGCCGTCGGCCACGTGCCGCACATCTGCCCGCATGATCGCCCCGCGTTCTGCCGTCCTGGCGTCCTGTCTGGAGGTCACCAGCAAAGCAGATCAGGACGCCGGCGGCCGGGTCGGACCCGGCCGTGTCGGAGCCGTCGTGGGGCGGGGCCGGGGCTGCGGGCGCATCCCGAAGAGAAAGCGCGTCAGCCGCGTTCTGCGCACCCCGTACTCGTACACGGCGAGGATGACGGCCAGTGAGGCGGCGACGATCACCACGTACTTGACGGCCATCGGCGCGGACCAGCCGACCACGCCGTAGGCGAAGGCGACCACGACCGGCTGGTGCAGCACGTACAACGGCAGCGCGGCGAGCGCCAGATACCGGCCGTACCGACGGGCACCGGCGGTCGTGTCCGGTGCTCCCGAAGTCCCGTTCCGGGGCCGGTCCAGCAGGCCGAGGAGGGCCAGCACCCAGCACCAGCCCGCCGCCCCGAACGCCGCCCGGGTGAACAGCGCGAAAGGGGTCCATGCGGTGAAGGGGTCGTTCCCCGCGACGAATCCGGGCGCCGTCGCGGCGAACAGGAGCAGCCCGAGCACACCGGCCGAGACGACCGCGCGGCGCGTCAGGGCGCGGACGCGCTCGTCGTCGCCGAGCCCGAACCCGTACAGCAGGAACAGGAGATACGCCCAGCGGTTCCAGCCCGCGAAGCCCTCCTCCATGCCCAGCAGGGCGTTGACGGCGGCGAGCGGCAGCGCGGGCAGCAGGAGCAGCACCGGGTGGCGGCCCAGCGCGGGAACCATGTGCCCGGCGGCGGACGCCAGCGGTCCCGCGACCGGTGCGAGCAGCAGGCAGAAGGCGAGCAGCAGCACGACGAACCACAGGTGCCCGGTCTCGAAGTGGTCCCCCTCCAGGACGAAGGGAAAGTCGGCGAGGTCCGGACGGACCGTCAGGAAGCGTGGCCAGAACCGCCCGTACGGCTCGTCGTACCCGGGGTCGGCCGCGCGCAGCCGCAGCCACTGCGGGAGCGGACACAGGACGACGGTGCCGAAGACCAGCGGGACGCCGAGGCGCAGCAGGCGCTCCCGGGCGAACCCCGCGGCCCCCCGGCGGCGGATCGAGTGCCGGGCGCCGAGACCGGCGACGAGGAACAGCATGGGCATCGCCCACACCACGCCGAACCCGGCGAGGACGGTCACCGCGCCGGTGGTCTGCGGGTTCTTGACGTAGAAGTCGTCGTCCGGGGAGAACACCAGGGCGGTGTGGAAGAAGACCAGGCCGAGGACGACAAAGGCACGCAGCGCGTCCAGTTCGCCGCGCCGGCCGGTGCCGGCCGGCCGCCCGGTGTCCGCGCCCATCCGCCCTCCCCGCAGGTGTGCGGTCCAGTGTGCGAGGAGCGGGGCGGGGGACGACAGGCTTCCGGCAGGACGTCGATGTCCACATGGGTGCTCCGATTCCGGCGAGACCCTTCTGGATACGCCGGTGCATCGGATACGTTCGCGTATCGAACGGAGGGGGCGGCATGACCGTGGACGGCGTGGCCGGGCGGGCGGCGACCGGGCGACGGGTGACCGGACGCCGGGCCCGCACGCGCGCGAACCTCCTGAGGGCGGCGTTCTCCGTGTTCGCGGCCAAGGGCTTCGGGCACGTCTCGATCGAGGAGGTCTGCGAGGCCGCCGGCTACACCAGGGGCGCCTTCTACTCGAACTTCGCCGGCCTGGACGAACTCTTCTTCGCCCTGTACGCGGAGCGCGCCGAGCTCATCGCGGAGCAGGTCTCCTCGGCCCTCGCCCTGGACGGCCCCGACCTCGACGTGCCCGCCGCCGTGGACCGCGTCACCGAGGTGCTGCTGCTCGACCGGGACTGGCTGCTGGTGAAGACCGACTTCCTGGTGCACGCCGCCCGCGACCCCGAGGTGTCCCGCAGCCTGCTGGAACACCGCGCGCGGCTGCGCCGGGCCGTCGCGGACCGGCTGGCGCGGGCCCGCGGCCACACCGAACTGCCCGGCGTCCTCGGCACCGCCGAGGACGCCGCGCACGCCGTGGTCGCCGCCTACGACGGAGTCACCGTCCAACTGCTGCTGGACGGGGACGTCGCAGGCGCCCGCGCCTGGCTGAAACAACTGCTGACCGCGCTGCTCACCGACGGCAGCACCGAACCGGCCGCGCACCGACGCGGATGAGGAAGGGACTTCTCACCATGGATGCCGACGTCATCGTCGTCGGAGCGGGTCTCGCGGGCCTGGTCGCCGCCCACGAACTGACCAGCCGGGGCCGCAGGGTCGCCCTCGTCGACCAGGAGAACGCCGCCAACCTCGGTGGGCAGGCCTTCTGGTCCTTCGGCGGGCTGTTCCTCGTCGGCTCCCCGGAGCAGCGGCGTCTCGGCATCAAGGACTCCTTCGAGCTCGCCTGGAACGACTGGCAGGGCAGCGCGGGATTCGACCGGCTCCAGGACGAGGACTCCTGGGCGGTGCGCTGGGCCCGTGCCTACGTCGAGTGGGCGGCGGGGGAGAAGCGGTCCTGGCTGGCCGGGCACGGCATCTCGTTCCTGCCCACCGTCGGCTGGGCCGAGCGCGGCGACCTCCGCGCGGACGGCCACGGCAACACCGTGCCCCGCTTCCACATCGCCTGGGGCACCGGCACCGGCGTCGTCGACCCCTTCGTACGCCACGCCCGGCAGGCCGCGCGCGACGGGCTGCTCACCTTCCACCACCGTCACCGGGTCGACGAACTGGTCGTACAGGACGGCACCGCGCGCGGAGTGCGGGGCACCCTGTTGGCCCGGGACGACGCACCGCGCGGTGTCGCCTCCAGCCGCGAGGCGGTCGGCGACTTCGAACTCACCGCCCAGGCCGTGATCGTCACCAGCGGAGGCATAGGCGCCGACCACGACATCGTCCGCCGCCACTGGCCCGAGCGGCTCGGTACCCCGCCCCGGGAGATGATCACCGGAGTCCCGGCCCACGTGGACGGACGGATGCTCGACATCAGCGCCCGCGCGGGCGCGCGCCTGGTCAACCGGGACCGCATGTGGCACTACACCGAGGGCGTACGGAACTGGGACCCGATCTGGCCCGGTCACGGCATCCGCATCCTGCCCGGACCGTCCTCGATGTGGTTCGACGCCCTCGGCCGCCGGCTGCCCGAGCCCTGCCTGCCCGGTTACGACACCCTGGGCACGCTCGAGCACCTGCGCACCACCGAGGACATCGCCGCCCACGACCACTCCTGGTTCATCCTCACCCAGAAGATCATCGAGAAGGAGTTCGCGCTCTCGGGCTCCGAACAGAACCCCGACATCACCGCCAAGGACCGGGCCCGGTTCCTGCGCGAACGCGTGCTGGGCAAGGGCGCCCCCGGCCCGGTCGACGCGTTCCTGCGCCGGGGCGCGGACTTCGTGACCGCCCCGACCCTGGAGCAACTCGTCGAGAGGATGAACGCCCTCACCGACAAGCCCCTGCTCGACGCGGCCGTCGTCCGCCGGCAGATCGAGGCCCGCGACCTGCAGATCGCCAACCCCTACGCCAAGGACGCCCAGGTGCAGGGCATCCGCAACGCCCGCCGCTACATCGGCGACCGCCTCGGCCGTGTGGCCACCCCGCACCGCATCCTCGACCCCGCGGCCGGCCCGCTGATCGGCGTCAAGCTGCACATCCTCACCCGCAAGACCCTCGGCGGCATCCAGACCGACCTCGACTCCCGCGCGCTGGACGGCGCGGGGCAGCCGATCGGGGGGCTGTACGCGGCGGGCGAGGTCGCGGGCTTCGGCGGCGGCGGCGTCCACGGCTACAACGCCCTGGAGGGCACCTTCCTCGGCGGCTGCCTCTTCTCGGGGCGCGCGGCGGGACGGGCGGCGGCGCGGCAGACGGCGTAGCCGGCGCGGCCGACCGGGGGCAGGGAGCGCGTCAGTCGTCGAGGAGGCGGGCCAGCACCTCGGCGTGGCTGGTGGCCGGCTCCCTGGCCGCGGTCAGCAGGGTCACCTGGCCCTTCGTCGCCAACTCCCGCACATGGTCCAGGAGTTCGACCGCCTCGGGAGCGGTGAGCTCCGCCTCGTAGCGCCCGCGGAACTCCTCGTACGGCCGCTCGCCCATGTGGTACCAGCGGCGCAGTTCCGTCGACGGAGTCAGCCCCTTGGGCCATTCGTCCACGCGTGCCATGTCCTTCGCCAAGCCGCGCGGCCACAACCGGTCGACCAGGACGCGGACACCGTCGTCCGGCTCAGGCGGTTCGTAGACACGGCGCACGCGTACGCTCATGGTCGGCCTCCTCCCGTGGTCTTTCGGCGAGCCTAACGCCGCCCCCCGGTCCGGGCACGGCGGACAGAACGGCGGACGGGCAGGCCGGAACGGGGCCCCGCCCGCCTCAGGCGCGCCGCGCCTTCAGTCGGCGCTTCAGCGCGCGCCGCTCCGTCTCACTCGTGCCGCCCCACACCCCGAGGGACTGGCCCGAATCCATCGCCCAGTCGAGGCACTGCTGCCGGACGGGACAGCGCCGGCACACCGCCTTCGCCTGCTCCGTCTGGAGAAGGGCCGGGCCGGAGGTCCCGATCGGGAAGAAGAGGTCGGGATCCTCGTCCCGGCAGGCCGCGCGGGTCCGCCAGTCGTCCATGGGAAACCACCTGTGATCGGAGTGGATACGCACCCTGCGGGTGCCCTGTCCCTTACGGGTCACCTCTCGGTGCGCGATGAAACAGCGGCTCCGGTGTCGTACGTCACCGTGGCCACGCCCGCCCGGCCGGTGACGGGCGGGCGTGACGCTCCCTCAACTCCGCAGCGCAGTCGCCGCAGTCGCCGCCACCGACTCGGCCACCGCCGCCAGGGCCGGGGAATCCAGCTTCCACTGCTGCCAGTACAGGGGCGCGTCGGCAGGGTGGTCCGGGGCGAAAACGATGAGCCGGCCGGCCCGCAACAGGGGCTCGGCCTGCGTCTCGGGGACCATGCCCCAGCCCAGGCCCGCGGCGACCGCCTCGGCGAACCCCTCCGAGGTCGGAATGAGGTGCCGGCTCGTGCTCGCCCCGGTGCGGCCGCGGGTGAGCCGGCGCACGAAGGCGTCCTGGAAGTCGTCCCGCCGGTCGAAGGTCACCACGGGGGCCCGCGGCAGCGTCTCCTCCAGCGGCCCGGCGAGGTACCGCGCGGCGAACTCCGGGTTGGCCGCGGGGAGATAGCGCATCCGCCCCAGGGGCCGCACGGAGCAGCCCGGTACCGCCTCCGGCGACGAGGTCACCGCGGCCATCACCGTTCCCTCGCGCAGCAGGGCCGCGGTGTGGGACTCGTCCTCGCGGCGCAACTCGAAGGAGAGGCGCGGCTCGCCCGGTACCCGGGTGAGGGCCCCGAGGAACCAGGTCGCCAGGGAGTCCGCGTTCACCGCCACCGACACCCGGGTCGGCTCCCCGCCGGAGCCCAGCCCCAGCTCCGCGTACGCGTCCCGCTCCAGCCGGGCCACCTGGCGGGCGAGCCGCACCAGCACCTCTCCCGACTCGGTCGGTCGCACCGGCCTGGTGCGCAGCAGCAGCACCCGTCCGGTGCGCTGCTCCAGCGCCTTCACCCGCTGGCTGACCGCGGAGGGCGTCACGTGCAGGGCTGCCGCGGCCGCGTCGAACGTGCCCTCGTCCACCACGGCGAGCAGGGTCCGTACCTGGTCGAGCGGGAGGTCGTCCATCACATCGGCTAAGGGTACGTAAGAATCATTAGCTGTACTGCGCCGGGTGGTGCCTCTAGCGTCCTCGGCATGAACAGCGCCCTGACCACGGCCGCCGCCGGATTCGGCACCGGCCTCTCCCTGATCGTCGCCATCGGCGCCCAGAACGCCTTCGTCCTGCGCCAGGGCGTCCGCCGGGAGGCGGTTCTCGCCGTCGTCGGCATCTGCGCCGTGTCCGACGCGGCCCTCATCGCCCTCGGCGTCGGCGGGGTCGATGCGCTGGTCGTGGCGTGGCCCGGCGCGCTGACGGCGGTCGGCTGGATCGGCGGCCTGTTCCTGCTCGGCTACGGCCTCCTGGCCGCGCGCCGGGTGATCCGGCCGGGCGGGGCCGGGCTGCGGGCGGAGGGCGAGGCCGTGAGTTCGCGCCGTCGCGCCGTGCTCACCTGCCTGGCGATGACCTGGCTCAACCCGCACGTCTACCTCGACACCGTGTTCCTGCTGGGCTCGGTCGCCGCCGACCACGGGCCGCTGCGCTGGACGTTCGGCCTCGGCGCCGTGCTGGCCAGCCTCTGCTGGTTCGCCGCCCTCGGCTTCGGGGCCAGGCTGCTGAGCCGTTTCCTGGCCCGGCCCACCGCCTGGCGGATCCTGGACGGCCTGGTCGCGACCACCATGATCGTCCTCGGCGGCACGCTCATCGCCGGCAGCTGATACGGCGGGCGGGTGCCGCCACCGGTCCTGCCATAGTGAACCCCGGCAAAAAGATGTAGTCACCAACCGGGACGGTCGTGGACACCAGCGAGAGCAGTACCGAACCCCAGGCCGAGGAGCCCGCCCCCGAGCGGGCCGTGCCGGGTCCGTCAGGCCCGTCGGATCCGTCGCGTACGGCAGGCCCTTCCGGGCAGTCCCGGCCGCGCGGCCTGCGCCGGTGGGCCATGGACACCCGACCCCTGCGCCGCCCGGCCTACCGCCGGCTGTGGGCGTCCACCGCCGTCACGGCGGTCGGCAGCCAGCTCACCGCCGTGGCCGTGCCCAAGCAGATCTACGACATCACCGGCTCCTCCGCCTGGGTCGGCGCCGCGAGCCTGGCGGGTCTGCTGCCGCTGATCGTGTTCGCCCTGTGGGGCGGCGCGATCGCCGACGCCATGGACCGTCGCAAGCTCCTGCTGATCACCAACACCGGGATCGCCGTCACCTCGGTCCTGTTCTGGGCGCAGGCCGTCACCGGCCTGGACTCCGTCGCCGTGCTCATGGTCCTGCTCGCGGTGCAGCAGGCGTTCTGGGGACTGAACGCCCCGGCCCGCAGCGCCTCCATCGCCCGCCTGGTCCCCGAGGAGGAGCTGCCCGCCGCCAACGCCCTGGGCTCCACCGTCATGCAGACCGGCCAGATCGCCGGACCGCTGCTCGCGGGTGCGCTCATCCCGGTGGTCGGGCTGGCGGAGCTCTATCTGATCGACGCGCTGGCGCTGTGCGTCACGGTGTGGGCGGTCCACCGTCTGCCCGCCCTGCCGCCGCTCGACGCGACGGTGGCGCGGCGCGCGGGCCTCCGGGAGATCCTGGACGGATTCCGCTACATCTCCGGGCACGCGGTGCTGCTGCTGTCGTTCGTGGCGGACATCGTCGCCATGGTCCTCGGCATGCCCCGGGCCCTGTTCCCGCAGCTCGCCGCCGAGACCTACGCGTCCTACGACGAGGGGTTCGCGCTGGGGCTGCTGTTCGCCGCCATCCCGATCGGCGCGGTGGCGGGCGGACTGTTCTCCGGCGCGTTCTCCCGGGCCCGCCGGCACGGCTGGATGGTCATCGGATCCGTGGTGGTGTGGGGCGTCGCCGTCACGGGGTTCGGGCTCAGCGACAGCCTCTGGATCGCCGTGGCCTTCCTCGCCGTCGCCGGGATCGCGGACATGGTCTCGATGGTCTTCCGCGGGGCGATCCTGCTCTCCGTCGCGACCGACGAGATGCGCGGCCGGATGCAGGGCGTCTTCACCGTCGTCGTCGCGGGCGGTCCCCGGCTCGCCGACGTCCTGCACGGTACCGCCGGTTCCGCCTTCGGCCCCCGTACGGCGGTGGCGGGCGGCGGGCTCCTGGTCGTCGTGGTGATGCTCGCCCTGGCCGCCGCGATGCCGGCGCTGCGCCGCTACCGCGTGTGAGGCACGACCGGGCCGTACGGGGCGCCAGGGGGGCTACAGTGCACGGTGCCCGCGCGTCGTGTGCGGCTCCATCAGCCGCACCCGCGTCGCCTCCAGCCGGTGCGCGAGGATCTCGGCGACGCAGCGCACCAGCGTCAGCCCGAGCTCCGGGTCCTCCTCGCACAGCCGGAGCACGGCCGCCGCGTCGAACTCGTAGGCGCGGACCGGACTGAACGCCTCGGCGCCGAAGTCCCACCGGTGGGGCGGGAACAGCCAGGACCAGCCCAGCAGGTCGCCCGCGCCGAGGGTGGCGACCGTCACCCGGCGCAGGTCGTTCACCCGCTGGTCGAGGGAGACCGCACCGGAACGGACGACCCAGAAACGGTCGGCGGTGCCCCCGGCCTCGAAGATCCGGGTGTCCTCCGGGAAGACCACCTCCCGCGCGAGTTCCATCAGACGTCGGCGCTGAGGCGGGGGGAGGGCCGTCAGGAGTTTGATCGCGTTGGTCATGAGGCAGGGCTCCTCGCCGGGCGTTCGGTACCGGTGCCTACGTCCATTGGAGCCGCTGCCGCCGTCCGGGGCACTTCGGCATGTAAAAGCCCTGGCTGGACGGGGGAAGCCAGCCAGGGCGGTAAAAGGTGGTGGAGGGAGGACGGGCGTCGACTCCGTCACCACTTATGGGTGAACGATAAACCATCTGTGCGGATGTGCGCCGCCAGAACCAGGTCACGTGACCTGTTTCACTTCTGCAGATCCGGGAGCGGTCCCGGAACCGGCCGGTCAGCTCCGCACATCGGACCTGCCGGGAGTCAGGATCTCGTCCAGTACCCGCAGCACGGCCTCGTACGCCAGCCTGTGCATGTCGGCGACTCCCTTCTCCGCGGGATCGGCCCGTTCGAGTTCGGCGCTCCTCGCCCGCCACAGCCGCTCCTCATGGGCGGCGCGGGCCCGCGCCCGCTGGATCCGCCGCACCAGTTCGTCCGAGTCCACCACACCGGTCATGACGTCCGCCTACCCCGTTGCGCCACGGGAATGGCAGGCGTTCGGAAAAAGGCCGGGAGGTTTGCCGGTGCCGGGGCAGGTGAGCCGAAAGAGATGACATTCCTCATCGAACCGGGAGTCGAACAATGTGCGAGGAGCGCATGGCCGGAACCGACACCGCCCTGCCCGGCACTCGCCGCGCCGACGTGCGGCAGCCGTACCGGCCGCGGCCGGCCGAGGCGCGCCAGGCCGTGTGGCGAGCCGTGTGCGAGCGCTGCCGCGCCACGCACACCCCGTGCGACGCCGAGGCCCTCGCGGACGCGCTGCTCGTCACCTCCGAACTCACCACCAACGCGATCCTGCACGGTGGCGGCATCACCGACTTCCGGGTCGACGTCACCGGTCCCGGAGTGCGCGTCTCGGTGAGCGACCGCAGCGCGGAACTGCCCGTCGCGCGGCCGACGACCGACCGGCAGGGGCGCTTCACGCCCGGCGGCCGGGGCTGGCCCATCGTCTGCAGGCTGTGCCGCGACGTGCGGGTGGCCGACCTGCCGACGGGCGGCAAGTGCATCACCGCCGTGGTCCCCCTGCCCTGAAGGCTCGCCGAGCCCGTCCGGCAGATTGTGCCGGGAAGCGGAGTTTGCGCCACCGGCGGGAGGGCAGTCGGAGGGTCGTGCTTCGGACCGGAGGCGCGCCAGCGGGAGAGCCATGGCTGCTGAGGAATTCCCTCCGGACGTCCCCGCAGCGGCCGTCCCGCGGTAGACCACCCTGAAATCCACTGTTCGGGAGCGAAATCGCATGCTCACAGACACGCCCACCGACCGCCCCGACACCCCCGACACCACAACGCCCACGGCCGCCACCGCGACGGCGGCCGCCCCCACGGCCCGCGGCGCGCGCAGGCGCCACGAAGACGCTCCGGACACCGCGGCCCTGTTCGCCCGGCTGGCCTCACTGGAGGACGGCCCCGAGCGGGACGCCGTCCGCGACGAACTCGTCACCGCGTGGCTGCCCATGGCCCACCGCATCGCCGGCCGCTTCCGCGACCGCGGCGAATCCGTCGAGGACCTGCGTCAGGTGGCCGCACTCGGACTGGTCAAGGCGGTGGACCGCTTCGACCCGGCCCGCGGAGCCTTCGAGAGCTACGCCGTCCCCACCATCACCGGCGAGGTCAAGCGGCACTTCCGGGACCGGATGTGGGCCCTGCGGGTGCCCCGCCGGGTGCAGGAACTGCGCAACAAGGTACGGATCGCCCGGCGGGACCTCACCCAGACGCCCGGCAGCCCCGAACCCTCGTCCGCCGCCCTGGCCGAGCACACGGGGCTGACCGAGGAAGAGGTCGGAGCCGGGCTGGAGGCGCTGGAGAGCTTCAGCACCCTGTCACTGGACGCGGAGATGTCGCCCGACGACGACGGCTACAGCCTGGCCGACACCCTGGGCGCCTCGGACGAGGCCTACGACGTCGTGGTCGACCGCGAGTCCGCCAAGGAGGGACTGCGCCGCCTGCCCGAGCGTGAGCGCACCATCCTGTACATGCGCTTCTTCGAGGACATGACCCAGAGCCGCATAGCCGACCAGCTGGGCATCTCCCAGATGCACGTCTCCCGGCTCATCAGCCGCAGCTGCGCCCGCGTGCGCGCCGACGCGATGGGCCGACGGACGACGACCACCCACCGAGGGCATGCCTGAGCGTCATGCCGTCGCCGGCCGTACCGCCCTCAGCCGTACTGCCTCCAGTCGTCCCCGTCGTATGAGCGACCGCAAGAAGGGAACACGGTGCAGATGAGTGAATCCGAGATCCCGCCGGACGGCCGACCCGTGGACGTCTACCTCGACCTGCTGCGCATCCGGATGGACACCGAGGACTACCGCCTGCTGCTCCGTGTGGTGGAGCCGGTGCTCCGGGCGATCGAGGAACACCGCCTGTCCGGTCTCGACGTCGCCCTGGACGGCGGCGACGACGAACTCCCCCAGGAGATCCGCGACGAGGCCGCCCTCGTCATCGCCACAGCCGTCACCGGCCGCATGGACAACGAAGTGGTCGAGCTGGACGTCGACGAGAGCGGACCGGTCCGCGTGGTCACCGACGCGACCACGGCCGCCGACCCGTCCCGTCTCGACGAGATCGCCGGCTACATCAGGGAACGGCACCGGCAGAACGACGAACTGCGCGGCATCGCCGAGGCCAGCGGCCTGCCCACCGACTTCTGAGCGGACCCGCCCACCGGATCGCACGAGGTCGCGGGCCCGGCCGCCGGCCGCGGAAGGTCCGTCACCGCTCGCGCGTCGCCAGCGGTACGCCCAGCGGGCGCGCGAGACCCACCACCGCTTCGTCCAGCCGCTCCAGGTGCCGCAGCACCCGGCCGGTGATCCGGCCGTAGCGCGAGGCGCCGTCACCGGAACCGCCCAGCAACGAGGCGAAGCTCGGCCCCGTCTCGATCCTGGCCGTGACGTCCCCGCCCGCGACCCGGGCCGCGATCGCCGCGATGTTGCGCACCGTGCGCCCCGTCGCCCCGCGCAGTCGTGGATCCGCCGCGATCGAGGGGTGGGTCTGCAGCAGCTCGGCCGTGGCCGCCAGCGAGCGCGCGTGGTACGCACAGGTCTCCAGGAGCGCGACGACGTACCGCGCGGTGTCCCGCCGGCCCCGCAGCGGAGTGACCGGATGGGTGAGCGGCTGGGTGGCGGAGCGCAGATCGCCCAGCGCCTGGTCCAGCTCCCGCGCCCGGTCCAGCAGATCGACGGCGGGTCCGCCGCTGAGCTGGTCGACGGCGGCCTCGGTGACCTCGGTGAGCCGCTCCAGCACGGTGCCCAGCAGCTCGTTCGTGCGCCGGTCCGTGCGCACCGGCAGGACCAGGGCCGCGGCGACCACCCCGCAGGCGGCACCCAGCGCGGTCTCCTCCACGCGCAGCACCAGCACCTCCCAGCTGTAGGTGTGCAGCAGCGTGTACAGCAGCCCCACCATCGCCGTCACGAAGAACGACATCAGCGTGTACGAGAGCGGTGCCGTGTAGGACATCGCGAAGATCATCACCAGGATCAGGCCGAACGTCGTCCAGGTGTGCCCGCCCACCACTGCGGCCAGCGCGATGCCGGCGACCACGCCGAGGACCGTACCCAGCAGCCGCCGGTAGCCCTTGACCAGGATCTCGCCCGTCGACGAGGTGTTGATGAAGACGATCCAGCACGTCAGGACCGCCCAGTACCAGCGCTCGGAGGACAGCAGCTCACCGCCGGCGATGGCCAGCGACGAGCCCACGGTGACCTGTACGGCGGCCCGGGTGGTGGGCCGTCGCAGCCCCGTGTCCTCCTCGGCCGTCCGATCCTCCTCCCCGGCGTCGATGGAGGCGTCCTCGGCGTCCAGCTCCTCCCGGGAGCGGGCCGTGGCAGGGGTGTCGTCCGACTCGTCCTGCGGACCGTCCAGGGCGATCCGCAGGCCCATCACCGCACGGGCCGACTCGCCGATGGCCCGGAACACGTCCTGGAGGGCCGGAGAACACACCGGCAGGTTCTCCTCGTCCCGGTAGGCGAGCAGGCGGTTGCGCACGTACGTGACCGCCGTCCCCGGCACCCCGGGCCCGGCGAGCAGGACCAGCGTACGCAGCGCGAGCAGATCGCGGCGCAGTCCGGCGGTGGCCTCGTCCGGCGCCGCCGTCCGGTCCGCCTCGGGAGCGGGCGCGCCCGGAAGGTGCAGGGTCAGCGTGTCCGCGCGTTCGGCGCTGCGGGCGGACAGCAGCAGCAGGCCCAGCCGCTCGGCGGCGATCTCGGCGTCCGCGATCCGGCGCTGCACCAGCCGCGCCGACGACTCGTCGGGGGTCCCCTGCTCCAACCGCGTCTGGATCATCAGAGCCGTCTCGTGCAGCCGGGCAGTACCCGCGCGGACGTCCTCCAGTGCCTTGTCGACCTCGTCCGGCGCGGCGTCGAGCAGCATCAGGTGCGCCGTCACGAGCTGGGCCAGCCGGACACGGAAGGCCTCCCGGAGCCGCGCGAGGAGCCCGGCCGGGGTCACGGGGACGACGGCGAACCGCATGACGGCACTGCACACGAACGCGGTGGCCAGGGCGGCCCACATCCCGGGCAGTTTCCCGGGGGAGGCGCCGATGAACAGGGACACGAAGTAGACCTGGAAACCGATCAGCCCCAGGGCGGTCCCGCGGTCGCCGAACCGGCGGGCGTAGACCGCGCAGAAGATGAGGACGGTGAAGAAGACGTCACCGACGACGACCCGCTCACTCAGCACCGCGCCGAGCGACACGGCCACGAGTGCCACCGGCAGACCGAGGGCGAGCGTGACGGCCTGGGCGCCGCGCTGCTTCTCCCGGATGGCGAAGGTGGCGACCGTCGCGGTCATCGCGCCCGCCACCAACTGGGTGACGCCCGCCCCCACGAGGGCGAGCACGGCCAGCGTCAGCGCGATGGCGCCCACCGTCCGCAGTCCGGCCGTCAGCCGCAGCAGCCCGGGGTCCGACGCCGCCAGGCGGTCCCGCAGTCGTGTCCGCACCGAGTGCCCCGCCGCATTCACGCCGCCGCACACGCTCCTGTCGCTCGCGTTGATCGGAATGCCAGCATGGCATGTGCCCGGGCGGCACCCGCCAAGGCCCCCCACCGGCAGGATCACCGGGACGGCGGGGCACCGAACGGGCTGGGCGGCCGCGGGAACGGGGTCACCGCACCCGCCGGCCCGCCTCCTCGATGTGTGCCCGCACCTGCTCAGGCGTCAAATAGGCATGCGTGTAATCGAAGTCCCCCAGCTTGGCGCGCTGGCGGGACTGGAATCCGGTACGCACGAAATCGTTTCCGGCGATCGAGTTGAGCAGCCAGTTCGTCATGACCCGCGTCTTGGCGACGTTGGTGCGCAGCGCCGACCAGTGGTACCCGCGGGCCGCCATCTGGGCGGGCAGGCCCCGCAGTTCCACACCGAGCGGCTTGGACACGGCGTCGGTGCCGCCCAGGTCCACGACCAGCCCGAGGTCCTTGTGGTGGTACGGCTGCGACGGCCGGCCGGTCAGCGTCGCGATGACGTTGTCGGCGACCTGCTTGCCCTGCCGCAGGGCGTGCTGCGCGGTCGGCGGGCACACCGCGCCCTCGCCCTTGGCGAGGTCGGGCACCGCGGCGGAGTCACCCAGGGCGAACACCCCGTCGTGGCCGGGCAGACGCATGTCCGCGTTGACCGCGAGCCGCCCCCGGACCGTTTCCGCGCCGAGCGTGGCGATCAGCGGGCTGGCGACGACGCCGGCCGTCCAGATGAGGGTGTGGGTGGGGACCACCCGGCCGTTGGTGAAGGTGACCTCCTCGGGGCCCGCCTTCGCGATGGAGACACCGAGCGAGATCTCGATGCCGCGCCGGGTGAGGATCTCCTGCGCGCTGCGCCCGAGCTTCTCGCCCAGCTCGGGCATGAGCTTCGGCGCGATGTCGATCAGGTGCCACTTGATCAGGCCCGGGTCCAGACGCGGGTAGCGCTCGACGGCGGCGTGGGTCAGCCGCTGCAGACAGGCGGCGGTCTCGGTGCCCGCGTAGCCGCCGCCGACCACCACGAACTGCAGCCGCGCGGCCCGTTCGGCCGGGTCCTCGCTGGCGTCGGCGAGGTCGAGCTGGGCGATCACGTGGTCGCGGATGTAGGCGGCCTCGGCCAGCGTCTTCATGCCGTAGGCGTGATCGGTGAGTCCGGGGATGTCGAAGGTACGGGTGATACTGCCGGGGGCCAGCACGATGTAGTCGTAGGGTTCGGCGACGGTCCGGCCCGTGATCATGCGGATGACACAGACCTTGGACCTCAGGTCCACTCCGATGGCTCCGCCCGGGATGATCCGGGTGCGGTACTTCGCACTGCGGCGCAGGGAGACGGCGACCGACTGCGGTGTCAGCACACCGGAGGCGACCTGGGGGAGCAGCGGCATGTAGAGCTGATAGGAGGTCGGTGTCACGAGGGTGATGTCCGCTGCCCACGGGGAGAGCTTCCGCTCCAGACGGCGAACGCACGCCACGCCGGCGAAGCCTCCGCCCACCACCAGGATCCTGGGTCGTGTCACGGTGCTCATCCCTTCCTGCGGCTCCACACGGTCTGCCTCGAACGTCGACGCCCTTCGCGTTCCCCGGGAATGCCGCCCTGCACCTCCTCGATCGCAGCGCGCGACGCGTCACAACGGCTTCGAGGGGGCCCGGCACGCGAGAACCTTCAGCACCACGATGCCCGCACCGGCGGCGGAACGCACCGGGAGGCCCGTGACACGTGCCCGCCGGCCGGCCGCCGCCCGGCGGGCGCGGGGGCTCAGCCGTGCAGGTGGCAGAGCAGCAGACAGACGTCGTCGTCGCGTTCGGAATCGCTGAGCATCGGCTGCAGCAGGCGGTCCGCCGAGCCCTCCAGGTCCGTGTCCAGCTCCGCGGGGGCGAACGAGCCGAGCGCCGCCGCGAGCCGCCCGATGCCCGGATCGATGCCCTGGGTGCGCCGCTCGACCAGCCCGTCCGTGTAGAGCGCCAGCGTCGAGCCCGGCGCCACCTGTTCGGTGTGGTCGGCGATCTTCTGCTCCAGCGGGATCCCGAGCATCGCGCCCGGCTTGGCGTCCAGGGTGCGCACCCGCCCGTCGGGCAGCCGCAGCACCGGCGGCGGATGCCCCGCGGCGGCCCACGTCAGTGTGGGCCCGTCCGGGTGGAAGCGGGCGATCACGGCCGTTGCGTACAGATGCGGCTGGAGCTGGTGCAGGAACCTGTGCAGCCGGGTCAGCAGCCGGCCCGGACTGCCGACGTCGACGGCGTAGGCGCGCAGCGCGGTGCGCAACTGGCTCATCATGACCGCCGCGTGCAGCCCGTGCCCGGTCACGTCGCCGATGACCGTGATCAGACTTCCGTCCGACCGGTGGAAGGCGTCGTACCAGTCGCCGCCGATGTTCATGCCGTGCGTGGCCGGCAGGTACCGGGCGGCCAGGCTCAGCCCCGGGGCCGTGGGCAGTTCGGTGAGCAGGGCGCGCTGCAGCGTCTCGGCGATGTCCCGGTTGTGCTCGAAGCGGCGGGCGTTGCCGATGGCGATACTGGCCCTGCGGGCGAGTTCGAGCAGCATCACCGCGTCGTCCGGATCCCAGCGCTCACCGGGCGGTGACAGGGTGAGCACGCCCAGGGGCGCCTGGCGCGTCAGCAGCGGCACGCACAGCAGCGGCCTGCCGGGATCGAGCAGGGAGGGCGGCCGGTCGTCCACGCCGCGCAACCCGCCGGGGTGGTCGGCGGCGTACTGCGGCCGCCCGGTGCGGGCCGCGCGCACCGCGGCGGCCGGACGGGTCGGGGGGTGGTGCGGATCGTCGTCCTCGTCGAACAGCCATATGTCGACCCGGGCCGCGTACCGCGGCACCAGCAGTTCGGGCAGCCGGCGCACGATCTCGCCGTGGTTCAGCGAGGCATTGAGCACCGCGCTGGCGTCCGCCAGGAAGGTCAGCCTGCGGCGGGCGTTCTCCGCCTCGTTGCGCGCCCGGTGCTCGGCGGCGAACGCCTCCCGCTGGGCGCGTCCCGCCGCGTCCAGTTCGGCGTGCAGGGCCAGGACGCCCTGGTTGGTCTGGTGCAGCTCCTCCCGGTGGAAGGCGACCAGTGCCTCCTGCTCGGCGAGCCGGTCCAGCACCTGAGCCGTGTCCTCGTCGGCGCTCAGCAGCGCCTGGGCCAGCTCGGCCGGGTCGTCCGTCACCGTGCCTGTGTCGTCCGGCCGGCCCGCGTCCGGGCAGCGGACCGTCACCTCCCACGGAGTCTCCCCGGCGGCGCTCGCGTCCGGCGGGGGGAACAGCACGGTCTGCAGCACGCCCTCCCCGTCGTCCGAGCCGGGTGTGCTTACGGTGAGCCGCCAGGTACCGCCCTTGGCCAGGCACTGCCGCAGCCGGATGCCGAGCGCCGCCGCCAGCCGGGCCCGCTCGACGGCGGGCACCCCGTGGCGGGCGGCCAGCCGCGCCAGCGAGACACGCGCGCGTGCCGCGTCGTTCACGCTGCTGATCTGCCATACGCGCGTCATGGCCGGTCCGGTGGTGCGGAGGTCAGGACGGCCACCGCGGTGTCGTCCCGCACGGGGCGGGCGGCACTGCCCGCGTCGCGGATCGTCACCGCGGCCGTCACGGCCGGGTCGGCCGCTGTGAGGCAGGAGTCCGACGGAGGGGCCCAGGAGCTGGGCAGACCGTCGGTGTGCAGGATGAGCACACTCCCGGCGGACCACGCGAGATCGTCCTCGCGCACGGTGCCGGGCCGGTGGTGACCGACTATGCCGGGCCGGGAGAGCAGGGCACGCCACCGGTCGCCCTCGCGCAGCCGGGCCCCGATGTTGCCGATCCCCGCGAACCGCAGCCGCCCGGTCCGGGCGTCGAGCTGGGCCACCACGACGGCCGCGCCCCGGGTGGCGCCCAGCTCCTCGTGCAGCCGGTGCAGTGCCTCGGCGGGGGAGAGGTGGGGCCTGCGGTGTACCGCCTCCGCCGCGGCGGTGGAGGCACGTGCCGCCTCGGGGCCGTGGCCCAGCCCGTCGGCAAGCATCAGGGTGTACCGGTCCCCGGACCTGGCCCAGACCCAGGCGTCCCCCGAGTGGTCGGCCCTGGCGTAGGGGACGTTGACCCCGCCGGCCCGGATCACAGGCACCGACGGCCCGCTGTCACCGCGCGGGCCGTCACCGCCGGGCGACGGCGGGGCCCCGCCACCGACACGGGCCACCACGACCGTGCCCCGGCCGAGCACGCTGTGCAGACCGAATTCGTCCGAGAGCCGCCGGCAGGTGCCGAGGCCCGCTCCCAGTGAGCGGGTCGTGCTGAACCCGTCCCGCAGCGCCTCGGCCACATCGGCGATGCCCGGCCCGTGGTCGACCGCGGCGATCTGCACGGCCCGCGCCCGGTCGCCCTCGCGGAGCACGGACGGCTGCACGACGTCGATGAGCACCTGACCGTCCCGCGCGTGCTTGAGGAGATTGGTGGCGAGCTCCGTCGCGACCAGCGACACGGCGGCGGTGCTCCGCTCGTCGAGACCGGCCAGGGCCGCCGCCTCCTCAGCGGCGACCCGGGCATCCCGTACCCGGGTGGAGTCCCGCACCGGCACGTCCCAGAGGCGTGGCATCAGACCTCCTCCCGCGCACGGGGCGGCCGGTTCACCCACGAGGTCACCCGCACCGTGGTTCCCGATCCCACTGCGCTCTCGACCTCGAAATCGTGCACCAGGCGCCGCGCGCCGCCCAGCCCCATCCCCAGCCCGCCACCGGAGGTGTAACCGTCGCTGAGCGCCCGCTCGAGGTCGGGGATGCCCGGCCCGGAGTCGGTGAACGTCAGCCGCAGCCCGCCACCGCACCCGGCGGACACCCGGGAGACGTCCATCTGCCCGCCCCCGCCGTGCACCAGGGTGTTGCGTGCCAGCTCGCTGGCGGCGGTGACCAGCTTCGTCTGGTCCACCAGTCCGAAGCCGAGCACGGCGGCGGCCTGCCGCACATGCTGGCGCACCCACATCAAGTCCATGTCCGACCGGATGGGCAGGCAGGCCTCGACCCCCGAGGCGGTCGGCGTCATCGGTGCTCCCGGCGCGCACCACCCGCGCGGGACAGCACGACGGGCTGCTCGAGCAGTGCCATCGCCGCCTGGGTGTCGAGCGCGGTGCGCAGCCCCGGCAACGTCAGCCCCAGCTCCACCAGGGTGATGGCGACCGCCGGTCGCATCCCGGCCACGACGGTCCGCGCGGCCAGCAGCGACGACTGTGCCGCGATCTCGGCGAGCACCCGTCCCAGGAAGGAGTCGACGATCTCCACGCCGGAGATGTCGATCACCACTCCCGTGACCCCGCTGCTCGCGATGGTCTCCGACAGGTCCTGCTGGAGCTGCTGGGCCGTGCTGTCGTGCAGGTCTCCTTGGAGAGTCACCAGAAGCACATCGCCGAGCCTCAGTACCGGCACATGTCCCGCGACCGGGCGGGAGAACGCCTCGCTCACCGGCGGACCGCACTGCCGGTCGTCGTGCTCACGACGTCGACCCCCAGCTCGTGCAGACAGTAGCCCAGCGCGTCGGCGAGGCTCGCCCGAGTGAGCACCGAGCCGAGGTCGAGACCCAGGTGGACCATGGTCTGCGCGATCGCCGGACGAATACCGGAGACGATGCACTCCGCACCCATCAGCCGGGCCGCCGCGACCGTCTTCATCAGATGCTGCGCCACCAGCGAGTCGACCGTCGGCACCCCGGTGATGTCGAGGATCGCGAACCGGGCGTGCTGGTCGACCACCGCGTTCAGCAGTGTCTCCATCACGACCTGACTGCGGGCACTGTCGAGCGTCCCGATCAGCGGGACCGCGACGATTCCGTCCCAGAGCCTGATGACCGGCGTCGCCACCTCCAGCAGCTGCAGCCGCTGCCGGTCGATGAGTGCCTGCCCCTCGCTCAGGGCCGTCTGCATGGCCACCACGCGCAGGGTGCCCATGAGCACGCTCAGCGTGGTCGTGCACGCCCGCAGCTCCTCGGACGGTGCCTGCTCCAGGTCGGCGGCGAGGAGATTCTCGACCGGCGGCCACAGGGCGGCCAGCTCGTTCGACACTTGCGTGGCGGACAGCCCCGCGCGGCTGCGGGCCGCGGTCATCCGCGCCAGCTGCTCACGGACACCGGTGAACCCGGCGGCGTCGGAGTCCTCGACCCGCTGTGCGTCGGCGACCTGGGCCAGGGCGTCGACGACTGCCTTGCCGGCCTCCACCGCCTCGTCGCGCGAGAGGGTGAACACCGCACGGAACAGAGGCTCGTCCGCCCACCGCTGGGCGATCTGCTCACGCCGTTGCCGCAGGAAGTCCCTGACCTCGAGCGTCGGCGTTCCGAGCGGTTCGCCCGCTTCGCGCTCAGGCACCTGTGTCTCCTCATCATCGTTACCGCACCGAGCCCGTGAAGGTGCCGAGACGGTGCTGTGACCTTGCCGGGCGACCACTCTAACGACGCCCCGAGCCTCTCAAAAATCGGGTTCCCGCGGTGCGCCGGACAGAGAATCGACGCGCTCCAGCGCCTCCTCGACGCTCTCGGACAACGGAACCGTGATGCTCACGCCGGTCAGGTCCAGGACGCGGCGCACTGCGGGGGGAGGGGAGATGATGTGCACGCTTCCCGGCAGATCACGGGCCTCCTGATAGACACGCAGGACGATGTTCATGCCGGACGAGTCCATGAAGGGGACCGCCGACAGGTCCAGCAGGAAGTGCCGGCGCCCGTGGTGGAACTGGTTGGCCAGGTGATGCTGGAACTCCTTCGCGGTGTCGGCGTCCAGGTACCCCTGAACCGCCAGGAGGACGGCGTCCTCCCGGGGCACGGTCACCTCGACGGACAGCGGGTTCGGAACCACGGACACGAATACCTCCAGACGAGCCGGCGGCCGGGTACGGCCGCACGTGCGGCCGCCTACCCCCGCATCGCCGTGTCATGCGGTGCCCCGCACACCGGCCCGCCGCCCGGGGCCGGTTTTGTGGCGGCGCCCGCCGAATGCACCGGCTCCAGCCGGGTAGTTGGCTGCTGTGGAGACGGTCGGGCCGACGACGAACCCGCCCGCTCCGGGAGAGTCGTCCACCGGGGAGGCAAGGAGCAGCGTGCCCATAGACAGCATCTGGTCATACGCGCCGGAGCTGGGTCCCGCCCAGGGGCAGGATCTGGACCTGACGGGATACACCGTCGTCGCGAACGACGGCACCATCGGCCATGTGGACCGGCAGGCCGACCACCACTCCATGCGGCACCTGGTCGTCGACACCGGCGTCTGGGTGTTCGGCCGGAGCCTTCTCGTGCCGGTCGGCGTCATCACCGCCGTCGACACCGGCGAGCGGAGGATAACGGTGTCCTGCACGAGGGCGGAAGTGAAGGCGGCGCCCCGGTTCAGGACCGACAGCGAGACCATGGACCCCGGGTACCTCACGGCGGTCGGCGAGTACTACCGGGGGCTGACCGGCCCGGTCTCCTGATCGCCGTCGGGCGAACCTGCGCGGCGCACGCCGGTGGCCGCGCAGGTTCGCCCGACGGCGATCACCAGGGCAGGAAGACATGGATGTCCTTGCCGTGGTCGGTGCCGACGACGCTGACCTGGTCGCACAGCGTGTGAATCAGATGCCAGCCGATCCCGCCCCCGCCGCGGCTGGGCCGGAAGGGCCGGGGTGCGGGCGTGGTGGTGCTTGTGTCGTGCATCACCACATGCACCCCGTCGAACGTCCGGCGCAACCGCATCTCGAAGGGGCCCGGCGCGTACTGGACCGCGTTGGCTGCCAGTTCCGTGACCACCAGGAGGATGTCGTCCCAGTGCTCMGG
>NZ_QFRK01000079.1 GCF_003143855.1 Streptomyces sp. NWU339
CTCCGGGCCCACCTGGTCCAGGTCCCGGCCCGGATCGCGCGATCCGCACGACGCATCACCCTGCACCTGCCCTGCAACTGGCCCTGGGAGCAAGCCTGGACACACCTCTTCGACACCGTCCACGACCCACCCGCACTGGCCTGATCCCCCTGCCCACCCCGCCCGCCAGGGCTCGACCGGAACCGCACCGTGGAAAAGCTGGGCAGACCAGCAGAAACAACCTGCCCATCCACGATCACCGACCGAAACCAGCTCACAAAACGATCAAGAGATCACCTTCAGAGCACGTCGGTGGATCGAGGCTAAGCAGGTACGGCCCAGCTCAGAGGCCGGATCACTGAGGTCGGAAACGTGCTGCATGGCCGGGCCGTCAGCCCCACAGGTTGTCAACGACGACGTGCTCTCCTGGGAGCGGGCGCTGACCCGGCTCGCCGCCGAGGCCCTGCGCGTCACCCGCGACCGGCAGCCCGCCCCGGAATCCATGGCCCGCCTCGAAGTGGGCTCTGCCCGCTGTGGAGGTCTCCGCCGAGGAGGTCAAGGCCGCGCAGCGGGCCGCGATGCCCGGGAATACCCAGCTTCGATTCCGCCTGGCCTGCACGCCGAACGGCACCCGCCCCGAGGCGAGGGCGGGTGCCGGTCGGCGTGCAGGCCGCGGGTAGAGGACCTACCCGGTCATGGAGGGGGCGATGGGTGACAGGGCCGGAGCGAGCTGCACTCCGGGGGCCAGGCCGAGGGCGACGAGAGCGTCGGGCAGGCCGCGTCCGACGCGGGCCGCCTCCAGAGTTGCCGGGGCGGCCAGTTGGCGGCAGCTGGCGGCGATGATCTCGAACAGGTGCTGCACCCGGCCGGGTCCGCGGGGCAGCAGCTGGCCGTGGAAGTCCTCGTGGTGAGCGAGCACGAGCGCGGCGAGACCGGCGACGTGGGCCGAGGCCGTGCCGGTGCCGTCCAGGGCGGTGTAGCCGCCCTGCGCGGCGCACGACAGGACCGCCACGCCAGGGGCGACCGCATCGACTCCGGGGCCGTAGCAGCTGAACGGTGCCGCGAACAGCCCTTCCGGTGTCAACTGCGGCCCCGTATGGGTGGCTTGGGAGGCGTCCTGCGGGTAGGAGCCGAAGACGCCCAGTGCGCCGACGGCGAACACGGTGGGCAGCGCGCCCGGGAAAGTGACCGGTCCACCGGTGTCGCCCGCCGGGGCGACGCAGGCGACGCCCGCCGCGTTGGCGTCGGCGAGTTTGCGGGAGACCAGCGCCGAGGTGTAGGGCGTCGCCACCGCGATGTGGGCGATGTCGACCTCGCGCTCGATGCAGTGGTCCAGGGCCGCGATCAGGTCGCTGAAGTGCCCGTCGGGCATGACCTGGCAGACCTCGATCTCGGCGTCGACGGCGATGCCGATGACGCCCTTGCCGGTGTCGGCCCCGGCGATGATGCCCGCCGCGTGGGTACCGCTGCCCACCGTGTCGTGCGCCCAGCCCTCGTCCGTGCCGTGGACGATGCCGACCCCGGACCTCACGCGTTGCTTCAGATCGGRGTGCTCGGCGCTGACGCCCGAACCGATCATGCCGACCTTGATGCCGAAGGCGCGGAACGTGGGAGGCAGCCGGTCGAGCCGCATGGCCTGCTGGCCCCAGCCGTACTGCTGCCGCTGCTCCAGTTCCGGGTACACCTTGGACAGCGGGGTGAGGGTGACGAGGTTCTCCCGGGCCGCCGACAGGTCGGGGCGAGGGATCCAGCGGTCCGCGTATCCGCCCGTGGGACGTACGTACAGGGACTGGACGGACTGTTCGGTCTCCGTCGCCAGGGTGACGGTGACCGTCCCGTCAGCCCCGGTGATGCCCTGACTCGGCCAGCTCGCCCCGATCAGGAACACCCCGGCTCCGGCCAGCGGTTCCTCGTCCGGGCCGCAGACGCGCAGCGCGATCTTCACGGGTTGTTCCAGGGGCATGACCAGCCCCGGATCACGCAGCGACAGCATGCCCGCGGTCTGTGTGGCGGCGGGTACKGTTGCGGACAGTGGCAGATCCGGTTCGATGTGCACGCGCAGCGACCGCATCGCCGGTACCTGGGCCTCGGCCGCCTCGACGACCGCGATCTCCGGGCAGGAGGGGGGCAGTTCCGCCGACTGGAGCTTCTCCGGCGGCCGGAGTCTGCGGACCACCGTGACCTCGGGCATCCGGTCCAGCCGGTCGCACACCGCGTCCATGCTCAGTTCGGGAACTCCCGGTGGGAGCAGTTGCTGCGGTAGTGGTGTCACCATGTACCGCGACCGGCGCGGCTGCACCTCGATCGGTGACGGCGCGCCTTTGGTGCGTGGCGCCTCTTCTTTTTTGCCCTCGGGTGCCGGTCCGCCGGCCCCCGCGCCCCCGGGCCCGCTCTCACGGTTGTTTCCGGGCCTTCCCTTGACCATTACGTCCACCTTCACCACGCCAACGTCGTCCTTGTGCTCCTGATCCCGTCCCAGGCGGCTCGCGCTTCCACGGTGATGCGGTGTGCCCAGGAACCGCTCCTGGGCACACCGCATCGCGCGCCGCTGGACGTCAGCCGATACCGAAGGGCTGACCACCCATCTGGCCGAACCCGAAGCCGGGCTGCTGGTACTGCGGGACCGGCTGGCCGAACGACTGCGGACCGTACCCGCCGCCCCACGGCTGCTGACCCTGCATGCCCTGCATGCCCTGCATGCCCTGCATGCCCTGCTGGCTCTGCTGGCTCTGCTGGAGCAGCGTCACGATCGCGTTCGGCAGCGCCTGCTGCACGGACTGCTCCACGGCGTGGCGCACGGCCCCGGCCAACGTGCGGTGCAGCACGAGGGCCATGTACGGGTGCGCCTGCTGGGCCAGCTCCGGCCGCTGCTGCAGCTGCTGCTGGATCTGCTGGATCTGCTGGAACGTCTGCTGCACCTGCTGCGCGACCTGCTGGGCCGTCTGCTGACACGCCTGCTGGATGGTCTGCTGGACCATCTGGGCGATCTGCTGCGAGCCGCCCATCTGCTGACCGCCCATCTGCGGGCCGCCGAACTGCGAGCCGTGCTGCTGGAGGGGTTGGGTACCGGTCATCACCGACATGAATGCTCCGTTCGATGCCATGGAAAGCCAACACAAGGAACGACATTGGCCYTATCGGAACAAATCCGACGTGTTGAAGCTAAGTTGACGACGCCCGGTCCGCAATCGGACGAGCTGCTCCCGGGGRGCAGACCCCTCGATCGGCTCCGGCGACTGGTGAGCCGTGGGTGGCGTGGCAGGATGGGCTGCTTTGGGAGATGGCGGACGACGGCGCGGGCGGCGCACCGGCACTGCCTGGTGCGGGCGGCGGGCACTTCTGCAGCGCCTTCGACACCATCGGTCAAGCAGCGGGCTTGTCTTACCTACCGGGTGGAGCACTGAGCTGCAACGAGGCAGGCTGGTGAGCCATGTGGGGGTCGCGGAGGGCTTCGCGGACGGTGGGGGCGGTGCACACGTCGAGGTCCCCGGCCACGGTCACCCGGCAGCTGCCGGGCCCGGTGGCGCGGGAGTCCACCCGGATCATGTCGTACACCGCACCCCCTGCGCGCGTCGCTGAGCGGGCCGTGCCTTCACCGTACGCCGCAACGCCGGGGCAGCGCGCTCTTCGCCGTGATGCCGGTGGCCGCGACCAGGCGCCAGAGACGGGAGCCGGTGAGGGCAGCTCCAACCTGGCGATGGACTTCTTCCACGTGGGCTGCGCACTCCTGACTCGGCCGTACGTGGCGTTCGTCATCGAGCACCGCACCCGCCGGGTCCACCTGCTGGGCGTGACCCGGTACCCGACCAGCACCTGGGCCACGCAGCCGGCCCGGGACTTCACCGCCGATCTCGAGCAGACTCGGCACCGGTTCCGCCGTCTGCTCCGGGACCGTGACGCCAAGTTCACCGAGGCCTTCGACGCCGTACTCGCCGCGCGCGGGATCGACGTGCTGCTCACGGCTCCCCAAGCGCTGCGGATGAACGCGATCGCCGAGCGGTTCGTGCGCACTGTCCGCGCCGAGTGCACCGACCGAATGCTCATCGGCGGCGAGCGTCACCTGCGCACGGTCCTTGACCGCTACCTCGCTCACTACAACGGCGGGCGCAGTCATCAAGGCGCCGGACTGAGCCTGCGCGCCCCCGACGACCCGAACGTGATCCCGTTCCCGGTCCGGGCGGGGCGGGCCCGCCGCAAACCCGTTCTCGGTGGGCTGATCAACGAGTACGAAGCCGCAGCGTGAACCACCAGGTGAGACCTGGTGACTGAGTTTCGGAAGTAGTACAGGCGGGACCTCAGCCCCGCCGCCCCATCGCCTGCGCGGCCTTCACGTCGGCCGCATACCGGTCCACGTACTCCTGGCCCGACAGCCGCAGGATCGCGTACGTGATCTCGTCGGTGACGGCCCGCAGCACCGTCTTCTGGTGCGCCATCCCCGCACAGCGCGAGAAGTCCAGCGGCTTGCCGAAACGGATCGTGACCGCCGGRAGTCTCGGCAGGACMCGYCCCGGAGCCCGGATCTGGAACGTGCCCACCATCGCGCACGGAATCACCGGAACCTGCGCGCCCAGAGCCAGCACCGCCACCCCGACCTTGCCCCTGTACAGTCGGCCGTCGGGCGAACGCGTGCCCTCCGGATAGATCGCGAGCAGTTTCCCCTTCGCCAGCACCCCCAGCCCCTYCCGGAGCGCCGCCYGCCCCGCGGCCCCGCCCGACCGGTCCACCGAAATCTGCCCGGCACCGCGGAGAACGAGCGCGGTCAGCCGRCCCCGGAGACCCGGCGCCGTGAAGTACTCCGCCTTGGCCAGGAACGTGATGCGCCGCTTCAGGACCGCGGGCATGAGGAGGGGATCCACGAAGGACAGATGGTTCCCGGCGACGATCGCCGCGCCCTGCGGCGGAACATGCTCGAGCCCCTCGACCCGCGGCCGGAACAGCAGCCGCAGCAACGGCCCCGGAAAGACGTACTTGAGCAGGTAATAGAACACGGGCGGCTTCTCCACTGCCGACTCGGCTCCCCGGTACCTCCGGGCCGGGTGGTCAGGTCCTATCCTCCCGGCCGGGACCCGGTCAATGGTCACCGCCGCGTGTCCGCTCGCGCATCCCCCGCGCGCCGGCCCCGGGCACCCGGGCAGGCCACGGAGCGGGCGAAGGCGCTGTGGTGGGGGCCCCTCGACTACGCCCCGCCGTCCAGCCCGCCCCGCCGGCGCTCGTCACCGGGATCTTCGTCCCCCGCGACCGACAGCGTAAGAAGCAGACAGCGGTACGGGCCCCTCGCTAGTGTGATGCGCCAGAGATCCGTCGGCAGAGGTGGGCGAGGGATTCGAGGATCTCTTCGGCGGTCTTCGTCCAGATGAACGGCTTGGGGTCCTCGTTCCACTCCTTGACCCAGGCGCGGATATCAGCTTCGAGGGCTTGCACGTTCTTGTGGGCGCCGCGGCGGATCATCTGGTCGGCCAGGAAGCCGAACCACCGCTCGACCTGATTGATCCACGAGGAACCGGTCGGGGTGAGGTGCATATGAAAACGTGGGTGTTTGGACAGCCACGTCCTGATCGCGGGTGTTTTGTGGGTGCCGTAGTTGTCACAGATCAGGTGGATCTGCAGGTGTGCCGGCACCTCCTTGTCGATCTTGATGAGGAACTTCTTGAACTCCGCCGCCCGGTGCCGGCGGTGCAGGGAGCTGATGACCTCGCCGGTGGCGACGTCGAACGCGGCGAACAGCGTGGTCAGCCCGTTGCGGACATAGTCGTGGGTGCGCCGCTCGGGCATCCCGGGCATCATCGGCAGCACCGGCTGGGACCGGTCCAGGGCCTAGATCTGGGACTTCTCGTCCACCGAGAGGACCACCGCACCCTCGGGCGGGTTGAAGTACAGCCCGACGACGTCGTAGACCTTCTCCACGAACAACGGGTCCGTGGACAGCTTGAAGGTGTCCGTCAGGTGCGGCTTGAGCTGGAACCTCCGCCAGATCCGGCCGACGGTGGACCTGGACAGGCCGCTGTGCTCGGCCATCGACCTCCGCGACCAGTGCGTGGCGTTCTTCGGGATCTCCTCCAGCGTGGCGACCACGACCGCCTCCACCTGGTCCACGCCGATGGTGGGCGGCCGGCCCGGCCGGGGCTCGTCGGCCAGGCCGTCCAGCCGCTCGGCCAGGAACCGCCGCCGCCACTTGCGGACCGTGTCCGCGGAGATCCGCAGCTCCCGGGGCGCTGTCACGTTGTTGGGTGCCTGGGTCTCTGACGACGCGTCGAGGCGTGGCGGGGGTCGGGTTTCGGGCCGGTGTTCAGGCCTCGGCGGGCAGGCCGGCAACGCCGGTGACCTGATCCCAGATGGCGAAGCGGATGGTCATCTCGGCTCGGTGGCCGGGGGCGGTCATCAGGTGGCGGCGGGGCCGGAAGTGGGGTGAGATGCCGCTAAACGCGGACAGGAATCTTTGTGCGGCGCCGACGGAGCGGAAGCCCTTCATGGCGCGTTCGCGCTGCCTCGTCGGCTGATGACTGTTCTCCGCCCGGTTGTTCAGGCTCTTGTGCGAGCGGTGTTCCACCGAGGGCATGATCTCGCGGTGCGCCGCGCTGTAGGAACGGAGCTTGTCCGTGACGATCACCCTCGGCACGGCCCCGATTCCTTTGAGGAGCCGACGGAAGAAGCGCCTGGCCGCGACCTTGTCCCGCCGGTTCTGGACGAGGATGTCGAGGACGTTGCCGTTCTGGTCGACGGCCCGCCACAGATACTTCAGCTCGCCGTTGATCTTCACGAAGACCTCGTCCAGGTGCCACTTATCACCGGGCCGGGGCCGGCGTCGACGCAGTGCGTTGGCGTAGACCTGCCCGAACTTCGCGCACCAGCGCCGGATCGTCTCGTACGAGACGAGCACACCGCGCTCGAGCATCAGCTCCTCGACCTCCCGGAAGCGGAAGTACAGCCATACTGCGTGCGCGATCACCTCCACTGGGTACCGGTGCCCCTGGTACGACGGCGGCACGGACGACACGAGCGAATCCTCCCCGGCACGATCAACCACAAGATCATCCCACGCCGGTCAGCCAACGTGACAACGCCCCGCGTCGTCTGACCCCAGCGCCCGAACAGGCCCGGCACCCTCCGCGGTGCCGGGCCTTTGTGTCGGGCCGCGCTCCCCCCGACGCCGAGCGCACCCCCCGCCCCGATGCTGCCGGCCCGCTCCCGCCACGCCTCCGTCCGCTCCCTGGCGCGGTACGCCCGCCCCGGCGGCGACGCGGCCGCCGCCCCCGGCGCCGCCCCCGGCCCGGCCGCCCGCCGGAGGGGCCGACCGCGGTCCCCTGCCGCCAGCCCTCGGCGGGCGCCCCACGAGCCGGGGCTTATCCCTGCTGTTCAGCGACGTGCAGCGGCTTCCGGGAGGCTCCACATCGGCGGCGGGCGTTACGGCTTCGCGCCAGGACTGCGCCCGCCGGCCTGCGTGCCGACGGGCGGCCCGTCGGCACGCAGGCCGGCAGAATCTTGCGGCGCGGCGGTGGCCGTGGCCGGGGACGACCGGCGCCCGCAGGCCCGGCAGCGCCGGGAGGCCTCGGCCGTGCGGCCCGCGATGAGGAGGAAGCCGAACTCGACGGCCTTCGCGTAGYGGCGCCGCCACCGGCGTTCTGCCTGGGCGCACGCCTTCGAGCAGGACTGGGCGTCACTGCGGGCGGTCGCCTTCAGCGGCTTGCGGCCGTGGCCGGCCCCGGCGCACGCCGGGGCCGGCCACGGCCTCACCGTACGCTCGGCTGCTCGATCGTGAAGGCGCTGCCGGTGTGGGAGAGCCGCAGCAGCCGGGCCAGGACGTGCGGGACCGCGCACAACCGCAACTCGGCCCCGGCGGCCTTCGCCGCGCGGGCGGCGGCCAGCAGCGCGGACAGTCCGGAGCAGTCGCAGAAGGACAGTCCGGCGCAGTCCACCTCCACCCGCTCRTGACGGCTCACGGCGTCGCGGAGGGCGTCGCGGACGGTGGGGGCGGTGCACACGTCGAGGTCCCCGGCCACGGTCACCCGGCAGCTGCCGGGCCCGGTGGCGTGGGATTCCACCTGGATCATGTCGTACACCGCGCCCCCTGCGCGCGTCGCTGAGCGGGCCGTGCCTTCACCGTACGCCGCAACGCCGGGGCAGCGCGCTCTTCGCCGTGATGCCGGTGGCCGCGACCAGGCGCCAGAGACGGGCGTCCCGGTCGGTGAGATTGCCCATGTGGCGGCGGACGAAGCCGGGGACGGCGTACTGACGCCGGTAGGGCAGCTGGTCCCTGACCTGGGTGTAGGTGTGAATCCACTGGGCGAGGTGGAGGCCGATACGGAATTGGGGCGAGCGGAGTTTCGGCCAGGCGCTGTTCCAGTAGATGTCGGTGGCGATCAGCATGAGGAGGCACTGGGCCCAGATGTTGGCCGTGCTGGGGCCGTGCTCGATGCGCAAAACCGTGGCCCAGGTCGCCGGCGGCTAAAGAGGAAGGCTCCGGTGAGCAGGGTGTAGCGGACGGCGTTGGGGCTCTTGCACCGGCGAGATCCGTAACGGCTTCGCCCACATCCACGTCGTCATGGGCGTCGAAGGCGACCGTGTGATCGCCGGGCACCTCCACAAGGCCCACATCGGCACACACTTCGCCCGCGCGTACGTCATCCCAGTCGGCTGGCCCGCCCACCGCCGCCCCGGCCGCCCCGTGGGGGGCGGGCCTTCGCTGTACCCGCCGCCGGGACCGATTGAGGTTACAGCCCGGCTCCGGGCTCGTCGGCGGCCGCGGTCCGCAGCGGCCGGTGTCCCCTTTCGTCGAGCTGGGCGAGTTCACGCTCGTAGTCGACGGTGATGGAACCGTAGTAGCTGACCATCGAGCTGCGGGCCGGGGAGATGTGCGCCAGGACCTCGGCGTCCACCTTGCGGCCGACGGTGCGCAGTTCACCGACGGCCAGGCCCATGTACTCGGTGTGCCAGCAGACCACCGCGTTCGTCACCACGGTCAGGCACCACGCCTGCTCGTTCTGCTGCTCGGGCTGGCTGCGGGTGACCTTGCCCTCGCGGGCGTAGTGGAGCTGGCGGCGCAGAAAGTGGAGCGACTCGCCCTTGTTGAGCTGCCGGGCGCTCTTGCACCTATATGGGGTCCCGGTAGTTCTCGCCGAAAGAACAACGCTAAGCCTCGATCCACCGGGTGATGGTTCGTCCAGTGCCTGGACATGAAAGTGGAGATGCACTCTGACCTGGGAAAATAGGAGTTCTCTAGGCTTCTACTCAACCAGTTCGGAGGTGCATCTCCGGGATGCATTCTTCCACGCCGCCACGTGCGGTGTCCGCTGTGTTCGATGACCCGAACCTGGTTGCGCATGCCGGGCTGGTTCCGGTGATGCGGCTGGCCGAACGGTGTGGGCTGTCGGACCTGGTGACGCAGAAGGTGAAGCTGACCGGGACGACGAACGGCGCGGGGGCTGCGGCGGACTCCAAGGTCAGCAGCATCGTGGCCGGCATGGCGGCGGGCGCGGACAGCATCGACGACCTCCGCGTGCTGCGGCACGGGGCGATGCCGACGCTGTTCGGCGGTATTCGCGCCCCGTCCACGCTCGGCATCTTCCTTCGCGCGTTCACCCACGGTCATGCCCTCCAACTCCATGCTGTGCACCGCAGATTCCTGGCCGCGCTGGCCGCGCGCACTCCACTGCTGCCCGGCTCTGGAGAGAAGGCGTTCATCGATGTCGACTCCACCCACAAACGCGTCTACGGCCGGACCAAGCAGGGCGCCGAGTACGGCCGGTTCAAGGGCATCCGCACCCTGCACCCCCTCCTCGCCACGGTCTGCACCCCGCACGCACGGCCGGTGATCGCCACGGTGCGGATGCGACGCGGCAAAGCAGCAGACTCCCGGGGCGCCCCGAAATTCGTGAGCGAGGCCCTGGCCACCGCCGTCGAGGCCGGCTGCACTGGCCTGCGCATCCTGCGGGCCGACTCTCAGTTCTACAACGCCGGGGTAATCGCCGCCTGCCACCGGGCCGGCGCCCACTTCTCGATCACCACCGGGATGAACCCCTCCATCAAGCGGGCCGTCCTCGGCATCCCCAACGACGCCTGGCAGCAGATCAGTTACCCGACCGCGGTCCCCGACCCCGAGACCGGTGAACTCATCTCGGACGCCGAAGTCGCCGAGATACCCGAATACACCGCGTTCGCCAGCCGGAAGAAAGCAGATCGGGTCACCGCCCGGCTGATCGTGCGCCGGGTCCGTGACCTGGCCAAACCCGCCGTCGTGGGCGAGCAGGGCGAGCTGTTTCCCGTCTGGCGCTACCACCCCTTCTTCACCGACCAGCCCGCCGCAACCCTGCAGGCCGAGCGGGAACACCGCCATCACGCCGTGGTCGAGCAGGTCATCGCGGACAGCAAGGCCGGGGCCCTGGCCCATCTGCCGTCCGGGCACTTCCACGCCAACGCGGCCTGGCTGACCCTGTGGGCGATGGCCTACAACCTGCTGCGGGCCGCAGGTTCCCTGGCCTCCGCGTTCCACGCCAAGGCCACCACGGCCACCCTCCGGGCCCACCTGGTCCAGGTCCCGGCCCGGATCGCGCGATCCGCACGACGCATCACCCTGCACCTGCCCTGCAACTGGCCCTGGGAGCAAGCCTGGACACACCTCTTCGACACCGTCCACGACCCACCCGCACTGGCCTGATCCCCCTGCCCACCCCGCCCGCCAGGGCTCGACCGGAACCGCACCGTGGAAAAGCTGGGCAGACCAGCAGAAACAACCTGCCCATCCACGATCACCGACCGAAACCAGCTCACAAAACGATCAAGAGATCACCTTCAGAGCACGTCGGTGGATCGAGGCTAAGGGATAGCTTGCCCCGTTTGAGTCGCACATGCGGAGAATTCCGCGATCACAGCCCCACGGGCGAACCGACTGAAGTAGGCCGCTTCAAGACAGTTGACGCCCTGAGAGGGGCGGCAAGTCACCTGAAATACCGCGGAGCCATGCAGTGGCGACCAAATCTCGCACGCCGTGACTACTTGCTGGCTTAGCTGCGAATACGCGACACCACAACATGCGGGCTTACCAGTCGAGGCCGGGAACCGTGCTCCACCTTCACCAGCGCACCAAGGAGAATCCATGCCCGTCTCCCGGCCTGACCCCGCCGTGGTCGACATCCCCGTCGACAAGCCGGTCAACCTCAACACGCTGGTGACCCAGCACCACCTGAACACCCAAGGCTACAACGGCAGCTTGGGCCCGACTGTCATCATGGACGACGCGAACGGCATCACGAATGCCGGTGAGCGGTGGATCTTCAGCCAGGTGGGTGCCAACACCTACACCATCAGGAACGCCGAGACAGCGTACAAGCGATACCTGGCATCGGTCGCAGATGGCCGTGGTGCCTTGAGCGTTCACCTGGTCGACGTCCCCGATGGTGCCTCGGCGGCGCGCTGGAGCGTGCGTCCCAACCCCCTCTTCGCCACCGGTTTCAGCCTGCATCCCGAAGGTCGTCCGGATCTGGCGGTCTCAGAGGGCTTCTCGAAACCGAGTGTGGGGGCTGGGTTTGTGCTGGTCAGGCATGATGCCGGGGTGGGTGAGGTAGGTCCGGTGCGTCCGTGATGGTGGCGTGCTGGAGGTACGTGATGGCGTCGGTGCTGGGGCGGCTGGAGGAGCGGGAGCGTGCGGCCCGCAAGCGGGTGGAGGAGCTGCAGGCCGAGCTGGAGGCGGCGCAGTCGGAGTGGGACGAGTGGCTGATCGCCCGCAGGCGGGTCGGCGAGGTGTGGGACGGCGGCGAAACCGCGGGCCGGGACGGTGAGCCGGCCAGGCCCGGGTCGGTGGTTCCCCTCTGGCGGGAGGGGCTGTCGGCCGCAGTGCTGGCGCCGGAGTATCGGCAGGTCATGGGCCTGCTGGCCGAACGCCGCACCACCGGCGGCCAGCCACTGAACTGCCGTGAGATCACTTGCTTGTTGGGGCTGGAGGTGGTTCCGGCGAAGATCGAGGGTGTGCGGAGCAAGCTCAAGCGGCTCGCTGCGCGGGGATGGGCGCACGAGCCGGCGCCGGGCCGGTTCGCCTGCGGTGGCGGTCGAGGCGGCGGGTCATGACCATGGTCATCGACCACAGGATCATCGCCTCCGACGACGCGGGCAGCCGCTCGTAGTCGCGGGCCAGGCGGCGGGAGCGGGTGAGCCAGGCGAAGGTCCGCTCCACGATCCACCGCTTGGGCAGCACGGTGAAGCCCTGGTGGTCGTCGCTGCGGCGGATGACGGTCAGCATCAGGTTCAGGACGGTGGCGCACCAGCCCACCAGCATGCCGGTGTATCCGCTGTCCGCCCACACCCGCCGGAGCCGGTGATGCCGTGAGGTGGCCCGGGCGAGGAGGCCCTGGGCGGCGTGGCGGTCCCCCGTCGAGGCGGGGGTGACCATCACCGCCAGGATCAGGCCGAGGGTGTCCACCATGAGGTGCCGCTTGCGGCCCTTGACCTTCTTCCCGCCGTCATAGCCGCTGGTCGCGGCTGCGACCGTGGACGTGCCCTTGGCGGACTGCGAGTCGATCACTCCCGCCGTCGGCTCCGCGTCCCGGCCCTCCGCGTGACGGGTCGCGGCGCGCAGCCGGTCGTGGAACTCATCGATCAGCCCCTGCTTGCGCCASCGGGTGAAGAACCGGTGCACCGCCTTCCACGGCGGGTAATCGGCRGGCAGCGCGGGCCACTTCACGCCGTTGTCCACCAYGTACCGGATCGCGTCGAGTATGTCCCGGTGGCAGTACTCCTCCGGCCGGCCGCCCCGGCCCTCGGCCCACGCCGGCACCGGGATCATGGCGCGGACCGCRGCCCACTCCGTGTCCGTCATGTCGGTCGGATAGCGGTGCCCGCCGGACGGATGGTCCGCGGCGTTGCCATGCGTGTGGGCGAAACAGTCGCACACCCGCGTGTCCGCAGTGGACTCTTCCMCRGCGGRCCGATACAACTGCGGCAACAGGGCCTCCCGGTGAGCAGTGGCGTAGACACCCTCTGCACTACCGAGAGGCCCTGCCTTCATGCCCCCGCACGGCCACGATCACCCGAACAGCACACCCGTACGGAACCCCCAGCCCCACGCCCGGTTTCGAGAAGCCTTCTCACCCCAAATCTTCCCCTATGGCAACGGTGCCGCCGTCCCCGTGTGGCTGGACTACTTCGTCCCGTATCTCGCCCAGTTCTGGACCATCGGACCCGAGCGCATGGACATGAACCCTCCCAAGCCCTGACCGCGGGCCGGTCCGGAGCATGCCGAGGGGCGCGTGATGATCTACCCTCCCCGGCAAACAGCTCCCGGATCTGGGGTCCGTGGAGTATCCGAGCAGGGATCACCGCCACGGCGTTCGGTTTCCCGAACGCTTCGGCCTCGCTGGTCAGTGGCGGCCCTGGCGGAGTGGGTGGTACGCCTCGACGGGGTCCTCGTCGGTCTCTCCGCGCCGGCACCCGAGCTCCGGGCGGCACTTCCTCACCCACTCACCTGCCACCCGCGACCGCCTTCCATCCCGTCGGCACCACCCTCCTGCGTTCGGGAAACCGAACGCCGTGGCGGTGATCCCTGCGCGGACACGCCCCGAACCCCCTTGCCCCGGTGCTCGGTAAGGAAGCGGGCCGGCCCGAGTGCCGACGCCCACCGGGTCAGATGCGGTCGGCGACGATGAGGAGGTAGTGGAAGCTGCCTTCCTTGTAGGCGGTGAGGAACGAATCCTCGATGCCGGTGGCCACGGAGGACTTGGCCCGCAGTTCCCAGTACGGGAGGGTGTCCGGGGTCAGGTCGACGACCTTGATGGGGACGAGGTTGTTGGCGGCGAGCGCCTTGAAGTAGTGGCTGCGGGGGTGGATGTTGCAGGTGTAGTGCTCGTCGATGCGGCTGACCGCCTTGGAGCGCAGTCCGGTGACGTCGTTGGAGCATCCGGTGATGCAGACGTACCGGCCGCCGTACTCCAGCAGCCGGGAGAGCTCCGCGAACAGCTGGAAAAGGTCCACGTACATGGTGGTCTCGTTGGTCCAGATCGCGCGGCGGGATCCGCTGTCGAGACGGGTGTCGAGCATGTTGCGGAAGTGGAAGCGCACCTTGTCGGAGACACCGCGCTTTTCGGCCTGCTCGTTGGCGAAGGCGACCTGCTGCTCGGAGATGCTGACGCCGTCCACGGGGCAGCCGAAGCGGGTGTGGGCCATGAAGCTGGTGCCGCCGCGGCCGGAGCCGGCGTCCAGCAGGCGGTCGTCGGGGGTGATGGCGCCGAGGTGGTCGAGCAGGACCTCGGCCTGCGCGGTCTCCAGGCGGTGCAGTTCTTCGATGATGCGCTGGTCGCGGGTGTCGGCCGGTGCGTCCAGGACGGAGGGGTCGTACTCGCCGAGTCCGTAGTGGTGGTGGTAGAGGCCGTCGACTTCGCCGAGGCGGATGTTGACGGGGTCCTTCTCCTTGTTCCAGTAGTCCGCCACCGACTTCTGGTAGTCGGTGCGCAGCACGTCGCGCATGACGATGGCTTCCATTTCGGTGCCGATTCTGGGCATGGGGGTCCTTACTCGGGTGTCGGAAGGGGAAGGGGCGGCCTCAGGCGGTGCCGGCCGTGGTGTGGTAGCGGGCGCTGCCCGCGTGCCATTCACGGCTGCCGCCCATCCAGGCCCACACACCGGCCAGGAAGCGGGCCAGTGCGGGGGAGCCGGTCGCGGCCAGGGCGGCCGCCTCGGCCTCGTAGGCGTGCATCAGTTCGTCGTGGATCTCGACGGTCCGCTCCACGGCCTCGTCGAGCGAGCACTGCTCCTCCACGGCGATGAGCCGCGGCAGGCTGAAGTCCGTGGGGTCTTCCTTGCCCATGGAGTACAGGTCGTTGACGATCACGCTGGCGGAACCCGCCAGGGTGAACACCCGGCGCACGCGGGGGTCGGCGAACTCCGCCTGGGGAAGCTCGTAACCGGCGACCGCGTCGACGAGCACCATGCACGGCACGAAGCTGTTCTCGTGCCGGTGCATCAGGAACTCCCAGACCGGCGGCGTCTGTCGGGCAGTGTGCCAGACGGCTTCCTGGTTGTACGCCACGAACATGATGGCCAGCTCGTGGCGGAGCCGGCGCATCTGCGTGGTCGTGGCGTAGTGGGCGAGGTTGTCGAGGGCGGAGCGCAGGGCGACCACGACCGGGTCCTTGCGGACGACCTCCTCCAGTTGCGGTGCGTACGCCCGTGGCAGGTGGGCCTGGTCGATCACCGAGTGGGCGATCGCGAGGCGCCGGCCCAGCAGTTCGGGGCGTGCCTCCTCGACCTCGCCGTCGACGTAGTGGTCGTCGACCGCCCACTCGGACAGCGCGCACCTGGCGGCCGCGAGCAGCCGGTCGGGATCGTCCGTCTCCGGGTGGGCCAGCATGATCAGGCGTCCGAAGTCGCAGGACCGGACCCGGTCGAGCTGACCGGGGTAGATGCCGACTTCCTCGGCCCAGGTGACGAGCCGCTCGTTGACCTCTTCTCCCAGGGCGGGGTCGTCGCGCACGGCGGGCGGACAGTGCAGCACGGGGCCTTGCGGGCTGCTGCCAGAGCTCGGTGTCCGCCCGCCGAGGCGGGCCGCTGAGGAGCCGAGGCCGGTCGGACCGCCCGGGAGGCGGAGGCTGCGCTCCCGCACGGCCGAGCCCGCCGCCGTGGCGTCGGCGGCGGACAGGGCGTGCCCGAGGAACCGCGCGGGGATGCGGGCCGCGGACGAGCCCAGCCCGGTCGGGCCCGTCGGGAGAGGACTGGATCCGCCGGCCGGGCGGGGTGGAGTGAAGAGATCGCGGCGGCCGGGGCGCCGCGGATCGCGCAGCAGGGCGGAGATGAGGTCCGCCGTGGTGTGGGCGGCCGCGGGCGCGCTCGCGCGGGAGATGAGCGACACGGCGGTCAGCTCCCGTTCGTCCGGGCGACCTCGACGTTCTCCAGGATGCCCAGGGCGTCGGGCACCAGGACCGCCGCGGAGTAGTAGGTGCTGACCAGGTACGAGATGATCGCCTTCTCGTCGATGCCCATGAACCGTACGTTCAGGCCCGGCTCGACCTCGTCCGGGATGCCGGTCTGGTACAGGCCGATGACGCCCTGGTCGTCCTCGCCGGTGCGCATGGCGATGATCGAGGAGGTGCCCTGCTTGGTGACCGGGATCTTGCCGCACGGCAGCAGGGGCACGCCGCGCCACGCGGGCAGCTGGTGGCCGTTGAGCTCCACTCCGCCGAAGTAGATGCCTCGCTTGTTGCACTCCCGGCCGAAGGCGGCGATCGCCTTGGGGTGGGCGAACATGCAGCGGGTGCTGCGCCGCATGCTCAGCAGTTCGTCCAGGTCGTCCGGGGTCGGCGGCCCGGAGTAGGTGGAGATCCGCTGGTCGTAGTCGGCGTTGTTGAGCAGGCCGAAGTCCTCGTTGTTGACCAGCTCGTACTCCTGCCGCTCCCGCAGGGCCTCGATGGTCAGGCGCAGCTGCTGTTCGGTCTGGTTCATCGGCTGGTTGTAGAGGTCGGCCACCCGCGTGTGCACCCGCAGGACGGTCTGCGCGACGCTCAGCTCGTACTCGCGGGGGTCGAGTTCGTAGTCCGCGAAGGTGGCCGGCAGGGCCGGCTCGCCCTCGTGCCCGGAGGCCAGCACGATGTCCGCCTCACCGGACCTGTTCACCGGCTTGTGCCCGTCCGAGCCGAGCCGGTCCACGTGGTCGCGCAGGTGGGCGTAGCGGTCGGCGACCGCCTTGTAGGCGCTGTGCGGCAGCGCCAGGATCGTGGTGGCGGTCGCCGCGCGGGCGGTGAACTCCCACTTGTCGTCCGTCCCGCCGAGTACCTGTCCGCCGAAGGCGTCGCCGTCGGCCATCAGCCCCAGGACCGCCTCATCGCCGTACGGCCCCTGGCCGATCTTCTCCACCTTGCCGTGCGCGATCAGGTAGACGTGATCGGCCTTGCGGCCCGCCTCGACGACGACCTGGCCGGGCTCGTACTCCTTCTGCACGAACTTCTCCGCCAGCGCGCCCAGTGCGTCGCCGTCCTCAAAACCGCGCAGCAGCGGCAGTTCGCCCAGCTCCTGCGGGACGACCCTCACCTTCGCGCCGGACTTGATGAAGCTCACCCGTCCGTCGCCGACCGTGAACGACAGACGCCGGTTGACCCGGTACGTCCCGCCCGGCACGTTCACCCACGGCAGCATCCGCGACAGCCACCGCGAGCTGATCCCCTGCATCTGGGGTTCGGACTTGGTGGTCGTCGCCAGGTTCCGCGCCGCCTGCGTACCCAGGCTCTGCTGCTCATGCTGTTCTGCGGCGTCTTCCACGGGGGGCGCACTCGTCTCGACCGACATGGCCACACCTCTTCCTTCCGGCGCTTCTCGTGCTCTTCACACGATGGAGCGGCGTGACAAACACCCGCCGCCGTCACGCTCTGTAAAAATGAATAGCAGTGAGTAGTCGATAATGGGTGATCGCCACGGCCGGTGTGCGGGGGCACATGCCCACCAGAAGAACGCGCCCCCGTGCGCCCCCGACCGGGGCGACCCGGGTTCACCCACTGAGCTCTGTACATCCTCAAAGACGCAGATCGAGGAGCCGGTGTGATCGGTCCCCGGAATACTCACGCCGGCCGTGGGCGGCTGCCCGCGGCGAAGACCGTCGGTCAGCGTGCGACCTCGATGCTGGTCAGCACGAGCAGGGCGCGCAGGAACGTGGTGGCGTCGTCGGCCGGGCCGGCGGCGTGACCCTGCCGGACGGGAAGACAGGAGCACAGCACAGTTCCGGGCCGCGCGCTACCGCCAGCGGTGGGTGCGTTGCCCTGGGGCCTTGACGACGTTCACGGACCCTTGGGGAACAGGGCGGGCAGGCGACGGGAGATTACTGGCTTCGGCGTTTCGGGGTCTGGCTGGCTTCGGCGTTTCGGGGTCTGGCTGGCTTCGGCGTTTCGGGGTCTGGGGAGTGTCCGCGCAGGGATCACCGCTACGGCGTTCAGTTTCCTGAACGCTCATGGGCGGTGCGGGGCAAGGTGGGAGGCGCGACGCCCGAGCGACGGACGCGGCCGATCGGGAGCGGTGTCAGCGGCCACTTTTCGTTCTCCCCGTAGGCGGCCAGGAGTTCGCCCCGCTGGCGAGCCGCTTGTCACGGCCGCCGTCAGTACCGGTACCGGCTCCTCCCTACCCAGACAGACTGTCCTGCAGTCCGGCACGTGGCATACGTCGCTGGATGCCGCCTTGAGGCACCACATTCGGTGACCACCATGCCCAGGGGTACACACGCCGATGGTGGCCATGGGCTCGCCCCTGAGGCATTGCCGAGAAGGCGGACCGACAGACCGGTTACCGCCCACCGGAGAACGCCCTGACCGTGGGGCTCAGCGGCGGATGGGGTCCGCACTCAAGTCGTCGCGCACCTGTGAAGGCAGCACCCGGTGCGCGGCGAGCTTCTCCTGGACCACGGCGCCCCTGCCGTCGCCGTCGACGCGCCGACGCCTGCGCGGTACGCGTGTCTATGCCTTGCGTACTGCGTTCAGGCAGCGGGCGGCGTGGGCGCGCAGGGCGTCAGCGAGTTCGGGTGGCGCGTTGGTGAGGGAGAAATCGGCATCGACCGAGGTGATCATCCAGGCGAGGTCACGGGGGTTGTCGGCGCCCAGGTGCAGGAGGCAGCTGTCGTCGTCGACGGGTTCGATCAACGCCTCAGCCAGCGAAATCCCCATAATCCCCCCTCGCCGGACGCCCGGCTCCCTACGTTCTCCGAGCACAGATTGCCCCATCCGCCCCACGCCCTGCAGCACTTCACCGCGCCTCAGCCCGGAGCAACGACCATCTACAGCTCGATGTCGATCCGCTCCACGTCGGCGAACTCCCCCCAAGGCCGTGACCCTGAGACGATGGTGCCCCGCCAGATGATGCACGCATCGGACCGACTTCAGCGCGGCCAGGGTGTTGGTGGCGCCCTTGCGGCGGCGGTTGACGCCCTTGTGCCCAAGTTCTCTTGGGTGTGGCCAGGGAACCGTTCAGTTGACCAATAGCCGTGGAGACAAGGAACCGCGATGCGCCGCATCGCTGCGCCGTGCCCGTTGCTCTGCTCAACCGCGGGGGCCGGGCCAGCGCACCAGGCCGTCACCCGTCGGTGCCTGGCACGTCGCCTCCTGTGGCGAGTCGTAGAACTCGTACGCCTCGCCCAGGCCGCCGAGGTGAAAGATCTTGAGCATCCGGGCGGAGGGGCACGTGATCCGCAACGATCCCTCGTACTGCCGGATGAGCCTGGTGATCGCTACGACCGTGCCGAGCCCCATCGAGTCCAGGAACGGCACGAAGCACAGGTCCAGGACGAAATGCCGGTGCCCGTCACCAAGCAGCGTGATCACTGCTTCACGGATCCTGGAATGACTACGGACATCTACCTCGCCGTCGACCTCAACAACGGTCCAGCCGTTCACCTGGTCGCAGCTGACGACGATGTCCTCGGTGCGGACGATGGTCGTTCGCATGGCCAACCCCCTTCGCGGCTTGGGATGGCACGAGGAACCCCCAGCGACGCGTTGCGAGGCTGTCCCGGTGTGTCTGTGCTGCCTGCAGATGCCGCCTGCTTCCATTCAACGCACCCGTCCCCTGATCGCAAGCCGGGTCGGGCCTGCGCCATCCGCGGCGGTTGCGCAGGCCCGACCACGGGGCACCTGCCGCCCCGACCACGACGGCCAGGGACCCCCACCACAAGCCCGACCACCGCAGGCCAGCGCGTAGCGCAGCCCAACCGGCCGAAGATTGCGCAGCACCCAGCACCGCTGCGCATTGGCGTGCGCAGCAGCCCAGTTGTCCGGTGCCTCGGGACTGCCCGGGTTGTGCAACCGACACGGGGTTGCGCGACCTCCAGCCGTCTGGGAGAAGGGCTGCGCAGTGGGCGCCGGGACGCCTCCGCATCGCGCGTGCAGGCCGGTTGGGCCGACCACAGACCCGACCAGCGCAGGTCAGCGCGCTGCGCAGCCCACCCGTCCGGAATGCGCAGGCCGGTGGAGTCACTGCGCATCGGTGCGCAGCGGCCCGGCCGGCCGGCACCCCGGGGACTGCCTGGGCTGTGCAACAGGTACCGAGGCGATTCGCGCATCCGGGCGCGCAGGCCGGTTGGGGCCGACCAGGCTGGGGCTGCTGAGGCTGATCCCTTGGAGTGGACACCCTGACAATGGATCTTGATGGTCCAGGGAGGGATGTCCAGGTGGGACGCCAGTCTCCGTACCCGGAGGAGTTCCGGAGGGACGCCGTCGCGCTGTATCGCGCGGGCGACGGCAAGCGCACGTACGCGGCCGTGGCCGCCGAGCTCGGGATCACCGGGGAGACACTGCGCACATGGGTCCGCAAGGACACCGGGGGCAACGTGTCGGCCGTCCGGGTCGCTCCCGCCCCGGACGGCCGACACGTTGCCCCCGGTGTCCTTGCGGACCCATGTGCGCAGTGTCTCCCCGGTGATCCCGAGCTCGGCGGCCACGGCCGCGTACGTGCGCTTGCCGTCGCCCGCGCGATACAGCGCGACGGCGTCCCTCCGGAACTCCTCCGGGTACGGAGACTGGCGTCCCACCTGGAC
>NZ_QFRK01000145.1 GCF_003143855.1 Streptomyces sp. NWU339
CTCTTGAGCGACCCCGGCATCCCCGGCATCCCCGGTGCCGCCGGCGGCTGTGGTGACACCGGCATCTCGGTCGTGATCTGCGCCTACACCGAGGACCGCTGGGAGGACGTCCTCGCGGCGGTCGCCTCGGTGCGGGCGCAGTCCCGGCCGGCCCTGGAGACCCTGCTGGTCGTGGACCACAACCAGGTTCTGCTGGACCGTCTGGTCGAGGAGTACCAGGACACCGACGACGTGCGGGTGCTCGCCAACGCGGGCCCCCGCGGCCTGTCCGCCGGCCGCAACACCGGCATCGCCGCCTCGCGCGGTGAGATCGTCGCCTTCCTCGACGACGACGCCGTGGCCGAACGCGACTGGCTCAGCCACTTCGCCGAGGGCTACGCCGATCCGCGGGTGATGGCGGTCGGCGGGCGCACCGAGCCCGTCTGGGCGTCGGGCCGGCGTCCCGGCTGGTTCCCCGAGGAGTTCGACTGGGTGGTGGGCTGCACGTACCGGGGGCTGCCGCGCGGGCGGGTGCGGGTGCGCAACGTCCTCGGCGGCAACGCCTCCTTCCGGCGCAGCGCCTTCGACGCCGCGGGCGGCTTCGCCACCGGTATCGGGCGGGACGGCGACAAGCGCCCGCTGGGCGGGGAGGAGACGGAGCTGTGCATCCGCCTCAGCCGTGCCCGGCCCGACGCGGTCCTGCTGATCGACGACCGCGCGGTGATCCACCACCGGGTGCCCCAGGCCCGCGAGCACTTCCGCTACTTCCGCACCCGCACCTACGCCGAGGGGCTGTCCAAGGCGCTGGTGGCGCGGAGCGTCGGCGCCGGGAAGGGGCTGGAGTCGGAACGCCGGTACACCACGCGTGTCCTGCCGGCCGGGGTGGTACGGGGGTTGCGCGACGCCCTGCTGGCCCGGCCGGGTGGCGCGGGACGCGCGGGCGCGATCGTCGCCGGGGTGCTCACGGCGGCGGGCGGATACGTGGTGGGGAGCGTGCGGGCCCGGCGGGGCGGGGTCACGTTCTCCGTGGTGGACGTCGGCGGCGAGGCCCGCCGTGCCGGGGTGCGCCCGGGCGAGGAGCAAGGAGACGCCCATGGCCGACGTGACTGACGAACGCGTTCCGATCCTCATGTACCACTCGGTGGCCGCCGAGCCCAACGACGCCACCCGCGCGCTGTCCGTGACCCCGCAGGCGTTCGCCGAGCAGATGGCGGTGATCGCCGAGCGGGGCCTCACCCCCGTCGACACGGCGGAACTGGCCGCCTGCTGGCGCACGGGACGCCCGCTGCCCGAGCGGCCGGTGCTCGTCACGTTCGACGACGGCTACGAGGGCGTGCACCGGCACGCCCTGCCCGTGCTCGCCCGGCACGGCTTCCCGGCCACCCTGTTCGTCTCCACGGGCTGGCTCCGGGGGCCGCACGACACCGGTGGCGGCCTGGACACCATGCTGGACTGGGACCAGGTGCGCGAACTGGCCGACGCGGGTGTGGAGATCGGCGGCCACAGCCACAGCCACCCGCAGCTCGACCAGCTCGACGACCGGCGGCTGCGCTCCGAACTGATCCTCTGCAAGGAGATCGTCTCGGACCGACTGGGCCGCGCGCCCGCCTCGTTCGCCTATCCCTACGGCTACTCCAGCCGCCGGGTGCGGGAGGCGGTGCGGGAGACGGGGTACGCGCAGGCGCTCGCCGTCGGCAACGGTCTCGCCCGCCGGGCCCAGGGGCCGTACGCGCTGCGGCGCGTCACCGTGCGCCGGTCGACGGACACCGCCGAGTTCGAACGGCTGGTGGAAGGCCGCGCCCTCAGCCGCGTGTTCGTCCGGGACCGGGCCCTGACCAAGGGGTACGCGGTGGTCCGCCGGGCGCGGCACGCGCGGCGGCTGGCGGCGCCCGGCCGGCGGTGACGCCGTCCGGCACGACCGGACCGGCCGCTGCCCCGGGCCACCCGAGTGACCCCGCGCGCCCACGGAAACCGGGTGCGCGGGGCGCCCGGGTGACCGATCATGGCGGCATGCCTGCAGACCCGTGCGACGCCCTGCCGATCCGGCTCAACGTCGACGACAGCGACTCCCCGTCCGACGTCGTCGACGCGCTGTTCCTCGGCCGCTTCGCAACGGGCGAGCAGCCGTTCTCGCACGCGGCCACCATCGACCGGGTGCGCTCCGCCGCGACCCTGCTGCCCACCGGCGCCGAGGTGCTGCGGGTCGCCCGGGACGACGACCGGAGCGCCACCCTGGCCGAGGGCGACGGCTGGACGCTGCTGGTCTCCCGCTGGAACCGGGGCGCCGACGTCACCGTCACCGCGACCACCGCCGAACTCGCGGCGAAGATCCTGGACGAGGCGACGGACGGTGCGGCGGACGAACCGGAACCGCAGCCGGAGAACGTGCCCATGGGCTTCTGGTACGTCTCCCCGCGCCGTGGTCCGCACCGCACCACACGGCAGATCTCCGCGGGCACCTGGGACGAGATCCGGCCCAACTACACCGCGCCGGTGGCCCACGCGATGGACCGCCTGATGAAGACCACGCCCGAGGGCATCGCGGGCCGGCTGCTCCTGCTGCACGGCCCGCCGGGCACCGGCAAGACGTCCGCGCTGCGCACCCTCGCCCGTTCCTGGCGGGACTGGTGCCAGGTGGACTGCGTCCTGGACCCCGAGCGGCTCTTCTCCGACGTCGGCTACCTGATGGACATCGCCATCGGCGAGGAGGACGCGGCGGGCAAGGGGCGCTGGCGGCTGCTGTTGCTGGAGGACTGCGACGAACTGATCCGCGGCGAGGCCAAGCACACCGCGGGACAGGCCCTGTCCCGGCTGCTCAACCTCACCGACGGCCTGCTCGGCCAGGGCCGCAACGTCCTGGTCGGCGTCACCACCAACGAGGACCTGGAGCGCCTCCATCCGGCCGTCGTCCGTCCCGGCCGCTGCCTCGCCCGCATCGAGGTGGGGCCGCTGACCCGGACGGAGGCGGTGAACTGGCTGGGCCACGAGGACGGCGTCGGCCGCGAGGGCGCCACCCTGGCCGAGCTGTACGCCCTGCGCCGGGGCACCTCCCCGACGGCACTGCCGGAACCGCGCGGGAAGGCGGAGGCAGGGCTGTACTTGTAGCCGCCCGCGGTTCACCCCCCGTAAGCCGCCCGCAGCGCGTCCCGTACGGCGGCCAGGGCCGCTTCCTCGCTCAGCCCGAGCCGCCGCACCCGCTCCGCGTAGGCCTGGGCCGCCGACGCCGTCTCCCGCTCCGCGGCCGAACCCGCGGCGGCGACGAACGTGCCGTTGCGGCCGCGGGTCTCGATCACCCCGTCCGCCTCCAGCGCACGGTAGGCCTTGGCCACCGTGTTCACGGCGAGGCCGAGCGTCTCGGCCAGGCCCCGCACCGTCGGCAGCCGGTAGCCCACCGGCAGGGCTCCCGACCGTGCCTGCTCGGAGATCCGCGCCCGCACCTGCTCGTACGGGGGCGCGCTGTCGTCGATATGGATCTTCAGGGTCACGGCCCGATTGTCCCGCACCCGGCGGAAAATGAGAGGCAGTCCCAGCGCGTCCCCACGTAACGTGCGCCCCCATGGCCATCCTCGTGCGCGACCTGCGCCCCGAAGTCCCAGCCGACGTCGAGGGGTTCTCCCACGTCCGCAGGCTCGCCGTCCCCTTCATGCTGTCCACCCCCGAGTCCGTGCTGCACCATCTGCGGCACTCCCACCCCGACGCCCACTTCGGGCAGCTCGTCGCCGAGGAGGACGGGGAGATCATCGGCACCGTCCAGCTCAGCCTCGCCCACGACAGTCCGGAGCCCGGTCAGGGCTCCGCCAACGTCTACGTACGGGCGGACAGGACCCGGCGCGGCGCCGGGTCGCTGCTGCTGCGCGCCGCCGAGGAGCGCCTGGCCGCCCTCGGCGCCCACAAGGTCTACACCTGGGTCATGGACGCGCCGGACAACCGCGCGTTCGCCGGGCGGCGCGGCTACCGGGCCAGCCGGTCCGCGTACTTCCTGCGGCTGGACCTGGCCGGCGGCACCCTGCCGCCGCTCCAGGATCCGCCGTCCGGCGTCGAACTGCGCACCGGCGCAGACTTCGCCGACGACCCGCGCCCGCTGTTCGTCCTGGACGCGGAGGCCTCGTCGGACGAACCGAGCGACATCGACACCGAGTTCGCCGACTACGAGGCATGGCTCGAGGCGACCTGGCGGCACCCGCTGCTCGACCTCGCCCTGACCACGGTCTCGGTGGTCGACGGCACCCCCGCCGCCTTCACCGCGGCCTACACCGACGGCGCCGGCCGCTACAGCACCGCCATGACCGGTACCGCCCGCGCCCACCGCGGCCGGGGCCTGGCCAAACTCGCCAAGAACGCCTCCCTGCACCGCGCCCGCGCCGCCGGGTGCACGGAGGCCTTCACGGGCAACGACACCGGGAACGAACCGATGATCGCGATCAACAAATGGTTCGGCTACGAGATCTGCGCAACGGAGGTACGCCATGTCCGCGAACTCGCCTGAGGGCCCCGCACGCGTCGAGGTCGTCCTCGTCAAGGCGGGCCGCACCAAGATCCGCTACCCCGCCGACCTCCTCTCCGACGACGGCACCCGCGTCACCGTGCGCGCTCCCTGGGCGGGCGACGGCACCCGCGACTTCGGCTTCGTCCGCTTCGAACCCGGTGACGTCTTCACCGAGTACTACTGGCGCGACCGGTGGTACTCCGTGAAGGAGGTGCGCACCGCCGGGGGCACCCTCAAGGGCCACTACTGCGACATCACCCGCCCGGCCGTGCTCACCGGTACGGAGCTGGTGGTCGAGGACCTCGACCTGGACCTGTGGCGCTCCGCCGACGGCACGGACGTACGACGGCTCGACGAGGACGAGTTCGCAGCGAGCGGCCTCCCGCAGGCTGACCCCCGGGCAGCGGCCACCGCCGTCGCCGCCCTCGACGAACTGGAAGCCCGAGCCCGCGGAGACCAGMGAGGAACTCGT
>NZ_QFRK01000082.1 GCF_003143855.1 Streptomyces sp. NWU339
CAGCTTCGCGAGATGCTCGGCGGTTGCCCTGCGGACATCGAGCACGGCGGTGTAGGTGATACTGGACGCCACGTGGAGCCTCTGGTTGTACGGAACGTGATCTTCGCAGACCCGTTCCTATCAGGGGCTTCACTCATGTCTGACGTCGAGTCACCATCCCGCCGTCCGGCGTCATCACGCACCGCAACCGTCACGTTGCCGAGAAGACCTCAATGGCGGTATTTTCTGGGATTTTCAGCAGATCAAGACGCGGGACACGACCACACCCTGGGCGCTCACGGACGTTCTCGCCAAGGGCCCGCTAAAGAGCCTATGGCGTACGTACGGGACGGTGAAGGACCAGGGGCTCTCATACAGGCTCACGGCCGGTTTGGAGGGCTACCTCGATCCCGCCGACGCTCTCGTTACTGCTCTCGCACACGGAGGAGGGGCAGACAACGAGCGGTGCTTGAAGCGGGTGACAGCCCACCTGAAGGCTGACGTCAAAGAAGTCTCTGCCTTCCTGGGCCTGGTCCGTATCCGGGAACTGCCCAGACGCGAGGACATCGAGTTACGCAACACCGCCTTCCTCCACGAGCTGGGCCCGTCTTTGACCGGTGCGGAGATCACCGGCCTCTACACCGAACTCGTGCGCCGTACCCGAGAGGCAATGCAGGGTCGCCTGGGTCCTCGGTGGGCCGAGCAGCTAGCAGTGCATGACCTGCCTACGAAACTGCTGAGGAAGCGCATCGGGCCCAGCACCGTTGCTGACCTTCAACAGCGCTTGCTGCGCCCCGACCACGTGCTGCTGACCGATGTCTCGCAGCGACTCAGCGGGGTTGAAACAGCGCTGGTCCGCAAACTCCGCCGTGGCGCGGCGACGGACGATGTGATCCAGGAAGCTCAGATGGTCCGCGCCCATGCCGACATTCACCGTATGAAGCAGCAGTCCCTGGGCACGTGGCCGGCTGACCCGGCCATTGAGGCGGACCTAGACGAGCGGCTGCTGCTGGTCGCGCGCCGTACCATCCGCAGCCACGCCACTGACCCTCGCCCGGCGAACGCCATCTTCGACGGCCTTCAGACCACCCTCGAAACGAGCGCCGCTACCCACGATCGCTGGCCCCTGTACGCCCGGGACAGCGTGCTTCTCATGGGCCGCGCGTGCGCCATTTCCGACGAATGCCGCTTCGACTGGGGGACCGCCCATGAGTCTCCTGCCTGATGTTGCCCCACCCTCCACCGCGCCCCCGGGCCATCCCAACGAGCTGCCTCCCTCCGCCGACGCGCAGGCCAGGCTTCTCATACTCATCGACGCCTTCTCCGAGACAGCCGCATCCAAGGGCATCGAAGGCCGGATGAAGCTCGCCAAACTCGACTTTCTCCTGCGCTACCCCGAGCACTTCAACCATCTGATGGCCGAGCGCCGACCCGACACCGACCCAGGCGACGACCCGTGGCTGACAGGAGCAATCGAGCAGAGCATGATCCGCTATCGCTACGGCCCCTGGGACCCCGCCTACTACGCCCTCTTAGGCGCTCTGACGGGCAAGGGTCTCATCGAACCCAAGCACGAGAACGCAGTCGCGACCTACCGCACCACGCCAGCCGGAAGAACGGTCGCGCAGGCCCTCGCCGAATCCGAAAGCTGGCGCCCCGTACGTGATCGGGCCCGCCTCCTGCGCCGGCACTTCAACCTCACCGGCACCACCCTGAAAGACCTGATCTATCGAGCGTTCCCCGACATCGTCGAGGCGGACTGGGGGACACAGCTGTGAGAATCCGGATCGAAGAACTGCACCTGGTCGGAACCAGCCGGCGCATCCGTTTCGAGCCGGGGATGAACGCCATCACTGGCGCCATGAGCGGCGGGAAGACGGCGACGATCAGCTGTCTTCGGGCCCTGCTCGGCGCCGACGTAAGTGTCGTCCCCGAGCTCCGGGGCCGCACCATGGCCGGCACCGTACTCATCGGCGACCGCCGCTTCCGCATCGTCCGACCCCTTGTCACCACCACTACCGCCAAGGTCGACATCGCCGAGATCGGAGGTCAGGAGGAAGCCTGGCGGCTGCCGGCCAGCGAACTCCAGGCCGGCTACGACCACACCTTCCGCGACTGGCTCCTCGACCGCCTAGGCCTGCCCCGCATCAAAGTGCCACGAGCCCCCACCGACCAGACGAGCCCGCTTGTCCCCGTAACAGCAAGCGACTACCTCATGTACTGCGTCCTGAGACAGAAAGAGATCGACGCTTCTGTCTTCGGCACCGCTGACAACTACGCGAAGAACATCAAACGCCGCTACGTCTTCGAGATTCTCTACGGCATCCATGACCCCGAATCCACCGGACTCAGGGAACGGCTTCGCGAAGTCTCCACGGAGCTCAAGGCCCTTACCGCAGACTCCGTCACCCTGGAACGACTCCTGGCTGAGACAGCCTTCGGCTCACAAGCCCAGCTGGAGGTGCAGCGCACGGCAACCGAGGCCAAGCTCCGCGCGGCACGCACGGCGGACCAGCATCTGACGAGTGAGCTCACCGACCCTTCCACGGTGACCCTGCGCTCTCGGATTGCTGACGCTGAAGCCGAACTCGCACGCATCGACATGGCAACCGCTGCGGAATCTGCTGCGGTAGCCAACCTGCGCGAGCTACACGACCAGCTCATCGCCCAAAGTCGTCGCCTCACCCGCGCACTCGTCGCGGAGCGGCTCCTCAACGACTTCGAGTTCCACACCTGCCCCCGATGCGGATCCGGCGTCCCAGAGCGCGGGGACGAGGACACCTGCCGCCTGTGCCTGCAGACCCCTCCGCAGACCGCGGCACCGTCATCCCTCGCCAGCGAGCAGGATCGGGTCATCGAGCAGGTGTCGGAAACCAAACAGCTCATCGAACGCAGCACGAAAAGGATCGAAGAGCTCCAAGCCGCACGCGCAGGCCACGCCCGCCTCCGCAACGACCTCGGAGCACAGCTGGACCGAGCCACGGCAGCCTTCGTCAGCGATCAGACCGACCGTATCCGCGTCACAGCCGCCGAACAGGCCCGGCTTGAAGAACGTCTGATCAGCCTGGAACAAGCCCTGTCGCTTTACGAGCGCTCCCAGAAGCAAGCGCGCCGCATCGCCGAACTGGAGCAGGAACAGGAATCTCTCAACGCGAGCATCGACGCTTCCCGGCACAGCAACCCTGCTGTCCAAGAACGATTGCGGAAACTCGACGCAGCATTCGAGATGATCCTCCGTGCCTTCGACACCCCACGGTTCGAAGAACCGTCAGGCACGTACATCAGTCGCAAGACATACCTGCCCATCGTTGACGGCCGATCCTTCGCAGACCTCGGGTCCCAGGGAGTGGAAGTCCTCGTCAACGTGGCGCACGTCCTCGCACACCAACTCGTCGCTCTCGGCGACAACAGCGTTCCGCTCCCGAACATCCTGATCATCGACGGCATCAGCAACAACGTCGGCCACGAAGGCATCGATCTCGAACGGCTACGCAAGATGTACACCACCTTGCTTACCGCTGCCCGCGAGCACATCGACGACCTGCAGATCATCGTGGCGGACAACGATCCCCCGCCCATCTCCGGAGTTCACCGCGCGCTTGAACTGTCGGACACCGATCGCCTCGTCCCAGGAGTGACTGCCACACACGAGGCCCCGGACGCAGAGACTGATCAGGATGGCGATAGCAGCTGAGACACCAGTCGTGCTTACAGCGCGAAGTCCTGGGGTTCGTGCTCCCGGGACTGTGTGCTCTTCGCTGTCCGGGGCGCCGACAGTGCGGCCGCCGCACTCGCCATGGTCTTCAAGCTCGTCGAGTCCGCCCAGGCCCGGCGGCGGGCCGTGCACGTGCCCCACCTCGTCGCCCTCGTCCGCGCCGGGGCCCGCTGCGAACGCGGCCGGCTCGTCGAGCGCCCCGAGGCGGTTGCGGCATGCTCGAGGCCGGCCGATTCCCTGGGGGCTCCAGCGTGGCATGGTCTGAACACGTGGTGGTGCGAGACGGCGTCCGGCTTGCCTGCCGGGACTGGGGCGGGCCGGGACAGCCCCTCGTGCTGCTGCACGGCCTGGCCGGTCACGCGGGTGAATGGGACGTACTGGCACGGCGCTTGAGCTCCCGGTATCGGGTCGTCGCGGTCGACCAGCGCGGGCACGGCGCCAGCGAGCGCCACCCGCGGGACATCTCCCGCGCCGCCCACGTCGCCGACATCATCGCCGTTGCCGATCGGCTGGCGCTGCGGCGGCCCGTCCTGGTCGGCCAGTCGCTGGGCGGGCACACCGCCATGCTCACCGCCGCCGCGCATCCCGGGCGCGTCCGCGCACTCGTGCTCGTCGAGGCCGGCCCCGGCGGTCCGAACCCGAACGGCCCCGCGGACATCGGCGGCTGGCTCGACTCATGGCCGACCCCGTTTTCCTCGCGCGAAGCGGCAGCCGCGTTCCTCGGCGGCGGACCGGTCGGCGCAGGCTGGGCGGCCGGGCTGGAGGAACGCGAGGGCGGATGGTGGCCCCGCTTCGACCGGGACGTGATGGTCCGCTCGCTGGCGGAGAACGCCCGGCGCTCCTTCCGGCACGAGTGGGGGCAGGTCGCGTGCCCCACCCTGGTCGTCCTGGCCCAGTCCAGCTTCATCCCCGCGCAGGAAGCCGACGAAATGCTCCTGCAGCGACCCGCCACCCTGGCCATGAGCATCCCCGGCACCGGCCACGACCTGCACCTGGAACAGCCCGAGATCCTGCACACCGCGCTCGTGGACTTCCTCGGGAGCCTCGTCTGAGAACTCCTGCGCGGTCACCACGACACCAAAGTCAGACCCCGCACGTAGCCACCGATCCACAGGTCATGACAATTACTCTCGATGGGTTCGGGGAAGTCCTTCCCGGACATGAGCACACGGACGGTGATCCGTGCATCGCCGCAGCGGCAGAGTCCTGTCCGTCTCAAGCCATCAAGATCTCGCGCACCGGCTGAGTGTCAGGCGCCGGGCAGGCTGCGGATGACTCGACGTATTGCCCGACGGAGAACGGTTGACCCAGACTCCCGTCATGAGCACTCCGCGACGCCACCTCGGAACCGGTCCGAGCACCACCAGGAGCACACCGACGACGGACACGAGCCTGCGGCTTCTGCCCGTCGAACGAGCCGAGCCGGGTGCACTCTTGGGGGAAGCCGAGCACCAGGACGTGGCCGGCCGGAAAGGCCGGCGGAACCTCGGGCCGGGCATCGCGGTGACACCGGAAGGGGTGTCGTAGGGAAGTTGTCGGCGTCCGGGGCTCCCTTGACCGGACCCCTTGACCAGCAGGTCAGACTCCTTGACCAAGGTCGGTGTCCGGCACCGGATGAGGCGCCCTGCAGAACGTCCTGTGAGGCGTCTCGGTAGGCGCCTTGTGGGGCGCCCTGGTTCGGCGAAGTCATTCCGTCTTAAGCCATCAGGATTTCGCACCCTGCTGAGCGTCAGTGCTGGGCAGGCTGTCCTACTTGGCCCGCACCGATCCGGTGCGGGCCTTTTCTCGTCCCACGCTCTCACGGCGGGCAGCGCAGCAAAGCGCTGGCCAAGCCCGAGATCCGGCACACGCCCTACCCGGTGGAAGTCGGGGCCACCCCCGCGGGCGCGGGGGCACTCCCCCTTGTGCCCGGACTCCCGCTGTGAGGAGGGACCATCCCCGCAGGCGCGGGGACGACGCCCGGGTTGAGCTCCATGCCGTAGATCGTCGGGAGCAACCCCCGCGGGCGCGGGGACGACCCCGCGGTCGGTCAAGGCGAAGGACTGGGGCGGGAGCAACCCCCGCGGGCGCGGGGACGACTCCGTCGGCGCCGGCGGTGATGCGGTCGCGCAGGAGCAACCCCCGCAGGCGCGGGGACGACCCCCTGCCGACGTTCGCCGCGTGACACGCCCTGGGGCTACCCCCGCGGGTGCGGGGACGACGAAGGGCCCGTCCACGGGGTGTTGGTCATCGGAAGCAACCCCCGCGGGTGCGGGGACGACCTCGTCCTGCGCGAGCAGCTCGTCCCGCTCGCGGAGCAACCCCCGCGGGTGCGGGGACGACCGGCACACCCAGCCGCACGGCGACGCCGCCGAGGAGCAACCCCCGCGGGTGCGGGGACGACCCGGCGGGGTTCACGACGTCATCGAACGTGAGGGAGCAACCCCCGCGGGTGCGGGGACGACGCACCCACCCCGATCAGCAGCGCAGCGAACGGGGAGCAACCCCCGCGGGTGCGGGGACGACGTGCGGCGCAAGTTCATGAACCTGCCCAAGGTGGAGCAACCCCCGCGGGTGCGGGGACGACGACCTCCTCATCGACCAGGGTGACGCGTTCGCGGAGCAACCCCCGCGGGTGCGGGGACGACGCTGCGACGTCGCTGCGGATGTTCTCGACGAGCGAGCAACCCCCGCAGGCGCGGGGACGACATCGAAGGGGTTCAGGTCCGCGACGGCTGGACGAGCAACCCCCGCAGGCGCGGGGACGACCGGCAGAGGAGAAGCCAGCACGCATCCAAAGGAGAGCAACCCCCGCAGGCGCGGGGACGACCCGCCGATGACCATCCTGGGCCGCCCGGTGATCGAGCAACCCCCGCAGGCGCGGGGACGACACCTGGGCGAGCACCCGAGGCTGCTGGACGGGTGAGCAACCCCCGCAGGCGCGGGGACGACGGTTTGCCCGGCCCGCTCACCTGGAAGCTCCTGGAGCAACCCCCGCAGGCGCGGGGACGACGCCGCGGCCGACGACGACGAGCCGAAGAACCGGGAGCAACCCCCGCAGGCGCGGGGACGACGTGCAGCTCCGCCCCGTACCGCAGGAAGTCCCGGAGCAACCCCCGCAGGCGCGGGGACGACATGAGGAGGGCCTGGGCGCGGTCGGTGTGCAGCGAGCAACCCCCGCAGGCGCGGGGACGACACGTGTTGAGCTGCGGTGATGCTAGCAAGAGCCAGGTTTTTCATTCCCCTGGGTTCGGCTCTGATTCCTCGCCCCGGGTGATTGTCAGTGGCGGGGCTTATCGTGCCGATGGCACCAAATGCTTGGGGGGTTCGGTGGACGGTGAGTGCTCGATCGTTGAGCTGATGAGGGCGATGGGGCTGTCGCCGGAGGCTATCGCGCGGGTGTCGCGGCTGTGGGGGAAGTCGGCGGCGCGCAACGGTGGGCGGACGCATGTGCTGCTCGGTCACCTGCTGGACACGGCGGCGGTGGCGGGGGTGATGTGGGACCACTACCTGTCGGCTGGGTTCCGTCGGCGGATGGACGAGGTCAGTGGTGGCCGGGGCCGGTTGTGGTTCATGTGGATCTGCGGGATTCACGACTGCGGGAAGGCGTGCCCGGCGTTCCAGGCGGTGGATGCGGCCGAGGCGGCGCCGGTGCTGGCGGCGGGGCTGACGTGGGGGCGGCTGCCGGCCGACCGGCAGAAGCGGTGGCGCCATGACGTGGCCGGGGCCGCGCTGCTCAGGCCCCGCCTGGTCGCGGAGTGGGGCAGCGCGGAGAGCGCCGGCTGGGTGTGGCCGCTGATCGCCGGACACCACGGCGCGTTTCCGTCGGTGCGGGGGCTGAAGCCTTCGCACCGGGAGGTGCAGGGGCGGGGTGCTGCCTGGGAGGAGGCTCAGCGCGCGGTCGTGGATGTGTTCACCCGTGCCGTCGGCTTCGACGATCTGGCGGATGTGCGGCCGGCGGGTGCCTTGCGGAAGGCGGAGCAGCTGGCGCTGTCGGGTCTGATCGTCATGGCGGACTGGATCGCCAGTGACAGCAGGCACTTTACGGGTGTGGCGGACGCGGGCCTGGTCTCGTTTCCTGAGGCCCGGCGGCGCGCCGAGGCGGCCTGGGAACGGTTGCGGCTGCGGGGTGGGTGGCGCGATCTTGCGCTGCCCCGCAGCAGGCTGGACCCGCTGAGTGTCCGGCTGGGTGTTCAGCCGCGGGCGTCGCAGCGGGAGCTGGTGCAGCGGGCGTGGTCGCTGCCGGTGCCGGGGCTGATGGTCGCCGAGGCGCCGATGGGCGAGGGTAAGACGAAGGCGGCGCTGGCCGCGGCGGAGGTCCTGGCGGCGCGGTTCGGCCTGGACGGGGTGTTCGTGGCCATGCCCACCCAGGCGACGAGCGACCCGATGTACGAGCAGGTCCTGCGGTGGGTACGCACCTTCGATCCCGAACTCGAGTCGCAGGTCGCGCTGCTGCACGGCCGGCGCCGGTTCAACGCCTGGTGGCGGGCCATCTGGGAAGGAAAGCAGCGCCCCGACGGTGAGGGCCCGGCGGGCGGGGGCGGGGCGGGTCCCGGCTTTGATCCGGCGGAGGACGACTTCGGAGTGATCGACGAGGACGCCGACTACGGCATGCCGCCCCAGCAGCAGCCCGGCAGCCGGGACCACGGGGATGCGGCGGACCGTCCTGCCCACTGGTTCCTCGGCAGCAAGCGTGGCCTGCTCACCGCATTCGCCGTCGGCACGGTCGATCATCTGCTGCACGCGGCGACGCGCACCCGGCACGTGATGCTCCGGTTCGCCGGCCTGGTCGGCAAGGTCGTCATCGTGGACGAGGTGCATGCCGCGGACGTCTACATGCGGCAGTTCCTCGTCGAGGCGCTGCGGTGGCTCGGGCAGGCAGGAGTGCCGGTGGTGCTGCTGTCGGCGACGCTGCCGCCCGCGCAGCGGCAGGGTTTCGTCGATGCGTACCTTTCCGGTGTCCTCGGCCGGGCGGACGTGAGCCAGCCGGTGCCGGAGCCGGCCGGTTACCCGTGTGTCACGGTCGCCTACGGCGTGGACGGGCTCCCGGTTGCCGAGAGTTCGCGTGAGGCGGTGCCCTCGTGGAGAAAATCGGCTCCGGTGCGGCTGGCCTGGCTGCCCGACGCCGACCCGGACGGGGTGCGGGTCGCCGCAGCCGTACGGGAGGCGGTCGCCGACGGAGGCGTGGTCCTGGTCGTGGTCAACCAGGTCGACCGGGCCCAGGCCATCCACCGGGCCCTGCAAGACAGCGGCTTTGACGGTGAACTCCATCTCCTCCACGCACGGCTCTGCTCGGCCCACCGCGCGCAGCGGACGCAGACGTGCCTGCGTCTGATGGGGCCCCAGGCCGGGGACGCCCGGCCACAGCGGATGGTGGTGGTCGCCACGCAGTTGGCCGAGCAGTCCTTCGACGTGGACGCGGACGTGCTGATCACCGACCTGGCCCCCACCGATCTGCTGCTGCAGCGCATCGGCCGCCTCCACCGCCACAGCGGTACCCGCCGTCCGGCGGGGCACCGGCTGCCTCGTGTCCTGGTGACCGGCGTGGCCCCGGGAGGGAACGGGGCCCCGCGGTTCCTGCCCGCGTCGAAGGCGATCTATGGCGAGTGGTCGCTGCTGCGGGCTGCGGCCTTGGTGACAAAGACCGCAGGCCCCCTGGCCGGTACGCATGGCGATGCTGCTCTGCCGGGGGCCGGCTGGAGCATTCCCGCGGACGTTCCCGGTCTCGTCGCCCGGGCCTATGGGACGGCGGAGCTATGCCCGCCCGCCTGGGGCGAGGCGGCTGCCCGGGCGGCGTGGCAGGCCAAGGAGAGCGAGCGCGAGAAGAACGCCGAGGGCTTCTTGTTGACCCGCCCCCGCGAGTGGGGGGCTCCCACTTTGGAGGGTCTCCACTACGCGGGCAGCCGGGCCGCCTCCGAGGAGGAGCTCGATGCCGTGGTCCGCGACGGCGACCGGACCGTCGAGGCTGTGATCGTCCGCCGGACCGCCGACGGGTACCGGGCTTATGACGGGACGTGGATCGGCGTGCACGGCGAAGTGGACGACGACATGGTGGTCGACCGGCTCCTGGGCGGCACCGTACGCCTGCCGGCCCGCGTGACCCAGGCGGCAAAGGCCGGGCTGACGGCGCTGCCGGGGTGGGCGGGCCAGCCCTGGCTCCGGTACGCCCGTGCCCTGGTGCTGGGGGAGGACGGCACGGCGCTGTTGGGCAGGGACCGGGTTTCGTACGACGGCCTGCTCGGGCTCGTCCTGGAACGTGGCTGAGCGGGGGTGCGCGTGGAGCCTTGGAGAGCCCTGAACCCCGCGGGTGCGGGGACGACGTGAAGCACTGAACGGGAACACCCCCGTCTTCGGGGAAGCGGAGGCTCCACGCGCCGTCGCAGAGCCTACTCAGCCGTGGGCCGCAGCTCTTGCTGCGGCTCCAAGCATCCTCGGAGATATGTGAGAATCGGTTGCAAGCAGTGAACATTGTGTGAAAACGTTCGGCCTGGCGGATCGTTGCGCTTCTGGGGAGAGGTGCGCGGGTCCGCCGGCCCGCACGTCCGGGGGGACGTGGGGTTGACTCATGGAGGGGGGAAGCCGCCATGGACGTCGAGGGAGACCTGGTCCACGGTGCATGGCTGACCGGGGTCGACGCCGCCGGCGTGACCCGCGAGGTCGGCCTCTTGGACGCGCTGGCCGGCGCGCACACGATGCGGCGTCTCGAGGTGCCGGTGGCAACGATGCTGCCGGCACTGCTGCGGCAGCTGCTGCTGCCGGTGGTGTTCGACGCGACCGGTGTGCCGCGGTCCCGGCAGGAATGGGCCGAGCGGTTCGAGCGCGGCCGGTTCTCGGCCGACGAGCTGGAGCGCCTGACGCACTATCTGAAGACCCGCTACGCCGACCGTTTCCGGCTTTTCGCCGATGAACGGCCGTTCGGGCAGGTGGCGGGCCTGGCGGCGTTGAACGGAGAGACGAAGTCGGCGGCGCAGCTGGTGCCGTCGGTGGCGTCGGGCAACAATGTGCCGCTGTTCAGCGCGCTGAGTGAGGCCGACGAGCTGCTGCTGACGCCAGGTGAGGCGGCGCTGTGGCTGCTGCACGTGCACTGCTGGGACACGGCCTCCATCAAGACCGGGGCGGTCGGGGACCCGCAGGCGAACAAGGGCAAGACCACCGGTAATCCGACGGGCCCGCTGGGCCAGCTCGGTGTCATCGTCCCCACCGGCCGCACTCTGTACGAGACGCTGCTGTTGAATACGCCGGTCCTGCCCGACGGGCTGGATCCGGCGGACCGGCCGCAGTGGGCGTGGCACGAACGACCGGACTCTCTCGGAGGGAAGTCCCCGGCCGGCCCGGCCTGGTCGGATCGCCCGGCAGGCGGCCTGCTGGACCTGCTGACCTTCCAGGCCCGCCGGATCCGCCTGATCACGTGTGAGACAGAGCACGGCCTGCGGGTGCACCGCGCGATCGTGTCCGCCGGTGACCGCCTGGTGCAAACCCCGGAGATCGACCCGCACACCGCCTGGCAGCACACCGCCAAACCGAAGAAGGGCCAGCCGCACCGCCGCCCGCGCCGGCACCCCTCCGGGCGCGCTGCCTGGCAGGGCCTGGGGAGCCTCCTGGCGATGACGCTGCCCCAGGAGGGCGACGGCCCCTACACCTCGCTCCTGCTGCGCCAGATCGGGGACCTGCAGGCCGACGGCGCGCTGCCGGAGGGCTATCCGCTGGGTGTGGAGACCTCCGGCCTCGAGTACGGCACCCAGTCCGCCGTCGTCGAGAATGCCATCGGTGACGAGCTGCCCCTGCCGGTGGCGGCTCTGCTCGCCGAGGACGACTGGCTGCGTGTTGCCCTCCTGGAGTGCACCGCTCAGGCCGATCATGCCGCGCGGGCCCTGGACGGTCTGAACAACGACCTGCGCCGCGCGTCCGGCGGCGATCCGCTGCCCCGCGACAAGGGGAACCGGCCCTCGGCGCAGTTCCTGCACGCCCTCGACGCCACCATGCGCCGTCTGCTCGCCGGCCTGCAAACCGTCGGCGCAGACGAGGACCTTCTGGAGCGGGCGCAGCTCGCCTGGGAACAGTCCGTGCGGATCGCCGCCGTGCGCGAGGCCGACAACCTGCTGGCCGCGGCACCGCCGCGCGCCGTGGTGGGCCGCACCGTGAAGACGGGCGACAAGGAGTTCGTGTACCGCAGCGGCAAGGCCGTCGGCATCTTCCACGCGAAGCTCGCCGAGATCCTGCCTCGGGCCGCTGAGGAGCGGCGCGTCCAGCCCGAGGAGGCGGCCGCAGCATGACCACCACGCCCACCACGCCGAATGCCCGCCAGGCCGGCCGTGCCTTCTCCTTCTTCTGGCAGGAGGCGGCCCAGGACTGGCCGACCGGGGGCCCGGAGGGCCGTTCGGGGTTCTCCGAGTACGTCACCCGGACCCTGCGCGCCCTGCGCGAAGGTATCGGCCGCGAGGCCGGCACCGTCCCGGCCATCCGGCACGCCCACCGCACTGGTCTGCCGGACGACGCCGACCGCCTGCCGCTCCTCTACATCGCGGAACACGCCGTGCTCACGCTGTTCGGGCTGCACCAGCACGCTGCGGCCGAGCCGGTGCACCGGCCGGGCGTCGGCCTGGGCACCGCCTGCCGTCGTCTGCGCCAGAGCGAGCAGCTGTCGGACGCCGCAGTGGAGCGGCGGCTGATCGCGGCGGCAACCGCACAGGACCTGCACGAGCTGGTCCAGCATCTGCAGCGGCTCGTCCCTCTCCTGCGCCAGGCGGGCATCGGCATCGACTACACGCGCCTGCTGCACAACCTGGCCGACTGGGACGGGCCCGGCCAGGACCGGGTGCTGCGGTCCTGGGGCCTGCAGTACACCGACCCCAACACCCCCGCCACCGAGGGCGAGGACACGCCGGACGCCGATACCGCCCCGTACTGGGCGACGTGCGCTCCCGGCAGCGTCAAGGCCGGTGCGGAACTGGCGGCCCTGCGCTCCGGAACCGGCCGGGTCGCCGGCACCGTGCCTGCCATGTGGCCCTTCCACCGCACGCGGATGGCGTCCGAGTGGCATGACAAGGGGTCCCTCACCCGGGACCTGGCAGCCGAGCACACCGCACTCACCCTCTTCGCCCGTCACCAACAGACGCACCACCGGCCGATGCACGCCCGGGGCACCAGCCCCGGCACCGCTGCGGGCCTGCTGGCCAAGAAGGCGGAAGACGGGGAGGGCAAGGCCGGCAAAGCGGCCTTGGAGCGGCGCTTCGGCGTCCTGCTCACCTCCGACGACGGCGATGAACTCGCCATGCACCTGCGCTCGCTCGTCCCGCTGCTGAACCGCGCCGGGATCGGCCTCGACTACGACCTGCTGCGCACGGCGCTGCGGACCTGGGACGACCCCAGACGCCCGGATGCCGCCACCCGCTTCCGGCAGCAGTGGGACCGCGACTTCCACACCGCTGCGTCCTCCTGACACCCCGCCGGGCACTCCTGCCGCACGCCTTCCGCCACAAGCTCGCAAGGCCCTGCGACAGCGCCGCTCTTCAACCCTTCCACCCCTCCGCGCCCCGGTCCGGTGGCGCGCCATGCCCTCAGAAGATCTTCAAGGAGTCTCTGCCATGGCCCAGCCCAACCTGTTCCTCGAAATCCACATCCTGCAGAGCCTTCCGCCATCCAACGTGAACCGGGACGACTCCGGCACCCCGAAGCAGGCCCTCTACGGCGGTGCCCGCCGCGCCCGCGTCTCCTCCCAGGCATGGAAGCGCGCCACCCGCACCGAGTACGCCCAGCACGTGGCGGAAGCCGACCGGGCCACCCGCACCAAGCGGATCGCCACGCTGCTCGCCAAGCGTCTCGCCCGCCCGGTCGCCGAGAACGGCGCCGGGCTCGAGACCGCCCAGGCCGACCGCTTGACCGCGGCACTGCTGGAGCCGCTCGGCATCACCAAGTCGGCCAAGAAGGACGACCAGTCCGCCTACCTGCTGTTCTTCGGCAAGAAGCAGCTCGACGCCATGGTGACGATGCTGGAGGGCCGCGCCGCCGAACTGGCCGCCCTGCCGGACAAGGAACTCGCCGACGAGGTCAAGAAGCTTCCGGTCGTCGCCACGTTGTCCACCGGGCACCCGGCGGAGGTCGCCCTGTTCGGCCGCATGGTCGCCGACCTTCCCGCCCTGAACGTCGATGCCGCCGTCCAGGTGGCGCACGCCCTGTCCACCCACGCCGTGCGCACCGAGTTCGACTACTACACCGCAGTGGACGACGAGAACACCGAGGACCACGGCGCCGGCATGATCGGCACCGTCGAGTTCAACTCCTCCACCCTCTACCGCTACGCCGTCCTCGGCGTGCACCAGCTCCACGACAACCTCACCGACACCGACGAGACCCGCCAGGCGACCGTGCGGTTCGTCGACGCGTTCACCCGCTCCATGCCCACCGGACACCAGAACTCCTTCGCCCACCGCACCCTGCCCCACCTAGTGCTACTGACCGCCCGCACCGACCAGCCGGTCAACCTGGTCTCCGCCTATGAGGAACCGGTCACCGGCCTCACCGGCCTGGCCCCCGAATCCGTCGTGCGACTGGCCGACGAGCTGAAGACGGTGAGCGACACCTGGGGCAATGAGCCGCTGCGGATCCTGGCCACCTACACCACCGAAGGCGACAAGGTCACCGAGGCATTCGGTCCGTCCCTGCCCTTCCCCACGATGCTGGACGCCGTCGACACCCTGGTCGGCGAATGGCTCAACACCGGAGAACTCGCCCCCGCCGACACCGCGAAGGCCGACAGCCGATGACCACACCCGACCACGCGACCCTCGTGCTGCGGCTGGCCGCCCCGCTCCAGTCCTGGGGCGGCCCCTCCCGCTACAACCGGCGCGAAACCCGACCCCAGCCCACCAAGTCCGGCATCCTCGGCCTCCTCGCCGCCGCCGAAGGCCGCACCCGCGAGGCCTCCCTCACCGACCTGGTCGGCCTGCAACTCGGCGTCCGCGTCGACCAGCCCGGCACCCTGCTGCGGGACTACCACACCTACAGCGACTACCGGGGCGGCCCCCTACTGTCCGCCAAGGTCAACGCCAAGGGCCGACAGACCCGGACCACCCCCGCCAAGTACACCGGCGTCACCCAACGCTTCTACCTCCAAGACGCCGTCTTCGTCGCCGCCCTCCGCGGCCCAAAACCCCTGATCGAGAGCCTGGAACACGCGGTACGCCACCCCGCATTCCCCCTCTCCCTGGGCCGCCGCTCCTGCCCGCCGACCGGCCCCGTCAGCCTCGGCCTGCGCCCCGACGCACCGCTGGAGCAGACACTGACCGAGGTGCCGTGGCAGGCATCCCGCCACCGCCGCAACCAGATCCGCGGCACCGAAGTCTCCCTCGAGGCGACAGTGGAGGACCCGGCCGGCGACCAGCTCGCCGTCGACGTCCCCAACACCTACGACCTCAAGACCGGCACCCAGTTCAGCCGCCGCACCGTCCGCCACCGGTGGGTCACCGTCCCCACCGGCCACGCCCCACAACCCGACCACACGACAAACCCCGGCACCGGCCGGCACCCAGACCACGACCCGTTCGCCCTCCTGGGCTGGTGACCTCATGCCCTACCTGTCGAAGATCCCCCTGAACCCGCGCCGCCGCGCCGCCGTCTCCCTGCTCTCCAGCCCCCACCGACTGCACGCCGCCATCCTCGCCGGACTCGCCGTGCAGCCCGTCACCGAACGCGTCCTGTGGCGCCTGGACAACAACACCCAGCACCGGGCCGAGGTCCTTGTCCTCACCGAGAGCCGACCTTCCTGGGAACACCTCGTCGACGACGCCGGCTGGCCCGGAGCCGACGGCGGCACCCCGCTCATCGCCGACTACCGTCCGCTCCTCGAACGCATCGCCCTCGGCCGCGAGTTCGCCTTCCGCCTCACCGCCAACCCCGTCCAGTCCATCCCGCGCCCCGCCAAACCGAGCGAACAACAGACCGCCCGCCTCAAACAGCACACCGACGACGGCACCAGAACCCGCGGCTTCCGCGTCGCCCACCGCACCGCCGCCCAGCAGCTCGGGTGGCTCCTCGGACGCGCCGAACGCCACGGCTTCGCCATCCCCGACGCCACCGCCGCCCCGCCCGCCCCCGGCCTGCAGGCCGACGGGCAGCCGCCGACGGCAGGGCCAGCGGTATCCGTCGTCAACCGCGACATCCTGCGCTTCCGCAAGCACCCCGACGCACCCCGCATCACCCTGTCCACCGCCACCTTCGAAGGACGCCTGACCGTCACCGACCCCGCCGCCCTCCGCACCACCCTCCTCGAGGGCATCGGCCCCGCCAAGGGCTACGGCCAGGGCCTGCTCACCCTCGCCCCCCTCCACACCAACGAGACCGGACGTGGCTGAACCCTGGTGGCGGACCGGACCGCAAGACGTACACCGGCTCGAGGACCGCATCTCCAGCCTCTACGCCGAACGCTGCCACATCGACCGCGACGACAACGCCATCGTCCTCATCAACAAAGCGCGCACCGTCCACGTTCCGGCCGCCTGGCTCGCCGTCCTCCTCATCGGCCCCGGCAGCCGCATCACCCACCCCGCCGTCACCCTGCTCGCCGACTCCGGCACCGCCGTGTGCTGGGTCGGCGAACACGGGGTCCGCCTCTACGCCACCGGCACCAGCACCGCCCGAAGCTCCCAACTCCAACTCCGCCAAGCCTGGCTCGTCACCCGCCCCAAGGAACGCGTCGCCGTCGCCCGCCGCATGTACGACATGCGCTTCCCCGACGAAGACACCACCGGCCTCACCCTCCAGCAGCTCCGCGGCCGCGAGGGCACCCGCATCCGCCGCCTCTACGCCCAGCACGCCGAGCGGACCGGGGTGCCCTGGACCAAACGCGACTACAAACCCGGTGACGCCTTCGCCGCCGGCGACGACGTCAACCGGCTCCTGTCCGCCGCCAACTCCGCCCTCTACGGCATCTGCCACGCCGCAATCACCGGACTGGGCGCCAGCCCCGCCCTCGGCTTCGTCCACACCGGCAACGCCCTCTCCTTCGTCCTGGACATCGCCGACCTCTACAAGGCCGAGTTCACCATCCCCCTCGCCTTCGACCTCGCCGCACAGGGCCTCACCTCGGAACGTGACGCACGTACCGCATTGCGGGACGCCGCCGTGCGGGGCAAACTCCTGCCCCGCATCGTCACCGACATCAAGCAACTCCTCGTCCCCGACGGCGGCGACCTGCCGGACGAGGACCTCGGCGCCCTCTGGGACGACGGCGACACCATCGTCAGCGGCGGCCGCAACTGGAGCGCCACACACCACCTCGACGTCATCCCGGAACCCACCGACCCCACCCCCGCGGGGACGGCCCCGTGAGCGCCGGGACGACCGTGGTCGTGCTCATCGCGGCCCCACCTGGGCTCCGGGGACACCTCACCCGCTGGTTCGTCGAAGTGGCCGCCGGCGTCTACGTCGGCAACCCCAATCCCCGGATCCGTGAACGCCTTTGGAGCGTCCTCGCCGAGCGCATCCACGACGGCCAGGCCGTCATGATCGAACCGGCGGCCACGGAACAGGGCTGGTCCGCCCGCACCGCCGGCCGCGACCGCTGGACCCCCGTCGACTTCGACGGCCTGACCCTCATAGCCCGTCCGCGCCAGAGCGGACAGCCCTGGCGGCCCGCGAACGAGGTGAAGCAAAATGGCATGATCACCTGACAACACCGCAGGTCACGAAGTGTCGTCCCCGCACCCGCGGGGGTAGCTCCGGCCAGTGCCGCTCTACCCGCTGCTCGAAACGGTCGTCCCCGCACCCGCGGGGGTAGCTCCGGGGCGGGGGCGGCTCTGGTGGGGGCGCGGCCGTCGTCCCCGCACCCGCGGGGGTAGCTCCTCTTGCCCCGAGGTGATCAGTCCGCTTTGGCTGTCGTCCCCGCACCCGCGGGGGTAGCTCCCGGTACTGGCCGGGCTTGCCCTGCTGCACCAGGTCGTCCCCGCACCCGCGGGGGTAGCTCCGCGCACCCGGGTCGGGGTTTCGCAGCAGGATGGTCGTCCCCGCACCCGCGGGGGTAGCTCCGCCTGACCCCTGTGGGCTCGTGCCGTCCGGTGGTCGTCCCCGCACCCGCGGGGGTAGCTCTCAACCCGGCGGAGCGGTACTACCGGCGCGGTAGTCGTCCCCGCACCCGCGGGGGTAGCTCCCGCTGCCCCACACCCGCTTGGGCACCTTCACCGTCGTCCCCGCACCCGCGGGGGTAGCTCTGCAGCCCCTTGGAATGCGCTTCCCACGCATTCGTCGTCCCCGCACCCGCGGGGGTAGCTCTCGACTGGTCGACCAACGCGACGAGCGACCCAAGTCGTCCCCGCACCCGCGGGGGTAGCTCGAGCTGGGGTTCGAGATCAGAGGGTGACCATGCGTCGTCCCCGCACCCGCGGGGGTAGCTCCCGCTCGGCCCGCGCCTCGGACTGCTGAGAGATGTCGTCCCCGCACCCGCGGGGGTAGCTCCTCCAGCAGGCGCACAGCGTTGTCCGGCGCAGGGTCGTCCCCGCACCCGCGGGGGTAGCTCCCCGGCTCCCGGGCTATCTCCGCCCGAGAGAGCGTCGTCCCCGCACCCGCGGGGGTAGCTCGACCCTGGGGGAAACCCTCACGCCGGTCATCGGGTCGTCCCCGCACCCGCGGGGGTAGCTCCGCGGCAGCACTCCTGCGGCAGCTCTCCACCTAGTCGTCCCCGCACCCGCGGGGGTAGCTCCGGGGCCCCGACCTGCGGAAACGGAAGGGGCCCGTCGTCCCCGCACCCGCGGGGGTAGCTCCCCCGAGGCGCTCATCCGGGAGGGGCGCGACTGGTCGTCCCCGCACCCGCGGGGGTAGCTCCTCGCCCGACCCCGAGGCGTCGGTGGCCGCGTTGTCGTCCCCGCACCCGCGGGGGTAGCTCCCTCGGCTTCGGCTGCGGCGCGCAGCTCGGCCGGGTCGTCCCCGCACCCGCGGGGGTAGCTCCGCGCCGATCATCACCGCGGCCCCGTCCTGAGTGTCGTCCCCGCACCCGCGGGGGTAGCTCCCTGGGCCAGCAGATCGACGGACTCACCCGCGCGTCGTCCCCGCACCCGCGGGGGTAGCTCCACACCCTGCGCTACGGGCCGCGCGGCATCTACGTCGTCCCCGCACCCGCGGGGGTAGCTCCGCCTCCCGGTACGCCGGCCGACCCGCTCCGCGGTCGTCCCCGCACCCGCGGGGGTAGCTCCGAGGACGCGGTGCGGCTCTGGCAGGAGTTCGAGTCGTCCCTGCACCCGCGGGGGTAGCTCCAACGACGACGGCGTGATGGTCGCCCTCGTCCCGTCGTCCCCGCACCCGCGGGGGTAGCTCGCGCAGCCACGGCAAGACCATCGGATACCGAACGTCGTCCCCGCACCCGCGGGGGTAGCTCCTGCGCGCCCACCAGGAGCAGCAGCAGGCCGACGTCGTCCCCGCACCCGCGGGGGTAGCTCGTACCGCAGGATCGGCGGCGGTGCGGACATGGTGTCGTCCCCGCACCCGCGGGGTAGCTCCCTGACCATCCTCGACCTCATCTCGCGCGGCCAGTCGTCCCCGCACCCGCGGGGGTAGCTCGGAGGGGTACCGCATCTACAAGGCGCAGGGGTGGTCGTCCCCGCACCCGCGGGGGTAGCTCGACGTACCACCCCGTACATGAGGCCATCCGGCTGTCGTCCCCGCACCCGCGGAGGTAGCCCACCCCTGCCGGAGTCCGGTCAAGGGGGCGCCGGGGATCTGGTGGGGATCGCGGCGACCGAGCGACACGGCGGTAGCCGCCTCACCAAGATCACCACCCGGCTTTTCCCTGCGATGTGTCGGGTTTGTGTCAGTGGAGTGGTCGGCAGTCGTCGGCGGCTGCTTTCCGCCGTCTTTGTGCTGGTCATGGTGGGGATGAGTGACGGTCCGCTGCTGACACGGGCAGCGGGGTTCACTGACACGAGGCCGAGATATCGCACGTCGGGCCCCGGTGCCCGGGTCACCGTCCGGTGAGCTGCCGGGTGAGCCACGCGTTTGCCTGACGTCCGCTGCGGAGCCGTACGACGTGGACGCCCAGAGCGGCCGTCTCGGCGACCTGCCGGGCGTAACGGGGGCGGCCGACGACCTGTTGCGACAGGCCGTGGATAAGCGCGCGGCAGTTCACTGACGACCTCAAGCGCGGCCGCATCCCCCGCCAGGAACTCACCCGCAGCCTCGCCGAAGCCTTCGCCGACCCCACGGTCTACAAGGCTCTCCTGCGCTGGATGAAGGCTCACGGCCGCTGAATCACTAGGCAAGCAGCGGCCATCCAAATTTGGATGGAAGTGTTCGAGTGATTCGAACATTGACGATGAGGCGCATCGGTGCGATGTGCCGGTTTGGTGTCAGTGACGGCGTGTCAAGGCGGGAAGCGCGCCGTCCCGGACCTTGCCCCAGCGGCCGAAGGGTGCGGCCGTCCATGGCGAGGGCCTGAATTACGTGGTTGCAGCCTGTAGTTGTATTGTGCGCTTCGCGTATTCAGCGGAGGCCTGGGCTGCGGAAAGGGGCGGGTATGAGTGACGGCGGGGACTTCCAGATGAATGAGATAGAGGTGGAGGGCACCGGTCTGGCCCAGGCGATCGAGTCGTTGCGGGCCGAGCTCGGCGTGGCGCAGGATGCTGGCGCACATCAGCAGCTGCGCTTCGAGATCGAGGAGGCTCATCTGGAATTGCTCCTGGAGCTTCGGCGGGATGTGAAACCGGGGGTGAAGTTGCAGTTCGGTGTTGTGACTGCTGGCGTTGATGCTTCGGTGGCCAGCGCGCGTACGCATCGGCTGACGTTGAAGCTGAAGGTGCGGGACGAGGCGCTGGGTGGGCGTAATGCTGAGGTGAACCGGCAGCAACTTCGCCCCTGGGACCACAGGGAGTAAGGGCGTGGATCCGCGGCGGCTTGCTGACGTACGCGCCGGTGATTCATTGGGTGCGCGCTCCCACGGGTCGGGGTACTTGGTGGCGCCGCGGTTGGTGTTGACTGCATGGCACACCGTCCATGACTCCCGCACCGGAGAGCGGTTCGAGCGCATCGAGGTGCGGGTCGGGCATCACGATTATGGAGAGCCGGTCCGGCGCTGGGGTCAGGTTTGCTGGGCCGGTCGCGATGGCGCGGATGTGGCCCTGGTTCGGCTTGACGAGGCCGTAGCCTGTGTGGGCTCGGTAAGGTGGGGGCGGCCTGGTGGGGGAAAGGTCCTGCCCTACCAAGGGCTAGGTTTTCCCCGGCTGGCCGAGTACGACGGCACCCAGCGGCGGGTGGAGCACTTGCGGGGAGATCTGCCCTCGCTGGCCAGCGGCCCGGGAGGCACCTTCGTCCTGGACCAAGCCGCAGCACCTCGTCCACGCAGCCAGAACAACGAGCGGCCGTGGTCCGGAGTCTCGGGCGCCGCCATCTTTTGCGAAGAAGTGCTGGTAGGGGTCGTGGTCCGTGATGACGCGGAGTTCGACAATCGGCGTCTGCACGCCGCACCCGTCTACGCCTTCGCCACCGCCCCCGACTTCGCCGCCCTATTCGAACATCATGTGGGAACCGCACCTGTTCTTGAGCAGGTGGGGGAGGAAGCCGCCGAGCAGTTCCGCCAGTGGGAGTCGCTTTTGCGGCGCTTGCCGCAGGCTATCAATGTCGCGGGAAGCGGGGAGATGCTGCTGGGCCGCGATCGTGTGCAGACGGGTCTTGTCGGCGTGGTGCGGCAGGCCGGCAAGGGCCAGGTCGTGGTGGTGCGTGGTGAGCCTGGTGTGGGCAAGTCGTCTCTTGCTCTGCGGGTCGTTGATGACCTGCGTGCGCAGTCGGCTGCCGTTCTGGTGGCTCCTTTGACGGCGATGCGGACACATGCGGGAGCGTTGGCGAGGCTTATTGGTAAGGCTGTCGCAGTGAGTGCAGATTCGGCAGACGTGCGGCAGAAGGTGCTGGTCCTGGACGGTGTGGAAGGCGTCCTGGAGGGTTTTGAGGATCTGTGCGCGGAGGCCGTGGAGGCCGCGCTGGCCGCGGAGATTACACCGGTGCTGGTGGGGCGGGACGACGCCGCAGATGGTCTTGGCGGGCTGGTGCAGCGCTTCAGTTCTGCGGGAGTGGTTGACTTCCGCGTTCCGCCGCTGGACGACGCGGAGATCCAGACCGTTCTGGCTGCCGCGCCCGAGTTGACACGCTTGGCCCGTGATCCGCGCTCTCGATGGTTGCTGCGTCGTCTGGCTGTCGTCGATCTCCTACTGCGGTCTATTGACCATGGCGGTGACCTGCCAGCGGTGCTGACCAGTGAGGCCGACGTGTACATCCACGTGTGGGACGCGCTGGTCCAGCGGCAGAAGGCGGAAGGCGTAGGTCCTGATGACCGGACGAGGGTGATGGTCTCGCTGGCTGGGGAACAACTGTCGGGTCGCCGCAATTCTGCGCTGTCGGGAGCGGCGCTGGCGTCGCTACGGTCGGACGGCCTCTTGGCGCCTCTAGGCGGGGCATCGGCAGTATCGGGCAGGGAACACGACTTCGCTCACGATGTGCTGAGGGATTTCGCCATCGCCCGACGGCTCCTTCTCGACGATGGTCCACAATTGCTGGAACTTCACGGGGCCCGGTGTGCGCTACGCGCCGCGCGGATCGTCTGTCAGGTGCGGCTGCGGCCGAAGTCCCCCGACACTTTCGTGGCCTGGTGGAGCACGACCTACGCGCAATTCCAAGAGCTGGCAAAGGCCCACGGTTCGCGGTGGGAGGAAGTGCCCTGGGAGGCGGTTCTGTCCGCCAGCTGGTGCGGTGAAGCTCTGGAAGCTTTGACAGGGCGCCTGTTGAGGGAGCCCGCTCTTTTGACAGCGCTCTTGCGGTGTGTAGCACTGCGCTTCGCGCAAGGGGGCGTGAGTGATGCGCTGGTCACGGCGCCGGTGGTGGCCTGGCTGGTGCGACAGCGTACTCCGTTTCTCGCTCCTGGTGAGGGCGAGGCCGACGACGAGCTGGTGCTGGGCTGGCTGCGGGCAGTGTCGGAAGACGAGGCCGTGAAGGCCGACATCACCGGCTACCGTCCTGTCCGGGTGCTGTTGCGGGAAAGACTGCTGCAAGCGGCGCCGAAGTATCCCTCAGAAGGCTTCCTCGAGGCATTGGCGCTGCTCGGTAGTGATCGTGATGAGGCTGCGAGCACCCTGTTGCGTGATGTGGCCCAGCGGCGGCCTCACGTAATGATGCACGCGGTCGACCGTGTGCACGCGGCTCGGTGCCTCGCAGCGACCGACGCCGCTCTCCTGGGAGAACTGGCCCTGGCCTACTACCGGCCTCGTTCCTTGCGCCCAGGCCATGCAGCGTCCAGGCGTCGCCGGGACGGCGGCAGGCATGAGTACTGGGGTATCAGGGAACGGGGGCAGGCAGCGTGGTACCGAGGGCCGTTCTACGCCCTTCTGTCTGCTGATCTTCAGCAGGGCACAGCGCTGATCAAGGCACTGCTCGATGCCGAGCTGGTAGCGGGCGCAGCTGACGGGGAAAAAGCGCAGGATGCGGGCCTGCGCATCGCATATCCGGGTATGGGTGTGCAGCAGTATCCCGGTGGGGATCATGCGTGGGCTTGGTATCGCGGCGTGCTGAGCGGTCCTCAGCCGTGTATGAGTGCTCTGATGGCCCTCGAACGGCGATGGGAGGAACTGATCCAGGCGGATTGTGTGTCAGCGCCCCAGGCTGCCCGGGCGGTCCTGGTCAATGTGGGAACTTCCGCTGGCGCCGGCTTGGCCTACGGCCTACTGGTTCGGCACCTGGAGGAGGTGACGGACGAGCTGGACGGATTCCTGTCATCTCCTGCGGTATGGGAGCTGGAGTACAGCCGAGTCGCAAACAACCGGGTGTTCGGCAAACAGGCAGACCTTCATGACAACGATCGATTGGATCGTTTTCCTGAGGAAGTGGCGATGCGCTTGGTCGTCCTGGCCAAACGCCGCAACGACGAGCCGGCCCTGACCAGACTGAAGGAGGTAGGGAAGCGGCTGCGCGCGGCTGCGCCTGAGAGCCCGGATCCGCTGGCCGTGGCGAACTGGGCGGACCATCTGGACTGGGAACGCTTCGCGCTGGTGTCAGAAGGGGATCAGACGGCCATCGTGGTGCGGCCATCAGACGATGTCGCACAGGAGCTGGCCAAGCGCCGCACTGAGTCCGCTCTAAGCCGCAAGCGCTATGAATTGATCAACCGATATGCGCTTTTTCAGCGTCCACCGCACCGAGCCATGGCACCGAAAGGCTTCGACTCCGACCAGTTGCTCCTGGACCTCGCTGCGGCCCGCAGTCTCGCGAGCAGTGATGTAGAAGTCTGGGACGCGGTCTGTGCTGTGGCGGCGGCTGCCATTCATGCCGTCGTTCAGGGAGCGCAGCTCCCGGCTGACGATCTCGCGTGGTCGGTGGACTTGCTGACGTCCGTGACCGAGGAGGAGCGGACTCAACTCGACGCTGCCACCCTGCCCTGGGGAGCACAGCGCATGGTGGCCCTGGCCCTCCCACATCTCCTGGTGGACGTGGGAGCCGGCACGGACTCGCCGCTGCGAGACGGCCGACGCCGGGAGCGAGTCCGCGCGGCGATCATCGCCTGCGCGGAAGCTGCCGCGCACGAGATACGTGCATCCACGGTCGAGGGCCTGCGGCCGGTGTGGTCTGCTGCCTGTGCCGACGGGGAGCCTTGGTGTCACCATGCCGTGGCATGGGACGCCATACAAGCTGGCGTACAGCTGGTATTGGAGGAAGCCAACGCATTCCTGCGCGGCCATGGCTCCTCGCGCCCGCCGGTAACGAGTCTCGACCAACTGACCGGTGATGAAGGAGCGATGGCCACCCTGGGCACGGTGCTGCCGGCCGTATTGGAAGCTGCGCGGACACAGCACTGCACAACAGCCCAGGCTCGCACCCTGCGAACCTCCCTTCTGAATGCCTATACGCGTACCGCCTGCGCCTGGGAAGACCTGGACTACCACCGCACGGCGGAGCAACACTGCTCACTGGCCGCGGCCCTGCTGCGGACCGCTGACGCCGAACCGGAGGTACTGAACGCTCTGGGCGAGGCTCTCGCCTCTTCCGCATACGCGCTCAGCCCCCTGCTGTACGGCTTGAAGCTCACAGCGACCTACGAGCCCGAGCTGATCAAATCTTTGGGCACCGTCTGGCCCCACCTGATGGAGACAGCGCTGACGCAGCCGGTACAGCAGCACCGCGCTTTCCCCGATGAAACATGCGAAGACGAGGAACTGATAAAGGACTGGGAACGACGCGACAGCTCTTTCCAGCAGTTCGCCCAGGAGCGGCTGCTGGAGGAACTGATCCCTCAGCCCATCTTGTCCCTGGGAGATCCGGATCCAGACGCCACCTTGCACCGTGCACGGGACCAGTGGCTGTCCCTGGCTCCCCTTGAGGATCTGATCGACGCCTGGACCACCTGGGCGGAACCAGGCCAATTCGCTGCCGACCACCTCATCGACCTACTCAAGACACAGCTGATCCCCGAGCAGCTCGAACCAGGACTGCGCTGGGTCCGCCAGCTCGTGCTGGGTCCTGACGGCCTCCCCCGATCACCGGGATTTGCACTGGCCGACTGGCTGCGGGACCTGCATCCATTCCTGACGAAGCCGACACGCCCTCACTACCAAGCCCTCGTCGACGGACTCGCGCTGATTGAACACCCCCAAGCCGCGGAACTGCAGCAACTAGACGAGTGATCCGCCGGTTCACTCACCGCATCTCCGCACAGTACATCCGGCACGACCCACCCCGCCGCCGCTACGGTCCGTGACAGGTGCGTGAGGGCAGCCGTCCGGCGGCGGGTGTGAGTGGGCGGTGTGGTGGCAATGGGCCGCGCCCGCGGGTATGGTCCCGAGCCTTGGCCGGGCGGCACCCGCGGAGGCCGGGGCGGCTAGCACGGTGCCGCTTCGGGCAGGCCGGCGCCGTTGGTCGCGTCGCTGGTGGCTGGGCCGGGACTGACGCCGCGCTGGCTGCGGCACGTTGCGTGCTGGCGGGGCCGCCCGTGCTCACCCGGCCGCCGGGGCCTCGGCTCGGTGGCGGCCAGGACGGCGCCGGGGGCGGGCTGTCGTCCGCGTGAGGTGGCTCGGCGTGGGTGAGTCCGGTGCCCAGTGGGCGGCGGTCGGTCATCGTTCGATTCTCGCCGCGCCGCGGGTTCTTCTTCAGCGCCCCGGCCCAAGGCGCGCGCGTCGGCGGGGTCGCGCGCCCTCACGGACGCGGCGGCGCCCGGGGCGGCAGATGGGCGTCAACGGCGGGTGAGGGTGAGCCCTACGGCGGTGAGCAGGACCGCCGCGACGCTCGCCGCGACCGTGAGGGGCTGGGCAAGGGCTGGGTGCTGGTACGTCACGTACAACGCGATGCCGCTGATCGCGAGGATGGCCAGGACGGCCACAAGGCCCAGTAAGGCAAGCACGTTCGGGTCGCGGCTGGGGGAGGGCACCGGAATGTGTCCTTCACGGATCAGGGCGCGCAGGCAGAGCCGCACACCACGTCGGGAGGTGCATGACGACCGTCAGCGTAGCGCATCCGAAGACCCCTGCACCCACTCTGACCTGCGGCTTTACGCATGGCAGTGCCATGCGTAGCGCGGTACGGTGGAGCACCCAAGAGGGACTTTTCTGTCTCGCTGGCGTGCTTGCCGACTGTGCCCCCGGCCGCGCACCCGAACACCTCCAGTGCACCTCCAGGAGAGCAGTGTTCTCCACGTCTCCAGCCGCCTGCAGCAGCTGCTCGGTGGCGGTGACAACAGCCGAGGCGGAGCAGCGCATCAGCGGGGCGGCTGCGGCGGCGACCCGGGTGAGCGGCTCCCGCACCGCAGCCGCGGTCTGTTTCGTGACCCGTCGCTCCCGGCCCAGGAGCTCCGCTGCCTGCCCGAAGTCCGCAAGTGCGCTCAGCCAGCCCGTCGGTACCACCGGCGATCCGGGTCCAGGTGGCACCGCCGGCGAACGGAAACCCTGCTCGCCTGCCGGAAAAGACGCTCAAGCCTGTTTTCGCTTCCACTCGATGACGTCACCCGATGAGAGTGCGCAACACCGGCACACTGCCGCCTGCGCTGACCAGGCCCGCGAGGATCGCTCCGGCGACCGGTGTGCCGCTGAGGAACGTGAGTCCCCCGATGACCAATCCGATGACGACCGCCGCCAGGAGGATGATGGCGGTGTGCTGTGTCATGAACGGGCCGGGTCCGGAGGGCTCAGGCGGAGTCAACGGCGCAGGAGACGGGGTGGAACTCACGTACTTCTCCAGGGTGTTGGTGTTGTCAGACGCCTGTTCCTACGTCGCGCTTGGCCCGGCACCCCACGGACCAATTTCGTTCCTGCACCGTGTCCAAAAATCTTGAAGAAAGTCCGTGGGGTGCCTCAATGCGGCCCACCTACAAGGGGGCGACGTAGGCGCACCCCCACGCATGTGAGGGCGGGCTGGACGACGACCGAAAGGGAGAGGAGATGCAGGGCGACGACGCGGGCGGGCAGTTCGCAGCCGCGCGCGCCCGGGACCTACAACCTTCAGGTCAGCTCGGGCCGCAAAACCTGGGCGCGCCCGTGTCCGAAGACGACCTGCGTCAGCTGAGCGGCCGTCACAGCCGCGAAGCCAGGCAGCTGCAGCAGAGCATCGACCGCAGGATGAGCGACCAGCGGATCCTGGAGGTACTGGCCCGGGACGGCTTCGAGGGATCGCGTTACGACCGCTTCGTGGAGGAACTAGTCCGCTACGGCATCTCGGTGCTGCGCGGCTGGATGCACTCCGGGTTCATCTTCCACTTGGTCGCCGACCGAGGCTTCGGCCTTAACCCACACGAGCTCGACCTAGAGGAGCTCGCTTCGAACAGCGACCTGCGGGAGGAGCTGGCGACCATGACCGTGGCCCGCGCCCTGCCCCGCTTCCGGCAGCGTGCGCTCATCGAGGGGGGTTGGACCTATGAGGGAGGTGCGAGCATCACCACCTACTTCATGGGCGCCTGCGCATACGACTTCCCCAACGAGTTCCGCCGGTATCGGGCTGGTGAAGAACGACAGAGCCGCGCCCTGCACCGGCAACAGGAGCTCTACGAGGACCCCATCAGCCCGCTTAGCGTGGCCGCCGAAGTCCACGGCAATCTGGAAGTGCTGGAACGCCTGCGGGTCATCAAGGACCCAAGAACACGGGCAACAGTCGCCTTGACTGTCGACGGCTACTCGCAGGAGGAGATCCGCCAGATCCTGGACGCTAAGTCAGTCCGGGCCGTCGAAGGAATGCTTTACCGGTGGCGGTCAAAGGAGAAGCGGGAGAGGGAAGAAGGTGACCAGCATGGCCAGCCACCAAGACGATGACTTCGACGCGCTGCTGGAGAAGTCGTCCTTGGGCGGCTCGGCCGCCCGGCGGCTGCGCGAGCGGACCCCGCTCAGCCGGGCCCAGACCGTCCACAGGATCGTCGAACTCCGTCATCGGATCGCTTACCCCGGCGGTGAGCCACAACAAGCTCTACAGGCCCCTCCGGACCTGCCGCTCGAATTCGAGGCCTTCTACCTGGCGTATCAGCAGTTCTTCCATGACTTCGCGGAACTCCACCTCGGCAGTCGGCCGACTGCAGAACAGGTGGTCCACCAGGTGTTTCTGGAGATTCTCATGGGCTGGGAAGAGCTGCAGCAGGCCGACGTCGAACAGCAGGCACAGGCGATCCTGCGCAGCCACGTCATCCAACGCCTCCAGAAGGACACCGGTAATAACGGGGTCCGCTTCCTGGAGTACGTCCGCAGCCAGCTTGAGATCGACAGCAGTACGAACGACCTGTACAACGCGATCCTAGAGTTGCCTGAGCAGCAGTTCACTGTCATCGTCCTGCGCTACGTACTCGGCTACCCCACTGACGAGATCGCCCGCTACATGGGCGTGCACCGGAACACCGTCGCCTACCGCATCCGCAGGGGCCAAGAACGACTCCGCACCTCTCTCTTGCCGACCGCCCGGGCCCAGACGGAAAAAGAAGCGTGGCAGTGACCACTATGTCTGCGCCCGCTGAGCTCACTGCCGCACGAGCAGCCAACCGCGAGCTGACCAAGGCCTTGAACTAGCGTGCGTGAGCGCTGCGGTACTTCTTCTATCGCCGGCCAGGTATCGGTGGTCGCTGAGCCTGGGCGCGGCGCCGCCGCACCCACCAAAACAGTAGCGGAGCGGCGGCCGCGTTGACCGCCCGGCCGACGCCTCCAAGCGCGCTGTGTTCTCCACCTTTTCAGCCGCGTGCAGCCGCTGCAGCGCATCGCTGCCGAGGGCCTAGCGGAGATGTACTTCCGCGCCAACAACACCCGTGCGCACGGCCTGGGCGTGGAGTTCACCAACAGGAGGAGATCGACATCTCCCTGTAGGGCAGGACCACCCCGTGAAGCCGCCTCGTCCCCAGCATTCCATCTGCCGGGGACGAGGCGGCTCGCATCCTACGGGGGCAGGGTCCGGTGCCCGCGGGCCCTGACGGATTCTTGTCAGACTGCGATGAATAGCTGCGGGAGTGCGGCGATCGTGGCGTGTGAGGCGCGGTGCCGTTCACGTCGTTCCGCTTCTGCCTGCACAGCCTCAGTTAGGGCGGTCGAGATTTCCGCATGGCTGCCCCACTCGGCGACTTCGTTCTCAAGGGCGACGCAGGCGACACGGAACTGCTGTTGGGCTTTTTCGAGTGCTGCCTGCGTGCGGGTCACTTGCTGCTGCTTCTGCTCCTGTGTGTTGAATGGGGTCGGCGGCTGGCTCAGCTCTTCCCGCGCGCTGGCGAGTGACTGCGCACGCTGATCCATCTCGCCCTTAGCGGCGAGGGCAGCCGTAGCTGCCTTTGACGCGTATCCCGTGACCTTGAAGCCATGAGGGCTGCTCATAGTGACACTGTCGCTCACATGCTCCCCGGGGTATTTGGGGACCTTCAGGAACTGCTGGTCGGTTCGCCCGTTCAGCCACTGGAGGACATGGCTCGTCACGTACCGGTCTGCCGCATCGTCATCAAAGGTCTGGGGCACATGACGCAGCGGACCAGGGTCGAACTCCGGAGTTTGGATTACTGCTGCGCGAAAAATTTCGGTGCCGCGTTGCCAGACGACGTGCCAGTGAGCGACTGCATTGCCGCACTTCTCGGGATGGTAGTTCACGACACCCCAAGGATCACCGTTGAGGCTGCCGTCCTCGCTGATAAGCGGTTCCTCGCGGAGTTGTCGGAACACGGCGAGTGTGACCTGCTTACCGCTGATAGTGAGCGTCTTCACCTCAACTGAGGCCGTCGTGATCAGCGCATTTTGGGTGGTGAGGTGTTTGCCTGCCACTACTTCTCCTTTTTGGGCGTGAGGGCAATGAGCCGGCGGCGTCCTCCGTGATCGCCGCAGCAGGCTCTTGGACACGGCCTAAGCACGGTGTTCACTGACACGGAGTACATGGAAATCGTGCTGCAGCCAGGCGATGCGCCGCTAGAGCACCGTCAGCTGGTCCGGCCTGGCACGCCGACGCGACCACCAGGAGAGCCGCGGCGCGGTGGCCGCGTTGACGGCCCGGCCGAAGGCCTCCAGGGCGGCCTCCAGGCGCGCGGTGTTCTCCACATCGGCCAGGGCGTTCAGCAGCTGCTCGGTGGCGGTGACGACGGCCGGGTCGGAGCAGCGCATGAGCGGGGCGGCCGCGGTGGCGGCCCGGGTGAGCGGCTCCCGCACAGCGGCCGCGGTCTGCTTGCCGGCCACCCGCTCCCGGCTCAGCAGCTCAGCCGCGCGCCCGAAGCCCACCAGCCCGCTTTGCACGTCCGTGCCGCCGGCGATCCGGGCTCGCGCGGCGCCGCCGGCGAAGGCGAGCACTGTCAGCAGGAACGTCCGGCCGCGTTCGACCGGCCCCTCCCACAGCAGACGGTTGGCGGCGGCCGCGCCCTGCAGTTCCATTACCGCCACCGTCATCGCGTCGGCCTGCACCCGCAGGGCACCGACCTCGGCCTGCTGCTCCTGACGGTCGCGAGCGCGGCTGGTCAGCCACGATGCCAGGACGGCGATGACCGCACCGGAGACGAGCGTGCTGGCCAACTCGATCAACTTGTCCATCCCCGCAGGCTGGCCGCGGACCGGCCCCGGCGCCCGGCCCGTTGCGGACCTGACGCACAACCCGTACGCGCTTGTTGCCGCAGGCCATTCACCCGGACGCCGCAAGGCCCCGCCCTGCGCTGCTGCAGCAACGCAGGGCCGTTGGGCCGCGTTGTCAGTTGGGGGAGCTGTCCGTTCTTGTGCTGACAAGCAGAATGGGGAGGCCGGTAGCCTCCCCATTCTGTTGGCGGGGCGTGCGCCAACACGCTTTCCGCCTGATGCCCGTAGTTCTTGGTTGCACCCAGTGGACCAAGGGCTTTCGACCTCGTTGTACGTACGTCGAGGTTGAAAGCCAGTGTGCTCCCTATATAGGGAGATCGGCAAAGGCGACATGTACGCGAGTGAGCCAATCCGCTGTGCGTCGGGTGAGCTGGGGTTCCCGCATGCGAAAACCCCGACCCCGTGCGCCCACGTTTGCGCAGTTCAGAGTCAGACGGCGCGCGCGGACACAGGGCCTCTTCCACTTATGGAAGACGATACACAGATGAGCCAATGAAACGGCATAGCAGACTTAACGGCCATAGGGGGGTATGCCCGCGTTGCGGGCCACGGCGTGGGGCCTGGAAGACTGTTAGTGCCCGTGCGTGACGCAGCGCCAACTGCGTGACGGCCAGCGCGGGTTGCACCCAGAGAGGAGGGGTGCGCCGCTTCGTATGGGCGCACCCCTCGAACCGGACGAATGAGGGCTGATGCCGAAGAACAGCGGCTCCCGTGCCGTACCCGAAAACATCCCTGTCTCCGTCATGCTCAAGCAGAGCAGTCCCCCGCATACGGGCGAAGTGTTCGGCACCAGCAGGCTGACGCTGCCGCACGTCCTGCCTTTGATCGTCTTCCCGATGATCGGCTGCGTGCTGTACGTGGTGGGCATGCCGGTCTCCGACATCTTCGCCTTCCTCGCCGGCTGCGGCGGGATCGGCGCCGCAGTGACCATCGTGGTTACCGGCGGCCGCCGCGCCCTGGTAGCCCTCGCGCACGGCGTCCTTGCCGCCACGAGCAACCGATAGAGAGGGTCAGCTCGTGGGACGTTCCGAGAACCCCCTAAACGGGCCTTTGCACCGGCGGAAACTCGCTCAGTACCTGCGAGATTTCCGGGCTTCCGCACAGGTCACCTACGAGGAAATGGCGGCGCTGTACTCCAATGCGTCGGCAGCCACGCTTAAGCGGACCGCATCCGGAGAAACCGTACCGAAGTGGCTCCGGGTGCTGGACTTCTGTGTTGCCTGTTTCGCAGCGACGCGGGTCGATCCCCGTCCCGTCCCGGATGTTCAAAAGCTGCGCGAGCTGTGGCTGAAGGCACGCATGGAGGGACGTCACACCCTGCATCTGAAGAAGCCCCGACCCGAGTACATCGCGGACCAGGCGGACCTCAGTCGTGCCCTGCATGCGCTGTACGAGCACGCCGGCGCCCCGCCGCTTCGGGAGATCCAATCAAGGGCCGGTGGGGCGATGCATCTGCCACTGAGCACGCTGGCTCGGATCGTCAGCCGGGAGGCTCTTCCGGCTGACGAGCGGCAATTCCTGGCCTTTCTTGCCGGCTTCGGTGTAGAAGGGGAGGAGCGGCAAACAAAGTGGCGTATGGCTTGGAACAAGGTTAGTAAACACAAGCTGACCTCGACCGAAATCATTCATGCGCTGCACGAGTAAGCCGCAGAAATCTCCTCCGAATTAAGGGGAGCGCCGGATCAAAGAATGCCAGCAGGGCCACTCCCTACCACGACGCCCTCGCCGTGGTAGGGAGTGGCCCAGTTCTGCCAAAACTACATGGTGCATCACTTGATGCAGACTCGCCGACCCCGGCCACCCTCCCCCTTTTTGCCGCCCGGGCCGCAGGCCCGTTGGCCGACCCGCGCAGCGGGGCCGGCCTTTGGGGCGCACCGCGCCCCATGGTGGCTGGAGCGCAGCGGAGGCCACCGCGCGGGGACGCAGTCCCCACAGCTCCGGGAGCGCAGCGGACGGAGCGTCACCCGCCTTGCGCAGCAAGGCGGGTGGGCGGGACGCGCAGCATCCCGCCAGCGCTCCCGCGGAGCGGGAGCGCAACCCCCGCGCGCAGCGCGGGGGTTCGCTTGCACCGCGCGCAGCGCGGTGGTACCC
>NZ_QFRK01000045.1 GCF_003143855.1 Streptomyces sp. NWU339
CCGGCGCACCGMTCGGCAGATCTCCGATCACCGACAGCACCGTCTTGACCCCGTTCGGCACATTCCGGTTGACCTGCACCGCACCGTCGTCCTCGACCACGGCGATCTGCGAACGCTTGCGGTGCACGTCGATACCGACGTAGACAGACATTGAGGGCCTCCTTCCCGAGCCCGTACATACCCGGACAGTAGGTACCGCCGGGCTGAGCAGGGAAGGGGGCCCGGCCCTCATAGGGTCAGGTCAGAAAGGGTCTTCCCCGCCGACGCGGGGGTGTTCCGGCTGCGCGGGAGCGTCGTACGGGGCGCTCGTCGTCTTCCCCGCCGACGCGGGGGTGTTCCGCTCTGCGGCCGGTCGGTTGGCCTTCGCCCTGCGTCTTCCCCGCCGACGCGGGGGTGTTCCGGAGGCGAGTGTTCGTGCTCATCGCGGGTCTCCGTCTTCCCCGCCGACGCGGGGGTGTTCCGGGGAGGGGTCCACCCATGGCCCGGAAGCTGAAGTCTTCCCCGCCGACGCGGGGGTGTTCCGAACATCCGGGCCGCGATGGGTCTCAAGGGCTAGTCCCATCCTCCGCACATGACCGGTTCGGATGAACTGATGATGTGGCCGGTACTTCTGTGGGGACGGGTCGTTGGGTAGAGCGTGCCGATATCTCGTTCGCGCCGTTCCCGGGTCCAGCGTCCTCGCATGGCGGTGGAGTTGGCTTCCGTGGTGGAGAGGCGTCTGGGCGCTCTGCCTGCCTCTGCCGAGTTTCTGCGCCGGCTGGACGTGGCCGGGATCATCGACGAGCTGTGTCCCGTACGGGATGTGGCGCATCTGACACACGGGCAGGTCATCGAGGTGCTGGTCGCCAACCGGCTGTCCTCGCCGGCCTCGATGGTCCGCGTGGAGAACTGGGCCCGGACATGGGCTGTGGAGGAGGTCTTCGGCGTAGAGCCCGAACTGCTGAACGACGACCGGCTCGCCCGCGCGCTGGACGCGATCGCTCCGCGTCTGGAAGAGATCACCGGATCGGTCGGCGCGCAGGCCATCGCGGAGTTCGGTATCGACACCGCCCAGATCCACTGGGACATGACGTCGATGTCCCTGTTCGGCGCCTACGAGGACCAGGACGAGGCGTTCCCGCAGGTCAGGTACGGTCATCCCAAGGACCGGCGGGTCGATCTGAAGCAGGTCCAGGCCGGGCTGGCCGTCAGCCGCGACGGCGGGATCCCCCTCTTCCACCGGATCTACGACGGCGGCGCGGGCGAGGTCGCCCAGGTCGTGGGCGCGATGAAGGCCCTGCGGAAGATCGCCGGCCGCAAGGACTTCCTGCTCGTCGCGGACTCCAAACTCGTGTCCTACCCGAACATCACCGCGCTGCTGGACGCGAAGGTCGACTTCGTCGCCCCCGTCCCGGCCGCCCAGGTCAAGGCGGAGGTCTACGCCGCCCTGGACCTGGAGGCGGCCGAGTTGGTGGACTGCGTCAACGACCGTGACCGCGAGCGGAACACCCCCGCCGACCAGTGGGAGTCCTACCGGGTCCTGGAGGACGTCCACGTCATGCCCGGGCCCCGCAAGAGCGACCCCGTGCACCGGCTCCGCCGGATCCTGGTCCACTCCACCGGCAACGCCAAAGGGCAGCAGGCCGCCCGCGCCAAACGCCTGGCCAGGGCGGCGGAGGACCTGGAGAAACTGCAACGCTCCCCCGGCGGCCGCTACTACAACACCGCGGCCAAGGTCGAGGCCCGGATCGGCGTGATCGCCAAGACCCGCCGGGTCGCGAACTGCCTGCGCACCACCGTCACCACATCCCCCGACGGGCGCCCGTCGCTGACCTGGCACTTCGACCAGGACATCCTGGACGCCCAGGCCGCCGCCGACGGCTGGTACGCCCTGGTCACCCGCCTTACCCCCGAGCAGGCCGACGCCGCCGAGGTCCTGCGCCGCTACAAGGGCCAAGGCGTGGTCGAACGCCGCTACCACGACTTCAAAGGCCCCCTCGCGGTCGCGCCGGTCTTCCTGGAACACAACCGGCGCATCGCCGCCCTGATCACCGTGATCTGTCTGGCCCTGCTGGTGTTCTGCCTGATCGAACGGCAGGTACGCCAGGCCCTGGGCCCCGAACCGACCATGCACGGCCTCTACCCCGACAACCGCAGGGTCCGCCCCACCGGCCGCATGATCCTCTACCACCTCGACAGCCTCACGCTCCGCCCCGGCACCGCCACCGACCCGCCCGCCATCCTCGTCAGCCGAGGAATCCAGGCACACCTGCTCGAACTCCTCGGCATCGACGAAACCCGACCCCGCTGGCTGGAGACCTAAAACCCCATGTGCGAAGTCACCGGCTAGTCTTCCCCGCCGACGCGGGGGTGTTCCGTGAAGGCGCTGCGGCAGAAGGCCGCCGACTCGTCTTCCCCGCCGACGCGGGGGTGTTCCGCTCACGCCCCTCACGGCGGCCGCGCCGTTCACGTCTTCCCCGCCGACGCGGGGGTGTTCCGTCGGCTCGGTCCCAGCCTTGGGTGGTCACGAGGTCTTCCCCGCCGACGCGGGGGTGTTCCGCTCACGCCCCTCACGATGCGAGAGGCCCGGGAAGCGTCTTCCCCGCCGACGCGGGGGTGTTCCGTGACAGTCTGATCGCACGCCGGGACGCATCGGGTCTTCCCCGCCGACGCGAGGGTGTTCCGTGGAGCACGTAGGACGTGGTGCCGTCCTGCCAGTCTTCCCCACCGACACGGGGGTGTTCCGTTGATCTCGGGATAGATACACACGTAGCCGGAGCCTTCCCCGCCGACGCGGGGGTGTTCCGTGAGTCAGCGGCTACGCATCAGGCAGTCGGGGAACCGGGCCCCTTGAGGGTGCTGAGGAAGGCGGTCCAGGCGGTGGTGGGGAAGCGGAGGACCGGGCCGTGCGGGGTCTTGCTGTCGCGGACGGGGACAACGGCGGGGAGGCCATGGGCAACCTCGACGCAGTTGTCTGCTCCTCCGTCGCTGTAGCTCGACTTGCGCCAGTTAACGGCACCAAGATCGGTTGTACGGCTCATGACCGGAGCTCCTCCAGGACGCGCTCGATGAACATCACCGAGTCCTGTGGCGTCAACGCCACATCTCGCACCCGATCGTAGGCCAAACGGAACTTATGGATATCGTCAGGCTCTTCGAGCAGTTCGCCGGACGTGTTGCCTTCCAAGTAGGCAACAGAGGTTCCGTCAGGTTGCCACAACAGGTGGAGTGAGCCCCTGTTGAGCGGGTGAACCCCCGCGCTGAACGGCAGTACCTGGATGGTGATCGTGGGTTGGGCTGCCGAGTAGACGAGGTGGAGCAACTGGTCGTCCCAAATCTTGGGGTCGGCCACAGTGCGCCGCAGTGCCGCTTCATCGATGATCACTCGGATGACAGGTTTGGGCTTTCGGTGAAGCAACTCCTGACGCCCGATACGCGCGACGACCTGTTCTTCCAATGCCTCTTCATCCGGCTGCGCCTGCCACAGCGACAGCACAACCCTGGCGTACGCCTCCGTCTGAAGCAGACCAGGAACGCCAGGGGTATACATGTGCATCACGTTGGCCGTGGCTTCCAGCCGCATGAACGCCTTGTACTGGTCCTTGAACACCTCCATCCGCGCCAGCTTCCACAGCCGAACCAGCAGGTCTCCGGTCTCGTAGTACGTGTCCAGGTCTTCCATCACCGGTCGTTTGGAGATGCGTTCGGCGGCTTCGATCCGGTACAGGTAGCTCTTGTCGTAGTTGGTGTCCTCTGCGAGCTGGCTCAGCGACTTGCCCGCTTTCTCGCGGAGGTAGCGCAGGGTGCTGCCGAGCGCGCCCCGCGCGGAGTCCTCGTTGCTGTCCTGCTGCTCCGGCCGTACGTTCATCGGCCACTCCCCTGTTCCCCTGTCCCCTGTACGCGTCCGCTGCCTCGTGGAGCGGCAACGCGTCGGCCCTGGTCGCGCCACCTGGTCAGCGTGATGCTTCGAGTGCAACACGTGACGAACAGCCGGAGCAGGTAAATGACGGACAAGGAACTCGAAGCGGTGATGGACGGCATTCAGCAGGCAGAGGCCGTGCGGGAGGAGTTGGGGATGGCGCTGGCCGGTGTCGGGATCACACTGCCCTCGCTGGCGCTGGACGTTCCCATGGTCGCGGCATGCCACGCGGTTCCGCTCATCGACCTCGGGCGCTGCAACCTCGCGACCGCCCGGAAGCTCGCGACCGTACTGCGGGCCGCCGGAACGACGCGGTGAGCGAGGGGGCGCGGCCACTCACGGCTGACGAGTGGCGGTTGATGCTGCGGTTACTGGCCTGCCTGAGGAACGGCCTGGCGCGCGACAGTGAGCAGCAGGGCCCGGACGACGAGTCGTCATCGCCGTCCGCGTGGCGGGGAGACGGGCGGCCGCTGAGCGAGCGGCTTCGGGAACTCAACCACTGGAGCAGTCACCGGGACGGCCTGCGGTGACCGGGCGGTCGTCGGACGTGGACTGGCTCGCACCACCACGCGGCACGGACGAGATCCCGCGTGGCACGCTGGTCGAGGATCCGGAATCCGGGCGCGTGGGGATCCTCCAGGACGTCACGGCGTACGTGCCTCCCTGGCGAGGGGACCAGCGCCCGCGTCCGACCGCGTTCGTACGTCCCGTCGGTGGGGGCCGGGAGTGGACCGTGCCCCCGGAGCGGCTGCGCCCGGTCGGCCGGGACCGTGGGGGTGAGCACGGTCCCGGTCGGCCGGGATGACGGTCCGCGCCGTCAGTGGTTGCGGGGGAAGCCCAGGTCGATGCCGGTCGGGGCGTCGGAGGGGTCGGGCCAGCGGGTGGTGACGACCTTGCCGCGGGTGTAGAAGTGCGTGCCGTCGTTGCCGTAGATGTGGTGGTCGCCGAAGAGGGAGTCCTTCCAGCCGCCGAAGGAGTGGTAGCCGACGGGGACCGGGATCGGGACGTTCACGCCGACCATGCCGGCCTCGACCTCCAGCTGGAAGCGGCGGGCGGCGCCGCCGTCCCGGGTGAAGATCGCGGTGCCGTTGCCGTACGGCGAGGCGTTGATCAGGTCCAGCGCCTCCTCGTACGTCTCGGTGCGCAGCACGCACAGTACCGGGCCGAAGATCTCGTCCTGGTAGGCCTTCGCGGACGTGGGCACCCGGTCCAGCAGGGAGATGCCGATCCAGTGGCCGCCCTCGTGGCCCTCGACGGTGTGGCCGGTGCCGTCCAGGACGACCTCGGCGCCCTCGCCCGCCGCGTTCGCCACGTAGGAAGCGACCTTGTCGCGGTGGGCCTTGGTGATCAGCGGGCCCATCTCGGAGGCCGGGTCGTTGCCGGGACCGATCTTGATCTTCTCGGCGCGCTCGCGGATCTTCTCCACCAGGGTGTCGCCGATCGCGCCGACGGCGACGACCGCGGAGATCGCCATGCAGCGCTCCCCCGCCGAGCCGTAGGCGGCGGAGACGGCGGCGTCGGCCGCCGCGTCCAGGTCGGCGTCGGGCAGCACCAGCATGTGGTTCTTGGCGCCGCCCAGGGCCTGGACGCGCTTGCCGTTCGCCGAGGCGGTGGTGTGGATGTAGCGGGCGATCGGCGTGGAGCCGACGAAGGAGACGGCCTGGACGTCGGGGTGGGCGAGGAGCCGGTCGACGGCGAGCTTGTCGCCGTGGACGACGTTGAAGACGCCGTCCGGCAGCCCGGCCTCCGACAGCAGCTCGGCGAGGCGGACGGCGGCCGAGGGGTCCTTCTCGGACGGCTTCAGCACGAAGGTGTTGCCGCAGGCGATGGCCAGCGGGAACATCCACAGCGGCACCATCGCCGGGAAGTTGAACGGGGTGATGCCCGCCACGACGCCCAGCGGCTGGCGGATCGAGGCGACGTCGACCCGGCTGGCGACCTGCGTGGACAGCTCGCCCTTGAGCTGCACGCTGATCCCGCAGGCCAGGTCGACGATCTCCAGCCCGCGCGCCACCTCGCCGAGCGCGTCGGAGTGCACCTTGCCGTGCTCGGCGGTGATCAGCTCGGCGATCTCGTCGCGGTGCGCGTCCAGCAGCGCCCGGAACGCGAAGAGGACGGAGGTCCGCTGGGCCAGGGAGGACTGCCCCCAGGTCAGGTACGCCTCCTTGGCGGCGGCGACCGCGGCGTCCACCTCCTCCACGGAGGCGAACGCGACCTTCGTGGTGACCTCGCCGGTCGCCGGGTCGGTCACCGGCCCGTACGCGCCCGACGTGCCTTCGGCGGTCTTGCCGCCGATCCAGTGATTGACGATCTTCGTCATGACCGAGAACTCCTTCACAGAGGGCGGCGCCGGTTCTTCACGTGCCTTGAGTTACGTGCCTTGGTTTCATCCCACCAGGATCGGGCGCGGGACGCGCCCGACACACTGTCGGGCTTTCCGGTCTCCCCGTAGACACTTGGGCGGGGAGGTCGGGGTGGGCCGGGGACCTCCGGCGCGGGGCCGTAGCGGGCGGGGAGTCATCGCACGCACTTCGCTCCTGCCAAAGCAAAGCGGCCTCCCGCGCCGGAGGCGATCGGTGCCGGGGCTGGCCGTCAGCGGTGCCCCGGGGTACGGCCGGAACCCACGCGGCCGGGGTGCGCATCGGTCATCGCACGGCCCCCTCGGTGACCGCCGCCTCGATCTCGTCCTCGGTGGGCATCGCGGACGAGCACTCGAGCCGGGAGGCGACGATGGCTCCGGCGGCGTTGGCGTACCGCATGGTCCGCTCCAGGCTCCAGCCGGCGAGCAGGCCGTGGCAGAGGGAGCCGCCGAAGGCGTCGCCGGCGCCGAGGCCGTTGAGGACGTTCACCGGGAGCGGCGGGACCTCGGCGCTCTCCCCCGTGGTGCTGACCGCGAGGACGCCCTTCGGTCCCTGCTTGACCACGGCGAGTTCGACGCCGGCGGCCAGCAGCGCACGGGCGGCGGCGTGGGGTTCGCGGACGCCGGTGGCGACCTCCACCTCGTCCAGGTTGCCCACGGCGACGGTGGTGTGGCGCAGGGCCTCCCGGTAGAAGGGGCGGGCCTGGTCGGGATCGCGCCAGAACATCGGGCGCCAGTCGAGGTCGAAGACGGTGGTGCCGGCCTTGGCCCGGTGGGCGAGTGCGCCGAGGGTCGCGGTGCGGCTGGGCTCCTCGCTCAGTCCGGTGCCGGTGACCCAGAAGACGCTCGCGTCACGGATGGCGTCCAGGTCGAGTTCGTGGGCGTCGATCTCCAGGTCGGGGGCCTTGGGCCGGCGGTAGAAGTACAGCGGGAAGTCGTCCGGCGGGAACACCTCGCAGAAGGTGACCGGGGTGGGCAGCCCGGGGACCGCGGTGACCCAGCGGTCGTCCACGCCGAAGTCGCGCAGCTCCTGGTGGAGGTAGGTGCCGAAGGGGTCGTCGCCGGTGCGGCTGATCACCGCCGTGTGCCGCCCGAGGCGGGCGGCGGCGACCGCGACGTTCGTCGCCGAGCCGCCGAGGAACTTGCCGAAGGAGGTGACCTGCGGAAGCGGGACACCGGTCTGGAGCGGGTAGAGGTCCACTCCGATACGGCCCATGGTGATCAGGTCGTACGCCATCGCGATCGCGTTCCCTTCGTGCCGTGTCGCGGTGTCCGGTGGTCCCGGGTCGTCCTGGTACGGCTCTCCTCCGGTTTCTAGCCGTGGAGCGAAGCCCTGTCAATACTTTGTCCAGACATACGGACCAGATCTCGACAGGGCCTCCCCGAACCCGGCCGGTTCGACCGGGGACACCCCGAACGGGTCAACCCGCCCCGCCGACGGACCGGCGAGGATCTTTGCGTCACTTGTGTCACAAACACCCCGCCCCTGTCACAGATGTCCCGCGCAGACGGTTCTTCCGTCACGCCCCGCGCACAACCGTCAACCCGTTCCGTAACACGTCGTTGACCGGGCAGAACGCTGGGTGATCGCCAGCGCAGCACCCGGCTCCCCCTGACGGCCGCCCCCTGGCCGCCTCCGTGGTGCTCGTGGGGAGGAACGACGCATGACCGACCGACGCCTGTGGTCGTACAAGGACATCGCGGCGCACATCAAGGTGCAGCCGGACACCGTACGCTCCTACCGCAAGCACGGTCTGCTGCCCCCGCCCGACCACGTGGAGAGCGGCAAACCGTACTGGTACGCGGACACGGTGCGCCGCTGGGTGGCGGCCCGGCCCGGCAACCGGAACCGCAGGGACTAGCCGATCCGTACGGCACCGCCCGCCTCCGGCTCCGGCCGGGCGTGGGCGGTGCTCAGTTCCAGGGCTCGATGACCGTCACGCCCGCGCCCGGTGCCGTGCCCATTGCCGCCAGGGCCGACGGGACCGCGGCCAGGCCGATGGTGCGCGTCACCAGCAGGTCGGGGCGCAGGACGCCCGCCCGGACCAGCTCCAGCATCGGGGGGTAGGTGTGCGCGGCCATGCCGTGGCTGCCGAGGAGCTCGAGCTCCAGGGCGACGGCACGGGCCATCGGCACCGGGGTCGTGCCCGTCGGCGAGGGCAGCAGGCCGACCTGGACGTGGCGGCCCCGGCGGCGCAGGCCGTTCACGGAGGCGGCGCAGGTGGCGGGCGAGCCCAGGGCGTCCAGGGAGAGGTGGGCGCCACCGCCGGTGAGGTCGCGGACCGCGGCCGCGGTGTCCTCCGTCCCGGACCCGTCCACGCACTGAGCCGCGCCGAACTTCCGTGCCAGGTCCAGGGCCCGGGGGGACACGTCCACGGCGACGACCCGGGCGCCCGAGGCCGCCGCGATCATCACGGCCGACAGGCCCACCCCGCCACAGCCGTGCACCGCGACGAACTCCCCCGCCGCCACCCTGCCCTGCTGCACCACCGCCCGGTAGGCCGTGGCGAAACGGCAGCCCAGGGAGGCGGCCGTCGCCAAGGACATGCCCTCGGGGACCTCGACCAGGTTCACGTCGGCGTGGTCCAGGGCCACGTACTGGGCGAACGAGCCCCAGTGGGTGAAGCCGGGCTGGGTCTGCCGCTCGCACACCTGCTGGTCCCCTGCCGCGCAGGCCGGGCAGTTCCCGCAGGCGCAGACGAAGGGGACGGTGACCCGGTCGCCGACCCGCCGGCCGGTGACCCGCGCGCCGACCGCCTCGACGACACCGGCGAGTTCGTGGCCGGGCACGTGCGGCAGTGTGATGTCCGGGTCGTGACCTTGCCAGCCGTGCCAGTCGCTGCGGCACAGGCCGGTGGCCTCGACCCGCACCACGACCCCGTGCTCCGCGGGTTCCGGGTCCGCGACCTCCCGCACCTCGGCCGGCTCCCCGTACCGCTCGAACACCACCGCCCGCATGACCGGCCCGCCTTCCGTCCGCGCCGGCGGTGCGGGAGCCGGCGTGGAGTGCCGTACGCGCACCCCGGCGCCTCCCCCGCCCCTTCCCGGCGATCACCGTTTGCGGCGGAACGCTATCCGCGAACCTCCGCCCTGTCGCGGGCGGCTCCTTGATCCGGGAGCCCCGACGGTCCTGGATTCATACCCCCTAGGGGTATAAACTGAAAAACGTGGCCCCCGCGGGCCCCTCCACCTCACACGTCTCGACGAGGGAGCAACGACATGACCACCCAGACCGACATCCAGGGCTCCGTCACCGCCACCTACAAGGTGAGCGGCATGAGCTGCGGCCACTGCGAGGGCGCCGTCTCCGGCGAAGTCTCCGGGCTCCCCGGGGTCTCCTCGGTGAAGGCCGTCGCCACCACCGGCGTGGTCACCGTCGTCTCCGCGGCCCCGCTCGACGAGGAGGCCGTCCGCGCCGCCGTCGACGAGGCCGGTTTCGAACTGGTCGGCAAGGCCTGAGGACACGGTGCCCCGGCCGGCCTTCGCCGCACCGGCCGACCCGCCGCCGAAGGGCGTTTCATTGAGATCTCGACCTGATGAACCCCTGGAGTCCGGTACGACCTTTCACATAAGCTCTTCACAAGGCGTACGCATCGCCCTTACGCCTGGGCCCCATTGGCAATACCGGGGCCCTTGCGCGCGTAACGGACATATGCAAGAGACGCAGATCACAGTGAAGTGAACGTAACCATCGAAGGGGTTCGAAGGTCTAAGTTGGCGATGTCAGGAAGCGTCTTGGGGGGCGCGACCTGGCATCTGGGGATGTCTTTGGGGGACTTTCCCAGACTGCGTTGCCGGGGCACGTACATCGGAGAGCTTTGAGCGGCCCTCCCGACCGTGCGCTGTCCCGGCAGACCGCATGAGGGCAGTGAGTTCTGTTCTGCTCATTGTGCTCACACAGCGATTCAGGCGCTGTTCTTCACAGGCGCCCGGCCGGATCCCGTGGGGGGAATCCGCACCGGGACATGGGAAGGCGCCCTGCCGTCGGCCCGTGGGGGGACCGGCGCGGGGCGCCTTCTCGCTTTTCCCGAGGCTCGGTTCCGGCCCGGGCGGCCGACGAAAACACCGGACGGCACACCCTGAGGGCATGCCGTCCAGTGTCCGTGCGGGCGACCGGGGTCGGTCAGCGCTGCTCGACCGGGATGAAGTCCCGCTCCACCACGCCCGTGTAGATCTGGCGCGGGCGGCCGATGCGGGAGCCCGGCTCCTTGATCATCTCGTGCCACTGGGCGATCCAGCCCGGGAGGCGGCCGAGGGCGAACAGGACCGTGAACATCTCGGTCGGGAAGCCCATGGCCCGGTAGATCAGACCGGTGTAGAAGTCGACGTTCGGGTAGAGGCTGCGCGAGACGAAGTAGTCGTCGGAGAGCGCGTGCTCCTCCAGCTTCAGCGCGATGTCCAGCAGCTCGTCGGACTTGCCGAGGGCGGACAACACCTCGTGCGCGGCGGCCTTGATGATCTTGGCGCGGGGGTCGAAGTTCTTGTAGACCCGGTGGCCGAAGCCCATCAGGCGGACGCCGTCCTCCTTGTTCTTCACCTTGCGGATGAAGGAGTCGACGTCGCCGCCGTCGGCCTGGATGCCCTCGAGCATCTCCAGGACCGACTGGTTGGCGCCACCGTGCAGCGGGCCCCACAGGGCGGAGATGCCGGCGGAGATCGAGGCGAACATGTTCGCCTGCGAGGAACCGACCAGGCGCACCGTGGAGGTCGAGCAGTTCTGCTCGTGGTCCGCGTGCAGGATGAGCAGCTTGTCCAGGGCGGAGACGACGACCGGGTCGAGCTCGTACTCCTGGGCCGGGACCGAGAAGGTCATGCGCAGGAAGTTCTCGACGTAACCGAGGTCGTTGCGCGGGAAGACGAACGGGTGGCCGATCGACTTCTTGTACGCGTAGGCCGCGATGGTCGGGAGCTTGGCGAGCAGCCGGGTGGTGGAGAGGTTGCGCTGGCGCTCGTCGAACGGGTTGTGGCTGTCCTGGTAGAACGTGGACAGCGCCGAGACGACCGACGACAGCATGGCCATCGGGTGGGCGTCGCGCGGGAAGCCCTTGTAGAAGTTCTTGACATCCTCGTGCAGCAGGGTGTGCTGCGTGATGTTGTTCCTGAACGTGCTGAGTTCGTCGACGGTCGGCAGCTCACCGTTGATCAGCAGGTAGGCGACCTCCAGGAACGAGGAGCGCTCGGCCAGCTGCTCGATCGGGTATCCGCGGTAACGGAGGATGCCCCCCTCACCGTCCAGGTACGTGATCGCGGATTTGTATGCGGCGGTGTTGCCGTAGCCGCTGTCCAGCGTCACCAGTCCGGTCTGGGCGCGGAGCTTCCCGATGTCGAAGCCCTTGTCGCCGACGCTGCTGTCGACCACCGGGTAGGTGTACTCGCCGTCGCCGTACCGCAGTACTACAGAGTTGTCGCTCACGTCTTCCCTCACCGACGTAGTGCCTCATCTTCGAGGTGCCCTGACTGTCTCTACCATCCCCCACTTGGCTCAGGAGAGTGCACTCGGGGTCGACCATCGGGCCTATTGGCGGCACTGAGTGCCGCCAGCTTTCTCATCCTGCCCGCTGTGTTCAACTTCCGGAAGCCCTTGTGACCTTTACGACTCATTTGATCGATCATTTTTCTTCCGGGAACGGGGCGAAGGACCGCAACAACGGCGGATCAGGCGCCCGCGAGCCGGAAGTCGAGCGCCGTGCAGCGCCTGCCCGCCGACACCGTGCGGACCGCCTGTCCGATCGCCCTGCGGGAGCCGACGAGGACGACCAGCCGCTTGGCCCGGGTGACCGCCGTGTAGAGCAGATTGCGCTGGAGCATCATCCAGGCGCCGGTGGTCACCGGGATGACGACGGCCGGGTACTCGCTGCCCTGGGAGCGGTGGATGGTCACCGCGTAGGCGTGCGCCAGTTCGTCCAGTTCGTCGAACTCGTACGGCACCTCCTCGTCCTCGTCCGTCAGCACCGTCAGCTTCTGGTCGACCGGGTCGAGCGAGGTGACCACTCCGACGGTGCCGTTGAAGACCCCGTTCGCGCCCTTCTCGTAATTGTTGCGGATCTGGGTGACCTTGTCGCCGACACGGAAGACCCGGCCGCCGAACCGCTTCTCGGGCAGGTCCGGGCGGCCCGGGGTGACGGCCTGCTGGAGCAGTCCGTTCAGCGTGCCGGCGCCGGCCGGGCCCCGGTGCATGGGGGCCAGGACCTGCACGTCCCGGCGCGGATCGAGACCGAACCTCGCCGGGATGCGCCGGGCCGCCACGTCCACGGTGAGCCGGCCGGCCTCCTCCGTGTCGTCCTCGACGAACAGGAAGAAGTCCTTCATGCCGTCGGTGACCGGGTGCCGCCCGGCGTTGATCCGGTGCGCGTTGGTCACCACGCCCGACTGCTGGGCCTGGCGGAACACGCGGGTGAGGCGGACGGCGGGGACCGGACTGCCGTCCGCCAGCAGGTCACGGAGCACCTCGCCCGCGCCGACGCTGGGGAGCTGGTCGACGTCGCCGACGAAGAGCAGGTGGGCGCCGGGGGCCACGGCCTTGACCAGCTTGTTGGCCAGCAGCAGGTCGAGCATGGACGCCTCGTCGACCACCACCAGGTCGGCGTCCAGCGGCCGGTCCCGGTCGTAGGCCGCGTCGCCGCCGGGCTTGAGCTCCAGCAGGCGGTGGACGGTGGAGGCCTCGGCTCCGGTCAGCTCGGCCAGGCGCTTGGCGGCGCGGCCGGTCGGCGCCGCGAGCACCACCTTGGCCTTCCTGGCACGGGCCAGCTCCACGATGGAGCGGACGGTGAACGACTTGCCGCAGCCGGGACCGCCGGTGAGGACCGCGACCTTCTCGGTGAGCGCCAGCTTCACGGCGGCCTCCTGCTCGGGGGCCAGGTCGGCCCCCGTACGCCCCTTGAGCCAGCCGAGGGCCTTCGCCCAGTCCACGTCCCGGAAGCCCGGCATCCGGTCCTCTCCGGTGCGCAGCAGCCGCAGCAGCTGGGCGGAGAGGGACAGCTCGGCGCGGTGGAAGGGGACGAGGTAGACGGCGGTGACCGGGTCGCCGCCCTGCGGGTCGGGCACCTTCTCCCGTACGACTCCGGGGTCCTCGCCCTCCTCCGGTTCCGCGGCCAGCTCGGCAAGGCACTCGATGACGAGTCCGGTGTCCACCTGGAGCAGCTTCACCGCGTCGGCGATCAGCTTCTCCTCGGGGAGGTAGCAGTGCCCCTGGTCGGTGGCCTGCGACAGGGCGTACTGCAGGCCCGCCTTGACCCGGTCCGGGCTGTCGTGCGGGATGCCGACGGACTGGGCGATCCGGTCGGCGGTGAGGAAGCCGATGCCCCAGACGTCGGACGCCAGCCGGTACGGCTGGTTCTTCACGACGGAGATCGAGGCGTCGCCGTACTTCTTGTAGATCCGCACGGCGATGGAGGTGGACACCTCGACGGTCTGGAGGAAGAGCATGACCTCCTTGATCGCCTTCTGCTCCTCCCAGGCGTCGGCGATCTTCTTGGTCCGCTTGGGGCCGAGACCGGGCACCTCGATCAGCCGCTTGGGCTCCTCCTCGATGACGGTCAGGGTGTCCAGCCCGAAGTGCTGGGTGATGCGGTCGGCGAAGACCGGCCCGATGCCCTTGACCAGCCCCGAGCCGAGATAGCGGCGGATGCCCTGGACGGTGGCCGGGAGCAGTGTCGTGTAGTTCTCCACGTGGAACTGCTTGCCGTACTGCGGATGGGACCCCCAGCGCCCCTCCATCCGCAGCGACTCGCCCACCTGGGCGCCGAGCAGCGCCCCGACGACGGTGAGCAGGTCGCCGGCGCCCCGGCCGGTGTCGACCCGGGCGACCGTGTAGCCGTTGTCCTCGTTGGCGTACGTGATGCGCTCGAGGACACCTTCGAGGGTGGCGAGCCGCCGCTCACCGGGGGCCGCTGCGGACTGGTTGGACATGCTCCGACGGTACCGGGGGGCTGTGACAGGGTGCCGGGTCGCCCGGGCTTCAGCGCCGGGAATCCGCTGGGAGCGCTTGGACGAAGGGGGCGAAGGCCCCGGGGCAGGACGGCGTGGGTGGCGCGGGCCAGGGCCTGTTCCCTCACGCGGGTGAGCCGGGTTCGTGCGACGGCAGGAGGCCCGCCTCGGACAGGCGCTGCCACGCCGTGTGCACATGCGCCCGTGTGAACAGGCGCTGCCGGGGTGGCAGACCGCCCGCCTTCGACCGTGAGGCACACAAGCAACGCCACACCGGCAAGCGGTGTATCAACAAGCTCAAGCAATGGCGCGGCATCGCGACCCGTTGTGAGAAGACGGCCCCGATCTACCTGGCCGGACTCCACATCGCGGGCATCTTCCTCCGGTCCGCCCGACAGTCCGAGTGAAACCGCCTGGTCCCGGTCGGTGACCTGTGTGTTGTTCAGCGGCCGATGCTGTCCAGTTCGGCCATGTCCTCGTCGGAAAGGGAGAGCCCGGCGCCTGCGATGTTTTCGCGCAGGTGGGCGGTGGACGACGTACCGGGGATGAGCAGGATGTTCGGCGAGCGTTGCATCAGCCAGGCCAGCGCGACCGACATCGGCGTCGCCTCCAGTCGGCTCGCGACCTTCGAGAGCGCCTCGGACTGCAGCGGCGTGAAGCCTCCCAGGGGGAAGAACGGCACATAGGCGATGCCGTCGGTGGCGAGGCGGTCCACGAGGTCGTCGTCGTGGCGGTGGGCGAGGTTGTACATGTTCTGCACGCACACGATCGGGGCGATGCCGCGTGCCTCGGCGACCTGCTCCGGGGTGACGTTGCTGACGCCGAGGTGGCGGATCAGGCCCTCTCGCTGGAGGTCGACGAGCGTCTCGAATGCTTCGGTGATCGAGCCGGGCCGGGAGCCCCGAGCGTCGCCCATGCGCATGTTGACCAGGTCGAGAGCCTCGACGCCGAGGGATTCGAGGTTCTCGTGGACCTGCTTGCGCAGGTCTGCGGGGCGCCGGGCCGTGGGCCAGCCGCCCTGTGCGTCGCGGGTCGCGCCCACCTTGGTGGCGATGAACAGCGACTCCGGGTAGGGGTGCAGCGCTTCGCGGATCAGCTCATTCGTGATGCGCGGTCCGTAGGCGTCGCTGGTGTCGATGTGGGTGATCCCGAGGCCGACTGCCTCGCGCAGGACGGCCAGGGCGCCGTCGTGGTCGGCGGGCGGGCCCATGACCCACGGGCCGGCGAGCTGCATCGCGCCGTAGCCGAACCGGGTGACGGTCGAGTCACCCAGCGTCCAGGTTCCGCCTGGAAGAGGTGTGGAGGGCGTGTTCATCACAGTGCCTTTCGCTTCTTGCCAGGGGTGGTGTCTCCGGTCCCCTTGGACCAGTGTTGGAGAGATGCTTCCTTGCGGGAAGTAGGCACTCTGAAGTGCGTAACCAACCCAGAGGGTGAGAGGCGGGATCAGTGACGACGACGAAGGCCGACAAGAAGGCACGGGCCAAGGCGGAGTACAACGCGTTCCTGGCGGTGTGCCCCAGCCGTCAGCTTCTCGACCGGATCTCCGACAAGTGGGTCGTCCTGATCCTGTGCGCACTGGGCGGTAGCGCGCCCGAGCGGTCCGGTGCATCGCACGCCCCGAAGGCGATGCGCTACTCCGAGCTCGCCCGGCTCCTGGCCGGCGTCAGCCAGAAGATGCTGACCCAGACCCTGCGGGCCCTCGAACGCGACGGCTTGCTCACCCGCACCGTGACGCCCACGGTCCCCGTCACCGTCACCTACGAGCTGACTGACCTCGGCCTCTCACTCCACCACCTGACACGCGGGCTCCGACAGTGGGCGCAGACCCACATGGCCCAAGTCCTCGCCAACCGCGAGGAGCACGACGCACGAGCTTCCCGGCCTTGACGGCGTTCTCCCGTCTCTGCTGCAGGCTGATACGTACCTGGCCTTGAGTGACGTGCAGTGGGCGCGGATCGAGCCACTCTTTCCGGACCGGACGCCGCGACCGGGCCTGCGGCCGGAAACAACAAGCGGCTGATCCGAACGAAACCGCCCAGCCTCCGTCGGCCAACGATCGAACGATGACAGCCGAGCCTTATGGCGACGCCCGCACGGGGGGACTGCCCAAGGAACCCGGTGACGGTACCGGCGGGCTGTGACAGCCGGGACCTGCCCGGGAGGCCGCAGTCGGTAGGCTCCCGCGGACGAACTCGAGCAGATGGCGGAGCGGCACGTGATGCGAGACCTCTACAACGTCCGGTTGCGGCCCACCGAGGCCGCCGACGCACCGCTGACCGACGAGGAGGAGCAGCGCTTCCGGGCCGTGCTCTTCAGCGAGCTCGGGAACGAGATCGCCGACCACGGCTACGCGCGTTTCCCGGCTTACACGCCCGAGGACCGCCGTCGGCTGGTCGATGTCGCCCATCGCCTCACCGCGTACTGGGGACAGCAGGTGTTCGTCGAGGCCGAGGACCTCACTCGCCTGAGGCTCCACCTCGCCGGCCACGAGGCACGGCCGCAGACGCTGCCGACGCCCTCCTGAGCCCCATGCCGGCAACGGCCCCGCGTGCGTGTCACAGCTCCTTGCCCGACTCCTTCAGGGCATCGAGGAAGGGAGTGAAGACGGTGGTGGGGAAGGTGAGGGTGGCTCGGGTGGGGGCCTTGGAGTCACGGACGGCGACACGGGTGGGCGAGTTCGCGATCTCCACGCACTCGTTGCCGTCGTCGGGACCTGAGTAGGACGACGTACGCCAGTTGTCCATGCGCCTCACAGCTCTTTCGCCAGTCGGCCGATGAAGTCACGTGACCGTGCGGGGTCGAGTGCTACCGCCTCCACTTTACGGAAGCGAGTTCGAAAGGCACCGAGCTGTGCTTCGGAGTCGATGAAGGCCGAGCCGTGGGGTACGTCACGCACCACCGTGTCCAGCCTGGGCACGGGGCCACCCACATAGGTCATGGTGCTGGCGGCTCTGGCGAAGCCGTCCAGGTCGAACGGGATGACACGCATGGTGATGTCGTCCGCTTCGGAGAGCTCCAGGAGTCTGGTGAGTTGAGCCCTGGAGGTGGCCCGGTCACCGACCCTGATCCGCAGGGCCGCCTCGTGGATGACCAACTCGTACGGGAGAGTGATCTCCTGGGACGTCATTCGGTGACGGACACGCAACTCGAGTTCGTTCGGCGTGAGTTCCGGTACCCGGCCGGAGAAGACGGCACGGGCGTAGGCCTCCGTCTGCAGGAGGCCCGGTACGTAGAGAATGGCCACGTCGCGTCGGAACAGGGCGTGGTGGTTCAGTTCGGAGAGGTCGAGGAACGACGTGGGCAGCAGGCCCCGGTACTCCTCCCACCAGCCGCGTGTCCGGTCGGTGGCCATGGCGACCAGGGCGTCGATGAACTCCTCGTCCGTACAGGCGTAGTGGGACACGAGGCGACGGAGCCGCTGTTCACTCACGCCTGCCAGCGCGGACTCGATATGGGTGATCTGGGCGGGGCTCACGCCCAGCAGGGCCGCCGCCTGGCGAGAAGTGAGACCGGCCGCTTCGCGCAGTCTGCGCAGTTCAGTCGCCAGTCGCATCTGGCGTGCCGTTGGTTCGCGCCTCACAGCCCTCGACCGCTCTCTGATCCAACGCGCCCGTAAGCGCGACTCGTTCGGTGTCACTTTACGCGACCGGCTTGCTACGTCTCTATATTTAGATCTACCGTCGGTGACGCATTGAACGCCAAGTGCAACCGGGGCACCGGAAGCGCACCGTTCCGTCCTGTCGTGACGGCTGCGGCAATGACACCGGGCCCCCCTCTGAACCCCTCCCTCACCGAACGGAGTTGACGCATGCCTGAAAACGAGCCGTGGGAGTACTCCCTCCACATCCCCAACGACCTCCGCGCCGTCACCATCAGCCGCCGCACCCTCCGGCTGGTCCTGACCATGCACGGGCTGATCGGCCTCGTCGATGTCGCCGAGTTGCTGGCGACCGAGTTGGTCGCCAACGCCGTGACGCACACCCAGGGTCCCGCCGCCCTCCGGGTCCGCTGGGCACCGCCGGGCACGCTGCGGATCGGGGCATGGGACGCGGACCCGGAACCACCGGAACCGCCGACCCTCTTCGAGCAGGCCGGCGAGCTGGAGACGGGTCGGGGGCTGGCCCTGGTGCGGGCCTGCGCCGACGTGTGGGGGTGGCACCCACTGTCCAGACACGGCAACCGGGGCAAGTTCATCTGGTGCGAGCCGGCTCTCACTCGCCCCGTCGCTCCACAGCCCCCGACCCCTCTGACGGCCCCGCAGACTCGCTGACACTTCCCGGCCACCTGTTGGATCTGCGCTCACTTCTCTGCACTTCACTCAGACAAGTGACGAATCAGCACTCCAGCTGTAGATCGTGGTCTTGCTGGTGGGCGTCCGGTGACAGCGAGGATTGATCGCCCAGCTCAGGTCCGATGCGACGGGACTTCGGCGGCTGGCGCATGATGCCCGGCATGGAGAGCATGGTCGAGAAGATCAAGGTCTGGTTCCGGTTCGTTCCTTGCGAGGGGTGGCTCCCGCAGGACACCGAGGGTCTATGGGCTACGAGGCTCAGCGCTGACACGGCTCGCGTACAGAACGTCCCCTTTCTTCAGAACGGGGTGGCTGAGGGTGACGTCGTGCGGTTCCAGACCGACTCGGAAGGGCTTCGCTGGGCCGTGGGGCGGGTCAGCTCCTCCGGCAACTGCACGATACGCGTTGTGCCTCTTCCTTCCGGGCCGCTGGGGCGCAGCCCTCAGGCAGTTCATCAGCATCTTTCGAGATTCGGGCTCGGTGGCGAGGTCTTCAGTGAAGACTTCCCGATGGTGGCCTTCAACGCACCAGCCGGTGGTGACTTCCACGGAATCAAGGCGCTCCTGGCCCAAGGGCAAGAGGATGGGTGGTGGCACTACGAAGTCGGCTGTGCCACCGATGAGTGGTGGAACGCCTGATCTTCGCGCGCTCCGAGAAGGCCGTCCTTCGGGACAGCCGACCTTCGGACAGCGGACGTGTGCCCGTTGTCCCGCCCTGACCGTGCAGGTCTCCGAACGCCCGCGGCTCGTCGAGATCAGCGACAACCTCCTCGCACGCATCCTGGAAGCCGAAGGCGAGGGGCGGCTCGGCGAGATCGAAGGACTGCAGAGCAGCCTGACCCACGCCGAGGGGAAGCTCGCTCAACTCGACGCGCAGATCTCCCGGCAGCAGGAGTCTGTCGACCTGGGAATTCCCACCTTCCGGGAGATCGTTGCTCGCACTACTGCGGTCGCCGCACCGCCGGAGCCTTCGTGCCCTGGACCGTTGCCGCCTCCGGCGATGGTCAGAGGACGTCGGCACCGATCGGAACAGTGCGGAAGCGGCATGACCGGGCCGGTGGCAACGTGTGCACCAGACTGCGGAGCCTCCTTCGACCGGGAGGGTCGCCTGTCACCGCAGCTGGTTGAATGCCTGGTCGGCGTCGGCTACGGCCTCGGGGTGGACGTCGTGGGCGGTGCGACCGTCGGCGATCTTCTGCCAGTTGGTCCGGGCGAGCACCCGTTGGACCGCAAGCACCTGGGCGGCCAGCAGGCGTGCCTGGATGCCTTCACCGAGGGCGTCCGCCAGTGCCTCCTCGTCCTCGAGCTGGTACCGCGTGAGCCGTCCTGCCAGGCTCGGTGTGGTGAACACCAGCCGATGGAACGCCACCACCTCGGGATGATCGTTGAGACCGGTGACGGGGTCGTACCGATCGAGGCCGGCCCGAAAGTGCCGGTGCAGCGCCGTCACCGGCTTGATGCCGGACCCGCGGTCACGTACGACGCGTGCTGCCTCGCCCTGGTGGTCCGCAAACCGATGCAGCACCAGGTCTTCCTTGGTGGGGAAGTACCGGAAGAGGGTCGGCTTGGAGATCTCGGCCGCCGCGGCGATGTCGTTGACCGAGACGCGGTCGAAGCCGCGCTCCAGGAACAGCGAGACGGCCGCGTCGCCGATGGCGTCGCGCGTCCGCTCCTTCTTGCGGGCCCGCAGTCCCGTCGACTCGCTCATCTGACCACCGTAACATTCATGACCGGGTTGCTTTTTTAACCGAGTAACGTTTCCATGGGCGGCGTGAATCAGAAGAGAGACACTCCTCCCGTGCTCGTAACCGGGGCGACGGGCCGGGTCGGCCGCGTCGTCATCGACCGACTCCTCGACGCGGGCGTGCCGGTCCGTGCCCTCACCCGTCGCTCCGAGGCGGCGGCAACGCTGCCGGCGAAGGTCGAGGTCTTCACCGGCGACCTCACTGTGCCCGAGACGCTCGACCCGGCATTGAATGGCGCCGGTGCCGTCTTCCTCGTCTGGACCGCCCCGCCTCAGACCGCCGCGGCGGTCGTCGAGCGGCTGGCAGCCCATGTGCGGCGGGTCGTCTTCCTCTCCTCTCCGCACCAGACGCCGCACCCCTTCTTCCAGCAGCCCAATCCCACGGCGGTGCTGCACGCCGACATCGAGCGGCTCATCGCAGCCACCGGACTCGAGTCGACGATCATCCGGCCGGGGATGCTCGCGTCGAACTCGCTGGCCTGGTGGGCGCCCGCGATCCGGGCCGGCGAGGTCGTCCGGTGGCCTTACGGCGCTGCCGAGACGGCACCGGTCGACGACCGCGACGTCGCAGCCGTCGCGGCGCGGACGCTCTGTCAGGACGGATACGTCGGAGGCGACTACGTCCTTACGGGCCCCGAATCGCTGACCCAAGCCGCGCAGGTCGGCGTCATCGGCGACGCCCTGGGGAACCGGATCGCATTCGAGGAGATGACGCCGGACGAGTTCCGAAGCCTGTCGGAGGGCACGGCGCCCAGCTCGGTCGTCGACATGCTGCTCGCCGCGTGGAGCGCGGCGGTCGGACAGCCCGCGTACATCACCACTGCGGTGGCCGACATCCTCGGGACGGCGCCGCGAACGTTTCGCCAGTGGGCCGCCGACCACGCCACCGCGTTCACGGAGGGTCCGGAGGGGTCGTGACCTCGTCGACCGCGATCTGCGCCCCTGGCCACAGCCCTCAGTCCGCCGCCGCCCGGCCCCCGCCTCCGGGATGTGCCGGGCGCGTAGGTGCGGGAGGCTCAGTGGCCCGGGCATCGTGCGTACCGACAGGACGCGCAGCCTGCGGTCCAAGTGCACGATGTCGATGGGACATTACATGCGGAAGGTGTGCGCGTCGCCTGCAGGCGTCCTAGGGGCGGCGGGCCAGTAAGTGGGCGTCGAGGAAGCCTCGCTCGGAGGCCGGGTCGTGGAGCAGCCGGGCGAACGTGACGAGCCCGGCCCCGGCCAGCAACTCTGCGAACCGGTCCACCGGCCAGCTATAGGCGGGCGTCACCTTGTGGTCGAAGCGGACCGGCTCCGGTCCCTCGGTCGCGAAGAACGAGACCAGGAACAGGCCCCCTGGTGCCAAAACACGTGCCTGCTCGGCGAGCAGCGCGGGCAATTTTCCAGGCGGGGTATGGATCACCGAGTAGTGGGCCAGCACGCCGCCGAGCGCGCCGTCCTCGACCGGCAGGGCCTCCATCCGCGCCTCATCGAACCGCAGCGCCGGATGGGCCCGCCGGGCGTGGTCGACCATGCCCGGGGACAGGTCGAGCCCGAAGGCGTCCAGCCCCAAGTCGTGCAGCATGGACGTCAGATGACCGGGCCCGCACCCGACGTCGGCTGTCCGCGGGTTCCCCGTCCCGCGCACCAGCTCGGCGAAAGTGCCGATCATGTTCCGTGAGAACGGCTGCGTCTCCAACCGATCAGCGAACATCGACGCATAGAGCTCGACGACCCCGTCGTAGGCCGCCCTGGTCTCGTCCTGGTGTTCCGCCACGGGGAAGAAGCTAACACCCGCGCCGTTCGCAGCCGTTCTCCGCCTTCATACCGGCTCCTACCCATCCGGTACCTCGATGGTTTCCCCGTACATCGCGGGTGTCGCGGTGCTGTACCTGGGCGCCGACCCGGATGAGGCTCCTGCCGACGTCTCCATGGCACTGACCGACAACGCGCTGAAGGACGTCGTGCAGAACCCGGGTGAGGGTTCGCCGAACCTGCTGCTCAGCACCCAGTTCCTGCAGAAAAAGCAGCAAGATCACAACGGCTGACATCTCCGATGGTGCGAACTGGCTCTCACTCGCCCCGTCGCCCCACAGGCCCTGCCCCCTGATGGCCCCGCAGACTCGTTGACACTTCCCGGCCGGCTGTTGGATCTGCGCTCACCCGAGCGCGATACGTACACCTCAGGGCCAAGTGCTCACGGCCGGGCAACAGGCAGGGAGACCCGGCACCGTCCGACGAGCCGAAGCCGGGCCGCCCTTCGCGTACACCTCAAGCGCTGGTCCGTCTGCGGCGCCGCAGCGGTGCTGTCGCCCACATCGTCAGACCGAACAGGGACAGGAGCACCGCTCCTCCGACGACGGTGGGGATCGCCCCGATGAAAACAAACATCAGCAGCGACTCCGCCCACGTCGGCTCCTCGACCATCGTGCTCCCGCCCTGCGCCATGAACACCACGACGTCGACAGTCGGCGGCCGGTTCCGGACGCACGCGTCGCGGCACCCCGCACGCCGAGGACGACGAGACGGCGCTCGGCGCGATCGAGGTGCTCGGCTCCAAGGCCGGAAAACCGGTCCGGGTCGTCGGCTTCGACGGCACGCCGGACGGCCGGAAGGCGGTCGGGGAGGGCACGCTGTACGCGTCCACCGCACAGCAGCCGGCCGGCCGCCCGCCCGGAACGACCCTATGGGGAGCCATGGAGCACCAGTCCGTGTACGACTACGACCTGCTGATCGTGGGGTCGGCCAACGCCGACCTGGTGATCGGCGTGGAGCGCCGGCCGGGCGCCGGAGAGACGGTGCTCGGCTCCGACCTGGCCGTCCACCCGGGTGGCAAGGGCGCGAACCAGGCGGTAGCGGCCGCCCGGCTCGGCGCCCGTACGGCCCTGCTGGCCCGGGTCGGCGACGACGCGCACGGGCGGCTGCTGCTGGACTCGCAGCGGGAGGCCGGGGTCGACACGGCGAACGTGCTGGTGGGCGGGGCGCCGACCGGCGTCGCGCTGATCACGGTGGACCCGTCCGGGGACAACAGCATCGTCGTCTCACCGGGCGCCAACGGCCGGCTGACACCCGCGGACGTACGCGCCGCCGGGAGCATCTTCCACGCCGCCCGGGTGGTGTCCACGCAGTTGGAGATCCCACTGGAGACGGTGGCGGAGGTGGCACGCACGCTGGCGCCGGGCAGCAGGCTCGTGCTGAACCCGTCGCCGCCGCAGCCGCTGCCGTCCGAGGTGCTGGCGGCGTGCGACCCGCTGATCCTCAACGAGCACGAGGCGAAGGTGATCCTGGGTGAGGCCCGCGTCGGTGAGGAGCCCGAGGACTGGGCACGGCTGCTGCTCGCGAAGGGGCCCCGGTCGGTGGTGGTGACGCTGGGCGGTGAGGGTTCCCTGGTGGCCTCCTCCGACGGTGTCGCCCGCGTCCCCTCCGTACCGGTGCGCGCCGTGGACACCACCGGCGCCGGGGACTCCTTCACCGCGGCGCTGGCCTGGCGGCTCGGCCTCGGCGACTCCCTCGCCGACGCGGCCTCCTACGCGGCCCGGGTGGGGGCGGTGACGGTCACCAAGGAGGGCGCGCAGGTGTCCTTCCCGACGGCGGAAGAGGTAGCCGCCCTGTGAAGGGGAGCGGAATACTCGACCGGCGTCTCTCCGACACGTCGGCCGAGCCGGGCCACGGGGACGGGGTTCTGCCGTGCGTGGGGAAACTTCGACACGGAGAAATTTCGAGGGGGCCCGGTACGTGACCGGGCCCCCTCGGTTCCCTCCCCCTGTTCCCTCCCCTGTCAGAACCTCTCGGATCCCCCCCGGGTCCCCCCACAGAAGTCCTGACAGCAAGTACGACCCGCGGGGTGCGGGGAGGGTTGTAGGTCTTCGCGAAAAAACTTTCCCGGCCTTCGGCCGGCTGCGAGTGCGGGTACGGATACGGGTGCGGGTGCGGTGCCGGGGGTCCACGGCACCGTCGTCGCGCCCGAGCCGTGGGACGTTGTCCCCGACATGTCCGGATCACGTCACATCATGCTCAACGACGTTGCGTTCGCGACGGGTTGTGCGACAGCCTGTTCGAACAGGTTTGTGATGCGTACGTGACGCACGGGGGTGACACACGTGAAGTTCGACATGGGGTCCACGACCCTGTCGGATCTGGGCAAGAACACGGTTGGTTCGAGCACCGACCTGGGCACGCTGATCCGCATGCTCATCCAGGCGGCCGAGCCGCTGGAGGGCAAGTTCAACGGATCCGGAAAGGTCGCCTTCGACTCGTTCAAGACGCGGGCGGACGAGATCACCGCCGCGCTGAACCAGTCGCTCGGCGCGATCCTCGAAGGCCAGGGCGGTATGGACACCGCGTTCGGCACCGGTGACGTGGAACAGCAGGACAACGCCCAGAAGAACATGGGCGCGGCGAACTTCGACGCGGCCCGCTTCGGCGCGCGCTAGACCGCCGTCCGGGGCAGAGACCGACAACCACAGGGGGTTTTGACGATGGGCCAGAATCTGGACCGCCGCTCCTACGACACCGGCGCGTCGAGCGAGGTGCAGGGTGGTCTGCAAGGCATCGTCGGCCAGTTGGAGCGCGTACTGGCCGACCGCGACAAGGCCGTGAAGGCCGCCATGGCCGACTTCCAGGCCGACGGGGTCTCCGAGGAGTACCACGGCAAGGAACTGCGCTGGAACCGCGCGGCCAACGAGGTACGCAGCATCATCCAACTGGTGCGCACCACCCTCGAGGACAACGACGGGACGGCCCAGGCGACGATGGCGAAGGCGCGGGCGGCGGTCGACAACATCGGCTGACACGGGCGCGTCGGCGGACCGACGGCACACGGGGACACGGGGATACGGGGAATCCACATGACGGGGTGGGACATCTCGCCGTCGGGCGTGCATCGCGTTCTCACGAAGACGGCGGAGGCGGCCGAGGGACTCTCGGACACCGGCAAAGCCTTGCAGGAGACCATGCCGAGCGCGGCGAAGTCCGCCGGCACGGTCCAGCAGGGCGGCGTGGAGAAGAGCGGGGTCCAGGGCCCGGTCGCGGCGGCGCTGGGCGAGTTCTTCACCGCCTACCAGGAAAAGCTGATGTACGTCGCGGTGCGCACGTCGAACTCCCTCAACGGAGCGGCCACCGCGACCAACGAATACGTCAAGGGCGACCTGGACATGGCCGCGCAGGCCCAGGCGAACGCGCTGAAGGAACCGAAGATCGACCTGCCGGGGGCGGGCGGGCAACAGGGGGGCACGTGAGCGCGGGCCTGATCGACCCGCAGAACATCCCGCAGTTCACCGGCGACCTGGAGCAACTGGGCACGGACCACATGCTGCTGACGGCGGAGGCCCTCGTCTTCCGCCAGTCGGGATCCGACGTGCACACCCGCTTCCAGGGGCTGTCGGCGTGCTACACGGCACCGGAGGCGGAGCAGTTGTTCGCCACGACCGCGCCGGTGGCGGCCAAGGCGGACGAGTTCGCCGACGATCTGGAGAAGGTCGCGGCGGCCCTCAGCGCGTACGAGACGGAGATCCAGCCGCTCGTGGCCAAGCTGAAGAGCCTCAAGCGGCGTGCGGAAACCTTCCGGCACCAGATAGCGGGTGACGACGACTGGCGCGAGGACGACGACAACGTCCAGCTCAACAACGACCTGGTGCACGACGTCAACGCCACCGCGGAGGCCTTCTGGCTGGCGGAGATCGCCTGCCACAACGCGATCACCGCGCTGGTGGGCGGCTCGACGCTGATCCTCGAGGACGGCACGGACAAGCGCCTGGTGAAGCGCGGCACCAGCACCTACGGCTTCACCGCCGACCTGCTGGACCAGGCCGAGGAACTGCCCTGGGGCAGGACCGTGGAGAAGGAGCGGCACGGGCTCGACTGGCTGGGCCACCAGGTGTGGGAGTTCGGCAAGGGGTTCTTCGTCGACGGAGTGTGGGGCACGATCCAGGGCCTCGGCACCCTCGTCGGCTTCGACGGCTGGGACGCGGCGGGCGAGGCCTGGAAAGGGCTCGGCAAGCTCGCCACCGGTGTGCTCATCACCGCGGTGCCCGTCGTCGGCGTCGCCTACTGGGCGATGCCCGAGGACAAACTGCCCTCCTACCTGCGCGACTCCCGCAACGCGGTCAAGGAGACGGGCAAGGCGCTGGTCGCCTGGGACCAGTGGGGCGAGAACCCCGCACGCGCGAGCGGCGCGGTCACCTTCAACGTGCTGACCACGGTGTTCACCGGAGGCGCCGGAGCGGCCGCGAAGAGCGGCGCGGTGGCCCGCACGGTCGGCGCGCTCGGCAAGACGGCCCGGCTGGTCGACCCCATGACGTATCTGGGCAAGGCCGCGACGTTCGGCACGGTCAAGGTCACCGACCTGTTCGCCGGCCTGCGGGGCGTGCACGCGGGCGCCTACGCCGACGTCCTCTCCGGCGCGGGACGGGTCCAGCCCGACGGCAGCGTGGTCCGGGTCGCCGACGACACGCCAGTCATCCGCGACAACGTCGTGGAGTGGCCCGACGGCACCCGCCTGAACCTGGACGACGGTTCGGTCGTCCGTCCGGACGGCACGGCGGCACCGGCGAAGGTGGAACTGTCGGCGGCGGACCGGGAGTTGCTGGAGCGGAGCCTGCCGCACGAGGAGGGCGCACTCGTCGGGGCGGGCGACCGGGCAGGCGCGCACGCCGCCGGGAGCACGACGGCCCACGTCGGCGGCGACGCGACGGGGCGGGCCGGCGGCAACACGGCGGCGACCGCGCACGCCACCGACCACACCGGGGGGCGCGGCACGGACACGGTGCCCGCACGCGACACGGGCGGGCACGCGGCGGGCGGCGACCACGGGCACGCGGGCGGCGACGGGACCGACGGCGGCCGGGTTCCCGCCCAGCACGGCGGGACCGGGGGCGGCAACGGCCCTGACGGATCGCCGTCCGGCAGCAACCGCGATCCGCTGGACCACGAACGCGAGGTCATGCGCCGGCAGGTCGAGCGGGCCAACAACGACCCCCAGTGGTTCAAGGAGCACTACCGGGAGAACAACGGATACCGGCGCTCCACATCCGCCGAGGGCGGTTACGGCCAGGCCGTGCCCCAGCTCACACGCAACCCGTTCGCGCCGCCCAAGTGGATCGCGGCCAGTGACATGCCTCCTGCGATCAAGGAGGATTACATCCGGCCGGATCCCATCCCGGGCAAGGTGTCGGATCTTCCCGACGAGACTCTGAAATACCTGAACGAACAGGCCGCCAGGCGGGACGCGGCGGTCAAGGCCGACAACGCGGCGGAGAAAGTCCTCGAGGCCGCGGAGAAGGCCTACGCCGCCAACCCCACGGACGAGCTGGCCGCCGCGAGGGATCTCGCCGACAAGACACACTCACCGCTCCATGGCGACGCCAACCGGCAGAGCGAACTGCTCGGCGAGTACGCGGCCGAGCGCCACGCGATCCCGGAGCACTACGAGGGTGCGGTGCGTCTGGACGACGGGGCGTTCGGCAACAATCGGTTCGACCAGGTGTACCGGACGACGGACGGCCGGTACGTCGTCGAGGCGAAGGGGTCCACGAAGGCCTCCCTCGGGGTACGCAAGGGGCATAGTGGACGGCTGGTGACGCAGGGCACGAAGGAGTACTTCGAGACCATCCTCAAGGAAATGGAGAGGAGGGCCAAGCGACGCGCAGATAGCGGTTCCCTTGACGCGGCTCGCGCCGAGCGCACCTTGGCCATGGACCTTCGAAACGCGCTAAGTGAGGGCAAGGTGGACTACATCTTGGTCAAGGCGGACTTCAACGGACCCACATATGCTGGATACCAGATAAGGCAGTTCGACCTCACGAAATGAGAAAATTGTTCATGCACACACGCATTTCCCGCCCTCCGTCGAAGGGTAGCCATCCGAACCCGGATGAATTCCGACAAGAACTCAACGAGGAAACCCTCAGTTACATCAAGCGTCTTGAGGAATACCCGCAGAGCTTCGGCCTGACCTTCAGCAGTGCTCTGTCCAACGCCAGCCTCTTTACGCTGAGCGATCCCACTGCCGACAAGCTGGAGACGTGGGAAGCATGGGTGATGGCCATGCAGGTCGGGTCCGCGTTGTTCGCTTCGGCGACCGCACCCGAAGGCACTACCGTCGAGTGCATGATCGGCCATGAGGTGCGGACGCTCCCCGCCGTGGGGATCACGCATTTCGTAGATGCCGGTACCTGGCTGGAAGCCTTCTGGCTGGCCGTCGTCTGCCGGGACCAGGCGCGGATGTCACAGCTGTGCGAGGTGCCGATCGAGACACTGCGCGCCTCCGGCGCCGTCTTCGAGGAGTACATCTACCACTGGGTCGACACCCTCCAGACGTACTGGCTGGAGCGGCCCGGCCTCGGGGACAAGCTCGTCGCCGCGTTCGACGCGACCGACCCGGACCGGCTGCGGTTCATGGACCGCGAGATGATGCTCAAGGTCCTGTATCCGCCGATCAATCTGTTCTACCGCTTCGTCGGCCGGGATGCCGACCAGTTCAACGAGGCCCTGGTTCAAGGGCTTGAGCTTCACAAGGAGTACTGGACCGCCGACCCCGACCGCGAGGAATCCGGCGAGGGCGACATCCCCCTCGCGATTCTCGCCCTCACCTGCCTCGCCCACGACGCCGGACGCCCCATCGAGGTCGAGTCGGAGTATCTGCCCGAGCACCTGCTCAAGCGCAGCTGGCTGGGCGAATTCCCGACGTGAGACAGGTGACCGACATGACCGCTCAGGACGGGTCTGTACAAGAGCCAGCCCTCTACCGGACGTACTACTCGTGATGTACCACTTGATGGTTCGCGGCAGTGATGCGCCAACCCACCTGCCCGTGATTCTCGCCGAGGTGTTCCGTGTCACGTTGGAACAGACGGACGTGTCGGCAGAATCAGAGTGGGAGGACCGGAACTGGGATGCTGTCGTCACGTGCGAATACGAGCGCCTGCAAGACGACTTGAACTGGTCCCTGAGCATCTACGCAGCCAACAAGGTCGAGCACCGACCGTCAGAGAAGGAGCTGGCCTCGTCGGTAGCCCAGCGCCTCTCCGCGTCGGTTTTCACTTCCTGGGATGCCAAATTCCCGTGGGTCCGAAGGGTAGCCCTGCCGGACGACAGTTTCACACTGGCACGGGTGCTGCAGCCGGAGGACGACAGTCCCGCTTACGTGGTCGACGCCGCAGAATCGAGAATCCCGGATCTTCCGAATGTTCCCGTAATGAAATTCCCGGAAGCAGTGCGCGCATACAAACTCCCCACCTCGATCACCCACTCGATATGACAGTCATCAAAGCCCAGCTTGCTCTGGATTCGGGGAGCGACTGACTCACCCGTCCACTGGACCGCCGTGCGACCGGCGCGAGTGCACAGGATCTACACATGAACGATGAGCTCGAAACCTTCATGCGCACCTATCTTCATGCAGCTATGGCTTACGACATCGCCGGACCCTTCCATGACCACAGAAATCACCCGGCATAGTCTGTCGGCAGGACTTGATGCCGAACAGTTCGCTGAGCAGTTGGCCTCCGATCTGACTGACGAGATCAACGACCTTGAGGACTCATCGGAGTTGATCGACTTCGCATTCAGCTCCGGAGTGATGAACCTGCGCGCCCACTGCGTGAATGATCCTCAGGCCGAAGCAGTGGAGACCTGGGAAGCGGCGGTCAACGCGATGCAGCTGGGTTCTGCGCTGTTCGCCGTCACGGCCAAGAGTGAGGGAACAGTCGAATGCCGCATCAACGGGAAAGTGCGCGCCCTTCGGGCGACCGGCCCGCTCTCGACGGCCCGCGCGGGAACCTGGCTGAACGCGTTCTGGCTCGCCGTCATCTGCCGTGAGCCGGAGCGTATGACGCAGTTGTGTGAGGTCCCCCTGGAGCGGCTCCGGGCGCCGGAGGGGCAGTACGACGAGTACATCTACCACTGGGTCGACACCCTGCAGACGTACTGGCTGCGCCGGCCAGGACTGGTCGAGAAGCTGACCGCCGCAGTGCAGATGTCGGATCCGGCGGTCGCCCGCATCGCCCCGCGAGACCTGCTGCAGGGCATCCTCTATCCGCCGATCAACCTCTTCTACCACTTCGTACGCAGGGACGTGGAAGGCTTCAGCCCCGCACTGGAAGAAGCCCTGAAACTGCACCGCGCCTACTGGACCCTCACCGAGGAACGGCAGAAGGACATCGACGGCGCCATCGCCCTCGGCCCCCTCGCCATCGCCTGCTGGGCGTACGACGGGCACCTGCCCATCGAGGTCGAGTCGGACTACCTGCCCCAGCACCTCCTCCAGCACGATTGGCTGGGCGAATTCCCCACGTGAGACAGGTGACCGGCATGTCCGCTCAGGACTACGACAGTCAGCTTCTCGAATCCGTTTCCGTGCGGCGGCGGCGGTTGCGGGACGCCCTGTTGTTCGGGGCGCAGCGGCAACGGCGGGCCGTGGACGAGCGGGTGGGGAAGGTGATCGCCGGGATGGTGATCGCGGCCGTGCTGTGCGCGGGGTGTGTGGGGTGGTCGTTCGTTTCGAATCGGCTGATGGGGCAGAACAGCCCGTACTCTCCCGGCGTTTCCACGCCCCCCAATAGTCCTACAAGCCGGTGATAGGTTCGCGAGCGTGATGTCTACGGGGGCCTTGAGCAGGGAAACGGCCGGTGGGCCGACGGTGTTGAGCCGGGTCACGCTCGTCGGTGAGCGGCGCCGCGTCGACCTGGTGCTTCCTGCGCGGGAGCCGGTCGGGCTGCTGCTGCCCGAGGTCATGCGGTTGCTGGACGACCGTGTGGAGGGGCGGCCCGCCTCGCGTCACCTCGTCACGGTGGACGGCTCCGCGCTCGATCACGACAGCACGCTGGAGACGGCGGGCATCCGCGACGGTGCCGTCCTGCGTCTCGTCCGTGCGGAGGACGCCCCGCCCGCCCCCGTCGTGCACGACGTCACCGACGAGGTGGCGGAGGATCTCGGCCACCGGGCGTGGGTGTGGGGGCCGGCCGCGCGGCGGGTCACGGCGGGGGTCGCGAGCGTGGGCTGGGTGGTCGTCGCCGCCCTGTTCGCACGTGCGCGGTACGACAGTTCGGTCGTCGCCGGTGCCCTGCTCGCCGCCGCCGGTGCGGCCGCGGTCGCGGGCGCGGTCCTGGGGCGGGTGCGCAGGCACGGGCTCGCCGCGACCCTCCTGTGTGCCGGTGGCGCGCTCGGTGTGCTGGGCGTGTGGAGCCTGGTCGACGACCTCGGCGGGGCCTCGGCGGGTGCGCTGCGGCTCGCCGGGGTGGCTGCTGTGAGTGTGCTGGTCCTCGTCCTGCTCGGGCTGTTCACGCCGTTGGGGCGGGGCGGGCTCGTGGGTGCCGGGGCCGTGGCGCTGACCGCCGTCGGCTGGGAGGTCGTCGTCGCCGTGCAGTCCGGTGCCGGGACGGCGGAACAGCAGGCCCGTGTCGGGGCCGTTCTCGGTGTGGTCTCGGTGGTGCTGCTCGGAGTGCTGCCGCGGCTCGCGCTGATGGCGTCCGGGCTCTCCGGGCTCGACGACCGCCGGGCCGGCGGGGTCTCCGTCAGCCGCCACCAGGTGTCCGTCGCCCTGGCCGCCGCCCACCGCGGGTTGGTGCTCGCCACGATCACTCTGGCGGGGTCGGCCGCCGTGGCCGCCGTACTGGCGCTGCGGGATCCCTCCGTGTGGACGGTGCCGCTGGCCGCGGTCGTCGCGGTGGTGCTGGCGCTGCGAGCCCGGGCGTTCCCGCTGGTCGCCGAGGTGGTCGTGCTGCTGGCCGCAGCGGCGGGCGTCGCCGTGCGGTTGCTGGTGGTGTGGGCGGAGCGGTCCTCGGCCGCGGCACCGCTGGCCGTCCTCGTGGTGCTGGCGGTCCTGCCGCTCGTCGTGCTCGCCGTGCAGCCGGCCGAGCACGTACGGGTCAGGCTGCGGCGGGCCGGTGACCTGCTCGAGTCGGTGGGGGTCATCGCGCTGCTTCCGCTGCTCGTCGGCGTGTTCGGTGTGTACGGGCGACTGCTCGACACCTTCGCTTGAGGGCTTGAGGGGCGCGGCGGCATGACGAGCGGGGAGCAGGGACGGGAGCAGCCGTCGGCGCACGACGGTGGCGGTGGCGGCGACTGGCAGCGGGACGTGCTGCGGGAGTTGGGCGGTGGGGGAAGCGGCCCTTCGGATACGAGTACGGATGCGGGCACGCACACCGGTGCGGAAGCGGGGGCGGGCGCGGAAGGTGACGCGCTCGGCCCGGTGTCCCCCTCCCCCGTACCGGCCGACCGGGCCGCCGACGAGCCGGTCCCGGAGCGGCCCGCGGCGCCCGCCGCCCCCGTCCCCACCCGTGCCCCCCACCTCCCGGCGGCCCCCGCCCCCGAGTCCTCCCCCACCCTCGACCCCCGTCTCCTCCTCGCCCTGGGACGCCCCCTGCACGGCGACTCCGTGACCCGGCGCACGGGGCGGGCCCTGCGCAAGCTCACCTCGTCCGTGGCGCAGGACGTCGCCGAACAGACGCGGATCGCCCGTGAGTTGCAGCAGCCCGTCACCACGGGCCGGGTGGTGGCCGTCACCTCCATCCGTGGCGGCGTCGGCAAGTCCACCGTCTCCGCCTTGCTCGGGCGCACCCTCAACCACTACCGGCACGACCCGGTGCTGACACTGGAGGCGGATGCCGCGCTGGGCACCCTGCCGGTGCGCATGGGTGCGGAGGCGGTGCGCTGGACGTGTGCCGACCTCGCGCCGATCCTCCACCCGTCCATGCAACTGACGGACGTGACCGGCTACTTGGTGCCGGTGTCGGATGGCGGCTGGCTGCTGCCCGCGAGCCGGGGCCAGGTCGGTCCGCCGCTCGACATGACGTCGTACCGCAAGGTGACGCTGGCGCTGCGCCGCTACTTCGCCGTGACCGTGGTCGACTGCGAGACGCTCCCCGGCGAGGTGGCCCGTACCGCCATGGACACCGCGCACGCCCGGGTGGTGGTCTCGCCGGCCACCGCGGAGGGGGTGAACGCCACCCGTCAGGTGCTGGACTGGCTGGCCCGGTTGCCGCACTCCGCGCTGGCCACGACGGTCGTGGCGCTGGTGTCGGGCACCCCCGACATGCTCCTCGACGACAAGACGGCCGTCGGGCACCTCAAGGAGGCCGGGGTCACCGTCGTCTCCGTGCCGTACGACCGTCATCTGGCCGGTGGAGGTCCCATCCGCACCGACCTCCTGGCACACGCCACGCAACAGGCCGTGCTGCGGCTGGCCGCCGAGGTGATGGGGCGCGCGGTGAGGGTGCGATGAGCGCCCGGCCGGTGCGCCCAGCTCGTGTCCGCCCCATCCCTCTTCCGTCTCTTCCGTCACGACCCGCTCCGGAGAAGTCCGCCCGTGACCCTGCAGATCGTCCATCGGCCCGCCCGCAGCACCCGCCCCCCGGAACCCGCCCGGCCCCGCACGATCGAACCCCCGCCGAACCTTCCCGAAGGGAAGATCGGCAACGCGGCCACCGCGCTGCTGCCGATGGCCGGCGTCATGGGCTCCGTGATCATGATGACCGTGATCCGCAACAGCCGGTTCGCGGTGGTGGGCGCGGTCGTGCTGGTCTTCGCGCTGCTGGGCGCGGTGGCGCTGTTCCTGTCGCAGCGGGGCAAGGCGCAGCGCACCCGGCGCACCCAGCGTGAGCGCTACCTGGAGTACCTGGAGGAACTGCGGGGGGAACTCGGCGTCGCGGAGCGCCGGCTGCGGGATGCGGAGCGGGAGCTGAACCCGCCGCCGGAGGCGCTGTACGACCTGGTGCGGGACCCCGCCCGGCTGTGGGAGCGGCGCCGCCGGGACGCCGACTTCCTGCGGGTGCGGGTCGGTCTCGGTGACGTACCGGCCCAGGAGCCGGTGATCCAGCAGAGCGGCGCCGGCGGGGTGCTGACGCCGCCGGATCCGTTCATGCTCAACGAGGCGCGCGCCCTGCAGCGCCGGTTCGCGACGGCCGCCGACGTGCCCTTGACGGTGCCGCTGGACCGCGCGGGGAACGTCAGCGTCGTCGGCGACCGGGAGGACGTCCTGCGGGTTGCCCGGGCCCTGCTGGTGCAGACGGCGGTGACACACGCTCCCGACGACGTCGCGCTCGCCCTGGCCGTGCCCGGCGAGCGGCTCGCCGACTGGGAGTGGGCGAAGTGGCTGCCCCACGTGCTGGATCCGCAGGCGCACGACGGTCCGGTGGCCGCCCGCCGCATCGCGCCCGATGTCCGGCAGCTCGCCGAAGGGCTCCGGCACGAGCTGGGCCGACGCTCCGCGTACGCGGCGGAGGTGCGGCGGGGTCTGGCCGACCGGACCGCGCTGCGGCTGGCGGGCCGGCTGCTGGTGGTCGTCGACGCCCACGGCGAGCCGGCCGCCGAACTCCCCCGCCCGGACTCGGCGGTCGGGCTGGCGGACATGGGGGTCACCGTGGTGCACCTCCTCCAGGAGCAGGTGCACGAACCGGACGAGGTGAGCGTGCGCCTCACCGTCCAGGGCGAGCGGGTGGTCGTCGAGGATGTGCGCGGTTCCGCCGCCGGAGACGTACGTGGTTCCGTCGCCGAGGGCGCCACCGCACCGACCGCCGTCGCCGAGGGCGCCGTCGACCCGGTCACCGCGGCCGGGGCGGAGGGCGTCGCCCGGCTGCTGGCCCCGCTGCGGCTGTCGCCGGAGTCCGTCGCCGAGGGGAGCCCCGTCACCGGTCCGGTCGACTTCCCCGCGCTCCTCGGCGTCGCCGACCCCGCCGACCTCGATCTGCCCACCCTGTGGCAGCCCCGCGGCGAACGTGACCTCCTCCGCGTGCCCATCGGCCTCACGGACCGTCATGAGCCGGTCCTGCTGGACCTGAAGGAGTCCTCCCAGCTCGGCATGGGCCCGCACGGACTGTGCGTGGGAGCCACCGGCTCCGGCAAGAGCGAGCTCCTGCGCACCCTCGTCCTCGCCCTGGCCACCACCCACCCCCCGGAGGACCTGGCACTCGTCCTGGTCGACTACAAGGGCGGCGCCACCTTCGCCCCGTTCGCCGACCTCCCGCACACCGCCGGGATGATCACCAACCTGGAGAATCAGGCAGGGCTCGTCGAACGCGTCCACACCAGCCTCGCCGGTGAGGTCAAGCGCCGCCAGCAGGTCCTGAAGGACGCCGGCAACGTCGCCGACATCGGCCACTACGCCGTGCTGCGCGCGACGAAGAGGCCGGACCTCGAACCGCTCCCGCACCTGTTCGTCGTCATCGACGAGTTCGGCGAACTCCTCACCGCCAAGCCGGACTTCATCGACCTGTTCCTGTCCATCGGGCGCATCGGCCGCTCCATCGGCGTCCACCTGCTGCTGTCCAGCCAGCGCATCGAGGGCGGCAAGCTCAAGGGCCTGGACACCTACCTGTCGTACCGGCTGGGCCTGCGCACCTTCTCCGCCGACGAGTCCCGCACGGTCCTCGACACCACCGACGCCTTCCACCTGCCGCCGCTGCCCGGCTTCGGCTACCTCAAGGTCGACACCTCCACCTACGAACGGTTCAAGGCCGGGTACGTCTCCGGCGCCCACCGCGGTCCGGCGGCGCGTGAGCAGCGGGACGAGGAGCCGCTCGCCCTGCCCTACCCGGCGTACAACACCGCGGGCCGGGCCGAGGAGCCGGAGGAGGAACCCTCCGCCACCCGGCGCGAGACCGGCCCGACCGTCCTGTCCCTCATGGTCGGCGGGCTCGCCGGCGCCTCCCCCAAGCTCTCGGCTCCTCCCCCAAGCTCTCGGCTCCGCTCGAGCAGGGGGGACCCCCAAGAGCAGGGGGGACCCCCATCGCCCGTGCGCCGCATCTGGCTGCCCCCGCTGCCGGACGCCGTCACCCTGGACGCGGCCGCAGGACCGGTCCGGGTCTCCGAGCACGGGCTGCACCTGGCGCGTGCCACGGGCGGGATGCGGGTGCCGCTCGGTGTGCTCGACGACCCGGCCCGGCAGTGGCAGGGCCAGTGGGAGCTGGACCTGACCACGGCCGGCGGTCACGTGGCCGTGATCGGCGGCCCCCAGTCCGGCAAGACCACACTCCTGCGGACCCTCGTGCTGTCCCTGGCGGTCACCCACACCCCCCGCGACGTCGCCGTGTACGGCCTGGACCTGGTCGGCGGCGGCCTGTCGGCGCTGGCCGCCCTGCCGCACGTCGGCGGGATCGCCGGACGGGCCGACCGTGAGCGCGCGGCCCGTACGGTCGCCGAGGTGCGCGCCATGCTCGACGAGCGCGAGACGGTCTTCCGCGAGCACGGCATCGACTCCGTCGACCAGCTCCGCCGGCTCCGCGCCCAGGGCCGGCTGCCGCAGCTCGGCTCCACCGACATCGTCCTCGTCGTCGACGGTTTCGGCGCGCTGCGCGACGACTTCGCCGACCTCGACGAGCCGGTCGCCGACCTGCTGAAGCGGGGCGGCGGCTACGGCATCCACGTGGTGGCGGGCATGCTGCGCTGGAACGACGTCCGCATCGCCACCCAGTCGCTCTTCGGCACCCGCGTCGAACTGCGCCTGAACGATCCCGCCGACTCCTCCGTCGACCGCAAGCTCTCCCAGACCCTCTCGCCGGACGTGCCCGGCCGGGTGCTCACCGACGGCAAGCTGTTCGCGCAGGCCGCCCTGCCCCGCATCGACGGCTCGCCCACCACCGGCGACCTGGGCCCGGCCCTGGACGAGGCGGCCCGGACCGTCCGCGCCACCTGGCACGGCGAGCCCGCCGCCCCGGTGCGGGTGCTGCCGGCCCGGCTGCCGGCGACCCGGCTGCCCTCACCGGCCGCCGAACCGCGGCGGATACCCCTCGGCCTCGACCAGGACGCCCTCGCCCCCGTGCTGCTCGACCTCTTCGGCGGCGACCAACACCTGCTGGTCCTCGGCGACAACGAGTGCGGCAAGACGAACCTGCTGAAGCAGGTCGTCGCCGGGCTCGTCGAGCGGTACTCCGACGACGAGCTGGTCTTCGGCGTCTTCGACCCCCGCCGCGGCCTGCGCGGCGTCGTCCCGGAGCCGTACCGGGGCGGCTACGCCCACAACGCCACGCTCGCCGCCGCCCTCTCCACGGGCATCGCCGCCGAACTTCACAAGCGGATGCCGGAGACCGCCGACCCGGACGCACCCGAGACCGGCGAACCCGCGTTCCGGGGCCCGCGGATCGTCATCCTCGTCGACGACTACGACATCCTCACCACCGCCGGACAGCAGCCCCTCGCGCCCTTCCTTCCGTACGTCTCCTCCGCACAGGACATCGGCCTGCACTTCGTCCTGGCGCGCCGCGTCGCGGGTGCCTCCCGCGCGCTGTACGAGCCGCTGCTGACCACCCTGCGCGAGACGGGCACCACCGCCCTGGTGATGACCGGCGACCGCACCGAGGGGCAGCTCTTCCCCGGCCTGTACGCCTCCCCGCAACCGCCCGGCCGCGGCACCCTGGTCCGCCGCGGCCGGCGCCACCAACTCGTCCAGACAGCGCTGGCCGGAGCCGAAGAGGCCGAAGAGGAGCAGTCGTGACCAAGGACGTCATCGCCCTCACCCCGACGATGCCGGACACCTGGGCCCTGCTGGCCGGCCTGTACGCGGCCGGGCCCGAGGCGGGCGTCACCGCCGGGTCCCAGGGCGCCGTGCTGCGTCTGTGCGCCCCGGACGGCAGGACCCTCGTGTCGGTGGAGGCCCCGCTGCTGGTCCAGGTCCCCGGGGAGGCCGAACGGCTGCTCGGGCAGGACGTGCCCGTGCCGTTCTGGTGGACCGAGGCCCGGGCCTCCGGCGCCGTGCCCGAGGCCGAGCGGCTGGCGGGGTCCGTGTGCGGGCGGCTCGCCCTGCTGCTGGGCGGCAGCACCTGGCCCGAGCCGGCGGCGGGCACCGAGGTCGTGGACGTGAGCGCGGCCGCCGCGCCGGACGACGGACAGCCGGTCGTGGACGTCCTCACCGACAGCACGTCCGTCGTCCTGGCCGACCGGCCCGTCCTGGCCCTGACCACCTGGCTGTCCGAGGTGCTGCGCGGCACCTCCGAGTCGGGCCGGGCCCTGCAGATCGTCACCCCGCCGCACGTCCGGCTCAGTGCCCCGGCCCGCGCCACCCTCCTCCAGGTGCCCAACCGCTGGGTCGTCCAGGACCCGGCACAGGGCTACTACGACGGGCTGTCCGGGGCGGTGCTGCGCTGGCGGGACGGGACGTTCGCGCCCGCGCTCGGGGCGGACGGCACGGCCTCGGTCGCCGAGGCGTTCGGCCGGACGTCCCCGGCGGGTGACCGGCAGCTCGTCGTGGCGTTCCGTACGACGCTCCCCGCGCACCAGGACGCCGTTCTGGGCGAAGCACTCGAGACGGCCTGGCGCGCGCTCACCGGCTCGGCCCCGGCCGGCTGGGGCACCGCGGAACCCGTCAACCTGCCCTGGTCGCCGCGCCGGCTGACCGAACTGGCCCGTGACCGGGCCCCCGAGCCCACCCATCTGCTCGTGACGGGGCACCCCGACCGGCCCGCGCTGGCGTGGATCCGGGTGACGCGGACGACCGCCGGGATCGAGCAGGACGTGACGCTCACCCTCGGATACGGGGAGGGCGAGGAACCGCCCCTGGAGGCGATCGGACTCCTCGCCGAGACCCTCGTCGTGGAACACGGCCTGACGACGATGCTGACCTCGGTGCGGCGGGCCTCCCGCGACCTCACGACGGCGCCCGTGCTCCAGGCCCCGTCCGTCCCGGTCGCCTTCACCCTGGGTGCGCGCGACGTGCGGGGCATCGGACTCACCCATGCCCGTCGCCCGCCCGTCGGGGTACGGCCCGTCGTCCTGGGGCCCGCCTCCGAGCCGGCCCTGCACTACCCGCTGGGGGACGGGTCGGACACCGGCGCCCTCGTCGAGCTGCACCGCCTGGCGACGCATCTGCGGGCCGGTGTGCCGGGGGCGGGGACGGACGCCTGACGGCGTGCTCCGCGCACGGGACACCGCGGGCGGGACCCGGGTCACGGAGCACACGGGACCCGGGTCACCGCTCACGGCTCACGGCTCACGGCTCGACGTGCTCCGTGAACCTCCGGGCCGTCTCCGCCAGGACCTCGCGGCCGTCGCGGGCCCACAGGACGTCGTTGAACAGCTCGACCTCGATGGCGCCGGTGTAGCCGGCCGCCTCCACGTAGCCCTGCCACTCGCGCATGTCGATCGAGCCGTCGCCGATCTGGCCGCGGCCGTTGAGGACGCCCTCGGGCAGCGGGGTGGTCCAGTCGGCGAGCTGGAAGGTGTGGATGCGGTCCTGGGCGCCGGCCCGGGCGATCTGCGCGGGTGCCGTGTCGTCCCACCAGACGTGGTACGTGTCGACGGTGACGCCGACCTGCCGGGCCGGGAACCGTTCGGCGAGGTCGAGGGCCTGGGCGAGGGTGGAGACCACGCAGCGGTCGGAGGCGTACATGGGGTGGAGGGGCTCGATGGCCAGCCGTACGCCGTGCTGCTCCGCGTACGGGCCGAGTTCGGCGAGGGCGTCCGCGATGCGTTCGCGGGCGCCGCGCAGGTCCCTGGAGCCGGCCGGAAGGCCGCCGGAGACCAGGACCAGGGTGTCGGTGCCGAGCGCGGCCGCCTCGTCGACGGCGCGGCGGTTGTCGGCGAGGGCGGCGGCCCGCTCGGCGGGGTCGAGCGCGGTGAGGAAGCCGCCCCGGCACAGGGTCGTCACCGTCAGGCCCGCGTCCCGGACCAGTTTCGCGGCCGCGTCGAGCCCGTACGCCTGGACGGGCTCGCGCCACAGGCCCACGCCCGGCACGCCCAGGTCGCGGCAGGCGTCGACGAGTTCCGGCAGGGAGAGCTGCTTGACCGTCATCTGGTTGATGCTGAAGCGTGCGAGGTCGGCTGTCATGGGGTCACTCCGTACAGGTGCAGCAGGGTCCTCATGCGGTCCTCGGCGAGCTTGGGGTCGGGGAACAGGCCGAGGCCGTCGGCGAGTTCGTAGGCGCGGGCGAAGTGCGGCAGGGAGCGGGCCGACTGCAGGCCGCCGACCATCGTGAAGTGGCTCTGGTGGCCCGTCAGCCAGGCCAGGAAGACCACACCCGTCTTGTAGAAGCGGGTGGGGGCCTGGAAGAGGTGGCGGCTCAGCTCCACCGTCGGGTCGAGCAGGGCGCGGAAGCCCGCCGTGTCCCCGGTGTCCAGGACGCGCACGGCCTGGGCCGCCAGCGGGCCGAGCGGGTCGAAGATGCCGAGCAGGGCGTGGCTGAAGCCCTGTGCGTCGCCGGCGATCAGCTCGGGGTAGTGGAAGTCGTCGCCGGTGTAGCAGCGCACCCCCTGCGGCAGGCGGCGGCGCAGGTCGACCTCGCGCCGGGCGTCCAGCAGCGAGACCTTGATGCCGTCGACCTTGTCGGGGTGCGCGGCGATGACCTCCAGGAAGGTGTCGGTGGCCGCGTCGAGGTCGGAGGAGCCCCAGTAGCCCTCCAGCGCCGGGTCGAACATGGGGCCGAGCCAGTGCAGGATCACCGGCTCGGCGGCCTGGCGCAGCAGGTGGCCGTACACCTCCAGGTAGTCCTCCGGGCCGCGGGCGGCGGCGGCCAGCGCGCGGGAGGCCATCAGGATGGCCTGCGCGCCGGACTCCTCGACGAGCGCGAGCTGTTCCTCGTAGGCCGCCCGCACCTCGGCGAGGGTGCCCGAGGCGAGCTGGTCGGTGCCGACGCCGCAGGCGATCCGGCCGCCGACGGCCTTCGCCTCGGCGGCGGAGCGGCGGATCAGTTCGGCCGCGCCCGCCCAGTCCAGGCCCATGCCGCGCTGGGCGGTGTCCATCGCCTCGGCGACGCCGAGCCCGTGCGACCACAGGTGGCGGCGGAAGGCGAGGGTGGCGTCCCAGTCGACGGCGGCGGGCGAGTCGGGGGTGGTGTCGGCGTACGGGTCGGCGACGACGTGCGCCGCGGAGAAGACCGTGCGGGAGGTGAGGGGGGCTCCGGGGGTGAGGGCGAGGGGCTCGGTGCGGGATTCGTACGTCCGCAACCGGCCGTGCGCGTCGGGCAGTCGGATCGTCACTGGGAACCTCCGAGGTCGCCTCTGGCGGGAAATGGGGTTTCGCCCCAAAGGCAAGAGATCGCCCACATGGTGGCGCAAGATGACCAGCGCGCGTCGCGAGAACCAAGCACGCGCAACTCCTTTGTTTTGAAGGGCAACCGGGCAGGTTCCGTCCCGGCTGGCGCTGAGAGCGTCAGACTCGCTCGCTGAGCGAATGAGCAGCTTGAGCCAGGAATCCCCCTGCGGCAGCCGGGGGAGGGTTCAAAGCGAGATCTCCGGTACGTCGAGGCGGCGGCCCTCGGCCGAGGACTTCAGGCCCAGCTCGGCGAGCTGGACACCGCGGGCGCCGGCCAGCAGGTCCCAGTGGTAGGGGGCGTCGGCGTAGACGTGCTTGAGGAACAGCTCCCACTGGGCCTTGAAGCCGTTGTCGAACTCGCCGTTGTCCGGGACCTCCTGCCACTGGTCGCGGAAGGTCTCGGTGGCGGGGATGTCCGGGTTCCACACGGGCTTCGGGGTGGCGGAGCGGTGCTGGACGCGGCAGCCCCGCAGCCCGGCCACCGCGGAGCCCTCGGTGCCGTCGACCTGGAACTCGACGAGTTCGTCGCGGTTGACGCGGACCGCCCAGGAGGAGTTGATCTGGGCGATCGCGCCGCCGTCGAGCTCGAAGACGCCGTAGGCGGCGTCGTCGGCGGTGGCGTCGTAGGGCTTGCCGTTCTCGTCCCAGCGCTGCGGGACGTGGGTGGCGGTGAGGGCCTGGACGGAGCGCACGCGGCCGAACAGCTCGTGCAGGACGTACTCCCAGTGCGGGAACATGTCGACGACGATGCCGCCGCCGTCCTCGGCGCGGTAGTTCCAGGAGGGGCGCTGGGCCTCCTGCCAGTCGCCCTCGAAGACCCAGTAGCCGAACTCGCCGCGCACGGACAGGATGCGGCCGAAGAAGCCGCCGTCGATGAGGCGCTTCAGCTTGAGCAGGCCGGGGAGGAAGAGCTTGTCCTGGACGACGCCGTGCTTGACGCCGGCCGCGTTCGCCAGCCGGGCCAGCTCCAGGGCGCCGTCGAGGCCGGTGGCGGTCGGCTTCTCGGTGTAGATGTGCTTGCCGGCCGCGATCGCCTTCTTGAGGGCCTCCTCGCGGGCGGAGGTGACCTGGGCGTCGAAGTAGACGTCGACGCTCTCTTCGGCGAGCACGGCGTCCAGGTCGGTGGAGACGTGCTCCAGGCCGTGCCGTTCGGCCAGCGCCCTCAGCGCGTGCTCGCGGCGGCCGACCAGGATCGGTTCCGGCCACAGCACGGTGCCGTCGCCGAGGTCGAGGCCGCCCTGCTCGCGCAGGGTCAGGATGGAGCGGACGAGGTGCTGCCGGTAGCCCATCCGCCCCGTCACACCGTTCATGGCGATACACACCGTCTTGCGTGTCACGTCGTTCCCTTCGTACGCGGTCCCCGCGCGCCGCGTACGCCCCACCCGTCACGTGCCGGCCGCTGCCGCTCGACAGGAGCCGACGGCGGGTGACCGGTGACTGGCGAACGCCACAGCAAGCGCTTTCTATGTAGCTAGAAGCTAGCCTCTGAACGGCGGTCCGGACAAGACCATGGCGAATCCGACTTGTTCGAGGGGGCGAACAACGGAGCGTGGGGCCATAGGGTCTGCTCGACGGGCGGCCCCGGGAACCGCGGCGCGGGAGCCCGGCGTGGACGACGACGAGACGACCTGCGCGACCGGAGGACGAGACATGACGGTGACCCTGGCGGACGTGGCGGCCCGCGCGCAGGTCTCCCCCGCGACGGTGTCGCGCGTGCTGAACGGGAACTATCCCGTCGCCGCCTCCACCCGCGAGCGGGTGCTGAAGGCCGTGGACGAACTGGACTACGTGCTCAACGGCCCCGCGAGCTCCCTGGCCGCCGCCACCTCCGACCTGGTGGGCATCCTGGTGAACGACATCGCCGACCCGTTCTTCGGGATCATGGCGAGCGCGATCCAGTCCGAGATCGGGGGTCCGGGCGGGCGAGCGGGCGGGGAGAGGCTCGCGGTCGTGTGCAACACGGGCGGCACCCCGGAGCGCGAGCTGACGTACCTGACGCTGCTGCAGCGGCAGCGGGCCGCGGCGGTGGTGCTGACCGGCGGCGCCATCGAGGACGCCCCGCACCGGGCGGCCATGGACGCGAAGCTGCGCAAGCTGGCGGACGCCGGGACCCGGGTGGTGCTGTGCGGCCGGCCGCCGGCGCCGGACACCGGGGCGATCGCGCTGACCTTCGACAACCGCGGCGGCGGCCGGGAGCTCACCGAGCACCTGATCGGGCTCGGCCACCGCCGCCTCGGCTACATCGCCGGCCCGCGGGAGCGCACCACCACGCGCCACCGCCTCGAGGGACACCGGGCCGCGCTCGCCGCGCACGGCATCGAGGAGGACCCCCGCTGGACCGTCCACGGCCGCTACGACCGCCGGTCCGGCTACGAGGCCGCCCTCGAACTCCTGCGCAGGGATCCCGGGTTGACCGCCGTGGTCGCCGCGAACGACTCCGTCGCGCTGGGCGCGTGCGCGGCGCTGCGGGACTCCGGCCGGAAGATCCCCGACGACGTCTCGGTCGCCGGTTTCGACGACCTGCCGTTCAGCATCGACGCGGTACCGGCCCTGACGACGGTACGGCTGCCGCTCGCCGAGGCGGGGGCACGGGCCGGCCGGATCGCGATGGGCCGCGAGGAGCCGCCGCCCGGGGACATCGCGTCCATCCGGGGCGAGCTGATGGTACGGGGGTCCTCCGGGACGCCCAGGGGGTGAGCGGGGCGCAGGGCCACCCGGCCCGCTCGGCCTCTCAGCCGCTCGATACGAGGGACCGGTCACCGCGACGCCGGCGCGCGGGGCCCGTCGGGCGCCGGACGCCCAGCCACACGGGACGCGTCGGCCGCGTCGGCACGCGTCGGGCGCGTGAGGGCGCGCCGGCCGGACCGCGCCGGGCGCGGGACGCATCGGGCACGCCCGGTCACACTGGCCGCGTCTGCCGCGCCGGGGCGCGTCGGGCGCGCGGTGTTCCGGCCCCGCGGGCCGTCGGCCGCAGCGGTCGCGTCGACCGTGCACGTCGTGCGCGTCGCGGAGTTTCCGGTGGGAGCGATGAGTTCCGTCGGCGGCGTCGGTCTGCACCTCCGTCATCGCCCGAGCGAGCAGAGCGCGCAGGACGCGCAAGAGGAGCGGCAGCAGCCATGCGTATCGTGATCACCGAGTTCATCAGTCTCGACGGTGTCGTGCAGGCCCCCGGCGGCCCCGAGGAGGACACCGACGGCGGCTTCCGGCACGGAGGATGGTCGCACGCGTACTTCGACCCGGAGGTCCTCGGCGGCGCCTTCGACGCCTCGCTGGAGAAGGCCGACGCGCTGCTGTACGGGCGCCGCACCTGGCAGACGATGGCCGGGGCGTGGCCCCAGCAGGCCGGGGACCCCTTCGCCGACCGGATCAACAGCCTGCCGAAGTACGTCGTCTCCGGCACCCTGACCGAGTCCGACCTGACCTGGAACAACAGCCGGCTCATCCCCGCCGGGGAGGCCGTCGCCCGCATCCGGGAGCTGCGCGCCGCCGAGGGCGGCGACCTCGCGATGATGGGCAGCCCCACTCTCGTCCGCACCCTGCTGAGTGAGGACCTGGTGGACGAGCTGCAGCTCGTCGTCATGCCGGTGGTCCTGGGCGGCGGCAAGTCGATCTTCCCCGTCGACGGTGTGAAGCGCCCGTTCGAGCTGGTCCGGACGACCACCGCGAAGTCGGGCGCCCAGGTGTGCGTCTACCGCAGGGCCGCCGGGGCCTGACACGGACCCGCGCGGGGGATCGGGGTGACGAGGGGGAGTCGCCGGCGGGTGTCGCGGGTAGGTCCGTGGACATGAAGCTGGCGTTCTCCACCCTCGGTGTCCCCGGCCTGCCCGTGACCGACGTGCTCCGCCTCGCGACCACGCACGGCTACCACGGCGTCGAACTGCGCGCACACCCCGAGGAACCGGTCAACCCGGGCCTCACCCCCGACGAACGGGCCGAGGTCGCCGCCCAGTTCAAGGCGGCCGGCATCGAGGTCCTGGGCGTCGCGGGATACGCCAGAGTCGCCGCGCCGGGCGAGGACGGCCCAGTCGTCGACGAGATCCGCGCCCTCCTCGGCCTCGCCCGCGACCTCGGCGCCCCCTACGTCCGGGTCTTCCCCGGCGGCACCCCCGAGCAGACCCCCAAGGAGGCCGACGCGACGGCCGCCCGGCGCCTGGGCACGGCCGCCCGGTACGCCGGTGACGTCGGCGTCCGCATCCTGCTGGAGACCCACGACTCCCACCGCACCGGCGCCGACGCGATGAGGATCCTCGGCCTCGTGGGCCACCGTCAGGTGGGCGCCCTCTGGGACGTGATGCACACCTGGCTGGGCGGCGAGCAGCCCGCGGAGAGCTTCGCGGCCCTCTCCCCCCACCTCGGCTACGTCCAGGTCAAGGACATCGCCTCCGCCGACGACACGACGCCGCTCCCCCTCGGCGAGGGCATCCTGCCGCTGGCCGACTGCGTGGAGATCCTCTCCCGCCACGGCTGGGACGGCTGGCTCTGCTGGGAGTACGAGAAGCGCTGGTACGAGCGGGCCGCCGACCTCCCCGCCCTGCTCGGCCCCGGCCACGCCCACCTCTCCCGCCTCCTCAACGACTCGGCTTGACCGACTCCCGGTCGGCGGATCCGCTGCCCCGGCCGACGGGTCCCTCCCGTCGGCCGCCCGGCACCCCGGCGCCCTGCTCCGCGCCCCGCCCCCGCCATGTGACCGACGCGAGCGCCACGCCTCCCACCAGCAGCGCCGCCGCGCACCACCGCAGCGGTGTCACCGACTCGCCGAGGAACAGGGCCGCCGACGACATCCCGAAGACCGGCACCAGCAGGGAGAACGGCGCCACCGTCGACGCGGGGTGACGGCGCAGCAGCCACCCCCAGGTTCCGAAGCCGAACACGGTGGCGACCCAGGCCACGAACAGCAGTGCGCCCGCCCCCCGCCAGTCCAGTGAGCCCAGCGCCGCCAGGTCCCGCGAGGGACCCTCCAGGAGCAGCGACAACGCCAGCAGCGGCAGCACCGGCACCGTGCTCACCCACACCATGAAGTTCAGGGCGTCGTCGGGCGCGGCCCTGCGGGTCAGCACGTTCGAGACGCCCCAGCAGGCGGCCGCCGCGACGACCAGGGCGAACGCGCCCAGGGGTCCCGAGGCGCCCTCGTCGACGGCGGCGACGGCGATCCCGGCCAGTGCCACCGCCATGCCCACGAGCCGGATACCCGCGGGCCGTTCGCCGAGGACCAGGAAGGCGATGACAGCGGTGAACACCGCCTGGATCTGCAGGACCAGGGAGGACAGCCCGGCCGGCATGCCCGCGTCCATGCCGACGAACAGCAGCCCGAACTTGGCCACCCCGAGGGCGAGCCCCACCCCCACGATCCACTTCCACGCCACCCCGGGGCGCCCGACGAAGAACACGGCCGGCAGTGCCGCCACGAGGAAGCGCAGGGCGGAGAAGAGCAGCGGCGGAAAGTGGTCGAGGCCGATCTCGATGACGACGAAGTTCACGCCCCAGATGGCGGTGACGAGAACGGCGAGCAGGACGTGGGAAGGTCGCATGCGTCGAGGATCACCGCCGGAACCCTTCAGGACCAGCGACGATTCCTGCATGGTTGGATGAAGCACCGCTTACCTATCGCACCACCCACCGACCGCACCGCCCACCGGTCAGGGAGCCGTCATGCTCGACCTCCAGCGCCTGCGCGCCCTGCACGCCGTCTCCGTCCACGGCACCGTCGGAGCCGCCGCCGTGGCGCTCGGGTACACCTCCTCGGCCGTCTCCCAGCAGATCGCCAAACTGGAGCGGGAGACCAGGACGGTGCTGCTGGAGCGGGAGGGCCGGGGCGTGCGGCTGACCGACGCGGCCCATCAGCTCGTCGCCACCGCACAGGAGCTGCTGGCGATCGTGGAGCGGGCGGAGACCGAGCTGGAGGAGCGGCGCGGGGTGCCGTCCGGGCGGCTGACCGTCGCGGCCTTCCCGTCGGCGGCGCGCGGACTGATGCCGTCCGTGCTGGCCGATCTGGCCGTGCGCCATCCCGCGCTCGACACCCGGCTGACCGAGGTCGACCCGCACCTGTCCGTGGACCTGGTGGCCAAGGGTGCGGTCGATCTCGTCGTCGCGCACGACTGGGACATCGCGCCGCTGCCCGCCCCGGCGGGCGTGGACCAGGCGGTCGTCGGGGACGACCTGTGCGACCTGCTGGTGCCGAGCGGGCATCCGTTCGCGGGGCGCGGCGCGGTACGGCGGGAGGAGCTGGGCGGTGAGCGGTGGATCTGCCAGCCGCCGGGGCGGGTCTGCCACGAGTGGCTGGTGCGCACCCTCCGGGCCGCCGGGCACGAGCCGGAGATCGTGCACCAGGCGGACGAGAACCCGACCCTGGTCGCCCTGGTCGCGGCCGGGCTCGGGATCGCGCTGATCCCCCGGCTCGGGCGCGGTCCGCTGCCCGAGGGGGTGGTGGAGGTGCCGCTCGACCCGGTGCCGGTGCGGCACCTGTACGCGCTGTGGCGCACCGGCGCGGCCCGCCGCCCGGCGATCGCGGAGACCGTCCGCACCCTGCGCGCCCACTGGCCCGACGTCGCGGCCCACCGGCCCCCCGCGCCGCCCCCGTCCCCGGCGGCGCGGACCCGTTCGGCCGTCCCTCCGTCACCGGCGGCCGCTCGCACACCGTCCTCCCCGATCTGAGATTTCCGCCCGCACCCTGGAACCCCCGCCCGCTCCGCCCCGTCCAATGCTCGGACTGCCGGACGAGTCTCCGTGGTGCGGTGTCGGCCTCGCTGCTGGCTGCGATCGCCGACCTACCCTCTCCGCCGTGCCGTGGCCGGCAGCACCGCCGTCATCGGCGCGCGCCCCCTCCCAGCGCGCCGGTGGCGGCCCCTCCCGCACAGCACCCGCTCCCCCGTACCGCGCACTCCCTTGACTGGCAGAAACTTCCCGGATATTGGTGGCGTCCTGGAAGTTACCTTCAGCGGATTCCGTCGCGTATCACCTCCCAAAGGAGCGCACGTGCCCGACAGCAGCACGGGAAACACGGGAAGCACGGGGAACACGGAAAGCACAGCAGGCACGGGAAGCACGGCAGGCACCGCACGTCCGTCCAGACGTACCGTCCTCGCCGCGACCGCGGGCGTCACCACCGTCCTCGCGGCCGGCGGCACCGCGCACGCGGCCGGCGCGGCCACAGCCCCTCCCGGTTCCCCCGCCTCCCCCGACGACAGAAAGCTCCGCGCCCTCATCTCCCGGATGACCCTGGAGGAGAAGGTCGGCCAGCTGTTCGTGATGCGCGTCTACGGCCACTCCGCCACCGACCCCGACCAGGCGGACATCGACGCCAACCTCAAGGAGATCGGCGTGCGCACGGCCGCCGAGCTGCTCGAGAAGTACCGGGTCGGCGGCATCATCTACTTCGCCTGGGCGCACAACACCCGCGATCCGCACCAGATCGCCGGACTCTCCAACGGCATCCAGAAGGCGTCCCTCGGCCTGCCGCGCGGGCTGCCGGTGCTCATCTCCACCGACCAGGAGCACGGCATCGTCGCCCGCGTCGGCGAGCCGGCGACCCTGTTCCCGGGGGCGATGGCCATCGGCGCGGGCGGTTCCCGCTCCGACGCGCGCACCCTGGGCCGGATCGCCGGGCGGGAACTGCGCGCCCTGGGCATCCGTCAGGACTACGCCCCGGTGGCCGACGTGAACGTGAACCCGGCCAACCCGGTCATCGGCGTACGGTCCTTCGGCTCCGAGCCGGGCGCGGTGGCGGCGATGGTCGCGGCCGAGGTCTCCGGGTTCCAGCAGTCGGGGGTCGCGGCGACCGCCAAGCACTTCCCCGGGCACGGCGACACCGCCGTCGACAGCCACACCGGCTTCCCGGTGATCACCCACAGCCGTGAGCAGTGGGAGCGGCTGGACGCGCCGCCGTTCCGGGCGGCGATCGCCGCGGGCATCGACTCGATCATGACGGCCCATCTGATGGTCCCGGCGCTCGACGGCTCCGAGGACCCGGCCACCCTCTCCCACCCGATCCTCACCGGCATCCTGCGCGAGGAACTGGGCTACGACGGGGTCGTGGTCACCGACTCCCTCGGCATGGAGGGCGTACGGACCAAGTACGGCGACGACCGGGTGCCGGTGCTGGCGCTGAAGGCGGGCGTGGACCAGCTGCTCAACCCGCCGTCCCTGGACGTGGCCTGGAACGCCGTCCTGAAGGCCGTCCAGGACGGCGAGCTCACCGAGGAGCGGCTCGACGAATCGATCCTGCGGGTGCTGCGGCTGAAGGCGAAGCTGGGCCTGTTCAAGGACCCGTACGTGTCCCCGGGCGGCGTCGACCGCACCGTCGGCACCCGGGCGCACCTGGCCGCGGCCGACCGGATCGCCGAGCGGACCACCACCCTGCTGGTCAACGAGGGGCGCCTGCTGCCGCTGTCCCGGCGCAGCCGGCCGAAGCTGCTGGTGGTCGGCGCCGACCCGGCCTCCCCGTCCGGTACGACGGGACCGCCGACCGGGGTGCTCGCCCAGGCGCTGACCGAGCTGGGCTTCACGGCCACCGCCCTGTCCACCGGGACGGCACCGTCCGCGGCGACGATCGCCGAGGCCGTGGCCGCCGCGCGGGACGCGGACGCCGTGGTCGTCGGGACGTACAACGTCTCGGCGGCCAGCAGCCAGCGGACCCTGGTCGAGCAGCTCCTGGCGACCGGCCGGCCGGTGGTCGCGGTGGCGATCCGCAACCCGTACGACGTGGCCCACCTGCCCGCCGTACCGGCGTGTCTGGCGACGTACTCCTGGACCGACGTCGAACTGCGGGCGGCGGCCCGGGTGATCGCGGGCAAGGCGGAGCCGCGCGGGAAGCTGCCGGTGCCGGTGCAGCGCGCGGACGACCCGGCGACGGTGCTGTACCCCGTCGGGCACGGGCTGACGTACTGACCGGCCGGCCCGTACGGACGCGTCCGGGCGCGTGGACGTAGCGCCTGTACGCCACACACCCGACACACCGTCACCGACGTACGCAAACTATCCCGTATGTCTGGCGTGACCCGCCCCGGCGGGTCACGCTGGACGGGGTTTTTCGGGGGATGGTGACGCGCATGAGGAGTTCCCTGGGAGCGGTGTGCGCGCTCGCCGCCCTTGCCACGGTGCTGTCGACCGGATGTCAGAGCGCGCTCGGCGGTGGCGGGGAGGACGGCCGCCCGGGCGAGCGGCGGACGGCGACGGAATCGCCCACGCCGACCCGGACCTCCGGGTACGGGGCGGTGTTCCTCGACGTCGACGAGTGCAGTTCGTTCGGCCGGACCAGTTTCACCGAGGTGCCCTGCGACGGTGAACGGGCGGCGGCCCGGGTCGTCGCCCGCCACGACGGGACCGTGCGCGACGGGCCGCGCTGCCCGGCCACCACGGACTTCGTGCTGCACATCAGCGAGCAGCACCCCTCCTTCGACGAGGACGGCGACGGGGTGGTGCCGCGCGGCTACGCCTGCATGCGCAACCTCCAGCCGCCGCACCCGGGCGATCCCGGCGGCGGGGGCGGCCCGCGCACCATCGTCGGCGACTGCGTCTACGGCCTGCCCGACGGAAAGGTCCACGAGACGGCCTGCGACGGCGAGGGGAAGCACAAGCCGGAGTACAAGGTGACCGAGGCCGTGGACGCCAAGTCGCGGTGCCCGGCGTCCACGGTCCTCTTCGTCCGGCTCGGCGGCGCCGCACCGGTGGGCTGCGCCCGCCCGGTGTGAGCCGCCCGGCGCGTCCCTACCCGCCCGCCGCGTCCCCTACGGGCGCAGGGCCGGCTCCCGCTCGACGTCCCGCCGGTCCAGCTTGGCGTCGAACGCCGCCAGCGGCTTCGCCTCGGCCGGGTCCTCCCGGACCGCGGCCGGCGCGACGCCCGCCCAGTCGAGGATGCGGGCCGTCGCCAGCGCCTTCTCCTCACCGGCCAGACCGGCCACGTTGGCGCCGTGGTTCATGCCGGGAGCGGTCAGCACGTAGGAGTCGCGCGCGCCGTGCCCGAGCCGGAACGGCTCGGCGCCCCACGGGTCGTTCTCGCCGTAGACGAACAGCATGTGCCGGGCGTTGTGCCGCACCCAGGTGTCGACGTCCCGCATGGCCCGGTGCTCGAACTTCATCGGGATCGAGCGGGGGACGAAGGTGCGGGGCGGCTGGTAGCCGTAACGGACGTACTTCTTCTCGATGTGCGGGAAGCGGATGGTCGGTGCGCCGAGCTGCGTACCGGCCTGGTAGTAGTACGGCGTGTACGGGCTGAGGCCCTGGTCGGTGTAGAACGAGAAGCCGGAGATCGTGTCGATCGAGGTCCAGATCTCGTCGTCGGTGGCGTTCTTCGCGTCCGCCGGGATCTGCTCGCAGTCCGCCACCGTGCTGTACTGCCAGAAGCCCCAGACGTAATCGAGGACGACCGCCTCGTAGGCGCGGTCCAGGCTGCCGACGGTGTCGAAGGTGTAGCCGTCCTCGGCGGCGAGGGCCGCGTACTTCTTCACCAGCGGCGCCCGGCGCACCAGCGCCTCGCGCTGCACCGCGTTCAGCCGGTCGCGGCACTCCTTGGTGCCGACCTCCGCGAAGAAGCGGTCGTAGGCGGAATCCTCCTTGTCCACCACGTCGTTGGGGGCGACGTAGGCGACGACACCGTCCATGTCGCGCGGGTAGAAACGTTCGTAGTAGGTGGCGGTCATGCCGCCCTTGGAGCCGCCGGTGGAGATCCACTTCTTGGAGTAGATCCCCTTCAGCGCCTCGAAGACGCGGTGCTGGTCACTGGCGGCCTGCCAGATGTCCAGCTTGGACCAGTCGGCTGGCTCGGGACGGGACGGGGTGAAGAAGCGGTACTCCAGGGAGACCTGGTTGCCGTCCACGATCTGGGTGGGCTCGCTGCGGCGGGGCGTCGTCGAGACGTTGTAGCCGCCGGTGAAGAAGACGGTCGGCCGCGCGACGTCCTTGTGCAGCACGGTGATCCGCTGCTGGAACGTGCCCTGGGAGGGCCTGCGGTGGTCGACCGGCTGGGTGTAGTTGAGAACGAAGAAGCGGTACCCGGTGTACGGCTTCTCCTCGACCAGGCTCATGCCCGGTACGGAGAGCAGTCTCTCCTTGATGTCAGTGGTGCCGGTGGCCTCCGGCTCGGCGGCGGTGGCCGCCCCGGCCGTACTCAGTGTGCCTATGAGCACCGTGAGCGCCAGCAGCCATCTGAGCGCCTTGCGCATGCGCACTCCCCTGTGAGACAGATGTGCGCCGGAAGCTATCGGACCAACTCCCCGCAGCAACAGGGGACATAGGGATATCCCTCGGTCAGGCGTTTCCTTAGGTCAGGTATGTCCCTGGGGCAGATGTGTCCCTGGGTCAGGTGTGTCCCCGGCTCAGCACAGGATCCAGCCGGAGCTGACCGAGCCGCCGCCCACCCGTCCCTTCACCCAGACGCACCGGCGGCCGGCGTGCACGGTGACCGGGCCGGCGTAGCGCGTGTAGCGGCCCTCGTCGACGACCGGCCGGCCGCCGCGCGCCCGGATGCTCACCGACATCGTCCGCCGGGTGCCGGGCTTCTCGGCGAGGGTGACGGCGCAGAGGTAGCCGCCGCGCTTGTGGACGACCACGGTGCCGGTGGAGAACGGCAGGGTGCGCACCTTGCGTCCCGCGCAGTGCCCCGCGGCCTGCGCGTCGCCCGGTGCGGCGGCGACGAGCAGCCCCGACGCGGTCAGCACCGCCAGACCGAGCGCGAGCCGCCGCCGTATCGCTCCACTGCCCACTGCCGTTCCTCCCCCGAACCGCATCGCACCTGCCGCATCCGCCGCGCACAACGGCGTATGCGGATACGGACGCCTGGCGTACCGCGGATGGTTGCGCGGTCAGCGGCCGGCGCCGACCGGCTCCTCCGGTTCGGCCTGCCCGATGAAGGTCCGCCACAGCTCGGCGTACCGCCCGTCGCGGGCCAGCAGCTCCTCGTGGGTGCCGTCCTCGGCGACCCGGCCGTGGTCCATGACGACGACCCGGTCGGCGCGGGCGGCGGTGGTCAGCCGGTGCGCGACGACCAGCGTCGTACGCCGCCCCGCCAGCCGGTCCGTCGCCTGGTTGACCTGCGCCTCGGTGGCCAGGTCGAGCGCGGCGGTGGCCTCGTCGAGCAGCAGGACGTCCGGGTCGACCAGTTCGGCGCGGGCCAGGGCGATCAGCTGGCGCTGTCCGGCGGAGAGGTTCCGGCCGCGTTCGGCGACCTCGTGCAGATAGCCGCCCTCCAGGGTGGCGATCATCTCGTGCGCCCCGACCGCGCGGGCCGCCGCCTCCACCTCGGCGTCGGTGGCGTCCGGGCGGCCGTAGGCGATGGCGTCGCGGACGGTGCCCGGGAAGAGGTAGGCCTCCTGCGGGACCACGCCGAGCCGGTGCCGGTACGCGGTGATGTCGAGGTCCCTGAGGTCGGTGCCGTCGACGGTGACCCTGCCCCCGGTGGGGTCGTAGAACCGGGCCACCAGCTTGACCAGGGTGGACTTCCCGGCGCCGGTCTCGCCGACGAACGCGACGGTCTGCCCGGCGGGGATGCGCAGGTCGATGCCGCTGAGCGCCTCCTCCTCGTCCCCGTAGGCGAAGCGCACGTCCTCGAAGGCGATCTGCCCGCGCAGGGAGGGCACGTCGAGGGGTTTCTCGGCGTCCTCGGTGGACGTCGGCTCCCGGAGCAGTTCCTGGATGCGGCCCAGGGAGACGGTCGCCTGCTGGTAGCCGTCGAAGACCTGGGAGAGCTGCTGCACCGGGGCGAAGAACAGGTCGATGTAGAGCAGGTACGCCACCAGCGCGCCGGTCGTCAGCGTTCCGTTGTCGACCCTGGCCCCGCCCACGATCAGCACCGCCGCCGCGGCCGACGACGCCAGGAACTGCACGAACGGGAAGTACACCGAGATCAGCCACTGGCCCCGGATCCGGGCGGCGCGGTAGTCGGCGCTGCGCTCGGTGAACCGCCGGTTGCCGTGCCGCTCACGCCCGAAGGCCTGCACGATCCGCAGCCCGGACACCGACTCCTGGAGGTCGGCGTTGACCGTCGACACCCGTTCCCGGGCCAGTTCGTACGCCTTCACGCTGGCCCGGCGGAAGTAGAACGTGGCGACGATCAGCGGGGGCAGGGTGGCGAAGACGACCAGGGCGAGCTGTACGTCGATCACCAGCAGGACGCCCATGATGCCGAAGAAGGTGACCACCGAGACGAACGCGGTGACCAGGCCCGTCTGCAGGAACGTCGACAGGGCGTCGATGTCGGTGGTCATCCGGGTCATGATCCGGCCGGTCAGCTCGCGCTCGTAGTAGTCGAGGCCGAGCCGCTGGAGCTGGGCGAAGACCTTCAGCCGCAGCGAGTACAGCACGCGTTCGCCGGTGCGTCCGGTCATCCGGATCTCACCGATCTGCGCGGCCCACTGGACGACCACGGCGAGCAGGCCGAGCAGGGCGGCCGCCCAGACCGCGCCGAGGGCGGCCCGGGTGACGCCGTCGTCGATGCCGTGCCGGATCAGCACCGGCAGCAGCAGGCCCATGGCCGCGTCCACGGCGACCAGCCCGAGGCTGATCAGCAGGGGCAGGCCGAAGCCGCGCAGCAGGCGGCGCAGGCCGTAGGACTCCTCCCGCTGGACGGCCCGGCTCTCGTCCACGTCGGGGACGTCGTTCGCCGGGGGCAGGGCCGCGACCTGGGCGAGCAGCTCGGGGGTGGCCGGGCTGTCGGCCAGGGCGGTGTCCTTGGGCTCGCGGTCGCCGGTCCACAGGTGGGGGGTGACCCCGCGTTCGGCGTCGAACTCGGCGTCCAGCTCCGCGCGGACCGAGGTGTCCTCCGGGTGGGCCCCCTGCGGCGCGGCGGACGGGGTGTGGCCCGGGGAGACGCCGCCCAGCTCGTCGGGGTCGGTGAGCAGCCGGCGGTAGCGGGCGGAGCGCCGCTGGAGCTCGTCGTGGGTGCCGATGTCGGCGAGCCGGCCGCCGTCGAGGACGGCGATGCGGTCGGCGAGGTTGAGGGTGGAGCGGCGGTGGGCGATCAGCAGGGTGGTGCGGCCGCGCATGACCTGTGCCAGCGCCTCGTGGATCTCGTGCTCGACGCGGGCGTCCACGGCGGAGGTGGCGTCGTCGAGGACCAGCAGGCGCGGGTCGGTGAGGATCGCGCGGGCGAGTGCGACGCGCTGGCGCTGGCCGCCGGAGAGGGTCAGGCCGTGCTCGCCGACCGTGGTGTCGTAGCCCTCGGGCAGTTCCGTGATGAACCCGTCGGCCTGGGCCGCGCGGGCGGCGGCCACGATCTGCTCCTCGGTCGCGTCCGGACGGCCGTAGGCGATGTTGGCGCGGACGGTGTCGGAGAAGAGGAAGGAGTCCTCCGGGACCAGTCCGATGGCGGCGCGCAGGGACTCGGTGGTCAGCTCCCGCACGTCGTGCCCGCCGACGAGGACGGCGCCGCCGGTGACGTCGTAGAACCGTGGCAGGAGCAGGGAGACGGTGGACTTGCCGGAGCCGGAGGCGCCGACGACGGCGAGGGTCTCGCCGGGACGGATCTCGAAGGAGAGGCCGCTGAGGACGGGGTGCCCGGACTCGTAGCCGAAGGAGACGTCGTCGAACTCGACGGTCGCGGGGGCGTCGGCGGGGAGCTCCTTGGTGCCGTCGGTGAGGGACGGCTCGGTGTCGATCAGCTCCAGGACGCGCTCGGTGCCGGCGCGGGCCTGCTGGCCGACGGTGAGGACGACGGCGAGCATCCTGACCGGGCCGACGAGCTGGGCGAGGTAGGTGGAGAACGCGACGAACGTGCCCAGGGTGATGCTGCCGCGCACGGCGAGCCAGCCGCCGAGCGCGAGCATCGCCACCTGGCCGAGGGCGGGGACGGCCTGGAGGGCCGGGGTGTACCTGGAGTTCAGGCGGATGGTGCGCAGCCGCCCGGCGAACAGCCGCCGGCCGACCTCGCGCAGCTTCCCCGTCTCCTGCTCCTCCTGCCCGAAGCCCTTCACCACGCGGACGCCGCCGACGGCACCGTCGACCACGCCGGCGACGGCGGCGGCCTGGGCCTGGGCGTACCAGGTGGAGGGGTGCAGCCGGGTGCGGCTGCGTTTGGCGATCCACCACAGGGCGGGCGCGACGGCGAGGGCGACGGCCGTGAGCGGCAGCGACAGCGCCGCCATGATCCCGAGGGAGATCAGGAACAGCAGGATGTTGCCGATGGTCATCGGCAACATGAAGAGCAGGCCCTGGATCAGCTGGAGGTCGCTGGTCGCCCGCCCGACGACCTGCCCGGTGGACAGCTCGTCCTGGCGGCGGCCGTCGAGCCGGGTGATCGACCGGTACATCTCGGTGCGCAGGTCGTGCTGCACGTCGAGGGCGAGCCGGCCGCCGTAGTAGCGGCGGATGTAGGTGAGGACGTAGACGAGGAGCGCGGCACCGATCAGGGCGCCCGCCCAGGGGGCCATGGCGCGGCTGTGGTCGCCGATCACGTCGTCGATGATCACCTTGGTGATCAGCGGGACCAGCGCCATCACGGCCATGCCGCCGAGGGAGGCACCCAGGGCCAGGAGGACGTCCTTGGGATAGCGCCACGCGTATCCGGTCAGTCGTCGTGCCCATCCCTGTTGCGGTGTCACGCGGGTGCCCTCCGGTCCGGTCCTACGACCCGATCGTCCTGATCTTCCGGAAGGCTCCAACGCGTTCCGCGGCGGTTTTCATCCCCGCACACCGCTCGGCCGCGTTCGCACGCCCATCCGCCGACCGGCACACGACCGACACCTCCTCTTCCCTTCACCTCCCCTTCACCTCTTCGCATGCATGTCCATGTCACTCTTCTTCACGGCCCAGTCAACCCGCGTAGATCGGACACCCACATGCCCGTGACACCCGTACGCCGCCGTTGGAAGACGCTCGCCCTGGCCACCTCGGCCGTCCTGGTCGGCCTCACCGTCCCCGCGCTGACCGCGCCCACCGCCGGCGCCGCGACCACCGCGGCCACTACGACCACCGCGTACGACGACACGTACTACGCGGGCGCGATGGGCAAGTCCGGCACGGCCCTGAAGAGCTCCCTGCACACGATCATCAGGAACCAGACGAAGCTGTCCTACTCGGCCGTCTGGGACGCCCTCAAGGTCACCGACCAGGACCCGAACAACAGCAACAACGTGATCCTGCTGTACTCGGGCATCTCCCGTAGCAAGTCCCTCAACGGCGGGAACGTGGGCAACTGGAACCGCGAGCACGTGTGGGCCAAGTCGCACGGCGACTTCGGTACCGCCACGGGGCCCGGCACCGACATCCACCACCTGCGCCCCGAGGACGTCCAGGTCAACTCCATCCGCGGCAACAAGGACTTCGACAACGGCGGCAGCTCGTTCACCAACAGCGGCGGCAGCCTGACCGACTCCAACTCCTTCGAGCCCCGCGACGCCGTCAAGGGCGACGTGGCGCGCATGATCCTCTACATGACCGTCCGCTACGAGGGCACCGACGGCTGGCCCGACCTGGAGCCCAACGACGCGGTGACCAACGGCAGCGCCCCGTACCACGGCCGCCTCTCGGTCCTGAAGCAGTGGCACGAGCAGGACCCGCCGAGCGCCTCCGAGCAGCGCCGCAACGACCTCATCTACACCTCCTACCAGCGCAACCGCAACCCGTTCATCGACCACCCGGAGTGGGTCGAGTCGATCTGGTGACCCACCGGCTCCCGTGGTGCCCGGCGACACCGCCCCGGGCACCACGGGCGCACCACGCCCGGGCGGGCCCGGCCGTCATCAGCATTCGGGTATGCCGCCGCGGGCCTCGCGGTTCTCGGCGATGCGGCGGACGTCCGTTGGTGCCTCGTGCATGCGCCCGAGCAGGAACCGGAGCCGTTCGGCGGTTGAAACTTCCCCATGATCCTGGACACGTTTCCGTCGCCGGTCGCTCTCTTGCGCGATGAAGGCCGTGGCCTGGTCGGCGGCGAGCCCGCGCAGCCGCTTGACGTCCTCTCGCTCGGCTGCGTCCAGCCCCTCGGCGAGGACCTATCCGCGGTCCGAACCCGGCTCGGCGGTGCCGCCCGAGGCCGGGTCGGGTTTCGTGTAGAGGACTTCGCGGGCCTGCTCCGCGGCGCGGGCGGTGCTCTCGCTGACGAAGTCCAGGAAGCGGGCGATGTTCTCGAGACGGGTGGCGGCCGGGGTGCCGGGACCGAGGATGCCGACGCCCTGCCGTGAGGTCTCGACGACCTGCGCGAGGGACCGGGCGCTGGCGATCGTCGCCTGGTACCAGACGTCGTCGTCGACGAAGTAACGCTCGCGGCGACGATCGTCGCGCTCCCGGCGGACGAGGCCCTGGCTCTCGAGGAACATGATCGCCTTGGAGATGGACGCCGGGCTGACCTGGAGGCGCTGGACGAGTTCGGACGCGGTGAGGTTGCCCGCGTCGGTGGTGTAGAGGCAGACCAGCACCCGAGACATCATCTTGGGCATGCCCGATTGCATGAAGACGGTGGTGAGGGTCTCCTCGTACTCACGCACGGCCTCGGCATCGCGTCCGTGGGCCTGCTCGGGCACCTGCGGCCCGCTTCGGGACGCGGCCCGCCTGCGGCGGTGGGTACGGCGTTCGGTGGCACGGTGGGCCAGGTCGGCGCGGTAGGCGGTGGGGCCGCCGTTGCGCATGACCTCGCGCGTGATCGTCGAGGTCGGGCGGTCGAGGCGCCTGGCGATCTCCGCGTAGGCGACGCCGTCAGCCAGCCCCAGCGCGATCTGCTGACGTTCCTGCTGAGTGAGCCTGCCTCCCGGCATCGCGGTCTCCTTCGTGGTCCGTGAGGTGTGGCCAGCATAGCGTTCACCGTCAATTCATTGCAATGAATAAGGAGAAGGTGCGTTGCGTTAAATTCACAACCATTGCAACGATTCATCGACTCCCACCTGCCAATTCAGCAATGGAATGCAATGAGATTGTTGCCAGATCGATGAACGCAACGTAGCGTTTCTGTCATTTGAAAGTGAGCAAGGAGCTCGCGATGCAGAAGCACCAGAGCATGAGGCAGACGTTCGACACCCCCGCCCCCATCGCGGCCGTCCTGGATGTCCCTGCTGGGCACATCCGGTTCATCGCCGCCGACCGGGCCGACACCACCGTCGAGGTCCTGCCCGCGGACGCCTCGAAGAGCCGGGACGTGAAGACGGCCGAGCAGACCATGGTCGACTACGCCGACGGCGTCCTGCGCATCGAGACYCCGGTGAAGAACCGGCTCTTCGGCCCTTCCGGAGCCCTTGAGGTGACCGTCCAGTTGCCCGTCGGCTCCAGCATCGAAGCCAAGGCCGCCAGCGCCGAACTCCGCGGCGYCGGACGGCTCGGCGACGTGACCTTCGACGGCGCACAGGGCACGGTCAAGCTCGACGAGACCGCGAGCGCCCGCCTCACCCTCCAAGCCGGCGACATCACCGTCGGCCGCCTGAACGGCTCCGCCGAGATCAGCACCCGAAAGGGCGACCTGAMCATCACCGAAGCCACACGCGGCACCGTCGTGCTGCGCACCGACCACGGCGACATCACGGTCGGTGCCGCCCGCGGAGTCTCCGCCTCCCTGGACGCGGGCACCGCCTACGGCCGGGTCCGCAACGCGCTGAACAACACCGACGGCCCCGCCCCCGGCCTGGCCGTCCACGCGACCACCTCCTACGGCGACATCACCGCCCGCAGCCTGTAAGCAGGGAGCACCTCTCATGACCAACTTGGCCATCGCGGCGAACGGACTGCGCAAGTCCTACGACGACAAGGTCGTGCTCAACGGCGTCGACCTGACCGTCCCCGAAAAGACGATCTTCTCCTTGCTCGGCCCGAACGGCTCCGGCAAGACCACCATCGTGAAGATCCTGTCCACGCTCATCACCGCCGACGGCGGGCAGATCCACGTCGGCGGTCACGACCTCGCCGCCGACCCGCAGGCCGTGCGTGCCGCGATCGGCGTCACCGGGCAGTTCTCCGCCGTCGACGGGCTGATCACCGGCGAGGAGAACATGCTCCTCATGGCGGACCTGCACCACCTCTCCCGCAGCGAGGGACAACGGGGCACCGCCGAGCTGCTGGAGCGGTTCGACCTGGTGGAGGCCGCGAAGAAGCCCGCCTCCACCTACTCCGGCGGCATGAAACGCCGCCTGGACATCGCCATGACGCTGGTCGGCAACCCGCGGATCATCTTCCTCGACGAGCCGACCACCGGCCTCGACCCGCGCAGCCGCCACACCATGTGGCAGATCATCCGCGAGCTCGTCTCCGGCGGCACGACGGTCTTCCTGACCACCCAGTACCTGGAGGAGGCCGACGAACTCGCCGACCGCATCGCGGTGCTGAACGACGGCAGGATCGCCGCCGAGGGCACCGCCGAAGATCTCAAGCGGCTCGTCCCCGGCGGACACGTCCGGCTCCGCTTCACCGACCCGGCCGCCTACCGGTCCGCCGCCCTCGCGCTGAGCGAGGTGACCCGGGACGAATA
>NZ_QFRK01000050.1 GCF_003143855.1 Streptomyces sp. NWU339
GTCCTGCCAAGGGCATGGCTGGTTGGCTACGTTCGGGAGGGATAACCGCTGAAAGCATCTAAGCGGGAAGCCTGCTTCGAGATGAGGACTCCCACCCACTTGATGGGGTAAGGCTCCCAGCAGACGACTGGGTTGATAGGCCGGGTCTGGAAGCACCGCAAGGTGTGGAGGTGACCGGTACTAATAGGCCGAGGGCTTGTCCTCAGTTGCTCGCGTCCACTGTGTTGGTTCTGAGACAACGACCGTTGTCGGCTTTGAGCGGAACACAATAGAAGAGTGTGCTTGTTCGCTCGAAACCATTAGGGTTTCGGTGGTCATAGCGTGGGGGAAACGCCCGGTTACATTCCGAACCCGGAAGCTAAGCCCCATAGCGCCGATGGTACTGCAGGGGGGACCCTGTGGGAGAGTAGGACGCCGCCGAACAATCTTTGGAAGGACCCTTGGTCCCAGCGTTCAGCTGGGACCAAGGGTCCTTTTTTATTTCTGGAGCGCGCCGGAGGTCCGGCTGCGCGAGAATGCTTGCGGTACCGAAGACAGGAGTCACCCATGTCCACCAACTCTCCCGACGATCGACCAGAGCGCGACCAGCGGCGACGGGACAGTGGGGACCGTTCGGACCGTGGCGGTCAGCGAGGAGGCCCACGTCGGTCCAGTGACCATGACCGCGGGGACCGCAGGGACGGAGGCCGCGACCGCGGGTTCCGTCGGGACGACCGTGGTGGCAGCCGGCCGGAGCGCGGTGGTTTCCGAGGCCGTGACGACAACCGTGGTGTTGAGCGCGGTGGTTACCGCAGTCGAGATGACCGCAGGGACGACCGCCGTGACGGTGACCGCGAGCGTTCCGGCTTCCGTCGCGACGACGACCGGGGTTACGGGCGACGAGATGACCGGCGTGACGAGCGGCGTGATGACCGGCGTGATGACCGGCGGCGTGACGAGCGTGGCGAGCGGGGCGGTTTCCGAGGCCGTGACGACAGCCGTGGCGGTGACCGGGGCGGTTACCGTCGCGACGACAACCGTGGCGACCGGGGCGGTTTCCGCGGGCGTGACGATCGTGGTGGTTTCCGTCGTGACGATCGTGACGATCGGGACCGTGGTGGTTTCCGTCGTGACGATCGTGACGATCGGGACCGTGGTGGTTTCCGTCGTGACGATCGTGACGATCGGGACCGTGGTGGTTTCCGTCGTGACGATCGTGATGACCGGGACCGTGGTGGTTTCCGTCGTGACGACCGTGGTGATCGGGGCGGTTTCCGTCGGGATGACAGCCGCGGTGGTGAGCGTGGCGGTTACCGAGGCCGGGACGACCGCCGTGACGGTGACCGCGAGCGTTCCGGCTTCCGTCGCGACGACGACCGGGGTTACGGGCGACGAGATGACCGGCGTGATGACCGGCGTGATGGCCGGCGGCGTGACGAGCGTGGCGAGCGGGGCGGTTTCCGAGGCCGTGACGACAGCCGTGGCGGTGACCGGGGCGGTTACCGGGGCCGCGAGGACAGTCGCGGTGCCGACCGGGGTTACGGTCGGCGTGATGACAGCCGTGGCGGCGAGCGGGGCGGCTTCCGGGGCCGCGAGGACCGAGACCGTGACGACCGTGGGCGTGGGCCGCGTCGGGATGACCGGGGTGGGCGACCGGGCGGGTTCCGCGGGCGCGACGACCGGCACGGAGGCGGCCGGTTCCGTGAGGAGCGCGACCGGGACCGCGAGCCCATCAAGCGGCTGCCGATCCCCGAGGACGTCACGGGTGAGGAGATCGACAAGGACGTACGGCAGGAGCTGCAGAGCCTGCCCAAGACCCTCGCGGAGGATGTCGCCAAGAACCTGGTGATGGTCGCCCGGCTGATCGACGAGGACCCCGGGGGCGCCTACGACTACTCCAGGGTGGCTCTGCGGCTGGCGTCGCGTGTCGCCGCCGTACGGGAAGCCGCAGGCTTCGCCGCCTACGCCAACCAGAAGTACTCCGAGGCGCTTGCCGAGTTCCGGGCGGCGCGGCGGATGACGGGGACCGCGGAGCTGTGGCCTCTCATGGCCGACTGCGAACGTGGGATCGGACGGCCGGAGAAGGCACTGGACATGGCCGGTGCTCCCGAAGTGCAGAAGCTCGACAAGGCCGGGCAGGTCGAGATGCGGCTCGTCGCGGCCGGAGCTCGGCGTGACATGGGGCAGCTGGACGCCGCCATCGTGACGCTGCAGAGCTCCGAGCTCGCGTCCCACTCCGTGCAGCCGTGGACCGCGCGGCTGAGGTACGCGTACGCCGATGCGCTTCTCGCCGCCGGACGGGCCGGTGAGGCACGGGAGTGGTTCGCGAAGGCCGTGGAGGCTGACCGGGACGGCAGCACGGACGCTTCGGACCGGCTGGCCGAACTGGACGGCGTGGAGTTCATGGACGCGCTCGACGACGAGAGTGACGACATCGACGCCGACTCCGACGCCTCGGAGGGCAGGGACGAGAGCGACGTCGACAAGGATTGACGGCTCAGGCCTGTGAAGCAGGACGAAGGGGTGGGATTTCCGGTTCACCCGACCGGGAATCCCACCCCTTCCTGCTTTCCGCTTCCTGCTTTCCGCGTTTTCTGCGCCCCCCGTCAGAACGCGCGCAGTACCAGTCCCGACGCCGGCTTGGGCCCGAAGGACGTCGACTTGCGGGGCATCGTCACGCCCTGGCGGGCGAGGTCGCGGACGACCTCCTCGCGGACCGGGTGCAGCAGTACCGCCGTACCGCCGTCGCGTTCCGCCTTCTCGACGGTCGCGGCCGTGTCGTGGATGTAGGCGATATGGGCCGGGGAGTCCTCGGGGATGCGCCACACCTGCTTCAGGAGCGTGGAGTGCAGGACCGTGGCGTCCAGGGTGCGCCAGGCCGCCGGGCGGTCGCCGGGGACGGTGCGGGCCAGCAGATCAGGGTCCGGGCGGTCGACGAGGTGGAAGGTGCCGTCACCGGCCAGCAGGAAGGCGTTGCCCGCGCCGGCCGCCTCGGCCAGTACCTCCATGGCGTCCGACAACGGGGCGTCCACGCGGCGGACCCGGAACAGACCGTCGAGGGCGGCCAGCGCGTCCGCGACGGGCAGGCCGTGCAGCAGGCGATGGATCGCGCGGACCCGCAGCGGGTACCGGGCCGTGTCGACCAGGAGCACCAGGCCGTCGTCCCAGGGACTGGGGGAGGGGTGCTCCGCGCGGAGCCGGCGGTAGGTCGCCCAGCGGTGGTGGCCGTCGGCGATGAGGGCCTGCTGGCCGGCCAGGTCGGTCCGGACCGTGGCCAGGTCGGCGGGGTCGGTGAGGGACCACAGCCGGTGACAGAAGCCGTCCTCCGTGGTGGTCGTGAGGAGGGGAGAGGTCCTGGCCGTGCGCTCGATCAGGTCGGCGGTGGCATCGGTCGAACCGTCGCCGGGATAGCTCAGCAACAGGGGCTCGAGGTTCGCGGACGTGGCCAGCATCAGGGCCGCGCGGTCGGCGACGACGTGCGGCATGACGTCCTCGTGCGGCAGGACCAGCCGCTCGTCGGGGTCCGAGACGCGCAGGGCGCCGATGATCCCGCGTTGCAGCAGGCCGTTGCCGTCGCGTTGTTCGTAGACGTACAGGCAGGGTTCGGGGTCCGTGGCCAGGACGCCCTCGGCGCGCCAGCGGTTCAGGGTGTCGGCGGCCTGGGCGTTGCGGGCCTCGGGGGTGTCGGCCTCGGGCAGGATCAGCCGGACGATGTTGTAGGGGTCGGCGGACTGCAGGTGGTGCAGACCGTCGGGGCGGACGACGACGTCGTACGGCGGGGATGTCACGGCGGCCAGGCTGCCGACCCGGTCGGGATCGTAGCGAAGGCCTTGGAACGGAGTGAGTTCCAGGCCTCGGCGCGCCTTTGCTTCCGAGGGGCCTGCAGTCTTCATCAGGGCATCGTACGGGGCCGGTGGCATGAGGGATGATCGGGGGAAAGCCGTCGAACGAGGAGCGATGCGAAATGAGCCGGAGCGTCAGGACGAGGCCCGGGGGCAGTGGGCAGGCCCTGAGCGAGGCGTACGACACGGCGCTGCTCGACCTCGACGGTGTGGTGTACGCGGGTGGGGAGGCGATCGTCCATGCGGTCGACTCGCTGGCCACGGCTCGCGAGGGAGGCATGCACCTGGCGTACGTGACGAACAACGCCCTGCGTACTCCGGACACGGTGGCCGCGCATCTGACGGAGCTGGGGATACCGACGGACGCCGGGGACGTGATCACATCGGCGCAGGCGGTCGCGCGGCTGATCAGCGAGCAGGTGCCGCAGGGGGCCAGGGTGTTGGTGATCGGCGGCGAGGGCCTGCGGGTGGCGCTGGGTGAGCGCGGCCTGGTGCCCGTGGAATCGGCGGACGACGATCCGGTCGCGGTGGCACAGGGGTACGGCGGGCCGGACTTCCCGTGGGGCCGGTTCGGGGAGGCGAGTTACGCGATCGCGCGCGGGGTGCCGTGGTTCGCGTCCAACACGGATCTGACGATCCCCAGCGGGCGGGGCATCGCCCCGGGCAACGGCGCGGCGGTGGAGGTCGTGCGCATCGCCACGGGTGCCGAGCCGCAGGTGGCGGGCAAGCCGCTGCCGCCGATGCACCGGGAGACGATTCTGCGTACGGGCGCCGAACGGCCCCTGGTGGTGGGAGACCGGCTGGACACGGACATCGAGGGCGCGTTCAACGGTGGGGTGGATTCGCTGCTGGTGCTGACCGGGGTGACCGACGGGGCGCAGCTGCTGGCCGCGCCGCCGCAGCACCGGCCGACCTACGTCGACGCCGACCTGCGCGGGATGCTCACCGGGCAGCCGGAGGTGACCGCGGCGGACGGCGACGGCGGATTCCGGTGCGGTGGCTGGACGGCGGCAGCGGACGGCGGGGCCCTGACGTTGGACGGGGGCGGCGCAGCTCTGGACGGGCTGCGGGCGTTGTGCGCGGCGGCGTGGACAGCGGCGGGCGACGGCGTGTGCGCGTTGGACGGAGCGAAGGCACTGGCCCGGCTGGGTTTGTGAGGCACCCTCGATCTCAGCACCTCAGCACCTCAGAACCTCAGAATCGTGATCGCTTGGGAGGGTAGGCTAACCTAACTGCGTGTTGGTCGACAGCCCTCCCGAACCGCGCGCGGACATTGCCCCCGCGCCCCCGAACCGCCGGGCGATGCTACGCGTTCTCGGTCTGTTCCTCTCCGCCGCGATCCTGGTGGTCATCGCCTTGGCGAGTATCGCGATCGGGGCGAAGGGCCTGTCCATGGAACAGGTCTGGCACGGCTTGTTCGAGGAAACGGGCACCTACGGTGACGTCGTCGTCGCCGACCGGCTGTCACGGACCCTGCTCGGCGCGCTGGCCGGCGCCGCGCTCGGCCTGGCGGGGGCGGTGCTGCAGGCGCTCACCCGCAATCCGCTCGCCGATCCGGGACTGCTCGGCATCAACGCGGGCGCGTCGGCGGCAGTCGTCACGGCCATCACCTTCTTCGGCGTCACGTCGCTGTCGGGCTATGTGTGGTTCGCGTTCTGCGGGGCGGCCGCGGTCGGTGCCCTGGTGTGGTTCCTCGGCGGCAGCCGGGGCGCGACCCCGGTGCGCCTGGTGCTGGCCGGCACCGCGATCACCGCGGCGCTGTTCGGCTACCTCCAGGCGGTGATGATCCTGGACGAGGCGGCCCTGGGGAGGATGCGCTTCTGGACGGTCGGGTCGCTGTCCTCGGCGAGCGGCTCGGTCATCCGGCAGGTACTGCCGTTCCTGCTGGTCGGGTTCGTGCTGGCGCTGCTGCTCGCCCGGCCGCTGAACGCCATGGCCATGGGCGACGACACCGCCAGGGCCCTCGGCGCCAACCTGAACCGCACGCGGGCGCTGGCCATGCTCGCCGCGACCGTGCTGTGCGGGGCCGCGACGGCCGCCTGCGGGCCGATCGTCTTCGTGGGTCTGATGGTGCCGCACGTCGTGCGCTCGTTCACCGGACCCGACCTGCGCTGGATCCTGCCGTACGCGGCGGTCCTGTCACCGGTGCTGCTGCTCGGCGCCGATGTCCTCGGCCGTGTGCTGGCCCGGCCCGCGGAACTCCAGGTCGGCATCGTCACCGCGATCATCGGCGGCCCGGTCTTCATCTTTCTCGTACGACGGCGGAGGACGGCCCAGCTGTGAAGACCAACCGTGCTGTGCGGACGCCGGGCGGCCTCTCGTTCCGGGTGGACGTGCGGGCCCTCGTCGTCGCCGTCCTGCTCCTGCTCGTGGCGCTCACCGCGAGCGTGGTGCTGATCGGCACCGGCGACTTCCCGATACCGGCCGCCGACGTGATCCGGACCCTGCTGGGCGAGGGCGACCCGGGCCGGGAGTTCATCGTCACCGAACTGCGGCTGCCCCGGGTACTGGTCGGGCTGCTGGTCGGCGTCTCGCTCGGGCTCGGCGGCGCGCTGTTCCAGTCCATCTCCCGCAACCCCTTGGGCAGTCCGGACGTCCTCGGCCTCGGCCAGGGCGCCACGGCCGGCGCGCTCGTGATGATCGTGCTGTTCTCCGGGACCGCCAACCAGGTCGCCGTCGGTGCGCTGATCGGCGGACTGGTGACCGGGTTCGCCATCTATGTGCTCGCCTGGAAGCGGGGCGTGCACGGATACCGGCTGGTCCTGGTCGGTATCGGTGTCTCCGCGATCGTCACCGCGGTCAACGGCTATCTGCTCACCAAGTCCGACATCGTCGACGCGGCCCGTGCGGTGGTGTGGATGACCGGCTCCCTCGACGGCCGTGACTGGGACCAGGTCTGGCCCCTGCTCGCGCTGTGCGTCATCCTCGTACCGCTGGTCCTCGCCAACTCCCGCGGGCTCAGGATGATGGAGATGGGCGACGACATCTCGTACGCCCTCGGGGTCCGGGTGGAGCGCGTACGGCTGCTGCTGATGCTGTCCGCCGTACTGCTCACCGCGTCCGCGACCGCCGCCTCCGGGCCGGTCGGCTTCGTCGCGCTCACCGCGCCGCAGCTCGCCCGGCGCCTGACCCGTTCGCCCGGACCCAACCTGGTGGCGTCGATGTGCATGGGCGCCGCCCTGCTGGTGAGCGCCGACTGGATCTCGCAGCGGGCCTTCGGCGCCGAGCAGTTGCCCGTGGGCGTGGTCACCGGGGTGCTCGGCGGCGTCTACCTGCTGTGGCTGCTGGTCACCGAGCGCAAGGCGGGCCGGATATGAGCGCCGGGAGCGCCAGGAACCCCACCACCGCCGGCGGCGGACGGAACAACCGAAGGAGCACCGTGAACCGACTGTCCGCCGAGGACGTCACCCTCGCCTACGACCAGCGGGTCATCGCCGAGCAGTTGTCGGTGGAGATACCGGACAACTCCTTCACCGTGATCGTCGGCCCGAACGCCTGCGGCAAGTCGACGCTCCTGCGGGCGCTGTCGCGCATGCTGAAGCCCAGTCAGGGGCGGGTGCTGCTGGACGGCCAGGTCATCCAGTCGATGCCCGCGAAGAAGCTCGCCCGCACCCTCGGACTGCTGCCCCAGTCGTCGATCGCGCCCGACGGGATCACCGTCGCCGACCTGGTGGGCCGGGGCCGGTACCCGCACCAGGGCATCCTGCGCCAGTGGTCGGCCGAGGACGAGCGGGTCGTCCAGGAGTCGATGGCCCGGACCGGCATCGCGGACCTCGGCGAACGCCATGTCGACGAGCTCTCCGGCGGGCAGCGCCAGCGCGTGTGGATCGCCATGGCGCTCGCCCAGGAGACCCCGCTGCTGCTCCTGGACGAGCCGACGACCTACCTGGACATCCAGCACCAGATCGACGTACTCGACCTGTGCGCGGAACTGCACGAGGAGCAGGGACGCACCCTCGTCGCCGTCCTGCACGACCTCAACCACGCCGCCCGGTACGCCACCCACCTCATCGCCCTGCGCGGAGGGAAGGTCATCGCGCAGGGCGCGCCGAAGGAGATCGTCACCGCCGGACTGGTCGAGCAGGTCTTCGGGCTGAGCTGCCAGGTCATCGACGACCCCGAGACGGGAACGCCCCTGATCGTGCCGGCGGCCCGCAAGGCGCGCGTCGCGGCCGGAACCGGGCGGACCGCGGACCGGCAGGAGAAGGTGGGCGTCAGAGAAGCTTCCTGAGGTGGAACAGGTCGCGCAGACCCGCCTCCAGTCTCACCCGGCCCGCAGCCCAGGCCCTGGCGAAGTGCAGTTCGCCGTCGACCAGGGCCAGCAGGTCGTCCCCCTTCATGGCGAGCCTGAGCTGGGCCTTCTCGAGCGGAGGGCCCTCGAGGGTGTCGTGCACCTCGATCCGTCCGCCGGTGAGGCGGCCGACGAAGGTCACGTCCAGGTCGGTGATGTGACAGCTGACGGAGCGGTCCATCGCCGCCGCCGCGCGGACGTCGCCCTCGGCGTGCCGCATGCTGTCCGAAAGTCTGGTGAGTGCGGCGCGGCACTCCTCGATCGTGGCCATCGCGGACGACGGTACCCCAGTGGTTCGCGGTAGCGTCGGGGCATGAACGACGCAGTACCCCAGCCGGGGGGCGCGCAGCAGCCGCCCCCGCGGGTGGAGCACGCCGTACCACCGGTCGAGGACGTCGCCCCCCGCACCGGGCCCGAGTACGCCCCCGCCGCCCCCGCACCCCTGGACGTGCCCCGCACCCCCACCGGGAACGCCGAGGTGGACGCGCGCCTGGAGCGGCTGGCCGACGCCGACCACCTCACCACGGACGGCCATGTCGAGGTGTACGAAGATGTGCACCGGGGGCTGCGCGACGCGCTCACCGCGCTCGACGCCCGCCCGGGGCCTCCGGCTCCCGCCCGTCACCCGGCCACCGCCCCTCAACGGGGTCCTTCGGGTCACGGGTCCCATTCGCCGCACCTACAGGGGAGCTGAACCGAACGTGGCAGGAGTCGCACGCCGCCGTCTCGACGCGGAGCTGGTCCGCCGGAAGCTCGCGCGCTCGCGGGAACACGCCGGCCAGCTGATCGCCGCCGGGCGGGTCAGTGTCGGAAAGACCGTCGCGACCAAGCCCGCCACGCAGGTGGAGACCGCCGCCGCGATCCTCGTCGCCGAGGACGCCGGCGACCCGGACTACGTGTCGCGCGGCGGCCACAAGCTCGCCGGCGCCCTCGAGGCCTTCGTGCCCGCAGGGCTGGTCGTCGAGGGGCGGCGGGCGCTGGACGCCGGCGCCTCGACCGGGGGCTTCACCGACGTCCTGCTGCGGGCCGGGGCCGCGCACGTGGTCGCCGTGGACGTCGGATACGGACAACTCGCGTGGTCTCTCCGAAACGATGAACGCGTCACCGTCAAGGACCGTACGAACGTACGGGAGTTGACGCTTGAAGCAATCGATGGGGAGCCTGTGGATCTTGTCGTGGGGGATCTTTCCTTCATCCCGCTCGGACTGGTCCTGCCCGCCCTGACACGGTGCGCGCGGCCGGACGCCGATCTGGTGATGATGGTCAAGCCGCAGTTCGAGGTGGGCAAGGAGCGGCTGGGCAGCGGCGGAGTCGTACGCAGTCCGCGACTGCGCGCCGACGCCGTGCGGGGGGTGGCCGCCAAGGCCTGGGAGCTGGGACTGGGGGCGAAGGGCGTGACGGCGAGTCCGCTGCCCGGACCCTCGGGGAATGTCGAATACTTTCTGTGGCTGCGGGCCGGGGCTCCGGAACTGGACCCGGCCGACGTTGACCGTGCAGTGGCGGAGGGGCCGCGTTGACACCGAATCGAGTTCGTACCGTTTTCCTGCTCGCCCACACCGGCCGCCCCGCGGCCATCCGCAGTGCGGAACTCGTGGTCAAGGGGCTGCTGCGTTCCGGGCTCGGGGTGCGGGTGCTGGAGACCGAGGCACAGGACCTGCCGCTGCCGGACGAGGTGGAGACCGTCAAGGAGGCCACGCCCGAGTGCCTCGACGGCTGCGAACTGCTGATCGTGCTGGGCGGTGACGGCACGCTGCTGCGCGGCGCGGAGTTCGCCCGCGCCTCGGGGGTGCCGATGCTCGGCGTGAACCTCGGCAGCGTCGGGTTCCTCGCCGAGGCCGAGCGGGACGACCTCGACAAGGTCGTCGACCGGGTGGTGAGCAAGGCGTACGAGGTCGAGGAACGGATGACCGTCGATGTCGTCGTGCACCAGAACGGCACCATCGTGCACACGGACTGGGCGCTGAACGAGGCAGCCGTGCAGAAGGTGTCCGCCGAGCGGATGCTGGAGGTCGTGCTGGAGATCGACGGGCGGCCGGTGACCGGATTCGGCTGCGACGGGATCGTGTGCGCCACCCCGACCGGATCCACCGCGTACGCGTTCTCCGCGGGCGGGCCCGTGGTGTGGCCGGAGGTCGAGGCGCTGCTGATGGTGCCGATCAGCGCACACGCGCTGTTCGCCAAGCCCTTGGTGACCTCGCCGGACTCGGTGCTGGCCGTGGAGGTCCTGCCGCACGTTCCGCCGGGTGTGCTCTGGTGCGACGGGCGGCGGACCCTGGAGCTGCCGCCCGGGGCGCGGGTCGAGGTGCGGCGCGGCGCGGTGCCGGTACGACTGGCCCGGCTGCATCACGCCTCGTTCACGGACCGACTGGTCGCGAAGTTCGCCCTGCCGGTCTCGGGGTGGCGGGGGGCTCCGCACTAGGGCCTGCCGTGAGGTGGTGCGTGGCCGGGCCCGCCGGGGAGGGATTCCCACTCACGGGTGACGACCTGCCACGATCCCGGACGGGCGGGGGGCGGCGTCGCACAGCGCGAGGAAAACCTCGTAAGGTCTGGGACGTGTTGGAGGAGATGCGGATACGGTCGCTCGGAGTCATCGACGACGCCGTGGTCGAGCTGTCACCAGGCTTCACCGCCGTCACCGGTGAGACGGGCGCGGGCAAGACCATGGTGGTCACCAGCCTCGGGCTGCTGCTGGGTGGAAGGGCGGACGCGGCGCTGGTGCGGATCGGTGCCAGGAACGCGGTCGTCGAGGGGCGGATCGCCGTGCCCGAGGGCGCCGCGGCCGTCGTACGGGCCGAGGAGGCCGGGGCCGAGCTCGACGACGGAGCGCTGCTGATCAGCCGGACCGTCTCCGCCGAGGGGCGCTCACGGGCGCACCTGGGCGGGCGGAGCGTGCCCGTGGGGCTGCTCGCCGAACTCGCCGACGACCTGGTGGCCGTGCACGGGCAGACCGACCAGCAGGGGCTGCTGAAGCAGTCCCGGCAGCGGCAGGCGCTCGACCGGTACGCGGGCGACGCGGTCGCCGGTCCGCTCGCCAAGTACACCGGGGCGTACAAGCGGCTGCGGGCCGTCGCCGCGGAGCTCGAACAGATCACCACGCGCGCGCGTGAGCGGGCCCAGGAGGCCGACATGCTGCGCTTCGGGCTCGACGAGATCGCCGCTGTGGAGCCCCGCGCCGGTGAGGACGTGGAGCTGGCCGAGGAGGCCGAGCGGCTCGGTCACGCCGAGGCCCTGGCGTCCGCCGCGCACGCCGCGCACACCGCCCTCGCCGGCAATCCGGAGGACCCCGAGGGCGTCGACGCCGGAACGCTCGTCGCGGGCGCCCAGCGGGCCCTGGAGGCCGTCCGGGCGCACGATCCCGCGCTGGCCGCGCTCACCGACCGGATCGGTGAGGTCGGCATCCTGCTGCGTGACGTGGCCGGGGAGCTCGCCGGGTACGCCGAGGACCTGGACGCCGACCCGCTGCGGCTGGCGGCCGTCGAGGAGCGGCGGGCCGCGCTCACCGGGCTGACCCGCAAGTACGGCGAGGACGTCGCCGCCGTGCTGGCCTGGGCCGAGCAGAGCGCCGCGCGGCTCACGGAACTGGACGGGGACGACGAGCGGATCGAGGAGCTCACCGCCGAGCGGGACGGCCTGCGCGCCGAACTGGGAGGGCTGGCGCAGGCGCTGTCGGAGGCCCGGACCGAGGCCGCGGAGCGGTTCGCGGCGGCCGTCACCGCGGAGCTGGCGTCCCTCGCCATGCCGCACGCGCGCGTGTCGTTCGACATCCGGCAGACGGACGACCCGGACGGCGTCGAGGTCGGCGGGCGCACCGTCGCCCACGGGCCCTCGGGTGTGGACGAGGTCGAGCTGCTGCTGGCCCCGCACCCCGGGGCACCGCCCCGGCCCATCGCCAAGGGCGCGTCCGGCGGTGAGCTGTCGCGCGTGATGCTGGCCGTGGAGGTCGTGTTCGCCGGGACGGACCCGGTGCCGACGTATCTGTTCGACGAGGTCGACGCCGGTGTCGGCGGCAAGGCGGCCGTCGAGATCGGACGGCGGCTCGCCAAACTGGCGAAGAGCGCTCAGGTCGTGGTCGTCACGCATCTGCCGCAGGTGGCCGCGTTCGCCGACCGGCAGCTGCTGGTGGCGAAGACCGACGACGGGTCGGTCACCCGGTCCGGTGTGAAGGTGCTCGAAGGGGAGGAACGGATCCGGGAGCTGTCCCGGATGCTGGCCGGCCAGGAGAACTCCGAAACGGCCCGTGCCCACGCGGAGGAACTCCTGGCGACGGCCCGCGCGGACGGCTAGCCGTCGTACCTCCCGGCGCCTCGGCCGGCGGGAGGCTTTTCCGCACTCGTGTGGGTGAAATTTCTGTCCGGTCCGGTGCAGGCGGGCGCTCCCGTCGTCGCCGCGATCCCCTTGTGTCCTGGCATGCTTGACGGAGCACGCGTAGGAGACCGTGCGGTACACCCCCTCCGCACGGTCCTTCTGTACGTTCTTCGGGACCATCCGACCCGAACCAGGAGCTCGGCCACGTGACCCCCGTGAGCAGCCACTCACCGCACGGCCAGTCGCCGCTGCGCACCGTGCAGGTGCTGGGCGGTGGCAACGCCGCCACCAGCGCCCATGTGCGCTCACTGGCGGAGGGGCTCGTCGCACGGGGCGTGCGGGTCACGGTGTGCGCCCCCGCCGAGGCGGAGCACACCCACGACTTCACGGGCGTCGGCGCAGGCCATGTGGACATCCCGCGCAGCAGCGACCCCGGCTCGGTGGCCGCCCTGCGGACGGCCTGCGCGAACGCCGACCTGGTGCACGCGCACGGACTGCACGCCTCCTTCCGGACCGTGCTCGCCCTCAGCGGCCGGCGCACCCCGCTGATCGTCACCTGGCACGACCGGGCGCCCGCCGACGGCGCCCGCGCGCACTTCCTGCGGCTGCTGGAGCGCAGGGTCGTCAAGGCGGCCACCGTGGTGCTCGGAACCACCTCCGCCCTGGTCGACCGGGCCCGCCGGACCGGAGCGCGGGACGCGCGGCTGGCGGCCGTCGCCTTCCCCACGCCCCGCACGGCCGAGGAGCCGGAGGACCCCGACGGGGCGCGGCCCAAACTGCGTGCCGAACTCGGCGCCGTCGGCCGCCCCTTACTGGTCGCGGCCGGTCCCCTCGAACGGCGCCGTGGCCACCACACCCTGCTGGACGCCGCGCACGGGTGGCGCCGCCTCGACCCCGCGCCGCTGGTCGCCGTCGCGGGGGAGGGCCCGCTGCGCGGTGAACTCCAGCGGCGGATCGCGGACGAGGAACTGCCGGTCCGGCTCATCGGACGACGCGACGACGTCACCGGGCTGCTCGAGGCCGCGGACCTCGCGCTGCTGCCGAGCCGGTGGGAGGGGCGCTCCGCGCTCGCCCAGCAGGCCCTCCACGCGCGTGTGCCGCTCGTCGCGACCAGGGCCGGCGGCATGCCCGAACTCGTCGGCGACGCCGCCGAACTCGTCTCCCCCGGCAACGCGCGTGCGCTCGCCGACGCCGTCGTACGGCTGCTGGGCGACCCGGGGCGCCGGGAGGAACTCAGGGCCAGGGGCACCCGGCAGGCGGCCGGGTGGCCGACGGAGGACGAGGCGGTGGCCCAGGTGCTCAGTGTCTACGACGAGTTGACGCAGCACCGCCCGTTGCTCTGACGTCACATCCCGCGTCAGGACACGTGCCGCCGTGCCCGCAGGGCCAGGCTCAGGGTCAGGACCGTGTGCGGGTCGTCGAGGTCACTGCCCAGCAACTCCCCGATCCTGGCCAGCCGGTTGTACAGCGTCTGGCGGTTCAGGTGCAGTTCGCGGGCCGTCTCCGCCTTGCGGCCCGCACGGGCCAGATAGGTCTCCAGGGTGGGCAGCAGCGGCGGCCGCGAGCGGCGGTCGTGGTCCAGGACCGGGCCGATCGCGCGGTCCACGAAGGCCGCCAGGTCCGGCTGGTCACGCAGCCGCCACATCAGCAGGTCGATGTCCAGGCGGCGGGCGTCGTACCAGGGACGGTCCGGCAGCCCCTGCGCCGCGCTCGCGGTCCGGGCCGCGTGCCGCAGACCCGCCGACGCCGCCGCCCAGTCACCGGCCGCCCCGACCACCACCACGGGCGGCCGCGCCCCCGGCGGCGTCATCCCCGCCCGCTCCGCCCCGGCGCGCAGCGCCGCCGCCACCCGGTCCGCGATCGCCGGCCGTTCCGTCTGCGCGCGCAGCCCGAGCAGCAGCGGCACCCGCCCCTCCACCGGCCGCACACCCAGCAGCACGGGGACCCCGAGCGAGGCCAGCTCCTCGGCGACCGCGCGGGCCAGCACCGCCCAGCCGCCGCCCTGCGGGGACAGGACGTCATCGAGCCGCATCACCACCGGGAGCAGCGGGCCGGTGCCCGGTCTGAAACCCAGCACGCGCGCCTGCGCGGGCGCGTCCCGCGGGGCGACGCGGCCCTCGGAGAGGTCGACGAGGAAGTCGCCGCGTCCGCGTGCCGCCAGCTCCTCCTCCTGACGGGCCTGCATCAGCACCACCGCGAGCAGGCCTGCCGCCCGCTCGGCCGCCATGCGGTGCACCGGCTCCGGCGCCGTCCGCACCGGCAGCAGCACCAGACGCGCCCGCACCCCGCCGCTGCCCGCCCCGCCGGCCGGTACGTCGACGAGCACCGAACCGGCCGGCGGGGCGTCCTGGTGCCGGTCGCGCAGCCCCTCCCAGACCTGAAGCGGGTCGGTGCCCTCGGGGCCCTCCCCGGCGGCGTACAGCAGCCGTCCGTCCGTCGTCTCCAGGAACACCGGGTTGCCGCTGACGTCGGCCAGGATCCGCAGGACCTGGGGGACGCCCCCACCGCCCAGCAGCGCCTCGGTGCAGCGCCGGTGGACCTCCTCGGCGCGCCGCAGCAGCGTGTAGTGGCCGTTGACGATCTCGGTGTGGATCTCCTCGGTCACCGTCACGTACGGCACCTCGCGGTGCAGCTGGACCAGGGGTAGTCCCGCCGCCCGTGCCGTGTCGACCAGGGCGGCGGGCAGACGGGTGAAGCGGGTGCCGAGCTCCACGACGAGGGCCGCGATGTCCCGCTCGGCCAGCGTGCGCACGAACGCCCGCTGCTCGGCGGGACGGCTGCCGAGACCGTATCCGGTGGTCAGCAGCAGCTCCCCGCCCTTGAGCAGCGAGGCGATGTTGGGCACCTCGCCCGCGTGCACCCAGCGCACCGTGCGCCCCAGGCCGTCGGCTCCGGCCACCACCTCGGGCAGCCCGCTGCGCAGCGCGGGCAGTTCCAGCGCCTGCCGCACGGTGATCCCGGCACCCTGCGTGTCGTATCCGCTGTCCCTGCCCCTGTCGCTGCCGCCCATGCACCGGACGCTACCCGCGCGCACGGGCGCGCGGGCCGTCGGGCGGTTCCTCAGCCCCCGTACGCCCCCGAGGCGGTCAGGCGCAGGGCCGTGTCGATGAGGGGGACGTGGCTGAAGGCCTGGGGGAAGTTGCCGACCTGGCGCTGGTTGACCGGGTCCCACTCCTCGGCGAGCAGGCCGAGGTCGTTGCGCAGGGCCAGCAGCCTCTCGAACAGCGTGCGGGCCTCGTCCACGCGGCCGATCATCGCCAGGTCGTCGGCCATCCAGAACGAGCAGGCGAGGAAGGCGCCCTCGTCGCCCGGCAGTCCGTCGACGCCTTCGTCGGAGCCCTCCGTCGGGTAGCGCAGGATGAAGCCGTCCGGGGTGGACAGCTCACGCTGGATCGCCTCGATGGTGCCGATCACCCGCTTGTCGTCCGGCGGCAGGAAGCCCACCTGCGGGATCAGCAGCAGCGAGGCGTCCAGCTCCTTGGAGCCGTACGACTGCGTGAAGGTGTTGCGTTCCTTGTCGTAGCCCTTCTCGCACACGTCCCGGTGAATGTCGTTGCGCAGCTGCTTCCAGCGCTCCAGCGGGCCGTCCGCGTCACCGGACTCGATGAGCTTGATGGTGCGGTCGACGGCGACCCAGGCCATCACCTTGGAGTGCACGAAGTGGCGGCGCGGGCCGCGCACCTCCCAGATGCCCTCGTCCGGCTCCGTCCAGTGCTTCTCCAGGTAGGTGATCAGCTTCACCTGGAGCAGGGACGCGTAGTCGTTGCGTGTCAGGCCCGTCATGTGGGCCAGGTGCAGGGCCTCGGTGACCTCGCCGTACACGTCCAGCTGGAGCTGGTTCGCCGCGCCGTTGCCGACCCGGACCGGGGTCGAGTTCTCGTAGCCGGGCAGCCAGTCCAGCTCCGCCTCGCCGAGCTCGCGCTCACCGGCGATGCCGTACATGATCTGCAGGTTCTCCGGGTCGCCGGCCACCGCGCGCAGCAGCCACTCGCGCCAGGCGCGGGCCTCCTCGCGGTAGCCGGTGCGCAGCAGCGAGGACAGGGTGATCGCCGCGTCACGCAGCCAGGTGTAGCGGTAGTCCCAGTTGCGGACGCCGCCGATGTCCTCGGGCAGGGAGGTGGTGGGCGCGGCGACGATGCCGCCGGTCGGGGCGTAGGTGAGGGCCTTCAGCGTGATCAGGGAGCGGATCACGGCCTCGCGGTAGGGGCCGTGGTACGTACAGTGCTCCACCCACTCCCGCCAGAACTCCTCGGTCGCCTCCAGCGACTGCTCCGGCTCCGGCAGCGGCGGCGGCTCCTTGTGCGAGGGCTGCCACGAGAGGGTGAAGGTGATCCGGTCGCCCGGCGCCACCGTGAAGTCCGAGTACGTCGTCAGTGACTCCCCGTACGTCTCGGCGGGTGTGTCGAACCACACCGAGTCCGGGCCCGCGACGGCGACCGTGCGCCCCTCGTGCCGGTGCACCCACGGCACCACCCGGCCGTAGGAGAAGCGCATCCGGAGCGCCGAACGCATCGGCACCTGGCCCGAGACGCCCTCCACGATGCGGATGAGCTGCGGGGCGCCGTCGCGCGGGGGCATGAAATCGATCACCCGGACCGTGCCGTGCCCGGTGTCCCACTCCGACTCCAGGACCAGCGAGTCGCCGCGGTAGCCGCGCCGGGTCGCGGCCGGCGGCGGGGCGTCGGGGGCGTGCGCCGGGCCGATCCGCCAGAAGCCGTGTTCTTCGGTGCCCAGTAGGCCGGCGAAGATGGCGTGCGAGTCGAAGCGGGGCAGGCACAGCCAGTCGACTGTGCCGTCCCGGCAGACCAGGGCGGCGGTCTGCATGTCTCCGATGAGTGCGTAGTCTTCGATGCGCCCGGCCACGTGCAACTCCAGTCGAACGGCCACGTCACCCCACGAGGGGGCTGTCGCTAGTGCGGTCAAGGGGACAGTGAATGGTGAAGTGCGTAATGCGTCGTTGAGCGACGAAGCAAAGCAGTCGCTCAGCCATGAATGCAAAGCGTCGATTATTAGTCAACGAACTGACGAGCTTTCGTTGTTCCGGTGTGACGGGCGGGGGTGGTGCCGTCCGGCCGGCCGGGCTCGGCGGTGGGGTGTCCGAGCAGGATACGACGCACGTAGAGGGTCTGTGTGCCGCTCCGGGCAACGCACCACCGCCGAACGGGTGAGCAGCGGGTGACGGGCCTGTGAAAGGTGACGGACCTGTGCCGGAACGTGCGCGGAGCGTGGCCGGACGGCATCGCCCCGCGTCGCTGATACGCTGGTAGCCCGTGGACCGGTGTGCCCCTTCCCCGGAGGGGAAATCCGAACAGGGCACCCCCGAACCGCAGCGACGGCACCGTCGGAGACCTCCGGCGGGCAGCCGCCCCGCACCCCCAGACCGCGACCACGGGAGCCCCCTCTTGGCCATGCCAAAATCCACGACGACCAAGCACATCTTCGTCACCGGGGGTGTCGCTTCCTCTCTCGGCAAGGGCCTGACCGCCTCCAGCCTCGGCATGCTGCTCAAGGCCCGCGGTCTGCGCGTCGTGATGCAGAAGCTCGACCCGTACCTCAACGTCGACCCCGGCACGATGAACCCCTTCCAGCACGGTGAGGTGTTCGTCACCAACGACGGCGCCGAGACCGACCTGGACATCGGGCACTACGAGCGTTTCCTCGACCGTGACCTGGACGGCTCCGCCAATGTCACCACGGGCCAGGTCTACTCGACGGTGATCGCCAAGGAGCGGCGCGGCGAGTACCTGGGCGACACCGTGCAGGTCATCCCGCACATCACCAACGAGATCAAGCACCGCATCCGCCGGATGGCGACGGACGAGGTCGACGTCGTGATCACCGAGGTCGGCGGCACGGTCGGCGACATCGAGTCGCTGCCGTTCCTGGAGACCGTCCGCCAGGTGCGGCACGAGGTCGGCCGCGACAACGTGTTCGTCGTCCACATCTCGCTCCTGCCGTACATCGGCCCCTCGGGTGAGCTGAAGACGAAGCCGACCCAGCACTCGGTGGCCGCGCTGCGCAACATCGGCATCCAGCCGGACGCGATCGTGCTGCGCTGCGACCGCGAGGTGCCGACCGCGATCAAGCGGAAGATCTCGCTGATGTGCGACGTCGACGAGGCCGCCGTGGTCGCCTGCCCCGACGCCCGCTCGATCTACGACATCCCGAAGGTCGTGCACGCCGAGGGCCTGGACGCCTACGTCGTGCGCAAGCTGGACCTGCCGTTCCGGGACGTGGACTGGACGACCTGGGACGACCTGCTCGACCGGGTCCACAACCCCGACCACGAGATCGTCATGGCCCTGGTCGGCAAGTACATCGACCTGCCCGACGCCTACCTGTCGGTCACCGAGGCGCTGCGCGCGGGCGGCTTCGCCAACAAGGCCCGGGTGAAGATCAAGTGGGTCGCCTCCGACGACTGCAAGACCCCGGCCGGCGCCCAGGCGCAGCTCGGTGACGTCGACGCGATCTGCATCCCCGGCGGCTTCGGGGACCGCGGTGTGCTCGGCAAGGTCGGCGCGATCCGCTACGCGCGCGAGAACCGGATTCCGCTGCTCGGTCTCTGCCTGGGGCTGCAGTGCATCGTGATCGAGGCGGCCCGCAACCTGGCGGACGTCTCCGACGCCAACTCCACCGAGTTCGACCCGGCCACCTCCCACCCGGTCATCTCCACCATGGCCGAGCAGCTCGACATCGTCGCGGGTGAGGGCGATCTGGGCGGCACGATGCGGCTCGGCATGTACCCGGCGAAGCTGGCCGAGGGTTCGATCGTGCGCGAGGTGTACGACGGCAAGGAGTACGTCGAGGAGCGCCACCGGCACCGCTACGAGGTGAACAACGCCTACCGCGCGGAGCTGGAGAAGAAGGCGGGGATCGTCTTCTCCGGCACCTCCCCGGACGGCAAGCTCGTCGAGTACGTCGAATACCCGCGCGAGGTCCACCCGTACCTGGTCGCGACCCAGGCGCACCCGGAACTGCGGTCGCGTCCGACGCGTCCGCACCCCCTGTTCGCGGGTCTCGTCAAGGCCGCGGTCGAGCGGAAGATCTCGAAGTAACACACCGGTTGTACGGTTGCCGGGGTGCGAACCTTCAAAGGTGAGCACCCCGGCCGCTTTTCTCACCCACCGCAATCGCACGACCCCTGTACGTCGGGAAGGACGGGCATGACGATCAAGGACACCCCGGAGGAGTGGGAGATCCGGGCGACCCGGACCCCCTTCGTCGGCAACAAGACCTCCGTCCGCACCGACGACGTGGTCATGCCCGACGGGACCGTGGTCCACCGCGACTACCAGGTCCACCCGGGCTCCGTGGCCGTCCTCGCACTCGACGACGCCGATCGCGTCCTGGTCCTGCGCCAGTACCGCCACCCCGTGCGCCACAAGCTGTGGGAGATCCCGGCCGGCCTGCTCGACGTGCCCGGCGAGAACCCGCTGCGCGCCGCCCAGCGGGAGCTCTACGAGGAGGCGCACGTCAAGGCCGAGGACTGGCGGGTGCTGACCGACGTCTACACCACCCCAGGCGGCTGCGACGAGGCCGTACGGATCTTCCTGGCCCGCGGACTGTCCGAGGCCGAGGGCGACCGCTTCGAGGTCGAGGACGAAGAGGCCGACATGGAACTGGCCCGGGTGCCCGCCGCGGACCTGGTCCGCAAGGTGCTGGCCGGTGAACTGCACAACAACTGCCTGGTGGTGGGCGTCCTCTCGCTCGTCGCCGCACGGGGCGGGGACGGGCTCGACGCGCTGCGCCCCGCCGAGGCGCCGTGGCCGGCGCGCCCGTTCGAGGCCTGAACCGCCCGGTCACCCCGCACTTTGCAATGTGACCATCGGCTGATCCGATCGGGGGACGCGTTCGCCACGCTCCACACGGAACGTAGCAGAGCGTGAACTAGGCTCTGGAAAACGCCCGATCCGGAGTCCCGGCGGGCTTGCGCGTGCGGTGGGACGGGAGTGTGGCCCGTGACGGATCAGGCGGTGGACACGGACGGTGCACGGCTTTCCCAGGGCGTCACCGTGGGTGACCGATTCCTGGGTCGTACCAGGGAGTTGAAGGAACTGCGCGCCGACATCGAGCGTGCGGGACTGGACACCCTCTCCGGCCGCAAGGCTCCCCGCGCGCGCGTGCTGCTCATCGCCGGCCGGCCGGGCTCGGGCCGTACGGCTCTCGGTGAGGAGCTCGTGCGCCAGGTCGCCGACCGGTACCCCGACGGGGTGCTGCGCGCCCGGCTGAGCGAAACCGACGGCACGCGCGTGCCCGTCGAGCGCTCCGCGCGCGAACTGCTCGACGCGCTCGACGCGCCCGCCCCGGCCGGCGCCGCCGAGGACGATCTCGTCGAGGCGCTGCGGGCCGCCCTCGCCGGCCGCCGGGTCCTGCTCCTGCTGGACGACGCGGTCGACGCCGAGCAGGTCGACGCCCTGCTGCCGGACAGCCCCGACTGCCTGGTGGTCGCCGTCTCGGAGGGTCCGCTGACCGGCATCTCCGACGTCCGCCCGTGCACCCTCGGCGGCCTCGACACCAAGTCCGCCGTGGAACTGCTGTCCCGGTCCACCGGCTCGGTCCGTATCACCGTCGACCCCCGGGCCGCGGAAGGCCTGGCCGAACAGTGCCAGGGACAGCCGGCCGCCCTGGTACTGGCCGGCGGCTGGCTCGCCGCCCGGCCCAAGGCCGCCGTCGCCGACCTCGCCAGGCAGTTGCACGCCGACCCCGACAACGGCACCGCGGGCACCGCGGTCAGCCGTGTCCTCCACCTCGTGCACGCCGAACTGCCCGCACCCGCCGCCCGGATCCTGCGCCTGCTGAGCCTCGCCCCGGCCGGCCTGGTCGACCCGCACACCGCCTCCGCGCTCGCCGGCTGCTCGGTGGGCAGTGCACGCTCCACCCTGGACGACTTCGTCTCCGTGGGTCTGCTGCACCCGGCGGGGGCGTCGTTGCCGCAGTACGAGGTGCCCTGCTGCCTGCACCCCCTGCTGCGCGGTCTCGCCGAGACCCACGAACGGCCGGGGGAGCTCCAGCTGGCCCGCGCCCGCATGCTGGAGCGGACCGTGCGGCTGCTCCAGTCGTGCAGGGCCATCACCGAGACCGACAGCCCTCAGGCACGCGAGAGACTGCTCGGGACGCCGCGCTCCCTGCGCTTCGCCACCCCCCGGGACGCCGCCGACTGGCTGCGTGCCCGCAGGCCCGCCCTGCTGGCCTCGGCCCGGCTCGCGGTCGCCGACGGGACGCTGGACACCCTGGCCCGCCGCCTGATGTCGCAGCTGGTGCGCGCCATGGTGGCCCACTTCGGCACCCAGGCCGCCGCGAGCGACCTGTACGGCATCCACCACCTCGTCCTCGACGTGGCCGAGCGCCGGGAACTGCCCCGTGAGAAGGCCGCGGCCCTGCTGAACCTCGGCGACCTCGACGCCCGGAGCGGCCGCACGGCCGACGCGCTGGCGCGCTACCGGGCCGCGCTGGACGCCGGACGCGCGGCGAACGACCCGTACGCGACCGGCCGCGCGATGGAATCCGTGGGAGGCGCCCATCTGGAGCTCGGGGACTTCGACCGGGCCGCCGACTGGTTCGGGCGGGCCCTCGCCGAGCGGCTCGCCCGGGACGAGCGCGCGGACGCCGCCCGCCTCTACGGCCGGATCGCCGCAGCCCACACCTACGTCGGCCGCTACGGCGAGGCGCTGCGGAACTGGCGGGCGGCGGTCGCCGGGTACCGCAAGAGCGGTGAGGTGGCCGCCCAGGCGCGGGCGCTGAGCGAACTGGCCCGGGTCCAGGAGTACGCGGGCCGGCCCGAGGAGTCGCTGCGCACCTGCCGGGAGGCGGTGGAGTGGGCCCGGCGGGCCGAGGACACCCGGCTGCAGGCGGCGCTGCACCTGCGGCTCGCCGACACCTTCGAGCACCTCGGCGACCCCGCGTCGGCCGCGCTGCACCGGGAAACGGCAGAGCGGATGCTGCAGGAGGAGGCCGAGGCGTCCCAGGCATCCGGCATCGACCCGGAACAAGGAGGCGGTGCCTGCGAAATCCGTGGTGTCCCTGCGGAAGGCTGATGCTTCGCAAGGCCGGACAGGGGGAGAGCCTTCGTCGAGATGGCGCTGCGGCGCTGTCTTCAGCGGTCTCCGGGCGTGCGCCCGTGTGCCCGGGTATGGGTAGTGATACCTCATACCCTGCGAACCGAGGACCGTGATCGATGTGAAGGTCGGCATCCCCCGCGAGGTCAAGGACAACGAGTTCCGGGTGGCCATCACCCCCGCCGGCGTGCACGAGCTGGTGCGCCACGGCCACCAGGTCGTCATCGAGCGCGGCGCAGGCGTCGGCTCCTCGATCCCGGACGGCGAGTACATCGCCGCGGGAGGGCAGACGCTGGACACCGCCGACGAGGTCTGGGCCGCCGCCGACCTGCTGCTGAAGGTCAAGGAACCGGTCGCCGCGGAGTACCACCGGCTGCGCAAGGACCAGACGCTCTTCACCTACCTGCACCTGGCCGCCTCCAGGGAGTGCACGGACGCGCTGCTGGCGTCCGGCACCACCGCGATCGCCTACGAGACGGTCGAGCTGCCCGGCCGCGCTTTGCCGCTGCTCGCGCCCATGTCCGAGGTCGCGGGGAGACTGTCCGCCCAGGTCGGCGCCTACCACCTGATGCGGGCCGGCGGCGGCCGCGGCGTGCTGCCCGGCGGTGTCCCCGGGGTGCCGGCCGCCCGGGCCGTCGTCATCGGCGGAGGAGTCTCCGGCTGGAGCGCCGCGCAGATCGCCGTCGGCATGGGGTTCCACGTGACCCTGCTCGACAAGGACATCAACAAACTCCGTGAGGCCGACCGGGTCTTCGGCACGAGGATCCAGACCGTCGTCTCCAACGCCCTCCAGCTGGAGAAGGCCTGTCTGGAGGCCGATCTGGTGATCGGCGCGGTGCTGATTCCCGGCGCCAAGGCGCCGAAGCTGGTCACCAACGACCTCGTCTCACGGATGAAGGCCGGAAGTGTCCTTGTCGACATCGCGATCGATCAGGGCGGCTGCTTCGAGGACTCCCGCCCGACCACGCACACCGAGCCGACCTTCACGGTCCACGAATCGGTCTTCTACTGCGTCGCCAACATGCCCGGCGCGGTGCCCAACACCTCCACGTACGCCCTCACCAACGCCACGCTGCCCTACGTCGTCGAACTCGCCGACCGCGGCTGGGCGGAGGCGCTGCGCCACGACCCCGCGCTCGCCAAGGGCCTCAACACGCATGACGGCAAGGTCGTGTACCAGGAGGTCGCCGAAGCCCACGGCCTGGCCCACGTGGAGGTCGCCGCGCTGCTCGACTGAACCCGCGGGAGGCGGCGGCAGGCGGCCTCCGGGCGTCAAGTCGACCAAGTCACCCACCGACAAAGGCGATACGTCAACTTCCTTCGTCAACGCGGCCGACTCGGCCCGGCCTTGCCCGTCAGGTCCGGCAAGATGTGTGTATGGTCACTTCACGGATCCAGGACAACTCGCCTCGAACGTAACGCTTCCACCGATTCGCACACCGGTGAAACCTGCCGTGCGACGGTCGTACGCCCTTGACAGAGGGATGTTCCATTGTCGACACATCGGGCCGGGTCCGGTGGATTGTGTTGCTGCGGACCGCCGACACGCCATAGAGTCGCCAACCGTCGGCATGATGCCACGCTGACCTGTCTAGAAGTTTCCTGGTCACCAAGGAGGTAAGACGACTTGTGAATGAGTCGACATTTACTCCCGGGGGTGGTCAACCAGGAATGCCTGCACGGGACCGGGGTCCCGCGGGGTTCGCTGCTGTCGGCTCCGTCGCCGTGCACACCTTCGCAGCCCAACAGAGTCAGCAGGCGACTCTCACTGCACACCCGAGCATGGATGGCCATCACGTGAACGCCATGGCCGGCGACGGAAGTGGCGCGCCCCACAACCAACTCGCCGACTACGACGAACTGCCCGAGGGGCATTTCTACGACCCCGACGCCGAGTACGAGCCGGATCCCGAGTACGCGGCCACCCTCGCGCCCGACGCTGCCCGCCAGCGCCGCGAGCGCGTCGGCCCGACCGGCCGCCCGCTGCCGTACTTCCCGATCCCGGGCCCGCTGACCGACCACGGCCCCGCGAAGATCATCGCGATGTGCAACCAGAAGGGCGGCGTCGGCAAGACGACGTCGACCATCAACCTGGGTGCCGCGCTCGCCGAGTACGGCCGCCGGGTGCTGCTCGTCGACTTCGACCCGCAGGGCGCGCTGTCGGTCGGACTCGGCGTCAACCCGATGGAACTCGACCTCACCGTCTACAACCTGCTCATGGAGCGGGGCATGGCGGCCGACGAGGTGCTGCTGAAGACGGCGGTCCCCAACATGGACCTGCTGCCCAGCAACATCGACCTGTCGGCGGCCGAGGTCCAACTCGTCTCCGAGGTCGCCCGCGAGTCGACGCTGCAGCGCGCGCTGAAGCCGCTCCTGGACGACTACGACTACATCGTGATCGACTGCCAGCCCTCGCTCGGCCTGCTCACGGTCAACGCGCTGACGGCCGCGCACAAGGTGATCGTGCCGCTGGAGTGCGAGTTCTTCGCCCTGCGCGGTGTGGCGCTGCTCACCGAGACCATCGAGAAGGTCCAGGAACGGCTCAACCCCGAGCTGGAGCTCGACGGGATCCTCGCCACGATGTACGACTCGCGCACGGTGCACAGTCGTGAGGTGCTCGCGCGCGTCGTCGAGGCGTTCGACGACCACGTCTACCACACGGTCATCGGGCGTACGGTCCGCTTCCCGGAGACGACCGTCGCCGGTGAGCCGATCACCACGTACGCGTCCAACTCCGTCGGTGCCGCCGCCTATCGCCAGCTTGCCAGGGAGGTGCTCGCCCGGTGTCACGCCGAGTGAGTCTGCCGGGGGCCGACGAACTCTTCCGTACGACAGGGGGGATGGCGCTCCAGGCGTCCACGCCGAGGCGCCAGGCGGGCGGCGAGGCCCGGGTCCCCGCTCCCGCGGGGGAGGGCGGCGCGGCCGCGGCCCAGGACGACACTCCGCAGTCGGTGCCCGCGCAGGGCGGCGACGGCGAGGGTGCCGAGCACGTCGCCACGGACGCCGAGCCGGCCGGAGCCGGCGAGTCCCGCAGCCGCGCCGCGCCGGAGCGTGCCGCGCGACGGCGGGGGGCGCAGCAGGAGGCGACGGGTTCCGCGGGTTCGGCCGGTTCCGTCGGCACGGCCGCCGAGGCGCCCCCGAGCAAGCGCGGAAGGCCGGCGGCGCGACGGCCCAGTGGACGTGAGCGGCACGACGAGAAGATCACGGTGTACGTGTCCGCCGAGGAGCTCATGGACCTCGAGCACGCCCGTCTGGTGCTCCGGGGCGAGCACGGACTGGCCGTCGACCGGGGCCGGATCGTCCGCGAGGCGGTCGCCGTGGTCCTCGCCGACCTGGAGTCCCGAGGAGACGCCAGCATCCTCGTACGGCGCCTGCGGGGACGGTAGCGGTAGCCTGCGGGGGCCATGACCTCGAACGACACCCCCGCCACCGGCCACGGCCCGCGGCCCGGCCGCCGGCGCGCGCTGGGGCGGGGGCCGGGGGCCGCGCCGCCGGTGACCCCACCCGCGGAGGCGGGGGCCGAGGGACCGGGACCGAGGACCGTGCCTCCCATTGAGGCCCAGGCTCCGGTTCCGGCTTCCGCCCCCGCTCCGGCGGCCCCGGAGGGCGCACCGGACGTCGGGCGGCCGCCCGAGCCGGCACCTGGGGGTCCCGGGACGGGTGAGGGGACCGAGGGGGCTGAGGGTGCCGGAGGCACCGAAGGCGCCGAGGAGGGCGACGGCAGGTTCAAGGTCCGGCTGTCGAACTTCGAGGGACCGTTCGACCTGCTGCTCCAGCTGATCTCGAAGCACAAGCTGGACGTCACCGAGGTCGCGCTGTCCCGGGTGACCGACGAGTTCATGGCGTACATCCGGGCGCTGGGGCCGGACTGGGACCTGGACGAGACGACCGAGTTCCTGGTCGTGGCGGCCACCCTGCTCGATCTCAAGGCGGCACGCCTGCTGCCCGCCGCCGAGGTGGAGGACGAGGCGGACCTCGCCCTGCTGGAGGCCCGGGACCTGCTGTTCGCCCGCCTGCTCCAGTACCGGGCGTACAAACGGATCGCGGAGATCTTCGACGGGCGGCTCGACCAGGAAGCCCGGCGCCACCCCCGGACCGTGGGGCTCGAGCCGCACCACGCCGAGCTGCTGCCCGAGGTCGTCATCAACATCGGCGCGGAGGGGTTCGCCAGGCTCGCCGTCAAGGCGATGCAGCCCAGGCCCAGGCCGCAGGTGTACGTCGACCACATCCACGCGCCGCTGGTCAGCGTGCAGGAGCAGGCCGGGATCGTCGTCGCGCGGCTGAAGGAACTCGGCGAGGTCAGTTTCCGGAAGCTGATCGAGGACACAGACGACACGCTGACCGTCGTCGCCCGCTTCCTCGCGCTCCTGGAGCTGTACCGGGAGAAGGCCGTCGCCCTCGAGCAGGAGACCGCGCTCGCCGAGCTGACCGTGCGCTGGACCGGCGGTGCCGGGGACGTCACCCCCACCGTCACCGACGAGTTCGACCGGCCGCCCGAGCAGCCGAGGGAGCGGGCGGAGGAGCGACCGAAGGAGGAGAAGGCGTGAGCGAGGACACGACCGACGTTCCCGCGGGGCTGCGCACCGTCGCGGACCTCGACCTCAAGCCCGCCCTGGAGGCGGTCCTCATGGTCGTGGACGAGCCTGTGACCGAGGAGCACCTGGCGAAGACACTGGAACGGCCGAGACGCCAGGTCGCGGACGCGTTGCACGCGTTGGCCGACGAGTACACCGTCCAGGGGCGCGGCTTCGAGCTGCGGCTCGTCGCCGGCGGCTGGCGCTTCTACAGCCGCCCCGAGTACGCCGCGGCCGTCGAGGGCTTCGTCCTGGACGGCCAGCAGGCCCGGCTCACCCAGGCCGCCCTGGAGACCCTCGCCGTGGTCGCCTACCGCCAGCCGGTCAGCCGCAGCAGGGTCTCCGCAGTACGCGGAGTGAACTGCGACGGGGTCATGCGCACCCTGCTGCAGCGCGGTCTGGTCGAGGAGGCGGGCACGGAACCCGAAACAGGTGCGATCCTGTACACGACGACGAACTACTTCCTGGAGCGGATGGGCCTGCGCGGTCTGGACGAGCTCCCGGAGCTCGCGCCCTTCCTCCCGGAGGCGGAGGCGATCGAGGCCGAGACCCAGGAAGCCGTACCGTCGTTCGATCCGGACGCCCCGGACCCGGACGGCGGTCCCCCTACGAACACGGAATTGTGATGCGAAGCAGCGGCAAGAGCGGCGGACGCGGTAACCCCCGCGGTGCAGGCGGCAACAGGGACCAGAGGCAGGGGCAGGGCCGCCCCGGCAAGCCGCGCCCCGAGGAGCGCCGCCACGACGTGGGCCCCGGGGGCACCAAGGACGGCCCCAAGTCCGGTCGTGGCGGTGCCAAGCCGTCGTCCCAGAAGGGCGGCGGCCGGGGCGGCCGTACCGTCCCCGGGCGTTCGCGTGAGTACGAGACGCGGATCGAGGAGCGCAACCGCGACCGGTACGCGGGCAAGAAGGACGTGAAGCTCCCGAAGACCTTCCCGGGCGCCGAGCAGGAGGGCGAGCGGCTGCAGAAGGTGCTCGCCCGCGCGGGGTACGGCTCCCGGCGTGCCTGCGAGGACCTGATCGAGCAGGCGCGGGTCGAGGTCAACGGCGAGATCGTGCTGGAGCAGGGCCGCCGGGTCGACCCCGAGAAGGACGAGGTCAAGGTGGACGGGCTGACCGTCGCCACCCAGTCCTACCAGTTCTTCTCGCTGAACAAGCCGGCCGGTGTCGTCTCCACCATGGAGGACCCCGACGGGCGCCAGTGCCTCGGCGACTACGTCACCAACCGCGAGACCCGGCTGTTCCACGTCGGCCGGCTCGACACCGAGACCGAGGGCGTCATCCTGCTCACCAACCACGGTGAGCTGGCACACCGGCTGACCCACCCGAGGTACGGGGTGAAGAAGACCTACCTCGCGCACATCGTCGGACCGGTCCCGCGCGACCTGGGCAAGCGGCTGAAGGACGGCATCCAGCTGGAGGACGGTTACGCGCGCGCGGACCACTTCCGCATCGTCGAGCAGACCGGCAAGAACTACCTCGTCGAGGTGACCCTGCACGAGGGCCGCAAGCACATCGTGCGCCGCATGCTCGCGGAGGCCGGCTTCCCGGTCGACAAGCTGGTGCGCACGGCGTTCGGGCCGATCGCCCTGGGCGACCAGAAGTCGGGCTGGCTGCGCCGGCTGTCGAACACCGAGGTCGGCATGCTGATGCAGGAGGTCGAGCTCTAAGGGCTTGTCGCCGACCTGCACCCCCTTTTATAGTCGTCCTGACTATAAAAGGGGGTGCAGGTCATGGACGGCTATGACAAGCACGCCTTCGAACCCTTCGCCGTCACCGTCGACCTCGCCGTGTTCACGATCCGCGGGGGCGCGCTGCACGTGCTGCTCGTCGAACGCGGCCAGGAGCCGTACGCCGGCCGGTGGGCGCTGCCGGGAGGCTTCGTCCGGCCGGACGAGTCCGCGGAGAGCGCCGCGCGGCGCGAGCTGGGCGAGGAGACCGGGCTGACGGACGTGTCCGGGCTGCATCTGGAGCAGCTGCGGACCTACAGCGAACCCGGTCGGGACCCGCGGATGCGCGTCGTGTCCGTGGCCTTCGCCGCGCTGCTGCCCCACGCTCCCGGGGCGCACGGCGGCAGCGACGCGGCACAGGCCCGCTGGACGCCGTACGACTCCGCGCGGAAGCTTGCCTTCGACCACGACCGGATCCTGGCCGACGCCCGGGAACGCGTCGGCGCCAAGCTCGAGTACACCTGCCTCGCCACCGCCTTCTGCCCGCCCGAGTTCACCCTCGGGGAGCTTCAGCAGGTCTACGAGACCGTGTGGGGCACCGTGCTCGACCGGCCCAACTTCCGGCGCAAGGTGCTCGCCACCCCGGGCTTCGTCGAGGCCGTCCCGGGCGCCGCGCGCCTCACCGGCGGCCGGGGCAAACCCGCCGCGCTGTACCGCGCGGGCACCGCCGCCACCCTCCACCCACCGCTGCTCCGGCCGACTTCGGAAGGACGCCCCGCATGACCACGACCACCGTCACCAAGCGCGCCGCGACAGGTGCGCTCACCGGACTCGCCCTGGGGGACGCGCTGGGCTTCCCGACCGAGTTCATCGGCGTACCGAAGATCCTGGACCGGTACGGGCCCTGGCGGACGATGGAGTTGCCCACTCCTGCCCGCGTGACCGATGACACCCAGATGACGCTGGCGCTCGGCGGGGGGCTGCGGACGGCCATGGAGCGGGGCGTGCTCACCCCGAAAGGGCTGGAGCGTCCGGTGCGCGAAGAGTTCGTGGAGTGGTACCGCTCGCCCGAGAACAACCGCGCACCGGGGCGGACCTGCCTCACGGCGTGCGGTCTGCTGCAGAGCGCTCTTCCCTGGCAGGACGCCTCCCAGGTCGGCTCCAAGGGCTGCGGCGCCGACATGCGGGTCGCGCCCATAGGCCTGGCCCCCGGGCTGAGCGACGAACAGCGCGCGGGCGCCGCCCAGTTGCAGTCGGCCCTCACCCACGGGCACCCCACCGCGCTCGCCGCCTCCGACCTCACCGCGCACGCCGTACGGTTGCTCGCCGAGGGGGCCGAACCCACCGGTCTGATAGGCCTGTTGCGTTCCTACGCCTACGAGAACCGCACCCGCTACCACGAGTTCTGGCTCGGTGACCTGTGGACCCGCGCCCAGGACCCCACCCCCGAGCACTTCATCACCCGCGGCTGGGACGAGTGCCTGGACATCCTGGAACGCCTCCAGCGCGCCGTGCGCACCGTCTCGCCGGAGACCGACCCGTGCCTGGCGACGGGGGAGGGCTGGATCGCGGAGGAGGCCCTGGCGACCGGCCTGCTCTGCTTCCTGCTCTTCGTCGACGAACCGCTCACCGCCCTGCGCCGCGCCGCCTGCACCGCGGGCGACTCCGACTCGATCGCCTGCCTGACGGGCGCCTTCGCCGGTGCCCACCTGGGCGCGGACGCCTGGCCGGACGTCTGGACCGACCGCATCGAGTACCGGGACGAACTGCTGGCGCTGGGGGCGCTCTGGGACGCCCGTCCCTAACCCGCCCGGAGGGCCGAGGCGCGGCGGGTGCGGACGAGGAAGTCCTCCACCCGTCGGCGGTCCGGTTCCGCGGGGAGCGGGCTGTGGCGGGCGGCCTCCCCGGCCTCCCGCTCCAGGCGCGTCATCCGTGCCTGGACCTCGGACCAGGCGACCTCGCCCCGCTTCACCGCGAGCAGCGTCTCGCGCTCCTCGCCCACGTCGATCGTGAGGGTGCCCGTGCGCAGCACGTCGCGGGCGGAGGCCAGGAGACGGAGCAGATGCATGGCGTGCTTCCAGCGGGGTGCCCCGTGGGCGCGGACGTCGGCCTCCAGTTTGCGGCGTTGGCCGTGGGCGTACCTTGTGAACGTCTCGTGGACCCGGCGGGAGAGGAACGCGCCGCGCAGGGCGAGCAGCTCGCGTCCGGTGTCGTCGGCGTGCTCCACGAGCGGCGAGTGCAGGCACTCCAGGATGTTGGGGTTGGCCCGCAGGGCCAGCTCGCAGAAGCGTTCCAGCTCCCAGCTGAACTGCTCCTCGGCCGGTCCCTCGGCATGGGTCGGCGGCTTCTCGAAGCGCCAGAACAGGGGAGTGGGGGCGAGGAAGACACCCCGGCGGTCGGTGTCGCTGCCCTCCGTGGCCAGACCGAAGGCACGCGACCCCATGACGCAGGCGTAGACGGTGTGGTCGCGGACCAGGTGCTCGGGGTGCATGACCGGGAGCGTAGGCGGCGGCTCACGCCGGGCGAATCGATTTTCCCTCCACCGTGATCTGCTCCGGAGGCAGCGGACCGGTCGCCGGGCCCCGGTCCACCGAGCCGTCGGTGATCCGGAGCCGGCTGCCGTGACAGGCGCGGTTGACGGTGCCGTCCGAGACGTTCGCCAGGAGGCGGTGCTGGTGGGTGCAGATCGCCGAGAACGCCTTGAAGTCACCCTGCTCCGGCTGCGTCACCACGACCTTCTCCTCCTTGAGGACCACCCCTCCACCTACCGGGATGCCGCCGGTCGAGGCCAGCTCCCGGCCTGCCGACGTGTCGGGCGCGGCGGTGTCCGTGGCGGAGTCCGGCGAGGAACCCTCGCCGTTCCCGATCCCGCCGCAGCCGACGGCCAGTGCCGTCGCGCCTGTCGCGAGAAGGAGCGTCGCGTCGCGGGAAGGGGTGTGTCGTCACTGCGGGGGAGAGAACCGTGGGCGAGGCGGAGGGCCCCGGCAGTCTGCCACCGGACGCGCCGTCCGTCTCGGCGGGCGGGCACCGGACACCGGCCGCGCCCGTTCTGACTAGGCTGGACGACCGACACCCACGTCGGCGTGCCGGCGAGTGAACACGCCGGTACACCCGTACATCAGCGCACCAGCAAGGAGCATCGTCGTGGCGGTACGAGCGGTCCGGGGCGCCGTCCAGCTCGAGCGGGACGAGTCCGGCCACATGGAGGAGCAGGTCGGCGCCCTGCTCACCGCTGTTCTGCAGCGCAACGGTCTGGCCGCGGACGACCTGATCAGCATCTGGTTCACGGCCACGCCCGACCTGCACTCCGATTTCCCGGCAGCTGCCGCCCGCAAGCTCGGCATCGTCGACGTCCCCCTGATCTGCGCCCAGGAACTGGACATCGAGGGCGCCATGCCCCGCGTCGTCCGCATCCTCGCGCACGTCGAGTCCGACCTGCCGCGTGCCGACATCGCCCATGTGTACCTCGGTGCCGCGGCGGCCCTGCGCAAGGACATCGCACAGTGAGGACCGCACTCGTCATCGGCACCGGGCTGATCGGCACGTCCGCCGCCCTCGCCCTGTCCCGGCGGGGCGTCGTCGTCCACCTCGTCGACCACGACCCGGAGCAGGCCCGTACGGCCGCCGCACTCGGCGCCGGCACCGACCGGGAGCCGGAGGGGCCGGTGGACCTGGCGATCGTCGCCGCCCCGCCCGCCCGTGTGGCCGAAGCCCTCGCCGAGGCCATGAGCCGTGGTGCGGCGCGCGGTTACATCGACGTCGCCAGCGTGAAGGGCGGTCCGCGCCGCGAGCTCGAGCAGCGGGGGCTCGACCTGTCGGCGTACCTCGGTACCCACCCCATGTCCGGCCGGGAGAAGTCCGGCCCGCTGGCCGCCGGCGCGGATCTCTTCGAGGGCCGCCCGTGGGTGCTCACCCCCACCCGGGACACCGACACCGAGGTGCTGAACCTCGCCCTCGAGCTGGTCTCGCACTGCAGGGCCGTGCCGGTCGTCATGGACGCCGACGCCCACGACCGTGCCGTGGCCCTCGTCTCCCACATGCCGCACCTGGTGTCCAGCATGGTCGCCGCCCGCCTGGAGCACGCCGAGGAGACCGCCGTACGGCTGTGCGGGCAGGGCATCCGGGACGTGACCCGGATCGCCGCCTCGGACCCCCGGATGTGGATCGACATCCTCTCCGCGAATCCCGGACCGGTCGCCGACCTGCTCACCGACGTCGCCGCCGACCTGGAGGAGACGGTGCGGGCCCTGCGCGCGCTGGAGTCCTCCGACGAGGACAAGCGCCGCGAGGGCGGCACCGGCATCGAGGGCGTGCTGCGCCGAGGCAACGCCGGCCAGATCCGGGTCCCCGGCAAGCACGGCTCCGCGCCGCGCGTCTACGAGGTCGTGGCGGTGCTCATCGACGACCAGCCGGGCCAGCTGGCCCGCATCTTCGCCGACGCGGGACGGGCGGGCGTCAACATCGAGGACGTGCGCATCGAGCACGCGACCGGACAGCAGGCCGGTCTGGTGCAGCTCATGGTGGAACCCAACGCGGCCCCGGTACTCACCGCGGCCCTCCGGGAGCGGGGCTGGGCGATCCGCCAGTAGCACCCGCCGGGCGGCGGGCGGGCGGTGTGTCCTTGGACAGCGCCCGTGCCGGCTCCGGGGCCCCGCGCGCAGCCGGGAGCGGGTAGGGCCGATCGAGGGACATACACCCAGTAACCTTGTCCAGGGCAGTCGCGCCCCGCTCCCCGCCAGCCAGGTCCAGGAAGGTCCCCACTGTGGAAAGCGCCACGCCAGTGATTGTCGCCATCGACGGTCCGTCCGGCACGGGCAAGTCGAGCACGTCGAAGGCCGTGGCGGCACAGCTCGGCCTGAGCTACCTGGACACCGGCGCCCAGTACCGGGCGATCACGTGGTGGATGGTCGCCAACGGCATCGACATCGCCGACCCCTCCGCGATCGCCGCCGTGGCCGGCAAGCCCGAGATCGTCTCCGGCACCGACCCGGCGGGACCGACCATAACGGTCGACGGTGTCGACGTGGCCGGTCCGATCCGCGAGCAGGACGTCACCTCCAAGGTCAGCGCCGTCAGCGCGGTCCCCGAGGTGCGTTCCCGGATCACCGAGCTGCAGCGCACGATCGCCGGTTCCGCCGTCACCGGCATCGTCGTCGAGGGCCGCGACATCGGGACCACCGTGCTGCCCGACGCCGACCTGAAGATCTTCCTCACCGCCTCCCCGGAGGCGCGCGCCGCCCGCCGCAGCGGTGAGCTGAAGGGCGCCGACCTGCACACCACCCGCGAGGCCCTGATCAAGCGGGACGCGGCCGACTCCAGCCGCAAGACCTCCCCGCTGGCCAAGGCGGACGACGCGGTCGAGGTGGACACCACCGGCCTGACGCTGAAGCAGGTCATCGAGTGTGTCGTCACCCTCGTCGAGGAGAAGCGAGCCGGACGGTGACCGAACTTCCGTCGGCGCGGGGTGCCGAGGTCGGGCGGCGGATCGGCGTCGGCCTGATGTACGGGCTGTGGAAGCCGCGCGTGCTGGGCGCCTGGCGGGTACCCGCGGCCGGTCCGGTGGTGCTCGCCGTGAACCACTCCCACAACATCGACGGACCGATGGTCATGGGCGTGGCGCCCCGGCCGACGCACTTCCTGATCAAGAAGGAGGCGTTCGTCGGACCGCTCGACCCGTTCCTGACCGGCATCGGCCAGGTGAAGGTGGACCGGGACACCACCGACCGCACGGCGGTCTCCCAGGCGCTCGGCGTCCTGCGGGAGGGCGGCGTCCTCGGTATCTTCCCCGAGGGCACCCGGGGCGAGGGCGACTTCGCCTCGCTGCGCGCGGGGCTCGCGTACTTCGCCGTACGCGGCGGCGCGCCGATCGTGCCCGTCGCCGTGCTGGGAAGTTCCAGGCGGGGCGGGCGGTTGATAAAGGGGCTGCCCCCGCTGCGCTCCCGTGTCGACGTCGTCTTCGGCGACCCGTTCGACGCGGGCGACGGTGACGGCCGCCGCACCCGCAAGGCGTTGGACGCGGCGACCGAGCGGATCCAGAAGCAGCTCACCGCGCACCTGGAAAACGCCAGACGCCTCACCGGGCGCTAGGCGACACTGAGTAGTGGATCACCCGGAACCGGGCATTCCACCGACCACGATGGACAACGAGGTACGGACTTCATGAACGACCACATCCAGCCCGACGGCTCGGCCGAGCACGAGCACGATCACGGGGCGCTCGGTGACGCCGAGTTCGCGGAGTTCATGGAGCTCGCCGCGGAGGAAGGCTTCGACCTCGAGGACGTCGAGGGCGCCATCGAGGCCGCCGGACACGGTCCGCTGCCCGTGCTCGCCGTCGTCGGACGCCCCAATGTCGGCAAGTCGACCCTGGTGAACCGCATCATCGGCCGCCGCGAGGCCGTCGTCGAGGACAAGCCCGGCGTCACCCGGGACCGCGTCACCTACGAGGCCGAGTGGGCCGGCCGCCGCTTCAAGGTCGTCGACACCGGCGGCTGGGAACAGGACGTGCTCGGCATCGACGCCTCCGTGGCGGCGCAGGCCGAGTACGCGATCGAGGCGGCCGACGCCGTGGTGTTCGTGGTGGACGCCAAGGTCGGCGCGACCGACACCGACGAGGCCGTCGTCCGGCTGCTGCGCAAGGCGGGCAAGCCGGTCGTCCTGTGCGCCAACAAGGTGGACGGCCCGAGCGGCGAGGCCGACGCCTCCTATCTGTGGTCCCTGGGCCTGGGCGAGCCGCACCCCGTCTCGGCCCTGCACGGCCGCGGCACCGGCGACATGCTGGACCAGGTCCTGGAGGCGCTGCCCCAGGCACCCGCGCAGACCTTCGGCACGGTGGTCGGCGGCCCCCGCCGGGTCGCTCTGATCGGCCGCCCGAACGTCGGCAAGTCCTCGCTGCTGAACAAGGTCGCCGGTGAGGAGCGCGTCGTCGTCAACGAGATCGCCGGCACCACCCGTGACCCGGTCGACGAGCTGATCCAGCTGGGTGGAAAGACCTGGAAGTTCGTCGACACCGCGGGCATCCGCAAGCGCGTCCACCTCCAGCAGGGCGCCGACTACTACGCCTCGCTGCGCACCGCCGCCGCCGTGGAGAAGGCCGAGGTGGCCGTCGTCCTCCTCGACGCAGCCGACTCCATCTCGGTGCAGGACCAGCGCATCGTCACCATGGCCGTCGAGGCGGGGCGGGCGCTCGTCCTGGCCTTCAACAAGTGGGACACCCTCGACGAGGAGCGCCGCTACTACCTGGAGCGGGAGATCGAGACCGAGCTCGGCCAGGTGACGTGGGCGCCGCGGGTGAACGTGTCGGCCCGCACCGGACGCCACATGGAGAAGCTGGTCCCGGCGATCGAGACGGCCCTGGCGGGCTGGGAGACCCGCGTCCCGACGGGCAAGCTGAACGCCTTCCTCGGCGAGCTGGTCGCCTCCCACCCGCACCCCGTGCGGGGCGGCAAGCAGCCGCGCATCCTGTTCGGCACGCAGGCCGGCACCAAGCCGCCGCGGTTCGTCCTGTTCGCCTCCGGCTTCATCGAGGCGGGCTACCGGCGGTTCATCGAGCGCCGGCTGCGCGAGGAGTTCGGCTTCGAGGGCACGCCGATCCACATCTCGGTGCGGGTGCGCGAAAAGCGCGGCAAGAAGAAGTGACCCGACGGCACACAGGGTGAAGGGGGCGGCCCCGGTCGGGGCCGCCCCCTTCACCGTGCCTCGCCGGCGGGCTCGGTGGCCCTCGGTCAGGGCTCCCGGCGCGGGGCCGGGGGCAGTGCCGCCGGCACGTGGTGCATTCCGATGGCGTGCCGACCGACCGCTGTGACCTGCTGCCACTGCGGCTGCTGCCCGGCGGTCTGACGGGCGCTGCTCGCCCCCGCGCTGTAGTCGTTGTACGACCCGCCGCCGAGGGAACCCCCGAAGGTCCCCGAACCGTGGCCGACGGACGAGTCCGCACCGGCGGACGGGCTCGTTCTGTGCGGGATGCTTCCGAAGGCGGTGAAGCCCAGTTTCTCCTCGCCGCTGCGGTCGCCCGGCAGTGAGCGGAAGGACTTCACGTACTCGGCGTAGAGCGCGTCGTAGATCGGCGTGGCCGAAGGGCCGCTCGTGGAGTCCTGAGTCGACCGCACCGGGGCGGGGGCCAGCGGGACGGTCTGGCGGCGGGGAGCGTCGTATGCGTGCACATATCTCCAAACGACCCCGCCCGGCAAGGGATGCGGCCCCATGGGGTTTTCGCCGGTCACCGGCCGGTCGGCGTCCTCCGACGGCCGACCGGCCGACCCCCTTCGCCGCTCAGAGGCCGGCGAGCGGCAGTGCCGCCGCGACCAGCCTCCCGTTCGCCGCCGCCCGGTCCAGGGCGTCGCGCAGCAGGTCCTCGCGCGGCTGACGGCCGATCGAGCCGACCGGGGCTGCGAACAGCAGCACCTGCTGGTGCTTGTTGGCGGCCGTTCGCCAGCCCTCGGTGACCTGGAGCGGCTGGTGCGCCTGCCACCAGGCCACCGGCTGTCCGCCGTTCGGATTCGGCTGGAGCACCGCGTGCAGCTGGCCCACGGCCAGCAGTACCGACCAGCCGTGCAGCACGGGAGGTGTGGTGGACAGCACGGTCATGGGGATGAAGCCCTGCTCGATGAGCAGCGGCAGGAAGTCGTCGCCGGGCGCGAGCGAACCGGGCCGCGCGACCGGCGCGGTCGGCTCGACGACCAGGGCCGGGTGCAGCTCCCCGGCGATCAGGACGAGTCCGCTGGTCACGCCGAGCACGGCCTGTTCCGGTGCGGTGTGTCCCGGTGCGACGTGTGCGGCCTGCATGGCGGGTGCGGCCGGTGCGGGCGCGGTGTCGTTTCCGCCGATGGCCCGCACGGCGCCCTGGAGCTGCTCCTCGGTGACCTGGACGACCTGCGAGGGCAGACAGGTGGAGTGGGCGAAGGCGAGGACGGCGGTCTCGTCCCCGATGAACAGGACTGTGCTGGTGCGCTCCTGCTCCGGGTCGCCCGGGGTGCGGCAGGAGGTGCAGTCGTAACCGCCCGGGGCTGAATCTCCGGCGAGCAGGCGGTCGGCTTCTTCGTCGCCGATCTCGGCGCGTACCTCGTCGCTGACGTCGAGCATGCGCGGCACGGGTGGCTCCCTCGGGATGCGGTGCGTGGCGAGGCCGGGGGGCTCCCGGCCCGTGGTCCGGGCGGGTCCCCGGCTCATACAGAAGACAACGGGCGATCTGCGGGGGGAGTCACGCCCCGGAGCGAACGGAATCGAACCATCTGGCGCACCCGGTCACTTCCGGCAAGGAATCGGGCACTCGTCGTCAACTGCCTTCGATGTCAACGGCGTTGCCTGGACGAAGTGGCTCATGGGACATCCGGCGTGTCGGTCGGTAAATCAGGAAATAAGGGAATAAAGTGGGTGCCCGGAAACTGACGCTACTTAGGGTAAAGGTGAACTGGCCTGGGAGGACGGGAAGTTGCTTGATCCTGCCGGTTCGGGCGTTGACGCACGGCGTCTCGTGACGTGGTGGTGGCGCTCTGCCTTGGGGGACCCCGAGTCCTTGGAGAGGGAACTACATGCTCGAATGTGCCGGCAACACCCGCGACGACATCCACGACGACGCCCACGACGACGCCCGGAAGGCTCAGACGCCCCGTACGGCGGCGGTTCTGGCCGGCGCGGTACTGCTCGCGCCCCTCGGGCTGCTGGCCGGGACCGGCAACGCCGCGGCGGCGGACGGCGGAGTGTGGGACCGCATCGCGCAGTGCGAGAGCGGTGGCAACTGGCACACCAACACCGGCAACGGCCACTACGGCGGGCTGCAGTTCACCGCCTCCACCTGGCGCGCGTTCGGCGGCACGGCCTATGCGCCGACCGCCGACCGGGCCACCAAGTCCCAGCAGATCGCCGTCGCCACCAAGGTCCAGCGGGCCCAGGGGTGGGGTGCCTGGCCCACCTGCTCGGTACGCGCCGGGGCGTCCGGGAGCGCACCAGCTGTCGGCCCGGGGACCGCGCAGAAGGACCCGGCGAAGGCACCGGCACAGTCGTCGGGCGCCGCGAAGCAGGGCTCGTCCGGCGGCTCCTACACCGTCCGCAAGGGAGACACACTGAGCGGCATCGCCGCCCGGCACGGAACCACCTGGAAGCGGCTGTACGCCGCCAACAAGGACGTCATCGGCGGCGATCCCGACGTGATCATGCCCGGACAGCGTCTCGCGCTCTGAACCGTTCTGGGTGAACCGGGGTCCCGGGCGAGGCCCGGTCACCCGAGGTGAGGCCCGTCCGGTCGGCCCCGGTCCTCGGCCGCCCGGACGGGCCCCCCGCGTCAGATCCGGCGGCCGGGTTCCCCCGCCTCCCCGGCGAACACCACCGCGCCCCGGTGCGGTTCGTGGACGAAGGCGGGCCCGTCGGGCAGCGCGGGCGGGAGCCGCTGTTCGGCGATCACCACGCGCGCGTGGAGCGCGGCCGCGGCCGGCAGTCCGTACGCGCGGGCCGCGACCGCGGTCCACCGCTACTTCAAGCGCGAGCACGGTGCCCGCACGGCGGCCGTGGTCTCCCACGACCAGTCCGCGTCCGCCGCCTGAAACAGCAGGGCGCCGACCTCGTCCTCGACGCCATCGACAGCCACGGCAACGCACGCCTCTGCCAGGCCGTGGACGAGGTCGGCGCCCGGGTCACCGCCAAGGTCACCGACGCGCAGCACTGGACGTCCACCGTCGCCGAGGACTACAAGGACGCCCCGCACTGCCGCAACGCCCTGTGAGCCACCTGCTCCAGCCGCGACTTCGACGACACCGGCCACGAGGCGGTACGGGAGTTCCGGGACGCCACCGAGGGCCTGAGGACACACTGCCAGTGGCAGCCGGAGGGATGGGCCGCCGCGCGCTGGTTCACCGACGGGGCGAGGTCCTGTGCGTGCACGGGCGTCACGCGCGCGTGCGTCGACGACTTCGTGAACCGCGCCGACGGCTGCACCGCGGGCGGGCTGCTGCTTCCCGTCGCGTTCGCCCGCCGGCCCGGACCGCCGGGGGCCGGCAGGACCTGTCTGTCGGTGGCCCGCCGGCGGGACGGCGAGGGCCGGATCTCCCAGGGCGACATGAACCGCACCTGCCTCGACGTACCGCACCCGGCCTGCGAGCCCTGAGGCATCGACCGCGGTCCCGGTTCCCGCGCCGGGACCGCGAAGACGGCGGACCGTGTGAGGGAAGCGCGAACATTCTGTGCGGTAACGGCTTCGCGGGCATGCGAACGGCGAAACGCAAGAGGACCCGGACGTTTCTTCCGGGATCCACCGCCGGTTTTATCCGCGCCTCCGGCGTGACGCTCGGGAATTGTCCGCGACTTCCTTCGGAGGAGGCGCCGAATCACCCATTCGTGTGATGGCCGCGAGGGTAAACGCCTGTCGTGATCCTGTGACAGAAGTGTGACCGTCGGGGGATCTCGGGCCGTGTTCCCGGCCGGGCCTTCCCCGTCCGCCGGGCAGGGCATAGCGTGACCGTATGGCACCCATTCCGACACCCTCCGCGGAACCCGACGACAGCCCGGACGCCTATGTGGGCCTGCCCGCGGACCGCGCCGAGCGGCTCGCGCGCGAGCGCGGCTGGTCGACGGTGCGGGCGCTGCCGCCGGGGGCGATCATCACCATGGAGTACCTCGTGGGACGGCTGAACTTCGAGGTGAGGGACGGCAGCGTGACGCGGTCCTGGAAGGGCTGAGACGCGGCGGCGCCCCGGAATCCGTCAGGGGAATCCGTCAGGGGCGGGTCGACGGTGCGTTGCCGCGCGGATGGCGTTCCCCGTGCGAGGGGCGGCGGCTGCCCGTCGGGGTGACCGGACTGCGCTCCGCCCGGCCCGTATGCGGGCCGGGGGCCAGGTAGACGGGTGACCGGGTGGTGGAACGGGACGCGGAGACCGGCTCGGGGACCGCGGTGTCCTCGCGGTCGGTGAGCGGCTTGAGCACGACCGGCGCTGCGGCGGGCAGGGGGGCGGCGGGCGCCGTACGGCCCTGACGTGCGTACCGGCGCTCGCGCCAGCGGTCGCGCCAGCCGAAGATACGGTCCTCGGCACGGGCGATCATCGGTTCGAACCAGGGCAGCGCCAGCAGGATCAGCAGGCCGGCCACCCAGCCGAGCAGTACGTCGCTCAGCCAGTGGGTGCCGAGGTAGACGGTGGACAGGCCGACACCGAGCGAGGTCACCGCGGACAGGGCGGACAGCCAGCGCCGCGCTCTCGGAGTGGAGGCCAGATAGGCCAGGATTCCCCAGGTCACCACGGCGTTGGCGGTGTGGCCGCTGGGAAATATGCTGCCGCCGAGCCACATCTCGCTGGATCCGATCTCGGTGGCGTAGTGCGGTCCGAGGCGCCCCATGCCGTACTTCGCGGCACCGACGGTGATGTTGAGCAGCAGCAGGGAGACCCCGAGCGCGAGCAGCGGACGCAGTGTGTGCTGCCGCCAGGAGCGCCAGCCCAGCCAGGCGGCGACCATCACCGCGGTCGGGCCGCGCTGGCCGAGCACCACGTAGTAGTCGACGAAGGCGTGGATCTGTGCCCACTGCTCGTAGGGACGGAAGAACATCACCCGCCAGTCCAGCCGGACCAGCCAGGACGTGATGACGACGGCCCACACGATCGCCACGTAGAAGGCCAGGGCGGAGCCGAAGAGCACCGTCCGGTGCCGGCTCATTCGAGGCACGTCGATGTGAGCCGGTCGTTCCGGCTCACGATCCAGCCTCGCGAACACCCGGTCCAGACGGGTGGGCTTACGTTCGGTACGCACCCAATCGACGTTACAGGGAGTGAACGCGCAGCCCCTCCGAATCAGCGGCTTTGTGATGACGATGTGATGTGGGATTGCTCTCAAGGTGATCTTTATTCTTGGCGAATCGGCAATCCCCGGACAGTGTGTCCTTCAATTCTTTTGATCATTCGGTGGCGCGGATTTATCGCGCTTTTGGAATTGGTTCACCAGGGGATGGCGCGGAATTTCCCCGGTGCTCACCGCCGGTGGCCGGGGCGGGAGCGGCTCAGGGCGGACCGGAACCGTTCAGCCAGAAGGCGCCGTACACCGCCGAGGCCGCCGCGACGGACGCCACCACCAGCGCCGACCTGGGCGTACGCAGCCGGGCCAGGCCCTGTGCGAGGGGCAGCAGCAACGGGAAGGCGGGCATGAGCAGACGCGGCTTCGAGCCGAAGTAGCTCGACGCGCACAGGGCGAGAGCGGTGACGACACCGGCGTACACCAGCAGCGGGAGCGGTTGGCGCTGCCGTACGCAGATCACGTACAGCCACACCAGCAGACCGACCCCGAGGACCAGTCCGAGCCCCGCCGGGGCCGACGGAAACGACGTGAACTTCTCGAGGGTGAACCGGGCGAAGGCATAACCCCCGTCGAACCCGTTCCGCCATCCGGCCTGCACATCGAGATACCCGAACGGCCCCTTCCCGGTCCGGCGGCCGACCCACAGAACGTAACCGGCGGCACCGAGCGGAGCGAGGAACATGCCGAGCGCCCGGCGGACGCGGACGCCGGGGGCGCCCGACGGTACGTGCGCGCCCTCGGGTGCGGGAACGCGCCGGGCGTCCTCGTGCGGGGCGGCGCGTTCCCCGCAGCGCGCGCCGCCCACGGCTGCCGCGCCCCGGCTTCCCCCGAACGAGCGAAGGCCGGCGGGGAATCGGTGGCGGCTGTGCGCGAGAGAGGTGATGCCCACCACCCATACCGCCGCGACCACCGCCATCCCCACCGGGCGGGTCAGCCCGGCCAGACTCGCCAGGACCCCGGCCGTCACCCAGCGCCCGGTCAGCACCGCGTACAACGACCACGCGGCGAGTGCCGTGAACAGGGACTCGCTGTACGCCATCGACTGGACGACACCGACCGGCAGCACCGCCCAGAGCAGCACCGCGCACACCCCGGCACGCGGCCCGTACACATGGTCCGCCACCGCGAAGATCCCCCAGGCGGCGGCGAGCGAGGCCAGCACGGCGACGGCGAAGCCCCCGTCGGCGTACGACAGCGGGGACACCACCGCCAGCAGCCGCTCCAGCCAGGGGAGCAGGGGGAAGAAGGCCAGGCTCGAGTGCACGTCCCCGTTCGGGAGGCGCACCTCGTGGCCGTACCCCAGCTCGGCGATCCTCGTGTACCAGAGCGCGTCCCAGCGGGCCGTCAGCAGGGTGTACGCGCTCTTGCCGCGCGCCTCGCTCCACAGCGCCAGGACGGCCAGGCCCAGGGCGCGCACGGCCGCGTACCCGAGGAGCGCCGGCGCGGCCCGGCGCAGCACGCCGGGGCGGGACGGCAGGGCACGCGTCTCGAGATCGGTCACGGGCCCGATTATCGACCGGGCGCGTGGCGGGGCAGCCCGGCGGAGCGTTCGGCCCTCCAGGGCGGGCCGCCCACCCGGACGGGCGGCCCGGCGGGGCGTACGGGCCCCGGAGACGACCGGAAGGCACTGGAGAGGGCCCGAAGGGAAGTGGTGTACGCCACACGTTTCTGCCGAATCTGTGAGAGGCCCGCCACTCGATACCACCGTTCCCTCGCGTACGCTGACGTGTCACTCGCCGTTCGTTGCGCAGGCCGGAGGCCACACCGCTCCTCTCCGGCCGAGTCGCGGGGGAGTCCCCCGTCCCGCGGGCCCGCCGAGCGCGAGGGAACATCTGGGAGGTCTGTGCATGTCCGGGACGACCACGGCCACCGCGCTGCGCCGTAGGGCGGCCGGGGCCGGTGCCAACCGCTGGGTGGTACTCGTCGTCCTCTGCACCAGCCTGCTGCTCGTCGCCGTCGACGCGACCGTGCTGCACGTGGCGGTCCCCGCCGTCACGGAGGACCTCAGGCCCGGCGGTATGGAACTGCTCTGGATCGTCGACTCCTACCCGCTGGTCTGCGCCTCGCTGCTGATCCTGTTCGGCACCCTGGGCGACCGGGTCGGGCGCAGACGCGTGCTCCTGCTCGGCTACGCCCTGTTCGGCGTCGCCTCCGGCATCGCGGCCCTCGCGGACAACGCGCAGGTGCTGATCGCGGCGCGGGTGCTGCTGGGCGTGGGCGGCGCGATGATCATGCCCGCGACGCTGTCGATCCTGCGGCAGGTCTTTCCGGACCGGCGTGAGCGGGCGCTCGCCATCGGCATCTGGAGCGCGGTCGCCGCGGTCGGTGCGGCGGTCGGGCCCCTGCTCGGCGGGTTCCTGCTGGAGCACTTCTGGTGGGGCTCGGTCTTCCTCATCAACATTCCGCTGATGCTGGTCAGCCTCCCGGTGGGGCGGATCCTGCTGCCGGAGTCGAAGGGCGACGACAGCGGCCCCTGGGACGTGGCGGGCGCGCTGATGGCCGCCGCCGGGCTGTTCTCGGTGGTCCTGGGCGTGAAGCGGCTCGGCGGCGGCGAATCCGCCGCCGGCGGCGGTGTGTGGACCGCCCTGACGCTGGTCGCGGGCGCCGCCCTGCTGTCCGCCTTCGTCCGTCGGCAGCGGCGACGCGCGCACCCGCTGGTCGACCTGCGCATGTTCGCCCGGCCGGCGTTCAGCACGTCGGTGGGCTGCATCGTGCTGGCGATGCTCGCCCTGGTGGGCCTGGAGCTGATCGCCGCGCAGTACCTCCAGCTGGTCCTGGGGCTGTCCCCGCTGGAGACCGGACTGCGCCTGCTGCCGCTGACGTTCGCGGCGATGGCGGCGGGGCTGGCGGGTGCGCGGCTGCTGCGCCGGTTCGGGCCGCGCCTCATGGTCTGCTTCGGTTTCTGTCTGACGGCCGCCGCGGTGCTGCTGCTGACCGCGATGGGCGGGCAGGACAACCGCACCCTGCTGCTGAGCGGCTTCGTCCTGCTCGGCTTCGGCCTGGAGACCACCCTGTTCGGGGCGTACGAGTCGATGCTGAGCGAAGCGCCACCGGAACAGGCGGGCGGGGCCGCCGCCATAGGCGAGACCTCGTACCAGCTGGGCGCCGGAATCGGGATCGCGCTCCTCGGCAGCGTCATGAACGCCGCCTACGCGCCCGGCCTCACCGGCGTCCCCGGGGTGCCCGCGTCGGCGTCCACGGCGGCGGGACACTCGCTGGGGGAGGCCCACGAGGTCGCCGCCCAACTGGGCGGACCCGCCGGAGCCGCCCTGCTGGACGCGGCACGCCACGCCTTCGTGCACGGGCTGCATGTGACCCTGCTGGTCAGCGCCGGCCTGCTGCTGCTCGGGGCCGCGATGGCGCTTCGGCTGCCGCGGGTGATGCACTGTGAGACGGCGGCGGCCGGGGAAACGCCCGCGGACGTGCCCGCCGATGTGCCCGTGGGCAAAGCCGCCGACGTGCCCGCGCCGCGGGCGGCCGCGGACTCCCGCGTCTCGGTGTGAGGCACACCGCCGCCGGGCCGGGTGGACGTGCGCGACACCGCGTCGTAACGTCGGGTCGGTCCGAGCCGTGACTAGCAGTGCTAGTTGACAAGTGCGTCGGCCGGCTCCGCACCGGTCAGATCCCCCGGAGGGTCCGCACCGGTCAGATCCCCCGGAGGGTGTCCCATGTCCGCGTCAGCGAAGTCAGCGAAGCTGCCCCCCTTCGACCCGGTCGACCCGCTCGGCCTCGACGACCTGCTGGAGCCGGAGGACCTGGCGGTCCGGGACACCGTGCGCGCCTGGGCGGGAGACCGGGTACTGCCCCACGTCGCCGACTGGTACGAGAAGGGCGAACTGCCCGGCATCCGGGAGCTGGCCCGGGAACTCGGCGGGATCGGCGCGCTCGGCATGCCCCTTCGCGGCTACGGCTGTGCGGGCGCCTCGGCCGTGCAGTACGGGCTCGCCTGCCTGGAACTGGAGGCCGCCGACTCCGGCATCCGGTCCCTGGTCTCCGTACAGGGCTCGCTCGCCATGTACGCGATCCACCGGTTCGGCGGCGAGGAGCAGAAGCAGCGGTGGCTGCCGAAGATGGCCGCCGGTGAGGTCATCGGCTGCTTCGGGCTCACCGAACCCGACCACGGCTCCGACCCCGCGGCCATGCGGACGTACGCCAAGCGCGACGGCGGGGACTGGGTCCTGAACGGTCGCAAGATGTGGATCACCAACGGATCCGTGGCCGGTGTCGCCGTGGTGTGGGCGCAGACCGACGACGGAATCCGCGGGTTCGTGGTGCCCACCGACAGCGCCGGGTTCTCGGCGCCGGAGATCAAGCACAAGTGGTCGCTGCGCGCCTCCGTCACCAGCGAGCTGGTACTCGACGACGTACGGCTGCCCGCCGACGCGGTACTGCCCGAGGTGACCGGGCTGCGCGGACCGCTCAGCTGCCTGACGCACGCCCGGTACGGGATCGTCTGGGGCGCGATGGGCGCGGCGCGCGCCTGCTTCGAGGCCGCCGTCGACTACGCGAAGTCGCGGGAGCAGTTCGGGCGGCCCATCGGCGGGTTCCAGTTGACGCAGGCCAAACTCGCCGACATGGTGGTCGAACTGCACAAGGGGATACTGCTCGCCCATCATCTCGGGCGGCGCATGGACGCCGGCCGCCTGCGTCCCGAGCAGGTCAGCTTCGGCAAGCTGAACAACGTCCGCGAGGCCATCGAGATCTGCCGCACGGCCCGCACCATCCTCGGCGCCAACGGGATCTCGCTCGAATACCCCGTGATGCGGCACGCGACGAACCTCGAATCGGTGCTCACCTACGAGGGCACCGTGGAGATGCACCAGCTGGTGCTGGGCAAGGCGCTGACCGGGATCGACGCGTTCCGGTAGGCCCGGTGGGGGCAGGGCCGGCGAGCGGCCCTGCCTCAGCTCTGGTTGTAGAAGCCGTCCGACCGGTGCGCCGCGGGCTCTCCGCTGACGACCTCGGTGTCGGCCGGGCTGAGCAGGAACACGCGGTTGGACACGCGCTCGATGGAACCGCGCAGACCGAAGATCAGCCCGGCGGCGAAGTCGACGACGCGCTTGGCGTCACCGGCGTCCATGGCGGTGAGGTTGATGATGACGGGGATCCCGTCCCGGAACAGCTCGCCGATGGCGCGGGCGTCCCGAAAGCTGTCCGGGGTGACCGTGCCGATGCGGCGGCCCCTCTCCTCGGCGACGTCCGTGGCCACCTTGACCCGCGGATCGGTGACCCAGGCGTCCCCCGGCTCGGTCCCGTCGGAGTAGTCGTCGTCGTAGTAACGCTCGTCTTCGTTGTCGTCGACGAGGCCAAGCCAGGCACTTGCCTTGCGTACCGATCCCATGGACGCCTCCTCTCACAGCGGTCCTTCTTGCTTTCCGCATCCCTATGGTCGTCCATGATGCGGATGGCGCGCCAAGTGATGGGACGCCGCGCGGGGGGTTTGTGACGGTACTGGTGCACGACGAATCCGTCGAGAGCCCAAGCACCCCAAGGCCCCTGACATAAGCGGATGCTGACTGTGAGTGAAATATGATTCTTCTCGGCGTATGGGTGATCGGTGGCGCGTACGGGTGAACGCGACAGTCGATACGATGCCGCCGCTCCACTTCGCGGCATCCACGGGGGAACGTCATGTTCGGAATGGTCAGGCCCTGCCGGCACCGGCTCGGTGAACGGCTCACTGCTCAGTGGACGGCACACCTGTGCGGGCTGTGCCTGGCGTTGCGCGGGGACCACGGGCAGCTCGCACGCGTGGTCACCAACTACGACGGGCTGCTCGTCTCGGTCCTGACGGAGGCTCAGGCGACGCGCGCGGACGCCGGACGACGCACGGCGGGGCCGTGTCCGCTGCGCGGCATGCGGACCGCCTCCGTCGCACACGGTGAGGGCGCACGACTCGCGGCGGCCGTCTCGCTGGTCCTGGCCTCCGCCAAGGTGCGCGACCATGTGGCCGACGGGGACGGGCTGCTGGCCCGCCGACCGGTGGCGCGCGCCGCGCGCCGCGTCGCCGAGAGCTGGGACCGGGCCGGGGCGCGGACCGGTTCGGACGTCGGGTTCGACACGGCCGTCCTGGTCGACGCCGTCGACCGGCAGACCGGCATCGAGGCATTGGCCGGGCCGGGCACCCCGATCCTCACCGTCACCGAACCGACCGAGACCGCCACCGCGGCGGCCTTCGCGCACACCGCGGTGCTCGCCGGGCGCCCGCACAACGCCGGGCCGCTCGCCGAGGCCGGGCGTCTCTTCGGCCGGCTCGCCCATCTCCTGGACGCCGTGGAGGACCGGGAGGCCGATGCCGCGGCGGGCGCGTGGAACCCCCTCGCCGCCACCGGCACCCCCCTCACCGAGGTCCGCCGGCTCGCCGACGACGCCGTGCACGGCATCCGGCTCGCGCTGCGCGAGGTGGAGTTCGGTGACGGCACTCTGGCGTACCGGCTGCTCGTCCATGAACTGCCCAACTCCGTCCACCGTGCCTTCGACACCGTCTCTTGTGCCCACGGCTCCGGCCCCTACGCACCGCCCGGCACACCGGGCGTGCCCGGTGGTCCCGGAGGCCCGACGCCGCCCGAGCCGCCGCGCCGCGACCGGCGCGGGCTGCTCGCCGGCTGCGCCGTGTGGCTGGGACTGGCCTGTACGTGCCAGATGTGCTGCGGCACTTACGAGGACCCCTGGAGCCGGGAGCACAAGGAGGCGGTCTGCTCCCGGTGCGACTGCGGCGGGTGCTGCGACTGCTGCAACTGCTGTGAGTGCTGCAGCTGCTGCGGCGAGGACGGCGGCTGCGACTGCGGCTGCGACTGCTGAACCGGCGTCAGGGGAGACGTTCGAAGGGGGCTCCGTAGAAGGAACCGGAGGGGCCGACGGGGGAACCGGAGGGGAATCAGAGGGCAACCGGAGGGGCGACTTCCGGACACCTCGAGGCGGGTGACGGCCGAAAGGCACTCTTGCGCCGACCGGTCGTTCGGCCGAATACTCACCCCCAGCGCTTGTCAGGGGCACGGCATGTTCGGAATCCGGACGGCCGGTCCCCTGACTGCGCCTCACGGGCCCGAACCCCACGGGGCCCCCTACTTCCTTTGTGGAGGAACGAGAAGTGAGGATCAAGCGCACCACCCCCCGCAGCGGCATCTCGAGACGCACCCGGCTGATCGCCGTCTCCACCGGCCTCGTGGCCGCCGCCGCGATCGCGATCCCCAGCGCGAACGCGTCCGAAGCACCCACCACCTTCAGCTCCGCCGAGCTCAACAGCGTCAGCGGATCGGTGCTGAAGGCCGACATCCCTGGCACCGCCTGGGCCGTCGACAGCAAGACCAACCGGGTCGTCGTCACCGTCGACAGCACGGTGTCCCAGGCCGAGATCGCGCAGATCAAGCAGCAGGCCGGTGCCGACGCCGGCGCGCTGCAGATCAAGCGCACGCCCGGTACGTTCAGCAAGCTCATCCAGGGCGGCGACGCCATCTACGCGAGTAGCTGGCGCTGCTCCCTCGGCTTCAACGTCCGCAGCAGCAGCGGTGTCGAGTACTTCCTGACCGCCGGTCACTGCACCGACGGCGCGGGCACCTGGTACTCCAACTCCGCCCGCACCACGGCCATCGGCACGACCGCCGGCTCCAGCTTCCCGGGCAACGACTACGGCATCGTGCGCTACACCGGTTCCGTCAGCCGCCCCGGCACCGCGAACGGCGTCGACATCACCCGCGCGGCCACCCCGGCCGTGGGCACCACCGTCATCCGTGACGGCTCCACCACGGGCACGCACAGCGGCCGGGTCACCGCGCTCAACGCGACCGTGAACTACGGCGGCGGCGACATCGTCTCGGGCCTCATCCAGACCAACGTGTGCGCCGAGCCCGGTGACTCCGGTGGTTCGCTGTACGGCAGCAACGGCACCGCGTACGGTCTGACCTCCGGCGGCAGCGGCAACTGCAGCACCGGCGGCACGACCTTCTTCCAGCCGGTGACGGAGGCCCTGAGCGCCTACGGCGTCAGCGTCTACTAGGTCCACCGGGTCGACGGACCAGCAGCGGGCCGTCCAGGAGGACGGGTCGGGGGCCGGCCGGTACCACCGGCCCCCGCAGCCGGCAGCATGACGAGCCCCCGCACGGCAACCGCCGTGCGGGGGCTCGCTCTTGTGGGGGCACGGAGTTACCTGTTTCTTGCGAGGAGGCCCCGGCGTGCACGCCGGGGAGGAATCGCATCCGGGTGTCGCGACGCGGAGCGTCGCCGCATCCGGTCCGGGGCTCGGAGCGCCCGTACCGCTGTTGTTGTCGCCGGGTTGATGCGAACGCGTGTGCCCGTGGTCGCCGGTGGGGGTGGTGACCGTGGGATCGGGGTGCGTCTGTGCGGCTGTCGTACGTACGGTCCCTCAAGGAGCCCGAGGCGGCACAGTGTCCCGTGCGGGAGCGAGATCGGGGGCGCGATGGCGCAGGTGCGGGCGGATGCGGGGGCCGGGCATGCCCGGTACACCTACCGGTTGCGCGTGTCGTCCGCTGCCCGCACCGTCCTGGCGGCGGAGCGGGACCGGTGCCGCTGGGTGTGGAACGAATGCGTCGCCAAGTCCAGGGCCGTGCACCTGCACAACAAGTCCACCGGCCAAAAGGCCACGTGCGGCCCGGCTCAGCTCGACAGGATGCTGACCGAGGCCCGCGCCCGCACGCCGTGGCTGCGTGCGGGCTCGTCGGTTCCCCAGCAGCAGGTCATCCGCGACTTCGGCCGCTCCCGCGCCAAGGCGCACAAGGACATCAAGGAGCGCCTGCCCGGGGCGCGCCGGGCCGGGATGCCGCAGTGGAAGACCAAATGCGAGGCACTGCCGACCCTCAACTACACCCGGCGCGGGTTCCGGTTGAAGGACGGCCGGCTGCACCTGGCGGGCGGCATCGCCGTGACGGTGGTCTGGTCGCGGGAACTGCCGGCCGAGCCGTCCTCGGTACGCCTGTACCAGGACAGCCTCGGCCACTGGTACTGCTCGTTCGTCGTCCCCGCCCGGCTCCAGCCCCTGCCGAAGACCGGCCAGGTCCTCGGCGTCGACTGGGGCGTGAGGGAGACCGCGACCACCACGTCCGACGCGCACGACCTGCCGCACGCCGAGCACGGCAGGAAGGCCCGAACCAAGCTGGCCCGATACGACCGGATGATGGCCCGCCGCAGGCCGAAGAGGGGCGAGGCGACCTCGAAGGGCTACCACAAGGCGAGGAAACTGCGGGCGAAGACCCACAAGAAGGTCGCCCGGCAGCGGGCGGACACCGGCCGCAAGTGGGCCAAGAAGGTGGTCCGCGACCACGACGCCATCGCGGTCGAGGACTTCCGACCGAAGTTCCTGGCCAGGACCACCATGGCCCGCAAGGCAGCCGACGCCGCCATCGGCGCCACCAAGGCCGCCCTGATCGAGATGGGCCGCAAACACGGGCGGGACATCCGTCTCGTCCATCCCGCGCACACCACGATGGACTGCGCGCACTGCGATGCGAGAGCCAAGCACGCACTGCCGCTGGGTGAGCGCACCTACACCTGCACCGCCTGCGGAACCGTGTCCCCACGGGACAAGAACTCCGCACGCGTCATGCTCGTCCGGGCTGGTCTCCACCCGGCTGGTGCCGAGGGCGCAAGACCTCCCGGAGTGCTGCTCCGGGAGGCGGCCTGAGCCAGGAATCCCCTCCCCGGAGGGAGGGGAGGATTCAATTTCCAGACTGCGAACGTCAGCGAGACCCCGGAGGCCTCCACGCCCCAGACCCTCTCGATCGCGGCGGCCGGAAACCTCGCCTCGACGCTCGTCGAGGACCTCGGCGCCGACGCGGCGGGAACGTACTACGACGCGAAGAGCAAGAGCCTCGTGGTGAACGTGCTCGACGAGGCCGCCGCCGAGACCGTCGAGGCGGCCGGAGCCAAGGCGAGAGTCGTGGCGAAGTGCCTGCGGTACGCACACGGACGTCCCGTCCCTCCATGCGAGGGGCGGGACGTTTTCGTGTGTCCGCCCGGTGCGGGAGGCACGGTCGCCGTGCGGTGTTCTGTCACGCATTGCACCCAACAGGCCTGTTTATTCCACTTGATGACTCCTTATCAGGTGGCGTCGTGCGCTGTCGGCTGTCGCGGAAAGTTTTTACCGACGCGTAACTTCCCTGTGTGGCTACTCGCCCGTAACTTGACGAGTGAACAACATCCTCGTGATCCGGGTCACAGGGCGCAAGGCCGTCGCATTCTCCCCTCGACGCGCAAGGAGATCACTCGATGCTGCCCTGGAAGCGAGTGGCCAGACCGCTGGCCGCACTGCTGCTGGCCACCGCGGCCCTCACCGTCCCCACCGCCACCGGCGCCCACGCCGCGGCTGCACCCGGCTCGGGCTGGAACGACTACACCTGCAAGCCGTCCGCCGCCCATCCCCGTCCCGTCGTCCTGGTCCACGGCACCTTCGGGAACTCCGTCGACAACTGGCTGGGCCTCGCGCCCTATCTGAAGCACCGCGGCTACTGCGTCTTCTCCCTCGACTACGGTCAGCTCGCCGGAGTCCCCCTCTTCCACGGCCTCGGCCCCATCGAGCGGTCCGCGGAACAACTCGACGCCTTCGTCGACAAGGTGCTCGCCGCGACCGGCGCCACCAAGGCCGACCTCGTCGGACACTCGCAGGGCGGCATGATGCCCCGCTACTACCTCAAGTTCCTCGGCGGAGCCGACGAGGTGAACGCCCTCGTCGGGATCGCGCCCAGCAACCACGGCACCACCCTCAGCGGCCTCACCAACCTGCTGCCCTACTTCCCGGGCGCCGGGGACCTGCTGAACGAGACCACCCCCGCCCTCGCCCAGCAGATCGCCGGCTCCGACTTCCTCACCAAGCTGAACGCGGGCGGCGACACCGTGCCCGGCGTCCGCTACACCGTCCTCGCCACCCGGTACGACGAGGTGGTCACCCCCTACCGCAGCCAGTACCTGAGCGGGCCGAACGTGCGCAACGTCCTGCTCCAGGACCTGTGCCCGCTCGACCTGTCCGAGCATCTGGCGATCGGGCTGCTCGACCGGATCGCCTTCCACGAAGTCGCCAACGCCCTGGACCCGGCCAACGCCCGCCCCACCACCTGCGCTTCGGTGTTCAGCTGACACGTGTAGCCGGTGACACGTGTAGTCGGTGATACGTGTAGTCGGTGACACGTGCGACCGGTGACGCGCATGCCGGGGGCCTGTCCGGCCTGAGCCGCCGGACAGGCCCCCGGGTACCGGGCGGAACCGGGTCAGCGGCCGTTCCGTCCGCTCGCCGCGCGCCGCCGGTTGGAGGCGAACAGCGCCGCCGAACCGAGCGCCAGCGCAGCGGCTCCGCCGACCATCAGGTACGGGGTGTTCCCGTCGCCCCCGGTCTCCGCGAGGTTCTCCGAAGCACCGGCCGCCTTGGGCTGGTTGGGGGTGGTCCCGGCGGTGTCGTCGGTGGCGTCGCCGGCCGCCGCGTCGGAGCCGTCGTCCGGGGTGTCGCCGGAGGCGTCGTCGGCCGCCGGGGTGGGCTGCGCCGTGGTGTGCGGGTCGTCGTCCCCGTGCCCGTGGTTCTCGATGGTCGACTTCTCGGCGCCCTCCTCGACCTGCTTCTCGGAGGGCGCGGAGGCGACCGGCGCCGGGGCGGCCGCGCTCTTGGGCGCGTCGCCGCCGGACCCGGCACCGCTGCCGGCGGTGCTCTTGTTCGCGGTGCCCCCGGCCGCCCCGCCGAACGTGACGTCCGAGCAGGAGTAGAACGCCTCCGGACTGTCCGAACGCTGCCACACCGCGTACAGCAGCTGCTTGCCGGAGCGCTCGGGGAGGGTGCCGGTGAACGTGTAGAAACCGCCGGAGGCGGCCGGGTCGGTGGAGGTCGCCACCGGGTTCGCCAGATCCAGGTCGCCCCAGCCCAGCGGCTTGGACGGGTCGTAGCCGGGCTTGGTGATGTACACCTCGAAGGTGCCCTTGTGCGGGGCGGTCACCCGGTACTTGAAGGTGTACGAGCCGCTGCTCACCGGAGTGGTCGGCCAGTCGTCGCGGACCAGGTCGAGCCCCTTGAACGCCTCGTTGTTCGCACTGCACAGCTTGCCGTCGGGGATGAGCTCCTCGTGGCGTCCGCCCGCGTCGCCGATGCGTATGCCGTTCCAGTCGTAGAGCGCCTGGGTGCCGCCGGCCGCGACCGCCGCCCGGCACGCCGCCGACTTCGGACTCTCCGGTCCCTCGGCGAAGCACTGCGCGACCCTGCTGACCGGGTCGCCCATCGAACCGTGCGCGGCCGCCGGTGCGGCGGACAGCCCGGTCAGGGCGAGCGGGACGATACCGACGGCGGCGACGGCGGCCTTGCGGCGTGCGGTCATGGGGCAGCAACTCCTCGGAACGATCACTGGACTTGGGGGAATCCCGTGGGGGGACGGCTCAGAAACTAGCCCCAAGGAACAGTGAGATCGCCTGGCAGAGGCTGTGCGAGGAGATCCTTATGGCCGCGTTAAGGAAGTGCTCAGGCTGAGATCAGGTAGGCGGCGTACGCGGTGTGACGGACGCCGCCGACCGGACACGCTCAGCCGTCCGGCCACCAGGTGCGGGCGATGTCCTCGCGGATCTCCGGGCGCGTGGCCGGGCGCTCGCCGGTCTTCTCGCGGATCCGGCGGGCTTCCGTCTTCTTCGGGGGCTTCTGTGCGGTGACACGGCGCATGGCTGCCTCCTTCGGGGCCCACGGACACCGCGGTCCCGCAGGGGTGGACCTTTCGGGGGAGAGTTCCCCATCGGGCCCGATCTGTCTGTGGCCCCGATCACGAATCGATTGTCAGTGGCAGCTGTCACTCTTGACCCATGACCGATGACAGTGACGTCACGGGCACGGTGGGTGTCGACTGGGACCTGGCGGCCGCGGCCTTCGACGAGGAACCGGACCACGGGCTGCGCGATCCCCGGGTGCGCGAAGCCTGGGCCGTGCGGCTGCGTTCCTGGCTGCCCGTCCGGGCGAGCGATGTCCTCGACCTGGGCTGCGGCACCGGCAGCCTCTCCCTGCTGGCCGCCGAGCAGGGGCACCGGGTGACCGGGGTCGACCGGTCCCCGGCCATGGTGGCGCTCGCCCGGGAGAAGCTCGCCGGACACGACGCGGTGTTCCTCATCGGTGACGCCGCAGCGCCCCCGACGGGGGAGCGGCGTTACGACGTCGTTCTCGTGCGGCACGTGCTGTGGACGCTGCCCGATCCGGCCAGGGTGCTGCGGCACTGGCGGGGGCTGTTGCGTCCCGGTGGCCGGTTCGTGCTGGTGGAGGGGTTCTGGGGGACGGTGAGCCCGGTCGGCATACCGAAGGACCGGCTCGCCGCGCTCCTCGCCCCGCTCGCCGCACGGGTACGGATCGAGGGGCTGTCGGACGAGGCGGCGCTGTGGGGGAGGGAGGTGGGTGACGAGCGGTACGTGGCGGTCGCGATGCCGGAGTGAGGCGGGCCCGGCCGGCCCACCTCTTCACCTCAGGAGCGCGTCGAAGCGGTCTCCGCGGGCTCGGGCTTCCAGTTCGTCGAGGGCGGCGACGGCGGTGGCCGCTGCCCGGGGGTCAGCCTGCGGGAGGCCGCTCGCTGCGAACTCGTCCTCGTCGAGCCGTCGTACGTCCGTGCCGTCGGCGGAGCGCCACAGGTCCAGGTCGAGGTCCTCGACCACCAGCTCCGTACCGGTGAGCACGGCCGGGCGGGTGATGTCGCAGTAGTGGCCCTTGAGGGTGCCCCCGGCGGTG
>NZ_QFRK01000002.1 GCF_003143855.1 Streptomyces sp. NWU339
GGTCGCGGGGCAGGAACCGCAGCGGGTCGGCCCGGACACCCACCTCGAGGGCCGGGTTTCTTGCCTGCTGCACCGTCCAGGGCCCGGTGGGATGGGCGGTCACGCCGGCGATGTGCAGGCGGCGCGTGCCGTGCTCGAGGAAGACCAATGCGTACACCCGGCGCAGATCGACGAGATCGATGTGCACGAAGTCGCAGGCGATGATGCCCTCGGCCTGCGCGGTCAGGAACTCACGCCATGTCGGCCCGCCGCGGCGCGGGGCGGGATCGATTCCGGCCGCCGTCAGGATCTCCCAGACCGTCGTGGCGCCGATCGAATGCCCCAGACGAACGAGTTCACCTTGGATCCGACGGCAGCCCCACCGCGGATTCTCCCGGGCCAGCCGCAGCACCAACGCCTTCACCGCGCTCGCGGTCGGCGGCCTGCCCGGCCTGCTCCGGCGCTTGCTGTAGTCCCACTTGCGCACGATAAGTCTGCGGTGCCACGCCGGCACAGTTGCAGGCGTCACCGGGAAAACGCGCGCCCACCGACGCCGCGGGATCAGCGCAGACAACGCCGCGAACCACAGCCGGTCCGCCGGCGCATACCGCACCGGTCCCTTGAGCTGCCTGCGCAGCACCGCGTTCTCATGCCGCAGCACCAGCAACTCAGCATCCTTTGCCGCGCGTCGGCGTAGCAGCACCGCCGGGACCGACAGCAGCTTCCGCGCCACGTGATACACCAGTGAGACGAGCATCCGGACAGGGTTCCAGGAGCTCATAGTGGCGCGCCAGACCCACTCCGAGCAGCAGCGATGAGTTTCCGAACGGCACAGGGGCGGGCAGGCGACGGGGGGTTGCACCTGCCCGCCCCGAGAGCAATGACCCGCACGGGGGGATCGGGCCTTGCGGGGCCGCAGTCACGGCCCACCGGTTTCAGCGAACCGGGCGCCGCACATGCTACGCCTTCTAGTGCCGGCCCGTGCGCCGGATCACGCACGGTTGCTTCCCCGTTTGATCACGCAGCTTGCGGCATCAGCAGCAAGGGCCCGACGCCCGCCAGCTGCACCAGTCGGGCAAAGGCGGGGGTCACCGGTCCGGGGACCGAGAAACCCACCCCCAGTTCCTGGCAGTGGATGCGGGCTGCCAGCAGGGCGTTGAGCCCGGCGCAATCGCAGAAGTCGACCCGGCTGAAGTCCACCTCGACACGGCGGGCACCGCTGAGCGCAGCGGCCTTCAGCTCGTTGTTCAGCATTGCGGGTGCCGATTAATCATCTGTCCTGGTCGCAGACGTGGTCAGCAGTCAGGTCGCGTTGCCCGGGGATGAGTGGGGCAGTGCCCGTTCTGCTGGGATGGTGCGCGCGGCGCGGGGCAGTGCGGCGATCTCGCCGCGGGTGTGGCCGAGCTTGCCGCCGGTAGCGGTCAGTGGGTCCAGCGGCGGAACGCCGCGATCCACTCGGCTCCCTTGGGCGGCGGTGACGGCAGCGGCAGGTCCAGCAACCCGATTGCCTGCCGATGGGCGCCACGACGGCACAGGGCCACCATTCCACTGCCGGGACGTAGGTCGAGGTCCTCGACCACAACGTCGACGCCCAGAACCTGGGTGGTGAAAGGCAGCACCAGATGATCGGTGAGGACGGCGTGGAAGCCGGCCAGTTCTTCGTCTTCACCGTATGCGTCGATGACTGCCTCCGCGATCATCGCGTCGAGCCGGTGGTCCGACTTCCTGGCCATGGGCCACTCCTTTTGCCTGTGCCCCTGGAACTCGTGAGACAGTGAGACATCTGGGCCGGTCAGTTCTTCGCGGGGGTGCCGCAGCACTTCTTGTACTTGCGGCCCGAGTCGCACCAGCACGGCCCGTTGCGCGCGGGCGGCCACAGCAGCGTCTGGTCCGGGTGCGCCGCGGCGCGCCACTCGCCGTAGCTCTGCCGGGTCTTCTGGTCGGCCGGGTCGCGGCCGGTGCGCTGGGCGTACGCCTGGAAGTCGGCCAGGGTGCCGGTGACCATGCGCACGTGGGCGGCGCCGGCCTCGCCGTAGCCGCGGGCCTCCCGCTGGATCCGCGCGGCATACGCGTCGTAGTCTTCGCCATAGTGCGCGGTCGACTCCGGCCAGCGCGCCCGCACCGCAGCGAAGTCCTCCCGCGCCCAGCGCAGCACGATGGAGTCGAACGCCTCCCCGTCCTCCGGCACATCCAGCCCCCGACGGCCGGGCAGGTCGCCCCACCGCTCCCGCACCAGCTCGCTGAGCGCCGCGAGGGAAGCATCGGCCTCAGCCTCGGCGGCCAGATCGTCCTCATCCAGCTCGATGTCCAGCGCGTCGTGTAGGAAGCTGCGGCTGAGCGCCAGTCCACGCCGGTACTCGGCCGCCTCCGGTGACGCACCGGAGGCGGCCGCGCGGTCCAGACCTGCCTCGCACCACTTAAGGGCCGACTCGCTCTCGCCGGCCTCGGTCAGCACCTCGACCATGTCATCGAAGATCCGCAGATTCGTGAATTCCGCAGGCTGGGCGTCGAGTTCGGCCCGCAGCGCGCGCTGTGCCTCCTCGGCTTCCTGCCCGCGGCGCAGCGCGTACAGCTGGTCGACGATGCCGACCTGGGCGTCCCTGCCGAACTCGCCCCCGAACTCCACCGCGCGGCGAAAGAGCGCGAGGGCCTCCTCGTGCCGGCCGCCGCGCGCCGTGAACCAACCCGCATCCACCAGGGCACGTGGCTCCTCCGGGGCACCGGGGTGTTCCCTGGCCCACCGCTCGCACTCGGCCGCCGACGGCTCACGTCCCAGATCGTCAAGGAAAGCCGCATACGGGGTGATCACGGTACCGGACACCGGCGAGTCGCTCATGTGCAAACCCTACCGATGCCGGTGGCCGCTCGTTATCCCATACCGGACCTCATGCCGCACCGTTTCGCCGACCGTCGACGCCCACGCCCGGCGAGATCGTCGAGCCCGCGATGCCCCGCACAGTCGGGACTGTCGCAGGTCGGCGCGGACCAAGAGAGGAACAGGCCGAAGATGTCGGCGGCGGAGATTACCCCGGCTTCGGCCCGGGGGTACCCGAGGGTGGTTAGCAGCGAGGTCAGCCCGCCGGCGAGGCTGTGCACGGTGACCGACCGTCCCCATGGCCAGCAGGATGAGCGCGCGGCACCGTTAGGTGCGGTGGCGGAACAGATAGGTGCAGGCCCCCAGCGCCCGCCGTCCCGCTCGGGGACGGACGGCGGCGGGATCGCTGCCGGTAGCGTTCAGGGCGGCGGCTGGCCGCCTGATGGCCGGCCCGCCCAGGAGAGCAGCTGGCCTGCACAGGGTGCTGTAATAAACCATGTCGTACACTAGGGGGTGTGAAGACTTCCAGGCCCGGTAGTACGGAGAACATCTCCGTGTCCATGCCCTCCGACCTCGTCGGTGCGCTGCGCTCCCGCACCGGTAAGCGCGGGGTATCCGCCTACATCACCGAGGCCGTCCGTCATCAGCTGGCCATGGACGGGCTCGCCGAGATCGTTGCCGCCCACGAGGCTGAACACGGCCCCCTCACCGAACAGGAGGTCCAGGCCGCGCACCGCGAGCTGTTCGGTGACGGACAGGAGCCGGGCGCGGCCGGGCAGAGTGCCGCGTGAAGGAACCGCCCGCCCGTTCCATCGTCCTGGACTCGCAGGCTCTGTCGCTGCTGCTGGATAACGACCGACGGATGGTGGTCAGGATCGAGGCCGCACGCCGGGAGGGCGTTCCCGTGCGGGTCTCTGTCCTGACCATCGTGGAAGCCGTCTACGGCAAGACGGACACCGCGCGACTGAACTGGGTGCTCTCCCGACTCAAGGTCGAGGAAGTCAACCAAGCCGACTCCATGACGGCGGTGCGGCTGCTGCAAGACGCCGGCGGCCTCCACGGCCACAAATACGCCATCGATGCCCTCGTCGCCGCGATGGCCCTCCGGTCACCGGCCCCCGTGCTCGTCCTGACCTCCGACCGCGACGACTGGTCAAAGCTATGCGGCGACCGCGTGGCGATCAGAGACCTCTGACGGGCACTCGGGGCGGTGCCGGGAGTCCCGCGGTCTCGCGGCTCGTACCTCGCCGTTCACATGGAGGTTGGACGGCGGCATCATCATCTGTCGTGCTGCTCCGCCTGGCTTACCTCGCCGCGACCAACACCCTGGCGCTCCTGCGCCTGCTGCCGATGAGCGACCGAGAGAAGGACATCGAAATCCTGGCCCTGCGGCACCAACTGCTGGTCCTGCAACGCCAAGTCGGCAAGCCCACCTTCACCGACACCGACCGCGCCATCCTCGCCGGCCTGCTCCACTGCCTCCCGAGGCAGAAGCTGCGCCGGTTCCTGCTGTTGGTACGCCCTGACACGATCATGCGGTGGCACCGCAACCTGTTCAAGCAACGACATGCCGCCACCTGCGTGCCGAAGCGGCGCGGACGCCCACCCACCGTCCGGTCGATCCGCGCCCTGGTCCTGCGCCTGGCCCGCGAGAACAGCTCGTGGGGGTACCGCCGGATCCACGGCGAGCTCGCGGCACTGGGCATCAAGGTCGCCGCCTCCACGGTCTGGGAGATCCTCAAGGAGCACGGCATCCCGCCCGCGCCCGAACGGCAGAGCACGACCTGGGCCGACTTCCTGCGCAGCCAGGCCGCCGCGCTGTTGGCGTGCGATCTGTTCGAGGCCCGCACGCTCACCGGGGCTCGCCTGTATGTCTTCGCGGTCATCGAACACGCCACCAGGCGGATCAGGATCCTGGGCGTCACCGCTCACCCCACCGCGGACTGGATGGTGCAGCTCGGACGCAATCTCGTCATGGACCTGGAGGACGCGGGCAGCAGGGCCAGATTCCTGATCCGCGACCGCGACTCGAGGTTCACGCAGGCCTTCGACGCCGTGCTGACCGACGCCGGCCTGGAGGTCGTCCTCAGCGGCATCCGGATGCCGCGGATGAACTCCATCATGGAACGGTGGATCCAGACCTGCCGGCGCGAACTGCTGGACCGCACCCTCATATGGGACCAGCGCCATCTACTCCACGCGCTGCGCGAGTTCGAGTCCTTCTACAACGAGCATCGCCCGCACCGGACACTGGGGCAAGCGGCTCCGCTCCGTCCGCTACCCGAACCGATCACCGAACCAGGACAGCTCGCGCACCTGAAGGTTCACCGACGAGATCGACTCGGCGGAATCCTTCACGAGTACCAACATGCTTCCTAATGCTGTTGTCAAGCTGCCGTAGTCACCGGTGGCGCCACTTCGTAGCACCGTCGGTCGCGGATCAGGGCCCAGATGACGTTGACGCGTCGGCGGGCAAGGGCGAGCACGGCCTGGACATGCTTCTTCCCCTCGGCGCGTTTACGGTCGTAGAACTTCCGCGAGTTCGGGTCGTAGCGGACGCTGACCAGCGCGGAGGTGTAGAACACGCGCTGAAGTCTTCGGTGATAGACCAGCGGCCGGTGAAGATTGCCGCTGACCTTGCCCGAGTCGCGAGGTGCCGGGGCGACGCCGGCGAAGGCCGCCAGGGCGTCCGGGGAGTCGAACTCGTCCAGGCCGCCGCGGACGGCGGCGAGGAACTCCGCTCCCAGAACCGTGCCGATGCCCGGGACGCTCAGAAGGATGTCGGCGAGCTCGTGCTCGCGAAACCGGCCCTCGATGAGCTTGTCCAGCTCACGGATCTGCTCGTTGAGGGCCATCACCTCCTCGGCCAGGGTGTGGACCAGCCTGGCGATGGTCTTCTCCCCGGGGACGGCGGTGTGCTGGCGCTCGGCGGCCTCGACCGCCGCCTCGGCCAGGGCTCTCGCATTGCGGACCTTCCGGTTGGCCAGCCACTTCGTCAGCCGCGCGATGCCAGTCCGGCGGATCGCGGCCGGGGTCTGGTAGCCCGTCAGCAGCCTGAGCGGGCCGGTGTTCGTCACGTCCAGGGCCCGCTCCAGGGCCGGGAACATGCTCAGCAGGGTGCCGCGAAGGCGGTTCACCGAGCGGGTGCGGTCCTCGACCAGGTCGGCCCGGCGCCCGGTCAGCAGCTTGAGCTCGACGGCCGTCTCGTCACCGGGGCGGATGGGCCGCAGGTCGCGGCGCATTCTGGCCTGGTCGGCGATCACGTAGGCGTCGCGGGCGTCGGTCTTGCCCTCGCCGCGGTAGCCGTCGGATGCCCGGTTGACCAGCCGGCCGGGCATGTAGAGGACCTCCTGGCCGTGGTTGACCAGCAAGGCCAGCAGCAGTGCCGGCTCTCCGCCGGTCATGTCGATGGCCCAGGTGACCTCACGGCCGTCGGCCAGGTCCAGGACGTCACCGATCAGCTTCAGCAGCTCGGGCTCGTCGTTGGCCACCCGCCGCGACAACAGGGTCTTACCCTCGGCGTCCAGAACAAGGCCGTGGTGATGGCCCTTGCCACTGTCGATCCCCGCCCATATCCGGCTCATCGTGCTCCTGACGTGCGTGTTCGTACTGCTCGTGCCACGGACGACTTCGCCGGCATTGCTCTACACAGCGACTTGTTCGCACTTCCTAATCGGCGGCCGAGTCGTCGTGGGGCGCCGGGCGGCGAAGCAAGGAAAGCCACGAGACGGCAGCCGCCTGATAGCCACACCCAGCGCCCCTGGGCGACCCAACCCTACGAATGGCTCGATCAACCCGATCAAGAAGGTAGAGCCGCCTGATCTGTGGAAAACTCCCGGGCGCGTGGGGGGAACTCCCTGACGCGTCGTCCACCGCGCGCGGACTACCCTCGGGGCCCATGAGCGACAGGCACATCAGTCAACACTTCGAGACACTCGCGATCCACGCGGGCAACACCGCGGACCCCCTGACCGGCGCGGTGGTCCCGCCGATCTACCAGGTGTCCACCTACAAGCAGGACGGCGTCGGCGGCCTGCGCGGCGGCTACGAGTACAGCCGCAGCGCCAACCCGACCAGGACCGCGCTGGAGGAGAACCTCGCCGCCCTGGAGGGCGGCCGCCGCGGCCTCGCGTTCGCGTCCGGGCTGGCGGCCGAGGACTGCCTGCTGCGTACGCTGCTCAGCCCCGGCGACCACGTGGTGATCCCGAACGACGCCTACGGCGGCACGTTCCGGCTGTTCGCCAAGGTCGTCGCCCGCTGGGGGGTGGAGTGGTCGGTGGCCGACACCAGCGACCCGGCCGCCGTCCGGGCCGCCATCACCCCGAAGACCAGGGTCGTGTGGGTGGAGACCCCCTCCAACCCGCTGCTCGGCATCACCGACATCGCCGCCGTCGCCCAGGTCGCCCGGGACGCCGGCGCCCGCCTCGTCGTCGACAACACCTTCGCCACGCCCTACCTCCAGCAGCCGATCGCGCTCGGCGCGGACGTCGTCGTGCACTCCCTGACCAAGTACATGGGCGGTCACTCGGACGTCGTCGGCGGCGCCCTGATCACCGGCGACGCGGAGCTCGGCGAGGAGCTGGCCTACCACCAGAACGCGATGGGCGCGGTCGCCGGGCCGTTCGACTCCTGGCTGGTGCTGCGCGGCGCCAAGACGCTCTCGGTGCGCATGGACCGGCACAGCGAGAACGCCACCAAGGTCGCCGACATGCTCAGCCGGCACGCGCGCGTGACGAGCGTCCTCTACCCGGGGCTGCCGGAGCACCCCGGCCACGAGGTCGCCGCCAAGCAGATGCGCTCCTTCGGCGGCATGGTCTCCTTCCGCGTGGAGGGCGGCGAGGAGGCGGCCGTCGAGGTCTGCAACCGGGCCGAGGTGTTCACGCTGGGCGAGTCCCTGGGCGGCGTCGAGTCGCTGATCGAGCACCCCGGGCGCATGACGCACGCCTCCGTGGTCGGCTCCGCGCTCGAGGTCCCCGGCGACCTGGTGCGCCTCTCCGTGGGCATCGAGAACATCGACGACCTGCTCGAAGACCTCCAGCAGGCCCTCGGCCGGTAAGGCCGCACGGGGGCTCCGGTGCGGGTCGCACCCGGCCGGTTCACCAGCCCGTCAGGGGTGGAGTCGTCTCCGACGGCGGCTCCACCCACGGGTGCGTGGTCAGCGCCCAGATCACGAAGGCCAGGCTCGCCGCGAGCAGCACCAGCCACCCCAGGCGGCGGGCGAGCGCCCTGCGCCGCAGCATGCGGGCACCGCGGCGCACGGCCTCCGCGTGCAGGTCGGGCGGCACCGGCGGCGGTGCCTGCTCCAGCACCCGTCGTACGGCCGCCGCACGGCCCCAGCTCATGACGACACCGCCCTGACGCCCCGCACCGCCGGAGCCGGCGCACGCCGCCGCCGGTCCAGTACCGCGGTCGTCGCGCGGTTGCAGATCGCGCGGACCCGGTCCGCGGACAGGCCGAGCAGGGCCGCCGTCTGCTCCTCGGCGACATCCTCGTAGAGCCGCAGCACCAGGATCAGACGCTCCTGCGGGCCGAGCCCGGCCAGCGGGCTCGCGGGGTGCGGACGGGAGCGGAGCAGGCCGCCGCGCTCGTGCCAGGCGGTACGGGCGAAGCGGGTGGCCAGGTACTGCCGGGTCCGGTCGTAGGGATCGTCACCGCGCAGCCGGTCCCAGCACGCGTACGTGTGGGCCAGCGCCAGGGTCAGCAGGCGCCGCGCGCGGGGGTTGTCGTCCCGCGCCTCCGCGGTGAGCAGGGTGGCGGCATGCAGCAGCCGCCCGGCCGCGCCCGCGACGAACGCCTCGAACTCGCGGGCCCGGCGAGCCTCCCGGGACGCATGCCCTTGCAGCAACCGCGCCTCCCGCACAACCTGCCCGAGCCGGTCCCGGCCGCGAACGGCCTTCGGCGGGCGCGTGCGACGGGACCCGGTCTCATCTCAGGGCAGGGCCGGCCCCGCGGTCAAGAGCCGCGCACGGCCCGGCGCGCAGGCTGCCCGGCACCCAGGTCCTCTCGTGCGGACCAGGCCGGTTCGGGCCGGAACAACCGGAACAGCCGGATCAGGAATCCGACCGGCCGTCCTCCGGCCCCGGTCCCCCCGGAACCGACATCCGCGCGGAGAGCGCGCCGTTGAAGCGCGTGAGGAGCGCGCAGAACGCCTCGCGCTCCTCCGGCTCCCAGTCATGGGTCAGGTCGGCCATCAACTGGCGCCGTGAGGAGCGCACTTCCTCCAGACGCGACTGCCCGCGCGGAGAGAGCTGGAGCACGACCGCCCGGCCGTCCTCGGGATGCGAGGTGCGCTTCACCAGTCCGGTGTCCACCAGCGGGGCCACCTGCCGGGTGACGGTCGACGAGTCGATGCCCATGCCGGCGGCGAGCGCCTTGACACCCATCGGGCCTTCCTTGTCGAGACGGTTGAGCAGGAGATAGGCGGCACGGTCCATGGAGATGCGTACCTGGCCGACGCCGCCCAGCCGGGTCTGTTCGGCGCGCCGGGCGAACAGCGCCACCTCGTGCTGCAGCGTGTCGAGAAGACCGGTGTCACCGACGGTCGTCATGTCCATCGACATGTCAGGTGTAGTGGGCATGGCCGGAGGCTCACTTCGTGGAGGGCTGCTCATTGGGGGACAGAGTACGCGGCCGGGGGCTCCGTCGTACCGGCGCTGCGCAAAGCCGTATCCGTGGATCGGTCACCGCGATCGCCGACGGCGGTGAACTGCGATGCTGGAGTCATGAACTACGGCACGGCTGACTTCCTGCGTACCGTCACGCCCGACGATGTGCGCGGCGCCCGGAAGATGCTCTCGGGTGTGGCCAGGGTGACCGCGATGGAGAGCAGCAGGCACCTGTCCCGGACGGTGGGCACGCCGGTGCACCTCAAGTGCGAGAACCTCCAGCGGACGGGGTCCTTCAAACTGCGGGGCGCGTACGTCCGGATCGCCGGGCTGCTGCCCGAACAGCGCGCCGCCGGTGTGGTCGCGGCGAGCGCCGGCAACCACGCACAGGGCGTCGCGCTCGCGTCCTCGCTGCTCGGGGTGCGGTCGACGGTGTTCATGCCGAAGGGCGCCCCGCTGCCGAAGATCAGCGCCACCCGGGAATACGGCGCCGAGGTGCGCCTGCACGGCCAGGTGGTCGACGAGGCACTGGCCGCCGCCGAGGAGTACGCGGACGAGACGGGCGCCGTGCTGATCCACCCCTTCGACCACCCCGACGTCATCGCGGGCCAGGGCACCGTGGGTCTGGAGATCCTGGAGCAGTGCCCCGAGGTGCGCACGATCGTCGTCGGCATGGGCGGCGGCGGGCTGATCGCCGGGATCGCCGTCGCGGTGAAGGCGCTGCGGCCGGACGTACGGATCATCGGGGTGCAGGCGGCGGGCGCGGCGGCGTACCCGCCCTCACTGGCGGCCGGGCATCCGGTGTCGGTGCGCCACCCGGCGACGATGGCCGACGGCATCAAGGTGGGGCGGCCCGGCGACGTGCCGTTCGGGATCGTCGAGCACCTGGTGGACGAGGTCCGCACGGTCACCGAGGGCGAGCTGTCCGCCGCCCTGCTGCTGTGCCTGGAGCGGGCCAAACTGGTCGTCGAGCCGGCCGGGGCGAGCCCGGTCGCGGCGCTGCTGAGCCGCCCCGACGCGTTCGCGGGCCCGGTCGTCGCCGTGCTGTCCGGTGGCAACGTCGACCCGGTGCTGATGGAGCGGGTACTGCGGCACGGCATGGCGGCACAGGGCCGCTACCTGGCCGTCCGGCTGCGGCTGACGGACCGGCCGGGCGCTCTCGCGTCGCTTCTCGGGGCGTTGTCGGTGGTGGACGCCAACGTCCTCGACGTGAGCCATGTACGGACCGATCCGCGGCTCGGGCTCACGGAGGTGGAGGTCGAAGTGCACCTGGAGACGAAGGGCCCGGAGCACTGCGCCGAGGTCGAGCAGGCCCTGCGGGACGCGGGTTACATGGTCCTGCACGGCATGGACTGACCCGGACGCCCGGCCCGTGCGGCTCGGCGGCGGCATGACGAAGCCCCCGGCACCGCGCTGGGGACGCTCACGCGTCCCGCGGCGGGCATGGCGCCGGGGGCACTCTCACGGTCCTGAGCCGTGGACTGCGGGTCAGCCCTTGTACGGCTCGGCCTTCAGGATCTTCACGGAGGCCGTCTTGCCGTTCGGCAGCTCGTACTCCACGGTCTCGCCGACCCTGTGGCCGGACACCCCGGTACCCAGCGGGGACTGCGGGGAGTACGTCTCGATGTCCCCACTCGCGTACTCGCGCGAGGCGAGGAGGAAGGTCAGCGTGTCGTCCTCGTCGCCGTCGAAGGCGATCGTCACGACCATGCCCGGCGCCACCGAACCGTCGGCCGCCGGCGCCTCACCGACCTTGGCGCTTTCGAGGAGCTGGGTGAGCTGCCGCACGCGGAGCTCCTGCTTGCCCTGCTCCTCCTTGGCCGCGTGGTACCCGCCGTTCTCCCGCAGGTCGCCCTCCTCGCGCGCGGCGGCGATCTTGGCGGAGATCTCCGTACGCGCGGGACCAGTAAGGTATGCAAGCTCGTCCTTGAGCTTGTTGTACGCCTCCTGCGTCAGCCAGGTGGCGTTCTCGCTGGTCTGGGTCACTGGTGCTCCTCGTAGGTGCTGGAATACAAAGCAACGCCCTCCCTGAAGGATGTTCCTCCACGGATGGGCGAAACCACGAGCCTAACAATTCAGCGGCCAAAGGGGGAGGACATATGCCATCGGAGCTGTTTTTTCGCAGGTCAGCGGCCTTGTGTCGCTCGCGACACCGGTCCCCGGAAGAGGGGAGCCGTCCGGAGACGGCCGGAGTCAGTCGGCGTGGCAGCCGAGCAGCTCGGCCGTCGCGCCCGGGGAGGTCGTGCGGAGCGTGACGACCTCGTCGAAGCGCGTGCCGTCCCCGTCGAAGCGGAAGTCGGCGCGGCCCACCTCGGCGCCGTCCACGGCCTGGGACCGCACCGTGCAGTAGCCGTCCACGCCCGCGTCCTTGTGGACCTCCAGGCGCACCCGCACGGTGTCCTTCGCGGTGTCGAAACCGATCATCTCGCCGCTGATCCTGCTGCCCGCGACGTAGTGGTAGCCGAACCAGCCGATCAGGGCCACCATCACCGCGGCCAGGACCGCGCCGACGATCTTGAGGGTGCGGTCGGCACGTTCGTCCGAGGTGCGGCCGTACCGGCCCTCGGGCGGTCGCGTGCTCGCCGTACTCATGATCGTCTCCTCGGCGGAAAAGGGGGGGACGCCTGCTCCGGGCGGGGCCCGGTACCGGGCTCCGGAATTATTCGTCCCCGGCTTCGGTCACTATAGAAGTCTTCCGCCCGTCGCCCGACCGCCACCCCACCGCGACGTCCCACGGGGACGACAGCCAGTGGGACCGCACCGGGCACCCCGGGCCCTACCGACTTGAGGAATGAGTCTTGACTGACCAGCTGCGACTGATGGCCGTGCACGCCCACCCCGACGACGAGTCGAGCAAGGGCGCGGCCACCATGGCGAAGTACGTGTCCGAGGGGGTGGACGTGCTGGTCGTGACCTGCACGGGCGGGGAGCGCGGCTCCATCCTCAATCCCAAGCTGCAGGGCGACCCGTACATCGAGGAGAACATCCACGAGGTGCGCAGGAAGGAGATGGACGAGGCCCGGGAGATCCTCGGTGTGAAGCAGGAGTGGCTCGGCTTCGTCGACTCCGGCCTGCCCGAGGGCGACCCGCTGCCCCCGCTGCCCGAGGGCTGCTTCGCCCTGGAGGACGTCGACAAGGCGGCCGGCGAGCTGGTGCGGAAGATCCGTGCGTTCCGTCCCCAGGTGATCACCACCTACGACGAGAACGGCGGCTACCCGCACCCCGACCACATCATGACCCACAAGATCACGATGGTGGCCTTCGAAGGCGCGACGGACACCGAGAAGTACCCGGAGAGCGAGTTCGGCCCGGCCCACCAGCCGCTGAAGGTCTACTACAACCAGGGCTTCAACCGCCCCCGCACCGAGGCGCTGCACCGGGCGCTGCTGGACCGCGGCCTGGAGTCGCCGTACGGGGACTGGCTCAAGCGCTGGGCGGAGTTCGAGCGCAAGGAGCGCACGCTCACCACGCACGTCCCGTGCGGGGACTTCTTCGAGACCCGTGACAAGGCCCTGATCGCGCACGCCACCCAGATCGACCCCGACGGCGGCTGGTTCCGGGTGCCGATGGAGATCCAGAAGGAGGTCTGGCCCACCGAGGAGTACGAGCTCGCGAAGTCGCTCGTCGACACATCCCTCCCCGAGGACGACCTCTTCGCGGGCATCCGGGACAATGCCTGACATGAGTGCTAGCGCAAGCCTGGCAATGAGCCACCTGGTCACCCTCGCCGAAGTCGACAAGGACAAGGTCACCCCCGGTGTCCTCGGCTTCATCGTCTTCGCGGTGATGGCCCTGGCGGTCTGGGGCCTGATGAAGTCGATGAACCGCCACATGAACCGGGTCGACTTCGACGAGTCCGCGGACCGCCGGACCGGATCCGAGGACGCCACGAAGCCGGCGTCGTCCGGCGCGGCCGCGGGTGCGCCGTCCGACGGGCCCGGGAAGAAGAAGCAGGGCTGAGCCACGTAGCCTTCCGGCCCCCGGAGGGCTACGCGGCGGCACCCCGCCGGGCCCGTGCCCCTACGTGGTCGGCCCCATGGCCACCCCTATCACCTCACGGGTGTGGCGGCTGGGGACCATGCCGAGGTGCCAGGCCTGCCAGCCCGCCTCCAGACTCACCCCGCGCTCCAGCAGGAGCTGGTAGGCGTCCACGTAGTCGCCCAGCTTCTCGTCGCGGGCGGCGTGCGCGGTCCGGGCCAGCTGCGCCAGGTCCTCCTGGGCCACCGCCGTACCGACCTCGGCACCGCCCGGGGCCGCGTACGGCAGGAGCGTGCAGCGCAGGAACCGGGCCCAGTCCTCGCCGCGCCGGTCCCCGTAGGACGCGAACAGCGCCGCCGCCTCGTCGCACAGGGCCAGCGCCTGCTGGGTACGGGCATTGCCCGCGTCGACGACCGCCAGCTCCAGGCACGTCCACGCCTCGCCGTGGGCCACACCGATCCGCTGGAAGTCCGCGCGGGCGTCGACCAGCAGCTGACGGGCGAAGCCCGAGTTGCGCAGCGAACCGGTCTGCGCAGCCCGCTGGTCACGGGTCACCCGGGCCGAATGGTGCCGGGCGCAGGCCAGCCCGTAGACGTCCCGCATCCGGGAGAACATGGTGCGGGACCGCTCCAGCTCGCGCACCGCCCGGTCCAGGTCCCCGGTCTCCTCCAGCGCCTGGCCCAGGTAGTACAGCGTCCACGCCTCCCCGCGCGCGTCCTCGTTGTCCCGGTGCCGGGCGGCGGCCCGCCGCAGGTCCTCCACCGCCGACGAGGCGTCCCCGCCGATCAGCAGGGCCCGGGCCAGCTGGGTCAGCGCCCACGCCTCACCCCGGGCGTCCCGGGTACGGCCGTACAGCTCGAGCGCCTCGCGCAGCTCGGACTCGGCGCGCGGTACGTCACCCGTGCGCAGCCTCAGCTGCCCGAGCTGGAAGTGCGCCCAGGCCTGACCGTGCACGGACTCGCCCGCGCGGTGCAGCACCAGCGACTCGGTGAGCAGGTCCAGGGCCTCGGACAGCCGGGAGCGGTCGCGTTCCACCGCGCCCAGGGCGTGCATCGTCCACGCCCGGTCGGTGGCCAGCTGGGGCGCGGACTGCAGGTCCATCGCCTCCCGCAGCCTCGCCGACGCCTCCGTCAGATTGCCCTGGTGGTGCAGCGTGATGCCGAGGGAGGTCAGCGCCCGCGCGGCCCCCGCGTCGTGATGGGCCTCCCGGTACAGGTCGACCACCGAGGACAGCGTCGTCCGCGCCTTGTCCAGCTCACCCAGCTGGCGTGCCGCGATACCCGTGCGCCACTGCACCGAACGCATCAGCAGCCCCTCGTCCACGGCCTGCGCCAGCTCGTTGATCTCACCGAGGCGGTACAGGTCGCCGCGCAGCAGGCAGTAGTCGCACAGCGCGCCGAGGAGATTGAGCACCGCCGCCTGGTTCACGCCCTCCGAGTGCCGCAGCGCCGCCGTGATGAAGCTGGACTCGTCGTCCAGCCAGCGCAGCGCCTCGTCCAGCGAGGTGAAGCCGTACGGGCCGAAGCGGTCCGAGCGGGTCGACATGTTGCCGTCGACCAGCCGCAGCACCGAGTCGGCGAGCTCGGAGTAGTTCACGATCAGCCGTTCCTGCGCCGCCGTCCGCTCGGCCGGGTCCTCCTCGTCCAGGAGACGGGCCAGCGCGAAGGCGTGCACGAGGTCGTGCAGCCGGTACCGGCCGGGCCGCACCGGGGTGATCAGACCGGCCCGGGACAGCGCCTGGAGGTGCCGGGCCCCCTCGGCCTCGTCGGTGGCCAGCAACGCGGCCGCCGCCGCGGCGCCCAGCGATACCCGGCCGGCCAGCGCCAGCCGGCGCAGCAGCCGCCGCAACGTCTCCGGCTGGTCGGTGTAGCGCAGCCACAGGGCGCGCTCGACCGGGCTCACCGGGCCGTAGGCGCCCAGGTCGGTGGCGAGCGCGCGCGGGGAGCGCGGGCCCAGGGAGGAACCGGCGATCCGCAGTGCCAGCGGCAGCCCGCCGCACAGTTCCCGGACCCGGTCGGCGGAGTCGGCGTCGTAAGGCCCCGACGCGTCCTGCGCGACGGCGGCCAGCAGCTCCTCGGCGCCCGCCGCGTCCAGGGCGCGCACCGGCAGCTGGTGCACCCGGGCCGGCAGGTCGTCGGGCAGGCCGAGCGGCGCGCGGGAGGTCACCAGGACCAGGCTGTCGGAACGCTCCGGCAGCAGCGTGCGGACCTGCTGCGGATCCGCCGCGTCGTCGAGGACGACCGTCACCGGCATGCCCGTCACATGCTGGTGGTACAGCTCGCTCAGCCGTCTCACCTGCTGGTCGGGGGAGGACCGCTCACGGAACAGCAGCTGCTCGCGGGGCGCCCCCAGCCGGTTCAGCAGATGCAGCAGCGCGTCCCGGGTGGACAGCGGCGGCTCACCGGGACTGTCGGCGCGCAGATCGACCACGCAGGCGCCGCGGAAGTAGTCCTTCAGGTCGTGTGTCGCGCGTACCGCGAGGGTGGTCCGGCCGCTGCCGGGCTCCCCGTGCAGCACCACCACCGTCGGCTGCGTCTCCGTGCTCGCGCGCGCCGCCCGCACCCACTGCCGGATCCGCGCCATCTCCTGCCGCCGCCCGGCGAACGGCCCCACCGGTTCCGGGAGTTGCCCGAACGACTGCTCCAGCACACTCCGCCCGCGGGCCGCCGCGCTCTTGTCCGCGCCGCGCAGCCGAGGCCCCGTCTGCCGGGGGCCCGTGGACGCGGTGAGTATCCGCTGCTGGTCCAGGAACGGCCGGATGCCCCGCACCTCCAGCGCCGTCAGCCACTGCAGCCGCAACTGCTCCGGCCCGCCCGGCTGGCTCACCGCGCCGGCCCGGCGGTGCGCGGCGGGCACATGCGCGCCCACCACCTTCACCACGGTCGCCGCCGCGCCGATCACCCCGACGGCCACGCCCGCGCCCAGCGCCGTCCCGGTGCCCGTACCGAGGGCGAGGTCGGCGACCACGGCCGCGAGCCCGGCCACCCCGGCCACGAGCAGTGGAGTCCCGGCGCCCTCGCGGGCGTACCGCTGGCGGAAGGTGAGCTGCCCGGCCGCCGCCTCGTCCAGCGCGCGGGTGTAGGCCTCGTACTCCTCGGCCGCCGTCCGCGCGATCGCGTCCAGCGCCCCGCGCGCCCGGGACAGCAGCACTTTTCCGTCGGCCCGCCCACCCGACCGGCGTACCTCTTCCTCCACAGCCCGTGCCAACAGCCGCTCCGCGTCCGCACGATGACCGTCCCGCATGTCACGTCCCCCTCCGGCGGCCTCGGTCGCCCCCGGTGTGCCCGGGAGTCCTCGGGTCCCTTCCGACCCATCCCCGAGACCCCCTCCGGTTATGCGTCGGCCAAGTGTCCTGCGCACGAAGCTTCTTGGGGAGGGGGAGACAGGAAGGAACCCGGGAGCGCGGCGATGCGGGGAGAGGAGCCGAATGCTCCCGGGAGCCGGCCGGGCCGCCGCCGGGGCCCGCTCCCCGGCCGAGGGCGGACAGGCCGGCGCACCGGTGTACCGGCGTGCCCCGATCGGCGGACGATCCCCCGGCCGCCGGGCCCCGCCGGAGGCCGGTGACACCCCTCCACGGGGGTACTGGGGCAGGATGGAGCACATGGCGAACCGACTGGCCCACGAGACGTCCCCGTACCTCCTTCAGCACGCCGAGAACCCCGTCGACTGGTGGCCCTGGTCGGACGAAGCCTTCGCACAGGCGCGCGAGCGGAACGTGCCCGTCCTGCTGAGCGTCGGATACGCGAGCTGCCACTGGTGCCATGTGATGGCCCACGAGTCGTTCGAGGACCAGGCCACCGCCGACTACCTGAACGAGCACTTCGTGAGCGTCAAGGTGGACCGCGAGGAGCGCCCCGACGTGGACGCCGTCTACATGGAGGCGGTACAGGCGGCGACCGGGCAGGGCGGCTGGCCGATGACCGTGTTCCTCACCCCCGGCGCCGAGCCGTTCTACTTCGGCACCTACTTCCCGCCCGAGCCCCGGCACGGCATGCCGTCCTTCCGGCAGCTGCTCCAGGGCGTGCACCAGGCGTGGGAGGAGCGCAGGGACGAGGTCACCGAGGTCGCCGGGAAGATCGTGCGGGACCTGGCCGGGCGGGAGATCTCCTACGGCGACGCACGGCTCCCGGGCGAGGAGCAGCAGGCGCAGGCGCTGCTCGGGCTCACGCGGGAGTACGACGCGCAGCGCGGCGGGTTCGGCGGGGCGCCGAAGTTCCCGCCGTCCATGGTGCTCGAGTTCCTGCTCAGGCACCACGCCCGCACCGGCTCCGAGGGCGCCCTGCAGATGGCGCGGGACACCGCCGAGCGCATGGCCCGCGGCGGCATCTACGACCAGCTCGGCGGCGGTTTCGCCCGGTACTCGGTGGACCGGGACTGGACGGTTCCGCACTTCGAGAAGATGCTCTACGACAACGCCCTGCTCTGCCGGGTCTACGCCCATCTGTGGCGGTCCACCGGCTCCGAGCTCGCGCGCCGGGTCGCGCTGGAGACCGCCGACTTCATGGTCCGCGAACTGGGCACGCCCGAGGGCGGGTTCGCCTCCGCGCTGGACGCGGACAGCGAAGAGGCGGTGCCGCCCGAAGGGCGTCCTCAGAAGGGTGGTGGTGGGCGACGGGAGGGCGGGACGGGGCGGCACGTCGAGGGCGCCTACTACGTCTGGACGCCGGAGCAGTTGCGCGAGGCGCTCGGCGCGCAGGACGCCGAACTCGCCGCGCGGTACTTCGGGGTGACCGAGGAGGGCACCTTCGAGGAGGGTGCCTCGGTGCTGCAACTGCCGCAGCAGGACGAGGTGTTCGACGCCGACCGGATCGGTGGAGCCGGCGGGGTCAAGGAACGGCTGCTCGCGGCGCGCGGCACCCGCCCGGCCCCCGGCCGGGACGACAAGGTCGTCGCCGCCTGGAACGGGCTGGCGATCGCCGCGCTCGCCGAGACCGGCGCCTACTTCGACCGGCCGGACCTGACCGAGGCCGCGGTCGCCGCCGCCGACCTGCTGGTCAGGGTGCACCTCGACGACCACGCCCGGATCGCCCGCACCAGCAGGGACGGCCGGGTCGGCGCCAACGCGGGCGTCCTGGAGGACTACGCCGATGTCGCCGAGGGCTTCCTCGCGCTGGCCTCGGTGACCGGGGAAGGGGTGTGGCTGGAGTTCGCCGGTCTGCTCCTCGACCATGTGCTGGTCCGCTTCACCGACCCGGAGACGGGCGCCCTGTACGACACGGCGTCCGACGCCGAGCGGCTCATCCGGCGCCCGCAGGACCCGACCGACAACGCCGTGCCGTCCGGCTGGACGGCCGCCGCCGGGGCGCTGCTGGGGTATGCGGCGCAGACCGGCTCCGAACCGCACCGCACCGCTGCGGAGCGGGCGTTGGGCATGGTGAAGACGCTCGGGCCGCGGGTGCCGCGGTTCGTCGGCTGGGGTCTCGCGGTCGCCGAGGCGGCGCTGGACGGGCCGCGGGAGGTCGCGGTGGTCGGTCCGGCGCTCGACGATCCGGCCACGGCGGCCCTGCACCGCAGGGCGCTTCTGGGTGTCGCCCCGGGCGCGGTGGTCGCCGTCGGTGCGCCGGAGAGCGACGAGTTCCCGCTGCTGGCCGACCGGCCCCTGGTGGGCGGGGAACCGGCCGCGTACGTCTGCCGCAACTTCACCTGCGACGCGCCGACCACCGACCCCGACCGGCTGAGCACGGCCCTGGGCGGCTGAGGTGGCGAGACGGACAGCGGCGGCGAGAGCGATCGGTTCCAACCAGGCTTCCTGGCAGTCGAGTTGCCCGGTTGACGGGAAAACCGGCCACAAAATTGCCTGATTCGGACGCAACCGGTTGCTTGAAGCGACGACGCGCAACAGCTTCTTTATCCGAACACCTCCCGGATTTCACGACTCCCCCCTAATGTCTGCACGGTGACGTGACAGGCGTGCGCCATGTCAGCGATGCGCGCCGTCACGCGTCGGGGGATACGGGATCTGGGGGGATCTTCTTGCTCACGTCTGTGTTCATCTCTGTCGTTTCGCTGGCCTTGTTCTGGATGGCCGCGTTCACTCTGTGGTGGCAGATGCATGCCTGGCGCACGCCGGAAGTGCTGGCCTCCACCCGGTTCAGCAGTCCGGACGGCGGAGAGCACCGGTCCTTCTCGCTGCTGTTACCCGCCCGGCACGAGCAGGCGGTGCTCGACCACACCATCCAGCGGCTGCTGGAATCGAGCCACACCGACTTCGAGATCATCGTGATCGTCGGCCACGACGACCCGGAGACCGCCGCGGTCGCCGAGGCGGCGGCCGACCGCGACCCACGCGTCCGGGTCGTCGTCGACACGCACGAGAAGAAGAACAAGCCGAAGGCCATGAACACGGCGCTGCCGCACTGCCGCGGCGATGTCGTCGGGGTGTTCGACGCCGAGGACCAGGTCCACCCGGAGCTGCTCGCCCATGTCGACCACGCCTTCCGCTCCACGGGCGCGGACGTCGTCCAGGGCGGGGTGCAGCTGATCAACTTCCACTCCAGCTGGTACAGCCTGCGCAACTGCCTCGAGTACTTCTTCTGGTTCCGCTCGCGGCTCCATCTGCACGCGCAGAAAGGTTTCATTCCGCTGGGTGGCAACACCGTCTTCGTCCGCACCGACGTGCTGCGGGCTGCGGACGGCTGGGACCCCGACTGCCTCGCCGAGGACTGCGACCTCGGTGTCCGGCTCTCCAGCGCGGGCAAGCGGGTCGTCGTCGCGTACGACTCCGACATGGTGACCCGGGAGGAGACCCCCGGCTCACTGATGTCACTGCTGAAACAGCGCACCCGCTGGAACCAGGGCTTCCTCCAGGTGTACCGGAAGAAGGACTGGAAGCAACTGTCCACGTTCGGGCAGCGGCTGCTGGCCCGCTACACCCTGATGACGCCGTTCCTGCAGGCGTTCACCGGAATGATCATCCCGCTGAACGTGGCGATCGCGCTGTTCCTCGACGTGCCCGTCGGCATCGCCTTCGTCACCTTCCTGCCGGCCGTCACCGCCCTGGTCACCTTCGTGTTCGAGGTGGTCGGGCTGCACGACTTCGGCAAGCAGTACGGGCTCCGGGTCCGCTTCGTGCACTATCTCAAGCTCGTCGCCGGCGGCCCCTTCTACCAGGTGCTCCTCGCCGGCGCCGCGATCCGTGCCGTCTGGCGTGAGCAACGCGGTCGCAACGACTGGGAGTTGACCACGCATGTCGGCGCGCACCTCGCCACGGACGACGTGACCCGAGAGGACGTTCTCGCGTGACCTCCACCCTCCCCGCGGCGAACGCCGCGGAAGCGATGGCCGCTGCCCGAAGCCGGACCGCCGAGACCACCGAGACCACCGGGACGACCCCGAAGGGCCCCGCCCGGCGCGGCCCTGATCCCGGGGCCGGACCCACCCGCACCCGCCGGCGGACGGGACCGCTGAGCCGTCTGCGCTCCTCCCGCTCCGACCTCCTCCTGTGCGGTGTCCTCCTGGTGGCGATCCTCGTCGTCCAGTGCTGGAACATCGGCTCCTACCCGACCCTCAGCGACGACGAGGGCACCTATCTCGCCCAGGCCTGGGCCGTCCAGGAGGGCAGGGGCCTCGCCCACTACACCTACTGGTACGACCACCCGCCCCTCGGCTGGATCCAGCTCGCCGTGCTGACCTGGATCCCCGCGATGATCAGCCCCGAGTCGATGACCGTCGGCACCATGCGCGCCGTGATGCTGCTGGTCAGCGGTGTCAGCGCGGTCCTCGTCTACCTCCTCGGACGGCGGTTCGCGCTGCCTCGCTGGGCGGCCGGTCTCGGCATGGTCCTGTTCGGGCTGTCCCCGCTGTCGGTGGTGCTCCAGCGCGAGATCTTCCTCGACAACCTCGCGGTGATGTGGACGCTGCTCGCGTTCACCCTCGCCGCCTCCCCGAGCCGTCACCTCTGGCACCACTTCGGTGCCGGGATCGCCGCCGCCACGGCGGTGCTCACCAAGGAGACGATGCTCGTCGTCCTGCCCGCCCTGTTCGTCACCGCGTGGCGGCACAGCCACCGGGACACCCGCAAGTTCGCGCTGACCGGCGCCGTCACGGCCTGCGCGCTGATCGGGTTCTCCTATCCGCTGTTCGCCCTGCTCAAGGGCGAGCTGTTGCCGGGCGGCGGGCACGTCTCCCTGTGGGAGGGCGTCCAGTACCAGCTGACCAGACCCGGTTCGGGATTCATCCTCGACCAGGGCTCCGGCTCGTGGGACGTCCTGCAGTCCTGGCTGTACTACGACCGGGTGCTGCCGCTGGGCGGCCTGGCCGGCGCACTGCTGCTGCTCGCCACCTGGCGCTGGTCGGTCACCGCTCGCGCGCTCGCCGGACCGGCGCTCACCGTGGCGATCCTCGCCGCGCTCGCCCTGCGCCCGAGCGGCTATCTGCCCGCCATGTACGTGATCCAGGCGCTGCCGTTCCTCGCGCTCGTCCTCGCCGGCGGCACCGCGAGCGTCGCCCACGCCGTGCTGCGCCGATGGCGGTCCGCCACCGAGCGCCGGTCCGTCGGGTACGCCCGGTACGCGCTTGCCGTCGCCCTCGCCCTCGCCGCCTGCGCCCACGTCGTGCCCCGGTGGTACGACGGTGCCCGTACCGCCGTCACCGCCGACGCCAACGCCCCCTACGAGGCCGCGTCGCACTGGATGGCCACCGAGGTGGCCGACCCGGGCGGCACCCGGGTGCTGGTGGACGACGCGATGTGGCTGGACCTGGTGCACGCCGGGTACCGGCCGGGGCTCGGTGTCATCTGGTTCTACAAGGCCGACCTGGACCCGGCGGTGACGAAGACGATGCCGCGAGGTTGGCGGGACATCGACTACGTGGTCGCCTCGCCGACCGTACGGCGCGACGCGGTGGACCTGCCCAACGTCAAGGCGGCCATCGAGCACTCGGAGCCGGTCGCCGTGTTCGGCACGGGCGCGGACCGTATCGAGATCCGCCAGGTCGACACCACCGGAGGAACCCGATGAGCCATGATTCCACGGTCCCCGGCGAGCTGGAGGCCCCCGCCGTCGCCCCGGCCGCCGCGAGCGTGCCGGAGCCCGGCGCGGTCACGATCGTCGTACCGACGTTCAACGAGTCGGCGAACGTACGGCAGTTGCTGCGGTTGATCACCGAGTCGGTGCCGGCCCGGCTGCCCTGCGAGGTCCTCTTCGTGGACGACTCCACCGACGACACCCCTGACGTCGTCCGCGAGGCGGCCCGCGACTGCTCCTTCCCGGTGACCGTGCTGCACCGGGAGGAGGCGGTGGGCGGCCTCGGCGGTGCCGTGGTGGAGGGCATCCGAGCGGCCTCCTCGGACTGGGTCGTCGTCATGGACGGCGACTGCCAGCACCCGCCCTCCCTGGTGCCGGAGCTGGTGGCGACGGGGGAGCGGGAGCAGGCCCAACTGGTCGTCGCCTCCCGGTACATCGAGGGAGGCAGCCGAGCCGGGCTGGCCGGAAGCCACCGGGTGGCCGTCTCGCGCGGGGCGACCTGGCTGACCAAGTCCCTGTTCCCGCGGCGGCTGCGCGGCATCAGCGACCCGATGAGCGGCTTCTTCGCCGTCCGCCGCGGCGCCGTCACGGCCGACGTCCTCAAGCCCCTCGGCTACAAGATCCTCCTCGAACTGGCCGTCCGCAGCCGCCCCCGCACGGTCGGCGAGGTGCCGTTCGTCTTCCAGGACCGGTTCGCCGGCACGTCCAAGTCGACCGCCAGGGAAGGGCTGCGCTTCCTGCGGCACCTCGCCGGGCTGCGCATGGAGTCCTCGTCGGCCCGCATGATCGCCTTCGGGCTGATCGGGCTGACCGGCTTCGTGCCCAACCTGCTGGCGCTGTGGGCGCTGACCGGGGCGGGCCTGCACTATCTGCCGGCCGAGATCGTCGCCAACCAGTTCGGCGTGGCCTGGAACTTCCTGCTGATCGAGACACTGCTGTTCCGCGAGCGGCGGCGGCACCGCCACTGGGCCGACCGCACGGCACGGTTCGCGCTGCTGGCCAACGCCGATCTGCTGCTGCGGCTGCCGCTGATCGCACTCCTGGTCGGCCTGTTCGGGATGGCCGTCCTGCCGGCCACCGCGCTGGCCCTCGTCACCACCTTCGTCCTGCGCTTCGCCGCCACCGAGGCGCTGGTGTACCTGCCCCGGAAGAGACGCACCGCGAAGAGCCGCACCACAAGGCGCCATCAGGAAGAGAGCCGTACCGAAGAGAGCCGCACCGACGAGAGCCGCACCGCAAGGAGCACCGTATGAGAACGCACCGTACGAGAACACCTGCGCGATCCGGACGCCGTACCGCCCTGCTGGCCGTCGGCGCACTGACCACCGGTCTTCTCCTCACCGCCCCGCAGCCCGCCTCGGCCGCCAACCTGATCACGAACCCCGGGTTCGAGACCGCCGGCGCGGACGACATGCCGCACTGCTGGGAGAAGTCCGGCTGGGGCGACAACGACTTCTCCTTCACCACCACCTCCGACGCCCACTCCGGCGACAGGGCGATGAAGGTCGAGCTGACCCGCCGCACCGAGGGCGACCGCAAGGCGCTGATCACCGAGTCCGCCGAGTGCGCGCCGGTCGTGACGCCGGGAAAGCAGTACGACCTGGGCCTCTGGTACAAGACGACGACCCCGGACGCGTCCCTCACCCTGTTCCGGCACGACGAGACGGCCGGCTGGCAGTACTGGACGGACCTGAAGACGCTGGACATGCAGCCGTCCGTCTGGACCGAGGCCACCGTGCGCACCCCACAGGTCCCGGACGGCACCGACCGCATCTCCTGGGGCGTCTCCGTCTACGGCACCGGTGCGGCCACCACCGACGACTACACGATGGAGCAGGTCACCGACCCGGTCCCGGAACCGGGCTGCACCGGCACGGCCCGGGAGTGCGCCGACGGCACGTGGGAGGTGCTGCCCACGCAGACCCCGGTCCGCTCGATGCACTCCGTGGTGCTGCACAACGGCAAGGTGCTGCTGATCGCGGGCTCCGGCAACAGCGAGGAGCTGTTCGAGGCCGGCACCTTCACCAGCGCCGTCTACGACCCCGAGGACGGCACGTACGAGGTCATCCCCACGCCGGACGACATGTTCTGTGCCGGACACGTGCAGCTCCAGGACGGCCGGGTGCTGGTGATGAGCGGCAACAAGGGCTACCCGTCCGCCGACGGCGCGCTCGGCTACCAGGGCTACAAGGACTCGTACGTCTTCGACCCGGAGACCGAGACCTACACCAGGACCAACGACATGAACGACGGCCACTGGTACCCGTCGGCGACGATCCTCGGCAACGGTGACGTGGTCAGCTTCGGCGGTCTGCGCGAGGACTCCACCGGTTCGGTCACCGCCGAGCGCTGGTCCGACGCCGAGCAGCGGTGGCTGCCGACGAACCGGGTCAACCAGACCTGGTCGTACTGGGGCCTGTACCCGTCGATGATCCTGATGCAGGACGGGCGCCTGTTCTACTCGGGCAGCCATGTCTTCGGCAACAACATCCCGGGCACCGGCTCCGCGATCTACGACTACGACGCCAACACGATCACCGAGGTCCCGGGCCTGCAGAACAAGGACGAGCGGGACCAGTCGGCGAGTGTGCTGCTGCCCCCGGCGCAGGACCAGAAGGTGCTCACCCTGGGCGGCGGCAACATCGACTCCAACCCGGACGCGAACCGGCTGACCGACATCATCGACCTCAAGGAAAGGAGGCGAACCCCTCCTACGTCGCCGGGCCGCCGATCCCCCAGGGCACGGTCGACCGCGGTGACGGTCCGGTGCCGCAGACCGGTGACCAGGGCAAGATGTACGTCTCCGCGGTCCTGCTGCCCGACGGCAAGGTGCTGGAGACCGGCGGCGCGCTGCACAACCGGGCCGACCCGGTCTTCGAGACGTCGATCTTCGACCCGGCGTCGGAGACCTTCGACCCGGTGGCCGTCGACCCCCAGGCGCGCGGCTACCACTCCTCGGCGTTCCTGCTGCCCGACGGCCGGGTCATGACCACGGGCGACGACCCGGGCAACGGCAACTGGAACCACAACGTGTCGGTCTACAGCCCGCCCTACCTGTTCAAGGGCGAGCGGCCGGTGATCACCTCGCTGATCGACAGCGAGTGGACCTATGGCGACACCCAGCGGATCACCGTCGACCGGCCCATCGCCAAGGCCGAGCTGATCCGCCCGGCGGCCGTCACCCACTCCTCCGACCCGAACCAGCGGTTCGTGGACCTGCCCCTGTCCGTCGGCGGGGACGACGGGACCACCGTCGACCTGAACGTGACGAGCAATCCCGACCTGGCGCCGCCCGGCTGGTACATGCTGTTCGCGGTGGACGCCAATGGCGTGCCCTCGGTCGCCGAGTGGGTCCACCTCCAGGGCCCGGCGGCGCTGACCGCCAAGGACGCCGGCGCCCATGTGCACGACTTCGCCGGGGCCCCGGAGGGCAAGGTCACCGGGCCCGGGAGGAAGCGCGCCTCGGAGCCGGTCCCGCCGACCGTCTCGGGCTGCGACCGGCACTACGGCTCGGCCAACGTCTGCGTACCGACCGCCTTCCCGGCCGAGGTCGAGGCGACGACCGCCGCCCGCTGCGCCTGGTTGGAGCAGAACGACTACGGCAGGCTCGAGGTCAACGGCAAGGACGACCCGCTGCGGCTGGACGAGAACCGCGACGGCGTGGCCTGCGGCAAGGGCGACGTCCGGCGCGGCTGAACACGGGCCGCCCGGCCCGACCGGTGGAAGAGCCGGGTCGCCGAGGGGCGTTCAACGCTCCTGGGCGACCCGGCTCAGCGCGCGCTCCACGATCGCCTCCAGCTGGTCGTGGTGGGCGCCCCGCCAGTAGGCGCGGCCGCAGTCGGCGCACCGGGCGAACACCTCGTACGAGCGGTGCGTGCCGCTCTTCAGCTGGTCGGCGACCTCGTCCTTGGTGGCGGGGCCCAGCAGGCCGTTGCAGGCGGTGCAGCGGGTCCAGGGGCGCAGTTCGGGCTGGAAGCGGTCCAGTACGTAGGGGAGTTGCTCCTCGGGCCCGGTGCTGTAGACGAACGCGCCGGCCCACAGTTCCCGGCGGCGCAGCAGGCCGCGGTCGCGGCTGAGCATCACCCGCTGTTCGGCCGCCGAGCGGGCGGCCAGTGCCGGGTCGCCGATGTCCGTCGCCTCGTACGCGGTGTCCACGCCCAGCAGTCGCAGCCGGCGGGCCAGCGTGCCGAGGTGCACGTCGAGCAGGAAACGCAGCGGGGCGCCGGGCACCCGCTGGGGGAGCGCGACGGAGCGGACGGTCACCGACTCGCCGGCGGCCGGGGTGTGCGAGACGGGCACCTCGCGGCCGTCCACGAGCAGCGTGCCGACCTCGGTCAGCGGGACGCCGAGCGACTCGACGACGTGACCGAGGGTGGAGACGCCGTCGATGGCGGCCTTCGTGGCGCCGGTGGGGCGTGCCCGGGGCACGAAGACGAGCAGTTCGGGGGCGAACTCGACGTGGATCTCGGGACCGTTCACCTGCTCAGGATGTCATGAGCGCGGTGCGCGGCCCCGGGTTTTTCCGGGTGTTCCCGGCTCATCCGTGCTGGTAGGCCACGAGGGAGATGCCCACGTAGTGGGCGATGAAGGCGGCCAGGGTGAAGGAGTGGAAGACCTCGTGGAAGCCGAACCAGCGCGGTGACGGGTTGGGCTTCTGGATGCCGTAGACCACTCCGCCCGCGCTGTAGAGCACCCCGCCCACGATCACCAGGACCAGGACGGCGATGCCGCCGGTGCGCATGAAGTCGGGGAGGTAGAAGACGGCGACCCAGCCCATCGCGATGTAGCACGGGGTGTAGAGCCAGCGCGGGGCGCCCACCCAGAACACCCGGAAGGCGATCCCGGCGAGGGCGGCCGCCCAGATGCTCCACAGCAGCCACTGGCCCTTGGCCTCCGGCAGGAGCAGCAGGGTGAGCGGGGTGTAGGTGCCGGCGATGATCAGGAAGATGTTGGCGTGGTCGAGGCGGCGGAGCACGCCGTCCATGCGCGGACTCCAGTCGCCCCGGTGGTACAGGGCGCTCACGCCGAACAGCAGGCAGGCCGTCAGCGCGAAGACCGCGCAGGCGACGCGGCCCCGGGTCGAGTCGGCGAGGGCGACGAGCACCAGCCCGGCGATCAGGGCGGCGGGGAACATGCCCAGGTGCAGCCAGCCGCGCAGTTTGGGTTTGACCGGGTGCGGGAGGGAGGTCTCTACCGGACCGCGGCCTTCGGCCTGCGGGTCCGCGGGTGCGTCGGAGGCGAACGCTGTCATGACCGCATCGTACCTACGGAACCGTAAGTTGCGGAGCGGTGCGCCTGCTTGGCCGTGACGTGGTGGTCATCCTCTCACGCCGCACGGGAGTGACCGGTCGCGCAAAGGGCCCGCAAAGAACCCGCAAAGGGGCGGCCTGTCGCACGTCATGCGCACGCAACGTGAGCGTAAAGGGTCCCAGCGTACGTGCGCGGGCCCCCGGAGAGCGTGGTCAGCGTCACTTTGCTCACCTGTGCATCCCTCTGGACAGATGGGCACTCGCATCAGAGGATCAAATGAGTGCGGTCGGCACCGGATGAGCGCCGAACACCCACCGTGAAGCATCCGGGCCGCAGCCCCCACGGGGCCTCTCAACCGAAAACCCTCACTTAGGAGCAATCGTGGCGCGCGACATCGCGGCTCCCACCGTCCCCACCGACCACCAGGGACTGATTTCCTGGGTCAACGAGATCGCAGAGCTGACCCAGCCGGACCGTGTGGTCTGGTGCGACGGTTCCGAGGCTGAGTACGAGCGGCTGAGCGAGGAGCTCGTCGCCAAGGGCACGTTCCGCAAGCTCGACCCGATCAAGCGCCCCAACTCCTACTACGCCGCCTCCGACCCCAGCGACGTCGCCCGCGTCGAGGACCGCACCTTCATCTGCTCCGAGAAGGAGGAGGACGCCGGCCCCACCAACCACTGGAAGGCCCCCGGCGAGATGCGGGAGATCTTCACCGGTGAGAAGGGCGTCTTCCGCGGCTCCATGAAGGGCCGCACGATGTACGTCGTGCCCTTCTGCATGGGCCCCCTCGGCTCGCCGCTGTCCGCGATCGGCGTCGAGATCACCGACTCCGCGTACGTCGCCGTCTCCATGCGCACCATGACCCGCATGGGGCAGCCCGTCCTGGACGAGCTCGGCGACGACGGCTTCTTCGTCAAGGCCGTGCACTCGGTCGGCGCCCCCCTGGAACCCGGCCAGGAGGACGTCCCCTGGCCCTGCAACCAGACCAAGTACATCTCGCACTTCCCCGAGGACCGCGAGATCTGGTCCTACGGCTCCGGCTACGGCGGCAACGCCCTGCTCGGCAAGAAGTGCTACGCCCTGCGCATCGCCTCCGTCATGGCCCGCGACGAGGGCTGGCTCGCCGAGCACATGCTGATCCTCAAGCTGACCCCGCCGCAGGGTGAGTCGAAGTACGTGGCCGCCGCCTTCCCGAGCGCCTGCGGCAAGACCAACCTCGCCATGCTGGAGCCCACGATCTCCGGCTGGACCGTCGAGACGATCGGCGACGACATCGCCTGGATGCGGTTCGGTGAGGACGGCCGCCTCTACGCCATCAACCCCGAGGCCGGCTTCTTCGGCGTCGCGCCCGGCACCGGCGAGCACACCAACGCCAACGCGATGAAGACCCTGTGGGGCAACTCCGTCTTCACCAACGTCGCCCTCACCGACGACGGCGACGTGTGGTGGGAGGGCATGACCGAGGAGACCCCGGCCCACCTCACCGACTGGAAGGGCAATGACTGGACCCCCGAGTCCGGCACGCCCGCCGCCCACCCCAACGCCCGCTTCACCACGCCCGCCGCGCAGTGCCCGATCATCGCGCCCGAGTGGGAGGACCCCAAGGGCGTGCCGATCTCCGCGATCCTCTTCGGCGGGCGCCGCGCCACCGCCGTACCGCTGGTCACGGAGTCCTTCGACTGGAACCACGGCGTCTTCCTCGGCGCCAACGTGGCCTCCGAGAAGACCGCCGCAGCCGAGGGCAAGGTCGGCGAGCTGCGCCGCGACCCGTTCGCCATGCTGCCGTTCTGCGGCTACAACATGGGCGACTACATGGGCCACTGGGTCGACGTCGCCAAGGACAAGGACCAGTCCAAGCTGCCGAAGATCTACTACGTCAACTGGTTCCGCAAGAACGACGAGGGCAAGTTCGTCTGGCCCGGCTTCGGCGAGAACAGCCGCGTCCTGAAGTGGATCGTGGAGCGCCTGGAGGGCAAGGCGGACGGCGTCGAGACCCCGATCGGCGTCCTGCCGACCAAGGCGGCCCTCGACACGGACGGCCTCGAACTGGCCGACGCCGACCTGGACTTCCTGCTCAGCGTCGACAAGGAGGTGTGGCGCGAGGAGGCCGCGCTCGTCCCCGAGCACTTCAACACCTTCGGCGACCACACGCCCACCGAGCTGTGGGACCAGTACCGCGCCCTGGTGCAGCGCCTGGGCTGAGCCGCCCGGCACACAGACTCCGCGGCCGGTTGGGATGGGATGCCCTGACCAGCGATCGTCACGACCGGCCGCGGGACGGACAGGCGAGGCTCCGCACAACGGCGTGCGGGGCCCTGGGCCTGTCGTCACCCTCCCGCCCGCCCCGGCGGAACAGGGCGACGACAGGCCTTCGCCCATGCCACCACCCGGCCGGTCGGCACCGCCAGCCGACTACGACCCCCGGTACAGCCGCTCCAGGTCCACGAGCAGCACCTCGCCCCGGTCGGCGGCCGCCCGCAGTTCGGGGGCGAAGCCCGCCCCGCTGTAGCAGGCGGGTTTGGCATGGCGGGTGTCCACGCCCCGTGCGGTGAGCAACTCCAGGATGCGGCGCAGGCGCCGGAGGTGCCCGAGGTGCATGACCTTGTGCCATTTCGCCTCGCCCACGGACAGCAGGATGCCCTGGTCCTGGCCGATCGCACCGTGCACCACGACATCGGCCTCGAGGCTGGTGCGGCTCACCGGGTCGGCGACGGTTCCCGAGGCGACCTGGATCGGCATGCCCCCGAACGTCTCGGGGTCCGCGTGCCACTCGACCCACTCGCGGCACAGCCGCTCGAAGTGCGGGCCCACGACCTTGCTGAGAAACGTGGACCGGCTGTGCTCCCAGACCTTGGCGGCTCCTCGTCGACGGCTGAGGAGAGCCGTCTCGGGCCGTACCACCGCGTGGTGAAAACTGATCAGCGGCTCTGCGACGTGGTACGTGGTGCGGTTGCCGCGGAAGGCGTCGGGCTCGGCGGTCAGCAGACCGCAGTTCCGCAGCACGGTCAGGGGCAGCGAGATGTCCGTGGCCTTGCGGCCCACCGCGCTCGCGATGCCGCCACTGGTGCGGTTGCCGCCCGCCACCGCGGCCAGGACCGAGTGGTACAGCGACCGGTCGCGCAGGTCCGGTTCGGCGGCGAGCAGGTACGGCGCCTCGCCGTGGATCGGGCGCGCCGGGTTGAGCACGGTCCGACAGACCCAGGCGTCGAAGTCGTCGGGACCGTCCGGTACGTCGTCATCGACGAACTCCCGCCGGTACGCGGGGGTCCCGCCGACGATCGCGTGGACGAGGACCGCCAGCCGGGGATCGTCGATGCCCCAGAACTCGGCGGCCTCCCGGAAGCCGAGCGAATGCACCACGAGGTCGAGACCGGCACGGCCGTAGAGCGGGGAGGCACCGGAGAGCAGGCCGCCCATGAACGACATCGCGCTGCCGCACAGCAGGATCCGGGGACGCTCCTTGCGGTGGCGCTCGGAACGTACGCCGATGGCTGCCTGCAACTGGGACGGGAGGGCGGGGGCGTTCCGCACCAGGTACGGGAACTCGTCGATCACCACCGGCAGCGGCCGCTCCTTCGCCAACCCGAAGAGCATCTCCAGCGCCTCGTCCCAGTTCGCCGGCCGAGGGGGGACGGCGGTCCCGGTGAAGCGCGCGACCGCTTCGCCCAGCAGGTGCAGCGACTCGGCGGCCGACGCCTCGACCGCGGCGTAGTAGAAGCCTTCGGTGGCATCGGCCAGCGCCTGCAGCAGGAAGCTCTTCCCCTGTCGGCGACGGCCCGACACCACGCCGAGCCGGGGCCCTGCGCCCTCACCGGTCGCGAAGGCGGTCAGCTCGCTCCACTCCCACTCGCGGTCGAACATGTCCGGCGGTCTCGGCAGGCTGCGTGCTGGGGTCCGGGTCATTCGGCCCTCCCTGGCCCTGGAGGCGTACCTCTCTTAGAGGCATACCTCTTAGAAGTACACCTCTAAAAACGAGACGAACCGGCCCGGGTTACTCCATCAGGCGCACGAAGGCCGCCGCCTGCGGGCGGGGCAGCGGGATCCAGCCGGGGTGAAGAGGGGGGTGCCTCATCGTCGCGGTCGAGCCCGGTTTCTCCGTCGTGACCATGGAGCGGGGCGCATCCTTCTGGAGCCTCAAAGTCTCCGGCGATGCGGGAGAGGTCGAGATCCGGACGGAGGCCGACGACTTCACGATGCGGTGTACAGCTCCTCATCCGCTCCGGGTGCTCTGCAGAGCGCCGTCGGCGCTGTCGCGACGCTCACGCACCGCGATGCGGGCCAGCTTCGTCAGCATCATGCCGTTGCGGATCGAGACGAGGTAGTCCACGGGGAGCCCGTGCATCCGGATGCCGGGGCCCCGCAGGGGATGCCATTCGAGAAGGAAAAGAGTGCTCTCGCCCCAGGGGATCAGGTTCATGGCGATGCGGGCCGCACCGAAGGGATCTGCCTTCGCCTCCAGCTCCAGACGGCGTTGCGGCTCGCAGATGCGTACGACACAGGTGTCGCCGAGGACCAGAGGGCCGACGCCGACCCGGACCTGCAGGCGGGCGCCCACTTCCGGCCAGTGCGGGTCCGCGGCGGTGACCTGCTGCGTTCCCGAGACCCATTCCCCGTAGCGCCGACCGTCGGACAGCAGGTCCCAGACCCTGGACGGCGAGCTCAGGATCAACCGGCGGTTCCGGGCCACACCGACCACGCTCCTTCTCTCCGTTGGAACCGGCGCCCATGACCACGCTGCCAGGCGGGGAACGCCTCATCGACTGCTCAGCGCGTTCCTCGACACTAGCCGCGCCGTACACCTCCGGCACCCGCGACAGTGGCCAGGCCCGGCACCCGCACGGCATCGAGCACGACCGGTTCACCAGGCACGATCACAGTCCTGACCGGCGCTGCCCCTCCAGCCGGTACAGAGTGGTGCGCTCGTCCGACCAGGTGACGGCAGTGACCGTCAGATGGCTGGTGCGGATCGACTCCGTCCTCGGCCGATCCTGAGGAGGATTGACCACCGAAGTCCACTTCGCCCGTGGTGGCGAAGGCCGACCGTGTGCTGGACGAGGGCGGTGATGCCGGTGACGCTGCGCCGCTTCGGGGCGGGGGAAATCGGTCGCGCCGCGTGAGGGGATTCGTTAACTTCCGCCTGAGCGCAGTGCGTTGTGTGCGAGAAGCGGCCGCCAAGGGAGCAGGCATGGAGATCGAGGGCGTGCGGACCGACCGGTTGGGGCTGCTGCTCGACCAGTTCGACCAGGCCAGGGAGACGGCCCAGGTGCGGCTGACGGGGCTCGGTGACGAGGAGTACCTGTGGGAGCCGGTGCCCGGTTGCTGGTCGATCCGGCGCCGGAGTGAGGCGGCGACCCCCAGGGCGTTCGGACCGGGCGAGTGGCTGCTCGACAAAGGCGCCCCCGACATCCCCTCGAGCGAGTACGCCGAGGTCGCCCGGCAGGCCGCGGGCGGCATGACCGTCGACAGGATCGCCGACGACTGGAGCGTGAGTGTCGAGCGGGTCGAGCAGGTCCTCACCCACACCGGTACGCCGGAGCCCGACGCATCGCCGGTCACCACCATCGCCTGGCGGCTGGGGCACCTGCACTCCTGCTTCGCGGGCCAATGGGAGTGGACCTTCGGCGAGCGGCGGCGGGAGCCGAACCTGCTGGTCGACTTCACCCCCTCCGCCGCCCTGGCATTGGAGCGGTTCTGGGAGCTGATCGACCGCTGGCGCGCCGACGTCGGCGCCGTCACCGACGAGCAACTCGACACGGTCGGCCTCTCCCGGTACCCGTACAGCAACGACGCCGACCACCCCTTCATCGCCGTGCTGGTGGGGGCCAACCTCGAGTTCATCCACCACATGGCCGAGATCGCGGTACTCCGCGACCTGTGGCGGGCCCGCCCGTCCGACCGGTGAGCCGGAACCGACCATGGCGGCGGAGGACCGGCTCCAGGTAGGACACCTGCGTGCCGCCGAGGCCGGTCAGGTCGGTGTGGGAGCGGACGAGGGCGAGGCGGTCCAGTTCCGGGACGCGGCCGAGGGCGTGTTCGGTGGACGCGAGGGCGGCGAAGCGCTCGTGCAGCCAGGGCACCGGTCGGGGCGGGGCCTGGAACAGGACGCCGACACTGCCGTTCGCGCCCCGGGTGACCTGCCAGGGGGTGAGGTCGTCGGCCGGGGTGTCGGCACCGGTCTCCTCGGCCAGCTCCCGGGCTGCGTGGTGGCGTAGGGCGGCCAGGTCGAGGGACGCGCCGTCCGGCGGGGGCTCGACCGAGCCGCCCGGCAACTGCCAGCGGCCGGGCGCGGTCGTCCAGGACGCCATCCGCCCCACCAGCAGGCGCCCGTCGTCCACCGGCTGCACGACGGCCACGAACAGGGACGGCAGCCGGACGGTCGCGCCGGGCAGCTTGCGCAGGACGTAGAAGCGGTAGGTCGCCCGGACCCAGGTCAGGACGAGGCCGTCACGTGCGTCGTGTTCCAGGCCCATACACCCGGCCACCGGCCCGTCGAACAGGGCCGGGTTGGCCCGGACCGCCGTGTCCCAGGCGTCGTCCATGGCGCGACGGTCCTCCGGCGACAGCTGAGGTGGCAGGGCTTCGACCAGTCGTAACCGGTCAGCGGCGAAGAGGTCCATGTCGGGACCGTATCGGGCCCGGCCGGTACGTTGTGGAAGGGAAACCGCCGGGCGCGAGCCGTCCTGAACGCCACAGAGGAACTCATCGGCCTCCCGGCAGGCGAGTCCCCCGTCTCGCAGCCCCGTCCAGCAGTTGCGCCGCCCACTGTCAGTGGCCGGCCCTAGGATCGCGCCAGATTCATGACCGGGAGGGGTCGGGCGGCCGTGGGCGCCAGTGGGTGGGAGTACGTCGCCGCGTACGAGGGCAGTGTCGAGAAGTCGCTGGAGGCTCTGCACCGGCTGGACGAGTGCCGTATGCGGTGGACGGGCGTGTACGTCCTTCTCCACACCGGTGACCAGCCCGAGCCGGCCCACCTGGGCATCTTCGGATACTCGGGCGACTGAGCCGCCCCGCCGTGACCGACCGCTTCCGCTTCCCTGTTTCAAGCGACCGACCGGAGAACACCGTTGTCCTCGATACATGACTTCACCACCTGGGAGCCGCTGCTGCGGCTCGTGCGGGCGTCCAACACGGAGCGGCTTGCCTCACCGGGTGATTACATAACGGGCTATATCAGCTTCGGCAGTTGGAGCGTGCCGGTGCAAGGGCCGAGCTCCGTGCCGGGGTGGACCGCCCAGGTGGAGGACAGGCGGGCCGAGTTCACCGCCGTGGAGCGTGTGCAGGCCGCCATCAGGGCCGACGGCGCGAACGGTGTCTCGTTCATGGTGGAGACGGCACCGGACGGGAGGACCCTGTTCCACGTCATCGAGTCGGGCCCCGCCGTGGAGCCCGGCTTCATGAGCCCCTACGTGGGTGCGCTGGTTCTGGTCGAGGGCGCCGTCCCCGAACCCTGGCGGCGCCTGCCCGAGGTGGTGCCGGGCGTGGCGCCGGCCCCGTCGGCGGACCCGGCACTGCTGGAGCGCACCCTCCGCGAGCGGCTCCCCGACGCCATCGGTGCCACCGAGCAGGAGATCGCGGCAGCGGAAGCACGCCTCGGCATCCCGCTGCCCGACGAACTCAAGGCGCTCTACCGGGTGACCCGGGCACGGTGGCAGGACCGGGGCGACGACTACGAGGCGGCGGAGCGCGTCGCCGACGCGGTCGGCTGCGAGCTGTTCTCCCTGGACGGGCTGTACATCGCGGACGCCCGGTCCCGCCCCTGCCCCTGGCAGTTCGCCGCCACGGACGCCGTCGTCACCGAGCCGGACGCCGTCGTGCAGGGCCTCGTCGGCTCGCCCGGCTGGATCGTCTTCGGCGACAACGGCGGCGGCGACCGGATCGCCCTCGACCTGACACCCGGGCCGGGCGGACACACCGGGCAGGTCATCGTGATCGACCACGAGCGGAAGATCGGCGCCGGACTGCGCGCCGACTCCCTCACCGCCATGGTGATGAACCGCCCCGACGGCTGGTACCAGGGCCCTGACACGGACGGCCCGCCGGTGGTGGCCCGGGTGAATATCCGGGACCTGGACAGTGTGGAGGCCGCCGCCCACCCCGAGCTGGAAGTGCTCAGCATCGGCGTGTGGCAGGGCGAACCGCTCAGTCTCGCCCCGGTCGTCGGGCTCCCCCGTCTGCGAACCCTCAGCACCTACCCGGGGACGCTCGCCGACCCCCTGGAGATCGCCGGGCTGACCGGTCTGGAGTACCTGGGCCTCGGCCCCGAGGAGTGGCGCGTCCTGCTCGACGCCGGCGCCGTCCCCCGGAGCCTGTCGGCGGCGGCCATCGAGATGCAGGGCGTACGGCACCCGCTTCCGATCCTGGACCTCGCCAACGAGCTTCTCGCCCTCTGGGACCGGCCCCTGATCACCCGGACCGTCCTCGAAGCCGACCTGGACACCGACCGGACGGCCGGGGGCACCCGGTGAGCGACGGCGGAGTGGAGGAGATGGGGGCGGCGCTGCCCGCCTACAAGGTCGAGATCGGTACCGAGCCGCTGGACCGGCCGGCGCGGGACTCGTTGGGCGGGCGGCCTTTCCTCGACGACGACCAGGAGTGGCCGCGCTGCTTCTGCGGCGAACGGATGGCGCTGTTCTTCCAACTGGATCTGCCGGACGACGTCGAGTTCTTTGGCGGAGAACACCTGTCGGTCTTCCACTGCGCGAACCACAACGACGCGTCCGACCCGGTGACGGCCGACGGCCGCCTCGTGCCCGGGTTCTGGGAGGCTCCGCAGCCGCCGTTCCCGGGCTCGTTCTGGCGGGTGCTGCTGCAGCGTGACCCGGGGGTGCCGGAAGCGGAGCCCGAACCGGCCGTGCGCGCCCTGCCCCTGTCCCTGCGGCCCTTCGTGGACACCCCGGAGGGGCCGTTCGGAGCGCATTTCAAGGTGGGTGGTACGGCGTCCTGGGCGCAGTACCCCGAGTACTACCGGTGCGCGTGCGGCGTGGAGATGGCGTTCGTCTGCCAGATACCGGAGGGCTGGGAGTTCGCCGTCCGTCCCGGGGCCCCGGTGCAGCCCTACAGCATCCGGGACGACGCCTACGTCCTGTTCCTCGGCAACGAGGTCTATCTGCTGGCATGCCCGGCGCGATGCGATCCTGCGGCCGTCTTTCCGGTGAACCAGCACTGACGCCGGACTATTTGAGGGACGTGACGAACGACGTCCAGGCCGGGGCCGTGATGGTGAGGACCGGGCCGTGGGGGACCTTGGAGTCACGGACGGGGACGACGCCGGTGTGGGCGCCGCACACTTCGAGGCAGTTGCCGCCGTCACCGTTGCTGTACGTGCTCTTACGCCAGCGGGCGGCGCCGGGGAAGGCCTCGGCGACCTCTACGCAGTCGCCGCCGCTGCCGTTGCTGTAGCTGCTCTTGCGCCAGACGGCCGTGCTCAAGTCAGTTCCGTGGTTTGCCATTTCGGTCATCCTCAGCCGCTTGCTCGATCAGGGCGAGGGACGCCTTCGGAGGCAGTGCGGCGGCCCTGAGCAGATCGTACGACCTGCGGTACTCCTTCACGAGGGCCGGATCGTCGATGGTGTCCCCGCTGTGCAGCGCCTCCGTGTAGACCAGGGGCGGGGCATCGGGGAAGGACATGATCTTTGCTGTGCCCAGCATGAAGGGGTGCGCACCGCAGTTCCACGGAAGGATCTGGGGAACGATCCGGTGCCGTAGGGCCAGTGCCGCGATGTGCTCCAGTTGTTCGGCCGCCTGCTCCGGCGAAAGGATCGGCTGGCGCAGCACGGACTCGGACAGGATTGCCCAGTACACCGGGGTCTTGTGGTTCTCTTCGAAGAGACGGGCGCGCGCCAGCCGGGCCGTGGCCTTCTCCTCCACCTCCTCGTCCGGCGCCAGTGGGTGCGTCGCTCGCACCACGGCCCGCGCGTACGCGTCCGTCTGCAACAACCCCGGCACCAGCGTCGGACACCACTCCTCGATGGTCTCCGCGTGCTTCTCCGCATCCAGCACCCGCTCGAAGTAGCTCGCGTGCCCCCGCCGTTTCGCCCTGCGCACGTCCTCGCAGCGGCGCCGGAAGAAGCCGTCCGTGCCGAGCACTTTGTCGACGTGCTCAGCGAGTTCCGCCGGCATCCGGCGCGTCCCCCGTTCGATCTCGCTGAGGTGGCTCGGGCCGTAGAAGCTGCCCTCGACCAGCTGCTGGAGCGTCAGCCCCGCCTCCTCCCGCTTCCACCGCAACTCGCTGCCGTAGAAGGTCGGAACGCCCGTCGAGCCGTCGATGTCCTTGCGCTGCCCCATCGTCACCGTCCTTGGTGTGCCGTTACCGCCCGCTGCCCGGCGTTCCCCGGCCCGCGCCGACTCCTGGCGGGCATACGTGCAGTTCAGGGCCGGGAGCCCGAACCCCTGTCACGCTACGGAATCCGGCGGCAGAGTGTGAGCGGTTCGTCACACAGCGCACTGGAAGGTGTGAACTCCCCCATGCACGACCACCACCCCACCTCGGCCGACGCCTGCGTCGAGGAACTGCGGGACGCACTCGCCGCGCACGGCATCACGCTCCCGTCCCTCGGCATCGACATCCCGACCTTCGCGGCCCGCTACCCCACCCGGCCGCTGATCGCGCTCGGCAACTGCAACCTCCTCACCGCCCGCGCGCTGACCGCCGCCCTCCGCAAGGGGGACGCGTGATGCGACCACTCGTGACACTGGAACTGCTCGCCACCCCGGCGGCCGTGTCCGGAGTGCGCCGCGCCCTGCGCGACTACGGCACCGACGTCCAGCTCTGCGCGAGTGAACTCGTCACCAACGTGATCCGGCACCTCGGCGAGGACGTCCCCGTCACCGTCCGGGTGTCCTGCGACGACGGCCGTACGCGGCTGGAGGTCACCGACCCCGACCCGTGCGCCCTGCCCGTCCTGCGCGAGGCGGTCACCGCCGACGAGTCCGGCCGGGGGCTCGCCATGCTCGACGCGCTGGCGCTGCGGCGGGGCGTGACGCAGGGGCCCGGCAGCAAGACCGTGTGGTGCGAGCTGGCGGCACGGTCGCCAGAAAAGGCCCACCGTTGCAGCCGGAACTCCGGGGAGAGGCTGCCGGATGCCGGGATTGTCCGCCGGGGTGATCAAGGGGCGGGCGCTGTTGTACAGTCCGCGCCCCCCGTCGTGACGTAAGGAAAAGGTCCATGCGAACTCGTCCCGGACGCACCGCCGCGCTCGCCCTCCCGGTCGCCCTCACGCTGGCCGCGTGCGGCGCGGCGGCGGAGGAGCAGGCCGGGGCAGGGAGCCCCGACGTGACGGTGCTGTCGTCTCCGGCGGCCGAGCCGTCCGCACCGCCCGAGACCGCGGAGGACTTCCTCGGCCTCGCCGAGAAGGCGATGGCCGAAGAGCCTGCCTGGAGCTTCTCCGTGACGGGCGAGGAGGGGCTGACGCTCCAGGGCCAGAAGAGCGCGGCGACCTACGAGGGCAGCCTCCGGCGTGCCGCAGGGCGGGCGTCACTGCACTCGCAGGGCGTCAGCACCAGCAGCAAGGGCACGAAGAAGACCGAGGAGCTCTACGTCGTCGGTGACGCGGGTTATCTGAAGGAGGGTTCGGACGGCTGGAAGGCCGTGTCTCCCGTCGACCCCGAGATGCGGAACAAGGTCGAGGACCCGATCGCGGTCGTCGACGAGTTCCGGATGTACGCGCAGGCTGCCGACGGCGAGGTGAAGGTGACCGAGACGGACGGCGGCGACACGGTCGAGCTCCGTGTCGTGAGCGGCGAGCAGAAGCTGAGTGCCGTCCAGGACCGGGCGTGGGCGAAGAAGGCCAAGCGCGAGTTCGACCCGACGGCCGAGCAGCTCCGCGCGGCGGGCGTCCCGGTCGAGGACGGGCAGTTGACGCTCTCCGGGCTGGAGGAGGTCCTGGTCCTGGACGCGACGTCGTACCGGATCGAGAGCCACCGTCTCGACTTCGGCTTTCTGATCCCGTACAACGGCCAGGACATCACGTTCGAGCAGAAGGTCAGCGAGGCGAACCAGGGCCCGTACCAGGGGAAGATCGAGCTTCCGGCGGACGTGCGCTGACGCGGAGTTCCCTGCCCGCACCCGAGTGGTGGGCGGCCGGGTGCGGGCGCTACGGGGTCAGGGGCAAGGACGGCACCGACGTGCCGGCTGTGACCGGGGGGCGTCAGGCGGCGGCACGCCGGCCTCGTCCGTGCAGGGTCAGGTAGAAGGTGCGCAACGACTCCTGTGAGCTGCCCGCCGCGAAGCAGTTGCGGACCTTGCCGAGGGGGTTCCACACCCGTCCGTCCGGCATCCGTACGCCGATCGGCTGCCCGAAGTAGGCCTGCTGGTCGGCGTCGAAGTCGACCCACTGCGCGTCCGCACGGCGGACCAGCACCTCACCGACGTAGGCCCCGATCCCTAACAGCGCACCGCTCACCCGTGCCTCTTCCGCGCCGTCCTTGCGCAGCCCGTCGACCAGGAAATCGACGAGGCGGAGACTGGCCACGGAGTAGTCCAGCGGGAGCCGCTTGCGGGCGGTGACGCGACTGACAAAGGCCCCCGCGTATGTCCGCATGTCCTCCGCACACGGCATTCGATCGCTCACATCACTCACAGGACCGCTCCCCCTCCACTCGATTCGGGGAGAGCTCCCGCCCGTCCCCCATCAGATCAAGCGGATCCGGCCTTGGAGGCATCACGGGTCACGGACGTGCGGAATCCCACATGAGGTCCTGCGGAAACCGGTACAACCTTTTCACTCGCCATGCGTCGTCAGGGGCATGTCACACTCATGCAGTCACTCCAGCCTGGGCTCGGATGCCAAGACCCCCGCTTACTGTCCGGGCCCGAGTGAAGGGAAACGCCTGCGTGCACGCCATGTCCGCGATCGCCTTGCGTGGTTCGCCGGCCACTTCACCACAAAGGTGATCACCGGTTTCCAACCCTTCACGAGTCAGGGTCCGTCGACAGATCGACGGACCCTGACGTGTTTCGTCTAAGTGATCATCACTCGATGATCACTCCGCAGATGGGGAGACCGTCGTCTCCGGGCCGTGCCACCAGCAGGCGGACGCCCGCCTGCGGGCACACGAGTTCCGCCTCCTCGGACAGCACGGTGATGCCGGACTCCGACAGTTGCGTGCGTATCTCACCAGCGGGTACGCCGATGAGCTCCCTTCCCTCCAGGAGGACTTGAGCCGGGCGCTCGACCGCGATGCGGCTGACGAAACCTTGGACGTCGTAGCCGACCTCGACGCCCTCCTCCCAGAAGCTGTCCGCCCGGCTGGGCCCGAAGGGCGGCCGCCAGGTGGCGCCACTGCCCATGCGCGCGCGTACCTCGGCCATCGGCTCGCCGAGCCGGACGAGCGGGATGCCGACGCCGGGTGTGACCGCATGGACGCGCTTGGGCTCCTGTGCCGGGGTGGAGGAGAAGAGTTCGATCTCCGGGTTCCAGGCGGCCGAAGCATGGACGGTCACGCTGTGGACCGGAGCATCGGCGTCGGTCGAGCCGCCGCAGTCGAGAACGAGGCCGAGGCCGGAAGCCCAGGATCCGTCGTCGGCGACGAACTCCGAGCCGAGGTCCGCCAGCGTGGAGAGCACCCGCGACACAGGCCCGCCCAGCAGGGCGACACCGTGGAACCCGGCCTGTGCCGGGGCGGTGACCACGATCGACCCCAGGAGGTCCTGATCGTCGAAGCTCAGGATCAACCCCAGGTCGTCGTACTGGTCATCGAGCTCGGCCGACGTCGCCGACCGTCGGAAGGGCGCCGGGACACCCAACCGCTTCCGGAGACCGCCACGGGGCTCCCCGAAGGCCAGGCCGGCGACTCCTTTTCCCGGCTCGATTTCGTAGGGTCCCGGACCGGCTCCCATGCCGGCCTGACGGTTCGGCGCAGTCGGCGTGGTCGACGGCGACGATGTCGCCGTCGCTGCTTCCCGGGACTTCATCCGTTTCACCCGTTCTTCCGAACTGCCGCAGCACCGCCTCGTCTTCCACCGTCCGCAGTCGGGGGACGGCCTCGGACCTGACACGAGGCCGTTTCCCTTTTCCCTGCCGGGTGCAACCGGTTACGGAACCGTCGACGGCACCAGACGGTGGACCTTCGCTGCGCAACGCGGGGCAAGCGCCACTTCCGCGCTGTCGACACGGACCTCGCCCCCTCCGGGATCGAACACGAACATGCACTCCGCAGTCGCCTCGTCTTCGGGACCGGCCGCGTCCATGACGGCGCTGCTCCCCTTGCATTCCAGCACGGGCCCTTTACACCACACGGCGGAATCGAGGTCGAACTCCGAGGCGTGCCTTCGGGGCTCTTCCTCGGAGGGGGAGCGAATCCACTGAACGACGAGCGACCGTGACTCCATGATCGTGGTGCGAAGCGGTTCGTCGTCGAGAACCACGACGTTTCTTCCCAGTAGCGCGTAATACTCGGAGTGTCCCGCGTCCGCCGCTTCGATGACCAGGTCGCCGTCACCGCGGTGGCCCGTCTACGCGTGAAGCCGTGAGACCGGTGTCAGGAGAAAGGAGCCACCCTCCGTCTCCGGTCACCGGCACCCTCACTCTTCGGTCATTGCCTCAGAAGATGCCTTCTCCGATGCTCGTACGGCCCCCCGAACGGGTGCCTGTGCCCGGGCGCAGGACGTGCGCAGCTCCGTCAGGGCGGCCCAGGCCGAGTCGGGAGCGAACAGCGTCGTCGACGCGTTCCGCCCGGGGGCGAACAGTACGTAGTGTCTTGCGAGGTAGGACAGGTCGCCCCACGGCTCCCGGGTGTGCGCTCGTGCGAGGACCTGGCCGCAGCGCGTACAGGCGATCCACGGAACGACCAGGAGATCGGTCAGCGCCGTGTCGGTCCCGACGGAGGACCCGGGCAACGGGGTGGTGTCGGCATGCTCGATCAACCTCGGTCCGGCGTCCTCCTGGCAATCGGCGAGGCATCGGCCGAGACGGGGAGCGAGCGCTGTCCACACGCCCCAGACCTCGGCAGCCACGGCGATCTCGGCCCGCACGGTCTCGCTGATCGGCACCCGATGGTCCAGAAGGCCGGCGACGAGCCGGTCGAGTCCGGCTTCCTGCTCCCCGGTGTTCCAGCAGGCCACAAATCCCGCGGCGTCGGCGGGTGGCAGGAGCGCGGCGAACCGACGCCACCGGGTCGTTTCATCGATCACGCGGCCGAGGCTATCGGGCGCCGCCGCCCGTCGGGCCGTGCTTGCACGGCAAGGCGTTCGGACCGCCGGGCCGTATCACCATCCGGCTACAACGCCAGGCCACCAGTTGAACTTACTGCTCTCCCCTACTTCGGTGTCCACTTCGCACGCCAGGTCGTAGAAGCGCTCCAAACTGTCATACAGTTGATCCGGATCATCCATTTTTTTCAGGGTTCTCCTTGCCAAACACCACCGCCAAGACGTTTCAACGAATTTGCGCGTCGTTGAGTTCACGCAGGAAACCGTTTGATCATCCGAGTGCGGGAAGGCGACCACCACTCCTTCCCCTTGCAGCACACCGATCGATCTCCCCCAGTACTCACCGAGTCGAAAGGCATTACCGGCCGCGGACCGAATCTCTGGCGCCGAAGCTTTCTGGACGTCACCCACAAGTTGCACCCCGTGCCGCCCTCCCTGAGGCTCCATCACCGGGATCCCGAACTCGCGCAGCGCAGTCGCATCTTCCATGGACAGTCCCCATGAGGCGAGATCCAGTGGCGGATACGATGCACCGAAGTCGGAGCGAGGTAGGGCCCTGAGCGGCAACTCAATGATTTCATCGAACTCCGCCTGTAGTTCAAAATTCTTCACGATGGGCTCCAGATGATCGGCGAGTGGAAAAGGAAACTTGGCCGGCCACCCTCCCGGTGGCCGGCCAAGTCCAACTGCTAGCGCAGGTGGCTGCTCATTGCGGGACTGCTATGAGATCCAGTCGAAACCAGGCAGATCCGCAGCAGCGCCACGGAATGATCCCATGGCTCGCGCGATTGCTCCTGCATTTTTTCGGCCATTTCTGATGCCGTCCGGGTTGAGGCTCCAGGAAATATTACCGCCGAGGTTCTTGTACTGATTCAATGTTGCAGAACAGTTGTGGGGCTCGGTGCCGCACGGCACTCGCTCGGAATATACACCGACGATGTCGTCTGCGGAGATCCCGTTCGCCGGGTCGGCGATGTACCGATTCAGGATCTCTTCCGAGTGAAGACCGCCCGGGTCATTTGCTGCAGCCAGGAAGCGCGCATTCGAGCCACTTCCGACTTGATAGACGGCAACGTTCTGTGAGGCCTGAACCCTGTTCGTCATCCTTGCGTTCATGGAAATCTGGGCCAACTGTGACGACTGACAGTTGAGCGGAACCGGGCCACTGTTGTGCACGAGCACAGGGTTCGTACCCACCAGCGCGAAGAACGTGTGTACTCCGTCGACGGTGAGGTTGTGAACGCGCTGGGCCCGGTGGGTTTCGTCGATCGCGGTGATCTGGGCCCAGGTGCCGGACGAGGTCTGAAGCCACATGCCGGGCTCGAGATCCTCCGCGTTGACCCACTGGCCGAAGTCGGGCAGCCAGAACGGGTGCTCGCCCGTGGCCGTGATGGTTGCGGGCTTGGCATCGCCCTCCTTGCCGTCGGGGTCGACGGTGAGGGTGACCAGGTGCTTGACGCCGTCACCGGTGATGGTGTCGGTGACTTGGCGGGCCTGCAGGTCTCCGGTCTCCGGGTCGGAGGCCAGGACGTACTCGCCCGCCTTGAGGTCCTTGATTTTCTTCGTGGACCCGTCGGCCATCAGGACCTTGGTGCCCGGTACGAAGCTGTTCTTCTTCGCCGGGGCCTTGCAACTGCCGCCCTTCTTCTTGGGGGAAGGCTTGTCGGCCGTCTTCTTCGGTTTGGAAGCCTTGGGCTTCGGCTTGGACGTCTTCGGCTTCGCCTTGGACGACTTGTTGGCGTTCTTGACCGCGTCGGCCGCCTTGGCGCCCTTCTTGGCGTACTTCGCCGCAGTGACGGCGTTGCCGATGCCCGGGACGGCCGAGGCGAACGACAGGGCCGCGTCCGCGTAGTTGCCCTCGGCGGCGTACCAGATGCCGTTGGCGATGTCCGCGGCCTCGCCGATCACCGGGACCATGCCCGCCACGTCGAGGGCCGCGTGGCCCACGTCGGACAGGGAGATGTCCAGGCCGAAGAGGTGGCCGTCGAGCTCCACGAAGGAGATCGGGTTGCCGCCGGCGAAGGCGTAGCGGTTGCCGGTGTACGGGTCGGTGGCCAGGGACATGTCGTCCAGGGCGCCGCCGTACATGTCGCGGGTGAGGAAGCGGTTCAGGCCCGGGTCGTAGTTGCGGAAGCCCATGTCGTAGGTGCCGGAGCCGTCGTCGTACCGCTGCGCGTTGTAGCGGTAGTCGTTGTACTGCTCCTTGTCCGGGTTCGCCGCGTCGGGCTTGTCGGCACCGGTGAACTGCTTCTCGTCGTCCGAGCCGTAGGCCGAGTAGCCGTAGGTGGCCCGGGTGGTGCCGTCCTCCTTCGTGATCGCCTCCACGTCGCCCTTGGGGTGGTAGAGGAACTGGGAGTACTCGTGCGGGGCGGTGTCCTTGTGCTTGATCTGGGTGAGCTTCTGGCCCCACGGGCTGTACTGGTAGGACTTGGCCGCCTTGCCGGCGACCTCCTCCCGCAGCACCTTCGACTCCATGCCCAGGTACGTGAAGAGCGTCGTCTTCCCGTTCGTGCCGGACGTGGTCTGCTCCGCGGTGCGGTCGAAGGCGTCGTAGACGTACGACGTGGACCTGGCCGACGTGCCCGTGCCCGCCGTGTGCTTGGCGATGCGGTCGAAGCCGTCGTAGGTGTACTTCTCCTGCACCGAGCCGTTGGACGAGACCGTGTCGAGGCGGCCCAGCGGGTCGTAGTTGTAGGTGGAGGCGACACCCGCGGCCGTCGTCTTCAGCAGCCGGTTGCGGTCGTACGTCGACGTGGAGGTGACCCCGCCCACCGTCTGCTCGACGATGTTGGAGTTGCCGTCGTACCGGTACTTCTCCGTGCCCGCCGCGTCACCGGTCCTGGTGACCTCGGCGATGCGGTCCTGCGGGTCGTAGGTGAAGGTGGAGACGGTGTCCAGGTAGTCCGCCGCGTTGTCGGCGTTCATGACCTTCGCCGTGTCCTTGGAGCGGTTCCCGTTCGGGTCGTACTCCAGGTCGTGCGAGGCGACCAGCGTGCCGCCGGACTTCTTCTCCACCTGCGACTTGACGGCGCCGTTGAGCCAGTACGCGTAGTCGACGGTGTTGCCGTTCGGCTTCGTCTGCTTCAGCGGCTGGCCGCGGTCGGTGTAGGTGAAGGTGGTGATCTGCTGGTTGCCCGCCGTCGGCGAGTCGGCGTTCGTGATCTTGTCGATCAGGTCACGGACGTCGTACTCGGCCTTCGACCACGTCACGTCGTGGGTGGTCTCCAGCGGGTTGCCGTTGGCGTCGTAGGTGAGCGATGTCGTGTTCTTGACCGTCGAGCCCAGCTTCTCCTCGACCTTGGTGAGCTGGTTCAGCTCGTCGTAGGCCATCGTGTAGGCGTCGGCCTTCGCGCCCGGTGAGAGGTCCTTGACCTCGGTCAGGAGGCCGTTTACGTCGTACCTGTAGGTGAAGTCCTTCTTCTCGTCGTCGGTCTCACCCGTGTTCGAGCGGACCAGCTTCAGGCCGTCGGCGACGACCGTGCCGTCGGCGGCGTCGGTCAGCGTGACCTTCTGGGTGCCGGACTCGGTGAAGGAGTACGAGCCCAGTGAGACCCACTCGCCCGACCGCTGCGTCTGGTCGACCGGCTTGGTGACCTCGCCGTCCGCGTGCGTGATCTTGAACGGTGCGTCGGTCGCCGCGCCGGTCACGTCACCGTGCCGGACGAAGACCTCGTACGCGCCGTCCTGCGGGATGTTCAGCTGCCAGGTGAAGCTGTCCGCGCCGGTACCGGTGGCGTTGGTGCGGACGTTGTAGCCCCACTGGCCGGTCGCCTGCGAGGCGTCCCAGTTGCCCTGCGCCGCCGTGTTGTTGACGTCGGTGGAGTCGACGACCACGACCTGGTTGCCCACCGGGATGCCGTCGTCGGAGCGCGCCTTCTGGTTGCCCGACGGGTAGAAGTCCCACGTCATCGTGCGCTGCGACGAGCCGCCGGCCGAGGTCAGTGTGTTGCGCGTCTGCTGGCCGAGCGCGTTGTAGTCGTAGGACGTGGTGATCTCGAAGGGGTCCTTCGCGGTCCTCGTCCACCCGTTGTCGTAGTAGGTGTACTCGGTGTCGTTGCGGACGCTCTGCCCCTGCGACGGCGGCGCGGAGACACGCTCCAGCTGTCCGACCGGGTCGTAGAAGTAGAACGTCTTGTCCGGTGTGCCGTAGCGGGCGTCACCGGTGTCGAACGGGCTGAGCCGCTCCTTGACCCGGTTCAGCTCGTCGTAGACCGTCTCGACGGTGAAGTCGGTCGCGTCGTCGGTGGTCTCGACGCCGCGGGGGCTGATCTCCTTCGTCCGGTTGCCGACCTCGTCGTACTCGAAGCGGGTGGTCCGGTACGTGATGGTGCCGGAGCCGTCCTTCGAGTAGGGGACCTTGATCTCCTCGGCCAGGCCGCGCCGGTCGAAGGTCGTCAGGGTGCTGTTGCCCTCGGCGTCGGTGGCCTTGGGCGAGCGGCCGTCGAGGTCGTACTCGACGGTGGTGAACTTGCCGGCCGCGTCCGTCGTCCTCACGACCCGGTGGTTCAGGTCGTAGGTGTACTTCGTGGTGAAGTCGGCGGTGTCCGCGGTGGCGTTCTTCTTCGGGTCGACGAGGGTGACCAGGTTGCCGACGTCGTCGTACTCGCTGGAGACCTTGTCGCCCTTGGCGTTGACGACGGAGACCGGCTGGTAGATCTCGTCGTAGGTGTAGGTGGTGGTGTAGTCGCCGACCGTGGCCGTCAGGTTGCCCTTGGGCTCGGTGACGGTCCTGACGTTGCCGACCTTGTCGTACGTGGTGGTCGTGCGCCGCTCGCCGTCCGTGGGCTCGTCCTTGGGCGCGAGCGAGGCGGTGACCTGGTCGGCTGCGTCGTACACCGAGGTCGACTCGGCGCCGTTCGGCGCGAACACCTTCACCAGGTTGTTGTTGGCGTCGTACTCCGGTGCCGGGGTGATGATGTAGGCGTCGTCGGCCTGGTCCTTGGGCTGCTTCTGCTCCAGCGGGCGGCCGAAGTAGTCGTAGGCCTGGGTGACCTTGGCGCCCTTGGCGTTGACGACCTCCGTGGTGTTGCCGCGCTCGTCGTAGACGAACGTGGTGGAGTTCTCCAGCGCGTCGGTGATCTTCGCCGGGTAGCCGTGCGGGCCGAAGCCGGCGTACGTGGTGCTGTTGCCGTTGGCGTCGGTCTGCTGGGTGGGCTGGCCATGGGCGTCGTACTCGGTGGTGGCGGTGTGGTCGCCCTCGGCCGCCGAGGCGACGCCCTCCGGGTCCGTCACCGAGATCTGGTTGCCGAACCGGTCGTAGCCGAACTCCCAGGCGTTGCCGAGCGGCGACGTCTTGCGCCACAGGTCGGCGGAGTAGCCGTCGGCGCGGGTCGTGTACTCGAACTTCGTGCCCTTGTCGGGGTACCAGGCCGGGTCGCAGTAGTCCGTCGGGTTGAACTGCTTCCAGCCCTTGGTGACCTCGGCGTCCCACATCCGCAGCGGGTAGCCCGTCTTCGGGTCGTAGCAGGCGGCGGTCTTCGCGCCGTTCGCCTGCTGCGTGTAGACGACGTTGTTGTCCGCGTCCCAGCTCAGCTCGGTCGTCTGGGACTTGGCGTTCGTCATCCGCACCGGGCGGCCGAAGTCGTCCAGGACGTGGTCCGTGGCGTGTTTCTCGGCGTCGGTGACCCTGGTGTCGGTGAACTTCGGGTTCGTCGCGTCGGGCCGGTAGGCGAAGTCCGTGGTGTGGTCGCGGCGATCGGTGATCGTCTGCGTCCACCAGTGGTACTTCGGGTCGTCACCCTCCTTCGGGTAGTAGTACGCCAGCGAGGTGGCGTTGCCGCGCGGGTCGGTCGCCTTGACCAGCTTGACGTTCTTGTTGCCCTGGGTGGCGTCGTAGGTGAGCCCGAAGACCTTCGGCTGCGAGGAGCCCTCGCCGTCGACGATCCGGCCGAGCAGACCCTTCTCCGTGTAGTAGAAGGTGATCGTGCGGCCCGAGACGTCCGTCATGGAGTTCACGTGGTCGTAGATCTTGGAGTTGGTCAGCTTCGAGCCGGTGACCTTCGTGCCCGTGTCGTCGATGTACTCGTAGGAGGCGTCGCCCTTCTCGTAGTAGTCGACGGTGAGGGACTGCCGGCCGACCGGGTCGGTGATGTACCGGAGGAACTTGGTCGGCTTGTTGTTGGACTTGCGCTCCTCGTACGTGAACGTCTGCGTGTTGCCGTCGTTGTCGACGGCGGACGTCATGTAGCCGTCGCAGCCGAAGAGGAAGCGGGTGCCGTCGGGGCGCGTGAGCGTCCAGGCGTCCGGAACCGGGTCGGCCGACGGTTTGCAGTCCAGACCGGGCTTCGACTCCAGCCGGAAGTGGACACCCGCCGGTGCCTTCCAGGTGCCGTTGTCCTGCTTGCGGAAGACGTGCGTGGTGCCGTCGCCGTCCGGGAGGCGGACCTCCGTCGGGTTCGGGTTGGGGTGGAAGTCCAGCGGCGCGCCCAGCCGGGTGGGCCCGGAGACCTGCGCGGACCAGCCCGCGCCGAGCACCGTGTCGGAGGTGTCGAGGCTGTTGTAGGCCAGGCGTGCGAAGGTGTTGAGACCCCGGCCCGGGTTGTTGATCGCGTTGTAGGACCAGACGTTGTTGCCCGAGGCCAGGTTGTTCATCAGCGTCGAGCCGGCGCCGGTGTTCTTGCCGGTGTAGGAGTAGAACTTCTCCAGGCCCAGCTGGTTGGAGGTCGGGTCCTCGACGGCCACGTTCTGCTTCAGGCCGGTGACCGCCGCCGCCGTACCGGCCGCGTCCTGGACCTCCCAGGTCAGCGTGTACTCGGTGCGCTTGTTGCCGGAGTCGGAGTTGATCGGTGTCTTGACCTGCGTGGGGATGGTGACGGAGGCCCCGGGAGCGAGGTCCTGCGGCAGTGCCGTGCGGATCTGGTTGCCGCCGGTCGTGACGTCGGTGCCGTCCGGCAGGGACCACCGGTAGGTCAGCTCGTGACCGGCCGTCGTCCATTCCTGGTCGGTGGTGTTGGTGAGGGTGACGTCGACGGTGTAGGTGGTGTTCGGCGTCATCCGAGCGGGTGTGCCCGGTGCGTGGTACGTCGACTCGGGTGTCTCGTCGATGTAGGTGACGACGAGTTTGGGCCGCAGACGCTGCTCGGGCGCCTCCGAGGACAGGAAGACCGAGCGCTCCTGCTCGGCGGCCTCGTCGGCCATCTTGATCGCGACGCCGTGCCGCGTGTCCGGGTCGGTCACCCAGCCCTGCGCGAGGGAGGTGACGTCCCAGTCGCGGCGGGACGGGTCGTTGCTCATCGAGCCGACGTCGGAGACCACCTCGCCGACGTCACCGCCGGGCTTGACCCAGGCGGTGGCGGATGTGGCCTTGTTCCACGTCGCTGTCTCGTCGAAGTCCCGGGACAGCGGGCGCAGTTCGTAGACGCCTCCCGCAGCGCCGGTGGTGGTCTGGGTGCCCCACAGGCGGACGGTCGCCTGCAGTACCCGCGAGGAGGCGGGGATGCCGAGGTCGCCGAAGTCCAACAGGGTGCGGGTGTCGCCGTAGGTGGTGGAGTTGTTGCCGACCGTCAGCCAGGGCTGCGGTCCGAACTCGTCGAACGAGTCGTGGGACTGAGTCGGTTGCGCCGAGGACAGGGTGGTGTCCTGACCGGCGCTGATCACCTTGGTCGTGCGGCCCGCCTTCGGTAGCCGCACCAGCTGGGTCGGCGAGGCGATGACCTGGCCGTCCTTCGTCTTCACCGCGACCATGTAGTAGTAGGCCCGGCCGAACGGGTCGGCGCTGTCCGCCGCGGTGGGCACCGCCGTGGTGTCGGTGAAACCGTTCGCCGACCGGTCCACCGGAGCCACCAGCGTCGCCGCCGACGGCGTGAACGACTGGAAGACCGAGCGATGGACCTGGTACTTGACCAGGTCGTCGTCCGTGGAATTCGCGTCCGGGTCCTGGTAGTCGGACCAGTGCAGCTCCGCGCCCGTGGAGTGGATCACGGACGGGCTGTCCAGGTTCGCGCCCTGGCGGCCGAAGGTCAGCACCAGACGCGGGTAGTTGGCGGTCTCACCGTTGTAGGCGTATTCGCTGCCTTCGTAACGGGGGCCGCCCTTGGGGCCGTTGGTGCTCTCGTCATCGGCCTTGACCACGAAACCGTGGTTCTCGTGGGTGCCGTTGATCCACTGCTGAACCGTCTTCGTCACCTCGAACGAGTGCCAGGTGCTCACCTCGCCCGGCTTCTTGGTGACGACGCCGCCCTTGGTGAAGCGGACCGCGTCCGCGATGACCGCGGTGGAACCGGAGGCCGGGCCGTCGCCCAGGACGACCTTGCCGGTCGTGCCCGCCGTGAACGGATGCGACCCCAGGGTCTTCCACACTCCGCCGCTGCCGGACTTCTGGTCGACGGTGTACTGCTTGGATCCGCCCGCGTACGTGACCGTGTACGGCACGTTCGTCGCCCGGTCGGGCCCGGGCACGTTGTGCACCTCGACCTGGTAGGTGCCGTCCTCCGGCAGACTCGGCTGCCAGGCGTACGAATCGCCCGGCACCGAGTCCTTGTTGTACAGGTAGTCCTGGTTGACCGCGTACTGCGTATAGGCGGTGTTCCCCGACGCCGGCCACGCGCCCACCGCCGCGGTGCGGCCCGTGTCCCCGTCGTCGACCACGACGGACGTGCCGGACAGCTCACCGGTGAGGTCCTTGGCGCTGTCCCAGGTGGCCTCCGCCTCCTTCCAGGCCCGGGTGGCCCGGTGCGCCTGAAGCTGCACCTCGTCGCCGGAGGTGGTGTGGGTCTGGTCGTAGTACAGCTTCAGGTCCGCCGAGTCCACCGGCGTCCCGGCGGGAATCCGGGGCAGCGGGAAGCGCAGTAGGGCGCGGGAGGAGCCGGAGGTGGTGTTGCCGACCGACAGACGCCAGTTGTCGTCGTAGTTCGTCCCCGGCCCGTCCGAGGAGATCATCACGTCCTGCGCCGTCGACGGCGTCGGCGCGATCTCGATCGTCGGGTCGACCGTCACCGGATACCGACGTTCCTTCGCCGCCAGCCACTTGGCGTCCGGGGTGACCGTCAGTCGCCAGCCGTCACCGCTCTTGGAGAGCTTCTGCCCGACCGCGGTGCTGTACGTGGTGCCGTACGGGGAGGACTTGTCCTTCTTCGAGTCCGTCATGAACCCGGCCGGGATCACCAGCACCGGGTCGGCGGGCTCGCCGTAGAAGCGGATCGAACCGTCCTCGGCCTGCTTCGGGGTCAGCCCGTCCACGTCCAGCGTGAACGTGAACTTCACCGGCCCGGAAGGCCGTTCGTTCAGGACGATGTTCTCCTTGACGCGCCCGGCACCCACCTCGTAGGTGAGGTCCGTGCCGTCGACCGCGTCCTTGTAGGTGACGGTGCTGCCCTCGGCCACCGGCTTCAGCGTGTCCGCGCCGGCCAGGCCCATCGTCACCGACCGGCCCGCACCGGCCTCCACCCGTAGCAGCTTGTCGGCGTCCGAACCGAACCGGCTGTGCAGCGTGTTCGTCGTGTTCGCGAAGTCGAAGCCCTTCGCCTGCGACGCCCGCACGGAGGTGTCGATCGCCTTCCACGAGGCCTTCTTGCCACTGCCGTCACGGTAGGACGTCGGCACCGCCGACAGCTCCACCTCGGTCCGGCCGTCCGACATCTGCCAGTACCGGGCGTTCTCGGTACGACGGTCCGTCAGCTCCTTGACCCGCTTCGCCTTCGGCGCGTTCTTGCCCTTCGGCAGTTTCTGCCGGTCGGCGACACCCGCGTCCGACTGCGGCGGGGCCTTCGGCGACGCCTCCTCGGCGTCGTCCCCGCCCAGCCAGTCGGTGAGCGACTCGAGCACGCCCTTGCCGTCACCGTCCGACGACGGCCCGGACGACGCGTACGCCACCTGCGGCAGCGTGGTGCTCACCACCGCAGCCGCGACAAGACAGGAGATCCATCTCCCGTATCGGACTTTCACGTCCCATGCCCTCCCATTCGCGACGCATCCGCCTTCCAGGAAGTCTGGAATTCGGGCACGCCGAGCCACCGAGCGGGAATTCCCGACCGGATCTCTTCGCGGAACGCGCGAAGCGGGGCTTGTCTAATCACGCGCGAAAGGCCGCGTCAATCTCTTTCCCATTCCGGTTGATTGACGGATGATCCGGAAGGTCGACGTTGCAAACATCGAATTTATGCCCGCTTTGTTCAAGGGGTGGAACGGGTAGGTCGTCGTGCGGTATAACCGCCCGGTTCCGTGCAGGAAGAACGCGTGCACACCACGCCCCGACGAAGGCCAGGCCCATGCCGAAAACCGAGAACGCCGCAGAAGAAACGGAAACAGCCGACCCGGAAAGCATCGGAAAGGATTCAGCCACCACGGCCCGTGAATCGGCCGGAAGACGCCGTGGCGGCGACCGGGCCGGCTTCCTCGCCGCCGGAGTGATCCTCGCCGCCTGTCTGGGCTTCCTCTTGTACGGCGCCCTCGGCACGGACAACGCCACCGAACCCGAGCGGCCGAAGGCCCCGACGGCCGCCGTGACGTACCGGGTGACCGGTGAGGGCCACGTCGACGTCAGCTACCTCGCCCGCAGCGAGGGGGGCAAGGCAACCGTCGAGAAGGACATCAGGCTGCCCTGGAAGAAGACCGTTCAGGTGCCGCTGGGCCAGCCGCCCACCCTCAGCATCGTCCTCGACGGCGACGGCGGACAGGCGCGCTGCGCCCTCGCCATACGCGGCGCTCACGTCCAGAGCGCCACCGCGTCGGGCACCCACGGCCGCGCCACCTGCGCCGGCGAACTCCCCGCACCGGCCGACGCCGACTCCCCCTCGAACAGCACGCTGCCGTGACGACCACACCTGATCAGCGCCCAGTCGAGGCCACCCTCGACTTCCTGCGTTCCGCGTTCGGGCCCGAGTGGCGTGAGCCTCCCCTCGGCCATGAGGACGTCGCCGTGTGGGAGACCGAGAACCGGGTGACGCTCCCGGAGCCGTACAGAACCTTCGTTGCGGAGATCAGCAACGGGTGCAGTCTCGGTCCCGCGGAAGACGGGGGTCTGCAGCCGCTCGGGTGGCTGCCGGAGAGCTGGCCGGACCTCGGTCCGCGGCAGCCGGGAGAACTGTTCCCCCTGGAGGCGGCCTGGCAGTGGGAGGACGACGGGACGGTCGACCCTGAGGGCGATCCACGCACCGATGCCGTGTACACCAAGGGGTCGATCGTTCTGGGCTCGGAGGACGGGCAGTCGTTCTGGGTGCTGGTGACCACGGGGCCCCGCCGGGGCGAGGTCTGGATGGTGGCCGACGTGGGGGCCGGCCCGGTGCCCGGGGAGGACGCCTGGGGCTTCGAGCAGTGGGTGCGGCAGTGGCACTCCGGTGACGCTCGGTCGGCCTGAACGACTGCCCCGGGCGCTGTCGGAGCACGTGGACAGAGCCAATGACGCATGCAGCCACCAGGGTGACGGTGATCGCTGCTGTCCCCGCCGGGCGCGACGTCCCTGCTCGTTGACGATTCAACTGCGCTCCCTGCCAACTCGGCGGGCCCGGTCGGCTGCGGAGACGGCGGTGCGCTCGAGCGCCTGGGCCGGTTCGGACGTGGGCAGCGGGAGATCCAGCAGGCCGCGTATCCGGCGGAGGTGCTGTTCTCCGTTGTGCTGGTCGACGGACCGCAGATGGCTGAGGAAGGCGTCGGCGTCGGGTGCTTCGGCTGCCTGCTGCCAGAAGGGCAGTCCCGCTTCGAGTTCCGCCACGAGTCGGCCGGTGGGCGCTTCGGCGTTCGGCAGGTCGGCTTCCTCGAGCAGCCGGATGGTCTCGGCCTGTGCCTGGGCCATGCGTCCGGCCCAGGCGGTGGCGTGGGCGAGGTCCTGCCGCGGGCTCTTCGCCGGGCGGAGCGCGCCGGCGGTGTTCAGCGGTTTCACCGCCGCGAGGAACTCCAGTTGGGCGGCGCCCAGCTCGGAGGCGTTCCCGCGCACCGAGACGTCGAGTTCGGCGTCGCCCGGCCGGGCCACCCAGCACACCACGGTGCGCCGCCCGGTCGCCCATCCCTGTTCGTCGGGATGGAAGTAGTAGGTCTGCAGCCGTCCGAAGGCCATCGGATCGAGCGCGTAGTCCATGAAGAGCCTCGCGCACTGCGGCCGGGCGGTCGCCGCGATGCCGTCGAGCCCCGGGAAGTCTCCCTCGGTGAGGGTGAAGGAGGCGTAGGCCTCTGCGCGGTGCGGTTTGTCGCAGGGGATCAGTTGCACACTTCCGTCGCCCAGCGGCGGTGTCCCTGGTTCCGGCAGCCCGCCACGCGGGGTGAAGCAGTCACCGGTGCGGATCGACTGGATCGTGGCCTGGCCCGGCCTTGTGACGTCGCCGCTGTCGCTGCGAGCGGGAAGTGTCCAGATCCTGAAGTCGATGACCGGGATGACGACAGCTGCCAGCAGGAGAACCGCTCCGGAGACGGAGAGCCCGGCGATCGCCAGGCCCGTGCCCCGCTGCCCCGTCGGGGGATCTGCCACAACGCGACGCAGCCGAAGACCAGCCCCAGGGGCGCGAGGCAGAGCAACGACGTCACCAGGGAGGTGACCGCCAGGCCGTTCAACGCCGGTGGCGCGGGTGCGGGACGCCACTGTGGTTCGGGACGGGACCACGGGCCGGGCGGCTCGGGAAAATTCGGCGGAGGGGAAACCGACATCCGATTCCAGCCTTTCTCGGACTGGGGCTGCCATGAGTCCTGCCGCAGCCCGCTCAGCGCATCAGCGGGGGCCGATGCAGGTGTACGAACCCGGGGCAGAGCCAGGCCGGAAGTGCGATAACCAGACCTCGCAGACGGCCTGTTGTCGACGTGTCAGGTTCGGAAGTCAGCCGTGTTCCGTCGCCCGCGAGCAGGTGAAAGGGCGGCTCGCGGGTGCGCGGGCGAATTATTGACCAATGGATCGAGGCCCCGTCAAGCCCAAGGACATTCAGGGAATTTACCCCACCGAAAAGCAGTCGGTTCGCCCCTTTTGCTCTCCCCGTCGCGCGGCGCGCTCCGCGTGGTGTATAACCGCCCGGTCCGACTTCAGTTGCATGCCGCATCGATCCGTCACACCGAGAGCCGGGCCCTGTTCGTGTCATCGAAGGAATCCGCGAAATCCACGGAATCCGTAGAAAGCGAAGAACCGGAGAGTACGTCTGAGGGGCCGCACCACGCGGAAGCCGGGAGCGGTGTGAAGGCGGATGCGGCGGCGGCCGGCGCCGAAACCACCGGTGCGCAGAACGGTGCGGGCGAGCACGCGGGCAAGAACGCGAGCGGTGACGCTCGTCCTCGGCGAGCAGGGCGGCCGGGCGGCCTGCACACTCGCGATCCACAGCGGGCACGTCCAACGGGCCGCTGCTGTGGGTGAGTTCGGCCGCGCCACCGGTGTCGGCGAGCCGCCCGCCAACGACAACTGATCTTCACGTACAAGGTTCACAAGGGGTGGGCATGAGTCCAGGGGGAACCCGCGCACGGCGTACGAGAACGTCGAAGCGCACGATCTGGCTGGCGGCCGGGGCCGTGGTCCTGGCAGGCACCGGTGTGACGGCCGTGGCCGTCGGCGGAGGTTCCGAGGGCGGCGGCGCCGACGAGGCCGCGCGTCCTGCGCAGGCCCATACGCTGGCGTTGACCGGCAAGGACCCGAAGAAGCGCGAACTGCCGCGCACCGAAACACAGTTGTTCTCGCTCATCGGTGTCTCCTGGGAGGACAGCGCCGACGAGTTCGAGGGCACCGCGCAGATCCGTACCCGCGGGGCGGAGGACGGCGCGTGGACCGACTGGCGCGACCTCGACTTCGACATCCGGGCCCCCGAGACGCAGGAGGGTGACGCCGGCGGTGTCCGGGGCGCGTCCGAGCCGCTGTGGGTGGGGCCGTCGGACGCCGTCGAGGCCCGTGTCGTGGCCGGCGGCAAGGAGACAGCCGTGCCGGACGCGCTGCGGCTGGACATGATCGACCCGGGCGAGACGAAGGGCGGCAAGGGCAAGGGGAAGGGGAAGACCGGCAAGGGGCAGGAGAACGGCAACGGCAACGGCAACGGGAAGGGCAACGGCAACGGGAAGGGCAACGGGAAGGGCAACGGCAAGCCGTCCGCTGAGCCCGGTGACTCCGGGACCACCGTCCCGGACCCGTCGCAGTCCGGCGGGGAAACCGAGCCGAGCGGCGCCCCCGAGCAGCCGACCGGGCCGTCCTCGGAGCCGACCGAGCCCCCGGCCACCGAGCAGCCGGCCACCTCCAGCGCCCCGGAGCCCTCCGAGGAGCCGACGCAGGATCCGACGGCCGAACCGAGCGCCCCCGCCCCGAGCGAGGAGCCGACCGCCGAGCCCAGCAGCCCGGGCGCGGAGCCGACGACGCCGGAGCCCTCCGAGGAGCCGACGCAGGACCCGACGGAGGACCCGACACAGGACCCCACGCAGGACCCGACGGCCGAACCGAGCGCCCCCGCCCCGAGCGAGGAGCCGACGGAGGAGCCCACCGCCGACCCGACCACCGAGCCCACGGCGGAGCCGAGCACCCAGCCGGACCCGGCCGAGTCGACGACGCCGGCCGCGCCTGCCGCACCGGCGGTCGTCAGCCGTGCCGGCTGGGGCGCGGACGAGTCGCTCGTCGCCGACCCGCCGGACTACCTGGACAAGGTCGACGCGGTCTTCGTGCACCACACGGCCGGTACGAACAGCTACGAGTGCGCCGAGTCGCCGGCCATCATCCGGGCGATCCTCATGTACCACGTGAAGAGCAACAGCTGGAACGACATCGGCTACAACTTCTTCGTCGACAAGTGCGGAACGGTCTTCGAGGGCCGTGCCGGCGGCACCGACAAGCCCGTCCGGGGCGCCCACACGTACGGCTTCAACGGCTCCTCGGCCGGTGTCTCGCTGCTCGGTGACTACGAGAACGGCGGTATTCCGACGGCCGCGGCCAAGAAGGCGATCGCCGACATCTCCGCCTGGAAGCTCGGCCTGCACGGCGTCGACCCGGAGGCGAAGGTGACCCTCACCGCGGCGGCCGACGCCAAGGGCTGGAAGAACGGCGACAAGGTCACGCTGAACGCGATTTCCGGCCACCGCGACGGCTTCGCCACGCTCTGCCCGGGTGTCGCGCTCTACTCGGCGCTGCCGGAGATCCGCCGCACGGCGGGCGCGTCGGAGTACGCGGGCTGATCCGCATACGCGAACCGATCCCGCGGGGAAACGGCGACGGGGCACTTCGGGCGGGCTGCCCGGAGTGCCCCGTCGGGGGTGCGCGGTGCGTGGCGCCCGGTCCGCGCGTCGCTGCGGGTGCACGCGGACCGGGGCCGTAAGGGGGAGCCCGGCGGGGCTCAGCGGGACGCGAGTTCGCGCAGCTCGAGGGCCGCGGTGTGCGCGTCCATCCGTTCGGCGGCCAGAATCGCGGCCACCGTGTCGGCGCGGGAGGCGGCGACGACCAGGGCGCGGCCCGCGCGGGCGTGCGCCTGTCGGTGCAGGGCCGTGGCGTTCGCCTGACGGCCCCTCGTGGTCGCCGACGCGCGGGCCGGCTTACGTCCTCCCCGCAGGCGGGTCACCTGCTCGGCGAGCCGCTCGGCCGCGGTGTCCAGATCGGTCGAGGGTGCCGCGACACGCAGCTCGTCGGTGACGGCGAGCAGCGCGGCGAGATGGCCCGCGAGCTGGATGTCCAGCTCTTCCTCACGGGAGCGGTGGGGGAAGTCGTGGGGAGTGCCGGCCATCGTGCGGTGGACCGACTTGCTGCGGATCGGTTCGTACATGGATGGCCTCCTGAGTGCTAACAGGAAACCATCCTAGCTTGGATTTCGTCTAAAGTTGAGTCGCTCACAAGATCGGACAGCTTAGACACACAGGGTGAGCGCGCACCCCGTCAGAGCTGGCCGTAGCCGTCCAGGAAACGGGCGATCCGGCCCACCGCGTCCCGCAGGTCGTCGACCGACGGCAGGGTCACCACCCGGAAGTGGTCGGGTTCCGTCCAGTTGAAGCCGGTGCCGTGCACGACCATGATCTTCTCGCTGCGCAGCAGGTCCAGGACCATCTGCCGGTCGTCCCTGATCTTGAAGACGTCGGGGTCGAGGCGCGGGAAGAGGTACAGCGCCCCCTTCGGCTTCACGCAGGTCACGCCCGGGATCTGGGTCAGCAGTTCGTACGCCACGTCCCGCTGCTCGCGCAGCCGGCCGCCCGGCAGCACCAGGTCGTTGATCGTCTGGCGTCCGCTGAGCGCGGCGACCACTCCGTGCTGGCCCGGCATGTTCGCGCACAGGCGCATGTTCGCCAGGATCGTCAGACCCTCTATGTAGGAGTCGGCGTGCGCGCGGGGCCCGGAGACCGACATCCAGCCCACCCGGTAGCCGGCCACCCGGTACGCCTTCGACATGCCGTTGAAGGTGAGGGTGAGCAGGTCGGGGGCGACGGAGGCGGTGGGGGTGTGGACGGCGCCGTCGTAGAGGATCTTGTCGTAGATCTCGTCCGAGCAGACCAGCAGGTTGTGGCGGCGGGCGATGTCGGTCAGGCCCTTGACCATCGCCTCGTCGTACACCGCGCCGGTCGGGTTGTTCGGGTTGATGATCACGATCGCCTTGGTGCGGTCGGTGACCTTGCGTTCGATGTCGGCGAGGTCCGGCATCCAGTCGGCCTGCTCGTCGCAGCGGTAGTGCACCGCCGTGCCGCCCGACAGGGACACGGCGGCCGTCCACAGCGGGTAGTCCGGCGCCGGGACCAGCACCTCGTCCCCGTCGTCCAGCAGCGCCTGCATCGCCATCACGATCAGCTCGGAGACGCCGTTGCCGATGAAGACGTGCTCGACGTCGGTCTCGATGCCGAGGGTCTGGTTGTGCATGACGACCGCCCGGCGCGCGGCCAGCAGCCCCTTCGCGTCGCCGTAGCCGTGCGCCGACGACACGTTGCGCAGGACGTCCTCGAGGATCTCGGGCGGGCACTCGAAGCCGAACGCGGCCGGGTTTCCGGTGTTCAGCTTGAGGATGCGGTGACCGGCAGCTTCCAGCCGCATCGCCTCCTCGAGCACCGGGCCCCGGATCTCGTAACAGACGTTGGCGAGCTTGGTCGACTGGATCACCTGCATGCTGGGAGCTTACGACTCGGTAATGCCCCGCGCGCCGTGTCATCCGCCACGTGAGATGCGTCGGTTCGGGTCGTGGGGTCCGCGCGGGGCCCTTGTGGGCGCCCGCTTCCCCGCGGTGCGGCGCCCGGCCCGGGTCCTCTCGGGCGGTCCGAGGGGTGCGGCGCTCGACGCCCCGAGTTCCCCCGAACGTGTATCAGTCCGACGCCTCCACCACCTCCACACCGACCTTTTTCACGTCGGCCGCCTCCCCTTCCACAGATCCGGGAGACCCTGGCTCGGGCGACTTCCGTGACCGTCCCGGATGGGGTCGAGGAAGTCCGAAGAACCCAGGTGGGCGCGGGTGACGGCCGGGCGGCCCCGTGAACCTACCGGCCGGAAACAAGGGCTTGTCCTCTCGACGCGGGCGTGCTGAAAATGCACATGACAATTCTGTGGGTGGCCGGAGGAATCCGCGCCACCTCCGTCGCAAGAGGGGACCCCCATATGAGAAAACCTCTCGTCGTCGCGCTCTGCGCCCTGGCCCTGGCCGCGGCCGGTGCGACGCCCGCGGTCGCCGCCGCGCCCACCCCCACGGGCGCGGACACGGCCACGGGCACCGGCGCGGGTTCGACCGCGGTGCCGGACGTCGTCAACGGCGTGGTCGACAACGTCGTCTCCACCGTGACGGACACCGCGTCGGAGACCGTGGCCGGACTCACCGCGCCGCGGGCCGGGGCGGTGAACCTCGCGGGCACCGTCTCGCTCAGCAACTGCTCCGGCTCAGTCGTCCGCATGCCCGACTCGGCGGCCGACGACCCCGCGCTCGTCCTCACCAACGGCCACTGCCTGGAGAGCGGCTTCCCCGGGGCCGGCGAGGTGCTCGTCGACCGGGCGTCCGGCCGAAGTTTCGGACTGCTGAACGCCTCCGGTGCCAAGGTCGCCACCCTGCGCGCCGACCGGCTGGTCTACGCGACCATGACCGACACCGACGCGGCGGTCTACCGCCTCGGCACCACCTACGCGCAGATCAAGAGCGCGTACGGCATCGACGCGCTCACGCTCGCCGACACCCGCCCGGCGGCCGGCACGGCCGTCAGCGTGCCCTCCGGATACTGGAAGCGGATCTACAACTGCTCCGTCGACGGGTTCGCGTACCGGCTGAAGGAGGCGGGCTGGACCTTCAAGGACTCGGTCCGCTACACCCCCGCCTGCAACACCATCGGCGGCACCTCCGGCTCGCCGGTCGTCGACGACGCCACCGGGAAGGTGGTCGCCGTCAACAACACCGGCAACACGGACGGCGGGCGCTGCACGATGAACAACCCGTGCGAGGTCGACGAGAACGGCGCCGTCACGGTCCGCCGGGGCATCAACTACGCCCAGCAGACCTACCCGTTCACCGCCTGCTTCGGCCTGGACGGCAAGCTCGACCTGTACGCGAGCGGCTGCACCCTGCCCAAGCCGTGACCCGCCCGGCGCGGGCGGGTGGTCAGCGGGGAGACCTGCGGACCGCCCGCCCCGCCAGTACGTCGGTGCGCCGCCCGTCCTCCATCACGAACCGCCCGTCGACCAGCACGTACGGGATGCCCACGGGGAGTGTCCGGGGCTGCTCGAAGGTGGAGCCCGCGGCCACCGTCCGCGGGTCGAACAGCACCAGGTCGGCCTTGTACCCCTCGCGGACCAGTCCGCGGTCCGCGAGCCGCAGCCGGGCGGCCGGCCGAGACGTCAGGTGCGCGACGCACTCCTCCAGCGACAGCACACCCAACTCCCGCACGTACCGCCCGAGATACTGCGGGAACGTGCCGTACGCGCGCGGGTGCGGCTTGGCGCCCTGGAGAATGCCGTCCGAGCCGCCGGTGTGCACCCGGTGTCGCATGATCGCCCGCACGTTCTCCTCGTGGCCGACGTGCTGCAGGATCGACGGGGCCAGCCTGTCCTTGAGCAGCAGCTCACGCGCGAGGGCCCACGGGCTCTCCCCGCGCAGCGCGGCCGACTCCCGCACCGTGCGGCCCACGTACTCGCCGAGCGCGGGGTCGCCCACCCCGGAGATCTCGATGGTGTCCCACTCGATGGGCACCCCGTGGCAGCCGTCCGAGCCGGTCACCTCCAGGTGGTGCCGGATCCGCTCGGCCGTCCCGTCGTCCGCGAGCCGCCTGAGCGTCTCCTCCGGGCCGCCCTCGCTCGCCCAGCTCGGCAGCATCGCGACGAGGGTGGTGCAGCCCGGCGTGTACGGGTACGTGTCGAGGCTGATGTCGGCGCCGGCGGCCAGCGCCTCGTCCAGCAGCGCCAGCAGCTCGGGCGCCCTGCCCTTGTTCACGCCGAAGTTCATCGTCGCGTGCGCCAGGTGCAGCGCGCAGCCCGCCTCCCGGGTGAGCGCCACCATCTCCTCGTACGCCTCGAGCGCGCCCGCGCCGTAGGAGCGGTGGTGCGGGCAGTAGTAGCCGCCGTACCGCGCCACCACCCGGCACAGCTCGGTGAGTTCGGCCTCCTTGGCGTACATGCCGGGCGTGTACGTCAGCCCCGACGACATGCCGACCGCGCCCTGCTCCATCCCCTCCGCGACCAACTGCCGCATCCGGTCCAGCTCCTGGGGCGTCGCCTCCCGGTCCTCCCAGCCGACGGCGAGCGCGCGGACCGTGCCCTGCGGGATCAGGTACGCGGCGTTGACCGCGATGCCCGCGTCGAGCCGGTCCAGGTACTCGCCCACCGACCGCCAGTCGAAGTCGACGTCGTCCCCGCCGCCGTTCCAGCCGGCGATGGCCGAGCGCACCTCGCCGAGCGTGCGGTCGTCGACCGGCGCGTACGACAGGCCGTCCTGGCCCAGTACTTCGAGGGTGACGCCCTGCGCCGCCTTGGCGCTGTGGTCGGGGTCGCGCAGCAGCGCCAGATCGCTGTGCGCGTGCATGTCGATGAAGCCGGGGGCCAGGACCAGCCCCTCGGCGTCCAGTTCGCGGCGGGCCTTCGGGCGCTGACAGCCCGCTGCCGCCGCCTCCTTCACGATCGAGACGATCCGGCCGCCGTCGACGACCACGTCCGCGCGGTAGGCGTGGCCGCCGGAGCCGTCCACGACATCGGCGTCCCGGATGACGAGTTCCTCCATGCCGCGGCCCCCCTAGAAGAACGTGCGGATGTAGTCGACCACCGTGCCGTCCGCCTCCGCCACGGGAATGAGTACCCACTTGTCGAACGAGGTGCACGGGTGCGACAGCCCGAGCCCCAGCCAGTCGCCGACCTCCAGGTCGGTCTCCGGGGTGGTGCGCAGCCAGGCGTGCTGGTCGGAGAGGGAGACCACCGAGACGCCGGTCGCCGGACGCTCGGCGCCGTCCCGGCGGATCACCTGGGCGAACGGCAGGTCGAGGTCGTAGGCCGCGTCCCGCTTGCCGGCGTTGGCGAAGGCCTGTTCGGCGGACGGGCGGGACACGATCTGCGTCCACAGCCGGAACGCGGGTTCCAGCGCGCCCTCCTCCGGTACCCGGTTGAACGGCGTCACCGCGCTGTAGTGCCCGTCGTCGTGCGAGACGTACGCACCCGAGCGCAGCAACTTCAGTACGGGGGAGGAGAGTTCGGGGATCTCGGCGAAGACGTCGGCCACCGCGTCGAACCAGGCGCTGCCGCCCGCGCTCACCACGATCTCGTTCAGGCCCGCGAACCGGCCCGCCTTGTCGAAGTCCACCGCCAGGGACACCAGCCGCCGCAGCCACGCCCGCACCCGCTCCGGGTCGGCGTCCGGCACCTCGCCCTCGTACCCGGCGACCCCGACCAGCCGCAGACCGCGCGCGCCCGCCACCGCGTCGGCGACGGCGGCGCACTCCGCCTCCGTGCGCACCCCGGTCCGGGCGCCCTCGCCGGCGGCCAGCTCGATCACCACGTCCACCGGGCGGGCGGACCCGGCCAGCGCGGTGTCCATCAGCTCGACGCCGCGCACGGAGTCGACGTAGCAGACGAAGCGGAAGTCCGGGTCGGCGTCCAGCTCGCCGGAGACCCAGTGCAGGGCCGCCGTGTCCACCACCTCGTTGGCCAGGAAGATCCGCTGGACACCGAACACCCGCGCCACCCGCGCCTGGTGCGGCACCGCGAGCGTGATGCCCCAGGCGCCGTGCTCGATCTGGCGCCGGAAGAGCTGCGGGGCCATGGAGGTCTTGCCATGCGGGGCGAAGGCGAGGCCGTGCCGGGCCGCGTACGTCTCCATCAGCTTCAGGTTGTGCTCCAGGCGCTCGGCGGACAGCGCGAGCACCGGGGTGGTGAAACCGCCGGTGAACAGGTTGCGGTGCTGGGCGGCCAGCTCGCCGACGGTCAGCCCGGCGGCGTCCGGCGGGAGGCCCTTGAAACGGTGGTCGACGCGTTCCTCGGTGAGGTGCTGGTAGCTGTCGGAGCCGGGGTCGAGGACCATCAGAGCCTCCCTGATCTGGTGTGTTGCACTCTCTGCAACACCCATTGCGTACGTCGCTTACGGCTGTCTAACATCTCGGCCACGCGGGGTCAACGGAAACGCGTCCCCGCCACCACCGCAACCGCCCACGCGACCGCCGCGGACGGCACCGCGGGCGACACCGTGGACGCCCGCCACCGCCCCCGCCGCCCGACCCCGCCACGCCGAGGAGCCCCGCCATCGTGACCGCCACCGGACCCCGCACCGCCCCCGACGTCGTGGAGGTCGTCGACGTCGTCGCGCTGGGCGAGTCCATGGTGACGTTCCTGCCCTCCCGGCCGGGCCCCCTGGCCGACGTGCCCTCCTTCGAACGGGCCATCGGCGGCGCGGAGTCCAACACCGCGTGCGTGCTCGCGGCGGCCGGGCACCCGGCGCGCTGGATCAGCGCGGTCGGCCAGGACGGCTTCGGCGACCACCTCGTCCGGACCATCGGGGAGTACGGCGTCGACGTGTCGTACGTCCGGCGCGACCCGCACCGCCCCACCGGCGTCTACTTCCGCACCGCCGGCGACCGCGCCACCGACGCCCACGAGGTCGCCTACTACCGCGCCGGCTCCGCCGCCTCCGCGATGACCCCCCGCACCGTCGACCTGGCCGCCGCCCGCGCCGCCCGCGTCCTGCACCTGTCCGGCATCACCGCCGCGCTCTCCGCCGGCTGCCTGGACCTCCTGCGGGAGCTGACCGCCCGCCGCCCCGGCCGCCCGCTCGTCTCCTTCGACGTCAACCACCGGCCGGGACTGTGGCGCGACAGCGCCGCCCACGGCCCCGAGGTACTGCTGGAACTGGCCCGCGGCGCCGACATCGTCTTCGTGGGCGAGGACGAGGCACGCGAGGCCTGGGGCCTGCGGGACGCCGCCGCCGTACGGGAGGCACTGCCGGAACCGGAGACCCTGGTCGTCAAGCAGGGCGGCCGCGGCGCGACGGCCTACGGCCCGGACGGGACCGACGCCGGCGCCGCGGTCTTCGCCCCGTCCCTCGATGTGGACGTCGTGGCCGCCGTCGGCGCGGGCGACGCCTTCGCCGCCGGGTTCCTCTCCGCCACCCTGCGCGCCCTGCCCGTACGGGACCGGCTCCGGCACGGCCACCTCGCGGCCGCCGCCGCCCTCACCACCTCCGGCGACCTCGCCGCACCCCCCGCCCGCGACCTGGCCGACCGGCTGGCCGCCCTGGACGACCCGGCGTGGGGGAGACTGCGTCTCGGCCCCGGTTGGACCGAGACCGACCCCGCGGGCGCGCACCCGGACGCGGGCCACGCGGACCGGGCCGAGGAGGAGGGACGTACCCCATGAGCCAGACCGTCGACCGTGCGCTGAGCATCCTGCCGCTGCTCGCCGAGGGCCCCGCCGACCTCGGGCAGGTCGCCGACCGCCTGGGCGTGCACAAGTCCACGGCGCTGCGGCTGCTGCGCACCCTGCACGAGCACGGACTCGTCTACCGCCAGTCCGACCAGCGCTACCGGCTCGGCGCCCGCCTCTTCGCCCTCGCCCAGGAGGCGATGGAGAACCTCGACGTCCGGGAGATCGCCCACCCCCACCTCGCCCGCCTCAACGAGCGGTGCGGCCACACCGTGCACCTCGCCGTGTACGAGGAGAACGAGGTCCTCTACATCGACAAGGTGGAGAGCCGCTACCCGGTGCGCATGTACTCGCGGATCGGCAAGCCCGTCGCGATCACCGTCGCCGCCGTGGCCAAGCTGCTCCTCGCCGACCTGCCCGAGCCCGAGCGCCGCGCCCTCGCGGAGCAGCTCGACTACCCCATGTACACGTCCCGTTCGACACCCAACCCGACCGCGTTCCTGCGGGAGTTGGAGAAGGTGCGCGAACAGGGCTGGGCCACCGACCTCGGCGGCCACGAGGAGTCCATCAACTGCGTCGCCGCGCCGATCCGCGGCGCCGACGGCCGGGTGATCGCCGCGATGTCGGTCTCCGCGCCGAACGTCGTCGTCACCGCCGACGAACTCCTCACCCTGCTCCCGCTGGTCCGCCGCACCGCGGACGCGATCAGCGGCGAGTACTCCGGCAGGACGCCCGTGCATCGATCCGACAGGGAAACCCTATGACCGACAAGATCGCGCTCACCCCGAAGACCCACACCACCCCGCCCGCGAAGTTCTCCCACGGCGTGCGGAAGGGCAACATCCTCCAGGTCGCCGGCCAGGTCGGGTTCCTCCCCGCCGAGGAGGGCAAGGCGCCCACGCCCGCCGGTCCCGCCCTGCGCGAGCAGACCCTCCAGACCCTCGCCAACGTCAAGGCGATCCTCGAAGAGGGCGGCGCGACCTGGGACGACGTGATGATGATCCGCGTCTACCTCACCGACGTGGACCACTTCGCCGAGATGAACCAGATCTACAACACCTACTTCGAGGAGCAGGGCCTCACCCAGCCGCCCGCCGCGCGCACGACCGTCTACGTCGGCCTGCCCGCGGGGCTCCTCATCGAGATCGACGCACTGGCCGTACTGGGCTGACGCGCGCTCCCTTCCTCTTCGTTTTTCCGTACCCCCCTCACACCTCGTGTGCCACGGCACGGCGTCCACCACCCCCGGGACGCCGTGCCGCGGTCCCCCATGCCCAAAAGCTTCGTGTGCTCCAGCAGAGGACCCCCGAATGTCCCAACTGTCTCGACCATCCTTTTCGCTCGCCGCTGACGCCGCGGCCGAGGCACCCCCGCACACCGAAGGGCTGCTCCTGCTGATCGACGGCACCGCCGGTCTGCTGACCGTCGCCGCCATCGGCATCGCACTGCTCCTCTTCCTGATCATCAAGGCGCGGGTGCAGCCCTTCGTCGCGCTGCTCGGCGTCTCCATAGCCGTCGGCCTGATGGCCGGCCTGTCGGTCACCGAACTCTTCGGCACGGTCCAGCGCTCGGACGCGGTGTCCACCATCGAGTCCGGGATGGGCGGCATTCTCGGCCATGTCGCGATCATCATCGGCCTCGGCACCATGCTCGGCGCGATCCTCGAGGTCAGCGGCGGCGCCGAGGTGCTGGCCTCGAGGCTGCTCGGCGTGTTCGGCGAGAAGCGGGCCCCGCTCGCCATGGGCCTGACCGGTCTGATCTTCGGTGTCCCGGTCTTCTTCGACGTCGGCATCTTCGTCCTCGCGCCGATCGTGTACGCCGCCGCCAAGCGCTCCGGCAAGTCGATCCTGCTCTACTGCCTGCCGCTGCTCGCGGGCCTGTCCGTCACCCACGCCTTCCTGCCCCCGCACCCCGGCCCGGTGGCCGCCGCCGGACTGCTCGGCGTCGACCTCGGCTGGGTCATCCTCATGGGCGTCGTCACCGGCATCCCGGCCGTCGTCGCCGCCTGGGTCTACTCCGCCTGGATCGGCAAGCGGATCTTCGTCGCCGTACCGCAGGACATGGTCGAGGCCGCCGAGGAGTCCAAGCAGGCCGTCCTCGACGAGCAGCGCGCTGGGGGCGCCCCCTGCTCGAGCGAAGCCGAGAGCTTGGGGGAAGGAGTCGAGCCGCGCGAGACGCCGGTGCCGCTCGGCACGGTCCTCGGCATCATCGGCACGCCGCTCCTGCTGATCCTCGCCGCGACCTTCTCCTCGATCGCCCTGGAGGAGTCGACGCTGCGCTCGGTCGTCGAGTTCTTCGGCCACCCGTTCGTCGCGCTCACCATCGCCCTGTTCATGGCGTACTACCTGCTCGGCATCCGGCGCGGCTGGTCCCGCAAGTCCCTGGAGACCGTCTCGACGTCCTCGCTGAAGCCGGTCGGCAACATCCTGCTGGTCGTCGGCGCCGGCGGTGTCTTCGGCGCGGTCCTCAAGGGGAGCGGGGTCGCCCAGGCGCTGTCCGACACGTTCAACGACGTCGGGCTGCCGGTGATCGTCCTGTCGTACCTGATCTCCGTGGTGCTCCGGGTCGCGCAGGGCTCGGCGACGGTGGCGATCGTCACGACGGCGGGCATCGTGGCCCCGCTGCTGTCCGAGGGGGACTACTCCCAGGCGTTCGTGGCCCTCGTCATCATGGCCATCTCGGCGGGCTCCATCTTCGCCTCGCACGTCAACGACGGCGGGTTCTGGATGGTCGCCAAGTACTTCGGCATCAGCGAGCGGGACACACTGAAGACGTGGACGGTGCTGGAGAGCGTCCTGTCGGTGGCCGGCTTCGTGGTCGCGGCGGCGCTCAGCCTGGCCGTCTGACCCGGCCCGCCGAATCCGGCCCGCGCGTCCTGTCGGATCATCGTCCGATTGGTGCGAACGGTGGGTCCCATGTAGGCGTCTGATAACGAAAACAGGGGCTGGCTGTGTCCCGCACAGGATCGTCGACCATACTCCTCCGGTGTGGAGCAGCGCATAGGTTCGAGCAGCCAGCCCCTGGAAGGCGCCGGATTCGACCCGGCCTTCATCCCCGGGCTCACCGCCCCCGCGTCCGGCCGCAAGGCGGACGTGAAGGACGAGGTGGAGCCGGAGGACTCGAAGGCGGCGTCGGAGCAGGCGGACGCGGATACGGCGGCGGAGTCCGAGGAGAGGACCTCACCGGAGAAGCCCGAGGCCGCCGGCGCCTCGGACGCCTCCGGCGAGTCCGACGCCTCCGAGGAGGAGGAGCCCGTCCCCGACGGCCCGGTCTTCGAGGCGTCCGACCGCCGCGCCAGGATCGTCGCCGACCACGGTGGCGTATGGCTCCACCTGGACGACCAGGAGTGCCATTTCCGCTGGGACGAGATCGGCGCGGTGGAGACGGAGACCGCCCGTTTCGGCAAGCGCTACACGGTCACCGTCCACACCACGGACAGGCGCTGGTACCCGCTGGAGATCGAGGCCGCGTCCCGAAGCCGCTTCGCCGAGTGGGACACGGAGCTGGACGCGGTCCTGGACGCCTACTTCGACGACGAGGCACCGGAGCCCGAGGCGCCCGAGCCCGAGGCGTCCGACACGGACTCGCCCGACGCGGACACGCCCGACACGGAAGCCGACGCGGACGCGGAAGCCGACGCGGACGCCGGGAAGTCCGAGCCGGACGCCGACGCGAAGGCCGACGTGAAGGCGAAGGAGGACAAGTCCTAGCACCGCGACGACTCCTCGCGCCGGGCGGCGGCGCCGCTAACGGCAGTACTGTGCCTCCTTGCCGATGGAGCGGTACATGCAGTCCGCGTTCTCCAGGAGTTGCAGGACGGCGTCCCGGTTCCGGGACGTCTCCCGCTCGATGACCTCGTCGGGCGGGTAGAAGCCGCCGCCCGACGAGGACCTCGGATACATCTCGAAGGTGTAGCCGAAGATCTTGTGCGTGCCCCACAGGTAGTCGTCGATCGACCCGTCCGTGATGTACAGATCGCTGGACTGCTGCGGCGTGTAGCCGTTGCTCGCGGCCATCTTCTGACCGACCGTCCGGAAGGCGGCCTGGTCGTCGGCCGTCATCCCGGTCGTGGTGTCGGAGTAGGTGTAGCCGAACGGCCACAGCACCAGCTCGCTGTACGTGTGGAAGTCGACGCCTGCCTTGATCTGCTGCACCCCGCCCACGACCCGGCTGCGCACGAAGTCGGCGACGACCTTCACCTCGGGCGCGGACTCGGGAGCCGAACCCCGGTAGGTCTCGGAGGACGTGGAGCCGGAGGAGCCGCCGCAGCAGCCCCAGCGGTAGTTCCAGTTGCGGTTCAGGTCGGTGCCGACGTACGACGAACCGGAGTTGGGCTGCCGGTTCTTGCGCCAGGAGCGGTAGGAGCCGGTGGCGATGTCGTACTCGCCGCCGTCCGGGTTGAGGTCCGGGATGATCCAGATCTCCCGGCCGTTGACCATGTTGGTGATCCGCGAGTCGCTGCCGTATCCCGCGCCGAGTTCGCGCAGCAGGTACAGCGCCATCTCGACGGTCAGGTGCTCACGCGCGTGCTGGTGGTGGGTGAACAGGACCTCGGGCTCGTTCTCGTCCACCGTCACGTTGTCGCTGATCTTGATGGCGACGATGTCCCGGCCCTGGTAGGAGCGGCCGATCACCCGCTTGCTCATGATGTTCGGGTACGCCGACAGCCGCTGGTCGATCTCCGCGTTCATCTCGGCGTAGTTGTGGTAGCGGGAGTCGGCCGAGGGGAAGTCGAACAGCCGCAGACCGTCGGCGGCGGTCGAGCGGTCGGGAGCGGCGCCCAACGGCGTGACCTCGTAACCCTGCCGGCGCAGGGTGCGGATCTGGTCAGCGCGGCCGGAGACGACCACCGTCTCCTCGTCGGCCTCGTCCACGGTGACCCCGGCCCGCTGGATCTCCGTACGGGTCACGGGAGTCGTGCGCTGATGGATCTCGTACTGGCGGATGTCGTCGGCCGAGGCCGCCGCCGGCTCCGCGCTGTCGGCGTCGGCCTGAGTGGCCGTCATCGACACGGGCGCGGCGAGGGCGAGGGCGAGGAGTGCGGCGAGCACGGCGGAGCGTCTGCCGCGTGTGCGAAGTCGCATGAAGTCTCCTTGTGGGAGGTGGGGTTGTCCATGGCGACGTGCCTGGTGCGGTGTACGGTGCCGCAATCTTGCGCGCATGACATGATCAGGTCAATACCGTCATGTCGGTCGATCATTCGACCATTCGGCCACCCGACCAGGTGCATCCGGTGAAGATCCCCGCACGCCCCCTTGTCCGACCGGCCTCCATCGGCTTTCTTGCCCTCATGGCGGACACCACGGGAAACACGGGAAACATCCAGGACACCGGGGCGCCACTTCACGGCCCCGGACCCCAGCCCCGCAAGTCCGGTTGGCGCCACATCGGCCCCGGCATCGTCGTCGCCGCGACCGGGGTGGGCGCCGGCGACCTGGTCGCCACCCTCATCGCCGGCAGCAGCTTCGGCTACACCCTCCTGTGGGCGGCGGTGATCGGCTGCCTGGTGAAGATCTCCCTCGCCGAGGCCGCGGGTCGCTGGCATCTGGCCACCGGCCGCACCCTGTTCGACGGCTGGGCGAGCCTCGGCCGTTGGACGACGTACTTCTTCGGCGTCTACGTCGTCATCTGGGGCTTCGTCTACGGCGCGGCGGCGATGTCGTCGAGCGCCCTGCCCCTGCAGGCCCTCTTCCCGGGCGTGATGGACCTCGAGTGGTGGGGCATCGCCTGCGCCCTGGTGGGCCTGGCCTTCGTCTGGTTCAACCGGTACGCGGTCTTCGAGAAGGTCATGACGGTCCTGGTGGGCGTCATGTTCGCGGTGACGGTCTACCTGGCGGTCAGGGTGGTCCCGAACCTGGGCGACGCCTTCGCCGGACTGCTCCCGGTCCTGCCCGACGCGGACGACTCGGTCCTCTACACCCTCGGCCTGATCGGCGGCGTGGGCGGCACGATCACGCTGGCCGCGTACGGCTACTGGATCAACGCCAAGGGCTGGACCGACTCCGGCTGGATGAAGGTGATGCGGCTGGACAACCGCGTCGCCTACCTCACCACCGGCATCTTCGTGATCGCGATGCTCGTCGTCGGCGCCGAACTCCTGAACTCCGCCGGTGTCGCGATCGCCGGCGGGGACAAGGGCCTGATCCAGCTGAGCGACATCCTGGAGGACAAGTACGGTGCCACGACGGCCAAGTTCTTCCTGATCGGCTTCTTCGCCACCTCGTTCACGTCACTGATCGGCGTGTGGCACGGGGTGAGCCTGATGTTCGCCGACTTCGTGGCCCGCGGCCGGAAGAAGGCGAAGCCGTCGACGGGCGAGGCCATCGCCTCCGGCGGCCCGGAGAAGTCCTGGCCGTTCCGTGCCTACCTGCTGTGGCTGACCTTCCCACCCATGATCCTGCTGTTCGAAGGCCAGCCGTTCCGCCTGATCATCATCTACGGCGTCCTCGGCGCCGCCTTCATGCCCTTCCTCGCCCTCACCCTGGTCTGGCTCCTCAACTCCGCCCGCACTCCCCGCGAATGGCGCAACGGCCCCCTCAGCAACACCATGCTCGCCATCGCGGGCCTCCTCTTCCTGGTCCTGTGCGTCAAACAGGTCTGGGACCAGCCCTGGTCGGAGTTCTTCTAGCGGTCAGGTCAGATCGTCCCACCGCGGGCTGAGGGCGATCGCCCGGAGTTCCTCCATGCTCAGCGCGGGGGCGTCGCGCGTGGCGTCCTCGTGCTGAGCACCGGTGTTGAAGGCGCTGATCACCACACGCCTGCCGTCGGCCCGCATGGTGTCGACGGTCCACATGACGACCCCGGCGGCGCCCTTCTCACCCGGCCCCTGCCGGGTCGCCACCAGGGTTCCGTCGTCCAGCGTCTCGGCGGATCCGTAGAGCTGGTCGGCGACATCGAGCATGTCGTGCTGGACGTTGATCTGGACGAAGCTCTTCCCCTTGCCGTCGTCGAGGACGAGATAGGCGTACTCCGAATCCTGGCCGCCCTTCGACACCACCTCGACACGGTCGGGGACGAGTTCGGCGAGCGTCTCCCGGATCACCGGGCCGTCGGCACGCGGCGGCGGTGCGCTTGATTCCGCGGACGGCTTCCCGGCCCTCTCCGGAAGGGCGTCGACGACGGACCGCCACTGCGGAGCCGTGGCGAGTTCCTTGAGCTGCGAGGCGGACAGCGGGGGCGTGGGCCGGCTGATGGGCGCGTCCTTCTCGGCGGCCGAGTTCCACTCGCTCACGCTGATCTGCTGCCCCTGGGGCGTGACGAGCACGGCGTTCCACCACTTGGTGTCCACGCGCCGGTCCGGATACTCGTACCCCTTGAACAGCATGAGCTTCGACCCGTCCGCCAGGGTGCTGGTGGCACAACTGTCGTACGGGGTGAACACCTTGTCCGGGCACCGGGTGGCCTGGCGGGCCTGGGAGGTCCCTGGCTCGACGCGGCCGAGACTGACGGAGACGACGGCGGGTCCCTTGCCGTCGTCGTACACGACCTGGGCGAACGGCTCGAAGGCCGCGTCGGTCCCGCGCCCCTGCTCCCCGCTGAACTCCCCGTCGGGAAGGAGTCCCTTCAGCGTGCGGATGAGTTCCTCACCGGAGACGGGTGCCGGAGTGCCCTGGGCGGCGGCGGTGACCTCGGCTCCCGAGGCTGCCGACGCCCGCCCGCTCTCCCCGCCCCCGCCGGGCACGAGCAGCGCCCCGCCCACTCCCACGAGCGCGATCCCGGCCGCACCTCCGAGGACGGCGGCCCGCCGCCGCACCCGCATCCGCCTTCCGCGAGCCTGCCCCCCGTCGGTGAGGGCGCCCCGGTCGGCCTCGAAGGCGTTGCCGGTGTCGTGCAGAGCGGAGGAGAGCCGCTCCTCGAAGGGGTCGCTGTGCTGGTCGACGGACATGACGAACCACCGCTTCCGTGAGGTGAGCTGAGGTGAACTGAGGTGAACGGAGGTGAACTGAGGTGAACACGGAGGAATGAGGAGGGGGACGGCCTGCGGCCGGTCAGGACCGGGCGTACTCACCGAGTTCCTCGCCGAGCAGTTCCCGCAGCCGGGCCAGGGCGCGCACGCTGCGCGTCCGCACCGCCGCCGGGCTGGCGTTCATCGTGTCGGCGGTTTCCTGGACCGAGCGGTCCTCCCAATACCGCAGGACGATCACCGCGCGGTCCTTCGCGGGCAGCCGGGCGAGGGCGTCGAGCAGGGTGAGCCGCAGGGACGGGTCGTCGGTGGCGGCGCCCGGCAGATCCGGGAACTCGGCGGTCGAGTGCTCGGTACTGCTGCGCCGCCGCCGGTGGGCCAGGAACGCGCGGGTGAGAACGGTCTGCGCGTACCCGGCGGGGTTGTCCGCACGGGCCACCCGCCCCCAGCGGACGTACACCCGCCCCAGGGTCTCCTGGACCAGATCCTCGGCCAGGTGCGTGTCACCGGCGGTGAGCAGGCACGCGGACCGGTACAAATGCCCGGCCCGCGCCGCCGCGAACTCCCTGTATCCGTCCATGCGTCCGCCCTGCCCCATCAGTACGCCCCTCCCGCGCCCCGCCACTCTCACTTCTCTGATGCGGTGGCCCGGGGAAATGTTTCACCCGAACGTCACAGCAGGTGGGGCGGTGCAGGGCAGGTTGCCGAAAAGCGTGAGCACTTGGCGGCCAACTGTCACGTAAGCGCCCAAATGAGCGGCATTCGGACAGCGGCAGCCGAAGTGCTCACGCTTTCGGAAGGGTGTGCAGTGCTCCCGGAACAATGCGGGCGGAGCGGCGCCCGCAAGGCGGGGCGGTGGGAGGGGGTTCGGTTACGGCAGGGCGTGGACGTGGGAGCCGACCGCGTTGGACCAGGCGTTGCCCGCGCCGCAGGGCGTTCCGGCTGTCGGTGAGGTGGTCGTCCTCGGCTCCGGCCATGGCGATGTAGCCGGAACCGAGGGCGATCGGTTCCGAGGCGGAAGCAGCCGGCTTCCTCACCGCAGTCGGCCGACCGGGCCTCCCGACGCCATGGCCCGTGAGTCGGGGAAGCCGGTCAGGGGGACGGCGCGGACGGTCCCAGCGGTGCCGCGCCGACGGTCATGCGGGCCATGGTGCGGTAGCGGGCGGCCAGTTCGGAGGGGGAGAGCCTGCCGTCCACGCGGTACCACTGGGACACCGCAGTGCACATCGTGACGATCGCCCGGCTGACCTCGCGGGGGTACGGTGTCGTGAACGTCCCCCGCGCCACGCCCTCCTCGATGGCCGCGTCCATCAGGCGCTGCTGCCGGTCGCGGGCCTGGAGGTAAGTGGTGCGGTCGTCGTCGAGCAGGCTGCGGATCTCGCTCGCCGCGATGAACGCCAGGTCCCGCCGGTGCGCGTGGAACAGCACCAGGCACTCCACCAGCAGGTCCAGCCGCCTCCCGACGTCCGGTCCGGCCTCCTCCAGTGCCGCTGTGCTGCGCTCCCACAGCTCCGCCATCGCCCGGGTGACGATGCCGACCAGCAGGGCGTGTTTCGACGGGTAGTGGTGGTACACCCCCGGCACCGACAGGCCGGCCCGCGCCGCCACCTCCCGGATCGTGGTGCCGTGGTACCCCTGCTCCACGAAACAGGCCAGGGCGGCCCCCAGGACGGGCGGAAGGCCGTCACTGGTGTAGAGCCTCCAGTCCGCCGTGGTTCCGGCCCCGTCGTCTCCGGTCGCGGCAGCTCCGCCGGTGGTCAGTGCGTCGGCTTCGGTCATGCTCTCCTCGCCGCGTGTGCTCGTGCCGGTACGTAAGTATGCACAGGCGCTGCGCCCGTTCTGCCGGGCGACCGCCGCCGGGAGCCCTCCACCGCGCACCCCCTTGACACGCTGACGCGCCCCGTAGATCCTCACCTGCAATACCGAGCGAGCGCTCGGTCGGTACGTTGTCCAGCATACCCCGGGCTGTTCGGAGCCGGTGGAGGGAGCGGGAGATGTCGATGCCCGAGGCGCGTCCGTGGCGGGAGCTGTACCCGGCCGCGGTGCCGGCGGAAATGACGGTCGGCCACGACTCCCTGACGGCCGCGTGGCGGGCCCGGGTGGCGCGCGACCCCGACGCCGTCGCCCTGCGCTACTTCGACGGCGCGCTGACGGCCCGGGAGGCGGACGCCGCCTCCGACGCACTGGCCGCAGCCTTCGCGGCCCGCGGCACCCGGCGCGGTGACCGGGTCGGCATCTACCTGCAGAACGTCCCGCAGTACGCCCTGGTGCTGCTGGCCCTGTGGAAACTGGGCGCCACCGCGCTCCTCCTCAACCCGATGTACCGCCGAGGCGAGCTGCGCCGCCTGATCGACGACGCCGGGGCCGTCGGCATCGTCTGCGCGGACACCGACGTCGAGGAGACCCGCGGGACCCTCGCCGGCAGCTCGGTGCGCTGGACGATCAGTACGTCGGCGCTGGACTTCCAGACCCGCGACGACCCGCGCGCCTTCCCCTCGACCGAGCGTCCCGCTCCCGCCCCCGACGGCGATCTCGCCGCCCTCCTCCGCGAGTTCGCGGGCCGCAGTCCCGAGCCGGTGGATCTCACCCGCGACGACGTGGCCCTGCTGACCTACACCTCCGGCACCACCGGCCCGCCCAAGGGCGCCATGAACACCCACGGCAACGTCCTCAACGTGGCGCTCACCAACGCCGCCTGGGCCGATCTGGGCGACGGCGACGCGGTGTACGCGCTGGCCCCGCTCTTCCACATCACGGGGGCGGTGGTGAACGCGGTCGTCTCGCTGATCACCCCCACCACCCTGGTCCTCACCGGCCGCTTCCGCCCCGACGTGGCACTGGACGCGTTCGTCGAGCACCGGGTCACCCACACGGTCGGCTCGATCACCGCGTACAACGCGCTGTCCACGGTGGAGCACGCCGGGCCGGAGCACTTCGCCACCGCCAAGCACCTCTTCTCCGGCGGCGCCCCCATCCCGCCCGCCACGGTCGACCGGTTCCGGGAACGATTCGGCGTCTACATCCACAACATCTACGGCATGACGGAGACCACCTCCGCCGTCATCGCCGTGCCGCCCGGCACCACCGCGCCCGTGCACGAGGCCGGCGGCACCCTCTCCATCGGCGTCCCGCTGCCCAACCTCACCGCCCGGGTCGTCGACCTCGACGGCAATCCGCTGCCCCCCGGCGAACAGGGGGAGCTCGAACTGAGCGGCCCCCAGGTGATCCCCGGCTACTGGCGGCAGCCCGCCGCCACCGAACAGACCATGCCGGGCGGCCGGTTGCGCACCGGCGACGGCGCGATCATCGACGAGCGGGGGTGGATCTATCTCGTCGACCGGCTCAAGGACCAGATCAACGCCTCCGGTTACAAGGTCTGGCCGCGTGAGGTCGAGGACGCCCTCTACGAGCACCCGGCGGTGCACGAGGCCGCCGTGGTCGGGCAGCCGGACGACTACCGCGGCGAGACCGTCGTCGCCTACGTCTCGCTCACCGCCGGTGCCACGGCCAGCCCGGAAGAGCTGATCTCCTTCACCCGCGAACGGCTGGCCGCGTACAAACGCCCCACCGAGCTGCACATCCGTGCCGAGCTCCCCAAGACCCAGAGCGGCAAGATCCGCCGCACCGAACTGCGCGGGGCGGCGGACCGTGACCGCCCTGACACCACGACGAAAGGCTGACCGGTGCAGCACCACCACGCCGACCAGAACCAGGCCACGCGGGCAACGGGCCGCCTCGCCGGACGCACCGCCGTCGTGACCGGAGCCAGCCGCGGTATCGGCCTGGCCATCGCCGAACGCCTGGTGGCCGAGGGCGCGCGGGTGTGCATCACCGCCCGCAAGCCCGAACCGCTGCGCGAGGCCGCCCGGACGCTGCCCGCCGCCAGTGTGCTCACCGTGGCGGGCAAGGCGGACGACCCCGAGCACCGCGCCGAGGTCCTCGACACCGTGGCGCGGGAGTTCGGCGGCCTCGACATCCTGGTCAACAACGCCGGCATCAACCCCGCCTACGGCCCGGTCACCGAGATCGGCCTCGACGTCGCCCGCAAGGTGCTGGAGGTCAACGTGCTCGCCACGCTGGCCTGGGTGCAGGCCGCTCTCGCCCACCCGCAGCTGCGCTTCGTCGAGCGCCGCGGCACCGTCGTCAACCTCTCCTCCGTCACCGGTGACACGCCTGCCCCCGGCATCGGCCTGTACAGCGTCAGCAAGGCCGCCGTCTCGCACCTCACCCGTGCCCTGGCCGCCGAACTCGGCCCGGACGTCCGTGTCAACGCCGTCGCCCCGGCCGTCGTCAAGACCCGCTTCGCCGAGGCGCTCTACCAGGACAGGGAGGACGAGGTCGCCGCCGGCTACCCGATGCGGCGGCTCGGCGCACCCGCCGACGTGGCCTCCGCCGTCGCCTACCTCGTCTCCGACGACGCCTCCTGGGTCACCGGCCATGTCCTCACCGTCGACGGCGGCCTCGCGGTCGCCGGCGGCACCGCCTGACCTCGCGGCACCCGATCAGCGAAAGGATCCGAGCATGCCCACCAGCCACCTGCCGTCCGCGGTGGAGGAGCTGCGCGAGCGCACCCGCCGTTTCATCCGTGAGACCGTCGTCGACGCCGAGCCCGTCCCCGGCGAACGCCTGGAGAAGGCCACACGCGACCGGCTGCAGGCCGCGGCCAAGGAGGCCGGGGTCTTCGCCCCGCACATGCCGGCCGAGTACGGGGGCCAGGGCCTGTCCGTCGAGCACTGGTCACCGGTCCTGCAGGAGGCGGGCTACTCGCCCATCGGCCCCAGTGTGCTCAACTGCATGGCCCCCGACGAGGGCAACATGCACATGCTCCACCTCATCGCCACCGAGGAGCAGAAGAAGCGCTACCTGGTCCCGCTCGCCGCAGGCGAGATCCGCTCCTGCTTCGGCATGACCGAGCCGCACCCCGGCGCGGGCTCCGATCCGGCGGCGCTGCGCACCACCGCCGTACGGGCGGAGGGCGGCTGGGTGATCAACGGGCACAAGCGGTTCATCAGCGGGGCCGTCGGCGCGGGCTTCTGCATCGTGATGGCCCGCACCCCCGAGACCGGGGACGCACCCGAGGGCGCCACCATGTTCCTGGTCGACATGGACAACCCCGGCATCCGGGTCGGCGCCCCCGTCCACACCGTCGACCGCTACATCGACGGCGGCCATCCGCACGTCCACCTGGAGGACTGCCTCGTGCCCGACGACGCCGTCCTCGGCTCGGTCGGCCAGGGCTTCCGGTACGCGCAGGTGCGGCTCGGACCGGCACGGCTCACTCACTGCATGCGATGGCTCGGGCTGGCCCGGCGCTCCCTCGACATCGCCCTCGACCGGGCCGAACGGCGGGAGCTGTTCGGTGCTCCGATGAACTCGCTCGGCCTGGCGCAGAACCTCATCGCCGAGTCCGTCATCGACATCGAGACCTCCGACGCGATCATCACCAAGACGGCCGAGCTGCTGGCGAGCGACCCCAGAGCCGGCTCCGCGCTGTCCTCGGTCGCCAAGGTGCACTGCTCGGAGGCGATCTCCCGGGTCATCGACCGGGCGGTGCAGCTGTGCGGCGGCGACGGCGTCTCCGACGGGCTGCCGCTGGCCCAGTACCTCAACGAGGTCCGCCCGTTCCGCATCTACGACGGCTCCACCGAGACCCACAAGTGGGCGATCGCCCGCCGCACCGCCAAGCGGCGCCGCGCCGAAGTGGAGGCCGGCGAACGCCACCAGGGCACCGCCACCGTCCGGGGCGGGGAAGCCTGATGCACACCACCCCCGACGGCATCGAGGTCGTCGCCGATCGGGAGACCGCCGACCGGCTGACCGTCCCGCCCCTGCTCGTCGTCGACGAGATCACCGACTTCCTCGACAAGCACGGCATCGGCAGCGGCCCCCTCGCCTGGGGACGCATCGGCGACGGTCACTCCAACGTCACCTATCTGCTCCGGCGCGGCGACGCCTCCGTCGTCCTGCGCCGCGGGCCGCGCCCGCCGCTGCCCAGGTCCACCCACGACATGGTCCGCGAGGCCCGGATCCAGCAGGCCGTGGGCGGCCACGGAGTGCCGGTGCCGGAGATCCTCGCCATCTGCGAGGACGACTCGGTGCTCGGAGTGCCCTTCTACCTGATGGGGCATCTCGACGGCACCGTCATCACCGACGCCGTCCCCGCCCACCTCGACACACCGGAACGGCGCCGGGCCACCGGCCTGGCGGTCGTCGACGCCCTCGTCGGCCTGCACCGCGTCGACGTCACCCGGGGCGAACTCGCCTCCTTCGGACGGCCCGAGGGCTATCTGGCCCGGCAGGTGGAGCGCTTCGCGGGCCTGTGGGAGGTCAACACCACCCGCAGCCTGCCGGCGGTGGCCCGGCTCGCCGACTGGCTCGCCGGCAACCTGCCCGTCAGCCAGGCCGCCACGGTGGTGCACGGCGACTACCGCATGGGCAACCTGATGTTCGCGCCCGAAGGCCCGCCCCGGCTGCTGGCCGTCCTCGACTGGGAGATGGCCACCCTCGGCGATCCCCTGGCCGACCTCGGCTACCTCACGGCCACGTATGCCGAGCCGGGACAACCCGTCACCCCGCTCGAACTCACCCCCGTCACAGGCGAGGAGGGGTATCCGACGCGCGCCGAGCTGGTCCGGCGCTACCACGCGGGCATGGACCACCTCGATCTCACCGCCCTCCCCTGGTACCAGACGCTCGCGCTGTGGAAGGCGGCGATCTTCTGCGAGGCCATCCACACCCGGTGGCTGCGCGGGGAGCGCCCGCACGACCGCACCTTCGGACCGTCGCTGGAGACAGGGGTGCCCCTCCTGCTGGAGGCGGCCGCCGCCCACGCCGCCCGCTGACCGTGCCCCCTCACCACGCATCGCCGTGACGCACTGCCCTCGCCCCTGCCCGCCCCAGAGCAAAGGAGCTCTCGTGAGCGACGTACAGACACATCGTGGTGCGCCGGACGGAGCCGGAGCCCAGACCGGGCTCTCGCTGCGCGCCAAGCGCAAGTCCCTCATCGCCAGCACGGTCGGCAACGTCCTCGAGTGGTACGAGTGGAGCGCGTACGCCGTCTTCACTCCGTTCATCGCCACGGCCATGTTCAACTCCCAGGACTCGGTGTCCGCGCTGTTGTCCACCCTCGCGGTCTTCGCGGTCGGCTTCCTCATGCGGCCCCTGGGCGGCATCGTCTTCGGCCGGGTCGCCGACCGGCGCGGGCGCAAGTTCGTGCTGGTCACCACCATGCTGATGATGGCCGGCGGCAGCCTCGTCATCGGCTTCCTCCCCTCGTACGCCTCCATCGGCGCCTGGGCCTCGCTGATCCTGCTGCTGGCCCGGGTGGTGCAGGGATTCGCGCACGGCGGCGAGTCCGCCACCGCCAACACCTACGTGGCGGAGATCGCGCCCAGCCACCGGCGCGGCATGTGGGGCAGCATCGTCTTCGTCGCCATCTTCGGTGGCTCCGTCGTCGCCTACACCGTGGGCGGCGTGGTCACCTCCACCCTGACGGAGAGCGCCGTAGCCGACTGGGGCTGGCGCATCCCGTTCTTCCTCGGCGCGTTCCTCGCGCTGGCGGCGCTGTACCTGCGTCGCAGCATGGACGAGAGCGACGTGTTCGAGAACCAGCAGTCCGGCCCGGAGGACGCCGGCCGGCAGGTCTCCCGCAAGCAGGTGACCCGGTCGGTGCTGCTGGTCATCCTGATGACGTCCGGCATCACCTCGGCCCACTACACCTGGACCTCGTACGTCTCCACCTACGCCATCACCCAGCACGGCATGGACCCCGGCGTCGCCTACTGGTGCTCCGTCGCGGCCCAGTGCATCGCGCTGGCGACGCTGCCGTTGTGGGGACACGTCTCCGACCGGGTCGGCCGCCGACCGATGCTGATCGGCTTCGTGGTGCTGATGACGGCGCTGCACATGCCGCTCACCGGGATGATCGGCTCGGCGGGCTGGACGCTCTTCGTCGCCGCCACGGTGGCGCTCGTCATCGTGGCCATCCCCGGCGCGCTGCTGTCGGCCACCATGTCGGAGACCTTCCCGACCAAGGTGCGCACCCAGGGCATCGGTTTCGCCTACTCCATCTCCGTCGCCCTCTTCGGCGGTACCGCCCCCTACCTCAACCAGCTCTTCATCGACCTGAAGATGGCGCAGCTGTCCGAGTTCTACATCATGGTGCTGTGTCTCTGCACCGGTGTCGCCGTCTACCTGATGAAGGAGACCAAGGGCATCGAGCTGAAGAACGCCTGAGGCGCGCCCCCGGAGGTCCGGTCTCGGCACCCGGAGAACCGAGCGTGCCGAGACCGGACCACTCCCTCTTACGGGTTACGGCAGGGCGTGGACGTGGGGGCCGACCGCGTTGGACCAGGCGTTGCCGGCGGTGGCGTCCCAGTTGGTGGACCAGGTCATGGCGCCGCGCAGGCCCGGGTAGGTCCTGGAGGGCTTGAAGGAGCCGCAGTTGGTGCCGCGCGTCAGGCAGTCCAGGGCGTTGTTCACCACGGCCGGGGAGACGTAGCCGCTGCCCGCGCCGCGGGTGGAGGCCGGGAGGCCGAGGCCCACCTGGGACGGGTCGAGGCCGCCCTCCAGCTGGATGCAGGCCAGCGCGGTCAGGAAGTCCACCGAGCCCTGGCTGTAGACCTTGCCGTCGCAGCCCAGCATCGAACCGCTGTTGTAGTACTGCATGTTGACGACTGTGAGGATGTCCTTCACGTTCAGCGCGGTCTGGAAGTAGGAGTTGGACGTGGACTGCATGTCGATGGTCTGCGGAGCCATCGTCAGGATCATGCCCGGGCCCGCCTTCGCGGACAGCGACCGCAGCGCCTGCGTCATGTAGGTCGCGTTGAGACCGTTCTCCAGGTCGATGTCGACGCCGTCGAAGCCGTACTCCTGCATCACGGCGTACACGGAGTTCGCGAAGTTCGTCGCGGAGGTGGGGTTGTTCACCGACACGGTGCCCAGTTCGCCGCCCACCGAGATGACGACCTTCTTGCCGGCCGCCTGCTTGGCCCGCACGTCCGCCTTGAACCGGTCGACGGTGTAGCCGTTCAGGCCGGCCGTGTCCAGGTTGAAGGTGACCGCTCCCGGCGTGCCCGTCGCGTCGGCGAAGGCGACCGCGATGATGTCGTACTGCGCCGGGACGTCCGAGATGCGCTGCACCGCCGCGCCGTTGTTGAAGTTCTGCCAGTAGCCGGTCACCGCGTGCTTGGGCAGACCACCGCCTCCGCCACCGTTCTCCCTCGTCCGGGCCGTCACCGCCGTCGACTTCGTCGACTCGCCCGCCGCGTTGGTGGCGGCCACCTGGAAGGAGTACGACGTCGAGGCCGCGAGGCCGGTCACCGTCGCCGACGTGCCCGACACCGCCGTCACCTTCGTACCGTCGCGGTAGACGGTGTAACCGGTCGCGCCCGACACCGCGTTCCACGCCAGCGACACCGACGAGGACGTCGTACCGGAGACGCTGAGGCCGCCCGGCGTGGCCGGGACCGTGGGCTGCGGGTCACCGCCACCGCCCCCGTCGGGGCCGAAGACCGACAGGTCGTCCGCGTAGTAGGCCTGCTGCCCGTACCAGCCGTGGGTGTAGACGGTCACCGAGGTGGTCGCGGAGCCGGTCCGGAAGCTCGTCGTCAGATGCTTCCAGCTGCTGGAGTCCGGGGTCCAGGTCGAGACGTCCGTCGTGCCGGTGCCGGTCACGCCCAGGTAGGCGTAGCCGCCCTGCACCCAGGAGCTCAGGGAGTACGTGGAGTCGGGCCGCACCGCGACGGTCTGCGTGCAGCGGGCGTTGTCCTGTCCGGACGGTGTGGCCTTGAGCGCGGCCGTGCCGCCGTGCACGGGGGACGAGACGGTCGTCCCGCTGTTCGCCGAGCAGGTCCAGTTACTCAGGCCCGCCTCGAAGCCGGCGTTCCTGACGTTGTTGACGTCCGCCGCGACCGCCTGGCCCGCGCCTGCGAGGGGGAGGGTGAGAGCCAGGGCGGAGACGAGGGCGCCCGCCCACAGACGTCTGCGCCTGGGTCCTGGCGTGCTGGGTGCGCGATCCACTGGGGCCTCCGGTGGGGGAGAAGGAGAGGAGGGAACGATGGTGGCCACCGCTGGGGATACAAAATGGTCCAGACCAATAGGCTTGTCAATGGGTCCGGACCATTCATCGGCCCCTCAGGCCGGCCACCTGCCGTGCTTCCCCGCTGCCCTGTGTCGCTTGCGCGTCAATCCCGTGCCTTCCACAAGCGGTCCAGCAGCACCCCCAGCACACAACCCGCCAGCAGCACGCCCGTCGACAACCAGAACGCGAGCGTCCCGACCCCCGCCCGGTCCCAGTGCAGTGACAGGGTGAGCACCTGGGCCGCGACCGGCACCGCGCAGGCCGCCGCCGCGTGCCGCGGCGGCACCTCCCGCCACGGCTCCGGATGCACCGACGCCGCCGCCCATGTCGCCAGCACCACGCACACCAGGTTCGGCAGATGCACCAGCCCCAGCGCCGCCCCGAACGACCCGACGCCCTCCGGGCCCAGCAGGTGGTCGTACACCAGTGTCCCCTGCACCGCCGCCGTGACGACCAGGACGATCACGCCCGCCGCCCACGACCGTACGAGCGCGAGGGCGGGCGAGCCGGCCCGCGTCGGGGTGTCGTAGCGGGTCATCAGGAACCTCTCCGTATCTCGAAGTACAGGACCACCGCGAAACCCACGGTCGCCATACCGCATCCCACGACGACGGCGGGCGGTCCCAGCACCGGCGACCGCGTGCCCCGGTCCGCCGCCGTCGCGGATCCCTCCGGATCCTGTGGGTCGTACGTCACGGTCACCGGCGTGCCCTTCTGCGTCGACCAACCGGCCAGGTCCTCGACTCGGCCCGAGTGCCGTCGGCCGTGCAGAAGGCGGAGAAGTGGCGCCGGGCGTCCGAGCGGTGGTACGGCTTGCTCTTCACCCGCACGCACCCGCCGCCGGTGCGCACCCCGCGCCGCAGTACCCGCGCCACCGTCACCAGCCACCGCGCGTACGTCGACGCCGGCCGGCCGGACAACGCCACGAGCAGAGCGGGTACGACGTACCCGGCGCCCGGCACCTCCACGGCCAGTGCACCTCCATGGCTAGTGGACCTCCACCGACTCGACGATCCGCCGTACATCGGCGTCGGAGAGCTTCCCCCGCTGGGCGTCGATCCGGACCTGGAAGGTCTGCTCGGCGGAGTCCAGGCCGGTCAGGATCACGCCGTTCACAGGTGTGCCCTCGGGCGGTCCGCCGTCCCCGCCGGCGGCCTTGAAGGTGAAGTCGATCCGGCGGGCCTCGTCCGTGCCGGCCAGCTCGACCTCCTTCTGGCCCTTGACGTCCGCGCCCATCTGGATGCCGGCCTCGGCGGCGATGGCCGCCCGTTCGGCGGAGTCCGCCTGGGTGAAGCCGAGCTGCACGGTGATCAGCGAGACGGTCCTGCCGCCCTCCGTGCGCTCGGCCGCGGCCGCGTTGAACTTGCTGCGCTCTGCCGCGCTCTGCTCCTCGTACCCCTCGGGGTACGACACGGAGACACCCTTGGTCTTCAGCGTCCCCCAGCCGTCCGGCACCGAGGCGGAGCCGGAGGCGGAGTCGTCCGTGCCGCAGCCGGAGAGGGCGAGGGTGAGGGCCAGCAGGCCGGTGGTCAGGTACGTACTGCGGGGCTTCGGATGAGTCATCGGTGCGGGCTCCTTGTCCGGTCAGTCGGCACAGTAGCTATAGGGGACGTAGGAGCGGTTGTTCCCCTTGGGGGCGCCGAGGAACTGCGCGTCGGTCAGGGTCTCCGCCTTCTGCTCGGTGCTGATGGACAGGCCGAGGCTGAGCCCGAGGTTCAGTTCGAAGCCGTACTCGGCGGCGTTCACCTCGCCCGTGTAGTTCATCCGGCTCGACTTGCCCTTGTCGAACATCAGCTGCCCGAACGGGTCGTCGGCACCGGGGCGGTCGGTGGGCGCGTTGTCGTTGAACATGTACTGGAACGGTGTCCCGAACTGCTCGTTGTTGCCGTCGAGCCATTGCTCGGCGATCGCCCGGTCCTGGTCGCCGGCCGGTCCCGGGTCGAAGGCCAGGGTGTTGGTGACGATCTCGACCCCGTTGGGGCTGTCCGTGCCCTTCACGCTCGAGCTCCCGCCCCGCTTGTCCTTCCCGCTCCGGCCGTTGTCGCCGCCCAGCTTGGCGCCGTCCTTCTGGCTGCCCTCCTCGACAGTGCGGGTGGTGTCGATGCGGATCAGCTTGCCGGTGGTCTTGTCGTAGGTGACGGTGATGGTGCCGGTCTGCGTGGTGTTCGCCGAGGCGTCGCCGTTGAGCGCGCCCGCCTCGTAGCTCCCCTTGGCGCCGTACTCGATGGACGAGGAGTACGTGTACGACCTGGTGTTCTTGTACGCGTTGTCGGTCCAGGTGACCTCGGGGGCGTACTTGAAGTTGCCGCTGAGCGTGGCGCTCAGTTTCTTCTCGTCGGCCACCGAGAACTTCAGGCCGGCCGCTGCCGAGGCCTCCAGGTTCACCTTGCCGTAAGTGATCTTCCGGTTGTCACCGAGGTCGTTCTCGATCCGCTCCCGCGTCTCCTCCTCGTCCTTCAGCGGGCCGGTCCCGAACAGGTAGAGGATGCTGTCGCTCAGGGCCACCTCCCCGCCGTGCGGTGACCTCCGCCGCATCTCGTACATCTGCAGCGTCTCGACGTCGTCCCGGAACCGCTGGGCCTCCTCGGGGCTCTCGAAGACCCAGGTGTCACCGTTGGTGACCTTGATGCCGAGGCCGAGCTCCACCTTGTCGGTGCCGAACTTGCCGACCTTCATGCCGGGCTTGAAGTCCTTCTTGGCCGCTACGGACGCCGCGTCGGTGAAGGTCAGGTACACCATCTCGTCGTTGTCGTCGACCTTGCCGTCGCCGTTGACGTCCGTCTTCGCCTTGACCCGCTGTTCCTGGAAGCCGTACTCGTTGCCGATCTCCCAGAAGGCGATCTTCACCTTCGAGCCCGCCTTGTCGGTGACCGAGGAGACCTGGCACAGCGCCGGCTCGAAGTCGGCGTCGGTGAGCGGCTTGCCCTGCTCGTTCCCGCCGTTCCCACCGGTTCCGCAGTTCCCGCCGCCGGTGACCCGGCAGACCTGGGCCGCGATCTCGTCGTAGACCGACTGCCCGATGCCCGTGGCGGAGACCGCCAGGACGATGGCGGCACTGACCACGACCATCCCGAGATACTCCGGGGCACTCGCCCCCCGGTCGTCCCGGACGTGTCTGTGTCGCCCGCCCGTCCGTATGCCCCCGCGAGCCATACGGCACCCCTCCTCGCCCAGCAGCCTCGGTGTGGACCGCGAGCGTATGTACGGTCGTGGCCGGAAAGCGTGGGCCCGAGGGCCCAAACCGGGCCCAGTGTCAAAGCGGCGCACAGGGCCCACTCGTCCCGTGCCGAATTGAGCCCGCCAAGATGCTCTACGTGTCCCGTTTTGGAGCGTCTTGCGTGATGCCCGTTGCCGTTCGGCTACACAAACGCTGTTCTCCGGTCATGAAGCCGCGGATACAGTGCGGACGTAGTGACGCTGTGGAGTGGACGCGGTGCGCCTGGTGAAACAACCGGTGGGCCGCTGGGCAGGGGAAGAACGGGGGAACCGCGCGTGCCAACCGCCATCGCTGTGACCGGCGCCGACCTGGCGCTGCCGCCGCAGGACGAACGAACCCTGCCGGCCGTCGTGCTGCAGGACATCGAAACCCGCCCGCTCGAACAGGCGCTGACCGATCTGCAGACGCTCATCGAGCAGCACGGGCACGTCATCGTGGTCTCGTCCCCGGCCGCGCCCACCGCCGTCCAGCGGCGGTTGCACAGCCTGCGCTCCCTGCTGGAGACCGACCGGATCGCGCTCTTCCAGCCCGACCTGCCACCGCTCGGACTGGCCGTCCTGGCCCGCCAGTTGCGGCAGCTGGCCTCGTGCGATCTCAGCCCCGGCGTGCTGGCCTCGGCCGGCCGGCTGCTGGTCCACTACATCCACGCCGGCGCCCTGCTGGGTTCGGTCGCCCGGCTCGACCGCGTCCCCGTGAACCTGAAGCAGCACGCCAAGTCCTGGCTCCCGGGCAGCCAGTTCGCCGTACTCGCCCACCCTCATCCGCAGCTCGTGCGCCTCGGCCCGGAAGCCGCACTGGACGGACCGGAGTTCGGCACGTGGATGCTCGTTGCCAAGGGCCAGCTCCAGTCCGACTGGGTCACCGGCACCCTGGCCCCGTCCTGGAGCGTGCAGGGGCTGCGCGAGGCGCCACTGCCGACCGCGTCCCCGGGGTGGTGGGGAACCGGCAAGCTGATCGAGTTCTGCACCTACCTGCCCGACCTGTCCGTTCTGTATCAACTGGTCACGTCCGTGCGGCGCGGTGTCTGCCACTGGTGCGGCCTCGACGTCCTCGGCGACCGGTGCGTGTTCTGTTCGGCCACCCCGCCCGGCCACGACGCCCCGCCCCAACCCCGCCCCGGGAACCGGACGGCCGCCGGGTGAGGCCCGAACACACGCGGCGCGCCGCGGTACCCGTGGCCCGGGGATCCTGCCCACGCCCGCCCGGGCGCCTGTTCACCACGCTCACCCCACCCGACTCCGCTCGACCGATATCCCCAATGAGGTTGCACGGTTCATGAACTCCCGTCAGCGCCGCGGCGTGATACTCCTGCTCCTGTCGGTCCTGTGCGCCCTCGGCGCGTTCGCCGGCGTGCTGTCCGTCATCAGTGACGTGAACTCCAAAGTCGGCCCCGAGGTCGCCGCGTACCGGCTGAAGACCAGCGTGGCGCCCTATACCGAGCTCAGTACCGGCCAGTTCGAAAAGGTCCGGATGCCCGAGAGGTGGCTGTCCCAGAACGCCGTCACCGACCTGGACGAGATCCAGGGCAAGATCGCCGTCACCACGCTGCGGAAGGGCTCTCTTCTGCAGAACGACATGATCGTGAACCAGCCCGCCCTGAAGCCGGGGCAGCAGGAGGTCGCCATCATGATCGATGCCGCGACCGGTGTCGCCGGCAAGATCACACCGGGATCGACGGTCAACGTCTACGCCACCTTCGCCGGAGCGCAGCAGGGTGACCCCGCCCAGTCCAAGATCATCGTAACGAACGCCAAGGTCCTCGACGTCGGCCGGATCACCGCCCTCGAGCCCGACGAGGAGAAGCGAGGGCGGCAGCCCACCGACGGCGTCCCGATCACCTTCGCGCTGTCCACCATCGACGCCCAGCGCATCACCTACGCCGAGTCATTCGCCCAGCGTGTCCGGCTCGCGCTGGTCGCCCCCGGCAGCGACACCACCGTCCCGGACTCCCAGCGGACGTACGAACTCGCAAAGGACAAGTGAGAGCCGCATGCCCACGAGGATCCTCCCGGCGGTCGGCGACGCGGACGCGGTGCGGTCCATCACCACACTGCTCAGTCAGCTTCCGGACGCCGAGCCGGTGGCTCCGGTGGCCGACTCCACCCAGCTCATCGACACCCTCGCGCGCCTGGCCGCCGAGTCGGTCGACGAGCTGCCCGAGGTCGTGATCGTCCACGAGCGGATCGGTCCCGTCCCGGCACTGGAGCTGATCCGCGAAGTCGCCCTGCGCTTCCCCGCCGTCGGCGTCATCCTCGTCACCTCGGATGCGAGCCCCGGCCTGTTCCAGGCCGCGATGGACTATGGTGCCCGCGGCCTGATCGCCCTCCCGCTCAGTTACGAGGAACTCGGCAGCCGCGTCCAGGCGGTGGCCCAGTGGTCGGTCGGCGTACGCCGTCATCTGGGCGCGAGCGGCGACGTCTTCACCGGCGTCGGCGGCACCGTCGTCACGGTCAGTGGGGCGAAGGGCGGCGTAGGGACGACCCTGACGGCGATCCAGCTGGCCCTCGCCGCACAGGCGTCCGGCCGAGCCGCAGCCCTGGTCGACATGGACCTCCAGACCGGCGACGTCGCCTCCTACCTGGACGTCCAGTTCCGTCGCTCGGTCGTCGACCTCGCGGCGGTCACCGACATCTCCCCGCGCGTCCTCGCCGACGCCGTCTTCCGGCACGACACCGGTGTCGCGCTGCTGCTCGCCCCCGCCGAGGGCGAACGCGGTGAGGACGTCACCGACCGCGCCACCCGGCAGATCGTCAGCGCCCTGCGCTCCCGCTACGAGGTCGTCGTCATCGACTGCGGAGCCCAGCTCGGCGGGGCGGGCGCGGCGGCGGTCGAGATGGCCGGCACGGCGCTCCTGGTCACCACGCCGGACGTGGTGGCGGTCCGGGGCGCCAAGCGGACGGTGCGGATGTGGGAGCGGCTGCAGATCCGCAAGGCCGAGGAGACCACGGTGGTCGTCAACCGTCACACCCGGGCCACGGAGATCCAGCCCCCGCTGATCCAGAGGATCACCGGCACAGTGGTCGCGGCGACCGCGGTCCCCGCCAACTTCAAGGAACTGCAGAGCGTCGTGGACGCGGGCCGTGTCCACGAGCTGGAGAGCAAGAGCACGGTGAAGCAGGCCCTGTGGGGCCTGGCCGGCGAACTCGGCCTGGTCAAGGCCACCGAGGGTGCCCACAAGGCCGGTCGACTGCGCGGCGACCGGGGATCGGTCAACCTCCGGCGGCGCAAGGACCAGAGGGAATGAGGATGCTGACGATGCGAAGGGCGCGTGACCGAGTCCGGAACCGGGAACGGGACCGGGGCCAGGTCACCATCGAGTTCCTCGGTATGACACCGGCGATTCTCGTGACGTTGGTGGTGCTGTGGCAGCTCGTGCTGGTGGGATACACGTTCACCCTCGCGGGGAACGCCGCGGACGAGGCGGTACGGGCGGGGACGGCAACGGAGCGGGCCTGGCGCCAGGGCGCCTGCCGCGAGGCCGGGTTGGACAAGCTGCCCGACGCGTGGAAGGGCGCCGCGACGGTGAACTGCACGACGGCGGGCGGCCATGTCACGGCCGAAGTGAAGCTGAACGTCCCCGTGCTGTTCCCCGGCACAGCCGACTTCCCCTTCGATGTGACGGGCACCGCGGGCGCGGTGGAGGAGGTGGACTGACATGCCGTACCACCACAGGCGCCGTGACCGGGGCCAGGCGGCGATCGAGTTCCTGGGCTTCATCCCGGTCCTGATCATCGTCGGCATGGCCGTCGTACAACTCGGCCTGATCGCGTACACCGCCCAGCAGGCCGGCACCGCGGCCCGAGCCGCGGCGCGCAGCGCCTCGCTCGACCGGGGCACCGGGCAGGCCTGCACCGCCGCCGTCAGCGGCTGGCTCGCCGACGGCACCGACTGCCGGGCCGCGTACGGCGGCGACGAGGTCACCGTCACCGCCACGATCGACATCCCCTCGATCGTCCCCGGCTGGGACTTCGACCCGGCACGGAAGTCCGCCACGATGCCGATCGACCACTGACGCCGCCGCCCGGCCGCCGGTCACCACACCGACTGACCGCCGGTCACCACCACCGCCGACCGGCCGTCGGCCACCGACGACCGTCCAGGACGAAAACGAGGAGAGGAGCACCGGACTCATGAGTCTGCGGGCACGTATCAACTCCCCAGAGGAGAAGGGAAGCCGGGGCGAGGACGGTCACCGGGTCGCCGCCTACCGCGCCAAACTCCTCGAGGAGATCGACCTCGCGGAGATGAGTTCGATGGCCGCCGCCGAGCGCCGGGTGCGCCTGGAGCGGGTGCTCGGGCACATCATCAGCCGTGAGGGCCCGGTCCTGTCCACGGTCGAACGCTCCCAGCTGATCCGCAGGGTCGTCGACGAGGCCCTGGGCCTCGGCATCCTGGAACCGCTCCTGGAGGACGCCTCCATCACGGAGATCATGGTCAACGGCCCTGACGCGATCTTCGTCGAGCGCGGCGGCAGGGTGGAACAACTGCCCCTGCGCTTCGCCTCCAACGACCAGCTCATGCAGACGATCGAGCGCATCGTCTCGACCGTCAACCGCCGCGTGGACGAGTCCAACCCGATGGTCGACGCACGCCTCCCCTCCGGTGAACGCGTCAACGTCATCATCCCGCCGCTGTCCCTGACCGGTGCCATCCTCACCATCCGCCGCTTCCCGCGCTCCTTCACCCTTCAGGAGCTCATCGGACTCGGCTCCCTCGACGAGCCCATGCTGTACCTGCTCGCCGGCCTGGTGCAGGCGCGGTTCAACGTCATCGTCTCGGGCGCGACGGGCACCGGCAAGACGACCCTCCTCAACGCCCTGTCCGGGCTGATCCCGGAGGGTGAACGCATCATCACCATCGAGGACTCGGCCGAACTCCAGCTCCAGCAGCCGCACGTCATCCGCCTGGAGTCCCGCCCGCCGAACGTCGAGGGCAAGGGCCGGGTCACCATCCGCGACCTGGTGCGCAACTCGCTGCGCATGCGCCCCGACCGCATCGTCGTCGGAGAGGTCCGCGGCGGTGAGTCCCTGGACATGCTCCAGGCCATGTCCACCGGCCACGACGGATCCCTCGCCACCGTCCACGCCAACAGCGCGGAGGACGCCCTGATGCGACTCCAGACCCTCGCCTCCATGTCGGAGGTGGAGATCCCCTTCGTGGCCCTCCACGACCAGATCAACAGCGCCGTCGACGTCATCGTCCAGCTCACCCGCTTCGCCGACGGCGCCCGCCGCATCACCGAGATCGCCCTGCTGGAGAGCCACGGGGGCGAACCGTACCGGCTGGCCACGGCCGCCCGCTTCAACGCGCAGCCGATGACCGCCGACGGCCGGATCCACGGCGCGTTCGAGTACCACCCGCTGCCGCGTCGCACCGCCGACCGCCTCTACATGGCGAGCCAGGCCGTTCCCCAGGCCTTCGGCATCGCCCAGTCCACCGACCAGCTCGCCGCCCGAGAAGCCAGGTAGGAACCGTCCCCATGGATCTGCAGAACCTGATCACGCTGACCACGGGCGTCGCCCTGCTGACCTGCGTCCTCGCCGTCGTGGGCGTGCACTCCTACGCCATGGGCAAGGCGCAGCGGCAGGTGCTGGTGGACCGGCTCTCGGCCACCGGCCAGATCCCCGTCGTCGGCCGTCGGCGCCACTTCCACGGCCTGGACCGCCGCCTGCGCCGCACCAGGACCGGCAAGAAACTGGAACTGCGCCTGGCGGCCACCGGCCTGGACATCACCCCGGGCGAGTTCTTCGTCTCCATGCTCGCCACGGTCGCCGGCCTCTGGCTCACCGGCCAGGCCATGCTGGCCCCCTTCTTCGGCCCGCTCGCCGGACTCCTGGGCATCTGGGTGGCTTTCCAGTTCCTCAACTGGCAACGCCAGAAACGCATCGAGAAGTTCATCAACCAGCTTCCGGAGCTGTCCCGCATCCTCGCCAACGCCACCCAGGCCGGCCTGGCCCTCCGTACCGCGATCGGCATGGCGGCGGAGGAACTGGAGGCCCCGGCGGGCGAGGAACTGGCGAAAGTAGCCGACCAACTGGCGGTGGGCGCCTCGATGGACGACGCACTGGGCGAACTCACCGACCGCCTTCCCTCCCGCGAGCTGGTCGTCCTGGTCACCACCCTGGTGCTGTCCAACCGGGCCGGCGGCCATGTGGTGAGCGCGCTGCGCAACCTGACGGAGACGCTGGAGGAGCGCAAGGAGACCCGGCGCGAGGTCCGCACCCAGCTCTCCCAGGTCAGCATGACGTCGTACGCCGTTCCCGTCCTGGGCGTCGGCTCCCTGTTCCTGATGAACGGGGTGAAGGACGGCGCGCTGGAACGCATGACCGGCTCCCCGGTCGGCCAGGCCGCGGTCGTCATCGCCTTCGGGCTCTACGCCGTCGGCTTCGTCCTCATCCGCCGCATGTCCCGCATCGACGTCTGAGCGGAGAGGAGCACCCGACATGGCACTTCTGCTCGCACTGACCATGGCCGTCGGCGTCTGGGGCGTCTTCGCCGGCATCCGCATGTACCGGGCCGAGGCGAAACTCCCCAGCGACCTGGCCCTCGCCCTGGAGGTCGGCTCCACCCGCACCGGCGCGGTCGACTCCCTGGTCGACCGCCTCGGCATGCGCTACGCCCCGGCCGTACTGCGGGCCATGGGCCCCAAGCAGGTCGCCAAGTACCGCCGCAAGATCGACCTGGCGGGCAACCCCGGCGGCCTCACCATCGACCGCTACGCCGCCCGCCGCGCGGTCTACGGCTTCCTCGGCGGCGTCGGCTTCCTGGTCTTCCTCATGCGCGGCCAGCTCTTCGTGGCCCTGCTGCTGCTCGCCTTCGGCGCGTTCTGGACGGAGGTCGGCATCTGGTCGGCGATCCGCATCCGCAAGGACGTGATCGAGCGCACGCTGCCCGACTTCCTGGACGTCCTCGCGGTCGTGGTGAGCGCGGGCCTCGGATTCCGCCAGGCCCTGGACCGCGTGGCCGCGAGGTACGAGGGCCCCTGGGCGGACGAACTGCGCATCACCCTGCGCCAGATGGACCTCGGCATGAGCCGCCGCCAGGCCTTCGCGGAACTCCGGAGGCGGAACGACTCCGAACAGGTCGCCATGTTCGTCACGGCGCTGCAGCAGGGCGAGGAACTGGGAGCCCCGATCGTCGACACGCTGGTGGCGCTGGCGAAGGACATGCGCCGCACGGACGCGCAGAACGCCCGCCGCAAGGCCGCCCGCGCGGTTCCCAAGGCCACCATGATGATCACCACGTTCATGGTCCCGGCCACGATGATCCTCCTCGGCGCCGGCCTGATCCTCGGCTCCGGCACCGACTTCGGCTCGATCACGGGCGAGTAGGACGGGGCAGGGTGCCATGACGATCGAGAGGGAACGCACGGTGCGGCTCCGCCGCCTCCCCAGAGCTGCGGAGATCACCACCCCACCGGCGGGCACGGTCCTCCCGGAGCACGTCCGCACGGGAGCGCCGGACATCCCGGTGACGTCGGTGACGCCGGCGCTGCCACCGGGCTGGGAGCTGACGGCAGCGGGCCGGGTGAACGCCCTGGCAGCCGACGCCCGGCCCTCCCAGGGACCACCCGCGGCCGACGGCGAAAGCCGCACAGGTGGTGCGGGCGGGAATGAGTTCCCGCCGGCCGAAAACCGGGGCACCCTCCACGCGCCCGCACCGGACGTCGACATCCAGATCAACGCCCTTCAGGCCCTGTGCCGACAGGTGTTCGGTTTCCGGCTGGCGATGATCGCACTGGCCGCCCCCGCCGCCCTGCTCAACGCGAGTCCCGGCTGGGGCACCCGCCTCGTCGGCATCGCGGTGGTGGTCACCTTCATGGCCTCCTACGTCCTCTTCCGGGACTGGGAACGCTTCGGCCCCCTCCTCCTGCGCCACCCCACGCTCCTCGCGGTGGACACCGCCTTCGGTGCCCTGCTCCTCATCTCGGCGGGCCCGGACACCACCCTCGCCTACGTCAGCGTCTGCACGCCGCTCCTGGCCGGCCTGGTCTACGGCTGGCGGGGCGCGGCCGTCTTCGCGTCCCTCCAGGGCCTGGTCCTGCTGCTGGTCTACGCGGCCGTGGAGAACCCGCACGCGAGCCTGGCGGAGACCTCGCTCCTGCCCGGCCTCTGCGTGGTCGCGGGGGCGGCCGGCTCCACCCTGCGCGGCCTGATGCTCCGCTTCGGCGCGGCGACCCAGGCCCTCACCACGGTCCAGGCCCGCCTGGCCGTCACCGAGGCGGTCGGCGCGGAACGCGCCCGCCTGGCCCGGGAGATGCACGACTCGGTGGCCAAGACGCTGCACGGAGTCGCCCTGGCGGCGGACGGACTGGCCGGTTCGGCGGGCGCGCGGCACATGGAACCGGAGCTGGTGAAGCAGCAGGCAGAACTCGTCGCCCGCTCGGCCCGCCGCGCGGCGGCGGAGTCCCGTGAACTGCTGGCCGATCTGCGCCGCGAGTCCGACCCGGCCCAGGGCACGGACGTCCTGGAGGAACTGGCGGCGCGCACCCACGACTTCAGCACGCGCACCGGCCTGCCGACGACCTACCGTCCGACCGTCGACCACACGGTGGTCCCACCAGTGCCGCCGGCTGTGGCCCGCCAGATCCTCACCATCGCCTCGGAGGCCATGGAGAACGCCCACCGCCACGCGGAACCGACCCGGGTCGACGTCCGCGCGGGCGTCCACGGCGACCTGCTCCGCATCAGCGTCCACGACGACGGCCGCGGGCTCCCACCCGGCACCAGCCTCGAACAGCTCCGCCGGGCAGGCCACTTCGGCCTGGTCGGTATGGTCGAGCGGGCCGCCTCCGTCGGGGCCCGTATCCGCATAGGCCGGGGCACACAGGCCCACGGCACGGAGGTCCGTCTGGAACTCCCGCTGGCGGCCGTGATGACGCCGGGCCCGAATCCGGCGGAAGGCAGGGCCGCATGACCGAGCAGACGCCGTACCCGTCCCCCCACTCCCGGAGAGGAGGCAGCCCCGTGCAGCCGCCGCCGAACCCCTTCGAGAACGCCCCACCACCCGCCGTGCTCCGGGTGGTCGTGGCCGACGACAACCCGGTGGTCCGCGCCGGCCTCACCGCCCTGCTCTCCGGCCGCGAGGACATCTCGGTCGTGGCGGAAGCGGCGGACGGCAGGCAGGCGTACGAGGCGGCCCACGAACACCGCCCCGACGTCGTCCTCCTGGACGTCCGCATGCCGGGCGTGGACGGCATCTCCGCCCTCCCGTACCTGGTGCGGATCGCCCCGGTCGTGATGCTGACGTACAGCAGGGAGTCGGAGATCGTCCAGGAGGCCCTGCGCAGGGGAGCGGGCGGCTACCTGGTCCACGGCGAGTTCACGGCGGACCAGCTGGTGTCGGCGGTACGGGACATCAAGCACGGCAGACCGCACTTCACCCCGACAGCGGCCGGGGCGTTGCTGGCGCAACTGCGTCAGGGGATGGGTACGGGTCAGGCGCTACCGGAGGGGCTGGGGCGGACGGGGGTCATTCCTCCGAGTGTGCAGGCGAGTTCGGATGGATTCGGGCTTCCGCGCATCCCGGATCCGCCTACTTCTTCGGAAAACCTTTCGCGGCTGCAACCGAATGTGGCACAGTCGATGTCTGGGTGGGCAAGCGGCCGCCCGGCTGCTCCCGACAGGTCGAGGTTCCAACTGAGCACCAGGGAGGCGGAGATCATGGACCTCATCGCGTCCGGCATGACCAACCAGCAGATCGCCGCCACGTGCTTCATCAGTGAGAAGACGGTCAAGAACCACATCAACCGCATCTTCGCGAAACTCCACAGCACGAGCCGTTCCGAGGCCGCCGCGAAGTGGCTGGGCACGGCACCGGGTTCGGACCGAGGGACGGGTGACCTGCGGTGACGGTACGGGGGACGAGGAGCCGGGCCGGTGATTGGGCCCGGGATTGGGCCCTGGGGCCCTCTGGCGGGCGGGGAAATTCGCCGTACCTTACTGATGTCGAAAGCGGCACCGCGAAGAAAGCGGAAGCCGCAACCGCGTCAGCCGGAGGGGAACACCATGAGCAACTGGATCAACACGACGGTCACGTACCTCCAGTCCCGCGCAGCCCGCAACGACAAGGGCCAGACCGCGGTGGAGTACCTGGGCATCATCGCGGTGGTCGTGGCGATCGTACTGGCGATCACGGGGACGGATCTCGGTCAGTCGATCTTCGACGCGATCACGGCCAAGATCGGCGAGGTCACCGGCGGTTGATAAAGCCCCGCAAGTTCGGCGACGCAGGGCAGGCATTCCCCATCTACATCACGGTGGTGGGGGGCCTGCTCTTCCTCGCGTTCGCGTACCTTGCGGTCGGTCAGGCCGCAGCGAATCGGAACAGCGCCCAGACGGCCGCTGACGCCGCCGCGCTCGCGGCAGCGCAGGACAAGCGAGACAAGCTCGCCGGGGCCTGGGTGGAGAGCCTTCTCGACCCGACCAAGTGGCAGGACATCTTCGACGGCAAGGGTCTCGGGCTCGCCCCCTCGTGTTGGAGGGCGGATCAACTCGCGGCGCGGAACGATGCCGTTGTGCTGAGCTGTGCTCCAGACGGCCTACTGGGTTACACGGTTGAAGTCGAGACGAACAACACCGTGGGAGACTCCATCGTGCCCGGCACGGAGGACAAGCGGTCGAAAGAGACCGCCACTGCTGTGATCGAGCCGCGTTGCACGTTCCAGCTTCCCGTCGAGGATGCGGAGGATGACACCCTGCCCCTGCTCGCCTGCAAGGGGGGCAGGGATTGGGACCTGGACCCGAAGACGCCCAAGGACCTCCTCCCCGAGCCCGAGGACCTCTTCGATGTCCACTTGGCCGACTGACAAGCGAACGACGAGTGACTAAGGAAGCAGAGGCATGAGCATTCGGTCTACAACGAAGGCCCGCAGGGGGATGGTCGCGCTGGCCGTTGCGGCCGGACTGGCCCTCGGTGTGGCCGGCTGCAGCGAGGGCGGGGACGACAAGAAGCCGCAGACGACGGCTTCGGCATCCAAGGACGGGGGGCCCAACCCAAGTGCCCAAGAGGGTCAGTCGGAGGAGTTCTTGGCGGAGTTGAAGGGCTCCAATGGGTTGCTCCTTCAGGTCACCTCTGCCGAGCGCGATGCGGGCGGCTTCGTCACGGTGAACGGCAACCTCAAGAACGACGGAGACAAGAGCCTGCCGATCCCTTCTGCGCTGAGCGGAAATGAGACCGAGATCATCAAGAATGGCAGGTCGCTCGGCGGCGCTACGCTCATCGACTCGAAGGGCAAGAAGCGGTACTACGTCCTGCGTGATACGGACGGCCGCCCGTTGACGACCACGGGTTTCTCGACAATCAAGGCCGGGGAGAGCCTCGCAGTGTTCATGCAGTTCCCCTCACCGCCGACCGACGCTGACGAAGTCAGCCTTCAATTGCCGACGTTTGCCAGCGGCACCATTCAGATCTCTGGATGAGGCCAGTCATGACGCATACTCAAAGGCATCCGTTGTCAACGCGTTTCGTCTCGACTTTGACTACCGCTACATTCCTGGTCGCCGCGAGCCTCTACAGTGCCACAGCTTCCGTCGCCGCCGACGCCCCCAGCGTCCCCCCAGGCACCGAAGCCACCGCTTCCGCCCCCGTGGAACTCGACCCCAACGACCCGGACCTCAAGCTCCCGGACGGCGCCACCCTCGCGGAGCCCAAGGTCCTGGACATCAAGCAAGTCGTCGAAGACCAGAGCGGCGACGAACGTCGCGAGGACACCAACTCGGACGTGAAGTTCGCACTCCAGGCCGAAGTCCTGTTCGGCAAGGACAGCGCCAAGCTGAGCGCGCAGGCGAAGTCCCGTATCTCCACGATCGCCGAGGAGATCAAGGCGCAGAACGCGACGAAGATCCGCGTCTTCGGCTTCACGGACAACCTGGGCTCCTCCGCGCACGGCGACGTCCTGTCCCGCCGGCGCGCGAACGCCGTACACGGCGTCCTCGAGCAGGAGCTGAACGACTCCGGCCTCACGTACGAGGTACGCGGCTACGGCGAGCAGTACCCGATCGCCGACAACTCGACGGAGGCCGGCCGCAAGAAGAACCGCAGGGTGGAGATCTCCTTCCCCCGCGCAGAGAGCTGACTACAGCAAATGATCGGCCTTGCCCGCCTTGATCTCCAGGATCAGGGAGCGCAGGGCCTCTCTGCTGTCGGTCAACGGGTGCTCCTCCTGCCCGGCGACGGCGATGTAGGCGTTGCCCTCGCTGTCGGTCCCTATGCGGAAACAGTTGTTGCCTTCGCCGCAGAAGGCCTCTTCCCAGTCAATGCCGGCCATGATGGTGGCTCCTCAGATGTCGCGGGCAACGGTGCGGATGAGATCTCGCGAGGCCGCTGAAGGCAGCGCCGCATCGTCCATCCAGTCCAGATGAGCACGGTACTTGGTGAGCTGAGCCTCAGCGCCGGTGAAATCCGGCCCATGAGCCGAGTCCAACTGCACGGTGTCGAGTTGGGGCACGGGTCCCTCGGCATAGAGCAAGGCGTGTCCTGCTCCGGGGAAGTCGCCTGCGCCGTTCGGAATGACTCGCAACTCGAGTTCTTCACGCTCGGACTCGGCCGCGAGGCGGGCGAGCTGCTGCCGGGCCACCCCGGGACCGCCGTACGGCATGCGCAGTGCGGCCTCGTGGACGTACGCCAGATACGGAAGCGGCTCGGCTCGCTGGAGTACCTGCTGCCGCTCCATGCGGTGGGCCACTCGAAGTTCGACCTCGAGCCGACTCAACGGCGGGAGCACCGCGGCGAACACCGCTCGGGCGTACTCCTCGCTCTGGAGCAGCCCTGGCACGTGCATGACCTGCGCAGTGCGCACTCGAGTGGCATGCCATTCCAACTCGGCGATGTCCAGCAGCCCGGCGGGCAACGTGCCCCGGTACTGCTCCCACCATCCCCGTTCCTTGTGGTCCGCCATGATGGCCAGAGCCTCGACATAACCGATGTCGCCACAGGCGTAGTTGCAGGCCAGCGTGCGAACGCGCTCGGCCGAGAAGGGACGGATGCCCGACTCCATGTTGGACAGCCGGGTTCGGTCAATGCCAAGCAGCCCGGCCGCGTACTCCGTGGTGACGCCCGCCGCCAGCCTCATCTTGCGCATCTCTGCACCAAGCCGCTTCTGCCGCTCAGTCGGCAAGTTCCTCGTCGCCATGCCGCCCCTCCTGTCGCTGTCGAGACGAAGTCTGCCGTGGAGCGGTGCTGCCGATCCACCCATCGATGGGGGTAATTATCAATGGATCAATGGACATTGTGACCCCATCTCTTCTACCTTCCGTGACAGGTCGACTACGACCCGCACCGATCCGGAAGGGCATCGCGCGAGCCTGCCCGCACTCTCCTGCCCTGGGAGGGGCGCGTTCGCGTCAGGGAGACGAGCCACTGGGCGGAGCCACGACCACCTGTTGTCCGAAGGAGTTGCCATGCCCGAATCGACCGCCCTCTGCCCGATCGTCGCCCCCATCGACAAGCCGCCCACTCCGCAGACCCCCGCCACTCTCAACTACAGCCTCACCCTCCCCCCGGTCCTGCAGAGCCCCGCCATCGCCCGCACCGCCACCCGGTCGATCCTGCGGGCCCACGGCCTGGACGACATGACCGACGCGGCGGTACAGGTCGTGGGCGAACTGGCCGCCTGTGCATGCCGCCTGGCCCCCGCAGCCCAGGTGTACGTGTCCCTCCGCTACCGGGACGACACCCTGCGCGTGGTCCTCTACGACGCACACCCCCGCCACACGCACCCCCGCCTGGCGGCCTCGTGTGACGCCCGCCGGCGGACCGCACTCAGGGTGCTCGCATGCGTCGTCAGGGCGTGCGCCGGCGACTGGGGCTTCGGCGACGCGCGGGAGCCGGGCGGAGGCACCCGCATGTGGGCGGTCCTGCCCAGGGAAGGCGCGTCCGCATACGTGGACGGAAAGCCGTAGAGGCCCCGTCACTCCCCTTCCCGCACCACCTCTACCCGCACCCCTGCCCGCAGGCCCCACCCCGCCATGGTCCCGGCCTCCGCCTCGATCACATGCCGCGCCCGGATCCTCGGCAGCCCGAGCCGCCCCGGCGGCATGGTGCGTACGGCGATGACGCGGAGACGCCGGTCGAGGTAGGCGACGTCGATGGACATGCGCATACGGAAGGTGTGGATGCTGTTGGCGGGGGAGAGGAGCAGCGCGCCGTCGAGGGCGTCCCGTCCCAACAGCCCCTTGGTACGAGCCCGATAGGAGCCGGCGATCTCCAGCGGCACGCGCGCAGCAGACCGGTCGTCGTCGCCGGGGATGACCAACTCCCCACGCCCGTCATGCCAGCGCGCCATCAGCGACCCACCCCACCCCTTCACTCCACCACCGAACGATCAACCGTCCACGCCGAACCTATCCCCGCCAGGCCCCGGAAGTCAGCTCCTGCGCGGTTGGCGGGACGGGGGAGGGCGGCCAGGGCCACCCTGACGATCGCGGTGGCCGATGACCTAACCCAATTCCCGCTCGGCGTCTTCCGGCTGTCGTCTCACGACGGGCGCTTCACCCAGTCGACGAGCCGGGCCCACCGGCCACCCCCCGGCCGGCTCGGCGCCGGTCCCGATCGAGACATCGCCTCGGCCGTGCGCGTACCCATGCGCCCCGCAGGCTCACACGCGCACCGCTGAGTCGTGGGCACACCCGCGAGCACCTGCTCCACATGTCTCCCGCAGCCCTCGTAGGTCACCTTCCGGCACGACCGACAGACAGCACGTTGGCACATGACTCCCCTTCGACAACTTCTTCATCAGTGATCTGAGATATTCACACACACGTCACAAATGGCTCCGATGTTTGCAGCCTCTCCATGAGTGACGGAATTACTTCAGCGGGAGCGCGGTTATCAGGCCGAAGCGTGATCCAAGCGGCCTCGACGATGCCTCCCGAATGTCCGGACAAGAGAGATGGACGGGCATATTCTCCGCTTGGCGCAACTGACCGCGTGCTGTCAACTGGTCTGCTGGAAAATCCTCCTGAAGTTGCCCGGGATACCGGAACAGTGGTTGCATCACGCCTGAACGTGGTGACGGAAAGTCGGAGTATGGCGTTGCGCCTACATTCTGGACTCTTTGAGATCGTCGACCAAGCGCAGCCAGGACAAACACCGAGAACGGCAACCGCCCACCCCGAACGGGCGGTGTGCGCCGGTCAGGAGGGAGCGACGTGAGTTGCTCGCACGCCGCAGGATGTCCCCTTTTCCCGCTCCTCAGGGCGAGCTTGCAAGGTTGGCGCGACTACTACTGCGACAGCGTGGGCCAGTGGCACGACTGCGCGCGCTACCAGTTGGCACTCACCGGCGAGCCCGTGCCCATCAGCCTGCTGCCCAACGGAGCCCGTGCACGGCATCTCGAACCCGTGGCTGATGCGAACGGACCCGGCGCGAACGGGGCCGACGCGAACGGACCCGGCGGGGCCAACCCGAGCCAGGCGCCCCGGCAGACCCCGCCGCCGGCGCCGGAGAGGGTGCCCCCGTTTGAGCCGGTACCCCCGTCGGCCCCCGCCCTGCATCACCAACCGTCACCACGCATACAGACGCCCCACCCGCCGGACCGCGTCGCACGGCACACGCGGAGAGCCCCCCGCTCGAAGCGCGGCTGGTGGGCCCGACTCGCCGACTGGATGAGAGGCCCCGCATGAGTACCTACTGGCCCTGGTGGGCAGGCGCTGTCGGACTTGCTCTGGTCACCATCACCTACACCCTCCTCACCGATCGGTCTCTCGGGGTGTCGTCGGCGTGGGACCGCGTGTTGCACTGGCGCAGCGAACGCCGCATCGAGCGGATGGACGAGGAGTTCGCCGACGATCAAGCTCTCGCCGACGCGCTCGCCGCAGCCACCGCGGAACACTTCGGTACCCGCCCCGGCCCCGGCTCCGGCGTGGCCACCTCGCCGCCGGTTGCGTACGGGAAGCCGCAGCCGCTGGAGTCGGACAACGAACCGACGCCGAGTGAGAGCCCGTCGGCCGCGAGCCTGCGTCCGGTCCCGCTGGTCACCCAGGCTGCCCTGCTGGTGTCGATTTTCCTCGGCGGACTGATCGCCGCGGTCACCTCCGGGCGGTTCCAGCTCCGCTTCGACATGGGCCCCGGTTTCAAGGACCTGGTCACCGCCAACTCGGCTGCCATGATCGGCCTGTTGTTCCTGGGCGGCGTGCTGGTCGGCTTCGGCACCCGACTGGCCGGCGGATGCAGCTCCGGCCACGGACTCAGCGGCTGCGGGCGTCTGCGCCCGGTCAGCATCGTGGCGACCGCTGTCTTCTTCGGTACCGCCGTCGCGGTGTCGTTCCTCTTGTGGAAGGTGATCTGATGCGTACCCGGGGAACGATCCTGCTGGCCAACATCATCACCGGACTGGCCCTCGGTTACACCGTCACCAACATCGGCTTCGGGGACTACGCCGAGCTGAACCGCATGTTCACCTTCCAGGACCTGCGCATGTTCTTCTCCTTCGCGGGTGCCGTCGGAATCATCGTGTGCGTGTTCGCTCTGCTGCGGGTCCGCCGCACCCCGGGGCGCATCCACGCCGGTGTGATACCCGGCGCGGTGCTGTTCGGTACGGGCTGGGCGATCTCGGGTGGCTGCCCGGCAATCCCGATCATCCAGGTCGCCAGCGGATACCTGCCCGCCCTGGTCACCATCGTCGGCGTCGCCGTCGGTATCGGGCTGTGCCGCTGGGCCAACGCCCGGTACTTCCACCTCGACCGCGGCTCCTGCGGGCTGTGACCCAGGGTTCCGGCCGACACGATCCGCCGGGAAAGAGGTCCCTTGTCCCCTGCGGATTCGGGTCGCAAGGGCGGCCAGGGTCTGGGCGGTCTCGGTCAGGCTCTCGACGGCCGCGTCCAGGTCCGCGGCGAGATGGGGCACCGCAGGGGCGGCGGGCGCAACGGAAACGTTCCAAGTGAGTTGGATGGCACGGGATTTGGCCGGATACGTCCGGCGAGTCGTCACCTTCCTCACTGGTGTCGTCACGCCTCGCTGGATAGCGTTGGTTCGCTCGAGAGAAGTCTCGCCCCACCGGGAGTCGACCGTGAACCGCCGCCCTACCCTGCTCGCAGCACTCGCGCTGACCGCCGCCGCGGCCCTGACGCTCTCCGCGTGCGGCAGCGACGACGAGAGCCCCGCCAAGGACAGCGACGCGATCGCGGGCGCTGACACGGGCGATGAGAAGTCGGCCTCGCCGAGCGAATCAGCCCCGGCCGCCGAGGGCCGCCCGAAGATTGAGTTGCCGTCGGACGTCACGTACAAGTTCGAATGGGAGAAGACCGGCGATGCGGACGAGGATGCGCTGCTCAGCGATGCCGAGCAGCGCATCAAGGCTGTAGACATGGCTATCGCCGAGCAGGATCCGCTCCATGAGGCCTACCGCTTCTACTCCGAGGGCGCGGCTGCTGCCGGGAGCCAGAAGTACATTCAGGACTTTGTCGATCACAAGGCACGCACGACGGGCTTGACCCGCTTCTACAGCGAGAGCGTGGCCATAAAAGATGACGGAACGGCCTCTCTCGTGTACTGCGAGGACCAGAGTAAGGCGTTCAATAAGTTCCTGGAGACTGGAAAGACCGACGTCACTTCGGTGAGTAAGGACTCCTACGTCGTCTATGCCGGTACTCTGCGCAAGAATAAGGACGGCGTGTGGGTTACCGAGCGGCTGATCTCCCAGAGAGGGAGTGCAAAGTGTCAGCCTTGATGCGGCGCGATGGCCTGTTGGTTCCCCTCGGGCTTGCTGTCACTCTCATCCTCACCGCTGCTGCCCCTGCGTATGCGGAGAAGGGCTTCGGCGGCGCGACGGATGGCGAAACGGAGCAGCACGCTGACACCAGTGGCGACGGCACTGTTTCCGTCACTGTCGGCGGTGTGGTGTTCGACCGTTCGAAGAACGGGAGTGGTCGCTCCGCCGGTGCGTTGACGCCGTCCACGTCATGGACGCCGCCTCCGTGCTGGTATGCCCCGAAGTACACGCCGGAGCAGTTGCAAAAGTACCTGGAGCCGATCTGGGAGGCTGGTTCCACGGGGCATGAGTGGGACGCCAAGCAACGTGACCGGTACGTCAAGGGCCACCCGTACAAGGACTTCAACAAGGACAAGGCCGGCAAGGGCTACTTCTGGGACTCGTTTGTCGATGAGGACTTCCCGCCGGGTTGGGACTCCTGCGAGGAACAAATTTTCTGGGTGGACCAGGGCGACCCGCCGCCGGCCGGTATCGAGAACGCCGTCACTCCGGAGATCCTGGCGGAACTTGCCTACTCCGAGATTCGGGTCCCCGGGACAGAGGTGACGCTGGCTCCGGCCGAGGCGGCCAAGGTGAACCTTCCAACGTGGGCGTGGCTGGACGGAGCGGAGTTCAAGCCGGTCTCGGTCACCGCGTCGGTACCGGTGATCGGTATCGAGGCGACGGCCACGGCGGAACCGGTCTCGCTGGAGATCGAGCCGGGCACGCCCGACGCCGAGACGTTCCCGGCTTCCGGCGTCTGCGAGATCAACGGCGGCCGCATCGGTGAGCCCTACGCCAAGGGCAAGGCGGAGCAGACCCCGCCCTGCGGTGTGAAGTACCTGCGTTCCTCGGGCGACGGCACCTTCCCGCTCCAGGCCACGGTCACCTGGAAGATCGAGTGGACGGGCACCGGCGGCGCGGGCGGAGACCTTCCCGACGGGAGCTTCGGAGCCACCCAGGACGTCGTCGTCCAGGAGATCCAAGCCATCAACCGCTGAACGCGCCCCCTCCGCCTCTGTTGTCCGAAACGCGCTCCTCCTAACGAGGGCCCTGTTCTGCGGGGGCGCTACGAAAGTCGGGGCCTCTCGTTCCTCCCGTTGGTGCAGGTGGATCGGGAGACGGGACGAGCCCATGGCTGAGCCGCGGTTGGTCGTTGACGGGGATGAACTCGGGCGGTTCATGAAGTCGCTGCGCAAGTCGTCGAGTTCGCTGCGGGGTGTGCGGCAGGCGCTCGCGGACGCGACCGTCACCGGGCTCGGTACGGACGATCTCGACCGAGCCTGCGAGTACTTTCAGGACGACTGGAAGTACGGAGCCGAGGAGATCGGCAAACAGACCGAGGACCTCGCCGAGATCATCGGCAAGAGCAAGGACAGCTACCTCGAAGTCGACAAGGCCCTGGAAGCCGCGCTCCAACGGTCCCGAGCCGGTAAGGGCGGGGGTGGCCGTCCGTGACCGTCACCCAGATCGACGACACCGGCGCGGCTCTCGATCCGAAGTCGAGGGCCGACCTCGGAAAACCCCAGGGGCTCAAGTCGGCGCCCCGCATCCCGTACCCCGACTATCCACACCTGGGGTTCAACCCCGTACCGGGGGACACCGAGACCATTCGCGGACTGCACAAGAAGCTGAGCGGTTGCGCGAAAGTCCTCGAGGACGCCCACGGACTGGTCACCAAGTTGCTGGACGGCAGCTACTGGAAGGGCGACGCCGCCGTCGCCTTCCGCGAACAGCTCGACGACGGTCCGTTGCCGCTGAACCTGAGGAACGCAGCCCGGTCCATTCGTAAGGCGACCAAGCAACTGAGCTGCTGGGAAGCGGAGTTGGACGACCTCCAGCGGCGTGCGAAGCGACTGGAGAACGATGCCGAAGAGGCACAGGCCGCGGTGGACCGGGCGAAGGGGCGTGCTCTCAAGGCGGAGGACCACCCCGACCTTGAGAAGAAGGGAACCGGGGATGGTGCGGCACAGCGGGCACTGACCCGTGCCAACGCCGAGGTCGAAGAGGCGCAGGCTGCACTCGACAAGGTCATCGGCAAGGCGAAAAGGTTGGCCGAGGAACATGAGCGCCAGGCCGGACACCGTGCGCAGAAGATCCGAGATGCGACGAGGAAGCTGGCCCCTCATGAGCCAGGCATGTTCGACAAGGCACTCGACTGGCTGACGGACAACCTGCCGGACATCCTCAGTTTCTTGGCGGGTGTCGCAGGAGTCGTGGCAATTCTCTTTGCAGGTCCGCTGGGGTTGGCGATGGTGGCGGCCTTAATGCTCACGGCGTCCGGACTGAGTGCTGTTGCACTCAGTCTCCGCCTCTTCGCGAACCCCGAGACCCTCGAGTCTTTGAGGGATGGATTCACCAAAGGCGAGTTAGACGCTGACTTCTGGAGCAACCTGGTATCGGTAGGTGCCGATGCGGCGGGAACGGTGCCTGGTCTTGGAGCGGCTGCTGCGGGAGCAAAGGGAACGGTGAACGCCATTCGGGCTGGAGGAGGGGCACTCTCGCACGCGCAAAAAGCCGCAATTTTTGGCACGAAGACCATGGATAGCATGCAGATTATTACTCGGCTGGACAACCCTCTGGTGGGGCGAGCTGTCCGGAGTTTCAGCAATCCTGCGGCAGCGGCAAACACGGTGACGGTCATTTCCGGGCTGGCCGGCGTGGGCACTGCTGGGTTTGGACTCTACAACAAGGTTGTGGACGCGGACGACGACGGCATCAAGGACGGCAGTGTCGCAGGTATCGACGGCACGCGACTCATCCTGGACAACGGAGGAATCTTCAACATCGTTCGCCATGCCTTCTAACATCGACGCAAGCGAAAGGGGGCCCGTGAATCCTGAGGAGTTTCATGTGGCTTGGGATCACCCTCCCACCCGTCGGTCCTACATGAGGCACATGATGATGAACTCTGTAGGGCTGCTGGGCTGGGCTTTCACCTGGGTTTCCCTACTTTATGTGCTGGCTGTGCACCTCTCTCCAGGATTTTCCTTTCTCTTCGCGCTTCCTCTCTGTTACTCCTTCTACAGGACAATAGTGCAGCTGTTTTATTTCTCCCCAGCTCTCCGAATGAGACGCATTATGCGAACGTACCCGTGGCATATTATTCGGGGGGTCACATGTGGGCTGACGCAGCATCCTGAAGTTCCCTGCAGGCATTATGGATGGTTTGAGTTTTCCAACCCCTCCCGTCCTGAACACAAAATTCCGCTCGTATTCTCTCGGCACCATCGCACGGAATGGTGGCACCGGAGAATGTCACCCCGTGCCAAGCCTGCGTTGAAGGCGGAAATCGAAAAGATCTGGTTTGTTGGTGACCCCCGTTTCATCGGGATAATTGCCGCATCTCAGAGTAACGGCACCGCCCCTCGTCGGCTGCATGTCCTTGAGCAGCGGATGGCCTCGCAAGACAGTGAAAGATTCGGGAAATGGGGGGCTACAGCGGAGGACGTGGAGCGTGGGCGACGCGTCGGAGTTCACCCTGCTCACCCCTGACCATCTTGGAACTATTTGTGGCCAACTCGGAAATCCTCCTCCATGACTCGTTCGATGATCCGCACGCTGCGCTCTGGTTTGTTGAACCTGCTGGGTTCAGTGCACTTCCCCTCGATTCTTTGCTTCCTGCCCCTGAATCACAAGCGGCGGACTCCTTAAGGGAGGCAGCTGCTCCGTTTCTGGGAACGTCGAGGGATTCGCTGGCTCGCCAGCAGTTCATTGCGGCTTTTGCCGCCGGGCAGCAGCTTCTGGCTGCCCTTCGGGAAGTCGGTACGGTGCACTGTTCTGTTGGGTTGCATCGGGATGATGTCGGTGGGGCGGGCGAGTTGTTGTTTTCGCTCTTCACGGTTTCCTGGCGGGAGACCGCCCCCGCGCCCAGGGGTGTCACGGCGGCGCGTGCCGTGGCGTCCGGTGGTGGGCATGTGCGGGTCGAGTTCGTCGAGTTGGCCGCCGGGCTTGCTTCGTTCAGCGAGGTGGGTTCCACTCCGGCAAGCGGGAGTGGTCTGCCGCGGCGTCCGCTGCTTCAGATGCATGCCCATCTGCCGCACCCGGACTGCCGACGGCTCGCCGTGCTCACGCTCACCACCACGGCTCTGGCCCGGCGCGCGGAGTACCGGGCGATTCTGCGGGTGATCGCCGAAAGCGTCAGCTTTGAAAGGCCGTAGAGGGGAGAGGGGGCCGGCCGGGTGTGGGCGGCTGGGATCCGCCGGGTAGGTACAGCCCCATGACCACACTTGGTGCTGTGTTCCGGCCGCAGTTGGCTCCTGAGCGGCTTCGGGCTGTTGTTCGTCGTGCGGAGGATGCCGGGCTGGGTGAGTTGTGGTTGTGGGAGGACTGTTTCCGGGAGGGTGGGATCTCCACGGCTGCTGCCGCCCTGGCCTGGACGGAACGGGTGCGGATCGGGGTCGGGCTGCTCCCCGTGCCGCTGCGGAACGTCGCCGTTACCGCCATGGAGGCCGCCACCCTGCACCGGATGTTCCCCGGGCGAGCCGTGCTCGGCGTCGGGCACGGGGTGCAGGACTGGATGGGGCAGGTCGGGGCGCGGGTCGAGTCGCCGGTGACGCTGCTGCGGGAGCATCTCGTGGCGCTGCGGGCCCTGTTGCGCGGGGAGCGGCTCACCATGGAGGGACGGTACGTCAGGCTCGACGACGTCGCCCTCGACTGGCCGCCCGAGGGGGCCGTCGACGTGCTGGCCGGGGCCACCGGACCGCTTACCCTGCGGCTCACCGGTGAGGTCGCCGAGGGCACTGTCCTTACCGCGTCCACCTCACCCGAGGGTGTGCGGCGTGCCCGGCGGCTCATCGAGGAGGGGCGGGTGGCGGCAGGGCGGGATGCCGGGCGGCACAGAGTCGTCGTCTACCTCCTCACCGCCACCGGGCCCGGCGCCCACGAGCGGCTCCGGGCCGAGCTGATCGCCGAAGGCGTCGGCTCCGAACCCGGTCTCGGTGTGGCCGGGGAGGCCGGCGCCGTCGCCGAGGCGGTTCAGCGGCTGGCCGAGGCGGGGGCCGACTCCGTGGTCCTCCAGCCGACGGGGGACGAGCCGGACCCGGAGGGGTTCGTGCGGTTCGCGGCGGAGGAAGTGGCACCGCGGGTGGGGACAGCGGTGTCGTAGGCGGTTTCTTCTCGATCGCCGTGTGGTTCGGTTTAGGCCGTTGGTCGGACGGTGTTCACGTCGCCGAGATTCGCGTGAGCAAAGCTGCGCGGGAGGGGGTGCGCAGTGGAGGGGACTGCGCGACCTCTCCATCGCTTTCATTGCCTCCGTCGCTTCGATCGGGGGCCATTCTTCAGTCCGTCGCCCTGTCGTCCCGCCGTCCCGCCGTCCCGTCGTCCCGTCGGCGGGGCGGGGTCAAGTGGGCGTTCCTGGTGGGGTCACCCGTCGGGGGGACGGCTGGAAGTGTTGGTGTGGTGGGGGCCGGTCGCGGGCAGGTCGCGCCACGCCGGGCGCGATGTCCGTGTATTTCCTGTTTCTTCCCGGGGGAGCGGCTTCATTTCTGTCATCGAAGTGCCTGGAATGCGGGATTCCGTAGGCGTCGGGGTGTTGCCGGGCGGTTCCGGAGAGTAGTTGTGGCCCGCCGATGCGCGCAGCATCACTTACGAAGGGTTATGGTGGAAACCCCCCCTCGGGCCGGTCCGTATCCCCCCCACGGACCGGCCCGTTTTTCTGGGCCCTACCCCCGCGGGGGTAGGCTTCGCGTCCGGGGGCTGCCAGAGGGACAGGATTCGCCCGCGGCCGAGAGCGTGCCGCATGCCGTGGATCGCGGCGGGTGCCGCTCCTGTCCGATCCGTACGGAGGGGCTGACGATCACGTGAACCTGCGCGACAAGCTGCGCGGCCTGCTGGTCAGGCTGTACGCGCGCCGGGTGGAAGGCCACCTGGACCCCGCTCAGGTGCCCAAGCACATCGGCGTCATCATGGATGGCAACCGCCGTTGGGCGAAGGCTTCCGGTTCCAGCACCGTCCACGGCCACCGGGCCGGCGCGGACAAGATCGGGGAGTTCCTCGGCTGGTGCACCGAGACCGACGTCAAGGTCGTCACGCTCTGGCTGCTGTCGACGGACAACTTCGACCGGCCGGAGGAGGAACTCGTCCCGCTCCTCGGTATCATCGAGGACGTCGTACGCACCCTCGGCACCGACGGCCGCTGGCAGGTGCACCATGTCGGCACGCCCGACCTGCTGCCGTCCGGGATGCAGACCACGCTCAAGGAGGCCGAGGAGGCCACCGCGCAGGTCGACGGCATAGTGGTCAACGTCGCCATCGGGTACGGCGGTCGCCAGGAGATCGCCGACGCGGTGCGCTCCATGATGCTCGAGGCCCACGAGAAGGGCACCTCGATGGAGGAGCTCGCCGAGGCCGTCGACGTCGACATGATCGGGCGTCACCTCTACACCAAGGCCCAGCCCGACCCGGACCTCGTCATCCGTACGAGTGGCGAACAGCGGCTGTCCGGATTCATGCTCTGGCAGACCGCTCACGCGGAGTACTACTTCTGCGAGGTCTTCTGGCCGGCCTTCCGCAAGGTCGACTTCCTGCGGGCCCTGCGTGACTACGCCGCTCGTCACCGGCGTTTCGGCGGCTGAGGCCGTCCCCGCGTAACGGGGAGTTCATCGGGACGCCGTCGTGCGGTCTGGCATGACGGCGATTGTTCGAGGGCATAACTCAGACAGGTCGACGCCCGAACCACGGGTGTCGGATCTCAGCGGGCGGCCCGGGGCCGTCCGCCCGGGAGGCCCTTTGCACCAGCCCGACCGTGCGGTCACGGCACGGACGAAGCAGCGGAGGGCCGGTTCTCGGCCCGTGCATCGGCGCCGTCAACCGGTCCAGCTCCGCTCCGTCGCTCCCCGACCTCTTCCGAGGGGGTACGTCCTTCCGTGGTGACCAGCACACAGCGCCACAAGCCCGACCGGCGCACCTACGTCATCGACACCAGCGTCCTGCTGGCCGACCCCAACGCCCTGAGCCGCTTCGACGAGCACGAGGTCGTGCTTCCCGTTGTCGTGGTGACGGAGTTGGAGGCCAAGCGGAACCATCCCGAACTCGGCTACTTCGCCCGGCAGGCGCTGCGCCTGCTCGACGACTACCGGGTGAGGTACGGCCGCCTCGACGCCCCCCTTCCGATCGGGGACCTCGGCGGAACCCTGCGTGTCGAGCTCAACCACTCGGACCCCGGCGTGCTGCCCAGTGGCTACCGCCTGGGGGACAACGACTCCCGCATCCTCGCGGTCGCCCGCAACCTGCAGGCCGAGGGATTCGACGTCACCGTGGTGTCGAAGGACCTCCCGCTCAGGATCAAGGCGTCCTCCGTGGGCCTCCTCGCCGAGGAGTACCGTGCGGAGCTCGCCGTCACGGACGCCTCCGGCTGGACCGGGATGTCCGAACTGAACCTGCCCGCCGAGCAGGTGGACGTCCTCTTCGAGGAGGGGCACATCCACGTGCCCGAAGCGGCCGACCTGCCCGTGCACACGGGGCTGACCATCCAGTCCGAGCGCGGCAAGGCCCTCGGCCGGGTCACGCCCGAGGGCGACGTCCGTCTGGTGCGCGGCGACCGGGAGGCGTTCGGCATCAAGGGCCGGAGCGCCGAGCAGCGGATCGCGCTCGACCTGCTGCTCGACCCGGACGTGGGGATCCTGTCCCTGGGCGGCCGGGCCGGCACCGGCAAGTCGGCGCTGGCGCTGTGCGCGGGCCTGGAGGCCGTGCTGGAGCGCCGGCAGCACCAGAAGGTGATGGTCTTCCGCCCGCTGTACGCGGTGGGCGGGCAGGAGCTCGGTTATCTGCCCGGCAGCGAGGCCGAGAAGATGAGCCCCTGGGCGCAGGCCGTCTTCGACACGCTGTCGGCGGTCACCAGCCGTGAGGTCATCGAGGAGGTCACCGCGCGCGGCATGCTGGAGGTCCTGCCGCTCACGCACATCCGGGGCCGCTCGCTGCACGACGCGTTCGTGATCGTCGACGAGGCGCAGTCACTGGAACGGAACGTGCTGCTGACCGTTCTGTCCCGGATCGGCGCCAACTCGCGGGTCGTCCTGACCCACGACGTCGCCCAGCGGGACAACCTCCGGGTGGGCCGGTACGACGGTGTGGTCGCCGTCGTCGAGAAGCTGAAGGGACATCCGCTCTTCGCGCACGTGACCCTGAACCGGTCCGAGAGGTCCCAGATCGCCGCCCTCGTGACCGAAATGCTGGAGGACGGGCAGCTCTGACACGTCCACTCCTGATATGAACCTGATCCGACCCTGATGGGCCGTCCGGGTTCTATCGGGCATGTCGAGGTCTATCGGGCTCATTGGGACGATAGGCCGGGAGAGTCCTTCAAAGGGCCTTGTGGGTCAGGTGGGCCCTTTTGGTCCTGCCTCCGAACAGGGTTCGACAGCACGGCAGTTGGCGCCGTCCGGAAAGGCGAAGAGCCTAGCCGGGCGGCGTCGGCGCGCGTGCGGCTTTCCGGGAATCTCCAGGGACAAACGAGATGTGAGCTTTCACACGCGTGATGGAATTGCCTCGCGCCTCCGGATTACGGCAGAGTCTCACTCCTGTCAGGCCCCGCATGCGACACAGCCTCACCCCCAGCGGTAGGGCACCACACAGGCACCAGCGCCAACTGCATAGCGTCGTCGTATGCCGCCCGAGCACCACGCGGCGCTCCCGTTCGGGAGTTGCCCACCGGGCCCGTGCCTCCCGTGACCCGAGTTGGGGAGGCCAGTGCCAGGGGCACGATTGCGTCCGCGAGGGTCACCGAAGCGGTCGATGCTGGAAGGAAACCGTGTGAGCCGGATTTCGGTCCGGGGATTCGCAGTGGCCTCGGCCACGGCGGTCACCGCTGTCGGAAGCGTCGTCGGTGTTGCGTCGGGCAGTACCGCGCAGACCAACGACGACCTCGAGGCGACGGCAGCCGGCACCACGCTGCTCGCGGACATCCCCGCGGGCCAGCAGGCCCAGGTGCAGACCGCATCCCTGACGCAGCAGGCCGAAACCATGGCCATCGCCGCGGACACGAGTGCCAAGAAGGACGCGGAGGAGGCAGCCCGCAAGGCCGCCGCCGAGACCGCGATCGCCAAGAAGAAGGAAGCCGCCGAGCAGGCGGCCAAGGAAGCCCAGGCCGCGAAGGAGGCCAAGGAGCGCGCGGAGGCCGAGAAGGCCGCCAGCCGCACCAAGACGGCGTCCGCGTCCGCCTCCGCCTCCGACTTCGCGGTCCAGAGCTCGTACACCGTCGCCCAGGTCCAGGCGATGGCCCGGCAGATGATTCCGGGCGACCAGTTCCAGTGCTTCAGCAACATCGTGCAGCGCGAGTCCACCTGGAACTACAAAGCCATGAACCCCTCCTCCGGTGCCTACGGTCTCGTCCAGGCGCTGCCGGGCACCAAGATGGCCTCGGCCGGCGCTGACTGGCAGACCAACCCGGCCACCCAGATCAAGTGGGGCCTCGGCTACATGAACGAGCGCTACGGCAGCCCCTGTGGCGCCTGGTCGTTCTGGCAGGCCAACCACTGGTACTAGGCTTCCTGGATCGTGCCGGACCCACCGTCCCGCGGTCCCGCTCAACCTCGGCAGAGCCCCACACCGTCCTCAAGGTGTGGGGCTTTCGCCATGTACGGTCGGAGCGACGACTCCAGGGGGAGTGGTGGTGCGAAACGGGGGCAAGGGACGGGTCATGTCACGAGTGCCAGGATGGCTCGGCCGGGTCGGAGCCCGACTGACCGAAGTGAGCAGGCGGTTGGAAGAGCGCCGCGCCGAGATGGAACGGGAGAGCCGGGACACTCCGGAGCACGCCGAGGCGATCGAGCCGACCGAACCGGCCGCCGCACCCGCCGACCGGGCCCCCGAGCTGCCGGGCGGCCACACCCCCGCAGCCGATTCCGGGCACGCTTCTGCTCCGGCTCATGTCATACCCTCCCGCCCGGACCCCGCCCAGGCCGTGCCGTGGGGCGTACGGGTCGCCGCCGAGGCCGGCTGGCGCCTGCTGGTGCTCGCGGGCACGGTCTGGGTGCTCATGCGGGTCATCGGCGCCGTCCAACTGGTGGTGCTGGCCTTCGTCTCCGCGCTGCTGATCACGGCGCTGCTGCAGCCGACGGTGGCCTGGCTGCGGCAGCTCGGGCTGCCGCGCGGCCCGGCCACGGCGCTGACCGCGCTGTTCGGGTTCGTCGTCATCGGCCTCATAGGCTGGTTCGTGACCTGGCAGGTCATGGAGAACATCGACCACCTCTCCGACCAGATCCAGGACGGCATCGACGAGCTGCGCAACTGGCTGCTCAACAGCCCCTTCCACGTCACCGACAAGCAGATCAACGAGATCGCCAAGAACCTGCGTGAGGCGGTCGGCGCCAACACCGAGCAGATCACCTCGGCGGGCCTGGAGGGCGTGACCGTCGTCGTCGAGGCGCTCACCGGCATCCTGCTCGCGGTCTTCTCGACGCTGTTCCTGCTCTACGACGGCAAGCGCATCTGGGAGTGGACGCTGAAGCTGGTGCCCGCCGCCGCCCGCCCGGGTGTCGCCGGTGCGGGGCCGGCCGCGTGGCGGACGCTGACGGCGTATGTGCGCGGCACGGTGATAGTGGCGCTGATCGACGCGATCTTCATCGGCCTCGGCATCTACTTCCTGGACGTGCCGATGGCGGTGCCGCTCGCCGTCTTCATCTTCCTGTTCGCCTTCATCCCGCTCGTCGGTGCGGTGGTGTCGGGGGTGCTGGCCGTCGTCGTCGCGCTGGTCACCCAGGGCGTGTTCACGGCGGTCATGACGCTGGTGGTGGTCCTGGCGGTGCAGCAGATCGAGGGCCACATCCTCCAGCCGTTCATCCTGGGCCGCGCGGTGCGCGTCCATCCGCTCGCGGTGGTGCTGGCGGTCGCGACCGGCGGGATGGTGGCCGGGATCGGCGGTGCGGTGGTCGCCGTACCGCTGGTCGCGGTGACGAACACCGTCGTGGGCTATCTGCGTGCGTACTCGCAGGAGGCGGCCGTACGTCTCGCCCCCGGGCCCCGGGGCGCCACGGCGGTTTCGGCGGCCATGAGCCACCACGGGCCGCCGGCGCCCCCGGTACCGGAGGTGCCCCCGGCACCTCCGGAGCCGCCGGCCCCGCCGGGGCCGGTTCCGCTGGAGGACACACGGGGTTAGTGCGGGAGTGGCACGGCGGTGGTGCACGACAGCGGGCCCGGTCACCGTCGTGGTGATCGGGCCCGCTGCGGATGAGGAGGGAGGGTCCGCGGAGTTACGGAGTTACTCCGAGAGAGCCGCCTCCGCGTCCAGCGTGGCGGCGACGGCCTGGACCACCGCGGCGATCTTGAACGCCTCCTGGATGACCTCGCGTTCGACGCCGGCCTTGCGCAGGACCTGCTCGTGGGAGTCGAGGCACTGTCCGCAGCCGTTGATCGCGGACACCGCGAACGACCAGAACTCGAAGTCGACCTTGTCGACGCCCGGGTTGCCGATGACGTTCATCCGCAGGCCGGCGCGCAGCGTGCCGTACTCGTCGTCCGACAGCAGGTGGCGGGTGCGGTAGAAGACGTTGTTCATCGCCATCACCGCGGCGGCGGCCTTCGCCGCCGTGTACGCCTCGGGCGACAGGTTCGCCTTCGCCTCGGGCTCCAGCTCGCGCAGCACGATGGCCGAGCGCGAGGCGATCGCGGTCGACAGCACCGTGCCCCACAGCTGCTGGGCGGGAAGGCCGGAGTTGCCGATGACCGAGCCCAGGTTGAGCTTCAGGTCCTTGGCGTAGTCCGGGAGGCGGGACTTGAGGGAGTCGAGCGACATGTCAGGTCACTCCCCGGCCAGCAGCGCGACCGGGTCCAGGGTCTCGTCGCCCTTGGACCAGTTGCACGGGCAGAGCTCGTCGGTCTGCAGGGCGTCCAGGACCCGCAGGACCTCCTTGGGGTTACGGCCGACGGAGCCGGCGGTCACCATGGTGAACTGGATCTCGTTGTTCTGGTCCACGATGAACACGGCGCGCTTGGCGAAACCGTCCTCGCCCTCGATGCCGAGGTCGCGCATCAGCTCGTGCTTGGAGTCCGCCATCATCGGGAACGGCAGGTCGCGCAGGTCGTCGTGGTCCTTGCGCCAGGCGTGGTGGACGAACTCCGAGTCACCGGAGAAGCCGAGGATCTGGGCGTCACGGTCGGCGAACTCGTCGTTCAGCTTGCCGAAGGCAGCGATCTCGGTCGGGCACACGAAGGTGAAGTCCTTGGGCCACGCAAAGATGATCTTCCACTTGCCCTCGTAGGTCTTGTGGTTGATCGTGTCGAACTCCTTGCCCTTCTCCAGTGAGACACAGGCCGTCAGTTCGAACTCGGGGAACTTGTCACCAACAGTGAGCACAGGCTCTCCTTGCAGCGAGGAAACACCCGGATTGCAGGGGTTTCCCATGGGTTGGACGTGATTGATGTTGGCACAGGGTGCATTGATTAGTGAAATAGCTACAATCGGTCAGGTTGATCGGAGGAACCTATGAGTGACCGTGGGTAATCGGCGCAGACGACAGCCCAGCCTGGCGCAGCTGCGCGCGTTCTCCGCAGTGGCCGAGCATCTGCATTTCCGGGACGCCGCCGCGGCCATCGGGATGAGCCAGCCCGCGCTGTCGGGGGCCGTGTCGGCACTGGAGGAGACACTGGGTGTCACCCTCGTGGAGCGTACGACGCGCAAGGTGCTGCTCTCGCCCGCCGGTGAGCGCCTCTCGGTGCGGGCCAAGGCGGTGCTGGAGGACGTCGGGGCGCTGATCGAGGAGGCGGAGGCGCTGCGGGCACCGTTCACCGGGGTGTTCCGGCTCGGGGTGATCCCGACGGTGGCGCCGTACCTGCTGCCCACCGTCCTGCGGCAGGTCCGCGTCCGCTATCCGCACCTCGACCTCCAGGTGCACGAGGAGCAGACCGCGAGCCTGCTGGAAGGGCTGGCCGTCGGCCGGCTGGACCTGCTGCTCCTCGCCGTGTCGCCCCCGGCGGCGAGTGCGTCCCCGGCCGCGAGCGGGTCCGGGCGGGGGTACTCGTACGGGGCGCAGGGCGTGACCGAAATGCCGCTGTTCGACGAGGACTTCGTGCTCGTCACACCGCCGGACCACCCGCTCGGCGGCCGGGTGCGGCTTCCCCGTGCGGTCCTGCGCGAGCTGAACCTGCTGCTGCTCGACGAGGGGCACTGCCTGCGCGACCAGGCCCTCGACATCTGCCGCGAGGCGGGCCGAGCCGGAGTCGCGGCCACCACGACGGCGGCGGGACTGTCCACACTGGTGCAACTGGTGGCGGGGGGCCTGGGCGTGACCCTGCTGCCCCGTACCGCCGTCGAGGTCGAGACCAGCCGCGCCGGCCGCCTGCGCACCGCGTGCTTCACCGACCCGGCCCCCTCCCGCCGTATCGCCCTCGCCATGCGCACGGGCGCGGCCCGCGCCGCGGAGTACGAGGAACTGGCGGCGGCCCTCCGGGAGGCGATGGCGGACCTGCCGGTACGGATCGTCCCGGACGCCGCCTGACCGCCGCCCCCGCCCCGCCCCGCCCCGTGGTGCGGGGCGGGGGCGGGCCGGGTCACTCCGTGCGAAGGCCGTCCGGACGCATCATGCGCAGCAGGGGCGGCAGGCTCAGCAGGGTCACCGCCAGGACGACGCCCGCACCGATGCCGGTCATCTGGAACAGACTCGCCCAGTCCACCCGTACCGAGGTCCCGGCCATCCGCAGCAGGACCGCGCCCAGCGCGACGCCCACCGTCGCGGCCAGCGCCAGCCCCAGGCCGATCGGGACGGCCGTCTGCCACAGCACCGACAGGCTCAGCGTGCGCCGCCGGGTGCCGAAGGCGACCAGCGCCGACAGCAGTTTGCGGCGTTCACGCAGTTGCTCCAGCTGGGAGACCAGCAGGCTCGCCCCGATCAGCACCAGGACGCAGACGGCGCCGACGAACAGGCCGGTACGGATGGATTCGTAGCGGTTGGAGCGTTCGCTCTCCTGCCACGCCATCGGCTCGGACAGCGGGTCGATCGCGGCGGCCGTGTTGCGGACGTACTCGTGGGCGTACGGCACCGAGTCGTCGAGCGCGATGTAGAGATCGCCGGAGACCGCGCTCGCCAGCCCCGCCGGCACCGCGCCCGGGGTCATCAGGAAGCCGCCGCGTCTGTAGGTCGTCGGGTCCGGGATCGACCGGGCCTGCTTCACTCCCTTCGGGACGGTCCAGAGGACGTCCTCACCGTACTCCGAGGGGTTGGTGGGGTCGGGCACCTCCAGGTACAGCTTCTGGCCCGGCGTGTTCAGCGACGGCGTGTCGGTGTCGTGCTCGGCGCCGGAGAGCGCGAACACGTCGCCGTCACGGCAGGAGGGGAGCTTCGCCACCTCGCGCAAGGTCGCGCAGTCACCGACGGTCAGTGAGGCGAAGCGCTCCGGTTCCTGTCGCCAGGGCAGGTCGCCGAAGTGGCCCTTGGACAGCGCGTGGACGTGCTGCACCCCCTCGGTGTCCTGCACCTTCTGTGCGACCGAGGCCAGTTCCACGCCCCTCGGTACGGCGATCTGTATCTGGGCCCGTGAAACGTCGTACCCGGTGGCCTTGGTGTAGTCGTCCTCGACGCCGGCGAACAGCATCTGCAGCGCGATCGCCCCGGCCACCGCCACCGCGATGCCGTTGACCATGCGGGCCGCCGTGCCGCTGCTCAACTGGAGTCGGCGGACTGCCAGTTGCCAGGAGACGCTGCCCTTGCCGAGCCGGGCGACGACCGTCTCCACGAGCCACGGCAGCAGTGCGGTGACCCCGACGAGCAGCAGCAGGACACCGCTGATGACCAGGTACTGGTTGAACTCCCCGCCGTCCCGGCCCTGTCCGATCATGGGGGAGAGCAGCATGATGCCGGCCAGCGGCAGCAGCAGCCGCCACCACAGCCGGCGCCGGGCCGGCCGTGCCGTGCGCACCACGCCCAGCGGTTCGATGACGACCCCGCGCAGTGCGAGCAGCGTCACCAGCACCGCGGCGGCCGGAACCGCCACCGCGACCAGCAGCGCCAGCAGAGGAGAGGGGTTCAGATAGCTTGGGAACACGCTGATGCGGAAGATCTCGACGGAGGCGGCGACCTCCCGTCCGATCAGGAAGAAGACCGTACCGAGGGCCAGCCCGAGCAGCGACCCGGCGAGCGCCTCGCCCGCCGCGATCCGCCGGGTGGCCGCGGCGTCGGAGCCGACCAGCCGCAGCGCCGCCAGCCTGCGGTCGCGCCGCTCGCCGCCGAACCGTACGGCGGTCGCGATGAACACGGCGACCGGTGTCAGCAGCGCCACGAAGACGACCAGGACCAGCAGCATGAGCACCGGGTCGAGTTCCTCGTGGGTCGGCTCGGGTGAGCCGAGCGCGGTGAGGCGTACCGTGCCCGAGTTGATCCGGTCCGCGAGGTCCGTGCCGCCGGCGTAGTAGGCGAGTTCCTGGGAGCCGATGAGTCCCTGCTCGCCGATCGTCCCGACGATGTCGTACGGCAGCCGCTCGCGGAGCAGCCGTGCGTCGTCCGAGGCGAGGAACTCCTTCAGGGCGGGGGAGACGACCATGTCACCGGCTGCCGGGAACTCCTTCAGGCCCGGCGGCAGCGGCGCCTTCGGACCCTCCGGCTCCAGCACACGGCCGCGGATCTCCCGGTCCCGGAACTGGGTGTCGACACGCGCGACGAGCAGGGTGTTGTCGGCGCCGGACTCGGCCATCTGGCTGTTGAAGGGCCAGTCGAGGCGCGCCTCCTCCCGCCGGTGCCGCTCCTCCAGTGCGCCGGGGATGGCGGCGGTGAGCAGCAGCAGTGCCACCCCGAGGCCGACGCCGACGCCGGTGAGCAGGGCCCGGACCCATCCCTCACGCCCGCCGGCCAGGGCGAACCGCAGGCCCATGCCCAGGTCCCGGACCACGGCCCGGACCTTCGACTCGGTACGGGCGGCGGGCGATTGCCCCTCCGTCCCGCCGGAGTGCGTCCCGCTCATACGGCGTGCTCCATGTCCCGGGACTTCCCGTCGCGCACGACGATCTCGCGGTCGGAGTACGCGGCGACCCGCGCCTCGTGCGTGACGAGGACGACGGCGGCGTTGGTGGACCGCGCGGCGTCGGTGAGCAGTTCCATCACGCGCTCGCCGTTGAGCGAGTCGAGCGCGCCGGTCGGCTCGTCGGCGAACAGCACCCGCGGGCCGGTGACCAGCGACCTGGCCACGGCGACCCGCTGGCCCTGACCGCCGGAGACCTCACCGGGCCGCTTCCCGCGCACGTCGTCCACCTCGAGGCGCTCGAGCCAGGACAGGGCGGCCCGCTCGGCCTCCTTGCGGGGCGTGCCGTTCAGCCGCATCGGCAGGGCGACGTTCTCCACGCAGGTCAGCTCCGGCACGAGCTGGCCGAACTGGAAGACGAAGCCGAACTCCGAGCGCCTGAGCCTGCTGCGCTCGGAGTCGTTCATCGCGGTCAGTTCGCGCCCGTCGTAGGTGATGGAGCCGGAGTCGGGGGTGACGATCCCGGCGAGGCAGTGCAGCAGGGTCGACTTGCCCGACCCGGAGGGGCCCATCACGGCGACGACCTCGCCGGGGTGGATGGAGAACGCGGCGCCGTCCAGCGCGGTGGTCGGGCCGTACGCCTTGCGCAGGTCCCGGGCGGCGAGCAGGGATCCGGCGGGGATCGTCATCGGGTGACCGCCTCACGGAGCTTGTCGAGGCGCGCCGCGGTGAGCTCCAGCCAGCGCAGATCGGCCTCGAGGTGGAAAAGGGCGTGGTCGCAGATGAGCTGGTCGGCCAGGTCGCCCTGGCGTTTGCGCTCGGTGAGGACGCGCATGCCGCGCAGGTGCTCGGAACGCTGCGTGTCGAGGATGTCGGCGGCGTCGCGGCTGGTGAGCAGCGCGAGCACCACCTTGGTGTAGAGCGTCGACTGGAGGTACGGCTCCGGCTTCTCCGGTGTGGCGAGCCAGCGCGCGACGTCGGTGACGCCGGCCTCGGTGATCGCGTACCGCTTGCGCTCGGGGCCGTCGCCGGCCTCGATGCCGTCGACTTCGACGAGTCCGTTCTTCAGCAGGCGGGACATCGTCGAGTAGACCTGGCCGTAGTGCAGCGGCCGGTCGTGACCGAACGTCGCGTCGAAGGCCCGCTTCAGGTCGTAACCGTGGCGGGGGCCGGACTCCAGGAGCCCGAGAAGGGTGTGACCGATGGACATGCGGAGGACTCTACACACGGTGTATACGCTCCGTGTATACAACGCGTGTGCAGAGCGCCGGGGAGGGTGCGAGGGAGGGCGCGGAAGCCCAGGTGGGGGCCCATTGTCACGGTTCTGTCACCGGGGTGCCGTGGGCGCCGGGGCCCGGGTGGGGTGTCACCCGGACTTGGGAGAGTCGCCGGGGGGCTGGGCCGGTGGGCGGCCTCGGCGGGGGAGGGGGCCCGCCTCGCCGGGGAGGCGACCCGCCTCCGCGAGGGCGCGGCGCAGCAGGAACTCGATCTGCGCGTTGGCCGAGCGCAGCTCGTCGTTGGCCCACCGCGCCAGCGCCTCGTACACCAGTGGGTCCAGCCGCAGCAGCACCTGCTTGCGCTGCTGCTGCGGCCTGCGCCGAGGAGCCCTGCCCTCGGGGGGATCGGAGGGGGTGGTCACTGGTAGAGGGATCCCGTGTTGAGGACCGGCTGCGCGGCGCGGTCGCCGCAGAGCACCACCATCAGGTTGGACACCATCGCGGCCTTGCGCTCGGGGTCCAGTTCCACGATGTCGTGCTCGGTGATCCGGGCCAGCGCCGTCTCGACCATGCCCACGGCGCCCTCCACGATCAGCTGCCGGGCCGCCACGACCGCGCCCGCCTGCTGCCGCTGGAGCATCGCCGAGGCGATCTCCGGCGCGTAGGCGAGGTGGGTGAAGCGGGACTCGATGATCTCGACGCCGGCCGCCTCCACCCGGGCGCGCAGCTCGACCGCGAGCTTCTCGGTGATCTCCTCGGCGTTGCCGCGCAGCGAGAGGCCGCCCTCCTCGTGGGCGTCGTAGGGGTACTCGATGGCGATGTGCCGGACGGCGGCCTCGGTCTGGGTGGAGACGAACTCGACGTAGTCGTCCACCTCGAAGGTGGCCTGCGCGGTGTCCTCCACCCGCCACACTACGACCGAGGCGAGCTCGATGGGGTTGCCGTAGGCGTCGTTCACCTTGAGGACCGCGGTCTCGTGATTGCGGACGCGGGTCGAGATCTTGGTGCGTGAGGTGAAGGGGTTCACCCAGCGCAGGCCGTCCTGCCGGATCGTGCCCCGGTACCGCCCGAAGAGCTGGACCACGCGGGCCTCACCCGGCGCGACCATGTTCAGCCCGCACATCGCGAGGAACGCGGCCATGGCGATCAGGATGCCGCTGACGATCAGCAGGGCCTTCAGTCCGTCCCCGGTGACCGCCGTGGCGCTGACGGCCAGTCCGACGCCGAGCAGCAGTCCGGCCAGTCCGAGTATCAGGGCCAGCCCGCCGCCGATGCTGTGTGCCGCCTTCTCCCGTACGCGTGGTGCCGGCATCTCCGGCACCACGGCCGTGACCTGCGCGTCATGTGTGGACATGGGTGATCCCCCGCCTTTCGGGGCGCCCGCCGCGCGACCTTCGCACCGCTAGCGCCTGCCTATCTAAGTGATATCACTTTAACGGATCGCGGCAACCTTGACCACCGTTCGCACGTCGGTTCCAGTGGGGCGGGTGCTGATTGTCACGTCCGTAAAGATCGGATCAGCGGCCGTTTGTCATACCTCCCGGTGTTAGCTTGCAGAGTTGACCAGAGGGACGAACCCGTGTGGCAGTGGCGCACACATGAACGAAGCGGAGCAGAGCGGACCCATGGGACGAGCGGAAGAACGACGCGCACGACAGCGCGGGGGGCACCGTGTGGCATCCGGGGGCCGTTCGTCGGGTGGGCAGGGCCGGGGCCGGATACGCCGCCTGTTCACCTGGAAGAAGATCCTCGGCACGTTCTTCGGGCTCTGCCTGCTCGGCATGGGCGCCTTCATCGTGCTGTACATGGTGATCGACATCCCCGAGGGGAACGCCGACGCCCAGGAACAGAGCAACGTCTACAAGTACGGCGACGGCTCGATCATGGCCCGCGACGGCAAGGTCAACCGTGAGGTGGTCGAGCTGGCGCAGGTTCCCAAGCCGGTCCAGCGGGCCTTCGTCGCCGCCGAGAACAAGACGTTCTACAAGGACGCCGGCGTCGACCTCAAGGGCACCGCGCGCGGTGTGCTGAACACCCTCTCCGGCAAGGGCGCGCAGGGCGGTTCGACGATCACCCAGCAGTACGTGAAGAACTACTACCTGACCCAGGACCAGACGGTCTCCCGCAAGCTCAAGGAACTCGTCATCTCCCTGAAGCTGGACCAGGAGAAGTCCAAGGACTACATCCTCGCCGGCTACATGAACACCAGCTACTACGGCCGGGGCGCCTACGGTGTCCAGGCCGCCGCGCAGGCCTACTACGGCGTCGACAGCGAGGAGCTCACGGTCGAGCAGGGCGCCTACCTCGCCGCGCTCCTCCAGGCGCCGAGCCAGTACGACTGGGCGGTGGCCTCGGAGACCGGCAAGAAGCTGGTCAAGAACCGCTGGAACTACGTACTGGACAACATGGTCGGGCAGGGCTGGCTGGACGCCTCCGAGCGGTCCGGCATGGAGTTCCCGGTACCGGAGGCCCCCAAGGGCAACCCGGGCATGGCGGGCCAGACCGGCTACCTGGTGGAGGCGGCCAACAGCGCCTTGAAGAAGCAACTGGTCGCCGAGGGCGCCGTCGAGGACGCCAAGCAGGCCGACGCCCTGGTGGACCTCGGCGGCTGGACCATCACGCTCAACATCGACAAGAAGAAGCAGGCGGCGCTGGAGAAGGCGGTCAAGAGCCAGCTCATCGACAAGCTGGACCCGAAGGAACGCAAGGTCGACGCCGACGTCCAGGCCGGCGCCGTGTCCGTGGACCCGAAGACGGGCGCGGTCGTGGCGATGTACGGCGGGGTGGACTACCTCAAGCACTACTGGAACAACGCCACCCGCCCCGACTACCAGCCCGCTTCCACCTTCAAGCCGGTGATCCTGGCCGCCGCCGTCGAGGAGCAGGCTGAGACCCAGGACGGCGAGCCGATCACGGCCAACACCGTCTACGACGGCACCAGCAAGCGCCCCGTCGTCGAGAACGGCAGGCAGGTCGGGTTCGCCCCGGAGAACCAGGGCGACGTCGACTACGACGACATCACCGTCCAGACGGCCATGAACAAGTCCGTCAACTCCGTCTTCGCGCAGATGGGCGTCGACATCGGGATGGAGAAGGTGATGGAGACCGCCGGCAAGCTCGGCATGAACGTCGAGAAGCTGGAGGCGGTGCCCGCCCAGACCCTGGGTTCCATGGGCGCGAGCCCGCTGGAGATGGCCGGTGTCTACGCCACCCTCGACAACCACGGCAAGAAGACCACCCCGACGATCCTGAAGTCGGCGGAGCACCTCGACCGCACCGTCACCGCCCCGGACGCGGTCGGCGAGCAGGTCATCAGCCGTGAGGCCGCCGACACCGTGACCTCGGTCCTGACCGGCGTGGTCGACGACGGCACGGCCCGCGCGGCCGTCCGGGACCATCCGCTGCGCGGCGGCCAGCAGGTCGCCGGCAAGACCGGCACCTCCGACAACAACCTGTCGGCGTGGTTCGCCGGCTACACCCCCGACCTGGTCACCGCGGTCGGCCTGTTCGGCGAGGACGACAAGCCCCCGCACAAGCAGGTCGAGATGTACGGCGCGGGCGGCGAGGACCGGGTCAACGGCGGTGGTTTCCCGGCGCAGATCTGGTCGGCGTACACCTTCGGCGTGATGGAGAAGACCAGCAGGTTCGACCTGGAGACCAGCCAGGGCGCGGCCGTCAAGCCGCCGCCGTCGCCGTCGTCCTCCACCCCGACGCCGTCGGACACGCCGACCGAGGAGCCGACGACCGAGGCGCCCACCACCGAGCCGCCGACCGAGGAGCCGACGACCGAGACGCCCACCACCGAACCCCCGACCGAGGAGCCGACGACCACGACGCCGACGCCTCCGCCCTTCACCCCGCCGACGATCGAGGTCCCGGAGGACCCGGGCAAGCCGACGGACCGCGCGGAGGAGTAGACGGGGCGAGAAAGAGGTGTGGGGCGCCCGGTGACGTCACCGGGCGCCCCACACCTCTTCGTGCCGTACGGCCGCCGTGGTTCAGCCGTTGTGCTCAGCCGCCGTGGTTCAGTTCGAACCACACCACCTTGCCCGTGCTCAGCCGGGTCGCGCCCCAGCGCCGGGCCAGCCGGTTGACCAGGTACAGGCCGCGTCCGCCCTCGTCCGTGGCACGCGCCTGCCGGAGCCGGGGCAGCTGCGGCACGTCGTCGCCGACCTCGCAGCGCAGTACGTCCGTACGCAGCAGCCGCAGCGTGACCGGCCGGGAGGCGTACCGCACCGCGTTGGTCACCACCTCGCTGACCAGCAGCTCCACCGAATCGGTCAGCTCCTCCAGGCCCCACCGGGACAGCGCCTTGCGGGCCAGTCGGCGGGCCCGGCCGGGAGCGGCGTCCTCCGGCTCCAGGAACCAGTACGCCACATCGCTCGGCGCGATCCCGTCGAAGCGGGCGGCGAGCAGCGCGATGTCGTCGTCCCGGTCACCCGGTCCGAGCATGTCGAGCACCTCGTCGCACAGCGCCTCCAGCGGCGGCGGATGATCCGGGCCGGTCAACTGCGCGGTCGCGGCGAGCTTGTCGCGCAACTGGTCGATGCCGGTCCACACGTCCCTCAGCCGCGACTCGACCAGCCCGTCGGTGTAGAGCAGCAGCGTCGCCCCGGCCGGCGCCTCCAGCTCCACGGCCTCGAAGTCCACGCCGCCGACCCCGATCGGGGCGCCCGCGGGCACCCGCAGCACCTCGGCCCGGCCGCCCAGGGGCAGCAGGATGGGCGGCGGATGACCGGCGTTGGCGATGGTGATGCGGTGCGCGACCGGGTCGTACACCGCGTACAGACAGGTCGCCATGCGGTCCGCGCCGAGCCGCTGCGCCTGCTCGTCCAGGTGGTGCAGCACCTCCTGCGGGGGCAGGTCGAGCCCGGCCAGGGTCTGGGCGGTGGTGCGCAGTTGGCCCATGATCGCGGCGGAGGTCATGGAGTGCCCCATGACGTCGCCGACCACCAGCGCGACCCTGCTGCCGGGCAGCGGGATGGCGTCGTACCAGTCACCGCCCACCCGCGCGGTCTCCGCGGCCGGCAGATAACGGGAGGCCAGCCGCACACCCGTGCAGCGCGGCAGGTTCTCCGGCAGCATGGTGCGCTGGAGCTCGTCGGCGATGTACGCCTCCCGCCCGTACAGCACCGCCTTGTCGATGCCGAGGGCGCTGTGCGTGGCGAGTTGGGCGGCGACCAGCAGGTCGTCGGCCTCGAAGGCGGTGCGCTCGGGGCCGCGCAGGAACAGGGCCGCGCCGATGACCCGGCGCCGGCCGCGCAGCGGCGCGAGGATCGCCCGCTGCCCGTCGGGCACGGCCGCCCCGCCCTCCTCGCCGAGGAGTTCGGGCAGCGCGGCCCGGGCGGCGGGCGCGTCCGTGAACACCGGCCGTACGCCGCGCAGCACTTCGGCGAGCGCGCTGCCGGGCCGCACCGTGCACCGCTCCGCGCCGACCGAGTCCAGCGCGGACGGCTCGGGCGGGAGGGCCGGCACGAACCCGTTCTCGGTGTCGCGGGCGGCCGGGATCCGGTCGCTGCGGCGCAGCCGCAGCACCAGCGGACCGGTGGGCCGCTCGTCGCCTACCGGCAGCGGCTCGCGCAGATAGACCAGGATCGTGTCGGCGAAGGTGGGCACGGTGGCCCGGCACAGCCCCATCACGATCTCTTCGAGATCGATACCGCGGGCGATCCGCCGGGTCGCGGCGCCGACGAACCTCAGCCGGTCCCCGTCCCGTCGCATCGGAGTGGGCCGCCCGGGCGCCGTCACCTGCCCGGTGCGACGCTCCGAACCGCCGGGAAGCCGCGCGGAACGGTCCTGCGACGGCCCGTCCGGTGCCGGGCCGTCCGGTGCGTCGGGCTTGTGGCCCTGCTCTCCGGGTGCTCCGGGTGCTCCGGGTTCTCCGGCCGGCTGCAGCGGGATGCCCTCGGGCGCGGGCCGGGGCCGGTGCGCGTCCGGTCCGGCGTCCTGCCCGGCGCCCGGCTGGGAGTGCTCGGCGCCGGGGCCGCCCGCCGGGCCCGCCGCTGACGACGATGTCACACCCGGCCCGTGGGCCGGTGTCGAGGCGGGCAGGAGCGCCCCGCGGGCATCCGCGGGGGTGGCGCCCGGTTCCGGGCGCTCGTAGGAGGTCGGCTGCTCCGTCACGCGTGTCGAGTCCATCCGTCCGGGGCCATGTCCCTGTCCTCGCAGTACTCGTGGTCCTCGTAGCACTCGTTGTACTCGGCGTACTCGGCGTACTTGGCGTACCTGCATTCCCGCCTGCCCCGCGGGTGCGAGGGCAGGGACGCACGCCGTGCGCACGGTACGTCCCGCCGGAACTCCGATACCCGGATCGTGTGCCCCCGGAACGGAATTCCCGCGTGGTCAGAGGTTGTTCCTGTGCCGCCTGCCGACCGTCCCCGGCCCGCACCGGTGGTGCCGTACCCCTCGCTCACGTCCTGCCGCCCCTCGGTGACGTCCGGTCAAGCCCGGAGCGTGTTAAGGAAGTTGCTGCCGCTCCGTGCCTTGCGGAGGACGATCCTACGTTTCTTGCCCCGGGGTGCATCAAGAGTCTCATGACGACAGATGCGCGGGAGTGCGGTCCCAGTCCGGTGGCAGTGACGGTACCGTCCAGGCCGGATCCGGGCGCCAGTTCTGCCAGCCGTCCGAGAACGGCGCACCCCACCGGGCGATCACGTCCACCGCGTCCCGGCCGGCCTTCCGCACCCTTCTGGCCAGGGCGGCGTCCACGAGCCCGTCCCGCTGGGCCTGCGCGAACTCGTCCTCGTCACGCCAGTGCCAACTGCGGTCAGGATGAACGGAGATGTCCAGGAAGTGGTCCTCGGAGTCCACCCCGCCCGCCCAACGGGCCAGCGGCTCCTCCAGGTTCACGTACCAGTTCTTGAACCGCCAGCCCGGATCCCAGAACAACCACACCGACCAGGGGTCGCCGGGCCGGGCCAGCTTCAGCACACCGGTCCCGGACCAGCGGTCGCGCCGCACCGTACGGGGCTTGGTGTACCGGGTCGGGAGCGGTTCCCGGTGCACGGGCGTACCGTCGGCGAGCACCGGCTTCACGCACTCGGTGCCGGGCGCCATCCACACGGCGAGCAGTTCGGGATCGTCGCGTACGACCGTGACGGGGCGCGCGATGTGAATGTGCGCGCCGCCGTTCTCCCGGTAACGCCACAGCACCTGCGTCCCGGGCGCCCAGTGGCCCCCGAGGCCCTTCGGGGTGCCCGCCGCCCCGTCTCCGTGCCGTGGGCCGCCCGCTTTCCCTCGTCCTGCCGCTCCGCCCTCTGTCATGGGCAGATATTAGGTGCCCGTGGAACCCGACGCTGCGGTCCCCGTCACGGTTCACCCGTGCGGCACGGCAGGGACATGACGGGGACACAGACCTGGGCCGCACGGCTTCACGGGCGCGTCATCCGCAGGACGTCCAGGGCCTCGTCGAGCTGCTCCAGGGTGAGGTCGCCGCGCTCGACGTACCCGCTCTCCAGGACCACCTGGCGGATGGTCCTCCGCTCCGCCAGCGCCTTCTTGGCGACCTTCGCGGCCTCCTCGTAGCCGATGTACCTGTTGAGCGGGGTGACCACGGAGGGGGAGGACTCAGCGTACTCGCGGGCCCGCTCGCGGTCGGCGACGATCCCGTCGACGGTACGGTCGGCGAGCAGCCGGGAGGCGTTGGCGAGCAGCCGGATCGACTCCAGGGTGTTCTTCGCGATGACGGGCAGCATCACGTTGAGTTCGAAGTTGCCGGAGGCGCCCGCGGTGGCGACCGCCGCGTCGTTGCCCATGACCTGCGCGCAGACCATGAGGACGGCTTCCGGGACGACCGGGTTGACCTTGCCGGGCATGATCGAGGAGCCGGGCTGCAGATCGGGCAGGGCGATCTCGGCGAGGCCGGTGCGGGGACCGGAGGCCATCCAGCGCAGATCGTTGGCGATCTTCGTCAGCCCGACGGCGATCGTGCGCAGCTGACCGCTGGTCTCCACGATCCCGTCCCGGGCGCCCTGTGCCTCGAAGTGGTCGCGGGCCTCGGTCAGCGGCAGCCCGGTGACCCGGGCGACCTCCTCGATGACGGCGGCCGAGAACCCGGGCGGGGTGTTGATGCCGGTGCCGACGGCGGTCCCGCCGAGGGGGAGTTCGGCGAGCCGGGGCAGGGAGGCGCGCAGCCGCTCCACCCCGTACCGCATCTGGGCGGCGTACCCGCCGAACTCCTGCCCCAGGGTCACGGGCGTGGCGTCCATGAGGTGCGTCCGCCCGGACTTCACCACGTCGGCGAACTCCTCGGCCTTGCGCTCCAGCGAGGCCGCGAGGTGCTCCAGGGCCGGCACGAGGTCCCGGGTGACGGCGGCGGTGGCGGCGATGTGGATCGAGGACGGGAAGACGTCGTTGGACGACTGGGAGGCGTTGACGTGGTCGTTGGGGTGCACGGCCCGCCCGAGCCGCTCGGTCGCCAGGGTGGCGATGACCTCGTTGGTGTTCATGTTGGACGAGGTGCCCGAGCCCGTCTGGAACACGTCGACCGGGAAGTGCTCGTCCCATGTGCCCTCGGCGACCTCACCGGCCGCCGCGCCGATCGCCTCGGCGATGTCCTCGTCCAGCACCCCGAGGTCCGCGTTCACCTTCGCGGCGGCGCCCTTGATCCGGGCGAGGGCCTCGATGTGGGCGCGTTCGATGCGCTGCCCGGAGACCGGGAAGTTCTCCACGGCCCGCTGTGTCTGCGCCCGCCACTTGGCGTCGGCCGGTACCTTCACCTCCCCCATGGAGTCGTGCTCGATGCGGTAGTGCCGGTTGTCGTCCGTGGTCGTCATCGTCGTACCTCCGAAAGTCCACAGCAGTGGTGCGGGCCGGGTGTATTCCTGCCGGCCCCTTGCCAGCATCGCGCGCGGGTACCCGGAACGGACTCCGCCCCGCCGCGAGGGGGCGGCGGGGCGGAGTACCGCGTGGAGGCCGGCGCCGACCAGGTGCGCGGAGGCACGCGTCGTCGGTCAGAGGGCCCGTCCGCCGGGACGCGCTCTCACCGGCCGCGGGGAGACGGCCACCCGGCGGTGTTCCGGCTTCAGGAGACGGCCTGCTGCCAGAGGGTGTGGGCGATGCCGTCGGCCGCGCGGTTCAGGCCGGTGGTGTTGATGTTGGTGAGGGTGTCGCAGGACCGGTGGTAGCAGGGGTCGTAGGCGGAACCGGCAGTGCCGCCCCATTTGGCGGCCTGTGCGGACGTCTTGCGGGCACTGGCGCCCATCGCGTAGCCGGAGGTGGGGATGCCGGCCTGCTCGAAGGGGTAGTCGTCGCTGCGTCCCGCGCCCTCGGTGTTCTCCTCGGGCCGCAGGCCCAGCGAGTCCCAGTACGCCTTCATCGGCGCGGCGGCCGACGAGGTGATGTGGTTGATGAAGTAGCCGCCGTTGGTTGAGGCGACCATGTCGAAGTTGTAGTACGCCCGGATCTGGGAGCGCTGGGTGGAGGACAGCGAACGGACGTAGAACTTCGAGCCGTTGAGGCCCTGCTCCTCGTCGGTCCACCAGGCGAAGCGGACCCGGTTGCGCATGGCCGGGTTCTGCTGGGCCAGGGTCAGGGCGTTCTCCAGGAGTGCGGCCGAGCCGGAACCGTTGTCGTTCATGCCGGGGCCCGCCGAGACGCCGTCGAGGTGGGCGCCGAACATGTAGACGTTGTTCGCGTCGCCCCGCGGCCACTCGGCGATCAGGTTGGGGCCCGCTCCGCTGGTGCAGCCGGAGGTGCAGGGCTGCTCGGTGACGGTGTAACCGGCCGCCTGCAGCTTGCCCTTCACGTAGGCGACGGAGTCGCGGTACCCCTGGGTGGTGGAGCGGCGGTTGCCGCCGTTGCGGCCGGCGATGGCGCTGAGCTCGCTCAGGTGCGCCTGCACCTTCGTCACGTCGACGTCGGGCGCGGCGAGCGCGTCCGCGGCGAGGGCGGACCGGCTCGTGTCCGCGGGAGCGGCGGCCGCGGCGGGGAGTGTTCCGCAGCCGAGCACGACGGCGAGGGAGAAGCTCGCCACGGCGAATCGTCGTCTCACACTGTCTCCTTCGGGGAGTGGCCGTGGGGTGGGCCACAGGGAGTCCGACATAGCGTGTGCATGTCAGAATGGTGAGAAGGCTCACAGTGGAAGTTGAGGGAGTCAACGGAAATGGGGCCCGTGTGGGCAGGTTGTCCAAAAAAGGAACACGGCGTCCGTCATCCGGGCACGCGGAACCCCGCAGCAGCCCCCACGGGCGTTTCCGGGGCCGGAATCCGCCGTGAGGGCACGGTCGGTGTCGAGCTGTCCCGGCCGGTCGAGGGCGAACTGCGGGCGGTGGTGGGCCGCCCCGGCCCGTCCGGCGTTCGAGGGCGGGACCCGTTCAGGGCCGAAGGGGGCCAGGGGCGCGCCCTCGGAGCCGGGAAGGGAAGGGGCGGCGGGAGCTGAAACCCTCGACCGCCGCCCCCGGGCACTACGCCAGTCCCGGCCCCCGCACCGGAATCGTCGTGAACGTCGGTGCCGGTGCCGGGTCCTGGAAGAAGTCGTTGCCCTTGTCGTCGACGACCACGAACGCCGGGAAGTCCTCGACCTCGATCTTCCAGACCGCCTCCATGCCGAGCTCCTCGTACTCCAGGACCTCGACCTTCTTGATGCAGTCCTGGGCGAGCCGGGCGGCCGGGCCGCCGATCGAGCCGAGGTAGAAGCCGCCGTGCGCCTCGCACGCGTCGGTGACCTGCTTGCTGCGGTTGCCCTTGGCCAGCATCACCTTGGAGCCGCCGGCCGCCTGGAACTGCTCGACGTAGGAGTCCATGCGGCCGGCCGTCGTCGGGCCGAAGGAGCCGGACGCGTAGCCCTCGGGCGTCTTGGCCGGACCGGCGTAGTACACCGGGTGGTCCTTGAGGTACTGCGGCATCCCCTCGCCCGCGTCCAGCCGCTCCTTGATCTTGGCGTGCGCGATGTCGCGGGCCACCACCAGCGGGCCGGTGAGCGAGAGCCGGGTCTTGACCGGGTACTTGGTGAGCTCCGCCAGGATGGCGTCCATCGGCTGGTTCAGGTCGACCTTGACGACGTCGCCCTCTCCCGCGGCGGAGCCGCTATTGGACTCAGCCAGCTGCTCGTCCGTCGTCTCGGGCAGGAACCGCGCGGGGTCCTTCTCCAACTGCTCCAGGAAGACGCCCTCGGCGGTGATCTTCGCGACGGCCTGGCGGTCGGCGGAGCAGGAGACGGCGATGGCGACTGGGCAGGACGCGCCGTGCCGCGGCAGGCGGACCACGCGGACGTCGTGGCAGAAGTACTTGCCGCCGAACTGCGCGCCGATGCCGATCCTCTGCGTCAGCTCGAAGACCTTCTGCTCCAGCTCCTTGTCCCGGAAGCCGTGGCCCAGCGGGGAGCCCTCGGTGGGGATCTCGTCGAGGTAGTGCGCGGAGGCGTACTTCGCGGTCTTCAGCGCGTACTCGGCGGACGTACCGCCGACGACGATCGCCAGGTGGTACGGCGGGCAGGCGGCCGTGCCGAGCAAACGGATCTTCTCCTCCAGGAACTTCATCATGGAGGTCTCGTTCAGAACGGCCTTGGTCTCCTGGTAGAGGAAGCTCTTGTTGGCGGAGCCGCCGCCCTTGGCCATGAACAGGAACTTGTAGGCGTCGCCGTCGGTGGCATAGAGCTCGATCTGGGCGGGGAGGTTGGAGCCGGTGTTCTTCTCCTCCCACATGGTCAGCGGCGCCATCTGGGAGTAGCGCAGGTTGAGCTTCTGGTAGGCGTCGTAGATGCCCCGGGACAGGGCCTCCTCGTCGCCGCCCTCGGTGAGGACGTTCTGACCGCGCTTGCCCATGACGATCGCGGTGCCGGTGTCCTGGCACATGGGGAGCACGCCGGCCGCCGCGATGTTGGCGTTCTTCAGCAGGTCCAGGGCGACGAACTTGTCGTTGGACGAGGCCTCGGGGTCGTCGATGATGCGGCGCAGCTGGGTGAGGTGCGCGGGGCGCAGGTAGTGCTGGATGTCGCGGATGGCCTCTTCGGCGAGCTTGCGCAGCGCATCCGGCTCCACCTTGAGGAAGGTCCGTCCGTCGGCCTCGAAGGTGGAGACACCTTCGGAGGTCACCAGCCGGTAGGGGGTGGTGTCCTCTCCCATGGGGAGCAGATCGGCGTACTCGAACTCAGGCATCTCGCCCATTCCTCACTCGACAGACGGCCGCCCGCCTCCGTCGGCGGGCGCTCACCAGCGTATGGCCTGTCGCCGCGGGTGGGCTTGTGAGGTTGTCCTCAGTGGTTTCCGAAGTTCCCGACAGGTTTGCGGACGGGTTCTCATGGGGGGGTGACGGGTCCTCATGGGGGCGCGGAGAGGTTTTCGACGAGTTCCGGACTCGTTCACGAGTAGTTCCCGACAGGGGCTGGTCGCGATCTATCGCGTTTGGGTACGCTGCTGCCGTGGACCTTCAGAAGCATGCCCAGCCCCAGGGCGGTGCCGCGCCGGCCGCCGACCTGCGCGTCTCGGACGCGGACCGTGACCGCATCGCCGACCTCCTGCGCGAGGCCCTCGCGGAGGGCCGGCTGACCGCCGACGAGCACGCGGAGCGTGTCGAGGGCGTGCTGACTGCCAAGACGGCCGGGGAGCTCGAGGTGTTCGTCCGGGATCTGCCGGCCGCCCACCAGAGGCGCGCGGTCCATGCCTCGGCGCCGAGCCGCCCCACCGCCGGTGCCATCCCGACGGACCCCGACGAGAACGTGGTGGCGATCTTCAGTTCCGCCACCCGCAAGGGCCGCTGGCGGGCCGGTCGCCGCATCCATGTGTACGCGGTCTTCGGCAACGTCGAGATAGACCTCAGCGAGGCGCTCTTCGACCACCAGCAGGTCGTGATCAAGGCCTTCTCGGTCTTCGGCAACGTCGAGGTCCGCGTCCCGCAGAACGTGTCGCTGCGCGGTATGGGCGGTGGCGTGCTCGGCAACTTCGAGGTCGCCTCGCTGGACGCGGAGGACCCCGAGGCCCCGGTGGTCTACGTGGACGGCTGGTCGGTGCTGGGCAACATCGAGGCGCGGCCCAAGCGGGGCAAGCTGGTGGCGGACATCCTCGACCGGGTGCAGCGCTCGGTGGACAAGCGCAAGGGCCTGGACCGTTGACGCTCTGACGCTCTGACGCTCCGGCGCTCGTGCGGCGGGGTGGGCGAAGGCACCGCGTCCGCGGGGCGCGGAGGTGGTCCGTGCCGAATTCCGGTGCCGGAAGCCGCGGTTCGGAACTCAGTGCATAGGCGTGCGCACAGCGGGTAGGCCTTGCTGCATCGTCTCTCGCTCGCGAATCCGTCGTCAGGAGTAGACCCGTGCCGCAACCGCCGCATTCGTCCCTGCAGGTAGCTGCCGTTCCGGCCCGGCGGGTGCCGACGCGAGACAGGGATCAGGACGCGCCCTGGCACACCGAGGCGGTGTGCCGGCGTGACGAGGCAGGGCTGTTCTTCGCCCCCTCGAAGGAACCCACGGCCGCCCGGCTCTCCCGCGAGGAGGCCGCCAAGCGGGTCTGTGGCCGCTGCCCGGTGATGGTCGAGTGCCGGGAACACGCCCTGCTCCAGCCCGAGCCCTACGGCGTCTGGGGCGGCCTGACCGCCGCCGAGCGCCGGGTGGTCCTGGCCCGGCGCCGCCGCCGCGACCTGGAACTGCAGAAGGCGGCGCGCACGACGGGATCCATAGCGGCGGCCGGCTGAGGCGCACCGTTCGGCGAGGCAGACCCACGGGGACCCACGGACCGCACACCCGTGGGTCACCCGCACGTCCTTCGGCGAACCCGGCGGGAGCTACCTCGCCCGGTCGAAATCCACCGCACTGTAGGCGCGCAGCTTGCTCAGCCGGTGCTCGGAGTCGATCCGGCGGACCGTGCCGGACTTGGAGCGCATCACGATGGAGTCGGTCGTGGCGGTCTCGGAGCGGTAGCGCACCCCGCGCAGCAGCTCGCCGTCGGTGATGCCGGTGGCCACGAAGAAGACGTTCTCCCCGGTGACCAGGTCGGCGTCGGTCAGCACCCGGTCGAGGTCGTGCCCCGCGTCGATCGCGCGCTGCCGCTCCGCGTCGTCCTGCGGCCACAGCTTGCCCTGGAGGGTGCCGCCGAGGCACTTCACGGCACAGGCCGAGATGATGCCCTCGGGGGTGCCGCCGATGCCGAGCAGCAGGTCGATGCCGGTGCCCTCGCGCAGGGCGAGGATCGAGCCGGCCACGTCGCCGTCGGAGATCAGCTTGATGCGCGCCCCGGTCTCCCGGATCTCCTTGATGATGCCCTCGTGCCGCGGCCGGTCGAGGATCACCACGGTGACGTCCTCGGGCGTGACCCGCTTGGCCTTGGCGACCCGGCGGATGTTCACGGAGACCGGCGCGTCGATGTCGACGAAGTCGGCCGCCTCGGGCCCGGTGACCAGCTTGTCCATGTAGAACACCGCGGACGGGTCGAACATCGAGCCGCGTTCGGCGGCGGCGAGCACGGCGATCGCGTTGGTCATGCCCTTCGCGGTCAGCGTGGTGCCGTCGATCGGGTCGACGGCGATGTCGCACTCGGGCCCCGTCCCGTCGCCCACGCGCTCCCCGTTGAAGAGCATCGGGGCCTCGTCCTTCTCGCCCTCGCCGATGACGACGACGCCGTTCATCGAGACGGTGGAGACGAGCGTGCGCATGGCGCGTACCGCGGCGCCGTCGGCGCCGTTCTTGTCGCCCCGTCCGACCCAGCGCCCCGCGGCCATCGCCGCCGCCTCGGTGACCCGGACGAGTTCCAGGGCGAGGTTGCGGTCGGGAGCTTCGGAGGGCACATCGAGCTCGGACGGCAATTGATGGTGTTCGGTCATCGGAGCGCACCTTTCTGTACGACGACGGCCGGATGAGGGTATGGGTTGACTCTAGCGCCGGGATGACAAAATGAGCAGGGGACCCCACGGATGAGCGCGACGGGCACCTGCGACGATAGGGGCGTGGCAGGAACGAACAGCACGCAGAAATCGGCCCGGGACATGGTTCTCTCCCTGGGTCTCATCTTGCTCGTCGCGGGAGTGATCTGGCTGTTCATCCCGCACGACGACTCGGAGCCCGATCTCAGGCGCGTCGACTACCGGGTCGACCTGCTGACCGCGCGCCGCGCCGCCTCCTACGCGGTGGCCGCGCCCGAGGGGCTGCCCGAGGCGTGGAAACCCACCTCCGTCCGCTTCCGGAGCGAGGACTTCGAGTCCTGGCACCTCGGCTACCGGGCTCCCGACGGGGAGTACGTGGCGGTCGAGCAGTCCACCGAGAAGCCGGTGGTCTTCATCGAGGACGCGACCCAGGGCGCGGAGAAGACCGGGACCACCCAGCAGATCGACGGCAGGACCTGGACCCGGTACGAGGGCGATCACTACGACGCGCTGGTGCACGAGGACCCCGAGGGCTCGACCACGGTGGTGACGGGCACGGCCTCCTTCGACCAGCTGACGCGGATGGCCGAGGCCCTGCGCACCGAATCGGCCGACTGACCGGTTCGCGACGGCAGGCATACGGCAGGACCCCCCGACACGACGTGTCGGGGGGTCCTGCCGTATGCCGCGAGGCGACGATCAGACGGTGGTGACGACCTCGTCGTACTCCAGGCGCGGGCTGCGCGGGAACCAGGCGTTCTCGCCGGGGCGGCCGATGTTGACGACCATCAGCGGGGTGTGGTCGTCGTCGAGGAACTCCTTGCGGATGCCCTCGAAGTCGCAGCCGGTCATCGGTCCGGCGGCCAGACCCGCGGCGCGGACGCCGACGATGAAGTACGCGGCCTGCAGGGCGGCGTTCAGGGAGGCCTGGCCCTCCCGCATCGAGCGGTCGCCGGCGAACATGTCCTTGGCCCCGGGGAAGTGCGGGAAGAGCTGCGGCAGTTCCTCGTGGAACTCGTTGTCCGCGGAAAGGATGGCGACCAGCGGGGCGGCGGCCGTCTTGGTCGCGTTGCCCTCAGCCATGTGCTGGACGAGGCGCTCGCGGGCCTCGGGGGAGCGGACCAGGGTGACGCGCAGCGGCGACTGGTTCATGGAGGTCGGGCCGTACTTGACCAGGTCGTAGATCGCCTGAATCTGCTCGTCGGTCACCGGCTCGTCGGTGAACGTGTTGGCGGTGCGCGCCTCGCGGAACAGCAGGTCCTGGGCGGCGGGGTCAAGAACGAGAGACATGGGGAACCTTCTCGGGATATACGTCGGATCCGTGAGCCAAGTCCGTGGTGGTGCCACGTATCGGCTGACGGGAACGACGTTACGCCAATGAAGTTCAATCTTCAATTAAATGCGGAGCCCGGTGGCCCACTTCACAGCCGCGGTCAGCCGGCGCCTCCCCGCCCGGAGCCCTCGGAGCCCTCACCCCCGGTCTCCTCCGTGAGCGCCGCGTCCAGCCGGGCCCGTGCCCCGTCCAGCCGGCGCCGGCACACCTTAGCCAGCTCCTCGCCCCGCTCCCAGAGCGCGAGCGACTCCTCCAGCGTCGTACCGCCCGTCTCCAGGCGGCGCACGACCTCGATCAACTCGTCCCGCGCCTGCTCGTAACCGAGCGCCTCGGCCTCGGCCGAGGCCGCCGTCGACTGGTCCTTCTTGCTGGTCATCCGCCCACCCTACGCATCGACTCGGACAGTGAACTCACCCTCGGACACCCGGGCCCGCAACGCCTCACCGGGCTCCACCTCGCCCGGATCGCGCACCGCGTGCCCGTCGGCCCGCTGCAGCACGGCGTACCCGCGCTCGAGCGTCGCGGCGGGGGACAGGGCCACCACGCGCGCGTGCGTGTGCGTCAGCTCGGAGTCGATCCGGTCCAGCTGGTGCCGCAGACAGCGCCGGGCCCGGTCGAGCAGCGCCGTGACCTCCTCGGCCCGCGCGTCGACCATCCGGTACGGATCCTCGATCGACGGCCGGGCCAGGGCGTGGGCCAGCCCCCGCTCCTCCCGGTCGACGAACGCCTGAACGCAGCGCCGCGCGCGGTCGCGCAGCAGCCGCACCCGCTCGTACTCCTCGCCCACGTCCGGGACGACCTTCTTGGCGGCGTCCGTCGGGGTGGAGGCCCGCACGTCGGCGACATGGTCCAGGAGCGGGCTGTCCGGCTCGTGCCCGATCGCGGAGACGACCGGCGTACGACAGGCCGCCACCGCCCGCACCAGCTGCTCGTCGGAGAACGGCAGCAGGTCCTCCACGCTGCCCCCGCCCCGCGCGACGACGATCACGTCCACCTCGTCGACCGCGTCCAGCTCCTTCACGGCCTGGACGACCTGCGGCACCGCGTGCACCCCCTGCACGGCGACGTTGCGCACCTCGAAGCGGACGGCGGGCCAGCGGCGTCGGGCGTTCTCCAGCACGTCCCGCTCGGCGGCCGAGGCGCGTCCGCAGACCAGCCCGATCAACCGCGGCAGGAACGGCAGCGGCTTCTTCAGCTCCGGCGCGAAAAGACCCTCCCGCGCGAGGGACTTCTTCAGCTGCTCCAGCCGGGCGAGCAGTTCCCCGACCCCGACCGGCCTGATCTCGGCGGCCCGCAGCGACAGCTGTCCGCGCGGGGCGTACCACTCGGGCTTGCAGTGCACCACGACGCGCGCGCCCTCGCTCACGACGTCGGCGACGGCGTCGAACACCTGTCGGTAGCAGGTGACGCCGACGGAGACGTCGTACGAGGCGTCCCGCAGCGTCAGGAACACCATCCCGGCGCCCGGACGCCGCGACAGCTGGGTGATCTGCCCCTCGACCCACACCGCGCCGAGCCGGTCGATCCACCCCCCGATGAGCCGCGAGACCTCACCGACCGGGATGGGCGCTTCCGCAGACGTGTTGAGAGCCATGCCGCGAGAGTAGTGTGCGCCACCGACAACGCAGGCCCCCTCACCCGCAGGCGACGCAGGCCCTCCTCCCCCGCCGGCGTCCACCGGCCCGCACCGCTTACCGGACGCGATCACCGGCCCGCCGGGCATGGCCCTTACGATGGGACGCATGACCGCTTCGTCTGGCCGCCGTGTCCTGCTCGCCGCCCCCCGGGGCTACTGCGCGGGCGTGGACCGCGCCGTGATCGCCGTCGAGAAGGCCCTCGAGCAGTACGGGGCCCCCGTCTACGTCCGGCACGAGATCGTGCACAACAAGTACGTCGTGCAGACCCTGGAGAAGAAGGGCGCCGTCTTCGTCGAGCAGACGGAGGAGGTCCCCCCGGGCAACATCGTCATGTTCTCCGCGCACGGCGTGGCCCCCGTCGTCCACGAGGAGGCCGAGCGCGGCCGGCTCGCCACCATCGACGCGACCTGCCCGCTGGTCACCAAGGTGCACAAGGAAGCGGTCCGGTTCGCCAAGGAGGACTACGACATCCTCCTGATCGGGCACGAGGGCCACGAGGAGGTCATCGGCACCTCCGGCGAGGCGCCCGACCACATCCAGCTCGTCGACGGCCCCGAGGACGTCGCCAAGGTCGAGGTCCGCGACCCGTCGAAGGTCGTCTGGCTCTCCCAGACCACGCTCTCCGTCGACGAGACCATGGAGACCGTCGACGCGCTCAAGGACAAGTTCCCCCAGCTGATCTCCCCGCCCAGCGACGACATCTGCTACGCCACGCAGAACCGTCAGCTCGCGGTCAAGCAGATGGGCGCCGAGGCGGACCTGGTGATCGTGGTCGGCTCGCGCAACTCCTCCAACTCCAAGCGGCTGGTCGAGGTCGCCAAGCTCGCGGGCGCCCGCGCGGCGTACCTGGTGGACTTCGCCGACGAGATCGACGAGGCCTGGCTGGAGGGCGTCTCCACGGTCGGCCTGACCTCGGGCGCCTCGGTGCCGGAGGTGCTGGTCGAGCAGGTCCTGGAATGGCTCGCGCAGCGCGGCTTCGAGGACGTCGAGATCGTCAAGGCCGCCGAGGAGTCCATCATCTTCTCGCTGCCGAAGGAGCTGCGCCGCGACCTGCGCGAGGAGGCGGCGGCGCTGGTGGCGGAACGCGGCGGCACCGGGTCGGACGAGCAGGGGGCGAACTCCGCGGGGTGACCCCGTGAAGGTTTCGGAGGGTTCCGGAGGGCGGCGGTATCCGGTTCGGTGACCGTCCGCCGTCCGGCATACCGTAGGTTCATGCAGATCTTCGGTGTGGACATCGGCGGTTCCGGCATCAAGGGTGCCCCGGTCGACCTGGACAAGGGGGACCTCGCGCAGGAGCGCCACAAGGTCCTCACCCCGCAGCCGTCGACGCCGGACGCGGTGGCCGACGGCGTCAAGGAGGTCGTCGACCACTTCGGCTGGTCCGGGCCGGTCGGGGTCACCTTCCCCGGTGTGGTCACCGACGGCAGCACGGTCCGTTCGGCGGCCAACGTCGACAAGGGCTGGATCGACACCGACGCGCGCATGCTGCTCGGTGACCGTCTCGGCGGCATGCCCGTGACGGTGGTCAACGACGCGGACGCGGCGGGCATCGCCGAGGTGCACTTCGGCGCCGGCCGGGGCCGCCGGGGCACGGTCGTCCTGCTGACCTTCGGCACGGGGATCGGCAGCGCCGTGTTCGTGGACGGCCTCCTCGTCCCCAACACGGAGCTCGGCCATCTGGAGCTGAACGGCCACGAGGCGGAGAAGCGTGCCTCCAGCAAGGCCAAGGAGGACCACAACCTGACGTGGGAGCACTGGGCGCGCCGGGTGCAGAAGTACCTGGCCCATGTGGAGATGCTGTTCTCGCCGGAGCTCTTCGTCATCGGCGGCGGCGTCAGTCGCAAGTCCGACAAGTTCCTGCACCACATCCACGGCATCAAGGCCGAGATCGTCCCGGCGCAGCTGCAGAACAACGCGGGCATCGTCGGGGCGGCGATGCGGGCGGCCACGGGCATGTGACGCGACGCCCGACGGATCGGGCCCGGAGTCGGCTCCGGACCGGGGAGCCGCTCAGGCCCGGAGACGGCTCCGGGCGGCGGCGGCCCGGCGGTTGATCACGCGGATCGTGCGCATCCTCCGGCCGAGCACGGTCGCACCGGCGACGAGGGTGCCCCCGTACAGCCAGCCGGCCTGGGTGGCGAGGCCGGTCACCATGCCCATCAGCCAGCCGCCGCTCCCGCCGTCGTCGACCAGGGGAAGCAGCCCCAGGGCGAAGGCGATCGGGACGATCACGGGCGCGGTGAGCAGGTCCCCCTCGCGCACCCACAGCGCCGTCAGCACGCACACCGGCAGGAACAGAACGCCGTACACGGTCTGGACCGACCCGAACAGCAGCGCGACGAGGAACCCGAGCGTCAGCATCACGAACCCGCAGAAGAGGCCTCCGCCCAGCCCGGTGAGCCGGGGGTTCGGCAGGTGCCGGGCGGCAGGGGGAGCGGGCCGCCGCGCCCGGGCCGGCCGGCCCGGCACCGGGCGGGCGGCGGGCCGGGCGGACCGCGCGACCCCGCCCCCGGGTGCCCGCCCCGCCTGCGGGGGCAGCGGTGGCCGGGGCGGCCGGGGCGGCCTGTCGCGTCGCGGTCCGTACCGGGCGGGTCGCGTCCTGTGTTGCTCCACTGGACCAACTTAGGTCTGTTTATGTGCTGAATAGCCCGTCAGACACGCCGGGAAGCGAAGACCGTCCAGACGTTCGACGGATCGCCGGGGTGAGGGCGGGCACGCCGTAGACTGGTGGATCGGCCCACGCAGCCCAGTCGGCGGGGCCTCAGTCCCCCAACCTCACGTACGGGAAGTCGCAACGTGTCGCTCACGATCGGAATCGTCGGCCTGCCGAATGTCGGCAAGTCGACCCTGTTCAACGCCCTGACCAAGAACGACGTGCTGGCGGCCAACTACCCGTTCGCCACCATCGAGCCGAACGTCGGCGTGGTCGGCGTCCCCGACGCCCGCCTGACGAAGCTCGCGGAGATCTTCGGCTCCCAGCGGATCCTCCCGGCGACGGTCGACTTCGTCGACATCGCGGGCATCGTGCGCGGCGCCAGCGAGGGTGAGGGACTCGGCAACAAGTTCCTGGCGAACATCCGCGAGTCCGACGCGATCTGCCAGGTCATCCGCGCCTTCAAGGACGAGAACGTCGTCCACGTCGACGGCAAGGTCTCGCCGAAGGACGACATCGAGACGATCAACACCGAGCTGATCCTCGCCGACCTGCAGACCATCGAGAAGGTCCTGCCGCGCCTGCAGAAGGAGTCGCGGATCAAGAAGGACATCGCGCCCAAGGTCAAGGCGGTCGAGGAGGCCAAGGAGATCCTGGAGAAGGGCGACACGCTCTTCGCGCACGGCATCCTCCAGGGCAGCGAGCGCGACGAGCTCCTGCACGACCTGCACCTGCTCACCACCAAGCCCTTCCTCTACGTCTTCAACGTCGACGAGGACGAGCTGACCGACGAGGACTTCAAGAACGAGCAGCGCGCCCTGGTCGCACCCGCCGAGGCGATCTTCCTCAACGCCAAGCTGGAGGCGGACCTCGCCGAGCTGGACGAGGAGGACGCGATGGAGCTGCTGGAGTCGGTCGGCGCCGAGGAACCCGGCCTCGCCACCCTCGCCCGCGTCGGCTTCAACACCCTCGGCCTGCAGACGTACCTCACGGCCGGCCCGAAGGAGTCCCGCGCCTGGACCATCAAGCGCGGCGCCACCGCCCCCGAGGCCGCCGGAGTCATCCACACCGACTTCCAGAAGGGCTTCATCAAGGCGGAGGTCATCTCCTTCGCCGACCTCGTCGAAACCGGCTCGGTCACCGAGGCCCGCGCCAAGGGCAAGGCCCGCATGGAGGGCAAGGACTACGTCATGCGCGACGGCGACGTGGTGGAGTTCCGCTTCAACGTGTAGCGCCTGATTCCTTGATCGCCGGAAGCGGCTGGTCGGGGTAGGAAACCCCAGGTCAGGGGCCAGATCTTTGGGTCTGGCCCCTTCCTGTTTCCTCCTGCGGATGTGGGCTGTTTCCGGGTCGTGTGCTGACTTGGTGCTGACCCTCCGGCCGGGTGTCGACCGGGGAGCACGGGAGGTCAGACGGTGCGGATGACGGGGGCGGGCTTGATGTCCTGGGCGTCGATGAGGGTGCGGATGTCGTCCGGGTCGGAGGTCCAGATGATGGCGCCGAGTGTGGCGGCCATGACGACGACGGTGGCGTCGACGACGTCGGCAGTGCCTGCTTTGCCGCACAGGATGCCCGCAGCCTTGGCGGTCTCCAGGCCCACGGGCGCGACATCGCATCCGGCGAGGAACTTGCCGAGCCGGACCTGGCGCCGGGCGTCCCGCCAGGCTTGGCTCACGACGACAGAGGGGACGTGGATGTCCCGGCCGTCCTCCAGAGCCAGATGGTGGCGGGCCCACATGTGCCGGTCGCCGTTGTCGATGGCGATGAGCGCACCGGCGTCGTACAGATAGGGGATGTTCACGCGGCCGAGGCCCTCGAGCTGCTGAGGTACTCGGCGTCGGCGTCGGCCATCTCAGAGCGGGCGGCGGCGAGCTCTTCGGGGGTGAAGCCTCCGTGCTCCGCCTGCCACTCCTGGACCACGGCCCGTCCGGCTCGCAGCCGCAACTCTCGCTCAGCTGCTCCGGCGACGAGCCGGGACAGCGGGATGCCTTCTTCCTCGGCGGCGCCCGCCAGGGCCGCGACCAAGGATTCATCGAGGGTGATCGTCACCTTCTTGGTAGCCATACCAATACCATACCCCTGTATGGCGTCGATGTGGGGCGGGTTTCGAGGAGGTGGGGGGATGACCCCCTGGGCCTCTTCCGCTCGACCACCGGGTCTGGGTGTGTCACTTTAACGGCCCTGTCTCACATGCGGTGGTAACGGAAAGTCATTGCTGATGTGCCTGGTCCGAGCTTCAAGGGGAGCAGTCGCGGACGCGCGATCGAGCAGGACCGGCACCGTATGGGAGACAGGGCCGGTGATGCGACACTCCCGAAATAGCGGTTCACACTGGCTACGGGCGGGTCCAGCCGTTGGCGAAGTCGAGCTGGAGGTTGGTCCGGCGGTGCTGTTCGGCGGGTGTGCAGCCGGGGTGGTCGCGGGGGTGGACCAGGGCCTGGACCCACCGGTCCCAGAGGCCTTCGGGCTGGATGAAGTGGTCGGCGTGGTGGGTGCCGAGGTGGGCGTCGAGGCGGAGGAGGGCGCCGAGGGCGGCGGGCTGGTCGTAGCGGAGGTCGGTGCGGGGGAGGTAGCGGTCGAGGTACGCGGTGAGGATCTCGGCGTCGGCGTGGGTGCCGAGGCGGGCCAGGGCGAAGCAGTAGGCGCTGCCGGAGTAGCAGACCTCACTGGCCAGGAGCAGGTCGCCGATGCGCGCCCGGAACCGGTCACGGCGGTCGACGCCGATCAGCCAGCTGGCTGTGAGACGTGAGCGCCATTCGTACCCGAGGAGGGCTTCCAGTTCCTCGTCGGTGATCGCGGCGGCGTCGTTGAGTAGGTGTCGGGTGAAGCGGGTGGTGTGCCACCACCGGGGGCTCAGGAAGCGTCCGCCGTTCAGTACGAGGTAGCGCGGGAGGCCCGCGTACGTCCTCGTCACGTAGCGCTCGACCACTTGGCCGTAGCTGGTCTCCTCGGGGTGCTGGAACGGCATCGGTCACCTCTCCGGGTACAGGTCGGTACGGTCGATCCAGGTGGGAGCGACGAAGATGGTGTCGCCGGCGGGGGCTTCGGAGGCTTCCAGCAGGGACCAGGTGCGGGACTCCTCGACCAGGTGCTCCCAGGGCGCCGCCCAGTCGAGCTCCCACTCCAGGCCGGTGCCGGAGATGCCGTACGTGCGGCCGGCGTCCACCCGCCAGAACTGGGAGCAGAGGATCACCTGGGCGTGGTCGGCAAGGTCGTTGATGATCTCGGCGAAGTGGGCCGAGGGCCAGCCAGGAGCGTCGTCCGCAGCGCTGGCTCGTAGGCGCGCGGTGAGCGGCGGGACGACCGGGGTGCGGGCGCCGAGTTCCGTCAAGGCCCAGCGGATGCCGCTGGGCTCGGTCCAGTCGGGCGGGGTCTGCCGTTCCAGGCAGGCGCGGTAGGCGCGGCGCAGGGGCTCGATGGAGTCGTCGATCTCCAGGTTGGCCAGGGCCATGGCTGCCCATTCGCGGACGGTCGGGTCGTCGCTGTCCAGCAGTCTGATGAGGGCGGGGCCGCAGTGGGGAGCGCCCACTTCCTCGAAGACCTCGATGGCGGTCAGCTGCCCGAAGCCGCCGAGGGAAGGCAGGCCGTCGACGATGACGGGGATGGCGTCGGAGCCTATCCAGATCAGCTCCGCGCGGGCGTCGTAGGACTCGCCGGCTTCTCCGTCGAGCTGCTGGACGAGTCTCTTGATGTGGGCGGTCATGACACCGGCTGGTCGCGGCGCCAGAAGGTGGGCAGCCACCAGCAGAGGACGGAGGGGTCCGTCGGCCACGGGGCCCAGTCCTCCGTTCCCCAGACTTCGAAGGAATCCCGGGTGAGGTCGATCGGGCGCCAGGCCGGATCGGGCGGTTCGTCCGCTGTCGGGGGTCGGACGAACCGTCGGCCGTGCTGGTCGCAGGCACCGAAGTCCCGGTAGTTGTGCTGGGCCTCGATGAGGGAGACCTTGTTCGCCCCGCCGTCCATGGTGGGCCACCGGAACTGGATGGCGTCGTCCTCCCAGAAGCAGACGGGGCAGATGGCGTACGAGCCGGGCATCTCGTCCAGGACGAGATGCCCACAGCAAGGACAGGGGTAGTGGCGGCTCACCTGCGTAGTCTCATTGACCTGCTGTCCCCGGTGCCATGTATTTCCAGGCCAGTGGCGGTCCGCCGGTCCGCAGAGAGTCCGCAAGACGTTCGTGGACAGCCGTCGGAACCCAACGCAGTCAACGGTGAAAGCCCTGTTCAGAGGCTTGGGCGGGGCGCCGCCGCAGGTCAGGATCGGATGGCAGGCGTTCCGCTTCAACGTGTGAGTGGGCGCAGCATCGCCATGTCGGTGCCTGGCGGGAACGTAGGACGCCGAGTGCTGGCGGTGATCAGTTCGTTCACGGACGCTCAAGGGGCCGTTTCTGCCGCCTGTGTGCGGTGCCGGGTGTCGATGAAGGAGTACGGGGGCCAGGGGCCCAGGAAGCGGATGCGGACGGCGGGTCGGCGGGCCCGCAGGTCGGCCAGCACGGTGCCGACGGTGTCGATGTCCTCCCGTCCGACGAGCAGGGCGGCGCACAGGACGTCCGTCTCGTCCGCGGCACGGTGGGTGGGGCCGCGGTTGCGGTAGTCCTCGGCGATGGACAGCAGACGGTGCCTGGTCTCGGCGTGCAGGGTGTCGGCGAGCCGTCCGGCCGCGTTGCGGGCCCGGTGCTCCCGCTGCTTGGCCATCAGCCTGCGCATGCCGGGCGACAGACCGTCCGGCCGGCCCTCGGGCGCGTCCTCTCCCGCTTCGTCCGTGGTGACGGCCGTGTGGTCCACGGTGATGTCGACCCGCAGTTCGCACCGGCCGGCCAGTTCCTCCAACCGGCCCGCGATGTCCGCCGCCTGCTCGGTGATCCACTCGGTCAGGCGCCGTTCGGCGCTCCGCCCGGCCGCGGGCCGCCCCTCGGCCGGCGGCTCCTCGGCGACCAGGACGTTGAAGGTCATCGGCAGGACGCTGCCGGTGCGTTCCCACACGGTGTTCACCGCTCGGCTCTGCTCCTCCACCCAGCGGCGCACCTGTTCGTCGCTGCCCTGGAGAGGAGCCGGCGGAGCGTCGTGTACCAGTGCCGCGACGGAGGTGCCGGGAACGCGCACCAGCCGCAGCGGGTGGCCGTCGATCCCGGTGACGCCGTCGGCCGCGTCCGGCCGGTCCCGGAGCAGCGCGTACACGTACAGCGCGGTGTGCTCGGTCATCCGTCTGCCTCCTCCGCCCAGCGCTGCGGGTTGATCAGCTTGTCCACGACGTCGTCGACCACCTCGTCCAGCCCCCTGTGCAGGTCGGCGACCGAGGAGACGATGCCGTGGTCCTCCTTGATCTGCTCCAGCGCCTCGTCCAGTTCCAGCAGGGCGTTCGCCAGGCGTTCGGCCTCCTGCGGAGTCAGGTCGTGGCCGTTCATGCGGCGCAGCGCCTGGCGGTCCAGCGCCTCCTGGATGACCTCCACCAAGGTGACCACCAAGGACAGCACCCCGTGTTTGAGGCTCTTCTCGTCGACGGTCAACGGCATGTCGGCTCTCCCTCCTCCTGCTGTCGTGCTCGCCCGCTCATCCGGTCGCCGCCACGGGCCCCGTCGCGCGCAGCCGTTCCGCCCAGGCCGCCGGATCGTCCGCGGCCAGCCTCACCTCGTCGCCCGTGGCGGTGTGCACCGCGAGGACGCAGCCCTCCCCGGCAGGGCTGTACGCGGGCACCTGTCGCACCGCGGTGATGTCCGCCGTGGACAGCACGAGCGCCGGCCGGGAATCCACGGGAGACTTCCAGACCAGCCTGTCGGCGGTCAGCCGCCCCTGACCGCCGCGCCACAACGGCCCGCCCCGGCGCGGTTCGTGGTACCACAGGTGCCCCTCGACGAAAGGCGGATCCTCTTCGACGGGGGGCGTGAACGGGAGGGCGGCCACCGGGCGGCCCGCGCACGCCTCGGTGAGGAGGGCGTGCAGTTCTCCGGGCTCCCGGGCCGAGAGGCGTTCCCGACCGCCGTCGGCCAGGGCGACGTCCAGGCGCAGCCGTTCCTCGCCCCCCACCGTCCTCTCCGGTTCGAGACGCACGGCGGTGACGGCGTCGAGTCCGGTCTCCCACAGGATCTCCCGCGGTTCGTCCCGCAGGACGACGAGGCGCCGGTCGGTGAGGTAGACGGTGCCGGGCCGCCATCCGTGGTAGAGGCCCTCCGTCAGGAGGTGGCCGCCGCTCATCCGGCAGACGATGTTCTCGTCCTCCCCCAGGTCGAGGGCACGGCGGGCGACGGACCGCTCGGCCCAGGCGCGGGTGTCCTCGTCCCAGTGGCGCATCATCCCGTACTCCAGCATCGTCTCCATTCCGGCGACGGCCGCCCGGACGGAGACGCCGATCAGCGGGATGTCGGCCACGGCGACGATCAGGTCGAGGTGCAGGACCGCGCCCTTGTTCAACAGGACTTCCAGCAGGTCGTCCAGGGTGACCCGCGGATCCCGCGTGGGGCGCATCGGTGCCAGGTCAGCCGTCACGCCGTTCCGCCTCGCCCTCGCTCTCGTCGTCGGTGGTGGTGGACTCCTCCCGGCGCTCGGACACCGCCGCCGGGAGTGTGTGCTCGGAGCGGCTCCGCACCTGGGCCTGCGCGCTGCGCCACCCGCACCAGGGGCACCACTCGTCCAGCAGTTGCTCGACCGGGGCGCGCTTGCCGCAGGCCGGGCAGGTCTCCTTCTCCTCGCGTGTACGGCGCCACGCGGCGGTCTCCGTGTCCGTGCCGGACGGGAACTCCAGCCCGTAGCGGGCAGCCGTCTCGAAAGAGGCCAGCGCCGCGCGCAGCCGGATGCCCAGCAGTTCCACCCCGGCCACCGAGACCATGATGTCGGCGTTGAGCACGAGGCCCTTGTCCAGCAGGGTTTCCACCACGTGAGCGAGGCTGCCGTCGCCGTCCCGCCGGGGCCGCATCGGGGACGGGCCTGCACCCGGAACCCCACCCTGGGACGGGCCGCGCCACGAGACCGTGGACGGGGACCTGCTGTCGCTCGGGACGGTCCTCTCGGGATAGTTGCTCATTCCGCGCGTTTGTCCGCTCTCCTGTCACTTACACACCCGGCACACACCCGGGCCCGGGGCCGAGAGCGCGTGGGGCCGGGACGATCCGCAGCGCACCGCGGACGTCCGGCGGGGCCCGGTGCGGGCGGTGGGAGGATGCGGGGAGGGCGAGGGAAGGGCGGGAAGCGTGGGGCGGGGTGAGCGGGACACGGTCGTGAGGGGAGCGCGACTGTACGAGGCGGCGCAGGCGGTGGTCGGTGACCACGGCAGGGCCGTCGAGGCGGTGCGGGCGGCACTGAGGCCGATCCACGACGCGGCGGTGCAGCGGGAACTCGACGCCATCCCCGTCGCCCGGCTGCAGGACGTCACCGAAGGGCGGCTCCGACTGGGGGGCGTCGAGAAGAGCGGACTGCGCACGGTGGGCAGTGTGCTCGAAGCGGGTCCCTACCGGTTGCGGCAGATTCCCGGTGTCGGGCAGCGCACCGTCGACCAGATGCTCGCCGCCGCCCGCCGGCTTTCCGAGGCCGCGCACGAGACCGTGGCCGTCCACATCGACGTGGACCGGCCGGAACCGAGCACCACTGCGCTCGTCGGGGCCCTGCACGTATTGGTGGAGGCCGGACCGGACGCCCGGCGCGCCGTCGACAAAGCCACCGCGCTGTCGGAGCGGCTCGGTCCGTTGCTGGCCGATGCCAGGCCCGCCGCCGGGCGTTTCCGGATGCTCATGGCGGGCCGGGAGAAGAGGGCGCGCGCGCTGGCCGCGGTCACCGGGATCCGGGTGCTGGTGGACGAGGAGGAGCAGGCGGGCCTGCCCGGACTGCTCGCCCAGGCTTCGGTGGACCTGCTGCGGGGGCCCTCGTCCGACGTCGCGGCCTGGGTGGACTTCGAGCTCCGCTCGGCCGAGTACTACAGCCTGCTCGCCGAGATCTCCGGGCGGCTGCCCGACGCGGCCGCCGCCGAGGGGTTCCTGCCCGACGAGATCGCCGAGCGGGTACGGACCCAGCATCTCGACGACTCCCACCGGCGGGTCTCCCTGCGCGGTTACCAGGCGTTCGGCGCGCGGTTCGCCCTCGCGCAGCGCAAGGTAGTACTCGGCGACGAGATGGGGCTCGGCAAGACCATCCAGGCGATCGCCGTGCTGGCACATCTGGCCGCCGAGGGGCAGAGCCACTTCATGGTCGTCTGCCCGGCGAGCGTCCTCGTGAACTGGACCCGGGAGATCGAGACCCGCAGCGCACTGCGCGCCATGGTGCTCCACGGCCCCGACCGGCACGACGCGTTCGCCGACTGGAAAGGGCGGGGCGGGGTCGGGGTGACCACGTTCGACGCGCTGCGGGGATTTCCCGCGCCGGGAGGCGGAGAGGTCGGACTGATCGTGGTCGACGAGGCGCACTGTGTGAAGAACCCGAAGGCCAAGCGGTCCCAGGCGGTCGCCCTGTGGGCGGAGCACTGCGAGCGCGTCCTCTTCATGACCGGAACCCCGATGGAGAACAGGGTCGTGGAGTTCCGCAATCTGGTCCGGATGCTCGACGGCGACGTCGCGGAATCCCTGGGCGAGCGGGACGCGCTGGCCGGATCGGTCGCCTTCCGCAAGGCCGTCGCCCCGGTCTACCTGCGACGCAACCAGGAGGACGTGCTGACGGAACTGCCGAGTCTCCAGCAGACCGACGAGTGGGAGGAGCTGAGCGCCTCGGACGAGGAGGCATACCGTGAGGCCGTGCGCGCCGGCAACTTCATGGCGATGCGCAGGGCCGCGTACCTGCGCCCCGGGAAGTCGGCCAAGCTGGACCGGCTCCGGGAGATCGTCCAGGAGGCCGGTGAGAACGGGCAGAAGACAGTGGTCTTCTCCAACTTCAAGGACGTCCTGGGCGTGGTGAAGGAGGCACTCGACGCAGGACCCGCTGCCGGCACCGCGGTGTTCGGTCCGCTCACCGGAGGCGTCCCGGCCGGACGACGGCAGCAGATCGTCGACGACTTCGCCGGTGTCCCGGGCCCCGCGGTGCTCCTGGCGCAGATCCAGGCGGCGGGCGTCGGCCTCAACATGCAGGCCGCCTCGGTCGTCATCATCTGCGAACCCCAGATCAAGCCGACCCTCGAGCACCAGGCGGTGGCCCGGGCCCACCGCATGGGTCAGGTCAGGCCGGTCTGCGTGCACCGACTCCTCGCCACCGGGGGAGTGGACGAACGCATGGTGAGGATGCTGGAGGACAAGACCCGCCTGTTCGACGCCTACGCACGCCGCAGCGCCGTGGCCGAAGCCACCCCGGACGCGGTCGACGTCTCGGACACCGAGTTGGCGCGCCGGATCGTCGAGGAGGAACAGGCACGCCTGGGCATGACCGACGGGAGGCCCACAGCGCCCGAATGAGCGGCAGGGAGAGCGGCGGCCCACCGGCCCGGTCGTCGACGGGCCGTCCACTGCCCGGGACCGTCGTTGATCAAGTCCGTCGTCCGCGGGGACACTGGGCCGCGTCGAACGGGCGCGGGGTGCCGGGGTGGGTCGGTGAGGACGGCGGGGGCGGGTCCGGTGTTCCGGTGGGTGCTGCTCCTGGGGCTGCTGCTGGTGGGGGCCTGGGCCTGCGTGTCCGAGACGGCGACCGAGATCGAGCTGGTCGAGCTGACGGTGCGCTCACGCGCGGGTCACCCGGTCCGGCCCCAGGCCGACCCCGAACAGGGCGAAGGTGCTCTGCTGGATGCCCATGTTCAACCCTCGCCGCTCGGGCCGCGAAGCCTCCGCCGTGGCGGCCACCGCGGTCGGGGAGAACGCCCCCTCGGTGACGCCCATGACGACCCGCACCAGGAGCAGGCTGACGAGCCCGCCGACCATGCCGGTCAGCAGCGAGCAGACCGAGAAGAACACGATCGAACCGACCAGGACCTTGCGCCGTCCCAGCCGGTCGGAGAGACCGCCCATGAGGAGGGAGGAACAACCCCAGGCCAGACCGAGGACGCCGATGATGTTGCCCAGGTCCTGATAGTCGAGCCCGAGTTCCTTCATCATCGAGGGGAAGAGCGGGCTGATGATCCAGCGGTCCAGGCCGACGAGACCGAATCCCAGGGACAGCAGCAGAAAAGCCGAGCGCTCATAGCGGATGTCGTACTCTTTTGTTGTCATGCCGCTCTTCCTTCTCTGCTTTCGCTTTCACGGATTTCCGTGACCAGCTCTCCGCTGTCGAGGACCCGGCCGAAGAAAGTGCCCATGGTGTCCTCCGTCGCCTTCTGTGCCGCGTCGCTGCGCGCTCCGGTGGCGTCGGCGACGAAAGCCACCTTGAAGTCGCGCATGTACGCGCCGCGCGCGGTGGAATCGCAGCAGACCTCGGTGAGGGTGCCGATGATGATCACCGTGTCCACCTGGCGCAGGCCCGAGACGCCGGCCAGTACGCTTTCCAGCCGCGTGTTGTGGAAGGCGTCGTAGCGGTGCTTCTGGACGACGACGTCCTCGGGCTCCGGTGCGAGGGCGTCGACGACCTGCGCGCCGAACGTGCTGCCGCGCATGCCCGCGGTCAGCAGCGCCGGATTGTAGGTGGATTCCAGCGGCGACACGTCGAACGTGCCGAGCAGAATGTGCTGGGTGTAAATCACCGGATGCCGGCCTCCCGGCATCCGGTAATGACCTTCTGCATCTCCGGTATCCTCCGGCGTGCCATCGGCACCTCCATCGGATGCCCCTCCGGAACGAAATCGTTCTGCATGTCGATCACGAGCAGTGCCGTATTCTTCGGCTGTACTCGCCACATCGCGTTCAACGGATGGACTCCTTTTGCGCGGCGAAATGCGGAAGGTCTGGATACCGGCCCGGATGATTGAGGCATGAGCCTAGCCGCGAAGAGTGTTTCCTCGGATATAGGAATTCTTTATACCGTCCCGGCCGGCCGGGTGCGCGTGTCCCGGGCCGCGCCGGGGTACTCGCGCCGAGGCGAAGGGGCGGGGGTGTTGCCGGCGCGCGGGCCGCGCCACGGCGGCGGCCGGGAGAGATCGGACGTGGAACAGGAGGAAGATCGGTTGGCAGCGTGGCTTCGAAGGGTGGCTCGCACGCTGGGGTGGGAGCTTGCCGCAGTGGGCCGTAGCGCACGTTCCGCGCTGAGGCGTCCGGGCCCCGAACGGGACACCATGGTGCAGTCGCTCAAGGCCGCCGGCGCGGCGATCGCCGCCTGGGCGCTGACCGGATGGTGGCTCGAAGCGCCGATGGCCCTGCTGGCACCCTGGACCGCCATCGTGCTGGTGGCGAGCACCGTCTACCGGTCGGTGCACTCGGGGGTGCAGCAGTTCGCCGTCATCGTGGTGGGCACGCTGTGGGCTTCGGCGGCATTGGCCGTCGCCGGGAATTCCACCCTGGGCGCGATGGCCCTCACCCTGCCGCCCCTGGTGCTGATCGGCAACTACCGCCGACTGGGCAGCCAGGGCATCTACGGCGCCACCACGGCTCTGTTCGTCATCACCTACGGCGCGTCCGCAGCGGGAGACGTCGGCCACCGGCTGCTCGAGACGCTGATCGGTGCCGTGGTCGGCATTGCGGTCAACGCGTTCGTGCTGCCGCCGGTGCATCTGCGCAGTGTGCGGGAGAACCTTCATGGGCTGGTCCACCACAGTGGGGAGCTACTGGCCTCGGTGGCCGAGGGGCTCCGTGAGGAGGACGGGCTTTCGGACGCCGCGCAGTGGCACGACCGCGCCCGGCGGCTGGGTGGGACGGTGCAGGCCCTGGCCGATGCCAGGCGGTGGACCTCGGAGAGCTACCGGTTCAACCCCGGGCGGCGGATGCGCCGCAACGGTCCCGCGCTGCCCCCGGCCGAAGCGGACGTGGCCTGGGAGCGGATCAGCGGTCATCTCGTCGCCATCACCCGCACCCTCGACGGCGCGGCCGGCGACGAGCCGCGCCTGGTGGCCCCCTCCTCCGCGTGCCTGGCCCGCTGTGCCGAAGTGCTGGGGCAGGCGGCGACCGTGTGTCGCGTGGACGCGGAGATCCTGGAGCAGGCCGGACGGTCCCCCTCCGCAGCGCAGCAGGACCGGCGGGATGCCGCACTGGAAGAAGCGCTGACCGCCCACGACGCACTGATCACGGACATCCAGCGGGAAGAAGGAGCGGCGGTCGCCACGGGCGGCGAACTCGTCGTCGAGACCCACCAGCTCCTCTGCGAACTGGCGAACGCGGCTGAACGCCGGCGCCGCGCGCCCGCACCGGAGCGGTAGAGGCGGGCGCGCGGTGCCGGCAGGGCCGCGGGGCGGCCCTGCCGGCCCGTTTCGGCGTGGGCGGTCAGCGCCCGACGGCCTTGCGCAGTTGTTGCTTGTTCATGGACGAACGGCCTTCGATGTTCTTCTTCTTCGCCTCTTCGTAGAGCTGGTCCTTCGTGGGGCCCTGCGCACCCCTGTGGGAACGCTCTCCGCCACGCTGCGAGGCGGACTTCGGGTCCTGTGTGGAGGTTTTGCTCGAGGTCTTGGCCTCACCCGAACGCGCACGCTCCTTGTTCACCGTGCGTGCGGCGATCTCCTTCGCACGCTCCTCCGACCTGCCGCGCTCCTCGGCGCTCTCCTTGATGTGCTCGTACTGCCGCTCTCGCTTGGCGCTCGATCCGGACGGCATGACGCGTCTCCTCTGTCTCGCATGTCTCACATGTCTCACATGGATGTCACAGGCACTGGCGCTCTGCGGGTACCCGCAACCAGCGGCATGCCACACCGCGCTGCCGCACCGCACCGCGCTGCTCCACCGCGTCGTGCCGCAGGCGTTAACCGCGCACGACATGGGCACTCGTCCGCGAGGCACCCCGATCCGCAACGCCAGGAAGCCGCGCGGGCCGCGCACCGTACAAGGAGGCCGTGATGTCACCTCTGACCGCCGCCCCGTCCATCCGGGGACTGTCAGCCGTGGTCACCGGCGGCTCGCGGGGGCTGGGGCTGCTCCTCGCGGACGAGCTGGCCGCTCGGCACTGCGCCGTGACGATGGTCGCCCGGGACGGCGAAGAGCTGACCCTGGCGGCGGAACTGCTCCGCCGACGCCGCGGGGCACGCATCCGTACAGCGGTGTGCGACGTGCGGGACCGTGCGGCCGTGCGGGACGTGCTCGGCGAAACCGCCCGGGACTGCGGAGGCGTCGACCTGGTGATCGCCAACGCGGGGATCATCCAGGTGGCGCCCGTGGAGGCCGTCGGTGCCGAGGAGTTCCGGTCCGCGATGGACACGATCTTCTACGGCGCGTTGCACACGTCGCTGGAGGCGCTGCCTTATCTGCGGAGGAGTCCGGCCGGCGGCCGGCTCGCGCTGATCGGTTCGGTCGGCGGGCTGCTCGCCGCCCCGCACCTGCTGCCGTACTCCTGCGCCAAGTCCGCCGTGGGAACGCTGGCGGAAGGGCTTTACGCCGAAGCCGCCCGCGACGGCGTCACCGTCACCGCCGTCCATCCGGGCCTCATGCGCACCGGTTCGCACCTGCACGCCGTTTTCGGGGGCGAGCAGGAGAAGGAGTTCGCCTGGTTCTCGACGCTGGCGGGCATGCCGTTGGTGTCCATGGACGCCGGCCGGGCGGCGAAGGCCATCGTCCGCGGCATCCAGCGGCGGCGTACGCGCATCGTGCTCACGCCCGCCGCCCGCGCGGCCGGCCTCGCGCACGGTGTGGCGCCGACGCTCACCACCCGGGCCACCGCCCTGGCCGCCCGCATGCTGCCGTCTGCCGGAGGCGGCCCGCGAGGGCTCCGGAGGGGTGCCGAGGTCGGACCGCCGTCCCATCCGGTGGCGCGCAGGGTCCGCGCATGGGGCAGCGCGCTCAACGATCGCGCGTCGAGGGCGTACAACCAGCGTTCCGTGTGACGGCCGAGCGCGAGGCGGACAGAACGCGACGTGGACGGAGTGCGGCGCGGACGGAGTGCTGCGCGGACGGAGTGCGGCGCGAGCAGGGGACGACATGAACAGGAAGGCGACACGATGACGGACGGGAACGAGGCACCGCAGGACCCCACCGGCCTGCACCCGCAGCCGGACTTTCCCTCGCAGGACCAGCCGCACCCGGGTTGGACCGGTCCGATGGACCCGCCGCCCGACCACGGCGAGGACTCCTACCGCGGCAGCGGGCTGCTGAAGGACCGGAAGACCGTGGTCACCGGGGGCGACTCCGGTATCGGCCGAGCGGTCGCCCTCGCGTTCGCCCGGGAGGGCGCCGACGTCCTGTTCACCCATCTGCGGGAGGAAGGGGACGAGGCGCGCGAGACGACGCGGCTCGTGGAGGAGGCGGGCCGGCGCGCCGTGGCCGTCGTCTGCGACATCCGCGAGGAGTCCCAGTGCCGGTCGCTGGTCGACAGGGCCGTGGCGGAATTCGGGCGCATCGACGTCCTCGTCAACAACGCCGCCTACCAGATGGCTCAGCCGAAGGGCATCGGCAGTATCTCCACCGAGCAGTTCGACCGGGTCGTGCGCACCAACCTCTACGGCATGTTCTGGCTGTGCAAGTTCTCCCTGCCGCACATCCCGGCGGGCGGCTCGATCATCAACTCCGCTTCCGTCCAGGCCTACAAGCCCACTCCCCATCTCCTCGACTACGCGATGACGAAGGGGGGGATCGTCACGTTCACGCAGGGCCTGGCCCAGATGCTCGCGTCCGACGGGATCCGGGTGAACGCCGTGGCGCCCGGGCCCGTGTGGACCCCGCTGATCCCCGCGACGCTGGAGGACACCGCCGAGTTCGGCAAACAGAGCCCTCTCGGCCGCCCCGCCCAGCCGGCGGAGATGGCACCGGCCTATGTCTATCTGGCCTCGGCGCAGGCCGGTTTCATCACCGCGGAGATCCTCAACGCGACGGGCGGTACGCCCCTGCCCTGACCCCATGAGGGGGCTGCTACGGCCGGCCACCGGCGGGAGCGGCACGACGGCCGTCCCGCGGGTGGGCAGGCCCGTACGACGAGACCGCTGCCCGCCCGCCGGCCCGCGCTGACGTCGCCGCCCAGGACCTCGACCGTTCGGACCCGTTCGCGGAGCCTGGCGAGGCCCCGCGGTGATCTCGTGTTCACCGTGCCGCACTTCGACCGAGGTGCGGCTTTCGTGTGTTCGCTCGAGGGCGTTCGGCGGGGTCTTTCGCGTGACGTGGTGCGCCGCCGGAGAAGCGCCGTCGAAGGCCCGGCGGGAATATGACGCGCGCATGGCGGGTCTGTTTCGTTCGCGCAGGGCCCTTGTGCGATTCCTGTGGAACCCTCAATCTTTCATCTGGCGCACGGAGTTGACCGGTCACAGAGAGTTGACATGAGCAGGTCAATAGTGGACCCGCTGTGCCACCGGCGCAGCACGTGCGTCGACCGCACCATCCCCCCACAGCAACGCACCACCGACTGAGGAGGAACCCTCACATGGCAGTGATGCGTCACCCCCGGCGAAGAATGGCCACCCTCGGCGTCGCGACCAGCGCGGCGCTCGTGGCGGGGCTCGTCGCCGCACTCCCCGCCGGCGCGGCCCCCGCCGCTGCCGAAGGCCGCATCCAGTACGAGGGCGCGGCGAACGCCGTCGCCGACAGCTTCATCGTGACCCTGAAGGCGGACGAGGCCAAGGCCGGCTCCGCCAAGGGCCGCGCCCTGGCGGAGAAGTACGGGGCCGAGATCGAGCGGACCTACACCAAGGCCCTCAACGGCTACGAGGTCGAGGCCTCCGAGGCCGAGGCGAAACGTCTCGCCGCCGACCCGGCCGTCGCCTCGGTGATCCAGAACCGCACCTTCCACATCACCGCCACCCAGCCCAGCCCGCCCTCCTGGGGCCTGGACCGCATCGACCAGCGGAACCTGCCGCTGAACAACTCGTACACCTACCCGGACTCGGCCGGGCAGGGCGTGACCGCCTACGTCATCGACACCGGCGTCCGCATCACGCACAGCGACTTCGGTGGCCGTGCCTCCTACGGCTACGACGCCGTCGACAACGACAACACCGCCCAGGACGGCAACGGCCACGGCACCCACGTCGCGGGCACCGTCGCCGGCAACGCCTACGGCGTGGCCAAGAAGGCGAAGGTCGTCGGCGTCCGCGTGCTGAACAACTCCGGCTCCGGCACCACCGCCCAGGTCGTCGCCGGCATCGACTGGGTCGCCCGGAACGCGGTCAAGCCCGCCGTCGCCAACATGTCCCTCGGCGGCGGTGCCGACAGCGCCCTCGACACGGCCGTGCGCAACGCGGTCGCCTCCGGCGTCACCTTCGTCGTCGCGGCGGGCAACGAGTCCACCAACGCCTCCACCAAGTCCCCGGCCCGCGTCGCCGAGGCGATCACCGTCGGCGCCACCACCTCCAGCGACGCCCGCGCCAGCTACTCCAACTACGGCTCGATCCTCGACGTGTTCGCGCCCGGCTCCTCCATCACCTCCGCCTGGCACACCGGCGACACGGCCACCAACACCATCTCCGGTACGTCCATGGCGAGCCCGCACGCCGCCGGAGCGGCCGCCCTCCACCTGGCCGCCAACCCCTCGGCCACCCCTGCCCAGGTCTCCTCCGCGCTGACGGCCGCCGCCACCACCGGCGTCGTCGGCAACCCGGGCAGCGGCTCCCCCAACCTCCTGCTGAACGTGGGGGAGGGCGGCACCACCCCGCCGCCCACCGGTGACCGCTTCGAGAACACCACCGACTACACAATCAACGACCTCTCCACCGTCGAGTCCCCGATCACCGTCTCGGGCGTCTCCGGCAACGCACCGTCCGACCTGGCCGTCGACGTGGACATCACCCACACCTACATCGGTGACCTCCAGGTCCAGCTGATCGCCCCCGACGGCACGGCGTACACGCTGAAGTCGTACGGCACCGGCGGCAGCGCGGACGACATCAACACCACGTACACGGTCGATGCCTCCTCGGAGACCGCGAACGGCACGTGGAAGCTGCGCGTCAGCGACCGTTCGTGGTGGGACACCGGCCGGCTCAACGGCTGGGCCCTGCAGTTCTGACGTAGGGCCTGACCCCGCGTCAATGCTGTTCCTGTGCCCCGCCCCCGCGGCGGGGCACGGGCATGCGGTGAGAGGTCCTGAGAGGTCCTGAGAGGTACGCAGCCCCGCGGACCCGGCCCGGCCCGAACCGGGGGCACCCCGACGGGCCCCGCGTACAGCCCGCTTACGATGCGCGCGGAGCCGTATGTCGGCCCGCGTCCAGCGGATGCACCTCTCCGCATCAGCACGGCAGAACCAGGAGCACGGCACCCGTGTCCATACCCCCGCCCCCCGGGCCCCGTCAGCCCGAGGACTTCCCGGGCCCGCACGCCCAGGGGCAGTACCCCCAGGGCCCGTACGCTGCTCCGCAGCCGCAAGGGGCCCCTCCGCCACCGCAGTTCCCCTACGGGCCTCAAGGCCTCCACGGCCCCCAGGGCCCTTATCCCCCGTACGGCCCCTACGGGCTGCAGCCCCCGGCCGCCGGCGGCACTGTCAACGGGGTCGCCATCGCCGCCCTCGTGTGCGGCCTGCTGTGCTTCCTGCCGGCTGTCGGGCTCGTGCTGGGGCTGATCGCGCTGTGGCAGATCCGTCGGCGCTCGGAGCGCGGCCGGGGCATGGCGATCGCCGGATCCGTGCTGTCCTCCGTCGGGCTGGCGCTGTGGGTGCTGTCGCTCTCCACCGGTGCCGCGGCCGACTTCTGGGAGGGCTTCAAGGAGGGGGCGCGCGGCAACACGGTCCTCGCCCTGGAGGAGGGCGACTGCTTCGACTCGCCCGACGGACTGGTGGGCTGGGCGATCGAGGCCGACCAGGTGCCCTGCTCGCAGGAGCACGACGGGGAGGTCTTCGCCCTCGTCACCCTGCCCGACGGCGCCTTCCCGGGCGACGACAGCCTCGTCGACACCGCCGACGACCGGTGCTACGCCCTCCAGGACGGTTACGCCATGGACGCCTGGGCCCTGCCGTCCGACGTGGACGTGTACCACATCACGCCGTCCCGGGAGAGCTGGGACTACGGCGACCGCGTGATCACCTGTGTGTTCGGCAACCGGGACGCGGACGCCACCCTCACCGGGTCGCTGCGCCGGGACGAGAGCACGCTCGACGCGGACCAGGTGGCCTATCTGAAGGCCACGCACGTACTCAACGCGGCGCTGGACCAGATCCCCTTGGAGGAGGCCGAGGAGGACCTGCCCGGCAACCAGAAGTGGGCGGGGCAGATGTCCGAGGCGCTCGCCCAGCAGAGCGGGATGCTGCGGGAGCACGAGTGGCCCGCCGACGCCGAGCGGCCGGTGACGAAACTCGTCGGTGAGCTCGAGAAGGCCGAGGCCGCATGGGCGAAGGCCGCCGAGGCCGACGGCCTGGACGCCTTCTACGAGCACTCCGCTGAGGGATGGGAGCTCATCGATGCCCGCAAGACGGTCACCGCGCGCAAGGCTCTGGGCCTGGCCACCATCCCGCCGACGTTCGACGAGGGCGAGAGCGGGAGCGAGAGTGGGACCGGAGGCGGGAACGACGGGGCCGATGACGGCAGTCTCGAGGTGTGAGGGCTTCCACAGCGGGGAGAAAGTGCCTGGGTAAAGACCCCGGCAAGGGTCCGTCATCACTTCGAGTGATTCTCTGGCCTTTACTTGCCCGGTACAACCCACGGTTGCCACCCTGTCGCTATCTGTACAACCTGACGGGAGCGGCCAGTGACATTCGGTGAGCAGCCGGCATATCTGCGCGTCGCGGGTGATCTCCGTAAGAAGATCGTCGACGGTCGGCTGCCGCCGCACACCCGCCTCCCGTCCCAGGCGAGGATCCGCGAGGAGTACGGCGTCTCCGACACGGTCGCGCTGGAGGCGCGCAAGGTGCTCATGGCGGAAGGCCTCGTCGAGGGCCGCTCCGGCTCGGGGACCTACGTCCGGGAGCGGCCCGTCCCCCGGCGCATCGCCCGTTCGGGGTTCCGTCCGGAGCGTGGCGCCACCCCGTTCCGGCAGGAGCAGGCGGACGGGAGCGTGCAGGGCACCTGGGAGTCGAGCAGTGCGCAGGCCGATGCCTGCGGGGCCGTCGCCGAGCGGCTCGGGATCGAGCCGGGCGACCGGGTGATGCGCACCCGGTACCTCTTCCGGGAGGCCGGCGAGCCGATGATGCTCTCCACCTCCTGGGAGCCGCTCGCCCTGACCGGCCGGACGCCCGTGATGCTGCCCGAGGAGGGGCCGCTCGGCGGTATGGGCGTGGTCGAGCGCATGCGAGCCATCGACGTGATCGTGGACAACGTCACCGAGGAGGTCGGCGCCCGCCCCGGCCTCGCCGAGGAGCTGGCGTCGCTGGGCGGCGTCCCCGGTCACGTCGTCCTGGTCGTCCGGCGCACGTACTACGCCTCGGGCCGCCCGGTCGAGACGGCCGACGTGGTGATCCCCGCCGACCGCTACCGGGTCGCGTACCACCTCCCGGTGAGGTAGCCGCCCCGTCCCGGGACATCGCGGGCGGCGGCCCCGGGAGATCGCCCCGGAGCCGTCGCCGGGCCCGGAGTGCTCCCTCTGCGCCCCGCCTGCGCCCCGTCCCTGCGTCCGGACGGGGGCGGGGCGGCGGCATGCCTGGTCGGGCGACGTAGAAATCTGGCCGTTCTCGCAGGTGGCCCCCGAGCTGGGGGAGCCGGGGCGGCATGCCGCTGACCGGATACGTCGGGCTTGCGTACGGCGCGTTCGCCACCGTGCGCCCCCTGGGTACTGGCTGGTTGCGTACCTCTTTGTGCAAACCCATGTTCGCTGCGTAAAGGTAAGGCGTAGGCTCGGGCATATGCGGATTGGGGTTTCCTTACCGGGCTGGGCGCGACGCAGGTCGCGGGCGGGAAGTGGAGGGGCGCGATGAGCGACGGCACGGCCACGCTTCCCTGGCTCGTGGTGCGGCAGGACGACAACGGCAACCGGTACCGCGTGGGCCGGTACGCGACCCGGGCCGAGGCGCAGAAGATCGCGGACAGTCTCGACGGCCGCGGGCACAAGCAGCTGTACTGGGTCGAGCGCATCGGTCAGAACGCGACGACCGCCGACTGACGTCACGCGTCCCGGTAGGGTCCCGCTCGACTGTGGTTCGAACGAGCGGAAACGGGACGGGTTCGGTGCTGATCGACACGGTGGCCTGGGTGCGGATCGAGAAGGGCCGCATCCTGTGTGCGCGCCCGCGCGGGAAGGACGTCTTCTACATCCCCGGCGGCAAGCGCGAGGGGGCGGAGAGCGACGTCGAGACGCTGCTGCGGGAGATCAGGGAAGAGCTCGCGGTCGCACTCGACCCGGACACGGCCGTCCACGTGGGCACGTACGAGGCGGCGATCCCCGGGACCCTCGGGACCCCCGGCCTTCCAAAGGGCGCGGTCGTCCGGATGGCCTGTTACACCGCCGAGGGCGAGGGGGAGCCGGAGCCGAGCAGCGAGATCGAGGAGATGGCCTGGTTCTCGTACGCCGACCGGGAACTGGTGCCGCCAGTGGACCAGTTGCTCTTCGACGATCTGGCCGCCACCGGCGAACTCGCCTAGACCACCCGCCCCGACCCCGTACCCGATCGAGGGCCCCGCCGCTTGACGCGCGGTGGGGCCCTTCGGGGTCCCGGGACCGGGAGGGCTCGTCGGACTCGCCTTCCCCGATACGGGTACCTGTCCGTTCGCCTCGCACCTCATGAGCGACGCCGAACGCGGAGCCCGCGGTGCGTTCGAGGTGACGGGCCTGTGACCGATGTCCGTATGCGCGATACCCGGGCGGGGATGTCGGGTATGGGTCCATTGACCCCATGAAACCTGATATGGGGAGTCTGTTGTCAGCCCCGGAGTGACGGAAGTGGTCCGCGTGATCGACACCGAAGACGACCGGGTCACGTGGACCTTCCCCGCGGAGCCGGGTGCCGTGGGCGCCGCGCGCTCCACGGTCCGCGCGCAGTTGCACGGCTGGGGTCTCGACGGCGTCGGTGACCTGGCGGCCCTGCTGGTCAGTGAGCTGGTCACCAACGCCCTGCGGCACGCCACCGGTCCCATCGGCGTCTGCCTGTCGCGTCCCTCCGGCCCGGACGGCGTCCTGCGGGTCGAGGTCTCCGACCCGCTGCCGGACTTCCCGCACGAGCGCGTGGCCCGGGCCGAGGACGAGGGCGGGCGCGGGCTGCAGCTCGTCGCCCGCACCGCCCGCCGCTGGGGCACCCGGCCGGGCGAGGTCGGCAAGACCGTGTGGTTCGAACTCACGGTGCCCGAGTGAGGCGTTCGCGCCCGGCTGAAACGAGGCGCTGTCCCGCGCCTCGGCCGTGTACGCACGGGCCACTCCTGTCGAGCGGCCGGTTCCGGCCCCTGATGGTTGTCGAAGAAGGGGGTTCGATGACGTGTCCGCTGGTTAGAAGACTGGGAGTGTTCTCACAGTTCGGACCGAAAAGCATCGGGACCGTGCTGTGATCGTGAACACCGTGTTGTGTGGCGCCGTAGTGCTGGATACTGCGGGCAGCCGCCCCCGGCGACCGGTGCCGGACGCGGTGAGCTGGAGGGGACGGTTCGCGTGGGCGAGATACCAGCGAAGGCCACGGAGTCCAAGGACCCGTCGGACGGTGCAAGGGCCGAGGCCGCTGACGGCCTCACTTCCGGCGATGCCTCGTCCGGCGACGTCCCGTCCGCGGGCGCCGTGCCCGCCGGCGTTTCTCCCGTCGAGGCATTGGCCACCGACGCCTCTTCCGGCGCCCCCTTCCCCACCGACGCCCCGACCGTCGATGGCATGTGGCAGAGCAGCCCTCCCGGCTCCATGTACGACTACATAAAGGTCGCCTCCTTCTCCATCGGCCCCGACGGACTGGTCGACCAGTGGAGCCTGCGCGCCGAACAGCTCCTCGGCATCCCGGCGGAGCGGGCCGTCGGGATGGACCCCATCGCGGCGTTCGTCGATCCGGACCGGCGTGAGCGGGGCCAGCGCAAGATGACCGAGATCCTCGACGGCCGGGAGTGGACCGGAGTCGTGCCCTTCCGGACCCCCGACACGGTGGACGACGGGCCCGGCCGGGAGGGAGTCGCCGAGGTCTACGTCATGCCGACGCGCACCGAGGACGGCGAGAAGGCAGCCGTCTGCATCGTCGTCGACGTGCGCACCCTGCGCAGCATCGAGACCGATCTCGCCGCCTCGCAGGCCATATTCGGCCAATCCCCCTTCGGCTTCCTGCTGATCGACCCCGACCTGCGGGTGCGCCGCGCCAACCAGCGGTTCGCGTCCACCTTCGGCGGCATGCCCGACGACCACCGGGGCAAGGGTGTCCACGACTACCTGCCGCGCGCCGAGGCCGAGCGGGTGGCCGCGACCATGCGCAGGGTGCTGGAGACCGGCGAGTCCATCACGGACATGCACGTCACCGGATTCATCCCGGACACCGACGGGCGGCGCCACTGGTCGGTCAACCTCTACCGCGTGCACAGCGGCAGCGGCCGTCCCATCGGCATCGCCTGGCTGGGAATCGACATCACCGCCCGCCGTGCCGCCGCCCGCGAGGCCGCCGCCGCACGGCGCAACCTCGCCCTGCTCAACGAGGCCGGCGCCCGGATCGGCAATTCCCTCGACCTGGAGACCACGGCCCGCGAACTCCTGGACGTCGTCGTCCCCGGCTTCTGCGACCTGGCCACCGTCGACCTCTATCAGGGGCTGCTGGCCGGCGACGAGACCCCGCCGGGGCTGGCCGACGGCAGTGCGGACGTGCGCCGCGTCGCCTTCGCCAGTGCCGTCTCCGAAGCGCCGTTCAGCGTCACCGGCGAGCCCGTCAAGCTGGGCGCCGTCCACAACTACGCGTTCAACTCGCCGTGCGCGGACGCCCTGCGCACCGGCCGCCCGCGACTGGTGCCGGGCGAGGAGGGCGGGCTGGTGCGGACCACGCTCGCCGTGCCGATGGTCGCCCACGACACGGTGGTCGGGCTCGCCCAGTTCGCCCGTACCAAGGGCAGCGAGCCGTTCGGGGACCGCGACCGCGACCTCGCCGTGGAACTGGCCGCGCGCGCCGCCGTCTGCATCGACAACGCCCGCCTCTACCGGCGCGAGCACGAACGCGCCCTGCTGCTGCAGCGGTCCCTGCTGCCGCCCGGCGACCCGGAGGCCTCCGGTCTCGACATCGCCTGCCGCTACCTGCCCGGCAGCGCGGCGACCGGCCGCTCCGGCGAGGTCGGCGGCGACTGGTTCGACGTCATCGAACTGCCCGGCCACCGCACCGCGCTGGTCGTCGGGGACGTGATGGGGCGGGGGCTGCGTGCCGCGGTGGCCATGGGTGAACTGCGCAGCGCTGTCCGCACCCTGGCCCAGCTCGACCTCGAACCCGCGGAGGTGCTCTCCCATTTGGACGAGATCGTCCAGGGACTCGGCGCCCCCGGAGGCGTCCAGCAGGCGACCCGGGCCGCCCGCCGCCCCCGGGAGGCCGACCTCTCCGAGGTCTACCTGGCGACCTGCGTCTACGCGGTCTACGACCCGGTGACCAGGCGGTGCACCTTCGCCAACGCGGGCCATCCGCCGCCGGTCCTGGTCGAACCGGGGGAGGCCGCCCTGATGCTGGACGTGCCGCCGGGCATGCCGCTCGGCGTCGGCGGGGAGCCCTTCGAGGAGGTCGAGGTCGAACTGCCCGAGGGCGCCCTGCTCGCGCTCTACACGGACGGGCTGGTCGAAAGCCGCGACCACCCCCTCGACGAGGGCCTCCAGGCCTTCGTGGGCGCCCTCACCGGCCCGTCCCACCCGTCGCCCGCCCGCCACTCCGCGACGACGGCGCCGCGCGCCGACACCCACAGGGACCTGGAGGACGTCTGCGACCACGTCCTCAACGCCCTCAACACCCACCACGGCGAAGACGACATCGCGCTGCTGATGGCCAGGGTCCAGGGGCTGCCCGCCGATTCCGTCGGCGACTGGACGCTGCCGCGCGAACCCCGCAGCGTGGGCCGCGCCCGCGAGTACGCCCGCGCGCAACTGCTCGCCTGGGACCTGGAACCCCTCGTCGACACCACGGAACTCCTGGTCAGCGAGCTGGTCACCAACGCCCTGCGATACGGCGAGGGAGAGATCAGGCTCCGCCTCCTGCTCGACCGCACCCTGGTCTGTGAGGTCTGGGACTCCGGCCTGGTCCAGCCGCGCCGCCGCCGCGCCCGCGACACCGACGAGGGCGGCCGAGGTCTCCAGCTCGTCGGCCTGCTCAGCGCGGCCTGGGGCTCCCGTCGTACCCCCCGCGGCAAGACCGTCTGGTTCGAACTCCCCCTCCCCGGCGGCGAAACCCCCCTCGCCGACCCGGCCGAAGCCCTCATGAGCCTTTTCTGACCCCCGACACGTCGACCGACCGCCGCTCGTCTACGCTCGCCCCCATGCCCCCGATCCCGTTACACCTGGCAGTCGGTACCCTCACCCTGCGGCCCTGGAGCCCGGAGGACTCCGCCGGCCTGGCCGAGCTGTTCCAGGACGAGGCGATGCGCCGCTGGACGAGCGCCGCCGTGCACGACGAGGCGAGCGCGGCGCGCTGGGTGACGGCACAGCAGCGGGGCTGGGAGGCGGGAGACAGGTTCGCGTTCGCCGTGCAGGAGACGGGAGTTCCCGGCTCCGCGCCGCGGCTCGTCGGCCACGCCGTCCTCAAGTACGCGGCCAGGGGATCGGGTTGTGCCGAGGTGGGCTACTGGACCGCGGCACCCGCCCGCGGCCGGGGAGTGGCCCACCGAGCTCTGACGGCGCTGACCGACTGGGCGTTCGAGGCCTTCACCCGGGAAGGCCTGACCCGCCTGGAGCTGGTGCACCAGGCCGACAACGTGGCGTCCTGCCGCGTCGCCGAGAAGGCCGGTTTCGCACGGACCGGTGTCCTCCCGGCCGCACCGCCCGCCTTCCCCCTGGACGGACACGTGCACGAACGGCACGCGCCGACCGCCGCCTGAAACGCAACCGCGGGCCCCCCGCCGTCGTCCTCCTCCGCAAGATCAGCCGCGCGGCCCGGACGGACCGGCGGCGGAGGGGACGCGCGATGTCAGGCACGGAACCCGCGGAAGCCACAGGGTCCACGGAAGCCACTGAACCCACGGAGTCGGGCGCACCCGGATCCGCGGGCGCGGAGCACACCCGAGACCGGCCGGACGAGCGGCCCCGGAGCTGGAAGCGCCGGCTCACGTGGACCGCGCTCGCGGTCGTGCTCGTCGTCCTCGTGCCCCTGCTGACCGCCGGGACGGTGTTACGGGTCAACTTCACCGGCGACCCGGCCGACGGGACGTACACCCGGGACCGCGACGCCCTCTGGCTCGGGCACGCCTGGGTCGACGGGCGGAAGAAGGACGCCGACGTCACCGCCCTCGCCCGCCGCCTCGAGGGCACCGGGATACGCGACCTCTACGTCCACTCGGGACCCCTGAAGCACGACGGAAGCCTGCCGAAGTCCCTTTACCCGCAGGCCCGTTGGCTGATCGAGTCCGTGCACCGGGAGATACCCGGCGTCCGGGTCCAGGCCTGGCTCGGGGACATCCTCGCGCCCGAGCACCCCGAGGCGCTGCACCTGGAGCGCGCCGAGTCCCGCGCCGCGATCCTCCGGTCCACCCGGGAGATCCTGGACACCGGCTACGACGGCGTCCACTTCGACCTCGAGCCCCTGCACTCCGGGGACGCCGACTACCTCGAGCTCCTCGACGCCCTGCACGAGGAGACCGGCTCCCGCGACGTGCCGCTGTCCGTCGCCGCCCACCAGATCGACCCGCTCCCCGGCTTCCACTCCTTCTGGGGCGCGGTCACCGGCCACCCCAAGTGGTGGTCGCAGGAGTTCTTCGGGCAGGTCGCGCGCCGCGTCGACCAGATCGCCGTCATGTCGTACGACACCATGCAGCCGCTGGAGGGCACCTACGGCGGCTACGTCGCCCAGCAGACCGCGCTCGCCCTGGAGGTCACCCCGCCCGGCACCGACCTCCTCATGGGCCTGCCCTTCTTCAAGGAGAACCGGTTCGGCCACTGGGCCCACGCCGAGACCGTCCCCGCCGCCGTCCGCGGTGTCCGGCTCGGGCTGTCCCGCACCGACGCCGACCGCCCCCGCTTCGGCGTCGCCCTCTACGTGGACTTCGCGGCGACGGAGGCGGACTGGACGGCGTACCGAAAGGGCTGGGTGAACCGTCCCTGACGCACCGGGCGGATCAGGACGACGCGGACCGGCGCCGGATCTTGTCGCCGAGCCAGACGAGCGGGTCGTACTTGCGGTCGACCGCCCGTTCCTTCAGCGGGATCAGTGCGTTGTCCGTGATCCGGATGCCCTCGGGGCACACCTCCGTGCAGCACTTGGTGATGTTGCAGTAGCCGAGCCCGTGCTCGTCCTGGGCCGTGCGCCCGCGGTCCAGGCCGGCCTCCTCGGCGGCGTCCAGCGGATGCATGTCCAGCTCCGCCACCCGCATCAGGAACCGCGGACCCGCGAACGCCCGCTTGTTCTCCTCGTGGTCGCGGACCACATGGCAGACGTCCTGGCACAGGAAGCACTCGATGCACTTGCGGAACTCCTGCGGGCGGTCCACGTCCTCCTGCGTCATCCGGTACTCGCCGGGCCCGAGGCCCTTCGGCGGTACGAAGGCCGGCACCTGGCGTGCCTTCGTGTAGTTGAAGCCGACGTCGGTCACCAGGTCGCGGATCACCGGGAAGGCCCGCAGCGGGGTCACCGTGACCGTCTCGTCCCGGTCGAACACCGACATCCGGGTCATGCACAGCAGCCGGGGGCGCCCGTTGACCTCCGCCGAGCACGAGCCGCACTTGCCGGCCTTGCAGTTCCAGCGCACGGCCAGGTCGGGGGCCTGGGTGGCCTGGAGCCGGTGGACGATGTCGAGGACCACCTCGCCGTCGTTCACCTCGACGCGGAAGTCCTCCAGGCCGCCGCCCTCGACATCCCCCCGCCACACCTTGAAGCGGGCCTCATAGCTGCTCACTCGTACAGCTCCTCTTCGGCGAGGTACTTGACCAGCTCCTCCTTCTCGAAGAGGGCGAGCAGGTCGGGGCGGATGGGTTCGGTGGTCTCACGGGTCAGGGTGATCTGGCCGCGCTCCGGGGCGGTGGCCGCGGTGCCGCCGGTGGGATCGGTCATCGAGCACAGCAGATTGACGTTGCGCCAGGCGCGTTCCATCTCGGAGTGGTCCTCGCGGGTGTGCCCGCCGCGTGACTCGGTGCGCTCCCGCGCGGCCCGTGCCACACACTCGCTGACCAGCAGCATGTTCCGCAGGTCCAGGGCGAGGTGCCAGCCCGGGTTGAACTGCCGGTGCCCCTCGACCCCGGCCCGGCGCGCCCGTACCCGCAGCTCGGCGAGCTTGTGCAGGGCCTCCTCCATCTCGTGCTCCCGGCGGATGATGCCGACCAGGTCGTTCATCGTCTGCTGGAGTTCCTGGTGCAGGGTGTACGGATTCTCCGGAGCGGACGCCGGACCCCTCGCCGGTTCCCCGGCCTCGACGGAGAAGGGCCGCAGGGCCTCCGCCGCCGCGGCGTCGACCTGGGCCTCGTCCACCCGGGGCCGCTCGGCGCCCGTCCCGGCGGTGTGCGCCCCCGCGTGTTCGGCCGCGTGCCGGCCCGCCCGGCGCCCGAACACCAGCAGGTCGGACAGGGAGTTCCCGCCCAGCCGGTTGGAGCCGTGCATCCCGCCGGCCACCTCACCGGCCGCGAACAGCCCCGGCACCCCGCGCGTCGCCGCCGTGTCGGAGTCGACGGCGATGCCGCCCATCACGTAGTGGCAGGTCGGGCCGACCTCCATCGCCTCCGCCGTGATGTCGACGTCCGCCAGCTCCTTGAACTGGTGGTACATCGACGGCAGCCGGCGCTTGACGACGTCGGCGGGCATCCGGGTGGACACGTCCAGGAAGACCCCGCCGTGCGGGGAGCCACGGCCCGCCTTCACCTCGGCGTTGATCGCGCGGGCCACCTCGTCGCGGGGGAGCAGCTCGGGGGGACGCCGGTTGTGCTCCGGGTCGTCGTACCAGCGGTCGCCCTCCTCCTCGGACTCGGCGTACTTCTCCTTGAAGACGTCCGGCACGTAGTCGAACATGAACCGCTTGCCCTCGGAGTTGCGCAGCACCCCGCCGTCACCGCGCACCGACTCGGTGACCAGGATGCCCTTCACCGACGGTGGCCAGACCATGCCCGTCGGATGGAACTGCACGAACTCCATGTTGACCAGCGGGGCCCCGGCCAGCAGCGCCAGCGCGTGTCCGTCCCCGGTGTACTCCCACGAGTTCGACGTCACCTTGAACGACTTGCCGATGCCGCCCGTCGCGAGGACCACGGCGGGCGCCTCCAGCACGAAGAAACGGCCGGACTCCCGCTCGTAGCCGAAGACGCCGGAGACACGGGGTCCGTCCTTCAGCACCCGGGTGACCGTGCACTCCTGGAAGACCTTCAGCCGGGACTCGTAGTCCCCGGTCTCCCGGAAGTCCTCCTGCTGGAGCGCGACGATCTTCTGCTGGAGGGTGCGGATCAGCTCCAGGCCGGTCCGGTCGCCGACGTGGGCGAGGCGGGGGTACTCGTGGCCGCCGAAGTTCCGCTGCGAGATCCGGCCGTCCTTCGTCCGGTCGAACAGCGCACCCCAGGTCTCCAGCTCCCACACCCGCTGCGGTGCCTCCTGGGCGTGCAGCTCGGCCATCCGCCACTGGTTGAGGAACTTCCCGCCGCGCATGGTGTCGCGGAAGTGGACCTGCCAGGTGTCGTGCTCGTTGGCGTTGGCCATGGCGGCGGCGATGCCGCCCTCGGCCATCACGGTGTGCGCCTTGCCGAACAGCGACTTGCAGATCACCGCCGTACGCGCCCCCCGCTCGCGTGCCTCGATGGCGGCGCGCAGCCCGGCGCCGCCCGCACCGACCACGACGACGTCCCATTCCTGCCGGTCGACCACGGTCATCTCAAAAGGCCCCACTCATCAGAAGAAGCGCGGATCGTCGAAGACACCGGACGCGAGGAGATAGACGTAGAAGTCGGCGACCGCCACGCTCACCAGCGACGCCCAGGCGAGCTGCATGTGCCGGGCGTTCAGCCGGCTCACCCACTGCCACATCCGGTAGCGCACGGGATGCTTCGAGAAGTGCTTGAGCTTTCCGCCGACGATGTGCCGGCAGGAGTGACAGGAGATGGTGTACGCCCAGATCAGCGCGATGTTGACCAGGAAGACGAGGGTGCCGAGCCCCATATGGCCCCACGCGTAGTGCTCGTCGCGGAAGGCGAGGACGGTGTCGTAGGTCAGCACCCCGGCGACCAGGAGCGCCGCGTAGAAGAAGTACCGGTGGACGTTCTGCAGGATCAGCGGGAAGCGGGTCTCCCCGGAGTACTTCTTGTGCGGCTCGGCCACCGCGCAGGCCGGCGGGGCGGCCCAGAAGCCCCGGTAGTAGGCCTTGCGGTAGTAGTAGCAGGTCAGGCGGAAGCCGAGCGGGAAGATCAGGATGATGATCGCCGGTGAGATCCCCCACCAGTTGCCGAACAGTTCCCAGTTGGGCCCGGCGCGCATCGTCTCGCAGTTCTCCGCGAGACACGGGGAGTAGAACGGCGAGACGTACGGCGCCGCGTAGTAGTCGGCGTTCGCGAAGGCCCGCCAGGTCGAGTAGACGACGAAGGCGAGCAGACCGGCCGCGGTGGCCGCCGGGGCCAGCCACCAGCGGTCGGTCCGCAGATGCGGAGCGGCGATCGCGGCGCGGGTGCCGGTGCGCACACCGGCACGTCGGGGGTGGGGTTCGGTGGCAGGGGGTTCCGTACCAGTGGCCACTTGTCCGCTCCAGTAGGGGTCAGGGGGGCGCTGCGGGTCCGGTGGGGGTCAGGGGGCGCGGCGGTCGCGGACGCCGAGGCCCTCGTCGTCCGAGTCCACCCACAGGGAGGGGTCGTACGGCGTGTCGGAGATGGTGACGAGATCGGGCCGCTTCGGCGCGGTGGTTCCGGCCGTGGCCGTCTCCCGCAGCAGCGCGACGCTCTCCCGCAGATGGTTGGTGTCGGATCGGACGCGGCGCATCTCCAGACCGCCGCTGCCGAGCTGTTTCTCCAGGCGTCCCACCGACCGGATCAGGTCGTCGAGGCTGCGCTGGACGGATGCCAGTTCGTCGTGCACGGACATGACTTGCCCTCACTTCCCGCGGGTCCTTCAGGGTCCTTCAGGCCCAAGGCGGCAACGTTCATGCGCCTGCGAGTGTCGCGCGTCACACCTTGCGCTGTGAAGGGATGTGCACCGATTGGCCGAGGCGCAGGGGTGCATCGTGCGGTGCGCTGCGTCGTACGGGTGAGCTTCCCGCCCGTGGTCGCCGTGTCGCTCTCGGTTGCCTAACCCTTTCCTCTTCAGTGGCCGCATACATCAGATGAGCACCAAAAATACCGACAAAAGTGATCATAGCGCCCGCGGCTTCCCGGAGGTAACCAGAGATGTCCCACGACGGCGTCGTCCCGCGCGCGGTCATCCGTTCGGTCGTCTTCCTCACCGCGGGCGCTCTCGTGGTGCCCGCTCTGGCCGGATGCAGCTCCGAGGACCCGGCCGGCCGTCCCCTCGCCGCAGGGGACATCGCACGCGCCGACCGCACGGGGGTCGCCGACGGCGGCACCCTGCGCTGGGCCGTGGACACCGTCCCGGACACCCTGAACGCCTTCCAGGCGGACGCCGACGTCACCACCACCCGGGTCGCGCAGGCCGTCCTGCCGTCGATGTACCGGATGGACGACCGGGGGCGCCCGGTGCGCAACGCCGACTACCTGGAGTCCGCCGAGGTCGTCGAGACCGAGCCCAAGCAGGTCGTCCTCTACCGGCTCAACCAGCAGGCCGTCTGGAGCGACGGCCGCGAGATCGGCGCCGCCGACTTCGCCGCCCAGTGGCGTGCCCTGTCCGGCGGGGACACCGCCTACTGGACCGCCCGCAACGCCGGCTACGACCGCATCGAGAAGATCGAGCGCGGCAAGAACGACCTGGAGGTCAAGGTCACCTTCAGCCGTCCCTACGCCGACTGGAAGTCCCTGTTCACGCCGCTGTACCCGAAGGACGTCATGGGTTCCCCGGACTCCTTCAACGACGGGGCCCGCAAGAAGTTGAAGGTCACCGCCGGCCCGTTCAAGGTGAAGAAGGTGGACCGCAAGGGCAAGGAGGTCACCCTCACCCGCAATGCCCGCTGGTGGGGCGAGCCGGCCCGGCTCTCGACGATCGTGCTGCGCGCGGTGCCCCGCGGCGAACGGATCGCCGCGCTCACCGCCGGCACCCTGGACCTGGCCGAGATCGACGCCACCGGCGCCCGCCGCATCTCCGTCGCCGCCGGCCCGCGGGGCGAAAGCGCACGCGGGAGCGAGGAAGGCGGCGAGCAGAAGAGCGAGCGGGACGGGAAAGGAGGGGCCGAACGGGTGAGCACGCCCCTGGCGGGCCCCCTCGGTGCGGGCAGGTCCGCCGCCCGCGCCCTGCGCTCCTGGGCCGTCGCGAACGGCTCGGACGAGGACGCCGCCGACGAGGAGATCTCCGCCCGCGAGCGGCAGCGCAAGGCCGCCGTGACGCACGCGCGCCAGCAGAAGGCCCTCAGCGGGTTCGAGGTGCGCAAGTCGCTGGAGCCCGCCTACACCCAGCTCGCCCTCAACGGCGACGAAGGCCCGCTCGCCGACGAGCGGGTCCGCCGTGCCGTGGCCCGCGCCCTGGACCGGGAGGCCCTGGCGAAGGCGGTCCTCGAGCCGCTCGGCCTGCCCGCCGAGCCCGTCGGCAGTCACGTCGCGCTGTCCGGGCAGGCCGCCTACGCCGACGGGAGCGGCGCCCTCGGCGCCCAGGACGCCGCGGAGGCGCGCGCCCTGCTCGCGGACGCCGGCTGGGTACCGGGGGGCCCGATCGACCAGGAGAAGGACGAGAAGAAGGAGAAGGCCGAGAAGAAGGGGGACAAGAAGGACAAGGAAGGCAAGGAAGAGAAGGAAGAGAAGGAAGAGAAGGAAGAGAAGGAGGACAAGGAAGAAGAAGGCGGCGAGAAGGCGGCCGGTGCGGAGGGCAAGAAGGCCGGAACGTCCGACAAGGGCTCCAAGAGCGGGTCGAAGGGCGACGACGACACCTACGTCGTCGGCGAGGACGAGGCGAAGGACGACGACAAGAGCGGTGACGGCCGCACGACGGAGCGCCTCGCGCAGGACGACAGCGAGCACACACGGCTGTACCAGGGCGGCGCCCCCGGCGCCTACGCCCCCAAGGGCACCGCTGCCCCCGTCCAGGCGGAGAACGCCCCGCTCGCCAAGGACGGCAAGGCGCTCACGCTCGACTTCGTGCTCCCCTCCGGGCCCGGCTCACAGACCCTGGGCGTCGTGGCCGACCGGATCACGCGGATGCTGGAGCGGATCGGTATCCGCACCGACATCTCCACGGTCGACGACGAGAGCTACTTCACGGACCACATCGCTGCCGGTGAGTACGACCTCGCCCTCTACTCCTGGCCCGCGACCGCCTTTCCCGCCACCGACGCCCGCCCGGTCTACGCCAAGCCGGTCCCGGCCGCCGACGGCTCGCTGAGCGTCGGGCAGAACTACACCCGTGTCGGCACCGACCAGGTCGACCAGCTCTTCGACCAGGCCCTCACGACGCTCAACGACGCCAAACGCGCCGAGCTGCTCCGCAAGGCCGACTCCCGCATCTGGGCGGCGGCCGGTTCGATCCCCCTCTACCAGCGCCCCCAGCTCACCGCGGCCCGGAAGAACCTGGCCAACGCGGGCGCCTTCGGTTTCCGCACCCCCGTCTACGAGGACATGGGCTTCCTGAAGAAGAGCGCGCGGGGCCCGGCCGGGACACCGGCGGAGAAGACCACCGGGCCCTCGGGCTCCTCCTCGGCGCGGTAGTCCCGGCCACCGCGCCGACGTGAGGCAGATCTCGGTACTTTTCTCGCGGTCCCGGCCCCGGCGGAGCGGCCACCGCGGACGGGGCGGGCGCCGGGGACGGCTTCCCGTACTGCTGAACTGCGACGGGGCCGGCCCACGGGGTTTCCGGCGGCGCCCGCGTCGCGGGCCCCGGGCCGCCCGTGCGTGCGGGGAGCGGGAGCGACGAGGGAAAGGTCACCGGGCCCTCGATGCGGCCCCGGCGGAGGAGGCGCGAGTGTCCGGTTCCACGGGCCCGTAACATGGGGAGAGGCCGTGGCGTGTTCAGCCCGGCAGGGCCCGCGCACCACAGCCGTCTGCGCAGGGCGCTTCTCACCATTTCGGGAGTACGCCAACCCATGGCTTCGTCCATCCAGCGTCACGACATCCGCAACGTCGCCATCATCGCCCACGTCGACCACGGCAAGACCACCATCGTCGACGGCATGCTCAAGCAGGCAGGTGCCTTCGCCGCCCACCAGCTCGACCAGGTCGACGAGCGCATGATGGACTCCGGCGACCTGGAACGTGAGAAGGGCATCACGATCCTCGCCAAGAACACGGCGGTGAAGTACCACCCCAAGGACGGCGGGGACCCGATCACGATCAACATCATCGACACCCCCGGCCACGCCGACTTCGGTGGCGAGGTCGAGCGCGCCCTGTCGATGGTCGACGGCGTCGTGCTGCTCGTCGACTCCTCCGAGGGCCCGCTGCCGCAGACCCGCTTCGTGCTGCGCAAGGCGCTCCAGGCGCGGCTGCCGATCATCCTGTGCATCAACAAGACGGACCGGCCGGACTCCCGTATCGACGAGGTCGTCAACGAGGCCTACGACCTGTTCCTCGACCTGGACGCCGACGAGGAGCAGATCGAGTTCCCGATCGTCTACGCCTGCGGCCGGGACGGCATCGCCTCCCTGACCAAGCCGGCGGACGGCACGGTCCCGACCGACTCCGACTCCCTGGAGCCGTTCTTCTCCACCATCCTGCAGCACGTCCCGGCCCCCACCTACGAGGAGGGCGCCCCGCTCCAGGCTCATGTCACCAACCTCGACGCCGACAACTTCCTCGGCCGGATCGCCCTGCTCCGCGTCCACCAGGGCGAGCTGAAGAAGGGCCAGACGGTCGCCTGGATGAAGCGCGACGGGTCCGTGCAGAACGTGCGGATCTCCGAGCTGATGATGACCGAGGCGCTCACCCGCAAGCCCGCCGAGAAGGCCGGCCCCGGTGACATCTGCGCGGTCGCCGGCATCCCGGACATCATGATCGGTGAGACCCTGGCCGACCCGGAGAACCCGGTTCCGCTGCCGCTGATCATGGTGGACGAGCCCGCGATCTCCATGACCATCGGCACCAACACCTCGCCGCTGGTCGGCCGCGGCGGCACCGGCAAGGGCGCCGACGCGAAGGCGGCCGTGAAGGACCGCAAGGTCACCGCCCGCCAGGTCAAGGACCGCCTGGACCGCGAGCTGATCGGCAACGTCTCGCTGCGCGTTCTGGACACCGGCCGTCCCGATGCCTGGGAGGTGCAGGGCCGCGGCGAACTGGCGCTGGCGATCCTGGTCGAGCAGATGCGCCGTGAGGGCTTCGAGCTCACCATCGGCAAGCCGCAGGTGGTCACCCGGGAGATCGACGGCAAGGTGCACGAGCCCGTCGAGCGGATGACGATCGACGTGCCCGAGGAGCACATGGGCGCGGTCACGCAGCTCATGGGCGTCCGCAAGGGTCGCATGGACAACATGTCGAACCACGGCTCCGGCTGGGTGCGCCTGGAGTTCGTGGTGCCCTCGCGCGGACTGATCGGCTTCCGTACCGAGTTCCTCACCCAGACCCGGGGCACCGGTATCGCGCACTCCATCCACGAGGGCCACGAGCCCTGGTTCGGGCCGCTCACGACCCGTAACAACGGCTCCCTGGTCGCCGACCGCGCCGGCGCGGTCACCGCGTTCGCGATGACCAACCTGCAGGAGCGCGGTGTGCTGTTCACCGAGCCCGGCACCGAGGTGTACGAGGGCATGATCGTCGGCGAGAACTCCCGCGCCGACGACATGGACGTCAACATCACCAAGGAGAAGAAGCTCACCAACATGCGGTCGTCCTCGGCCGATTCGTTCGAGGCGATCGTCCCGCCGCGCAAGCTGTCGCTGGAGCAGTCGCTGGAGTTCTGCCGGGACGACGAGTGCGTCGAGGTGACCCCGGAGTCCGTCCGCATCCGCAAGGTGAACCTGGACGGCCGTGAGCGCGCCCGCGCCGCGAGCCGCGCCAAGCACGGCTGACCCGCCCCGGCCGCACACCGCACGTGCAAGAACGGCGCCGGGCACTCCTACTACAGGGGTGCCCGGCGCCGTTCTCGTACGGGCCGGAATCGCACACCGGAATCTCGGAAGAGAAGGGTAGGGATAACCCTCGATCTGGCTGGGAAACGTCCCTGAACTGGCCGACTCCCACTACCCTGCTCTGGAGGCGGACCGGTGCGACGGCCCACGCGCCCGGTCATGTCCGAGGAAAAGCGAAAGCCGCGCCTCGTCGGCCAACGGCCTTGCCGGCCAAGCGTGTTGAGCGCACGGCAGCCCTGAAGGGCAGCCTGCACGGCGGCCACGCTACCCGCAACGGGTTTTCCTCACCCTGGTGTCCGGTATGCGGACACGCATCCCCGATAGATGTGTAACAAGTCCGTTTCGCAGGGATCTTTCACCAAACCCTTTGTCCGGATTTTGGAAGATGTAGGCATCAGCTGTGATCGAACCGAGACCTCGTGGGTGTGGTTCGGTCCTGGCGCATGGCAGATAGTTAGGCGCGTAGAGCTCGGATGAACGGGTCGCGCGCTGACGGCGCCGGCTTACGAGCGCGGGGGCACCTGACGATCTCCGACACCGGCGACGGGCGGTTGGCGGTGAGATGTCGTGTGCTCCTCTTTGCGGTGAACCAATGGACTCATGAGGAGGAACCCATGCGCGGTGCCAAGAGCGCCAAGTGGGTCGCGGGTGCGATAGTCGTCGCGCTGGCTGCTACTGCCTGCGGCGGCGGCGACGGCGGCGGCGACGAGGGGAAGGGCAAGGGTTCCGGCCCTGCGGGATACGTCTCGATCGACGTCGGCGAACCGCAGAAGCCGCTGATCCCGGCCGACACCAACGAGTCCAACGGCTCGTACGTCATCCAGGCCCTGTTCACCCAGCTCCTGGACTTCGACGCCAAGGGCGAGATCGTCTACACGAACGCCGAGTCGGTCACCACCGAGGACTCGAAGACGTGGACGGTCAAGCTCAAGAAGGGCTGGAAGTTCCACAACGGCGAAGAGGTCACCTCCAAGTCGTACATCGACGCCTGGAACTGGTACGCCAACATCAAGAACAACCAGCAGAACTCCTTCTGGTTCCAGGACATCAAGGGCTACGACGACGTCCACCCGGAGAAGGGTGACCCGAAGGCCGAGACCATGTCCGGTCTGAAGGCCGTGGACGACCACACCTTCACCATCGAGCTGAAGTACACGATGCCGTACTTCAACTACAAGCTCGGCTACACCACGTGGGCCCCGCTGCCCAAGGTCTTCCACGACGACCCGAAGGCCTTCGGCCAGAAGCCGGTCGGCAACGGTCCCTACACGTTCGAGAAGTGGGACCACAAGAAGCTCATCCAGGTCAAGGCCTGGGACGACTACCAGGGCCCGAACAAGGCGAAGAACAAGGGCGTCCAGTTCAAGGCCTACACGACGCTCGAGGCCGCCTACAAGGACGTCGTCTCCGGCAACCTGGACATGATCCGCCAGGTCGGCCCGACGGACCTGCCGAAGTACAAGTCGGACCTCGGTGACGGCGCCATCGAGCAGCCGTACGCGGCCATCCAGACGCTGACCCCGGCGTTCTACTCCAAGACCTTCAAGGACATCGACCCGAAGGTCCTGCAGGGCCTGTCGATGGCGATCGACCGTGAGACGATCACCAAGACGGTTCTGAACAACACCCGCACGCCGGCCGAGTCCTTCACCCCGCCCGGTGTCAAGGGCAACCAGAACCTGGACACCGACGTGTTCACGTACAACCCGGAGAAGGCCAAGAAGCTCGTCAAGGAGGGCGGCGGCGTTCCGGGCAACAAGTTCACCGTCCAGTACAACACCGACGGTGGGCACAAGGAGTGGGTGACCGCGGTCTGCGAGTCCATCCGCAACGCCACCGGTGTCGACTGCGTCGGCGACCCCAAGCCGGACTTCGCCACGGACCTCGAGGCCCGTGACAACGACCAGGTGAAGGGCATGTACCGCGGTGGCTGGGTCGCCGACTACCCGGTCAACGCCAACTTCATGAAGGAGCTCTACCACACCACTGCCGAGGCCAACAACGGTCGCTTCTCCAACAAGGAGATCGACAAGCTGATGAACGAGGCCGACAAGGCCGATTCCCTCGAAGAGTCGGTGAAGGCCTTCCAGGAGGTCGAGAAGAAGCTGGTCGACCACATGCCGGCCATCCCGCTCTGGTACTACCGCATCAACGGCGGCCACGGTAAGAACGTCGACAACGTCAACGTCGACTTCCACGGTGACCTCGAAGTGTGGGCCGTCACCACCAAGTAAGAGGATCCTCGAGGATCTTCCCACTCGGCCGTAAGCCCGCCGCCGCTCAGGCGGCGGTGGGAGGTGCGTGGGGCCGTCTCGTCATCAGGAGGCGGCCCCCCACCTGCGTTAACCCCTCACGGAGGCACCTATGGGGCGCTATGTCGCACGACGACTGCTCCAGATGATCCCGGTCTTCATCGGGTCAACTCTGCTCATCTTCTGCATGATGTACGCCCTGCCCGGCGACCCCGTCCGGGCGATGATGGGGGATCAGGCGTACGACCCTGCAGTGGTCGCGAGCATCAAGAAGGACCTCGGCCTCGATCAGCCGCTGCTGCAGCAGTACGTGAACTACATGACCGGGCTGGTCCAGGGCGACTTCGGCACCCAGATCGCCAGTCAGCGGCCCATCAGCGACGTCATCGCCGACGCGTTCCCGGTGACGATCAGGCTGACGATCTTCGCCTTCACCTTCGTCACGCTCGTGGGCATCGGCCTCGGCGTCGTCGCCGGCCTGCGCCCCGACACGCTGCGGGACCGCGGACTGCTGACGCTGACCCTGTTCCTCGTCTCCATGCCGTCCTTCGTGCTGGGCTTCCTGCTGCAGTACCTGCTCGCGTTCAAGTGGTCCGTCACCACACCCACGGTGACCGACTCGACGAACTTCTCCCAACTCGCGCTTCCCGCCATCGTGCTGGCGTCGCTCTCCCTCGCCTACGTGGCCCGGCTGACCCGCACGTCGATCGCGGAGAACCTGCGTTCCGACTACATGCGCACCGCCATCGCCAAGGGGCTGCCGCGCCGTCGTGTCATCGGTGTCCACCTGCTGCGCAACTCGCTGATCCCCGTGGTCACCTTCCTCGGCATCGAGATCGGCAGCCTGATGACCGGCGCCATCGTGACCGAGGGCATCTTCAACGTGCGGGGCATCGGTGTCGAGATCTACGAGGCGCTCAGCCGACGTGAGGGCGCCACGGTCGTGGGCATCGCCTCGCTGATGGTGCTCATCTACCTCGCCGCCAGCTTGATCGTCGACCTGCTTTACGCGGTCCTGGACCCGAGGATCCGGTATGCCTGACAAGACCATCGAGAAGAAGGTCGACGCCCTTCCCGGGGACGCCGCGAGCACCGCGGCCGTCGTCGTCACCGACTCCGGCCCGGCCCCCGGCAAGGCGCGCAGCCTCTGGTCCGACGCCTGGCACGACCTGCGGCGCAACCCGCTGTTCCTGGTCTCGACCGTGCTGATCGTGTTCCTGCTGGTGATGGCGATCTGGCCGGGACTGTTCACCAGCGCCTCGCCGCGCGACGCCGACCTGGCCAAGCACTACCTGGGCAAGCCGAACTGGGGTCATTTCTTCGCTCCGGACTGGTTCGGCTACGACGTGCAGGGCCGTTCGATCTACGCCCGTGTCGTCTACGGCGCCCGCGCCTCGATCACCGTCGGTGTGGGAGTCACCCTCGCCGTCACCGTTCTCGGCACGGTCATCGGCATGATCGCCGGCTACTTCGGCGGCTGGACCGACACCCTGCTCTCGCGGCTGACCGACATCTTCCTCGGCATCCCGTTCCTGCTCGGCGCCCTGGTGGTGCTCAACTCCTTCGACGACCGCACCGTCCTGGTCGTCATCCTGGCCCTCGCCTTCCTCGGCTGGACCCAGATCGCCCGTGTCGCCCGCGGCGCCGTGATCACCATCAAGCAGGCGGACTACGTGGTGGCAGCCAAGGCGCTCGGTGCCTCGACGTCCCGGATCATGTTCCGGCACATCCTGCCCAACGCGGTCGCGCCCATCATCGTCGTGGCGACCATCGCGCTCGGCGGCTACATCGCGGCCGAGGCCACCCTGTCCTTCCTGGGCGTGGGCCTCGGTGACACGGCCGTGTCCTGGGGCGGCGACGTGGCGCGTGGACGTGAGCAGCTCCGTATCGCCCCCCACACTCTGATCGTCCCGTCGGTGATGGTCTCGATCACGGTGCTCTCGTTCCTGATGTTCGGCGATGCGGTACGCAACGCCCTCGACCCCAAGCTGCGCTGAGGGAGGCGTACGTGACCATCATCGATGAAACGGCCGGGAGCCCCGCGCCGGACGGCGCCCGGGACGACGGCGGCCCGCTGCTCGAAGTCCGCGACCTGCACGTGGAGTTCCACACCCGCGACGGGGTCGCCAAGGCCGTCAACGGCGTCAACTACTCCGTCGCCGCGGGCGAGACGCTCGCCGTGCTCGGCGAGTCCGGCTCGGGCAAGTCCGTCACCGCCCAGGCCATCATGGGCATCCTCGACATGCCTCCCGGCCGCATCCCCAAGGGGGAGATCCTCTTCCGCGGCCAGGACATGCTGCGGATGTCCAACGAGGAGCGCCGGAAGATCCGCGGCAACAAGATCGCGATGATCTTCCAGGACGCGCTGTCCTCGCTGAACCCGGTGCTCTCCGTGGGCTACCAGCTCGGCGAGATGTTCCGCGTCCACCAGGGCCTGTCCAAGAAGGAAGCCAAGGCCAAGTCGATCGAGTTGATGGACCGGGTGAAGATCCCGGCCGCCGCGGCCCGGGTCAACGACTACCCGCACCAGTTCTCGGGCGGTATGCGCCAGCGCATCATGATCGCGATGGCGCTCGCCCTGGAGCCGGACCTGATCATCGCCGACGAGCCCACCACGGCCCTCGACGTGACCGTCCAGGCCCAGGTCATGGACCTGCTCGCGGAGCTGCAGCGCGAGTACCACATGGGCCTGATCCTGATCACCCACGACCTCGGCGTCGTCGCCGATGTCGCGGACAAGATCGCGGTGATGTACGCGGGGCGGATCGTGGAGACCGCACCCGTGCACGAGCTGTACAAGCGGCCTGCGCACCCCTACACCAAGGGCCTGCTCGACTCGATCCCGCGCCTGGACCAGAAGGGCCAGGAGCTGTACGCGATCAAGGGGCTGCCGCCCAACCTGACGCGGATCCCGTCCGGCTGCGCCTTCAACCCGCGGTGCCCGCAGGCACAGGACATCTGCCGTACGGACATCCCGCCGTTGTTCCCCGTCACCGAGCGGGACGGTGGCGAGCTGGCCGGCCGCGGCAGCGCGTGCCACTTCTGGAAGGAGACGATCCATGGCTGAGCTGGAGAAGACGGACGAGGCCGTGGACGCCACCCCCAACGTCACCGAGGTCGAGACGGTCGACGCCGCGACCGAGGCCGAGGTGGTGGCCGCGCTCGACGCGCCCGTCGACCGTGGTGAGCCGATCCTCCAGGTGCGCAACCTGGTGAAGCACTTCCCGCTGACCCAGGGCATCCTGTTCAAGCGTCAGGTCGGCGCGGTCAAGGCTGTGGACGGAATCTCCTTCGACCTCTACCAGGGCGAGACGCTCGGCATCGTGGGCGAGTCCGGCTGCGGCAAGTCCACGGTCGCCAAGCTTCTGATGATGCTGGAGAAGGCGACCGCGGGCGAGGTCTTCTACAAGGGCCAGGACATCACCAAACTGTCCGGGCGCGCGCTGAAGGCGGTCCGGCGGAACATCCAGATGGTGTTCCAGGACCCGTACACCTCGCTCAACCCCCGGATGACGGTGGGCGACATCATCGGGGAGACCTTCGAGATTCACTCCGAGGTGGCGCCGAAGGGCGACCGCCGCCGCCGGGTCCAGGAACTCCTGGACGTGGTCGGTCTCAACCCCGAGTACATCAACCGTTACCCGCACCAGTTCTCGGGCGGTCAGCGCCAGCGCATCGGCATCGCCCGCGGCCTGGCCCTCAACCCCGAGATCATCATCTGCGACGAGCCGGTCTCCGCGCTGGACGTGTCCGTCCAGGCGCAGGTCATCAACCTGATGGAGAAGCTGCAGGACGAGTTCAACCTCTCCTACCTCTTCATCGCGCACGACCTGTCCATCGTCCGGCACATCTCCGACCGCGTCGGAGTGATGTACCTCGGCAAGATGGCCGAGATCGGCACCGACACCCAGATCTACGACCACCCGACGCACCCCTACACCCAGGCGCTGCTGTCGGCGGTTCCGGTGCCGGACCCGGCGGCCCGCGAGGGCCGTGAGCGGATCATCCTCACCGGTGACGTGCCGTCCCCGGCCAACCCGCCGTCGGGCTGCCGCTTCCGCACCCGCTGCTGGAAGGCGCAGGACAAGTGCGCCGAGGAGGTCCCGCTGCTGGCGGTCCCCGAGCGCTTCAAGGCATCGGACACCCCGGCGGCCCACGAGTCGGCCTGCCACTTCGCCGAGGAGAAGGACGTCGTCCACGCGGCCTGACGTCCTTGCTCGACCGCCTGCCCGGAACCCGGCACCCGTTCACAGGGGTGCCGGGTTCCGGCGTCTTCGGACCCGCCCCCTCTGTACGGAGAACCGCTCATACGTACATACGGCTGGAGTTCCGTCCGCGCAGGTGTCGCACGTACGCGTGATGCTCCTTTTGCGTTGATATGTGTCTGACGGATCAGTGCACCACCGCGTACGTACGAGGAGGCACTCCATGCGCGGAGCCACGCACGCCGGACGGGCCGTGTGCGCGGTGGCGGCAGCCCTCGCGGCGACGGCCTGCGGAGGGGGCGGGGGCAGCGGTGGTGACACGGGAGCGGTGCTGAGCGCCTCCTGGGGCGACCCGCAGAACCCGCTGGAGCCGTCCAACACCAACGAGGTGCAGGGCGGCAAGGTCCTCGACATGATCTTCCGGGGGCTCAAGCGCTACGACCCGGAGACCGGCAAGGCCCAGGACATGCTCGCCGAGAAGATCGAGACCCCGGACTCGCGGAACTTCACCGTCACCGTCAAGGACGGCTGGACCTTCAGCAACGGCGAGAAGATCACCGCGAAGTCCTTCGTCGACGCCTGGAACTACGGCGCCGGTCTGAGGAACAACCAGCGCAACGCCTACTTCTTCGGCTACATCGAGGGCTACGACAAGGTCCACCCCGAGGCGGGCGAGCAGAGCGCCGACACCCTCTCCGGCCTGAAGGTCGTCGACGACAGGACCTTCACCGTCAAGCTCACCCAGAAGTTCTCCACCTTCCCCGACACCCTCGGCTACGCCGCCTTCGCCCCGCTGCCCCGGGCCTTCTTCGACGACCACGCGGCCTGGGTCGCCAAGCCGGTCGGCAACGGCCCGTACCTGGTCGACTCGTACGCCAAGGGCTCGCAGATGTCCCTGCGCAAGTGGGACGGCTACCCCGGCGACGACAAGGCCCGGAACGGCGGCGTCGACCTCAAGGTCTACACCGACAACAACACCGCCTACACCGACCTCATCGCCGGCAACCTCGACCTGGTCGACGACGTCCCCGCCGCCCAGTTGAAGAACGTCAGGAACGACCTCGGCGACCGCTACCTCAACACCCCCGCCGGCATCATCCAGACCCTCGCCTTCCCGTTCTACGACGACGCCTGGAACACGTCCGGCTCGGAGAAGGTCCGCAAGGGCCTGTCCATGGCGATCAACCGCGACCAGATCACCGACACCATCTTCGCCAGGACCCGCACCCCCGCCACCGACTGGACCTCCCCGGTCCTCGGCAAGGACGGCGGCCACCAGGCCGGCCTGTGCGGGGACGCCTGCGAGTACCACCCCGACCAGGCCAAGAAGCTCATCCAGGAGGGCGGCGGCCTGCCCGGCGGCCGCTTCACCATCACGTACAACGCGGACACCGGCTCCCACAAGGACTGGGTCGACGCCGTCTGCAACTCCATCAACAACGCGCTCGGCAACGAACGCGCCTGCACCGGCAACCCGGTCGGCACCTTCGCCGACTTCCGCAACCAGATCACCCAGCAGAAGATGAACGGCCCGTTCCGGGCCGGGTGGCAGATGGACTACCCGCTCATCCAGAACTTCCTCCAGCCGCTCTACTACACCGACGCCTCCTCCAACGACGGCAAGTGGTCCGACAGGGAGTTCGACGGCCTCGTCGACCAGGCCAACGGCGAGACCGACAACGCCAAGGCCGTCGGCCTGTTCCAGCAGGCCGAGGGGGTCGTCCGCGACAACATGGCCGCCATCCCGCTCTGGTACCAGAACGGCAGCGCGGGCTGGTCGGAGAGGCTGTCCGACGTGAAGCTCAATCCCTTCAGCGTCCCCGTGTACGACCAGATCAAGGTGAGCTGACCCGCCATGGGACGCTACGTCGTCCGGCGCCTGCTCCAGATGATCCCGGTGTTCTTCGGGGCCACGCTGCTGATCTTCCTCATGGTGAACGTGATGGGCGACCCCATCGCCGGACTCTGCGGCGAACGGCGCTGCGACCCGGCGACGGCCGCCCAGCTGAAGAAGGAGTTCGGCCTCGACAAGCCCGTCTGGCAGCAGTACCTGACCTACATGGGGAACGTCTTCACCGGCGACTTCGGTACGGCGTTCAACGGCCAGCAGGTCACCGAGCTGATGGCGACCGCGTTCCCCGTCACCATCTGCCTCACGATCGTCGCGATCCTCTTCGAGATCGTCATCGGCATCGCCCTCGGCGTGGTCACCGGACTGCGCCGGGGGCGCCCCGTCGACACCGGCGTCCTGCTGCTCACCCTCGTCGTCATCTCCGTTCCCACCTTCGTCACCGGTCTGCTGCTCCAGTTGCTGCTGGGGGTGAAGTGGGGCTGGATCAGGCCGTCGGTCTCCTCCGCGGCACCCCTCGACGAACTGATCCTGCCCGGCCTGGTGCTGGCCTCCGTCTCCCTCGCCTACGTCACCCGGCTGACCCGTACCTCCATCGCCGAGAACCGGCGTTCCGACTACGTCCGCACCGCCGTCGCCAAGGGCCTGCCCCGGCACCGGGTGATCACCCGGCACCTGCTGCGCAACTCCCTCATCCCCGTGGTCACCTTCATCGGGGCCGACATCGGCTTCCTCATGGGCGGTGCGATCGTCACCGAGCGGATCTTCAACATCCACGGCGTCGGCTACCAGATCTACCAGGGCATCCTGCGGCAGAACACCCAGACCGTCGTCGGCTTCGTCACCGTGCTCGTGCTGGTGTTCCTGGTCGCCAACCTCGTCGTCGACCTCCTCTACGCCGTACTCGACCCGAGGATCCGCTATGCCTGAGCAGCACTACGAACCCGATCGCGCCATCGCGGGGGCCGGCATGGGCGGCAGCATGGACCTGGGCGTCGACGAGGCGGAGACACTCGAGCGCACCCCGGGCGGCCCGCAGGGCACGGGCCCGCAGGGCAAGCCGCGTTCCCTGTGGTCCGACGCCTGGCGCGACCTGCGCCGCAACCCCGTCTTCATCGTCTCGGCCCTGATCATCCTCTTCCTGGTCGTCATCTCCCTGTGGCCCTCGCTGATCGCCTCCGGCAGCCCCCTCACGTGCGACCTCGCCAAGGCCCAGGAGGGCTCGCAGCCCGGCCACCCCTTCGGCTTCAACGGCCAGGGCTGCGACGTCTACACCCGCACCGTCTACGGCGCCCGCACGTCCGTCGCGGTCGGTGTCCTCGCCACGCTCGGCGTCGCGGTCCTCGGCAGCGTCCTCGGCGCGCTGGCCGGCTTCTTCGGCGGAGTGGGGGACTCGATCCTGTCCCGCATCACGGACGTCTTCTTCGCCATCCCCGTCGTCCTCGGCGGACTGGTGCTGCTGTCCGTCACCACCAGCAACACCGTCTGGCCGGTCATCGGCTTCATCGTGCTGCTCGGCTGGCCGCAGCTGTCCCGGATCGCCCGCGGCTCGGTCATCACCGCCAAGCAGAACGACTACGTCCAGGCCGCGCGGGCGCTCGGCGCCTCCAACTCCCGCCTGGTGCTGCGGCACATCGCGCCCAACGCGGTCGCCCCGGTCATCGTCGTGGCGACCATCGCGCTCGGCACGTACATCTCGCTGGAGGCGACCCTGTCCTACCTCGGCGTCGGCCTGAAGCCGCCGAGCGTCTCCTGGGGAATCGACATCTCCGCCGCCTCCCCCTACGTCCGCAACGCCCCGCACGCACTGCTGTGGCCCTCCGGCGCCCTGGCGATCACCGTCCTGGCGTTCATCATGCTCGGCGACGCGGTGCGCGACGCCCTCGACCCGAAGCTGAGGTGAGTCGCCGTCATGCTGCTCGAAGTGCGTGACCTGCACGTGGAGTTCCACACCCGGGACGGTGTCGCGAAGGCCGTCAACGGCGTCGGCTACGGCGTCGACGCGGGGGAGACGCTGGCGGTGCTCGGCGAGTCCGGCTCCGGCAAGTCGGTGACCGCGCAGGCGGTCATGGGCATCCTCGACGTGCCGCCCGGCCGGATCACCGGCGGCGAGGTCGTCTTCCGGGGCCGCGACCTGCTGCAGCTGAAGGAGAACGAGCGCCGCAGGGTCCGGGGCGCCGAGATGGCGATGATCTTCCAGGACGCGCTGTCCTCCCTCAACCCCGTGCTCTCCGTCGGCGACCAGCTCGGCGAGATGTTCGTCGTGCACCGGGGCATGTCGAAGAAGGACGCGCGGGCCAGGGCCGTCGAGTTGATGGACCGGGTGCGCATCCCCGCCGCCCGGGAGCGGGTCGGGCAGTACCCGCACCAGTTCTCCGGCGGCATGCGCCAGCGCATCATGATCGCCATGGCGCTGGCCCTGGAACCGGCCCTGATCATCGCCGACGAGCCCACCACCGCCCTCGACGTCACCGTCCAGGCCCAGGTCATGGAACTCCTCGCGGAACTCCGGCGCGAGTACCGCATGGGGCTCATCCTCATCACCCACGACCTCGGCGTGGTCGCCGACGTCGCCGACCGGATCGCCGTGATGTACGCGGGCCGGATCGTCGAGTCGGCCCCCGTGCACGACATCTACAAGGCCCCCGCCCACCCGTACACCCGGGGCCTGCTGGACTCCATCCCCCGCCTCGACCAGAAGGGCCGGCAGCTCTACGCCATCAAGGGCCTGCCGCCCAACCTCATGAGCATCCCGCCCGGTTGCGCCTTCCACCCCCGCTGCCCCATGGCCCGCGACGTCTGCCGGACCGACGAGCCCCCGCTGTACGAGGTCTCGGAAACGCGGGGGAGCGCCTGCCACTTCTGGCGGGAGTGCCTGAATGGCTGAGCCGATCCTGGAGGTGTCCGGCCTGGTCAAGCACTACCCGCTGACCCGGGGCATCGTGCTCCGCAAGCAGATCGGCGCCGTGAAGGCGGTCGACGGCGTCGACTTCACCCTCGGCCGGGGAGAGACCCTGGGCATCGTGGGCGAGTCCGGCTGCGGCAAGTCCACCGTCGCGAGGATGCTGGTCCACCTGGAGCGGCCGACGGCCGGCGCGATCCGCTACAAGGGCGAGGACATCACCCGGCTGTCCGGGAAGGCCCTCAAAGCCGTCCGCCGGAACATCCAGATGGTGTTCCAGGACCCGTACACCTCCCTGAACCCCCGGATGACGGTGGGCGACATCGTCGGGGAGCCGTACGAGATCCACCCCGAGGTGGCCCCCAAGGGCGACCGGCGCCGACGCGTCCAGGACCTGCTGGACGTGGTCGGCCTCAACCCGGAGTACGTCAACCGCTACCCGCACCAGTTCTCCGGCGGCCAGCGCCAGCGCATCGGCATCGCCCGCGGCCTGGCCCTGAACCCCGAGGTGATCGTCGCCGACGAGCCGGTCTCCGCGCTGGACGTCTCCGTCCAGGCCCAGGTCATCAACCTGATGGACCGGCTCCAAACCGAGTTCGACCTGGCGTTCGTCTTCATCGCGCACGACCTGTCGATCGTCCGGCACATCTCCGACCGGGTCGGTGTGATGTACCTCGGCCGGATCGTCGAGACCGGCACCGACACCCAGATCTACGACCACCCGACCCACCCCTACACCCAGGCCCTGCTCTCGGCCGTCCCGGTCCCCGACCCGGCGGCCCGCGAGCACCGCGAGCGGATCATCCTCACCGGAGACGTCCCGTCCCCCACGAACATCCCCTCCGGCTGCCGCTTCCGCACCCGCTGCTGGAAGGCGCGGGAACGCTGCGCGGTGGAGGTCCCGCTGCTCGCGGTCCCCGAGGCCTTCCGCGAGGCCGGCGGCCCGGCGGCCCACCCCTCGGCCTGCCACTTCGCCGAGGAGAAACAGGTGGTCCCACCGGAGGAGCCCCGCAACGGGCCGGGGTGACGTGGTGCCCCCCGGCCCGTTGACCTGCTGTACTCAGCCCTCGAGCCCCAGCGAGCGTTTGAGGAAGTCCACCTGGAGCAGGAGCAGGTTCTCCGCGACCTGTTCCTGGGGGGTGATGTGGGTGACGCCCGACAGGGGGAGGACCTCGTGGGGGCGGCCGGTGGCGAGGAGGGCGGAGGACAGGCGCAGGGAGTGGGCGACGACCACGTTGTCGTCGGCCAGGCCGTGCACGATCATCAGCGGGCGGTGCTGGTCGGCCGGGGAGGAGAGGCCTTCGGCGGTGACCAGCGAGCTGTTCGTGTACGTCTCCGGGCGTGCGGCCGGGTCGCCCAGGTACCGCTCCGTGTAGTGCGTGTCGTACAGCGTCCAGTCCGTCACCGGGGCGCCCGCGATGCCGGCGTGGAAGACGTCCGGACGGCGGAGCACCGCCAGCGCCGCGAGGTAACCGCCGTAGGACCAGCCGCGGACGGCCACCCGGGAGAGGTCGAGGGGATGGGAGGCGGCGAGGTCCTGGAGCGCCTCGATCTGGTCGTCCAGGGTGAGTGTGAAGTCGTGGTGGACCGCCTTCTCCCAGGCCGGGGAGCGGCCGGGGGTGCCGCGTCCGTCGGCGACGACCACCGCGAAGCCCTGGTCGGCGAACCACTGCGAGGTCAGATGGGGGTTGTGCGCGGCCACCACGCGCTGGCCGTGCGGGCCGCCGTAGGGGTCCATGAGGACGGGGAGCGGAGCGTCACCGGAGTAGTCCCGGGGCATAAGCACGGCGCACGGGATTTGGCGTGCGCCCCCCTGGGTGAGGGTCACCCGCGGGGACATACCGGGGTCTTCTGCGTACGAGGGGACAGTCGCCGTCGGTTTCCCGTCACGCAGGACCACCGCCCGGGAACCTGGCCGATCCGGCGTCGCGGAGACGAGCACGGTGACGCCCCCGGCACGTACGGCGGAGTGCACGCCGGGCTCCTGCGAGACGCGCTCCACGCCGAGCTCGTTCACCCGGTAGACGTGCACCTCGCCGATCTCCGGATCGGCCGCCTCCTCGCCCGCCGACGCCGAGACCAGCACATCGTCGTCGGAGACGTCCAGGACGGACCGGATGTGCAACTGGCCTCCGGTGAGCGGTCGTTCGCCCACGGCGAGTCGTCGTGCACCCCCTTCGTCCGCGATCCGCACCAGCTGCCCGGACGGGCTCCAGCAGGGCACTCCGGGGAAAAGTTCAAGCCAATTTGGATCTTCGTCGGCGTGCACCATCCGGGTCGCCCCGGAATCCGGGTCCACCGCCAGGACCAACTGACTTCGCTGGTCGCGCGCCTGTACGAGCAACAGCGGCGCTCCCGCCGCTGACCAGTGCACATGCGTCAAATACGGATACCGTGCCCGGTCCCACACGACCTCCGAACGCGCCCCGTCCAACCCGATCACGAACAGCCGCACCTCCGCGTTCGCGGTGCCCGCCGCCGGGTACGCCACCCGCTGCGGCTCCCGCTCCGGATGTGCCGGATCGGAGATCCACCACCGCTCCACCGGCGTGTCGTCCGCGCGCGCCACCAGCAGCCGGTCCGACCCGGGCGCCCACCAGAAGCCCCGCAGACGGTGCATCTCCTCGGCCGCGATGAACTCCGCCAGACCGTAGGTGACGTTGTCCGCCTCGGGTGTCGCCAGCGCCCGGTCGTCCTCCCCCTCCGCCCCGACGACCCGCAGCGCACCCTGCGCGACATAGGCGACGTGGCGTCCGTCGGGCGACGGACGGGGGTCGATCACCGGTGTGGGAGTGGGCAGTTCGCGTGCCGTCCCGGCCTGCAGTTCGGCCGTGAAAAGCCGTCCTGACAAGGCGAAAGAGGCCAACTCCACGGCCGCGTCGGTGGCGTAGCCGACGATGCCGGCGCCCCCCTCACGGCTGCGCTCGCGCCGGGCCCGCTCCTCGGCCGACAGGCGCTCCGAGGCGCCGCCCAGGAGAGCCCGCGGGTCGGCCGCCACCCGCTCCCCACCGCCCCCCAGGTCGAGCACCCACAGCGAGTTCGCCCGGTCCGTACCGGAACCCGAGCGCAGGAACACCACCCGGGAACCGTCGGGTGCCACGGTGAACGCACGCGGCGCGCCGAGCGTGAAGCGCTGGGTGCGGGCGTGCCGTCGGGGGAAGGAGTCAGCATCGGTCGTCATGCCATGACCATATTGGCCATGCGCCCCCTTGTGCGGCCGTGCGCCGACCGATGCGCACGTACGGATAGTTATGATCGTTAGCGCATAGTGGGTATGAACCTGCTGGCTGCTGTGTGGATGTCCCTGCCCCCATATCCCTACCCCCCGAGTCCTGGGGTCCTTGGAGGTGAACCGCCGTGGCACTCTCGATTTCGGCGGTGGTGCTGCTGGCGATCATCGTCTTCCTGCTGATCAAGAAGTCGGGCCTCAAGACCGGGCATGCGGTCGTCTGCATGCTCCTCGGCTTCTACATGGCGTCGTCGACGATCGCGCCCACGATCAGTGAGTTGACGACCAACATCGCGGGGATGATCGGCAGCATCAGCTTCTGAGCCGGCCCTCTGACCTCGCCGGCCGGGGGCACGGACCCAAGTCCGCGCCCCCGAAGGGGTATCGGCTCTTGCGGAGCGGTGTGCGCGCGCTCCGTCCCGACGCATGGGCTAGAACTGCGGCATGGAAGAAGTCGTGGTTCTCCTTGTCGCGGCGCTCCTCGGCGTATGGCTGGTGTGGAACCTGTGGAACCTCATCCGTCTCCCGGTCGGTCTGCGGGACGGAGCATGGCATCGCCCGCTGTGGTGGGCACGCCTGTGGTCCGTCTCGCTCTTCGTCGGCTTCGCGGCCTGGCTCCGGGGAGCGCTCAGCGGCGGGCTCGACGTCGGCGAAACATGCGCGTACGCCCATCACCAGACGTACGACGGCGCCTACCGGGCGGCCCACCCCGAGGGGTTCGACGAGCTGTTCCCGCTGAGCAACAAGTGCAACGCGCACTACGACCTGGTCCCGGCCTGGGTGAACCCGACCATCGCGAACTGCGCCGCCTTCGTACTGCTCGCCACCGCCGTACTGCTGTGGTTCGGCATCGCGCGTCCGGCCCGCTTGATCGGAGAGCGCCCGCGGCCCAGGCTTGACCACAGTGTGCCGACTCCGACTCCGGCTCCGCGCATGAGCCACCGGACAGGGCCTAGAGCAGGCTGAGGGCCTGCATCGCCTCGCGTTCGATGCGCGAGAGGTCGTGGAGGACGGAGCCGGCCTGGACGAGGTTCTTCGCGTCGCCGGATTCGCCTGCCGCCTCGACGAGTGCGGCCACCTGCGTCCAGAGGGTGGCGGCCTCGGTGTACAGGGTGTGGCCGGTGTGCAGGTGGCTGCTGTCGATCAGCTGGGCGCACTCGGCGAGGAAGTCCCGGTAGAGATTGCGGAACAGGGCGCCGCCGGTGCCGGCCCTCTCCATGAGGACGGCGGTCCGTGGCAGATCGTCCCGCGGATCGTCGCTGCGCTCCAACCACTTCGGCACTCGCTCGGCGGTCTTCTCGATGCCCCGGTGGCCCAGGTTCGCGATGGGCGGGTTCAGGAAGGCGTCGGCGCAGGTCTTGATCGCGGGGATGATCCGGTCCCGCGGTGACGTCGGGCTGCTGGGCGCCGTGAGGGTGAAGGAGCGGTGCCTGGCGGTCATGGGGCCGCGCGCGGCCCTGGCTCTGGCCAGGCCGGCGAGGCCGGTGGAGACGGCTCCGCCCTGCGTGTCGGTGTCCACCAGGTAGGCGTCCTGTTCGTCGTAGCCGTACATGGCCACGACGTGCCCGCCGAAGTGCACCTTGGTGCTGAAGTAGTCCAGGTGGTAGCTGTCGAGTTGCAGGCCGACCGGCCGACCGGCGTCGAGGGGTGCCGCCACGTTCCGCCATGCCTTGCGCGGAGAGGTGGTCTCCTCGACCAGCAGCTCGAGCCCGAGGGCGGCGGCCAGGTTCCTGGTGAGCTCGAACGGCTTGACCCGGCCCCCCAGGAAGGGAAACCCCATGGCCTTGCTGTCCCAGTAGACGAAGGACAGCCCGGAGCCGAGCCCGAACAGCATGGGCTCGGACAGGTCGATCCCCTCATGCCGCAGCAGCACACCCAGCGCCGTCGTCTCGCAGTGCTGCGTGCCGCGGACCTCGACGCCCTTCACCATGGCCATGCCGCTCATTCTCCTCCCTCACCTGACGACGACGCCGCAGAGGGACGTGCCGGACCACCGGGTCCCAGGCATGCCCCGCCGGACAGGCCCTGAACCGGTTCAGCGCACCAGCAGGTCGATCACGCCCGTCAGGTCCTCCTCGCCGCTTCCCTCGGCCAGGCGGCGGCGCATCAACTCGAAGTAGGGGCTGAGCAGTTCCGGGCTGACACCCTGCTGCTCGGCGGTGCTCAGGAAGGTCGGCGTGCCGGCCACCTGCATGGCGAGGTGGGAGACGACACCCTTGGTGTAGTCGCCGCTGCGCAGCTGGTCGGCGGTCTGGTGAACCGCCGGGGCCATCGCGACGAGCCAGTCGGCGAGCAGCGGGGCGAGCGCCGCGGGGTCGATGTCCTCCTTGCGGATCAGGGCGAAGGCGTGCGCGGCCCCGGCGAACATCCCGTACATGGCACTGAGCAGGGCCACGTCGTACAGGGCCGCGAAGCCCGCGTCCTCGCCGACGTAGGTGGTGCCGGCCGGGACGGCCAGCATCTCCTGGTGCCGCTCGAACAGCTCCCGTGAGCCGCTGTAGAAGACGTAACCGCCGGCTTGCGGGACGCCGATCATGGGAGGGACGGCCATGATCCCGCCGGCCAGGTAGCGGGCCTCGCGCTCGCGGGCCCACTCGGCGCGGGCGCGGGCCTGGGCGGGGGTGCCGGTGGTCAGGTTGACCAGGTCCCGGCCGGCCAGGTCGGTGCCGGCCAGCACCTCGTCGACCGAGGCGTCGTCCAGCAGGCAGACGACGATCAGGGTGTTCGCCGCGACCGCCTCGGCGGCGGTGTCCGCGACCTTCGCCCCCTCGGCGGCGAGTGCCGTGGCGCGGGTCGGGGTGCGGTTCCAGACGGTGAGTGGGTGGCCGGCGGCAAGCCAGGTGCGGGCCAGCGCGGTGCCCATCGCGCCGAGGCCCAGCAGCGTGACGGGAGTCTTCTCAACAGTGTTCTGTGTCATGCCGATTAGGCTGGTCACAGGTCCGGGGATGATCAAGTACGCACTTCGGAGTGGGTGGTTACCCCGGGGTGAGCGAGCACGTCGGAAGGGGTGGGGCATGACGACGTTGAACCGGCCGGGCGGACCAGAAGGACACGTCTGCGGGATCGACACCGCGATGGAGGTGATCGGCGGCAAGTGGAAGGTGCTGATCCTCTGGGCGCTCCACGAGCACCCCTGCCGCCGCTTCGGCGAGCTGCGTCGGCTGCTTCCGGGGGTCACCGAGAAGGTGCTGGCCTCTCACCTGCGTGAGCTGGAAGCGGACGGCGTCGTGCACCGCGTCTCCTACGACGAGGTGCCGCCCCGCGTCGAGTACTCACTGACCGAGGACGGCAAGCGCCTCAACGCCGCACTCCAGCCGCTGGCCGCCTGGGGCCGCGAGCGGCCGGCCACTCGAGGGCCGGAGGAGAAGGCGGGCCAGGGTCTGTTCTGAACGTGTTGGTCGCAGCAACTCGTTGAGGGCCGCGACCAGCACGGTGGCTTCGCAGCGGACGGCGAGTCTGGCGTATCGAGTTCCGGCGATCACATGGATACAGCGCCGATGACCCTACTCCTGCGGTAATCAGCATGATCCGCCGGACAGACCCGACCGTGAGCGGTTGCTCGGTGCCGAGTACCCCGACATCCTCGCCGTCCGCGACTTCCTTGCCGTCGCTCGCCGGCAACTGCCAGGAGATGGCGGAGCCGCCGGTTGAAAAATCACGCCGGGCCGATGTCCTCCCGCGCCTACCGCCTCGGCATGGAGTGCACAGCTCAGCGGGGCTCGGAAAGCAGGGCGTTGAGTTCCGGAAAGGCAATGCCGTCGGTGAGGGAGTTGTAGTCGCCGTTGCCGAAGAGGTCCTGCGCCGCGCGGCGGGCGGCAGCATACGCGGCCTGCGCCACGCCCGAGCCGAGGCTGACGCGGGCTACGCCGAGGGTGCCCAGCTCGGCGACTGTCGGAGCACCGGGGCCGGCCATGACGTTCAGCGGTACGGAGATGGCTCCGGCCAACGCCGCGATGGTGGCGCTGTCGGTGACACCGGGGACGAAGATGCCGTCCGCGCCCGCGTCCACGTACCTGCGTGCCCGGTCGAGGGTTTCCCCGAACCGGGAGCCCGGGTCGCCGAGCCCGAACAAGTAGGTGTCGACGCGGGCGTTGAGGAAGCAGTCCGCGCCCGCCCGGTCAGCGGCCTGCCGGGCGGTGGCCAGCCGCGTCGCGAGCTCTCCCGGGGGGCCGGGTGCCGTCCTCGATGTTGACGCCGACGGCGCCCGCGGAGAGCACCCCGGTGACGGTCTCGGCGACGTCGGCCGCGTCCTGTCCGTACCCGCCCTCGATGTCGGCAGTGACCGGAACCGCGACGGCGGAGGCGATGCGGGAGATCAGCTCCAGTGCCCGTTCGCGGACGAGGGCGTCACCGTCCGGGGAGCCCAGCGACCAGGCGACGCCGGCGCTGGTGGTGGCGATCGCGGGAGCGCCCGCGGCCTCGATGACGCGTGCGCTCGCGACATCCCAGGCGTTGGCGAGTGCGAGGGGTTCAGCGCGGGTGTGCAGGGAGCGGAAGAGGTGAGCCTTGTCCGGCTGCGTGGCGGTCATACGGGCAGTCAAGCATCGCCGGGTGGCTGCACTCCGGCAGGAATCCGACATCGACCTTGGTCCACGCGAGATTCCCTGGCTGTCGAGTGGACGTGCCGTAGGCCGGGAGCAGTCCCGTCAGCCCTCGGCCGCGTACGGCACGAAGTCGGCCCACACGGCGGGGGAGAAGGCCAGCCGGCCGCCGTCCACGTCCTTGGAGTCACGGACGTGGACGGTGCCGGGGCTGGTGGCGATCTCGATGCAGGAGTCTGTCTCCGCCCCGCTGCTGTAACTGCTCTTGAACCACGTCAGGTCGCTGATGTCCCCGGACGAGGTGCTGCGGATCATGTCTCCCCCAGCAGTTGGTCGATGAACACGGCCGACTCGCGTGGTGTGAGGGCCTGCGCCCGGATGATGCCATAACGGAGTTCAAGGATACGGAGTTGCCTCGGGTCGGAAACCGCTCGGCCGTGGGCAACGCCCGGTGAGCGGCCCACCGCCGTTCCATCCTCGAACTTCAGCACTTCGATCGCCCCGTCCACACCGGCGTGCTCCTCGCGGTCCACCGGCATCACCTGGATCTCGACGTTCGGCAACTGCCCGAGCTCAAGCAGGTGTTCGAGCTGCTGGCGTACCACCATTGTCCCCCGAGCCGCCTCCGGAGCGTCCACTCGTCCTGGACAAAGCTGAGTTCGGGTGCCGAGTCGCGCTCGAAGACGGATTTACGGGCCATGCGAGCAGCTACACCTCGTTCGACTTCCTCCTCGGAGTATCGAGGTCGCCGCATCCGGAACAGAGCTTGCGTGTAATCCGGCGTCTGCAAAAGGCCGTGGATGTTCACAGGGTCATACAGCTGGAGCTCAACCGCTCGCGCCTCCATCTGGGCCAAGTCCCGGACCTTCTTCGGATACCGGACCTTCTTCACGTCCTCCTTCATCGCCGCGATGAGGCCACCGGCGTTGAACAGCTCGTCCGCCGTGTCCAGGTACTCGGGCCGGGGGATGCGTTTGCCGCTCTCGATCTTGTAGACGAGGTCGTCACCGTAACCGACCGCCACCGCGAAGTCGCCGACCCGCATGCCCGCCTCCTCCCGGCGGAGCCTCAACTGCCGTCCCACGGTGGCCACTACCGCGAGTGCCCAGTCGTCGTCCGGGTCGACCTCCCACCCCGGCTCGTCCGTCTGGTCCGCCTCGGCCTTGACCCGCACCGCCTCGCCGTTCACCGACATGTCGCGCTCCTCCGTTGTGCCGCGCAGTACCGTACTGCGACGGCTGCGACCGCGGCTTCCGCGTCCCGGTACCGGGCCCCGACCGCTGCCGCGACTGCCGGAACCGAACGCAAGAAAGCCCGCTGACATGAGCGCGCGTCAGGGCATCTCCCCGGCTACCGGGCCATGCGGGATGCCGTTCGGTCGATGGAGGACAGCGGCACCGTCCCGGGCACATTCGAGATCATCAAGACAGCGTCATCGGTGAGAAGACCGTCATCCCCTACGCGGACTCGGCGCGGGCACCTCGCCCGCCGCTGGGAGGTGTCGTCAACGTGTCACGGTCACCTCAGGAGCGGTGCGAGGATGACGGCTCCTGAGCAGAACCGGGCCGTGCCACTCCGGAGCGGCACGGACAGCCGTCCTGCCTGGCGGACCCCCTCCGCCCCGGCCTTCCTCCTGGAGCCCGCTTTGTCTTTACGGACAGGTGCCACTCGGCCGATATCCCTGCTCCTGTCGACCGTGTTCGCGGCCGGAACGCTCACCGGCTGCGCGCTGCAGGAACTCGCCAGGGACTGCGGGGGGACCGATGGCCGGGTGAAGGAGGTGGCCGCGCTCGGCATCCTCGACTCCCGGCCCGCCGAGGCCACTGTCGCCCGGGGCTTCGAGGAGGCCGACTCCGGCTGCTGGGCGGACAGCGGCGATGTCTCGGTGTACGCCCACCGGACCTACGCCTTCTCCGGAACGCAGGCCGAAGTGGCCGCGCACTACCGGACGGCAGCGGTACGGGACGGATGGAATCCGGACCCCGAAGCCTCGTCCGACGGCCTGTGCTTCGTCAAAGAGAAGATGTCCCTGCAGATCGTCTTCCTCACCGCCGAGGGCCTCGCGGAGGACGGACACGGAAGCCGCCCCGACCTCACCACCGGGGCCGGCTACTCGATCAATGTCGACTCGTTCGTGAACAGCGGCGTCGAGGCGGGCTGCTAGAAGTCGCCGACGAAGTGTCGCGCCCACATCAGGAGTGATGTGAGGGCGACGGCTGCTTCGTATGTCCCGATGTCTCTCATTTGAGCGCTTACCTGACACTTGGCCGCCGAGTGCTCACGCTTTTCCACACGACACCCCTCTCCGGCCTCACAGCGTCGGGGCCGTGGAGCCTCTGCACCACCCGGCGGGACGTCATCCCCGTCCCGGGCCCCGACCACTGCCGCGACTGCCGTACTGATGTGAAGACGCCTGAACGATGAGGGGTGACGAGTGCCCGGCGAAGGAGTCGCCCGCCCCTGCCGGTGTGCGGCGGGGCGGGCGCGGGGCGTACGTGAGCGAAGCCTCCCGGCCGCAGGCCGTCAACGGGCCCGGCCTGCCGCTACGGGGTCGGGCCGGGGATGCGCAGGTTGCTCTTTCCGTTGACGGTGGGGTCCTTCGTGTTCTGGAGGGCGTCGAGAATGGCCAGGCCCTGGCTCACCAGGCCCGCGGCCATCTGATTGACGCCCTCGGTGCCGTTGAGGACGGTGAGGTGGGCGCCCGACATGCCGCGGGCGGCCGCGTCGGCGAGGGCCGGCAGGTTCTCCACCACACGGTTGGCGGCGATCAGTTCCTGGTTTCCGTCGCGCAGCGAGAGGGCGCGGGCGGTGTTCGCGTCGGCCTGGGCCTGCGCGAGTGTCCGCTCGGCGTAGGCGTTGCCGTCCGCCTCGAACTTGGCCTTGTCCCGGGCGGCTTCGGCCAGGGTGCGCTGCCGGTACGCCTCGGCGTCCGCCGGGCGCCTGACCTCTCCTTCGAGGCGCTGGGCCGCCAGTTCGGCCCGGCGCTTGGCGAGCGCGGTCTGTTCCTCGATGACCTCGTGGGACGCCGTGGCCTCGGCGAGCGGGCCGGCCTGGGCGGCCCGGGCCTTGGACTGCTCGGTCTCGGCGAGGAACCCGGCCCGCTTGATCGCGGTGTCCCGCTCGTACTCCGCCTTGAGGGCGGCCGCCTGCTGTTCGCGTTCGCTCGCCTCCTGGTCGGCCTTGGCCTGGGCGATCCGCGCCTGGCTGGCGACCGCGGCGGCGTGCGGGGCGGCGAGGTTGTTGATGTAGCCGGTGGCGTCCTCGATCTCCTGGATCTGGAGCGCGTCGACGACGATGCCGAGTTTCTCCATCTCGCTGTGACTGCCCGCCATCACTTCCTGGGCGACCCGGTCGCGTTCCCGGATGATCTGCTCGACGGTCAGTCCGCCGACGATGGACCTGAGGTGTCCGGCGAAGATCCGGCCGACGAGCTCCTCCATCTGTTCCTGTTCGGAGAGGAAGCGGCGGGCCGCGTTGGCGATCGAGACCGCGTCGTCGCCGACCTTGAACACGCAGACCGCGCGCACGTGCAGCTGGATGCCCTGCTGGGTGACGCAGTCCTCCGCGATCTCCGCTTCCCGCAGCGCCAGGGACAGCATGCGGGCCTTCTGCTTCACCGGCAGGACGAAACTGCCGTGACCTGTGACGATACGGAACTGCGTCTCCTGCGCCTGTCGTTTCGTGCCGGATATGAGCATGGCCTCATTGGGCGCGGGGACCTGCCAGAACAGCATGGGAGAACTCCCGTCGAGCAGCGGGACGCAACATGTTTTTCAAGACCTTCGCAAGGTCGTCCAGAACTCTTCAGGCCGGCAGCGGTTCGACGATCACCGAACGTGCCGAGAGGGAGTCGACGACCACGACCCGTGCGTTTCTCGCGAGGGGGGTGTTGGTACGCGACCACGCCGCGTAGGTCTCCGAGCCCCCGCGCACAGACACCAGGACCTCGCCCGGTCCGTCCGGAGGAATCCCCACGGTGATCCTTCCGATCGCTCCGACCGGACTCCGGGAGGACTCGTCAGCGCTGGGCACGGGCCCTCTCGCCGGGCATACGCCTCATGATCACAGGCGATCACCTCCGGCCCTCTCCTCGATCGGGAGCGGCCACGGCACTCGAGCCGACGGCGACGATTCTCCCGATGTCTTCACGGTACTCCCGCCCGGCAGGGGGCGGGTCGTGGTGGGTGTTCGGTGAGGGAGGAGCGGGACATGGAGGGGTGGGACGGCGTCGTGCCCGCGGGGCGGCCGGGCGACTCGTAGGCTGGGCCCATGACGGAACTGCCCTCTCGGCGGATGATGCTCGTGCATGCCCATCCGGACGACGAGTCGATCAACAACGGCGCCACCATGGCCCGGTACGCCGCCGAGGGCGTGCACGTGACGCTGGTCACCTGCACGCTCGGTGAACGTGGCGAGGTCATTCCGCCCGAGCTGGCCCACCTGAGCGGTGCCGCCCTCGGGCAGCACCGGATGGGTGAGCTGGCCGAGGCGATGCGCGCGCTCGGTGTCGACGACTTCCGGCTGCTCGGCGGCGCCGGGCGCTACAGCGACTCCGGGATGATGGGCCTGCCCGACAACGGCGACCCCGGATGCTTCTGGCAGGCCGACGTCGACCAGGCCGCCGGTCTGCTCGCCGAGGTGATCCGCGAGGTCCGGCCCCAGGTGCTCGTCACGTACGACGAGCGCGGCGGCTACGGGCACCCCGACCACATCCAGGCGCACCGCGTCGCCATGCGTGCCGTCGAGCTGGCCACGGGGGCCGCGGAGGACGGACGGGACGGGTGGGACGTCCCCAAGGTGTACTGGAACAGGGTGCCCCGCTCCGTCGCCGAGGCGGCCTTCGCGCGTCTGGACGACGAACTGCCCGGGCTGCCGTTCGACAAGGCGGGCAGCATCGGTGACGTACCCGGTGTCGTCTCCGACGTGCACGTCACCGCCGAGGTCGACGGCACGACGTACGCTGCCGCCAAGGCCGCCGCGATGCGTGCGCACGCCACCCAGATCACGGTGGCCGAGCCGTACTTCATGCTCTCCAACGAACTCGCGCAGCCGCTGTTCACCACCGAGTACTACGAGTTGGTGCGCGGAGAACGCTCCGTCGGCCGGGAGAACGACCTGTTCGCGGGAGTGGACATCGGAGTCGGTGCGGGGGAGGCGTCGTGAGCGACCGGAGCGACCGGAGCGACCGGAGCGACCAGGGCCGGCCCACCTCGGTGCTGGCCCAGCCGCTGCGACCGCCCTCCGCCGGGCGGCTCGCCGCCTGCCTGGGGCTGTTCGTCCTCGGTGCCGTGGTCGGTGTGGCCGGGGCGCTGGTGCAGCCCGCCTGGTTCCCGGGCGGGCTGCTGCTCGCCCTCGCGGGCGAAGCCGGGCTCTGTCTCGGCGCGGGCCTCGCCCTCCGCAGCCGGGCCGGGGCCGCGTCGGCCGCCGGCGGCTGGGTGATCGTCGTCCTCCTGCTCACCGCCAGCCGCCCGGAAGGCGACTTCCTGTTCGCCGCGGGAGCCGGCTCCTACCTCTTCCTGCTCGGCGGCATCGCCGTCGCTGTGATCTGCGCCACCCTCGCGCCGGTACGGCAACCGAACGCCCGCGCCGTCCGACTTGGGAAGTGACGTACCACTTCGCCGCGGTACGCGCGTGCGGGTCCCGTGCGGGTTTCCCCGGCGGTCCTGAGAAACGGGCCGGACGTGGCCAGTATGGTGGTGCGCGCGCCGCTGAGCCTCCCCGCACCCTCGGCTCCGGTCGAGTAGGGGGAGACCCCACCGTGAGGTCGTGACGGGCGGCGGAGCCAACCGGGAGAACCTGCCTTGAGTCGTGAAACTGACACTCCGTCCACCGGGCCCGACGGGCGCGGCGGAGCCGCGTACCCGTCGGGCACTCCGCCCTACGGGATTCCGGCGGTTCCGGACGAGGCGACGGCCGCGGGCCGTCCGGCCGCGCGGTCGGGCGAACGGCGTCCGGACGAACGCAAGACCGAGACCACCCTGACGACCAGAATCCGGATCAACATCCCCGGATCGAGGCCCATTCCGCCGGTCGTCGTGCGCAAGCCCGTCACGGACGGCGAGGGCACGGACGACGGCGGCACCCAGTCCGACACCCGTGCCGAGGGGCAGGCGTCGGCGCCTGGTTCGCCCAGGCCCGCGGGCACCGGCCCCGGTTCCGGCGAGCCGCCCGCCGTGGCGGCTCCGGGCGCGCAGTCCGGCGGCTCCGGGCAGTTGGTCCCGCGGCAGGCGGCCCCGCAGCAGTCGGCCCCGGCGGAGAAGCCGACCAGTGACTGGTTCGCGCCCCGCAAGTCCGGTGCGGGCAAGGGCGGTACGGGCGGCGGCTCCGGCAACGGGGCGGGTGCGCCGAGCAGTTCGGGTTCCGCGGCGCCCGGGGGCGGCCCCTCCGGTGCCTCCGGCGCCGGCGCGCCCGGTGGTGCGCGGCCGGGTGGACGTCCGGCCGGCGTGGTCGGCGGCATGAGCGTGACGAGCGGCGGCGCCCGGCCCGGCGGCCTCGCCGGCACGAACGGTTCCGCACCCGGCGCCGGGACCGGCGGGTTCTCCGGCGCGACCGGCGGCCCGGTGGCCCCCGGGCACGGCGGCGGCACCGGTTCCTTCGACGTGACCGAGGCGCTGGCCGGCGGCGGCCAGGCCGGGCACTCCGGACCTCCCGAGCAGCCCGGTGCGTCAAGCCCCTCCAGCCCGTCCGGTCCGTTCGGGCCGCCCGGCCAGTCCAGGTCGGCGCTGTACCAGGGCGGGCCCGAGGGGCCCACGACCGGTCCGGTCACCGGCCAGGGGCCGATGGTCCCGCCGCGCGGCAGCGGCCCCCACGGCGCGGGCGGTGCAGGCGGCGGGCTGAGTGACGACACCGCGAGCCTCACCCCGCAGATCCACGCCCCCGACCAGGAGGCCCCGGGCTACGGCGCCCCTCACGACAACGTCTCCGGGTACACCGGCACCAGGAACGCCCCGGTCGTCCCGGCGAGCGCGGCCTTCGACGCGGACACCCCCGCCGGTGGCCGCGGCCCGCTCACGCCCTCCAGGTTCCCCGAACCGGTCACCCCGGCCCCGCCCCCGGCGACGTCCTCGAAGCAGCCGAAGAAGAAGGGGCGCAACAAGCTCGCCCTGATCGGCGGCGGCGTGGTCCTCCTCATCGGGGTCGCCTATGGCGCCGGCCTGCTGATGAACCACTCCGACGTGCCCAAGGGCACCACCGTGCTCGGCGTCGACATCGGCGGCGGCACCCGCGACGAGGCCGTGAAGACGCTCGACAAGGCCCTCGCCGAGCGGTTGAACAAGCCGCTCCAGCTGACCGTCGGCGACAAGACCGTCGAACTGCAGCCGGACAACGCCGGACTGCAGCTCGACACCGACGCCACCGTCGGCGCCGCGGCGAAGAGCGACTACAACCCGGTCTCCGTGATCGGCTCGCTCTTCGGCAACAGCCGCGTCGTCGACCCCGTCATCCCCGTCGACGAGGAGAAGCTGCACGCCGCCCTGGAGGCCGCGGGCGGCGGCTCCGGCAACGACGGCACGATCACGTTCGAGTCCGGCAAGGCCGTCGCCGTCTACGGCAAGCCCGGCGCGGGCATCGACGTCGACAAGTCGACCGACGCGGTCGAGCAGGCGTACCGGACCCAGGTGGAGACCGGTTCCTCGTCCCCGGTGAAGGTCCCGACCACCACCCAGGAACCCGCGGTCTCCAAGGCCGAGGTCGACCGGATGATGAAGGAGTTCGCCCAGCCGGCGATGTCCGACCTGGTCACGGTCCAGACCGACGCCGCGCACACCATTGCCTTCAGTCCGGAGAACTCGCTCTGGAAGTTCCTCGGCGTCAAGGCGCAGGACGGCAAGCTGGTCGAGTACTACGACCGGAAGGCGCTCGAGGAGCTCTACGGCGACACTTTCGACGGCGTGCTGATCACCCGCGGCAACGGGGAGAAGACCCCGGTCACCGTCGAGGACGTGATCGGTGCCCTGCGCCCCGCGCTGCTGAGCACCAGCGACCGCGTCGCCGTCATCGAGACCGACCCCAGCTGACCCGGACCGGCCCCGGCCGCCGCGCGTTGTCCGTCGCGCGGCGGCCGGGGCCGAGTGCTGACCGGCACGCTCCGGGCGGGCGGCTGCCTCAGACGTCCCCGGGACGTACCAGGCACAGGGCCCAGATCATGAAGCCGGAGAGGGCGATCATCACGACCGACCAGAGCGGGTAGTACGGCAGCGACATGAAGTTGGCGATCATGATGAGCCCGCCGATCGCCACACCGGCCACCCGCGCCCAGGTCCTGGCCCGGAAGAGTCCCATGCTGATGAGTACGGCGACCGCACCCAGGATCAGATGGATCCAGCCCCAGGACGTGAGATCGAACTTGAAGACGTAGTTCTGCGTGGTGACGAAGATGTCGTCCTGGGCGATCCCGGAGATTCCCCGGACGATGCCGAGGATCCCCGTGAGCAGCAGCATGATGCCGCCGAGGATGGTCACTCCGCCTGCCACCTGGTGTTTCGCGGACGGTGCGTGTGCGTGTGCGTGCGGGGCGTGTGCGGTCATGTCGCCACCTCATTCCGTCGTGTGCGGTCGGGGTCCGGGGCGTAGGGGCGGGTCCGGTGCGGGTCAGCGGGCGTGCCCGGAGCCGTGGCCGCTCAGCACCAGCTCCTTGGCCCGGTCGAACTCCTCGTCGGTGAGGTCGCCGCGCGAGCGGATCTCGGACAGGCGGTGCAGTTCGTCGGCGGTGCCGGTCTGCGTGCCGTGGCCCGCCGCGGTCTCCCGGATGTAGCTGTCGAACGCCTCCTGCTGCGCGCGGGCCTGCGCGATCTCCCGGCGGCCCATGTTCTTGCCGCGGGCGATGACGTAGACGAACACGCCGACGAAGGGCAGCACGATGACGAAGATCATCCAGCCGGTCTTGGCCCAGCCGTTCAGCGAGTCGTCCCGGAAGATGTCGACGACCACCCGGAACAGCAGCACGAACCACATGACCCACAGGAACAGCAGCAGCATGGTCCAGAAGGCTCCGAGCAGGGGGTAGTCGTACGCGAGGTACGTCGCGGGGCTCATGGCTCTCCTCCGTCCGGCGCGGGGATGCGCGCCGGTTCCAGGCTGCCGACGACGCGACCGTTCCGCCTCACCCCCGACGGGTGATCCCGGCCGGGTCCGGAGTGCGGTGCGCTGGAGAACGGATGTACGCCGAAGCCAGCCAAAGCCAGGAGGCCGGACCATGACCGCACCGAGCGCCGTCGCCGCGGCCCTCTCACCGGCCGAACGGGCCGAGCGGGGCCGGACGGCCCGCAAACGCGTCCCCCGCTCGGCGCACGTCCTGTTCGCCCCCGGCCCCGACCGCTTCGACCCGGTCGACGTGCTCGCGCGCCAGTCGGCCACGCGGGTGCCCGAACTGGTCCCGATCCGGTACGGGCGCATGCTGGAGTCGCCGTTCCGCTTCTACCGGGGCGCCGCCGCGATCATGGCCGCCGACCTCGCCACGCTGCCGCACAGCGGGCTGGAGGTGCAGCTGTGCGGCGACGCGCACCTGCTGAACTTCCGGTTGCTGGCCTCGCCGGAACGGCATCTGGTCTTCGACATCAACGACTTCGACGAGACCTTCCCTGGCCCCTTCGAATGGGACGTCAAACGGCTCGCCGCCAGCCTCGTCATCGCGGGCCGCGCCAACGGCTTCTCCGAGCGGGAGCAGAACAAGGCGGTCATCGCCTGCGTGCGGGCGTACCGCGAACGGATGCGGAGCTTCGCCGGCATGCGCACCCTGGACATCTGGTACGCCCAGGACGACGTCGACCGGATGCGGGAACTCCTCGCCTCCTCCCTCGACCGGTCCGTCCGGCGCCGTACCGAACGGGCCGCCGAGCGGGCCCGCGCCCACACCTACGTCCAGGCCGTCGACCGGCTCACCCGGCTCACCCCCGAGGGCCGGCGGATCACCCCGGACCCGCCCCTGATCACCCCGCTGCGCGACCTGCTGGCCGACACGCCCGGACGCGACGAGGAGAGCGAACTGCGCTCCGTCTTCGAGGGATACGCGGACACCCTGTCCTCCGAGCGCCGGCATCTGCTCCGCCGGTACCGGATCGTGGACACGGCCCGCAAGGTGGTCGGCGTCGGCAGCGTCGGCACCCGCTGCTGGATCCTGCTCCTGCTCGGCCGGGACGACGACGATCCGCTGCTGCTCCAGGCCAAGGAGGCGCAGGAGTCGGTGCTCGCGCCGTACACGGACGGCGAACACTTCGACAACCAGGGCCGCCGCGTGGTGACCGGGCAGCGCCTGATCCAGACGACCAGTGACATCTTCCTGGGCTGGGCCCACGTACGGGGCCTGGACGACAGGGAACGGGACTTCTACGTGCGCCAGCTGCGGGACTGGAAGGGCATCGCGCGTCCGGAGACCATGGACGCCGGGACGCTCGCCCTCTTCGGGGGCTGGTGCGGAGGCAGTCTGGCCCGCGCCCACGCCCGCTCCGGCGACCCCCTCGCGATCGCCGCCTACCTGGGCACAAGCGACCGTTTCGACCGGGCTCTCCCCGACTTCGCCCAGGCCTACGCCGACCGCAACGAGCGGGACTTCGAGCAGCTCGCGACCGCCGTACGCTCCGGCCGCCTCCCCGCCGAGAGCCTCTGACGCGCGTGCGTCAGCGGGGGGTCGGGCGCATCTCGACCACGCGGAGGCCCAGGGAGCGCAGGCGGGCCAGGAGCCCGTACAGGTGTGCTTCGTCGACGACCTGGCCGAACAGCACGGTCTGGCCCCGCATCACGACGTGGTCCAGCTCGGGGAAGGTCTCGGTCAGCGTGTCCGACATGTGTCCGTCGACGCGGATCTCGTACTGCATGCGCCCCTCCTCCCACGGCTCGGGAGCGGCGGCAGAGGTGCTGCCACCCTGCGATCGTCCACCCCGCCCCGCCGCCCCGCCCTCACCCGTGGCAGGTGAGCGGCGCGCGCGGGGCGGCCGTGCTCACAGCAGCCGCAGGTCGCGGGCCCGGCGTACGGCGTCGGCGCGGCGGTTGACGTCGAGTTTCCGGTAGACGCTCTTGAGGTGAGTCTTCACCGTGTTGACCGATACGTACAGGTCGGCGGCGATCTCCTCGGTCGTCATCATCCGCGCCAGCCGCCGCAGCACGTCCCGCTCCCGGCCGCTCAGCTCCTCCACCACGGGCGGCACGGCGGGCGGCGGCACGTCGGCGGAGCCGGTGACGAGCCAGCCCGCGGCCAGCCCCCGCAGCGGATCCGTGTCCAGCAGCGGTGCGATCCACGGCCCGGCGTCCACGAAGGGGCGGCGCAGATGCCCGTGCCGGGCGCCGCGCAGCGCCACGGCGAGCCACCGGCGGGCGGTGGCCGGGTCCCCCGCCAGGTGCCCGTTCCAGGCGCGCACCAGTGCGGCCCGCACGGACACGCCGGGGCCGGCCCGGCCCGCGTCGCGCAGCGCGTCGAGGAGTTCGGCCGCCTCACCGGGACGGCCCGCGGCGAGCTGCATCCTGGCGGCCTCCACGACACAGGCAGGCTGGTCGAGGGGTACCTCGTGGAGCGCCTCGGCGACCGCCTCGGGCCGTCCCTCGGCCAGGTGCGCGGCGGCCTCCACCAGCGCCGCGTGGCCCCGCACCCAGGGGGAGGGCACCTCGGCGGTGACGTCCGGCCGGGCCGCCCGGACGGCGGCGCGGGCATCACCGCGGGCCAGCAGCAGCCGGGCCGTGGCGACGGCCCGCCCCGCCAGTGCCACCGGGTCGTGCGAGACGTCCCCCTCCGCGGGGGTGACCGCCTCGTCGAGCAGTTCCTGTGCCCGGTCCAGCTCGTCGCGGTCCACCGCCACCGCCGCCAGCACCAGCCGCTCCATGCCGGTGCCGGGAGGGCCGGGAAGGCTGTACCGCGCGGTCTCGGCCAGGGCCTGGGACGCCTTGTGCTCCGCCCGGCCGGGCCAGCCGTTGAGCTGGTCGATCAGTGCGAGCTGGGCCAGGGCGTCCTCCCTGGGCAGCGCGGTCGACGCCCCCTCGGGCCCGGTGGCGGCCGCGGTCAGGGCCGTCCGGGCGTCCTCGAAACGGCCCGCCCACAGCCGGGCCGAGCCCAGATGGGTCAGCAGCAGCGCGGTGAGCTCGGGATGCCGGTCCAGCAGGTCGGCGGGTACGGCACCGCGCAGCTCCCCGGCCAGCCGGGCGGCCCGCTCCGCACGCGCCGAAGACCCCGTCAGCCGGGCCGTCAGCACCTCCAGCAGCGCCCAGCACAGCCGCGCCGCCGCCGGGTCCGCGGCCCCCTCGGCCAGTTGCCTCCCGGCGCGCTCCAGATGGGCCGGCCCCCGGTCCAGATCGCCGCGGGCGAGGTCGCGGGCCGCTCGTACGAGTTCCGGCGCGGGGCCCGTCGCGTCGGGCGCCATACGGGAGAACAGGTCGTCCAGACCGGCCGAGCGCAGCCCGGTGAACAGCTGGCCGATGGCCAGATCGGAGACCAGGGTGCCGGCGGCGAAGTCCCAGTCACCGGCGGCGGCGCCGTGGACGAGTGTCTCCGGCAGGAATCCCGCGTCCTTCAGCCAGCGCGCGGCCCGCCGGTGCAGTTCCGGTGCCAGACCGGGGCACCGGACCGCCAGATGGGCCCGCAGGATCTCCGCGAACAACGGGTGCAGGCCGTACCAGGAGTGCCCGAGATGCTGCACGAAGGCGTTGCGGTGGTGCAGGGAGTGCAGTACGGGCCCGGCGTCGGAGCGCCCCGTCAGCGCGTTCGCGAGGTCGGGGCAGAACCGCTCCAGGACACTGACCCGCAGCAGCAGGTCCTGCGTGTCGGGCGGCTGGATGTTCAGCACCTCGGCCAGCAGGAAGTCGGCCACCGTGCTCTGCCCGGCCTCGAACTCCTTCAGGTACGTCTCCGGGTCGGGGCTCTCCCGCGCGGCCAGCGCGCACAGCCGCAGCCCGGCGGCCCACCCCCGGGTACGGTCCACGAGGGCGTTCGCGACGGGCGCGGGCAGGGACAGTCCGTGCCGGTCGAGGAGTTCGCCCGCCTCCCGCGCGGTGAACGCCAGTTCCGCGTCCCGGATCTCCGTCAGCTCCCCGGCGGCCCGGTAGCGGTGCAGCGGCAGCAGCGGTTCCGTACGGGACACCACGACCAGACGCAGGCCCCCTCCCGCGTGCCGCAGGACGAAGTCCAGCTGGGCGGCCGTTTCCGGCGCGGCGACCCGGTCGAACTCGTCGAGCACGAGGACCGCCGGCCGCCGTGCCGCCGCCGGGCCGCTCAGTTCGGCGGCCAGTCGGTTCAGCAGCACCTCGTCCACCCGGCTCGGGTCGGCGGGGCAGCCCGCCGCCGCGGGCACCGGCACCCCGGCGGTGTGCAGGGCCCGCAGTACGTACGCCCAGAACACGCCGGGACGCAGATTCGGCGCGTCGGTGGTGAACCAGGCCACGGACCGGCCGAGACCGGCCGCCCAGTCCGCGACGAGCAGGGTCTTGCCGGCTCCCGCCGCCCCGTTGACGATCGTCAGAGGTGTGGCGAGGGCACCGTCGAGATGCCGGATCAGGCGCTCCCGGCGCAGGAACGTGACCGGTCTCGGGGGGACGGCGTACCGGGTCCGCAGGAACGGGTCCCCCCGGGGATCGACACCGGGGAGCCCGGGGGTGTCCCGCTCCGGGACGTCGTCGATGGTCATGGCGCTCACCACCCATCGTCGGCCGCGTCACGCGCGGCGCCTCGCCTCCCAGAATCCCAGCGTTCGTCCTGGCCCGCGCGCCGCGGCCGTGTCCGCGCGCCGCGGGGCGGCCCGCGAAGACACGGAAGCGGTGCTGCCGGGTCGGACTCGACCCGGCAGCACCGCTTCTCGAGGACCGCACGCACGCCCGCACGCGCGCGTGCACTGTGGCATCAGTGAGCGGCGACGGCCACCGCGGGCTCCTCGGCGTCCGCCGACTGGGCACGCATGTTCTTCGCCTCCTCGGCGCGGCTCTTGATGCCGAGGACGGCGGCCACGGCGCCGAGGACGCACAGGACGCCGGTGACGGTGACGGCGGCGTGCAGACCGTTGACGAACGCCTGGCCGCTGCCTTCGACCACGGCGGCCCTGAGCTGTGCCGACATGTCGCCGGCGACCGGGGCGATGCCCATCGTGACGGCGTCCTGGGCCTGCTCCAGGCCGTGCGCCGTGTCCGTCGGGACCCCCGCGGCGGTCAGCTCACCGAACAGCGAGGAGCCGACCCGGCCGGCGATCACGGTGACCAGCACCGAGGTACCGAGCGCGCCACCGATCTGCAGCATCGTGGACTGCAGGCCGGACGCCACACCGCCGTCCTCGACCGGCGCGTTGCCGATGATCGCGGCGGCGGTGGCGGGCAGCACGATGCCGACGCCGAGGCCCATCGCGACGAACGGCGGCCACATCGTGGCGTAGGACGAGTCGACGGTCCAGGTGAGCATGCCGAACATGGCGGCGGCCGAGAGGGCCAGACCCAGCGGAATCGTGACGCGTGCGCCGAAGCGGGCGGTCAGCTGGGAGCCGATCGGAGAGGCGAACAGCGACGCGATGGACATCGGCAGCGTGCTGATACCGGCCTCGACCGGCGTGTAGCCCCGCACGTTCTGCAGGTACAGCATGATGAAGAAGATGCCGCCGAGCATCACGAAGAAGTTCAGCAGGGTCATGACCGCGCCGGTGGTCAGCGACCGGTTGCGGAACAGGCGCATCGGCAGCAGCGGGTGCTCCTGCCGGGTCTCGTACCAGCCGAAGACGACCAGGAGCGCCAGGCCGAGGGCGATGGCGCCGAGGGTTCCGGCGGAGGACCAGCCCCACGTCTCGCCCTTGACGATGCCGAAGACCAGGGCGACCATGCCCGCGGCGAGCAGGACGACGCCGGGGATGTCGAAGCGGTGCCGGCCGGTGGAGTTCTTGGACTCGGCGAGGACCGCCATGCTGAACAGCAGCGCGACGACGCCGATCGGCGCGTTCAGGAAGAAGACCGACTCTCAGTCGACGCGTTCGACGAGCAGACCGCCGACGATCGGGCCCAGCGAGGTCGACACGGCCGAGACCATGCCCCAGATGCCCACCGCGAGCGCGAACCGCTTCGGCGGGAAGACGGCGCGCAGGATGCCCAGGGTGTTGGGCATCAGGATGCCGCCCGCCACACCCTGCAGGGCGCGGAAGACGATGACGCCCTCGATGCTGCCGACCAGGCCGATCGCGACCGAGGTGACGACGAACCCGCCGACGCCGACGAGGTAGTGGAAGCGCCGTCCGAACCGGTCGCCGAGCTTGCCGCCGAGGATCATCGAGGCGGCGAGCGCGATCAGGTAGGAGTTGGTGACCCACTGCAGTTCCGCGGTGCTGGCCCCGAGGTCCTTGCCGATCGCCGGGTTGGCGATGGCGACGACGGAACCGTCGAGCTGCACCATGAGCAGGCCGAACGACACCGCGATCAGCGCGAGCCAGGGGTTGGCCCGGAGGCGCTCGATCGTCGACTGCGGGGAGGCAGCCGTGTCGGGGGCGGGGGCGGGGGCGGAGTGATCCACGGGTGTGGACGCCATGAAGAGAGCCGTTTCTTTCTCAAAGGGGGACGACCGAACCGCACGGCGCATGGCCGCGGTCGGGCAGCCGGATGCGCGGGGCCGGGCCGTGAGCGGGGCGGCCCACGGGGAACCGCCCCGAGGCGGCACTGCCTCGGGGACGGACTGCCTTGGGGAGGGGGAGGGGGCGGCGGGAAGCCGAACGCCTCACCGCGGGCACACGCTCGACGCGCGTGCCCGTGCCGCTGACGCCCTCGTCAGCGGGCCGCTGAGTGAAGGTGCCGGGTCAGTGCCTTCAGCGCGCCGACGGCGGAACCGAGCGCGTCCAGCTCACCGTCGGTGAGGGACTGCAGCGCCCGGCCGAGATGGCTCTGCTCGAGAGCGCCCACCTCGGCGATGCGCTGCCGCGAGGACTCCGTGAGGTGGAGGCGGGCGACGCGCTTGTCGGCGCCGTCCTGCCGGCGCTCCAGTTCTCCCCGCTCCGTGAGCTGGGAGACCAGCACGCTGACGTTGTTGGGCTTCATCAGCAGTGCCTCGGCCGCCTCGCGCACCGTGGCGCCCTCACGCCGGGCGACGAACCTCAGCAGTGCGAGCTGTCCCTCGGGCGGCTTCGGGTGCGGATACTCGCTCGCCACCCGCCGGTCCAGGGCCCGGTGCAGCGCGGGCAGGCACGCCGCGAGCTCGGAGCTCACGTGCGCGACGCGCTGTTCGGGGGCACTGCTTCTGGACACCAGAAGACAATAAGTATCCAGACATACCTATGTCAAGGGAGGTATGTGATCGGTGCTCCGGGCCCTCAGTTGAGCAGGGCCCGTGCCGCTCGGGCCTGGCCCCGGATCCGCTCCGCGGTCGGCTCGTCCACCGCGGCCACCACCTCGGCGTACGCCTCCAGCTCGTCCGCGCCGTCGGCGAAGTCACCGCGCTGCACCAGCAACTGGGCCCGTTCGTACCGCAGCCGGGCCGGCCGTGAGGGGAGCAGCAGGGACAGCTCCACCGCCCACAGCGCCACGTCCGACTGTTCCGGGCGGGCGGACGCCCACGCCCGGATGTTGTTCAGGATGCGCAGGACCAGGTCCAGCGGATCGGCCGGCGTCAGCATCGACGCGTCCAGCGGTGCCCCCGTGGCCCCGACGACCAGCAGATCCGCATCGGCCCCGGTCAGCATCCGGCCCCCGTCGAAGGGGTCGACGAGCACCTGCTGCTCCGCCTTTCCGAGGCCCACCACGAAATGTCCGGGGAGCGCGACCCCGTACACCGGGGCGCCCGCTCGCCGGGCCACCTCCAGCCACACCACCGACAGCAGGATCGGCAGCCCGCGCCGGCGGCGCAGTACCTCGTGCAGCAGCGACGACTCCAGGCGCCGGTAGTCGCCCGGGGTGCCGTGGAACCCGTACCGCTCGCCCAGCAGCTCCCGCAGCGCCGTCGCCCAGGCGTGCGGGGGGCCGGGCCGGTAGGGGAGCCGGCCGGCCAGCGCGTCCAGCTCGATCTGCGCGGCGTCCATGCCCGCCTCGTCCAGCGCGCCGTCCGCCTCCGCGCCGACCAGCAGGCAGAGCGTGGTCAGATCCGGCTGCTCGGAGCGGGCCTCCTCACTGAACCGCCGTCGCAGCTCGGCGGACCGTTCCGGGGACGGGGGGCAGGGGGAGCGCATAACCGGTCAGTGCCCTCTCACGGCGATCCGTCACCTGCCGGAGCCGGTGAACCGGGCGCGCGGTAGTGGTGGTACGTGTGATGTGTGGCGAAGCCCATTCTGTCGTACAGGGCGCGGGCTTCCGCGTTGTCCTCCTCGACCTGGAGCCACGCGGCCGACGCGCCCTCGTCGAGCGCCCGCCGGGCCAGTGCCGCCATCACGGCTGTCGCGAGCCCGCGCCGCCGCTGTGCCGGGTCCACCTCGACCGCCGCGAAGCCCGCCCACCGCCCGTCGACGACGCACCGCCCGATCGCGGCGGGCGCGGGGTCGCCCGGCACGGTCGCGAACCACACGGAGGGTCCACTGCCCAGGACCTTCAGAGCCACCTCGCTCACACCCCTGCGCCGGTAGCGCCCGAGCCACGCCTCGTCGGCCTCCCGGGACAGCGCGACCCCGGCCTCGGCCAGGTCGGTCAGGTCGGCGATCGGGGCGAGACCGCCGATCCACAGTTCGGCGGTCACCTCGCGCACCCAGCCCCGCCGTTCCAGCTCCGCGCACAGATGCTCCTGCGTGCCCGCGGCGCCGGTCGCCGTCTGGAGGTAGGCGGGCAGTCCCCGGTCGGCGTACCAGCGGCGTACGGCCGTCAGCGCCTCGTCCAGGGGCATGCCCGGGTCGCCGAGCGGCAGCACGGAGTTGGCCCGGCGCGTGTAGCCGGCCGCCGCCCTCAGCTCCCAGTCGCCCAGCCGCTCGCTCTCCACCGGCCGCCACGCCCGCGCGGCGACCCGGGCCAGCTCCTCGTACGAGGCGGCCGGACCGCGCCTGCGGGCCGGTGCGGGCGGTATCACTTTGCCCGCGACCAGCGCGGATTCCGTGATGCGGACACTTTCCCCGTTCTTCCGTGTGATTCGCAGCACACCGTTGTCCCATGATGTGAGAACTCCGACCGTGTCGGTGAACCTCTCACCCGGTGGGCCATGTTCGATCAAGCTCCGTACGGAGACTCGTTTGCCCACGTCAGCAGCGGTGACGCGGACCTCGAGACGTCCGGCTGCAGAGATTTCCACAGGTCAGTTCACCCCTCCTGTTCGGATCATGCCCGGGAACGGAGATACTAGGGGCGGGCATCGACGACGCCGCGCTCCCGCGCGCCAGGCGGCGGAGCCTGAGGAGGCCCGCCGGCGCCCAATCGAGGAGGAACGACAGCGTGACCTACGTCATCGCGCAGCCTTGTGTCGACGTGAAGGACAAGGCGTGCATCGAGGAGTGCCCGGTCGACTGCATCTACGAGGGCCAGCGGTCCTTGTACATCCACCCGGACGAATGTGTCGACTGCGGCGCCTGTGAACCGGTCTGCCCGGTCGAGGCCATCTTCTACGAGGACGACACTCCCGAGGAGTGGAAGGACTACTACAAGGCGAACGTCGAGTTCTTCGACGACCTCGGCTCGCCCGGCGGCGCCAGCAAGCTGGGGCTGATCGAGCGAGACCACCCGTTCATCGCCGCGCTGCCGCCGCAGGCCTAGAACGCGCTGCTCGCGCATCGGCGGCACGCCCCGGATCCGGGGCCTGCCGGTGCGCGCGGCCCGCACGTCTGTGCCGCCTCGGTTCCGTACGGTCCGATCGACCCGATCGCCGTGCGGGGCCGAGGCGTTTGCCGTACCGGTTCAGCAGCAGCGCAGCAGCAGTGCCGCACCAGAAAGTGAGCCAGAACCCGTGTCCGCAGTCTCCGACCGGCTGCCCACCTTTCCCTGGGACAAGCTGGAGCCCTACAAGAAGACGGCCGCCGGGCACCCCGACGGCATCGTCGACCTCTCGGTCGGCACCCCCGTCGACCCGGTCCCCGAACGGATCCAGAAGGCCCTGATCGCCGCGGCGGACTCCCCGGGCTATCCCACGGTCTGGGGCACCCCGGAACTGCGCGACGCGCTCACCCGCTGGGTGGAGCGTCGCCTGGGGGCCCGCGAGGTCACCCACCGCCACGTGCTGCCGGTCGTCGGCTCCAAGGAACTGGTCGCCTGGCTCCCCACCCAGCTGGGCCTCGGTCCCGGCGACCGGGTGGCGTACCCGCGGCTGGCCTATCCGACGTACGAGGTCGGCGCCCGCCTGGCCCGCGCGGAGCACGAGGCGTACGACGACCCGACCGAACTGGATCCGACGGGCCTGAAGCTCCTCTGGCTGAACTCCCCGTCCAACCCGACGGGCAAGGTGCTCTCCAAGGCGGAGCTGACCCGGACCGTCGCCTGGGCCCGTGAGCACGGCGTCCTCGTCCTCTCCGACGAGTGCTACCTCGAACTGGGCTGGGACGCCGAACCGGTCTCGGTGCTGCACCCCGACGTCAACGGCGGCTCGTACGAGGGCGTCGTCTCCGTGCACTCGCTGTCCAAGCGGTCCAACCTCGCGGGCTACCGCGCCGCCTTCCTGGCCGGTGACCCCGAGGTCCTCGGACCGCTGCTGCAGATCCGCAAGCACGGCGGCATGATGACCTCGGCGCCCACCCAGGCGGCCATGGTGGCGGCGCTGGGCGACGACGAGCACGTGCGCGTCCAGCGCGAGCGGTACGCGGCCCGCCGCGCCGCCCTGCGGATGGCCCTCCTGGGGCACGGCTTCCGGATCGAGCACAGCGAGGCCGGGCTCTACCTGTGGGCCACCCGCGACGAGTCCTGCTGGGACACCGTCGGCCGCCTCGCCGAGCGCGGCGTCCTGGTCGCGCCGGGCGACTTCTACGGCCCGGCGGGCGAGAAGTTCGTACGCGTCGCCGTGACCGCCACGGACGAGCGCGTACGCGCGGCGGTGGAGCGCCTGAAGGCGTGACGCGGAGGGTGCGACGCGGCGAGCGTGACGCCGTGGAGTGCGCGACACGTGCGGACGGGGCCCGGGAGAACCCGGGCCCCGTCCGCGTGGGGGCATGCGTACCGGCGCCCGCGCCGGAGCGGCTCAGCCGATCGGCAGCGACGCGGCCGGCAGGGTCTGGGCCGTCGGCACGCCGTCCAGGGGGAGGGAGCCGGTACCCGCGGCCTCGTTGACGACCTGCGTCGTGTCGTTCACGGGACTGGCCAGGTTCGACCCGTCCAGGGCGGTCAGCCCGCCGACGTTCGGGGTGGCCGGCAGCGCGGGGGCCGCGACGGCGGAACCGGCCGCACCGACCCCGGCGGCCGCTCCGGCGGCGACGAGCAGCGCGGCACGGGCGATCCGGCGGGTCAAGGGGAGGGACATGGTGCTCCTTGAGCGGGAGGGAACGATGGCGTGTCCGTCCGGGCCCGGTGTCGACCTCCGGGCTCGGACGCAGTGACTACCGCTCGAAGGCCGGGAAGGTTGCGGCAGCGGGACGTAAAGAGTTGGCAATGCGTCGCATGATCGGCTGTGTATAAAAACGGACGAACGGTGCGCGGTTCGACGGGCTGCCGAACGGTTACGGCGGCGCAACCCCAAGGGATACCGCCGTACCAGGGCTGACGACGCGACGACCCGCGCACGCCGTCAGCGGCCCGTACTCCGCACAACCCCTGGGAGCGACCTCTCGCACTGCTGTGCGGCACCCCTGGGTGGCGCTACCGCGCGGTCGTGATCCGGACCTCGCCCGCGGCCTCGGTGTTCTTGCCGTCGTTCTTGCCGTCGGTACTGCCGTCGAGCACGCGCCACTGGTTGTCGGCGCCCCCCGCGGTCCACTCCCGCCCGGCGTACGCCACCCGCTCTATGTGCAACTCGGAGGCGTTGGCCACGGCCCAGTGCGCGAGCTGCCAGCCCTGTGCCCCGGCCTTCTGTCCCGCGTCGGCGTCGGCGCGGACCGACAGCGTCACGGTCCGCCCGTCGGAGTCGACGTCGGCGTCCGCCAGGGGCGCGGCGGCCGCGGAGGACGGCGAGGGGGAGGGAGCCGGGGGGTCCGCCGTGTCGCTCACCTCGGCACCGGCCGGCTTCAGCGTGCCCCCTCCGAAGTCCCGGGCCAGCGCCGCGCGTACCGCCTCCGCATCCGCCGCACGGGTCGTCCCCGGGCGGCCCTTGCAGGTCAGGGTGGCCGCCGAGTGACCGGTGAGGGCGGCGGCCAGCAGGGTGGCGTCCGGCTCGTGCTTGGCGTACGCCTGCGGGAAGCCGCTGAGCTGCACCCGCTGCGCGGCGACGGTGAGCGGCAGCCGGGTGTAGCCCGGCACCTTCTCCAGGCCCTCGTAGAACTTCTCCGCCGAGTACACCGGGTCCATGATCTCCTCCGGTGTGCCCCAGCCCTGCGAGGGCCGCTGCTGGAACAGGCCGAGCGAGTCGCGGTCGCCGTAGTCGATGTTCCGCAGCGCCGACTCCTGGAGGGCCGTCGCCAGCGCGATCGTCACGGCCCGCTCGGGCAGTTCGCGCGCGGTGCCCACGGCGGTGATCGTCGCCGCGTTCACCGCCTGCTCCGGCGTGAACTCGTACGTGGCTCCGTCGCCCTTGCCCGACACGACGCGGCAGCCCGGTCCGCTGCCGCCCCCCGAGTCGTACTGGACCACGAGGTAGCCGGCGACTCCGAGGAGAACCACGGAGGCCGCCCCGAAGCGGAAGAGGCGGCCACGACGCTTGGAAGGAAGAGGTGGCTCTGACACGCGTACAAGGTACTGGAGAGTACGAGGCGCGTGTGCCGGGTGTGGACAGTGTGACCGGACCCGCGCGTTAGGGTCGTGGCCATGGCCGACACCCCACTTGACCTCACCCTGGACGCGGCACGACTGACCGCGCGGCTCGTCGACTTCCCCTCCGTCAGCGGCACCGAGAAGCCGCTCGCAGACGCGATCGAGTCCGTCCTGCGCGACCTGCCGCACCTCACGGTCGACCGGTACGGCAACAACGTCGTGGCCCGGACGAACCTCGGGCGCGCGGAGCGTGTGATCCTCGCCGGTCACATCGACACCGTCCCGATCGCGGACAACGTCCCCTCCCGGCTCGACGCGGACGGCGTGCTGTGGGGCTGCGGCACGTGCGACATGAAGGCGGGCGTGGCGGTCCAGTTGCGCATCGCGGCCACCGTCCCCGCCCCCAACCGGGACCTGACCTTCGTCTTCTACGACAACGAGGAGGTCGCCGCGGACCTCAACGGGCTGAAGCACGTCGCCGAGCAGCACCCCGACTGGCTGGAGGGCGACTTCGCGGTACTCCTCGAGCCCTCCGACGGCCAGGTGGAGGGCGGTTGCCAGGGCACCCTCCGGGTGCTGCTGAGGACCACGGGCGAGCGCGCCCACTCCGCGCGGAGCTGGATGGGTTCCAACGCGATCCACGCGGCGGCCCCCATCCTCGCCCGCCTCGCCTCCTACGAGCCGCGCCATCCGGTGATCGACGGCCTGGAGTACCGGGAGGGCCTGAACGCGGTGGGCATCTCCGGGGGCGTGGCCGGCAACGTCATCCCCGACGAGTGCGTCGTCACCGTCAACTTCCGCTACGCGCCCGACCGCTCGGAGGCCGAGGCCCTGGCCCATGTGCGCGAGGTCTTCGCGGACTGCGGCGTGGCCGAGTTCGTCGTCGACGACCACAGCGGTGCGGCCCTGCCCGGCCTGTCCCACCCGGCCGCGGCGGCCTTCATCGAGGCCGTGGGCGGCACTCCCCAGCCCAAGTACGGCTGGACGGACGTCTCCCGCTTCTCGGCGCTCGGCGTCCCGGCGGTCAACTACGGTCCCGGCAACCCGCACCTGGCGCACAAGCGGGACGAACGCGTGGACACGGCGAAGATCCTGGCGGGGGAGGAGCGGCTGCGGTCCTGGCTGACGGCGTGACGGCGGGACGGCGTTTCGGAACGCTCTCCGGCGGACATGCTGACGTCCCCCGTACGTAACCCGCGTGGATCTACGCTGAAGTGGAACGATCTCTCCCCGGCGCCTCGGCGTCCCCCGAGCGGGGAGACAGCAACCGGAGGGAGCACATATGGCTACTGGCAACCCCGAGGGCAAGAAGCGCCCACCGGAGGAACAGCGCCTGGGCCCGGTGCTCCGCAGACGGGGCCAGGTCCAGGCGAGCACCACGGACCAGCGGCTGCTGGACGAACGCGAGCCCTCGGACTGGGTGCACACCGACCCCTGGCGGGTGCTGCGCATCCAGTCGGAGTTCGTCGAGGGCTTCGGCACGCTCGCCGAGCTGCCGCCCGCCATCAGCGTCTTCGGCTCGGCGCGCACACAGGTGGACTCGCCGGAGTACGAGACCGGTGTCCGGCTGGGCCGGGGACTGGTCCAGGCGGGCTTCGCGGTGGTGACCGGTGGCGGTCCCGGGGCCATGGAAGCGGCCAACAAGGGCGCGTACGAGGCCCATGGTGTCTCGGTCGGCCTCGGCATCGAGCTGCCGTTCGAGCAGGGGCTGAACAGCTACGTCGACATCGGCCTGAACTTCCGGTACTTCTTCGTGCGCAAGCTGATGTTCGTCAAGTACTCGCAGGGTTTCGTGGTCCTGCCCGGCGGACTCGGCACCCTCGACGAACTCTTCGAGGCCCTGACCCTGGTCCAGACGCAGAAGATCACCCAGTTCCCCATCGTCCTGTTCGGCACCGACTACTGGGGCGGTCTGGTCGACTGGCTGCACGGCACGGTCATCGCCCAGGGCAAGGCGGCCGAGAAGGACCTCCTCCTCTTCCACGTCACGGACGACGTCGACGAGGCGGTGGCCCTGGTGTCCAAGGAAGCGGGCCGCTGAGACGGTAGGGCGTGGGGCGCGCGTCCAGGGCGCCGCGCCCCTGCCGGGGGAGCGGGGCGGAGCCCCCGCACACCCCCGGCGGGAGCGAGCCCTACGCCAGCCCCCGCCGGGCCACCGCGGGATCGCGATGCCCCGCGATCGACGCCACCATGTCCAGCACCTGCCGCGTCTCCGCCACCTCGTGCACCCGGTACACCCGCGCCCCCAGCCACGCCGACACCGCCGTCGTCGCCAGCGTCCCCAGCACCCGCTCCTTCACCGGCCGGTCCAGCGTCTCCCCGACGAAGTCCTTGTTGGACAGCGACACCAGCACCGGCCACCCGGTGGCGACCATCTCGTCCAGCCGCCGTGTCGCCTCGAGGCTGTGCCGGGTGTTCTTCCCGAAATCGTGCCCGGGGTCGATCATCACCGACTCCCGCGGCACCCCCAGGGCCACGGCCCGCTCCGCCAGCCCCACGGTCCGCTCGAGGATGTCGGCCATCACGTCCTCGTACGTCACCCGGTGCGGCCGGGTCCGCGGCCGGGCGCCCCCCGCGTGGGTGCACACCAGCCCCGCGCCGTACCGCGCGGCGACCTCCGCGAGCCGCGGATCGACCCCGCCCCACGCGTCGTTGAGCACATCCGCCCCGGCCTCGCACACGGCCTCGCCCACGTCGTGCCGCCAGGTGTCCACGCTGATCACGACGTCCGGGAAGCGCCGCCGCACCTCGGCGACGAAACCGACCGTCCGCCGCGCCTCCTCCTCGGCGGATACCTCTTCACCCGGCCCGGCCTTCACCCCGCCGATGTCGATGATCGCGGCACCCTCCGCCACCGCCTGCTCCACGCGCGCGAGCGCCGGTTCGTCGCGGAAGGTCGCGCCCTGGTCGTAGAAGGAGTCCGGGGTCCGGTTCACGATCGCCATGATCACCGGCTCGTGCGGTGCGAATTCCCGCCTGCCCAGCCTGAACATCCCCTGTGACCTCTCCTCGTTCGTAAGGGTTCGTGATGATCTACAAGACTTCGTAAGGTTCGGTCCGGTTCCGTCCGGTCCGCGGCCGTCCATGGCCGCCTGTGCCCCTGACTGTCAGACTCGCATGGCACGATCGGAGCCACACACCCGACTCCGATCCGCCGACCGATCCGTTCGACTAGATCCATCCGACTCGATCCAACCGTGGGGGCCCCAGCGATGGTTATGTTCTTGTTCCTGGTCGTCGCGCTCGCCGTAGTGGTCGCCGCGGTGACCCTCGCCGTGGTGGGCGGCGGAGAGAACGGCCCGCTGCCCGAGGCGGTCCCCGACCGCCTGACGGACTCCCTGCCGCTGGACCGCCCGGTCGGCCGCGCGGACGTGGACGGTCTCCGCATCCCGCTCGCCGCCCGCGGCTACCGCATGGCCGATGTGGACGACGCCCTCAGCCGTCTCGGCGCCGAGCTCGCCGAGCGCGACGCCCGGATCGCCGACCTGGAGTCCGCGCTCGCCGGTGCCCGCGCCGTCGCGGCCCACATCTCCATGGAGAAGCCCGCCGCGCACCCGGAGGGCGAACAGCCGTGACCGACGGCGCCGCCCTCGTCGGCCCGGACGGCGCCCCGCGCTGCCCCTGGGCCCTGTCCACCGAGGACTACATCGCCTACCACGACCAGGAGTGGGGCCGCCCGGTCCGCGGAGACGACGCCCTCTTCGAGCGGCTCAGCCTGGAGGCCTTCCAGTCCGGCCTGTCCTGGATCACGATCCTGCGCCGCCGTCCGGGCTTCCGTACCGCCTTCGCCGGTTTCCGGATCGCGGCCGTCGCGGAGTTCACCGACGCCGACCGGGAGCGTCTGCTGGCCGACGCCGGCATCATCCGCAATCGCGCCAAGATCGACGCGACCCTGGCCAACGCGCGCCTGCTGGCCGGGTGGGCGCCCGGCGACCTGGACGCCCTGATCTGGTCCCACGCCCCGGACCGGGCCGGCCGCCCGGCGCCGAGGACCCTCGCCGACGTCCCCGCGGTCACCCCCGAGTCGACGGCGCTGTCCAGGGCGCTGAAGAAACAGGGTCTGCGCTTTGTCGGCCCGACCACGGCCTACGCGCTGATGCAGGCCTGCGGCCTGGTCGACGACCACCTGGAGGACTGCGTCGCCCGGCGGCCCTGAGCCGCACGGCCCCGGGCCGCCGGTCAGCGGCCCAGGTACTTCGGCTTCCCCTTGTTGACGAAGGCCTGCACGGCGATCGCGTGGTCCTCGGAGGCGCCCGCCCGGGTCTGGAGCTCGTCCTCCTTCTCCAGCGTCTCCTCCAGGGAGTGGCTGAGCCCGTACGCCACCGACTCCTTCAGCGCCGCGTACGCCACCGTCGGCCCCGCCGCCAGCGCCCGCGCGGTCTTCTCCGCCTCCGCGCGCAGTTCGGCGGCGGGAACCAGCCGGTTCGCGATCCCGAGGTCGTACGCCTCCTGGGCCGGGATGTTGCGCGGGAAGAGCAGCAGGTCGGTCGCGCGACCGGGGCCGACGACCCGCGGCAGGGTCCAGGAGATCCCGGAGTCCGCGGTCAGCGCGACCCCGGCGAACGACGTGTTGAACGCCGCTGTGTCGGCCACGATCCGGTAGTCCGCCGCCAGCGCGAAGCCGAAGCCCGCTCCGGCCGCGACCCCGTTCACCGCGGCGACCACCGGCTTCGCGGCCCCGGCGAGCGCCTTCACGATCGGGTTGTAGTGCTCGCGCACCGTCTCCATCGTCCGCCCCGAACCGTCCTCGCGGTCGGCGGCCAGCAGCCCGATGTGCTCCTTGAGGTCCTGCCCCACGCAGAACGCCCGGTCACCGGCGGCGGTCAGCAGCACGGCCCGCACGGCGTCGTCGTCCGCGGCGGCCCGGACCGCGTCCCGGAGCGCGACCTTCGCCGCCACGTTCAGCGCGTTCATCGCCTCCGGGCGGTTCAGCGTGATCGTCGCGAGTCCGTCGCGCACCTCGTAGAGCACGGTGTCGGCCATGGTGTGTCCCCTCCGCGTGGCGGCTCGGGGGCGTACCGGCCGGTACGCCCCTGTGCAGGACAGCATGACGGAGATGGCCGACGGTGGCGTGGCCCCGGTGTGTGACCTGCGTCAAAGAATTACCGGTCGTTTTCGTTCGGTGGAACTGCGTGCGGTGGCGCAGTATCGCAGCCACATCGCCGAATTGAGTGGTTTTGCTCGCGCGCGTTGCCCAAGCGATGCCGACTGATGTTGGTCATTGGGTCCTGCGATGCGGGATAATGGCCTGGAAGCAATGTGTTCGATGCCGGTGGCGTGTGTCCTGCTTCAAGGACCGCAGGTGCCCTTCAGTGGGCCGTCGGCTTCAGACGGTTGAGCTGGGTTTCAGGAAGGGGAACGAGCATGGCGGCCATGAAGCCGCGGACGGGTGATGGCCCGCTCGAGGTGACCAAGGAGGGGCGGGGCATCGTCATGCGCGTTCCGCTCGAAGGCGGCGGTCGGCTCGTCGTCGAGCTGACCCCGGACGAGGCCGACGCGCTCGGCGACGCCCTCAAGAAGGTCGTCGGCTGACGCGCAAGCGACCATACCCTTTCAGTTTCAGTTCAGTCGCCCCGGTGCCGCACGCGGTACCGGGGCGACTGTTTGATCAAGTCAGAGCGTTGCCTGGTGGCCTGGGCGCGTGTTTGTGCACCTGCTCACCGCTTCACCGCTTCACCGCGCAGAGCAGCCCGTCGCCCACGGGCAGCAGCGACGACACCAGCTCCTGGCTCTCGCGCACGGCCCGCACCAGTTCCCGCAGCCGCAGCACCTCGGTGGGCTGCGGGCCGGAGTCCACCGTCCGGCCGCTCGCGAAGACCCCTTCGAAGGCGACCAGGCCTCCCGGGCGCAGCAGGCGCAACGATTCGGCGAGATAGTCCTGGTACTCGAGCCGGTCCCCGTCGCAGAAGACGAGGTCGTAGCCGGAGTCCGCGAGACGGGGCAGGACGTCCAGGGCCCGGCCGGGGATGAAGCGGGCCCGGTTGGCGGCGAAGCCCGCCGTGCGGAAGGCCTGGCGGGCCGACTGCTGGTGCTCCGGCTCCTGGTCGACCGTGGTCAGCACCCCGTCCGGCCGCATGCCGTGCAGCAGGTGGACCCCGGAGACCCCGCATCCCGTGCCGATCTCCGCGACCGCCTTGGCGTCCACGGTGGCCGCGAGCAACCGCAGAGCCGCGCCCGTACCGGGCGCCACCGAGCGCAGCCCTGCCTCGCGAGCCCGGTCCCGGGCCCAGTGCAGCGCCTCGTCCTCGGCGACATAGGCGTCCGAGAACGCCCAGCTCGTCTGCCGGTTGGCGGTAATGACCCTCTCCTGTCCCCGTGGTTGCCTCGGCGTGACTTTATCCGTTGGCGCCGGGAACCCACTGATGGGACCGGTCGTTCAAGGGGAAGAGCGAGCGGCGTGTGCCGTGAGGGGGGTAAGCGAGTGAGCGAGGACACCGAGCAAGTGCTGACGCAGGCCCACGAGCCGTGGCAGCCCAGATCAATTTCTCGTAAAACCGCTTATCCGGAGCTAACGGGCGAGGTGGCTATGGTAGGGGCTCCACTGGACACCACCAGAGCCGATAGGGGAGGTGCGGCTGCGCCTGTGGATCGGGGCGGAGCGCTGAAGCGCTTCCTCGGATCGGCGGGTAGGCCGAAATCCGTGAACAACACCGCTGCTGACCACATCCACGCCGCTGAGCCGGCCCAGACCGCGAGCTTCTCCACCGACGCGGACGGGCAGGCGTGGACTCCGCCCACCTGGGAGGAGATCGTCAGCACGCACAGCGGCCGGGTCTACCGGCTCGCCTACCGTCTCACCGGTAACCAGCACGACGCGGAGGACCTCACCCAGGAGGTCTTCGTCCGCGTCTTCCGCTCGCTGTCGACGTACACGCCGGGCACCTTCGAGGGCTGGCTGCACCGCATCACCACCAACCTCTTCCTGGACATGGTGCGCCGTAAGCAGCGGATCCGGTTCGACTCGCTGGGCGACGACGCGGCCGAGCGGCTGCCCAGCAAGGAGCCCACCCCCCAGCAGGTCTTCAACGACACCCACTTCGACGCGGACGTCCAGCAGGCCCTCGACACCCTCGCTCCGGAGTTCCGCGCCGCGGTCGTCCTCTGCGACATCGAGGGACTGTCGTACGAGGAGATCGCCGCGACCCTCGGCGTCAAACTCGGCACGGTCCGGTCCCGGATCCACCGCGGGCGTTCCCAGCTGCGCAAGGCCCTCGCTCACCGCTCGCCACAGGCGCGCGCGGAGCGCCGCTCCTTCGTGCCGTGTGTCCCCGCACTGGGGGGAGGGGGCACGAGCGCGTGAGTGGATCGCGGCCGAAACCTGCCGAGGGACACCTCGCAGAGGAGCACCTGGGAGACCGACTCTCCGCCCTGGTGGACGGAGAGCTCGGTCATGACGCGCGCGAGCGCGTACTGGCACACGTCGCCACCTGCACGAAATGCAAGACGGAGGTGGATGCGCAGCGCCGCCTGAAGAACGTCTTCGCGAAGGCGGCCCCGCCACCGCCCTCCGAGAGCTTCCTGGCCCGCCTCCAGGGCCTGCCTGCGGGCGGTGACCTGGGCGGTGGCTCGCCGCTGAACGGAGGAGGGCTGCCGGGCGACCCGTCCGGGCCGCACGGCCGGATCTCCGGGGCTTCCGGAGTCTTCGGGACCGGCAGTCGTGGCGAGCGGTTCGAGTTCGCCTACGCGCCCTCCCGCCGGCATGCTCCGCTGTCGACCCCCTCGGCGGGCGCGATCGGAGCCGGCCGGGGCTTCCGCATCCATGACGTCAGCCGACCGGAGCCGGACCGGCCCGCCTCGCGCGGGCTGCGGTTCGCCGCCGCTGCCGCCGGAGCGGTGTCGCTGGCCGCGATCGCCCTCGGCGGTGTGGCCGGGGTCACGCCCACCGACACGGCGGCCCGCGGCTCGGGCAACGGCAGCAACGTGACTCCGATGCGCACCCAGGGCAGCGCGGCGACGACGGCGCCCGACTCCCAGCGGCGCCGCGGCACCGCACCGTCGGTCGCTCAGCCGCAGGGGCAGAGCGCCTCGGGCGACGTTCCGGCACAGGCCTCCGCGCCGCTGCTCCCCGGGGTGCCGCCGCCCGCCCACCGGCACCACAGTGCCCTGGCAGCCCCGGTCATGGCCGACGCGGCCCTGGTGTCCCCGCTGATACCGCCACTCAGCACGGCCCCGCCGCTCGTGCTGTCCGCGTGGGAGACGACCTCCGGGCTCATGGCACCCGGTTCGTTCCCCACCACCCATGGGCCCGCGGCCCCCGGGACCACCGCGACCGGTTCCACGGCCACTGGTTCCACGGTCGGTGCGACCGCGGCTCCGGCCCCCACCGTGTCCTCGGCGTCCTCGGCGTCCTCGGCGGCTTCCCGCATGCTCCGCTGACCGGTGCACCGACCCCACCCCGTCCGCTGCGCACGGGCGTGCGAACCTGATTGAATCCAGGTGGCGCGCCCAGGCCGACTGCAGCCGGGTGCCGGACCGGCTCTGACGCGCGGAGACGTACGGAGCCACGGAGTCGACGATCTGCGGCCAGCTGTGGGGAGAGCATGAACGAGGGGAAGCCCACGAAGGCGGGCCCGACGGGGGAGCAGGAGGAGTCCGCCGAGCCGGCAGCGGCCGGAGCCACCCCGTCCGAGGTGGTGAATCGGAACACGGAGCCCGACAGGGAGCGTGCGCGGGGCGCCGACGGAGACTTCGAACTCGCGTGGCCCGCTGTACCTGCGACCGCCCCCGGCGGCGACTACGAACTGCACCGGCCCCTGAGCGCCGAGGCCACGGACGCCACGGAGACCGGCGAGGCGGCGGTGGCAGGCCGCCTCGCCGGGGCCGTCGAGCCCGCCGGGTACGGCCTGGGGCAGACCGAGCAGCCCCGGCCGCTGCATGATCCCGACCCCTACAGCACCCCGCCGTACGGCGAGCCGGGGCCCTGGGCGCCGGCGCCCCCGGTTCAGCATCCGGCGGCAACTCCCGCGCAGGACACGGCGGTCCCGCCCCCGGTGCGGCATCCGGCGTCGGGCATGCCGGCGCCCGGCGCGCCCGCCCCGGCCGCCGCAGCCCCCACCGCTCCCACCGTGCTCGAGCCCGGCGCCCCGGCCGCGAGCCACACCGCACCCACGCCCCCGGCCGCCTCCGCCACGGACGCCGCGGCGGCAGCCGACCCCTGGCAGCGTTACGACCCCTGGGCGGCGCCCGCCGCCGGGGCGAGTGCGCCGTTGCAGCAGACCGGGGTCGCGGAGCCCACGAAGAACCAGCGGCGCAAGCGCGCCCGGAGGAAGCTCATCGGCCTCATGCTGGTGGTCGCGCTCGCCTCCGGCGTCGTCGGCGGAATCGTGGGCGCCCACTTGGAGCGCAACGGTGGTGTGGGTGCCGTGGAGCTGCCGCAGGCCGGGGAGGAGCCCGCCGGACGGGACCCCGGGAGCATCGCCGGGATCGCCGCGCAGGCGCTGCCCAGCGTCGTCACCCTGCACGTCAGCGGGGCCGCGTCGGCGGGCACCGGTACCGGGTTCGTGCTCGACGGCCGCGGGCACATCCTCACCAACGACCATGTCGTGCAGCCCGCCGGAAGCGACGGCGAGATCACCGTCACCTTCCACAGCGGCGACACCGCGAGGGCCACGCTCGTCGGCCGGGACAGCGGCTACGACCTCGCCGTGGTGAAGGTCAAGGGCGTCAGCGGACTGGACCCCCTGCCTCTCGGCAACTCGGACAACGTGCGGGTGGGCGATCCCGTCATCGCCATCGGCGCCCCCTTCGACCTGGCCGGCACGGTCACCGCCGGCATCATCAGCGCGCGGGAACGCCCCATCACGGCGGGCGGCGGGCGGGGCGACGGCAGCGACGTGTCGTACGTCGACGCCCTGCAGACCGACGCGCCGATCAACCCCGGCAACTCCGGCGGCCCCCTGCTCGACGCCCAGGCCCGCGTGATCGGCATCAACTCCGCCATCCGCTCCGCCGGCAGCGGTGGCGACGAGGGGGAGAGCGGCCAGGCGGGCTCCATAGGACTCGGGTTCGCCATCCCCATCAACCAGGGCAAACGCGTCGCCGAGGAACTGATCAACACCGGTAGGGCGACCCACCCGGTGATCGGCATCACCCTGGACATGGACTACACCGGTGACGGCGCCCGCGTCGGCACCAGGGGCAGCGACGGAGGGCCCCCGGTCAGCACCGGCGGCCCCGGAGCCAAGGCCGGGATCAAGGCCGGCGACGTCATCACGAAGGTCGACGGCCGCCGCGTCCACTCGGGTGAGGAACTCATCGTCAAGACCCGCGCCCACCGCCCCGGGGACCGGCTGGAGCTCACCCTGGAACGGGACGGTGAGGAGCGGGAGGTCTCGCTGGTGCTCGGGTCCTCCGGCGGTGACTGAGCGGGGCGGCGACCGAGGCATACCGCACGCCACGAGAAGGCGAACGGGCGGGGAAGAGCCCCCGCCGCACGCGCCCGGAAGCCACGGGACAGTACCGGTCGTACGGGGCGGCGGGTACCGTGGATCCGGCCCGGACCACGGAGGGCCGCACGGACGTACGGGCGCACGGACGATTTGACGCACCGACCACCGAGGGCCGAGGGCCGAGGACCGAGAACATCGCAAGGAGCTTCAGGTGTTCAATGACATAGGACCGCTCGAGCTGGTGACGCTCGTCGTCCTCGCCGTGCTCGTCTTCGGTCCGGACAAGCTCCCCAAGGTCATCCAGGACGTGAGCAGGACGATCCGGAAGATCCGCGACTTCTCGGACAGTGCCAAGCAGGACATCCGCGAGGAACTCGGCCCGGAGTTCAAGGACTTCGAATTCGAGGACCTCAACCCCAAGACGTTCATCCGCAAGCAGCTGGACAGCGACGAGCTGGGGCTCAAGGAGATCCGCAGCGGCTTCGACCTGAAGAAGGAGATGGCCGACGTCACGGACGCCGTCCACGGCCGCGACTCCACGTCGTCCTCTGCCGGGTCTGCCGCGGCTGCCGCTCCCTCTGCGTCCTCTGCGTCTTCTGGGGGTGGCCGCATCGACATGACGAAGAAGCCCGAGCCGTCGGCCGCCGACGACCGCCCGCCCTTCGACGCGGACGCCACCTGAGGCACACCCTGCGCGGATCCGTGGAAACACAGCCCTGGCGCACGTGACGCGTTTCATACTCCGCAGGGGCCCCGCACGGCCTGAACCGGACATCCAAGCGGCCCACGCGCCGGGCGCTTTTCCCGGCCCGCGCCGACGAGGTGGCTATGCTGCCCCAGTTGTTGTGCGGTCCGGACGAGTACGCCCGAAGGGGGGCGGGCCGCCCCGGTCCGACCAGAGCGAGGAGGCGTCCGGGCATGGAGACGACGAGTCGGGCAGTCGCGCAGGCGGCGGCCGCGGAGGACGGAGGACACGCCCCCTCCGCCTGGCGTACGGTCGACGGCTACCTGCGCGCGCCCTTCCCCTGGTACGGCCTCGACGAGGCGTTCACGGGGCGGCGCTGGCTGATGCAGGTCGGGGCCACGGCCGACGGGGTCGTCGAGCACGGGTCGATCGGGCACGGCGACGAGCCCTCGGTGCGCAGCGAGTACACGGCCGGGAACGGCCAGGAGGTCAAGGAGAAGTTCGCGGTCGCCGTGACCGTGGCCGCCAACCCGGTGCGCCGCAGCGCGGACGGCACCGGCCTGCTGGAGGCCACCTCGGTGTCCTCCGCCGCCTGGCTCGCCGGTGTGGGGCTGCTGTCGTTCACCTGGCCGGGCCAGATGGACCACTCCCTGCGCGACGACTGGTTGGAGCAGCAGACGGAGACGGCCTGGGTGCTCGCGGACGACCTCGCCGGACCGGACTGGTCGACGCTGTCCCTCCCCGTGGACGGGGTGCCGACGCCCTTCCACTACCGGGAGTCCGAGTTCGGCTGGGTGCTCGCGGGATCGACGCAGGCGGGTGTGCACGTCGGCGCGTACGGCAGGGGCATGAGCGCGTACGGCCTGGGCTTCGCCGTGGTCAAGGACATCAGCGCCTACGCGGGGGCCTGAGCCGCGGTCCGTGCGGGAGTCCCGTACGGACCCGTGCGGCCGCCCCGTAGGGCGAAGGGCGCCGCCCTGGTGGACGGCGCCCCCGTGTGAGTGCGCTGCGGTGGCTCCCGGCCCCTCACGGGCCGCTGGAGCGCTCAGAACTTGTTGCGCGGCGTGATGCCCAGTGACAGGCCCGCCAGGCCGCGCTGGCGGCCGCCGAGCTTGCCGGCGATCGAGCGGAGCGCCGAACCGGCGGGGGAGTCCGGGTCGGACAGGACGACCGGCTTGCCCTCGTCGCCGCCCTCGCGCAGACGCACGTCGATGGGGATGGAGCCGAGCACCGGGACGTCGGCGCCCGTGGTCCGGGTCAGCCCGTCGGCCACCGACTGGCCGCCGCCGGTGCCGAAGACGTCGACCATCTCGTCGCAGTGCGGGCACGGCAGACCGGACATGTTCTCGACCACGCCGACGATCTTCTGGTGGGTCTGCACGGCGATGGAACCCGCCCGCTCGGCCACCTCGGCCGCCGCCTGCTGGGGCGTGGTGACGACCAGGATCTCGGCGTTCGGGACCAGCTGGGCGACCGAGATCGCGATGTCACCGGTGCCCGGGGGCAGGTCGAGCAGGAGCACGTCCAGGTCGCCCCAGTACACGTCCGCCAGGAACTGCTGCAGCGCGCGGTGCAGCATCGGGCCGCGCCACACGACCGGCGCGTTGCCCGGGGTGAACATGCCGATGGAAATGACCTTCACGCCGTGCGCGGACGGCGGCATGATCATGTTCTCGACCTGGGTCGGACGCCCGTCGGCACCCAGCATGCGCGGCACCGAGTGACCGTAGATGTCGGCGTCCACGACGCCCACCTTCAGCCCGTCGGCCGCCATCGCCGCCGCCAGGTTCACCGTCACCGACGACTTGCCGACACCGCCCTTGCCGGAGGCGACCGCGTACACCCGGGTCAGGCTGCCCGGCTTGGCGAACGGCACCTCGCGCTCGGCCTGGCCGCCCCGCAGGGCGTTCGCCAGCTCCTTGCGCTGCTCGTCGCTCATCACGTCCAGCGTGACGTCGACGCGGGTGACGCCCTCGACCCCGGCGACCGCGTCCGTCACCCGCTGCGTGATGGTGTCCCGCATGGGGCAGCCGGAGACCGTCAGGTACACGGTGACCGCGACCGCGCCGTCCGCACCGATCTCCACAGATTTGACCATGCCGAGCTCGGTGATGGGCCGGTTGATCTCCGGGTCGTTCACCGTCGCCAGTGCTTCGCGCACCGCGTCTTCCGTAGCCATGATGTCGATGGTACGGCGCCCGGTACATTCCCCGGTAAGCCCGTCAGTGGTCGTCTGCGTCACGTCCCGGAGGCCGCTGCGCCCGCATCGCGGGGAATGAGCCGTGATGATCCCGGTGTCCGTTGTGGCGTTCCTCCAGCTCCTTCACCACGTCCTGCAGCTCCGAGCGGATCCAGTCCCGCGTCGCGACCTCCCCGAGCCCGATCCGCAGGGCGGCGATCTCCCGGGTCAGGTACTCGGTGTCCGCGATCGACCGCTCGCCCTGCTTGCGGTCCTGCTCCAGGTTGACCCGGTCGCGGTCGTCCTGCCTGTTCTGCGCGAGCAGGATCAGCGGGGCGGCGTAGGAGGCCTGGAGGGACAGCATCAGGGTCAGGAAGATGAACGGGTACTCGTCGAAGCGCAGTTCCTTCGGCGCGGACACGTTCCACACCAGCCACACGATGATGACGACCGTCATCCAGACGATGAACCGCCCGGTGCCCAGGAAACGCGCGATCCGTTCCGACAGCCGCCCGAAGGCCTCCGGGTCCCACTCGGGCAGGAGCCGGCGCCGAGGGGCGCGCGGCTGGTCCAGCCGGGGTGTACGCGGGCGCCCGGCAGCCGTGGCGCCCGCCGGCAGGCGCTCGCGCCCGCCCTCTCGCTCAGGAGCCATCGGTCACCACCCCGTCGCCGTCCTCGGCGTCCCTGCCGTTCGTCTCGTCGGTGGCGTGCGCGTTGTCGCTGTCACCGCCGTTGTCGCTGTGGTCGTTGTTCTCGTTGTTGTCGTTGTTGTCGTCCAGATGGAACTCGGTCTCCCGCCAGTCCTCGGGCAGCATGTGGTCCAGTACGTCGTCCACCGTCACCGCGCCCAGCAGCGCACCCGCCTCGTCGACCACGGGCGCCGCCACCATGTCGTACGTGGCGAAGAACCCGGCGACCACGGGGAGCGCCGCGTCCGGCTCCAGCGGCTGCAGGTCGTCGTCGAGGATCGAGCCGACCAGGGTGTACGGGGGGTCGCGCAGCAGGCGTTGGAAGTGGACCGTGCCCAGGTACTTGCCGGTCGGGGTCTCCTCCGGCGGCCGGCAGACGTAGACCTGGGCCGCGTGCGCCGGGGACAGATCGGGGTTGCGGATGCGGGCCAGCGCGTCGGCGACGGTCGCGTCGGGCCTCAGCACGATCGGCTCGGTCGTCATCAGACCGCCCGCGGTGTGCTCCTCGTACGACATCAGGCGCCGCATGTCGGCCGCGTCGGCGGGCTGCATCAGGCTGAGCAGCCGCTCCTTGTCCGCCTCGGGCAGTTCGGAGAGCAGGTCGGCGGCGTCATCGGGGTCCATGGCCTCCAGGACGTCGGCGGCGCGCTCCTCCTTCAGCTTGCCGAGGATCTCCACCTGGTCGTCCTCGGGCAGCTCCTCCAGCACGTCCGCCAGGCGGTCGTCGTCCAGGGCGGCGGCGACCTCGGCGCGGCGCTTGGGGGAGAGGTGGTGCAGGACGTTGGCCAGGTCGGCGGGGCGCAGCTGCTCGAAGGTGGCGAGCAGGTTCTCGGCGCCCTGCCCCTTCTCCTCCAGGGAGAAGCCGGTGACCGCGGACCACTCGACGGTCAGTGCCTCCCCCTTGCCGCGCCGAAACGTTCCGCCCTTCTTGCCCTTGCGGACGAACACCCGGTCGATCTCCCATTCCCGACGGGCCGGCAACTGATGCACCGACAGGTCGAGGACGGTGACCTCCTCGTGGGTCTCCACCAGCGTCACCCTGCGGTCCAGGAGCTCACCGAAGACGAGCCGCTCGGTGGGCCGCTGCTCGAAGCGCCGGACGTTGAGCACACCGGTGGTGATGACCTGACCGGACTGCACGGCGGTCACCCGGTTCATGGGCAGGAAGATGCGGCGCCGGGTGGGGAGTTCGACCACCAGGCCGAGCAGCCTCGGTGGACGGCGGCCGACCCGCAGCATGACGACCAGATCGCGCACGCGCCCCACCTGGTCGCCGGCGGGATCGAAGGCGGCGACGCCGGAGAGGTGCGAGACGAAGAACCGGGGGGCGCCCGCTGCCATGGCGGCGGCTCCTTTTCATACGGGGTCGTGCCGTGCGTGATGCTGCTCGCTCTGTCCCTGTCTCTTCCCACCTTCGGTGTCCGGGTGCCCTGCTCAGGTGGGTTTCAGGCTAGCCCGTCCTGATGGCCGGTGCCCGAGGGCCAGCCCGGACGGACTGCCTCCGCCCGGGCCGTACGGCCCCGGTAATCTGCGGTACGCCGTTCAGGTCCCCATCAGAGAGGCAGCGCAACCTGTGACTCCGATCTCCCAGGGCCGGTCCCGCACGGCCGCGCTGGCGCGTGCCGTGTGCGTGCTGCTCGTGACCGGAATGACGCTCACGGGATGCTCCGAGGAAGTGGACCCGAACGAGGGCACCAACGGTGTCGGCAGACTGACCGCCGACGAGATCCAGAAGAGAACCCTGACGGCCGCCACATCGGTCGAGACCGTGCGGCTGCACGGAAGCGTGGTCACCAGCGGGAGCACCTACAAGCTCGACATGCAGCTCAAACCCGAGGGCGGCATCGGTTCGGTCACCGCCGGAGGGCAGACGTTCAGGCTGCTGAAGGTCGACGACGAGCTCTTCCTGAAGGCCGACGCGGATTTCTGGGCGAACGGCAAGGGCGACAAGGACGCCGCGGAGGGCGAGGCCGTGGGCGACGAGGGCGGCGGCGCGTCGGACACGGCGGTGGCCGGCAAGCTCGCCGAGAAGTACGTGAAGGTGCCGGAGAATGATCCGTCGTACAAGAAGTTCATCGGCTTCGCGGACAAGGATGTCCTCCTCGGCGCACTGCTGACCCTGCACGGCAAGCTGGCCACGGACGGCCACCACGAGCAGGGGGGCGTCCGGTGCATCCGCATCGCCGGCGACCAGGGCTCCGGCGGCACCCTGGACGTCTCCCTGGAAGGCAAGCCGTATCCCCTGCGCCTGGTGCGGGCCGGCAAGGCGGGCACCCTCACCTTCTCGGCCTGGGGCAGTGACTTCGCCCTGGAGAAACCGGCCGAGAGCGAGACCCTGGACTACGGCGGACAGCTCCCGGCCTCGTAGCCGCGGCGGGGCCGCGACCGGCTAACGGTGCTTCTTCGGGCCCCGTCTGCCCGCCAGCAGCCGGGGCAGGCCCGCGGGGAGCGGACGCCGGGTCGTCACCGGGGTCGGCAGCGGGGGCCCGGCCAGCGAGCCGTCGGGCAACGGCGCCGTCGCCCCGGTCGGCTCCAGGCGCAGGACGCGGCACTCACGGGCCCAGCGCTCCGTCATCGCCTCGCCGTCGGGTGCGTTGAGGCGCTTGCCCTTGAGCACGGTGACCGCCGCGTCCCACTCCTCGGAGCCGGACGGCAGCTCCACGACCTTCGCGGTCCAGGAGACCAGCCGGCCGCCCTTGTCCTTGCTGCGCACCGTCACCTCGGCCGAGACGCCGTCGGCCAGCCCCGGCAGCGGCTGCTCCCCGGGCCCGTCACCGACCAGGCACATCGCACCCTCGTGCCACACGTGCCACAGCGGCCGGGCCGGGGCACCGGGCCCCTCGACCCAGACGAGGCCGGACTTCTTCGTGGCCTCCTCGATGAGGGCCCGGTCGAACAGCGCACTGGTCGCACTTGTCATGGGGCCCAGCCTATCCAGGGCCCGCTCGGGGGCAGGGCTTCTCCCGGAGCCGGCCGTTCCCCCGGAGCCGGCCCTTCTCTCAGAGCCAGCCGTTGCGCTTCAGGGTGCGGTGGATGCCCAGGCAGAGGATCACGGTCACGCTGAGGATCACCGGGTAGCCGTACTTCCAGTCCGTCTCCGGCATGTACTCGAAGTTCATGCCGTACACCCCGCAGACCATCGTCGGCACGGCGATGATGGCGGCCCACGAGGTGATCTTGCGCATGTCCTCGTTCTGCGCCACGGACGCCTGCGCGAGATTGGCCTGGAGGATGGAGTTGAGCAGCTCGTCGAAGCCGATCACCTGCTCGTGCACCCGGGCCACGTGGTCGGCGACGTCCCGGAAGTACTTCTGGATCTCCGGGTCGACCAGCCGCATCGGCCGCTCGCTGAGCAGCTGCATGGGCCGCAGCAGCGGCGACACCGCCCGCTTGAACTCCAGTACCTCGCGCTTGAGTTGGTAGATCCGGCCGGCGTCCGTACCGCGCGGCGTGCCGCCCCGGCCCGGCGAGAACACCTCCGTCTCCACCTCGTCGATGTCGTCCTGCACCGCGTCGGCGACCGCGATGTAGCCGTCGACGACGTGGTCGGCGATGGCGTGCAGGACGGCCGAGGGGCCCTTGGCCAGCAGCTCGGGGTCCTCCTGGAGGCGGTGCCGCAGGGCCCGCAGGGAGCCCTGGCCGCCGTGCCGGACGGTGATGAAGAAGTCCCGGCCGGTGAAGCACATCACCTCGCCGGTCTCGACGACCTCGCTGCTGGAGTTGAGCCGGTCGTGGTCGAGGTAGTGGATGGTCTTGAAGACCGTGAAGAGCGAGTCGTCGTAGCGCTCCAGCTTGGGCCGCTGATGGGCCTGGACCGCGTCCTCCACGGCCAGCGGGTGCAGCCCGAACTCGCGCGCGATACCGGCGAATTCGTCCTCGGTCGGCTCGTGCAGGCCGATCCACACGAAGCCCGAGTCACGGCGCACCAGGCGCATCGCCTCCTGCGGGGTGAGCGGGCTCTCGGTGGCCACGCGCCGGCCGTCGCGGTAGATGGCGCAGTCGACGACCGCGGTGGTCGTCGCCGGGTCGCGGGTGCTGTCGTAGGGGGCGCTGCTCTCCTTGCGCGGCGAGACACGGGAGGGACGGACCACGGCGCGCAGGTCGCGGATCATCGACATGGCGGGCTCCTTCGCGAAACGGGCAACGAAAGGCGCCGGTGCGACGGGTGGAACCACCCGGAATGAGGACGTCCTGACCAGGGATTGTCCCTGCCTCCGAGAAGAGTTGAGGCGCAGGATGTTTGGCACGTCCACAAAGCGGGGAGCACCGAACCGTCGCGGTGGCGAGTTCCGTCGCTGACACAGCTACTGGGGCAGATCAGGCAGAACGAAACGAGATGCTCTTCCGGTGAAGACGCGATGGTGAGGGGGGCAGCCAGTACGGAGCGGCTACATCAGCGGGTGGAAGAGCGGGTGCTACTGCACGGTCGACTTCGGTCCATGCCAGCCCCACCTCCTCCGGCCGGTCCCTCGTGAGGGACGATCCTCATCCCCTGAGGGGATTCAGGGGACTCCCCCGTGGGGGGAAGCGTCACATCGGGGCTCGGGATGCGGACCGGCTCTCCCAGCGCACTGAGGCGACGCCCTGAAGTGACGTCCTCAAGGCCTGGGCGGTGCCTGGGCGGCCTCCTGCGTGCTGCCCCGAACCACCGGGCCAGAGTAGCAGCCGACCGATGTGTCAAGGTGCCGCTTCGCCTGCTACTGGCGAGTTCTATGCTCGCCGCATGGCTGATGTTCTTCCTCTGGTCGAGGCCCGGTTGCGTACGGCTCTGGGCGAACCGGACGCACGCGCGGCGGTCACCTTTCTGGGTACGGACCGCTTTGAGGTGCTGCGTTTCCGCGAGGGCGACATCGTGCGCTACGCCACCCTCGGCATGTCCGCGCAGCCCATGACCGACCCCACGGCGGTGGTCGCGGACCCGGTGGCGGGCCCGCGCGTGGAGCTGCTGCTGTCCGTACGGGCCGGTCTCGCCGACACCGACAAGGTGCTCCGTCCGCTCGCCGTGCTCGCGGCGTCCCCGCAGGTCGAGGGCGTGGTCGTGGCCCCCGGCGCCTCCCTCGACGTCGGTGAACCGCTGTGGCCCGGGGCCCCGTTCACCTCGGTGCTGGTCGCCGAGCCGGGCGGTCTGGTGGAGGACCTGGAGCTCGACGAGCCCCTGGAGCCCGTACGGTTCCTGCCGCTGCTGCCGATGACTCCGAACGAGGCCGCCTGGAAGCGGGTGCACGGTGCTCAGGCGCTCCAGGAGCGCTGGCTGGCCCGGGGCACGGACCTGAGGCATCCCGCCCGCGCCTCCGTCCCGCTGGAGTGAGCAAGCTCACCCCCTCCTCGTCAACTGGCCGGTTCCCGGCCGACGTTGACGGGAGGGCGCAGGGTGTCGTCCGGGCCGGTGGACCGGACCGGACGACCGGACGGGCCGAGTGGGGCGCGTCCGGTTCCGGGTGACCGGTTCGGTCCGGACGGGTGATCGTCCTTGACGTGACGGTGCGGGGGTAGGACCGTGGGGCCCTATGAGGGGCGAACCCAGTTGCCCGAAGTGTGGTGGCCGGGTCAGGGCTCCCGGCCTCTTCTCCGATGCGTGGCAGTGCGATGCGCACGGCGTGGTGCATCCGGTCCAGCCCGTGATACCGCCGAGCGTCGACGCCCTCAACGTCGTCGTGCAGCGCACCCGGGTGCCGGTGTGGATGCCGTGGCCGCTGCCGGTGGGCTGGCTGTTCACCGGCGTGGCCTCGGCGGGTGACGACCGCAGCGGCGGCCGGGCCGCCGCCGTCGCCTGCACCGGGCCCGGACCGCTCGGCGGCATGGGCGAACTCGTCCTCGTGGCCGAGGAACTCGGTGTCGGGCTGGGCGCGCGGTACGCGGGCGTCGACGGCCCGGACCCCGGCCCGTACCTGAACGTCGAGAAGCCTGCCGAAACCAAGGTGCTGGCCGCCGGCCGGCCGACCCCGCTCTGGCACGTCTCCAAGGCGCCGGACGACCGGGCGGTCTTCGCGGGAGAGGCCCTCGGGATGTGGCTGTGGGCGGTGCTCTGGCCCGAGCAGTCCGGGCTCCTGATGTACGACGAGCTGGTCCTCACCGACCTCCGGGACGCCGGGGCCGAGGTGGAACTGGTGCCCTGCGGGGCGCTGTCACCGCGACTGATGGAGACGAGACCGTAGGTCCTCGTGCGGTGGGTGTGCGGGGGCCCGTGGGGCGGCTGCGCGGGAGGGAGCGGGGCTGAGGAGTTCGGAGATCGGTAGGGGGCGCAGAGTGGGTTCGGGTGTGACAGGGGCGTTCGGAAATACGGTTATCCTGAGGCGTCCCTGTCCGTCGGCCACCGCTTGGAGCAACGCGTCGTGCGTATCGATCTGCACACCCACTCCACCGCGTCCGACGGTACGGACTCCCCGGCCGACCTGGTCCGCAAGGCCGCCGCTGCCGGTCTCGACGTCGTCGCGCTGACCGACCACGACACCACCCGCGGTCACGCCGAGGCCCTCGCCGCGCTCCCCGCGGGGCTCGCGCTGGTGACCGGCGCCGAGCTCTCCTGCCGGCTCGACGGTGTCGGCATGCACATGCTGGCCTACCTCTTCGACCCCGAGGAGCCGGCCCTGCTCGCCGAGCGCGAGCTGGTCCGGGACGACCGGGTGCCGCGGGCCCGGGGCATGGTCGCCAAGCTGAACGCCCTGGGCGTGCCCGTCACCTGGGAGCAGGTCGCGCGGATCGCCGGCGACGGCTCGGTGGGCCGCCCGCACGTGGCCACCGCACTCGTCGAACTGGGCGTGGTGGCGAGCGTGGACGACGCGTTCACCCCTCAGTGGCTGGCCGACGGCGGCCGGGCCCATATGGAGAAGCACGAGACGGACCCCTTCGAAGCGCTCCGGCTGATCAAGGGTGCGGGCGGGGTCGCGGTGTTCGCCCACCCGGCCGCCGCCAAGCGCGGCCGGACCGTACCGGAGTCCGTGATGGCCGAGCTGGCCGAGGCCGGCCTCGACGGCATCGAGGTCGACCACATGGACCACGACCCCGGGACCAGGGCGCGGCTGCGGGGCCTCGCGAAGGAACTGGGGCTGCTGGTGACCGGGTCCAGCGACTACCACGGCAGCCGGAAGAGCTGCGAGCTCGGCGAGTTCACGACGGACCCCGAGGTGTACGGCGAGATCACGCGGCGCGCGACCGGCGCGTTCCCGGTGCCTGGGGCCGGCGGAGCCTGAGTCCCACGCCCGCACGCCCCACCCGCTCCTCCGGCTCGTCGCCCCCTTGTCCGGGGCGTCGACGCCCTTCTTTCCCCCTGCTCATTCCCTGAGCTCTTTCCCCGAGCGCTCCGCGCTCGCTCGTTCCCAGCAAGGCACTCATGTTCGACGTCGCCGTCTTCGGCTCCCTCTTCCTGACCCTTTTCGTCATCATGGATCCCCCGGGGATCACCCCGATCTTCCTGGCCCTGACCGCGGGGCGGCCCGCCGTGGCGCAGAAGCGGATGGCCTTCCAGGCCGTCTGCGTGGCCGGCGGTGTGATCGTCCTGTTCGGGCTGGTCGGGCAGCAGATCCTCGACTACCTGCACGTTTCCGTGCCGGCGCTGATGATCGCGGGCGGGCTGCTGCTTCTGCTGATCGCGCTCGACCTGCTCACCGGCAAGACCGACGAGCCCCAGCAGACCAAGGACGTCAACGTCGCGCTGGTCCCGCTCGGCATGCCCCTGCTGGCCGGCCCCGGCGCGATCGTGTCGGTCATCCTCGCCGTGCCGAAGGCGGACAGCACGGCCGCCCAGGTGTCGGTGTGGGCGGCGATCCTCGCCGTTCACGTCGTGCTGTGGCTGGTCATGCGGTACTCGCTGCTGATCATCCGGGTCATCAAGGACGGTGGGGTGGTCCTGGTGACGCGCCTTGCGGGCATGATGCTCTCCGCGATCGCCGTGCAGCAGATCATCAACGGGGTCACACAGGTGATCCAGGGCGGCTGACCGTCCCGCGGTGCGCGTCCCGAGTCATCGCGCGTCCCGCGTCATGAGGCTGGTGTGTCGGTCGGGCGGATCCACAGACGCTGCCCGATGGCGGCGGCCTGCTGAACGATACGGTTGACGGAAGCGGCATCCACAACCGTGCTGTCCACGGCGGTGCCGTCGATGTCGTCGAGTCGCATGATTTCGAAGTGCAAGCACTTCTCCCTTCGCCTGGTCGTCCTCCTGAAGGAGAACCGTGGGGTGGACGGCCGCGAGCCGGACCGGCCCGCGTGCCATCAGTAGTGAACGGGTTACCCCGGGCAAATATTCCCTACGCTAAGGAAATCATTTGATCGGCTAGGGATCGATCAAACGCTGACGGGTGAGTGTTTCGAAGGAGACCGACCGGGGCCGGTTGTGTTCACACAGTGACCGCCAGGACAATAGAGATGATGAACGACGACCTCGCGGGCCTGAACTCCCGTATCGACCGCACGAACGAGCTGCTCCAGCGCATGCTCGCCGAGGTGGCGAAGACGCCCTCGACGCACGCGATCTTCGTGGACGCCGGCTACCTGTACGCGGCGGCGGGGCGGCTGGTGGCCGGGACGGAGGACCGCAGGGCCTTCGACCTCGACGCCGAGGGATTCATCGACGCACTCATCGACCGGGCCCGCACCATCTTCGCGGACAGCAGGCTGCTGCGCGTCTACTGGTACGACGGGGCCCGGCGCCGCATCCACACCGCCGAGCAGCAGACCATCGCGGAACTCCCCGATGTCAAGGTCCGCCTCGGCAACCTCAACGCCAACAACCAGCAGAAGGGCGTCGACTCCCTGATCCGCTCCGACCTGGAGTCACTGGCCCGGCACCGCGCCATCAGCGACGCGGCCCTGCTGGGCGGCGACGAGGACCTGGTCCCGGCGGTCGAGGCCGCCCAAGGGTACGGCGCCCGCGTCCATCTCTGGGGCATCGAGGCCCCCGAGGGCCGCAACCAGGCCGAGCCCCTGCTCTGGGAGGTCGACAGCCGGCGCACCTTCGAACTCGACTTCTTCAAGCCGTACGTCTCCCGGCGCACGGCCCTCGCGTACGAGCCCGCGACAGGACGGCCCACCCGTGAGGACGTCCGCTTCGTCGGTGCGCAGATCGCCGCGAAGTGGCTCGCCGAGCGGGGCCGGGACACGCTGGTGGAGCTGCTGCCCGGCCACCCCTACCTGCCCGGCTCGGTCGACCAGGACCTGCTCGTGGAGGCCGAGGGCCTGCTGCAGTACTCCCTGCGCGGCCAGGCGGACCTGAGACGCGCCCTGCGCGACGGTTTCTGGGCCCACCTCCAGGCGCAGTACTGACGGCACGTCCCCGGCCCGTGCCGGCCGTCCTAGCCGGGGTGCGGGGCACCGTCGTCGTGGAGCCGGTCCCAGAAGGCGGCGAGGGCGTGCGCCGTGGGCGCGGGCCGGTCGACGTTGGGGGAGTGCTCGGCGCCGGCGACGACCGTGCGGTGCGCGTTCAGCCGTACGGCCATGGCGTCGAGGTCCGGTACCGGCCAGGTGTCGTCATGCGCACCCGACAGCACATGGAACGGCAGCGGCGCGGCGGCGAGCTCGGCGACCCGGTCCGGCTCCGTGCACAACTGCCTTCCTGTGGCCAGTAGTTGTGCAGGCCTGGTGGCCAACCAGCGGCGACGCAGATGTTCCTGGCCACCGATCCCACGGGCCGGACCACCGACCTCCTCCGGCGGGCCCATGGCCAGGATCGCCTCCCAGCACTGCGCCATCGACATCCGGGCGAGCGCGTCCCGCAGCAGCTTCACGCGCTGCTCCTGGGAGACCGAGATCCGGGCGGGGCCCGATGAGATCAGGGTGAGCGAACGGAACGGGGAGTGGTCCTCGAGCACGGCCGCACGGGCGATCTGGCCGCCGAGCGAGTGCCCGACGAGGTGCAGCGGCGCAGCCGCGCCGAGCGCCTCCGCCTGCGCGAGCACGTCACGCGCCAACTCGGCCTGGGCGTAAGCGGATTCGTCGTCAGCGGGACCGTCCGACTCGTACTGCCCCCGTCCGTCCACGGCGACGCTGCGGTACCCGCGTGCGGCGAGCGGCCCGTGCAGCAGCGTGAAGTCCTCCTTGCTCCCCGTGAACCCGGGCAGTGACAGCACGACCCCCTTCGGCTCGACCCCGTCGGCCGGTGGCACGTCGACGACGGCGAACTCCCCACGGGACGTACGGAGCCGGTACGCCCGAGCGCCGACGGGCGGGACGGAGGCGGGGGCCGGGGTCGGAGGGGGAACGGAAGCGGGGGTGGGGTGGCTGGTCACGGGGTGAGGGTAGCGGGCAGCAGGGGCCGGCCGACGCCGACGGCCCGGCCCCACGGGTGTGGGACCGGGCCGTCGGGGTGGTGCGTCAGGCCTCCGTGGGCTCCGCGGGGGCCGTCGCTGCGGTCTTGCGGGTGCGGCGGACCCGGGGCTTCGCCTCGGCCTCCTCCGCCTCCGGTGCGGCCTGCGCCGGGATGCCGGCGGTGGTCGTACCGGCCTCGGTGGCCGCGGCGGTCTTGCGGGTGCGGCGGCGCGGCTTGGCCTCAGCGGCTTCGGCGGCTTCGGCGGCGTCGAGCGCGGTCGCGGCGGCTGCCGTCTTCCGGGCGCGCCGGGGCTTCGCCTCGGCCGTGGCGTCCACCACGGCCTCCGGCTCCTGCACGGCGGTGGCCGCCTTGCGGGTGCGGCGAGGCCTGGTCTCGGCAGCCTCGACGGCCTCGGCCGTGTCCACGCCCGTCTCGGCCGTCGCTGCGGTCTTGCGGGTGCGGCGGACCCGGGGCTTCGCCTCGGCCTCCTCCGCCTCCGGTGCGGCCTGCGCCGGGATGCCGGCGGTGGTCGTACCGGCCTCGGTGGCCACGGCGGCCGTCTTCCGCGTCCTGGTGCGCCGGGGCTTCGTCCCGGTCGCCTCCGGGGCGGATTCGGTGGTCCCCTCGACGGTGTCCACCACCGCCTCGGCCGCGGTGGCCGTAGCCGCCGTGGCCTTGCGGGTCCGGCGGCGGCGCGGCGCCGCCGGGGTCTCCGGAGCGTCTCCGACCGCGCTGCCCTCGGCCGTCGCGACAGCAGCCTCGGCGGGCTCGACGTGCTCGGCGGACTCGACCGCGGTCACCTGGGCGGTCGTCGCCTCGGCGACCGCCCCACCGCGCGTGCGGCGACGACGGCGCGGGGTGCGGGGAGCCGTACCGGTGTCGGCCTCATCGGTGCCCTCGACGGCCGAGGCCGCCGGCTGCGCCGGGTCGTCCAGCGAGGCGCCACCGCGCGTGCGGCGACGACGGCGCGGCGTACGGGCCGGACGCTCACGCTCGGAGTCGCCCCGGCCGCTCCGGTCGCCCCGACTCCCGCGCCCGCCGCGCGGGCCACGGCCGCCCGGCTCACCCAGGTCCTCCAGCTCCTCCGCGTCGAGCCCGGCGCGGGTGCGCTCCGAGCGCGGCAGGACACCCTTCGTCCCCTCGGGGATGCCGAGGTCGGTGTACAGGTGCGGGGAGGTGGAGTACGTCTCCGGCGGATCGCTGAAGCCCAGGTCCAGCGCCTTGTCGATCAGCTGCCAGCGCGGGATGTCGTCCCAGTCGACCAGCGTGATCGCCGTACCCTTCGCGCCCGCGCGGCCCGTACGGCCGATGCGGTGCAGGTACGTCTTCTCGTCCTCGGGCGACTGGTAGTTGATGACGTGCGTCACACCCTCGACGTCGATGCCGCGGGCGGCGACGTCGGTGCAGACGAGCACGTCCACCTTGCCGTTGCGGAAGGCGCGCAGCGCCTGCTCGCGGGCGCCCTGGCCGAGGTCGCCGTGGACCGCGCCGGAGGCGAAGCCGCGCTGCCCCAGCTGGTCGGCGAGGTCGGCGGCGGTGCGCTTGGTGCGGCAGAAGACCATGACCAGTCCCCGGCCGTCGGCCTGCAGTATCCGCGAGACCATCTCCGGCTTGTCCATGTTGTGCGCGCGGTAGACGAACTGCGTGGTGTTCGCGACCGTCGCGCCCTCGTCGTCCGGAGTGGTGGCGCGGATGTGCGTGGGCTGCGACATGTAGCGGCGGGCCAGCCCGATGACCGCGCCCGGCATGGTGGCCGAGAACAGCATGGTCTGGCGGCGCGCCGGAAGCAGGTTGATGATCTTCTCGACGTCGGGCAGGAAGCCCAGGTCGAGCATCTCGTCGGCCTCGTCGAGGACGAGGGCCTTGACGTGCTTCAGGTTCAGTTTCTTCTGCCCCGCCAGGTCGAGCAGCCGGCCCGGGGTGCCGACGATCACGTCGACGCCCTTCTTCAGGGCCTCGACCTGCGGCTCGTAGGCCCGGCCGCCGTAGATCGCGGTGACGCGCACATTGCGCACCTTGCCGGCGGTCAGCAGGTCGTTGGTGACCTGCGTGCACAGCTCGCGGGTGGGGACGACGACCAGCGCCTGCGGGGTGTCGGTGAGGTCCTCGGGCTTCGCGCGGCCTGCCTCCACGTCCGCCGGGACGGTCACGCGCTCGAGGAGCGGAAGGCCGAAACCGAGCGTCTTTCCGGTGCCGGTCTTGGCCTGGCCGATGACGTCCGTGCCCGACAGGGCCACGGGGAGCGTCAGCTCCTGGATGGGGAAGGGGGTGATGATGCCGACGGCTTCCAGGGCCTCGGCGGTCTCGGGGAGAATCCCGAGCTCTCGGAACGTAGTCAGGGTGCTGCCTCTTCTGTGTGCGCGGTGCGAGGCGAGCGCGGGGGGTCGTCTATGGACCGTGCCGGGGACGTCGGCTGCCTTACGGGGATGCCGTAGGGCACGGGACCACTGCCGACGCTCTAGCGCTCGTACCGCTGAGGGTCCCTCCGATCGTCGTACGCAATGTGCCGTACGGTCAGGGAGAGCGGTCGGGGCGGAGCCGATCGGGCCTCCGACCGGGCATCCTCATACAAACGCCCCCTCGAACACGTCAAAGTATTCGGCAGGCGCATTACCACCATACCCCGGATTCGCGCACACGCCATGGCCGATTTGGCCACGTAGTCGTCGTCACACCTGTTGACCAGCGCCTTCCGACCCCCGATCAGCGGGCTATTGTGCGGTTTATGACGAGCTCTGACAAGCCTGACCCCGCCGAGGACATCTCCGAGACCCCGGCCGCGCCCACCGGCGTCGCCGCCCTGGACTGGACGGCAGCCTCCGCCGACCCGCAGTACCGCGCCGCCGTCGTGGACCTGCTCGGCGCGCTCGCGTACGGAGAGCTCGCGGCGTTCGAGCGGCTCGCGGACGACGCCAAGCTGGCTCCCACGCTGGAGGACAAGGCGGAACTGGCCAAGATGGCGTCGGCCGAGTTCCACCACTTCGAGCGGCTGCGCGACCGACTGACCGAGATCGGCGAGGAGCCGACCGCCGCCATGGAGCCGTTCGTCGCCGCGTACGAGGGCTTCCACAAGCAGACGGCGCCCTCCGGCTGGCTCGAAGGGCTCGTCAAGGCCTACGTCGGCGACTCCATCGCCAGTGACTTCTACCGGGAGGTCGCGGTCCGGCTGGACTCCGACACCCGGGCGCTGATGCTGACCGTGCTCGACGACACCGGGCACGGCGGCTTCGCCGTGGAGAAGGTGCGCTCGGCGATCGACGCGGACCCGCGCCTGGGCGGACGGCTCGCGCTGTGGGCGCGCCGGCTGATGGGCGAGGCGCTGTCCCAGTCGCAGCGGGTGGTGGCCGACCGGGACGCGCTGTCGACGATGCTCGTCGGCGGTGTCGCGGACGGCTTCGACCTCGCGGAGGTCGGCAAGATGTTTTCCCGGATCACGGAGGCCCACACCAAGCGGATGGCCGCCCTGGGGCTGGCGGCCTGAGAAGCCGCCCCGGACAGGTCCCGTGCCGGCGTCGGCGGCCGCTCAGGCGGTCGCCGACCGGCCGCGGAGTCTGCCCGCGGGGCGCAGCAGCAGTGACACCGAGGCCACGGAGACGATCGCGGCGCCGAACAGGACCGTCAGCGGGCTGCCCGCGTCCAGCGCGCTGTGCGTGATCAGCGCGCCGAACACGGCCCCGGCCACACCCGTCGACAGGACCAGCGCGCGGGCGGGGAGGCGGTGCGAGAGGCGGCGCGTGGCCGCCCAGGCCAGGGCCAGGCCGAGGATCGCTGAACTGAGCGTTTCCAAGAGCATGTCGGGGTCCCTCCCACATGGCCGGCCTGATCACATCGGTCGTAGCCCGACTTACCCCTGACCTGCGAAACCCAATCCTCCTCTGTGCGCGACCTGTGCTCCATCAGTGAAGAGCGGGGTGGCGGGAGGCGGTGGGGGAGACGGCTGGTGACGCCGGGGAGAACGGCAAGGGGAGAAGGGCTGAACGGACCAGCGGTGCGGGAGGGACTGAGAAGGGCTGAGAGCGACTGAAAGGGACACGGAAGGGCCCGGCGGTATCGAGATTCCGAAACCGCCGGGCCCTTCCGCTGTCTGCCGGTCGTCGCCTACAGCGCGCCGAAGCCCACTTTGCGCGGGGCCGGCTCGCCGATCTCGACATACGCGAGACGGTCGGCCGGGACCAGGACCTTACGGCCGTGCTCGTCCACGAGAGTCAGCAGCTGCGTCTTTCCGGCCAGTGCCTCGGCCACCACGCGCTCGACCTCCTCGGTACTCTGACCGCTCTCCAGAACGATCTCGCGGGGCGCGTGCTGCACGCCGATCTTGACCTCCACGGCTATGTCCCTCCGACGGTCAGTGAAGTGCGCGACCTTCCGCGCCGTACCCAGCACACATTAGCCCGGTGAGGGGATGCGCACGCTCAGCCCCCGCAACGCCAGGAGCGAACAGCCGACGGGAACGAACGCTCCCCGCTCGCCCGGCGGCGCTCCTGGGAGCCGTCAGAACTGCTGCTCGTTGCCGTGCAGCGGGAATCCGGCGATGCCCCGCCAGGCCAGCGAGGTCAGCAACTGCACCGCCTGGTCGCGGGGCACACTGCGGTCGCTGTGCAGCCAGGACCGCGCCACCACCTGGGCCAGACCGCCCAGCCCGGAGGCGAGCAGCATCGACTCCTCGCGCGACAGGCCGGTGTCCTCGGCGATGACGTCGCAGATCGCCTCGGCGCAGTCGTTGGTGACCCGGTCGACGCGCTCGCGCACCGCGGGCTCGTTCGTCAGGTCCGACTCGAAGACCAGGCGGAAGGCCCCGCCGTCGTCCTCGACGTACGTGAAGTAGGCGTCCATGGTCGCCCGTACGCGCTGCTTGTTGTCGCTCGTCGACGCGAGCGCGTGGCGCACCGACTGGATCAGCGCCTCGCAGTGCTGGTCCAGCAGGGCCAGATAGAGATCGAGCTTGCCCGGGAAGTGCTGGTAGAGCACCGGCTTGCTGACGCCCGCGCGCTCGGCGATGTCGTCCATCGCCGCCGCGTGGTAGCCCTGTGCGACGAATACTTCCTGGGCGGCGCCCAGCAACTGGTTCCGTCGGGCACGGCGCGGCAGGCGTGTGCCCCTCGGGCGCACGGCCTCTGTCTGCTCGATGGCTGTCACGCCGCCTCCCATTCTCGTCCACGTGCGGTGTGAGCCGCGCCGCCATCGTACTTTTCGGTAACCGTGGTGTGCGCGCTGAGGGCGCAGAATTTCACGGACCGGACTGCGGCGAAAGTGGCACGGACCGTTTCAAAAGTTCTCAATGGGGGCAAGATGGCGCCTCCCTCCCGGATGATGCCGCCTCGTTCCGGCACCGTCACCTTCACCGGTGGTCGTCCTCTTCACCCTCTTCACCGGTAGTCGTCCTCGTGGAGGGAGACGACCCTGGCCTGCTCGGCCAGGTCCGCCTCATTGGCGCGGTCGGCGTCGGCGCCGGTCAGCGGATCGTCGCGGTCCTGCTCGAGGTCCGCGCGCTGTTCGGCCGCGTCGACCTCGGGTGCCTCGACGTCGTACTCCTGGTCCTCGCGAGCGTCCTCGGCTTCCTCGAACGTCTCGGGGTCGGTGGGATCTACGGCCATGGCTGGGCTCCCTTCCTATGAACGTCCCCGGAGAATGCGGGGCCACATACGGGTGCCCTCGGTATGAGCCTAGGAGACACCCGATCCGGGCGCTATGCGATCCGCGATCGGGTTGTGACGCGGTGCGCACAGCGGGGCCGGCGGCGGCCGGCCGATGTCCGGCACTGCCCCTGTGACCGCGAACACACGAGTCCCCGCGTGATCGTCTCGTAACATTGCGGCATGTCCTCGACCGATCTGCCGTCCGTGCCGCTCGCGACCGTGCTGCCCAAGGTGGCCGCCGTCAGGGTCGCGGAGGGCGAGCGCCTCAGATCGGTCGAACTGCCCGGCGTCACCCTGTCGATACGGTCGAGGCCACCCGCGCGTGAGGGCCTGCCGCCCGCGCTCCACATCCACGGGCTGGGAGGGTCGTCGCAGAACTGGTCGGCGTTGATGCCGCACCTGGACGACGTCGTCGACAGCGAGGCGGTCGACCTTCCGGGCTTCGGCGACTCGCCGCCCCCGGACGACGGCAACTACTCGATCTCGGCGCACGCTCGCGCGGTGATCCGATATCTCGACTCTTCCGGGCGCGGCCCCGTCCACCTCTTCGGCAACTCGCTGGGCGGCGCGGTCGCCACCCGCGTCGCCGCCGTACGCCCCGACCTCGTCCGCACGCTCACGCTGGTGTCACCGGCCCTCCCCGAGCTGCGGGTGCAGCGCACCGCGGTGCCCACGGGACTGCTGGCGGTGCCCGGGGTGGTCCGGCTCTTCACCCGGATCACCCAGGGGTGGTCTGCGGAGCAGCGCGTCCGCGGCGTCGTCGCGCTCTGCTACGGGGATCCCGCGCAGGTGTCGCCGGAGGCGTTCCGCAACGCCGTGCAGGAGATGGAGCGGCGACTGCGGCTGCCGTACTTCTGGGACGCCATGGCGCGTTCCGCGCGGGGACTCGTCAACGCGTACACCCTGGGCGGCCAGCACGGTCTGTGGCGCCAGGCCGAGCGGGTGCTCGCGCCGACGCTGCTGCTGTACGGCGGCCGGGACCAACTAGTCGGCTTCCGCATGGCCGGGCGCGCGGCCCGCGCGTTCCGCGACTCCAGACTGGTCACCCTGCCCGACGCGGGGCACGTGGCGATGATGGAATACCCCGAGGTCGTGGCCACCGCTTTCCGTGAACTCCTCGCGGATGCAACGGATTCAGTGATTGAGGGGGGTACTTTGGGGCCGGGCGCGAAGGGCGCTTCGGTCTCGACCGCAGACACCGCTGCGGACGAGACCGCCGACGGCGGGGGCACCGCCGAGAACCTGAGGGGCTGAGGCACCAGGTGGGACGCCACAGCCGTCGTGGGCCCGCCCCCAAGGGCGACACCGCGGATCCGGCGGCGGCACGTGCCGACCGGAGGTCCCGGGGCGGCCGGGGCAGCGACGGCCGGGGAGGAGCCCGGCCGGACGGCCTGGTTCCGCCAGGCCGTGGAGCGCCGGACCCTGGCCCGCCCGCGGAATACGGGCCACCCGCTCATGGGGTGCCACGCCTGCCGGAAGGGTGGCTTCCGGACGGGACGCCCGCGCGTGGAGTGCCGCGACCGCCCGAGGGCACCCCCGCTCACGGCGTTCCGCGCGTCCGTGGCGGCGGCCATCCCGAGCAGCGGGAACCCGGCGGTGGCTGGGGCGAGTTGAGGGGACAGAACCCGGGAGTCGGGTATCCCGGGTACCCGGGGCGCCCCGGGCCGGCCGGCGGGGGCGTGCCCTTGCCGCGACAGCGCCAGGCGCCCACCGGGGGGCCGTGGGAAGCGCGAGATCCGCGCGGGCCGCGACAGGACTACCTCGACGCCTTCGACGAGGAAGGCGACCTCTTCACGCCCCGCGACCCGGCCCGCCGGACCTTCGCCACGGACTCCACGCACGCGGCGGGCCCCTACGCCGCCGTCACCGACTGGGGCACCGCGTCGGCCGCCCGCGCCCCGGCCGGCCTCGACGACGCGCCCCCCGCCGGAGCGCCGGCGGAGACCAAGGGCGCCAAGGGGCGCGCGTTCACCGGGATCGCGGCCGCCGCCGTGACCACCGTGCTGGCCGTCGTCGTGGCGGGCCAGGTCGCCGACGAACACGACGCCGCCGCCGACGACGTACAGGCGCAGTCCGTCACCGACCAGGCGGCGCGCGACGTCCGGGACTCCGGCTCGCGCGGGGCCGGGCGGGACGAGACGTCGTCCGGCGCCGGGTCGTTGACGTACGCGCAGAAGATGGAGAAGAGGTACCCGATCGCCGACTCCCTCGCGGGCTCGGGGAAGTTCGAGGCGATCCCCGGAATCGACAAGGCGCAGGGCGAGGGGCAGAAGATCACCTACCGCGTCGACGTGGAGCAGGGGCTCGGCCTCGACGGCGAACTCTTCGCCGAGGCGGTGCAGCGGACGCTCAACGACAACCGCAGCTGGTCGCACAACGGCGCCCGTGCCTTCGAGCGCATCCACTCGGGCCGCCCCGACTTCGTCATCACGCTCGCCAGCCCCGAGACGACCGCCGACTGGTGCGCCAGGTCCGGACTCGACACCACGGTGGACAACGTCTCCTGCGACTCGGCGGCCACCGAGCGCGTGATGATCAACGCGTTCCGGTGGGCGCAGGGCGCCGAGACGTACGGCGACGAGCTTCTCGCCTACCGGCAGATGCTGCTCAACCACGAGATCGGCCACCGCCTGGGGTACAACCACCTCACCTGCGACAAGGACGGCGATCTGGCCCCGGTCATGCAGCAGCAGACCAAGTTCCTCGACCACGACGGAATCAGCTGCCGGCCGAACCCCTGGCCGTATCCGAAGGGCTGACGCCCCGGCAGGGCGCGCCGGGCGCGCCCGGCGCCCTCTGGTCGCACAGCTGATCGCATAGCGCGACCAAACGCGTCCCGTGCGAGAAAGTTACGACCGTTCACCCCTTTTGGTGGTGCGACGGACAACCGTCCATCACACCCCCACCTTGTCCGCATACGTTCGTCCCGCTGCGAGCCGTCGGGCCGACGGCGGCTCCCCATACGGGAGATCGGGGGTGCACTCGTGCGCATCGGACTGCTTACGGAGGGTGGCTATCCGTATGTGGGCGGTGACAGCGGACTCTGGTGCGACCGTCTCGTGCGCGGACTCGGACACCACGAGTTCGACGTCTACGCGTTCAGCCGCAGCGAAGCCCAGGAGGACGCAGGCTGGGTACCGCTGCCGCCGCAGGTCACCAGGGTGCGTACCGCGCCGCTGTGGACGACCGAGGACGACGGGGTGGTGTACGGCAGGCGCGCGCGCCGGCGATTCACCGAGCACTACGGCGAACTCGCCGCCGTGCTCAGCGCGGCGGACCCCGCGACGACCCGCGCCCCGGCCGAGGCGGACCGTTTCGCCCACGCTCTGTACGGTCTTGCCGAACTCGCCCACGACGAGGGCGGTCTCGACGCCGCTCTCCGCTCCGAGACCGCCGTACGAACCCTGGAACGCGCCTGTCGTGCGCCCCGCGTGCTGCGCGCCGCGCGGGAGGCCCGGGTACCGGACCTGCTGGCCGTGGCCGCCCATCTGCAGCACGCCCTGCGCTCCCTCTCACTCGACTGGTACGAGGAGGACGGGCTCGGCGCGGTCGACCTGTGTCACGCCGCCTCCGGCGGCACGGCCGCCCTGCCGGGCCTGCTCGCCGGCCACTTCTTCGACGTCCCCCTGCTGGTGACCGAGTACGGCGTACGGCTGCGCACGCACTACCTGACCCGCCCGGACGCCCCACCCGCGGTCCGGTCCCTGCTCGCGGCCTTCCACGGCCGGCTCGCCGCCGAGACCTACCGGCGGGCCGCGTTCGTCACCCCGGGCAACACCCACGCCCGCCGCTGGCAGGAACGCTGTGGTGCCGACCGGGCGAGGATCCGCACCATCCATCCCGGAATGGACGCCACGCCCTTCGCGGGGGCGGAGGAGTCCCCGGAGCGCGCGGACCCGGGCACCCTCGTGTGGACCGGCCGGGTGGAGCCCGCCAAGGACCTGGTCTCACTGCTGCACGCGTTCTCCGGCATCCACGCGGAGGAGCCCGGGGCCCGCCTGCGGATCATCGGCGGCCCGGCCGGCCCGGAGGGTGCCGCCTACCTCGAGCACTGCCGGGCGCTGGCCGCGCGGCTCTTCCCGGACGGAACCGAGGGCGGCCCGCACTCCACCGGCACTGCTCCGGTGTCCTTCGAGGAGATCGGCGGTCCGGAACCCGCCGACCGGGCCGAGGCGTATGCCTCGGGCGCCGTGATCGTCCTGTCGAGTGTCGTCGAGGGGTTCCCGGCCGGTCTCGTCGAGGCGATGCTCTCCGCCCGCGCGACGGTGTCCACGGACGTCGGCGCGGTGGTCGAGGTCATCGGTGGAACCGGTCTCGTCGTACCGCCCCGCGACCCGCGGGCGCTCGCCGAAGCATGCGTTTCGCTGCTGCGCGACCCCGAGCGCAGGGCGCGCCTCGGCGCCGCCGCGCGCGCCCGCGCACTCGAACTGTTCACCGTCGAGCAGAACGTCGCCGCGTTCCACGCTCTGTACCTGGAGATCGCGGCGCGCAGCCCGGTCCACCGCGTCCTCCTGAACGACACCGGCGACCCCCTGCCCTTCGCAGCCCCCGCCGAGGTCCACGTCCCCGGCGACTGGTCCGTCCCCGCCTCCCGCCCGCCGCTGCGCACCGCCCCCGCCTGGGCCACCGGCGCTCCCGAGCGGGCCACGGACGTCCTGAGGCCGACCACCCCGGTGTCGGCCACACCACTGGTTCCCGCGACGGAGGCGGCACGATGACCGGACTCGACGAACTGGACCGGGACCCGGCCCGGCCCGCCACCGCCCGCCCGGGCACCGCCGACCCCGTGAAGGCGCTGCTGCACCGCCACCGCGAGCTGTGCGAACGTGCCGTGGACCCCCTGGAGATCGCGGCGGGCCTGGAGGCGCACGGCGTCACCGACCGGACCGCCGCACGCTTCCGGCACCGGGACGTCTTCTCCCTCGCGGAGGAGCTGTACGCCAGGATCCCCCGCGACCACGACACCCCCAGCCCCGCCACCCCCGCCGCCCCCGAGGCACGCGCCGGCTGGATCGCCCGCACGCTGCTCCCCGGCGCCCTCGGCGTCGCGTCGGTGACCGCCCTGCGCCTCACCCACGGCCAGACCCGCCTCTACGCGGTCGCCGCGGGTGTGCTCGCCATCGCCCTGGCCGCGCGCGCGGTCCTGCGCCGGGGCCCGCTCAGCGCCGCCCGCCCGCCCGCCCCCGGCACGGCGACGTGGGCCTGCTGGCTCATCGGTTACGCCGTCCTGGGCGACGGCCTGCTCCACACCGCGATCACCGGCGGCCCCGACGGCCCGCCCACCGGCGCCGTCGACGGCGACTGGCCGTTCACCGTCGCTCCGGCCCTGGCCCTCACCCTGGCCTGCGCCCCCGGTGCCTGGGGCGCGGGCCTGTTCACCGCACGGGCCCGCCGCAGACTCGCGACCAGCCGAGGCCTCGAGGACTTCACCGCCTCCGTCCGCCCCCTGCTGTTCGGCGTCCTCGCGCTGTTCCTGTGCGCTCTGGCCGTTCTCCTCTCCCTCTGCGCCACGGCCCTGGACGAACCCTTCATCCCCCTCGAAGCGCTCTCCCTGGGCGCCCTCCTCTTCCTGGCCCGCCTCCTCGCCCTCCACGGCTTCACCCATGCCCCGAAGGTGATCCTCGTGGCCACCGCCCTGGCCCAGGCAGCCGCCCTGGCCACGGTCTTCGCGGCCCGCCTCCCCGGCTGCGGAGCGCTGGCCGCGCCCGTGGAAAGCCTGGTCGCCACCTGGGGCCCCACCGCCGTCCCCACTCTCACCTGTGGTGCGGCGGCCCTGACCCTCCTGATCCACGCAACCCGCACACTCCCCCGAGCCTCGGCGCACGTCCGGCCGCAGGCACCACTCCAAGGAGATCCCACATGACCACCCGCCCAGCGGCCCCGGCCGCCACAGGAGCCGCCCGATGAGAGTTCTGCTGATCGGAGCCAACGGGTACATCGGCCGTTTCGTCGCCGACCGTCTGCTCGCCGACCCGGCCGTCCAGCTCACCGCCCTCGGCCGCGGCGACGACGCCGACGTCCGCTTCGACCTCGCCACCGGCAGCCCCGGCGCGCTCACCCGGTTCCTCGACGCCGTCCACCCCGGCGTGGTGGTCAACTGCGCCGGTGCCACCCGTGGCGGTGCCCGGGAACTCACCCGGCACAACACCGTCGCCGTCGCCACCGTCTGCGAGGCCCTGCGCCGCAGTGGCTGCGGCGCCCGCCTCGTGCAGATCGGCTGCAGCGCGGAGTACGGCCCCAGCCAGCCCGGTTCCTCCACGGCGGAGGACGCCGTCCCCCGCCCCGGCGGCCCGTACGGCGTCAGCAAGCTCGCCGCGACCGAACTGGTTCTCGGCTCCGGGCTGGACGCCGTGGTCCTGCGGGTCTTCTCACCCGCCGGGCCCGGCACCCCCGCCGGCTCCCCGCTCGGCCGCCTCGCCGAGGCGATGCGCCGCGCCATGCAGTCCGGCGACGGCGAACTGAAGCTCGGCGGTCTCGGTGCCCAGCGCGACTTCGTCGACGTCCGGGACGTGGCCCGTGCCGTGCACGCCGCCTCGCTCTCCGCCGCACAGGGTGTCATCAACATCGGTTCGGGCCGCGCCGTCCGCCTGCGGGACGCCGCCGCGGTCCTCGCCCGCGTGGCCGGATACGGCGGTGTCCTCCACGAACTCGACGGCCCGCCCGGCGCCCAGACCGCCCACGGCGGCCACGCCACCCACACGGGCCACACCGCCCACACACCGCATCTCAGGCCGAGCCTCGGCCACCCGCGGAGCGAGTCCGACCACCACGCGGCATCGGTCGCGTACCCGTACCCGGACGGCTGCGGCAGCTGGCAGCAGGCGGACGTGCGCACCGCGCGCGACCGGCTCGGCTGGCGTCCCAGGATCAACTTCGAGGAATCCCTCGCCGACATCTGGATGGAGGCGGCATGTCGTATCTGATCCCCCGGGTCAGACCCGGTACCGGTACCGATACCGGCGTCCGCACCGGCTTCGGCGTCCCCGGTCTGGCGCACCCCCTCCTCGCTCCGGCCGAGTGGAACGCGCTCACCCGCCCGGGAGGCGGAAGCCCTTTGCACTGGGTCGTTCTGAACGTTGCCAACGGTCCCGGCGTACAACCCGATCCGCACTGCCTGGAGGCAGCCGGCCGGCTGCGCAACGCCGGTGTCCGCATCCTGGGCCATCTCGACTCGGCATACGGCCTGAGAGGCTTCGGCGAGCTGATCTCGAACGCCCACCGGTTCATCGACTGGTACCAGGCCGACGGATTCCTCCTGGACCGCTGCCCCGCGGACCGTGCCGCGCTCCCCGAGGTCCGGCGGACGGTCGGAGCACTCCGCGCGATCCGTGACGACGCCCACATCGTCCTCGGTCACGGCACCCACCCGCACCCGGGCCACGCCGAGATCGCGGACCAACTGGTCACGTTCTCCGGCCCGTGGAGCGACTACCGCTGGTCGCAGGTGGCGGAATGGACCGCCGACCATCCGCCCGAGCGGTTCTGCCACTTCGTCCACGGAGTGCCCGGACCGCACCTGGAGGAGGCGCTGCGCATCGCCCGCTGGCAGGGCGCCGCGACCATCTACTTCACCGACCGCACAGCCCGCGACGGCCGAACCGATCCCTGGGAACCGCTGCCCGGCTACTGGGACGATCTCGTCTCGCGGATCGGGATGGGTGTCTCGGAATGAAAAAGGCCATGGCAGTGTTGGGGGGAGAACAACCGTAGTGATTGACCGACCAACGGAGTCCCCGTGTCGTTGCCACCCCTGGTCGAGCCGGCCCCCGAGCTCACCGTAGACGAGGTTCGCAGGTACTCCCGCCACCTGATCATCCCCGATGTGGGGATGGACGGGCAGAAGCGGCTGAAGAACGCCAAGGTGCTGTTCGTCGGCGCCGGTGGCCTGGGTTCGCCAGGGCTGATGTACATGGCCGCGGCGGGCGTGGGCACGCTCGGCATCGTGGAGTTCGACGAGGTCGACGAGTCGAACCTGCAGCGGCAGGTCATCCACAGCCAGGCCGACATCGGCCGGCCGAAGGCCGAGTCCGCACGAGACACGATCAAGGGCATCAACCCGTACGTGAACGTGGTCCTGCACGAAGAGCGGCTCGAGTCCGACAACGTGATGGGCATCTTCAGCGAGTACGACCTGATCATCGACGGTACGGACAACTTCGCGACCCGCTACCTGGTCAACGACGCGTGCGTGCTGCTGAACAAGCCCTATGTCTGGGGCTCGATCTACCGCTTCGACGGCCAGGCCTCCGTGTTCTGGTCCGAGCACGGTCCCTGCTACCGCTGCCTCTACCCGGAGCCCCCGCCCCCCGGCATGGTCCCCTCCTGCGCCGAGGGCGGCGTCCTGGGCGTGCTGTGCGCGTCCATCGGCTCCATCCAGGCCAACGAGGGCATCAAGCTCCTCGCCGGCATCGGTGAGCCGCTGGTCGGCCGCCTGATGATCTACGACGCCCTGGAGATGCAGTACCGCCAGGTCAAGGTCCGCAAGGACCCGGACTGCGCGGTCTGCGGCAAGAACCCGACCGTCACCGAGCTCATCGACTACGAGGCCTTCTGCGGCGTCGTCTCCGAGGAGGCCCAGGCGGCGGCCGCCGACGCCACGATCACTCCCAAGCAGCTCAAGCAGTGGATCGACGAGGGCGAGAACATCGAGCTCATCGACGTCCGCGAGCCGAACGAGTTCGAGATCGTCTCCATCCCCGGCGCCCGGCTGATCCCGAAGAACGAGTTCCTCATGGGCAACGCCCTGGAGAGCCTGCCGCAGGACAAGAAGATCGTCTTGAACTGCAAGACGGGCGTCCGCAGTGCGGAAGTCCTCGCGGTCCTGAAGTCCGCGGGCTTCGCCGACGCCGTCCACCTCGGCGGCGGCGTGGTCGGCTGGGTCAACCAGATCGAGCCGTCGAAGCCGATCTACTGATCCCGGGTCACCACCGCGATGCCGGCCTGATCCGAACGAGAGGCCGAGGCGGGGGCTTCGCGCACCACGGGCGCGCGAAGCCCCCGCCGTCGTCATGAGCAGACCTTGCCGTCCTTCGGCACCGTGCCGTCCAGCAGATACGCGTTCACGGTGGAGTCGACGCAGTCGCTCCCACTGCCGTACGCGCCGTGGCCCTCGCCCTTCCAGGTGAGCACGACCCCCACGTCCTTGCCCAGCTCGTCCGCCATCCGCCGGGCGCCCTCGTACGGGGTGGCCGGGTCGCCGGTGTTTCCGATCACCAGGATCGGTGCCGCACCCGGCGCGCTCACCTCCGGGGTGTCGTGTTGGCCCGGCACCGGCCAGTCGTGGCACCAGCCCGCCGTGTCCCAGCCGAGGAACGGCCCGAACACCGGTGAGATCCGCTCGAACTCCGGCAGCAGCTTCTTCGTCTGCGCCGCCGTCGGCCGCTGCCTGGCGTCCGAGCACGATATGACCCGTTGCGAGTGGGTCGTCGTGCCGTAGCGGCCCGAGGCGTCGCGCTCGTTGTAGCCGTCGGCCAGCGCGAGCAGTTCCGAGCCGTCCCCCTCCTCCGCGGCCCGCAGGGCGCTGGTCAGCGCGGGCCAGCCCTCCTTGGTGTAGAGCGGGAGGACGATGCCGGTCAGCGCCAGTGTCTGGGTCAGCTCCCGGCCGGCTGAGGACGTGGGCAGCGGCTCGGCGTCGATCCGGTCCAGCAGCTCCGCGATCTCGCGCGTCCCCTGCTCGGGGTCCCGCCCGGTGGACTTCAGATAGTTGTCCAGCGCGCGCTGGAAACCGCGCGCCTGGTTCTTGGCGTGCCCCATCGTGTCGGCGGTCGGGTCGACGACCGCGTCGAGGTTCATCCGGCCCACCTTCTCGGGGAACAGATGGGCGTAGACCCCGCCGAGCTCGGTGCCGTACGAGATCCCGAAGTAGTTCAGCCTGTCGTCGCCGAGCGTCTGCCGGATGCGGTCCAGGTCGCGGGCGGTGTCGGCGGTCGACACGTGTGCCATCAGCTTTCCGGCCGCCTTCTGGCAGCCCTGCCCGAAGTCCGCGGCGTCCCGGAAGTAGGCCTGCTCCTCGGCCGGGGTGTCCGGGGTGGTGTCCACCGACTCGGCCGCCTGGATCTCCTTGTCCTCCCGGCAGCGGACGCCCTCGCTGGCGGCCACACCCCGCGGGTCCCAGCTCACCAGGTCGTACCGCTCGCGCAGCTTCGAGACGTTCGGGGCGTAGGAGGGCATCATCGACACGCCGGAACCACCCGGGCCGCCGAAGTTGAACAGCAGCGACCCGAGGCGGTCGTCTCCCGTGGCCTTCGCCCGGATCAGGGCCAGTTCGATCGTCTCGCCGTCCGGTTCCGCCCAGTCGAGCGGCACCTCGAGCGTGCCGCACTGCCAGTCGTCGCCGGGTGCGGGTGCGCCGTCGGAGGCCTCGCAGCGCCCCCAGTCGAGAGCCGTCCCGTCGCTCTCGTCGTCGGACGAGCCACCGCTGCACCCCGCCGCCAGGAGCGCGGCGGAGACCGCCAGAGCCGTCCACCGTGCGAAACGCGTCATGTGTCACATCCCCCCTCGTGGGCCGTCCGCACCGTGCGGCGGATGGCGGTCAGGCCATGGTAGGCAGATCCCGGATTCACGGGGGAAGCCTGTGGATAACCCTCTGACCTGCTACTTCGTGGGAAACAGGAGCAGCCGGTCCCCGCTTGGCGCAGCTGCGTGAACTACAGCGCTTCCTTGCGGGTGAGATGGTTGAAGGCCAGCCAACCCGGGAGCACCGGCAGCCACAGAGTCAGCAGCCGGAACAGCAGCACCGCCGGCGCGGCGACCTCCTTGGGCAGCCCCACCGCGATCAGACCGACCGTCAGGGTCGCCTCCACCGCGCCCACACCGCCCGGGGTGGGCGCCGCCGACCCCAGCGCGTTGCCCGCGAGGAAGACGACGGCGACACTGGCGATGCTGATCGAGGTCGTCTCGTCGCCGAACGCCCGGATGGAGGCGTCCAGGCACATCACGAAGCAGGCGGTGAGCAGCAGCATGCCGCCGATGCCGGTGATCAGCTTCTGCGGGCGCTGCAGCACATCGAGCATCCGCGGCACGACACCCGCGAACAGCGACCGCACGCGCGTGACGACGAACTTCCGCAGGAACGGCACCGACGTCACCACGAGCACCAGCACCGCCACCGTCAGCAGACCCGCGATGACCGTGCGGGACGGAGACAGCGACGGCGTCTTCTCGGTACCGGTCAGATAGCCGAACGACAGCAGCATCAGGATGTGGCAGCCCAGCCCGAACAACTGCGACGCGCCGACACTCGCCACGGCGAGCCCCGGCCGCACCCCGGCACGCTGGAGGAACCGGGTGTTCAGGGCGACGCCGCCCACCGCCGCCGGGGCGACGATCTTCACGAACGACCCGGCGACCTGCGCCGCCACCGTCCTGACGAACGGCACCCGCTCCGGGACGAACCCCAGCAGCGCCAGGGCGGCGGCGAAGTAGCTGCCCGCCGAGAACAGGACGGCGGCCGCCACCCAGCCCCACTCGGCGTTCGCGATCAGCGGTCCGAACTCGATGTGGGTGAGCTGCGTCAGCAGGAAGTACGCGCCGATGGCACCGGCGATGAAACTGATCAGCGTGCGCGGACGCACCCGCTCCAGCCGGGCCGGCTCCACCGGCGCCTGCGGCCTGATCCGCAGCACCTCGTGCCGGATCTGCGCGAGCAGGTCCTCGTCGCGCGCCTCCTCCAGCGCCTCGTCGATGGCCCGCTTCTCGGCCCGCTGCTCCGCCCGCACGGCCTTCTTGTCCGGCTTCCCGGTCGCGGCGGGCCCGGCCGAGGACCCCTCGGCCGGGCCCGCCGCGACCTGTTCCGCGCGCAGCAGCTTGGCCTGCCGGGAGGCCTCCAGGACCGCCTCACGGTCGCGGTGCGCCCGTTCGCGGGCGAGCCGGCGCAGGGTCCCGCGCGTGGAGCGGCTCAGCGCGATGGGCTGGAGCATCGGCAGGCAGTCCGCCACGGCGTCGGGGCCGAGCACGCTCAGCGCGGAGGCCACCGCCCGTTCGGCGCCCACCCTGAGCCCGAGGGTCACCAGCAGTTGGGAGACGTCCATGCGCAGCAGCAGATCGCCGGCGGCGATCTCCCCGACGCGCAGGTCGGTGAGGATCACCCTGCCGGAACGATCCACCAGGATCGCGTCACCGACCAGCCTGCGGTGCGCGATCCGGCGGGACTGCAACGCCTGCACCTGACGCCAGGTGCCACGCAGCAACTCGTCGGTGATCTCCTCGTCCGGCAGCGAGTCCAGGGTGCGCCCGCCGCTGTGCTCGTAGACGAGCATCACCGCGTCGGGGCCGAGCTCGGAGGTCGCGATCAGCTTGGGCGCGTTGGCGCCGGCCGCGATGGCCGCGTACGCCAGCAGCGCCTCCTGCTCCAGTGCCTGGCGCAGGGACTGGAGGCTGCTGCGGGTGGCGAAGCCGCGCAGGGTCAGATTGCGCCACGTGCGGTAGAAGAACCCCTGTGCCTGCTGCTCACGGTCGACCACCGTCACGTCCAGCGGCGGACCGTTCTCCAGGGTGACGAAGTAGCGGCGGCCCCGGTCCCCGGCCTCGACGGCGTCCGGCGTCTCCTGGCGGGACGCGCTCACGGGCCGGAAGCCGACGGTCCGCAGGCCCGCCATCAGGGTCTGTCCGGTGGGGCGCACATTGGGCGAACCGACCGCGTAGAGGGTGCCGTAGGCGACGGTCCAGCCGATCAGCACCGTCAGGATGATGGAGAACGGAGTCGTGTACCCGGTGACGAGCATCGAGAAGGCGTCGAGGAGCAGCACGACCCACAGCACCGCGCGCCATCTGGGTCTGCGGGACATGCCGACGGCCGTCATGTAGGCGATGACCGGCGCCAGGTAGCCGTGCACCGGATCGGTGAGGGCGTGGATGTCGCCGGGAGAGGGCTGGGTCAGCGCGTCCTGGATCGATTCGGGCGCGGCCCGCGCGACCCACAGATCGGTGGCGAGCGTCACGCCGTGCGCGAGGACGGCGGCGAGCACTCCGTCGGCGATGCGCAGTCCGTCCCGTTTGATCAGCCGTTCGATGGCGAAGGCCACCGGCACGAGGAGGATCGCGATGCTGGAGGCCAGACCGGCGATCTTGATGAGCAGGTCGGGCGCCTGACCGGTGCCCTTGGTGATGTCCTGTTCCAGCCCCGAGGTGGTGCCGTGGGCGAAGGCGGCGACCGCCAGCAGCGCCCCGACGGCGAGTACGCCGACGAGCAGACGCATGAGATCGGACGGGCGGTGCACACGCGCGGGGAGCAGGGGTTCGTCGCCCTCGACCTCGTCGCTGTGCGCCGGATCGGCGGCGGTGGTGCCGTCTGTCCCGTCTGTGTCGTCTGTCCCGTCTGTGCCGTCAGGAGGGCTCGGAGCGGTCTGCTTTCCGACCGCCTCGGTGCCGGCGTCCTGCGGGCCGGTGTTCCCGGTGTCCGGGCGCGACGAAGCGGCAGAGGCGCCCGCCGTGTCCCCGGGGTGCGCACCCTGCTGTTCCATCGCCTCTTCTTGCTCTCGTATCACCAGTCACCGCCCGCACGATGGTGGCATGCCGTACCGCCACAAGGGGGCATCAGGGTCCACGTACGGGGCCGCACAGTCTGCCCGAAGCACGGTCCCCGGGCGAGGCGTACGCACGCGCGCGTACCCGTCACGCGGTCGGTCGCGTTGTCGGTGGGGTGGTGCAGGATGGGACGGATGAGTCAGGAAAGCCTTCCGTCCGACACCGGCCCCCAGCACGCGGACGCCCTGCCCGAGTACGCCGAGCGGGTCCTCGAGGTGGCCGAGCGGATCCCGCCGGGCCGCGTCATGACGTACGGCGACGTGGCCGAGTGGCTGGGGGAGGGCGGCCCGCGTCAGGTGGGACGTGTGATGGCGCTCTACGGCGGAGCCGTCCCGTGGTGGCGTGTCGTCCGCGCGGACGGTGTGCTGCTGCCGGGCCACGAGCTGAGAGCCCTCGGCCACTACCGCGCGGAGGGCACTCCGCTCAGGGAGGCGAGCGGGGCCGCAGAAGGGCACCTGCCGCGCCTCGAGATGAAGCGCGCACGGTGGGACGGCGGCCACGAGGAGGGTCACACCAGCCAGCTTCCGGCATCGGACGCACCACCGTGCGACCTGTGATCCGTATGGGGGAAATGGGGCACGACCGCGCCATGACGTACGTTCGTGGGGCGAGTGACATGTGTGCCGCGAGCGTCGGGAGGGAAAATCCGGAAGCCCTGCTTCCGCACTCTCCGTCGGTCTAGCGTCACCAGCACGTGTCCCTCCGCCTCCCCCGACCTCGCGGCCACCGCCCGCCACACGCGGTGGAACGGCAACCAGCACACCCACCAGGACCGGCGAACCACGTGAGCTCCTCTTCCTCCACCAACGGCCTGTCGCACCCCCAGGTGCGGCGGGGGACCCGTGGCGCTCATCGACTGGTCCGTACCCCGCCGGCTCGCAAGGCTCCCCCTCGCCTGGACGCCGCACAGCGCTCCGTGGTTGACCACGGGACCGGACCGATGCTCGTTCTCGCAGGCCCGGGCACCGGGAAAACGACCACGCTCGTCGAGTCCGTGGCCGCGCGCATCGCCCGTGGCGGTGATGCCGAACGCATCCTCGTGCTGACGTTCAGCCGTAGGGCGGCCGTCGAGCTGCGCGACCGCATGGCCCTGCGGACAGGAGCCGCACGCGCCCCGCAGGCGACCACGTTCCACTCGTTCTGCTACGCCCTGATCCGCGCCCACCAGGACAGCGATCTCTTCGTGGAACCGCTGCGCCTGCTCTCGGGCCCCGAACAGGACGTCACCGTCCGTGAGCTGCTGGCCGGCCAGGCGGACCTCGAACGTCTCGGTCTGGCACACGTGCGCTGGCCGGACGAACTGCGGGCCTGCCTGACCACCCGCGGTTTCGCCGACGAGGTCCGCGCGGTGCTCGCCCGCAGCCGTGAGCTGGGCCTCGGACCCGACGCCCTGGACGCCTTCGCCCGCCGCATCGGACGTCCCGACTGGCGTGCCGCCTCCGCCTTCCTCGCCGAGTATCTCGACGTCCTCGACCTGCAGGGTGTGCTCGACTACGCCGAACTGGTCCACCGCGCGGTGCTCCTCGCCCGCCGCCCGGAGATCGCCCGGCGGCTCGCCGCGCGGTACGACGCCGTGTACGTCGACGAGTACCAGGACACCGACCCGGCCCAGGTGCGACTGCTGCACGCGCTGGCCGGCGGCGGCCGCACCCTGGTCGCGTTCGGCGACCCGGACCAGTCGATCTACGCCTTCCGGGGCGCGGACGTGAACGGCATCCTGGACTTCCCCGACGCGTTCCCCCGTACGGACGGCCGCCCGGCCCCGGTCGAGGTGCTGCGGGTCTCGCGCCGCTCCGGCGCGGCCCTGCTGGCCGCCACCCGCCTGGTCACCCAGCGCATGCCGCTGACCCGCCTTCCCGCCGAGAAGGTCCGCGCCCACCGGGAACTCACGCCGTCCCGGGACGGCGGCCGGGCCGAGGTCTACACGTATCCGACACCCGGTACGGAGCTGGACAACATCGCCGACATCCTGCGCAGGGCCCACCTGGAGGACGGCGTCGCCTGGAGCGACATGGCCGTCCTGGTGCGGGCCGGCTCCCGCACCCTCCCCGTCGTCCGCCGCGCCCTCACCTCGGCCGGCGTCCCGGTGGACGTCGACGGCGACGACCTCCCCCTGCGCCACGAACCGGCGGTGACCCCGCTGCTGACGGCCCTGCGGGCGGTGGCGACGGCGGAGGCGGCCGACGGCCCGGGACGAGAGCGGGAGCGGAACCCGGAACCGGGCGAGGAGCCGGAGCCGGGCGAGGAGCCGGGCGAGGGACAGGGACAGCCGCGGGAACCGGACCGGCCGGAGCCCCGCTGGCTCGACACCGAAACCGCCCTCACCCTGCTCACCTCCCCCCTCGCCGGCATGGACGCCGCGGACCTGCGCCGCCTCGGCCGGGCCCTGCGCGAGGAGGAGCGGGCCGCGGGCAACCCACTGCCACCGCCCTCGGACGAACTCCTCGCCCGGGCGCTGGCCGAACCCGAGCGGCTGGTCGTGCACGACCCCACGTACGCGCGCGGCGCCCAGCGGCTCGGTGCGCTGCTGCGCACGGCACGCGAACGCCTGGCCGGCGGCGGCACCGCAGAGGAGGCGCTGTGGGACCTGTGGGACGGCACCCCGTGGCCCGCACGCCTGGAACGCGCCGCCCGCCGGGGCGGTGCCGCCGGACGCCACGCCGACCGGGACCTCGACGCGGTGTGCGCCCTGTTCGCGACCGCGGCCCGCGCCGAGGAACGCACCGGCGGCCGGGGCACCCTGAACTTCCTGGAGGAGATCGACGCCGAGGACATCGCCGCCGACACCCTCACCCGACGCGCCGTACGCCCCGACGCCGTACGCCTGATGACCGCGCACCGCGCCAAGGGCCTGGAGTGGCGGCTGGTCGTCGTGGCCGGCGTCCAGGAGGGCCTGTGGCCCGACCTGCGCCGCCGCGGCTCCCTGCTGGAGGCCGACCGCATCGGCCGCGACGGCCTCGCCGAACCGCTCACCCCCGGCGCGCTCCTCGCCGAGGAACGCCGACTGTTCTACGTGGCGGCCACCCGCGCGCGTGAACGCCTCGTCGTGACGGCCGTGAAGGCCCCCGCCGACGACGGCGACCAGCCCTCCCGCTTCCTGACCGAACTCGGCGTCGAGCCCAAGGACGTCACCGGCCGCCCGCGCCGCCCGCTGTCCGTCGCCGCGCTCGTCGCCGAACTGCGCGCCACCACGGTCGACCCGCGCGTCTCCGACACGCTCAGGGAGGCCGCCGCCCACCGGCTCGCCCGGCTCGCCGCCCTCGCCGACGAGGACGGGCGCCCCCTGGTGCCGTCCGCACACCCCTACCGCTGGTGGGGCATGTACGAACCCACCCGGAGCAAGGTGCCGCTGCGCAGCCGCGACCAGCCCGTCGTGCTCTCCGGCAGCGCCCTCGACCAGCTCGCCAACACCTGTGCCCTGCAGTGGTTCCTCGGCCGGGAGGTGAAGGCCGACGCGCCCGCGACCGCCGCCCAGGGCTTCGGCAACGTGGTGCACGTCCTCGCCGACGAGGTGGCCTCCGGACACACCCCGGCCGACCTCGCCGTCCTCATGGAACGCCTCGACTCCGTGTGGAACGCGCTCGCCTTCGACGCGCCGTGGAAGTCGCAGCAGGAGAAGCAGAACGCGCGCGTGGCACTCGAACGCTTCCTGCAGTGGCACGTCATGGACCGCGCCGGACGCACCCCGGTGGCCAGCGAGCACGACTTCGACGTGAGCCTCGAGGCCGGCGACTACGAGGTCCGCATCCGCGGCCAGATGGACCGCGTCGAGGCCGACGGCGAGGGCCGCGCCTACGTCGTCGACTTCAAGACCGGCAAACAGGCCCCCAGCTCCGCCGAGGTGGCCCGCCACCCCCAGCTCGCCGTCTACCAGCTCGCCGTCCAGGAGGGCGCCGTCGACGAGGTGTTCGACGGAACACGCCCCGAGACGGGGGGTGCCGAGCTGGTCCAGCTGCGCCAGGGCGCCGCCAAACGGGACGGCGGGGAGATCCTGCCCAAGGTGCAGGCCCAGCAGCCGCTGGAGGGGGAGTGGGTCGGCGACCTGCTCGCCACGGCCGCCGGCAAGGTCCTCGACGAACGCTTCACCCCGAGCACCGGCCAGCACTGCGCCCACTGCGCGTTTCGGGCCTCGTGCAGCGCCCGGCCCGAGGGGCGGCACGTGGTCGAGTGACAGGCGTCACGCGTCGCGCCGCCCTCGACGGCCCGCGGTTCTCCGCTCCCGGAGCGCCGTACGGCCCCGGGTGTCAGCGATCGCCGTTAGCCTCTGCGATGTGCCCGCACCCATCACCGACCCCGATCAGCTCAAGGAACTCCTGGGCATCCCCTTCACCCCGGAGCAGACGGCCTGCATCGTCGCGCCGCCCGCTCCCCAGGTGATCGTGGCCGGAGCCGGCTCGGGCAAGACGACGGTGATGGCGGCGCGCGTGGTGTGGCTGGTCGGTACCGGCCAGGTCGCCCCGGAGCAGGTGCTCGGCCTCACCTTCACCAACAAGGCCGCCGGCGAACTCGCCGAACGCGTCCGCAAGGCGCTGATCAAGGCCGGCGTCACCGACCCCGACACCCTCGATCCGGACAACCCGCCGGGCGAACCGGTGATCTCCACCTACCACGCCTTCGCGGGCCGCCTACTGGCCGACCACGGGCTGCGCATCGGCCTCGAACCGACCTCCCGCCTCCTCGCCGACGCGACCCGCTACCAGCTCGCCGCGCGGGTGCTGCGCGAGGCTCCCGGCCCCTACCCGGCACTGACCCGCTCCTTCCCCGACCTGGTCGGCGACCTCCTCACCCTCGACGGCGAACTCTCCGAACACCTCGTACGGCCCGAGGACCTGCGCGACCACGACACCGAGCTGCTGCGCACCCTGGAGAACACCAGGCTCACCAACGCCGACCTGCGCAAAGTGCCCGAAGCGGCCGCCGCACGGCGCGAACTGGCCGACCTCGTACTGCGCTACCGGACCGCCAAACGCGAACGTGACCTGCTCGACTTCGGCGACCAGATCGCCCTCTCGGCCCGGCTCGCCCGGATCCCCGAAGTGGGCCGCGTCCTGCGCGACGAGTTCCGCGTGGTCCTCCTCGACGAGTACCAGGACACCTCGGTCGCCCAGCGCGTCCTGCTGGCCGGCCTGTTCGGCGGCGGCACCGGCCACCCGGTGACCGCCGTCGGCGACCCCTGCCAGGCGATCTACGGCTGGCGCGGCGCCTCCGTCGCCAACCTCGACGACTTCCCCGAGCACTTCGCCCGGGCCGACGGCAGCCCCGCCACCCGCCAGTCGCTCAGCGAGAACCGCCGCAGCGGCGGCCGCCTGCTGGACCTCGCCAACGGCCTCGCCGACCCCCTGCGGGCCATGCACGCGGGCGTGGAAGCCCTCCGCCCGGCGCCGGGAGCCGAACGCGACGGCACCGTCCGCTGCGCCCTGCTGAGCACCCACGCCGAGGAACTCGACTGGATCGCCGACTCCATCGCCCACCTCGTACGCACCGGGAAGGCACCCGGCGAGATCGCCGTCCTGTGCCGCACGGCGACCGACTTCGCCGAGATCCAGGGCGCCCTCGTCGCCCGGGACGTACCCGTGGAGGTCGTCGGCCTGTCCGGGCTGCTGCACCTGCCCGAGATCGCCGACCTGGTCGCCGTCTGCGAGGTCCTCCAGGACCCCGGGGCCAACGCCTCCCTGGTCCGCCTGCTGATCGGCCCGCGCTGGCGCATCGGACCCCGCGACCTCGCCCTGCTCGGCCGCCGCGCGCGACTGCTCGTGTCCCACGCGCGCGTGGACGGCGAGGACGACCCCGACCGCCGCCTCGCCGCAGCCGTCGAAGGGATCGACCCGGCCGAAGTGATCTCACTCGCCGACGCCCTCGACACGTTCCTGGAGACGCCCCTGGACGGGCAGGGCGACGACGGGCTGCCCTTCTCACCGGACGCGCGCGTGCGGTTCGCCCGGCTGGCCACCGAACTGCGCGACCTGCGCCGCTCCCTGGCCGACCCGCTGATGGACGTCCTGCACCGCGTCCTCGCCGTCACCGGCCTGGAGATCGAACTGTCGGCGTCCCCGCACGCCCTCGCCGCCCGCCGCCGCGAGACCCTGTCCAACTTCCTCGACGTCGCCGCCTCCTTCGCCGCCGGGGACGGCGAGGCGACCCTGCTCGCCTTCCTCGGCTTCCTGCGCACCGCCGCCCAGTACGAGAAGGGCCTCGACAACGCCCTGCCGGGCGGCGAGAACACCGTCAAGGTGCTCACCGCCCACAAGTCCAAGGGCCTGGAGTGGGACGTCGTGGCCGTCCCCGGACTGGTCACCGGTACGTTCCCCAGCGGCCAGGGCCGCGAGAAGTGGACCGCACAGGGCAAGGTGCTGCCCCACGGGCTGCGCGGCGACGCCGACACCCTGCCCGATGTCGAGTCCTGGGACTCCAAGGGACTGAAGGCCTTCCACGACGCCATGAAGGAGCACCAGCACACCGAGGAGCTCCGCCTCGGCTACGTCACCTTCACCCGCCCCCGCTCGCTGCTGCTCGGCTCCGGCCACTGGTGGGGGCCCTCGCAGAAGAAACCGCGTGGGCCGTCCGCCTTCCTGCAGGCCCTCCACGACCACTGCGCCGCCGGGCACGGCGAGATCGAGGCCTGGGCGGACGAGCCCGCCGAGGACGAGGAGAACCCCGCCCTGCACCGGGCGACCCAGGACCAGGCATGGCCCCTCCCGCTGGACGACGACGCCCTCGCCCGCCGCCGCGCCGCCGCCGAGACCGTCCTGGCCCACCTGGAAGGCCTCGTCGGCGACCCGGACGACCACCCCGCGGCCGTCCACGCTCCCGACACGTACGCCGACCCGGACTGGCCCCCGCCACCGGACGACGAGCACCTCCCGCCCGAGGAGGGCGACCCCTTCGCGGACGACGACCCCGGCGCCTGGGACTCCTGGACCACCGACCGCCCCACCACCGACGGCCGTCCTGACGACGGCCGGCCCGCCGTCCCGCTCCGGATCCCGCACCAGGCGCCCCCTCCGGAGCCCGCCACGCCTCGGCTCACTCCCGAGGAAGCCCGTACCGTCGCCTCCTGGGACCGCGACCTCGACGCCCTCACCGGCGAACTGCTGCGCGCCCGCGACAGCGTCACCGAGGTTCCGCTGCCCGCGTCGCTGACCACGTCCCAGCTACTGCGCCTGGCCGCCGACCCGGACGGCTTCGCCCAGGAACTGGCCCGCCCCATGCCCCGCCCACCGCAGCCCGCCGCGCGCCGCGGCACCCGCTTCCACGCCTGGGTCGAGAGCCGCTTCGAAGAACTGACGCTGCCCATGCTCGAACCCGACGAGCTTCCCGGCAGCGAAGCCGAGATCGCCGACGAACACGACCTCGCGGCCCTCAAGGACGCCTTCGAACGCACCGAGTACGCCCGCCGCACGCCTTACCGCGTGGAGGCCCCCTTCCAGCTGGCGATCGCCGGCCGCGTCGTACGCGGCCGCATCGACGCCGTCTACCGGCAGGACGACGGAGAAAAGGGCGCCGGAGAGAAGAGAAGCGGCGGGACGACGTACGAGATCGTCGACTGGAAGACCCACCGCAACCGCACCGCCGACCCCCTCCAGCTCGCCGTCTACCGGCTCGCCTGGGCCGAGCAGCAGGGCGTGCCCCTGGAGTCGGTCACCGCCGCCTTCCTGTACGTACGCACCGGCGAGGTCGTACGCCCCGGCGCGCTGCCGGACCGCGAAGCGCTGGAGCGGCTGCTGCTGGAGGAACCGTCCGGTGAGATACCGCACTCCGAGGACACCTCCGCGGGCCGATAGGCTCGAGACCATGAGCCAGCCCGTTGACAGTGCCGTCAGCGCCGTCCGTACGTACATCGAGCAGCACCGCGCCGCCTTCCTCGACGACCTCGTCGAGTGGCTGCGCATCCCTTCGGTGTCGGCCCAACCCGATCACGCGCCCGACGTGCGCCGCAGCGCCGACTGGCTCGCCGCCAAACTCACCGAGACCGGCTTCCCGACCGCCGAGGTCTGGCCCACTCCGGGCGCCCCCGCCGTCTACGCCGAATGGCCCTCGGACGACCCCGGGGCACCCACCGTGCTGGTCTACGGCCACCACGACGTGCAGCCCGCCGCCCGCGAGGACGGCTGGCACAGCGAGCCCTTCGAACCCGTAGTACGGGACGACCGCCTCTACGCGCGCGGGGCGGCCGACGACAAGGGCCAGGTGTTCTTCCACACCCTCGGGGTGCGGACCCATCTCGCCACGACCGGCCGCACCACCCCCGCCGTGCACCTGAAGCTGCTGATCGAGGGCGAGGAGGAATCCGGCTCACCCCACTTCCGGGCACTCGTCGAGCAGCACGCCGACCGGCTCGCCGCCGACGCGGTGATCGTCTCCGACACCGGCATGTGGTCCGAGGACACCCCGACCGTGTGCACCGGCATGCGTGGCCTCGCCGAGTGCGAGATCCGGCTGCACGGCCCGGACCAGGACATCCACTCCGGTTCCTTCGGCGGCGCGGTGCCCAACCCGGCCACCGCCGTCGCCCGCCTGGTCGCCGCCCTGCACGACGAACACGCGCGCGTGGCGATCCCCGGCTTCTACGACGGCGTCGTCGAGCTCACCGACCGCGAACGCGAGCTCTTCGCCGAGCTCCCCTTCGACGAACGGGAGTGGCTGCGCACCGCCAAGTCGCACGGCACTCACGGCGAGACCGGATTCAGCACCCTGGAGCGCGTCTGGGCCCGCCCCACCGCCGAGGTCAACGGCATCGGCGGCGGTTACCAGGGCCCCGGCAGCAAGACGATCATCCCGTCCTCGGCGATGGTCAAACTGTCCTTCCGGCTGGTCGCCGGCCAGGACCCCGACCACATCGAGAAAACCGTCCGCGACTGGACGGCGGGGCAGATCCCCGAGGGCATCCGCTGCGAGATCACCTTCCGCCCCGCCACCCGCCCGTGCCTGACCCCGCTCGACCACCCCGCCCTCGAGTCCGTGGCCCGTGCCATGGGCCGCGCCTTCGGCAAACCCGTCCGCTTCACCCGCGAAGGCGGTTCCGGACCGGCCGCCGACCTCCAGGACGTCCTCGGCGCACCGGTGCTCTTCCTCGGCATCTCCGTCCCGTCCGACGGATGGCACGCCCCCGACGAGAAGGTCGAACTGGACCTCCTCCTCAAGGGCGTCGAGACCACCGCACACCTCTGGGGCGACCTCGCCGAGCACTGGCGGCACGTGCCCTGAACGCCCCGGGGCCGCCCGGCCCCGGGGCGCCCGCGACGGGGCACACTGGAAGCACCCCCGTCGCCGGGCGTGCCGCCGGAACCGGTCGCCTCCCGCCGTACGTCCCGCCGAACCAACCGCCGACCCAATCCGTTTCACCGGGGGAGTTGGAAGCACCCGTGACCACCAGGACCGACCACATCGCCGACCGCCCCGTCTCGCTCACCGCCCCGAGCGGCATCAACCGAGCCGCCCACCACCGGCTCGACGAAGCATGGCTCGCGGCGGCCTGGAGCCACCCCTCGACGCGCTGCTTCGTGGTCTCCGGCGGCCAGGTCCTCATCGACGAGACGGCGGACGGCCGCACCGAACTCGTCATGACACCCTCCTTCGAGGCGCCGCTCACCGAGGCACACCGCTACTTCCTCGGCACCGACGAGGACGGCGTCAGCTACTTCGCCCTCCAGAAGGACTCCCTGCCCGGCCGCATGGACGACTCCGCCCGCCCGGCCGGACTGCGCGAGGCGGGCCTGTTCCTGTCACCACGCGACGCGGGCCTGATGGTGCACGCGGTCGCCCTGGAGAACTGGCAGCGCCTGCACCGCTTCTGCTCCCGCTGCGGCGAGCGCACCGTCATCGCCGCGGCCGGCCACATCCGCCGCTGCCCCGCCTGCGGCGCCGAGCACTATCCGCGCACCGACCCCGCCGTGATCATGTCCGTCGTCGACCGGCACGACCGCATCCTGCTCGGCCGCCAGGTCCACTGGCCCGAGGGCCGCTTCTCGACACTCGCCGGATTCGTCGAGCCGGGCGAGGCCATCGAGCAGTCGGTGCGCCGTGAGGTCCACGAGGAGGTCGGCATCAGCGTCGGCGAGGTCGAGTACATCGCCAGCCAGCCCTGGCCCTTCCCCTCCAGCCTCATGCTGGGCTTCGTCGCCCGCGCCACCTCGACCGACATCACCGTCGACGGCGACGAGATCCACGAGGCCCGCTGGTTCTCCCGGGAGGAACTGGGCGCCGCCTTCGAGTCCGGCGAGGTGCTCCCGCCCTACGGCATCTCGATCGCGGCCCGCCTGATCGAGCGCTGGTACGGCAAGCCCCTCCCGACCCGCAGCGCCTTCTGACACACGGAAGCGGGGTGGGCGTCCCTCGACCCGGGACGCCCACCCCGCTTCCGGTGAACCGCTCGCTCAGCCGCCGACCTTCTGCTTCACCTGCGCCAGCGACGGGTTGGTGAGCGTCGAGCCGTCCGGGAAGAGCACAGTCGGAACTGTCTGGTTTCCGCCGTTCGCCTTCTCCACGAAGGCGGCGGAGTCCGGGTCCTGCTCGATGTTGATCTCGGTGTACGCGATGCCCTCGCGGTCCATCTGGCCCTTCAGACGGCGGCAGTAACCGCACCACGTGGTGCTGTACATCGTCACAGTGCCCGGCATGTCTCTTGTGCTCCTTCGGCTGCTCGGGGAAGTCCTCGATGTGGGAGGAACGTACTTGAAAGCGCAGGCATTCCCCTGCGGCGGGGTCCGCCCGGCGTCCGCTCCGGCCCACCCCGTTCCTCCTGGTGGGACCCGCGTCGTATCAGTACGACCGCGAGGCACTGCCTGTGGACAACCCGGCTCATCGGTCTCCGGTGACCTGGCAGCATGGCGGTGTGACAGCAGCAACGCCCTCCCCTCTCTTCCCGCGGGTACCGGACTCGGCCGACGCGGTGCTCGAAGGGCTCGACCCCGAGCAGCGCGAGGTGGCCACCGCCCTGCACGGCCCGGTGTGTGTGCTGGCGGGCGCCGGTACCGGCAAGACCAGGGCGATCACCCACCGGATCGCCTACGGGGTGCGCGCCGGCATCCTCCAGCCCTCCAGCGTGCTCGCCGTCACCTTCACCAACCGCGCCGCCGGGGAGATGCGCGGCCGGCTGCGCCAGCTCGGCGCCGCCGGGGTCCAGGCCCGCACCTTCCACTCGGCGGCGCTCCGCCAGCTCCAGTACTTCTGGCCGAAAGCGGTCGGTGGTTCCCTGCCCCGGCTGGTCGACCGGAAGATCCAGCTCGTCGCCGACGCGGCCGCCGCCTGCCGCATCCGCCTCGACCGGGGCGAGCTGCGGGACGTCACCGCCGAGATCGAGTGGTCCAAGGTCACCCAGACCGTCCCGGCCGACTACCCGCCCGCCGCGGCCAAGGCCGCGCGTGAGGCGTCCCGCGACCCCGCCGAGATCGCGCAGCTCTACGCCGCCTACGAGGACCTCAAGCGGGAGCGCGGGGTCATCGACTTCGAGGACGTGCTGCTGCTCACCGTGGCCGTGCTGCAGGACCGGCGAGACATCGCCGAACAGGTCCGCGCCCAGTACCAGCACTTCGTCGTCGACGAGTACCAGGACGTCAGCCCGCTCCAGCAGCGGCTGCTGGAGCTCTGGCTCGGCGACCGGGAGAACCTGTGCGTGGTCGGTGACGCCAGCCAGACGATCTACTCGTTCACGGGCGCAACGCCCGACCACCTGCTCGACTTCCGCACCAGGCATCCCGGTGCCACCGTCGTGAAACTGGTCCGTGACTACCGTTCCACCCCCCAGGTCGTCCACCTCGCCAACGGTCTGCTCGCCCAGGCGCGTGGCCGTGCCGCCGACCACCGGCTGGAACTGGTTTCCCAGCGCGATCCGGGACCCGAGCCGGTCTTCACCGAGTACCCCGACGAACCCGCTGAGGCCGAGGGCACCGCGCGCCGGATCCGCGAACTGATCGACGCGGGTGTCCGGGCCAGTGGGATCGCCGTGCTGTTCCGCACGAACTCCCAGTCCGAGACCTACGAGCAGGCCCTCGCGGACGCCTCGGTGCCGTACCAGCTGCGTGGTGCCGAGCGTTTCTTCGACCGCCCGGAGGTGCGCAGGGCGGGCGTCGCCCTGCGTGGGGCGGCCCGTTTCGGCGGTAACGACAGTCTCCTCGACGATGCCGCCGACCTGCCCTCCCAGGTGCGTGCCGTGCTGTCCGGCCAGGGCTGGACGGCCCAGCCGCCGGCGGGTTCGGGTGCGGTGCGGGAGCGCTGGGAGTCGTTGGCCGCTCTGGTGAACCTGGCCCAGGACTTCGCCGCCGCGAGACCGGGTGCGACCCTCGCCGATCTCGTCGCCGAACTCGACGAGCGGGCCGGTGCCCAGCACGCCCCGACCGTGGAGGGAGTCACGCTCGCCTCGCTGCACTCGGCCAAGGGCCTCGAGTGGGACGTCGTCTTCCTGGTCGGTGTCGCCGAGGGGATGATGCCGATCACCTACGCAAAGACCGACGAGCAGATCGAGGAGGAGCGTCGGCTCCTCTATGTCGGTGTCACCCGAGCGCGCGAGCGTCTCCATGTCTCCTGGGCGCTCTCCCGTTCGCCCGGCGGGAGGGCGAACCGCCGGGCCAGCCGCTTCCTCGACGGGTTGCGTTCCGGCTCGGCGGCCGCGGGCGGCCGGGGTGGTGCGGGGGGAGCGGGAGGTGTGGAGCGTGGTGTGTCCGGGGCGGCCGCGTCCCCCTTTGCGGCGCCGGGCCCCCGGCGCGGGCAGCGCAGCCCTGCCCGGTGCCGGGTCTGCGGCCGCACCCTTACGGACGCGGGCGAGATGAAGCTGATGCGCTGTGAGGACTGCCCCTCGGACATGGACGAGGGCCTCTACGAGCGGCTGTACGACTGGCGCGGAGAGCAGGCGCGGCGCAGCGGACAGCCGGCCTTCTGCGTCTTCACGGACAAGACGCTGATGGCCATCGCCGAGACGGTCCCCGAGGACGCGGCGGGGCTCGCCCGCATCCCCGGGGTGGGGATGCGCAAGCTGGGGCGCTACGGAGCCGACGTACTGGCCATATGCGCAGGCGGGGACGGGGCGCATGGCAAGGATCAGGCCTGATTCCAACTCGTCGAGAAAATAGTTTGCGCATGCCCCGGGAAGCCCCATAGGTTCTTAGGCACGGGAACGGCGGCCTTCTCACAGGCCCCGGGTCCGTGTTGTACTTGCATATTCGCCGGACCGGTTGACCCCGGTCCCCTGATACGCCGAGAGGAGGCGAGTCCTGTGATCAGCATCAACACCAGCTCCGTCGTCAAAATGACCGATCGCTCGGCCGTCTCCCTGTGCATGCTCGGCGCCTCGCATCAGGGCACTGGTCTGTCCGGCATCCCTGCCGCACGTCCGGCGTCCTTCGTTGCTCCCGCGGGCCTTGTCCTCCGTGAGCGCGATGAGCGACCGATCAAGGCACTGGAAGCGGTAGAGGCACAGGCGCAGGCCTATGCCTTTGCGGCGACCGGTGCCGGATTCCGGAAGCAGACGACGACGCAGCACCACCTGATGTGGGCCTTCCGTGGGCCAGAACCCTGGAGTCATCCAGCCTGATTCGATCAGGCCGGCGCCTTCAGGGCCGCGGAACCCCATCCGGGATCCGCGGCCCTTCTGTTTGTCCCCGAACGGGGGCGACGGACCGAAGCGCCTCGGGACAAGACAAGAACCCGGTACCAGCCGCCACCCGGCCCACCGGCCGGAACGAACAGACGAGGAAGACGAACCGTGCAACTCGAAGCGCACGCCCCGTCCGTACCGCCTTCCGACACGATCCCCAAGCCTGGCTCCACGGAGGACCCGACCTTGACTCCGCTCATCGCGCTCACCGCGCTCGACGACGCCATCGAGAACCTCGGCGTACCCGTCCCGTGCCGTTCCTACGACCCGGAGGTCTTCTTCGCCGAGTCCCCGGCGGACGTGGAGTACGCCAAGTCCCTCTGCCGTACCTGCCCCCTGATGGAGGCCTGCCTCGCCGGGGCCAAGGAGCGGCGTGAGCCGTGGGGCGTCTGGGGCGGGGAGCTGTTCGTCCAGGGCGTTGTCGTCGCCCGGAAGCGGCCGCGTGGCCGTCCGCGCAAGAACCCGGTCACGGCATGAACACCCCAGGAACGATCGACCATCCCCTCACGCACGACCCGCAGAAGCAGGCCCCGATGATGCCGACCGCCGACGAGCCCGCAGGCTCCGCGACCGAAGACTTCACCACCAGCGGCGCGAACGACTCGCGCCAGAACAGGACCCGTGAGATGCAACTCATCCCAGAAGCCCTGGCCCGTGCGCATATGCACGAGCGGCTGCACGAGGCTGAGCGGGAGCGCCAGGCTGTACGCCTGGTGACCGCTCGCCGGATGCAGCGCCGCGCCGAGCGTGCCTCCCGGCGCGCCCGCCGCGCGCTCGCCATGGCCGTCATGCAGTAGCCGTGCAGTAGCGATTCTGCTGATCAGCCGGTTCCTCCGATCCGGCTGACCCGGCGGTCTCTCTCCACCGCGGGGGCCGGTCCGTGCCGAACGGACCGGCCCCCGCGGTGCGTTGCACCGAGCGGGCCGCGACGGCGGGCGCGGCCCGCGCGTCTCACGCCTGAGCCGTCGACTTCTCCTCCGTCAGGGCCCCCGCGCTTTCCGCTTCCGCCGCCTCCACCGCGCTCTCCGTGTTCGCCAGGCTCTCCGCGTCCAGTTCCGGTTCCTCCAGCTCCGGTTCCTCCGGGAGGAATCCCGGCAGCCACTCCTGCAGTTCATCGCGGAGCCGTACCGTCCCGCCCAACTGGCACAGCACACCGATCGTGCTCAGGGTCACCCGGTGTATCAGCAGATAGGCCGGAGGGAGGTTGAGCTGCTTGGCCAGTTGGTAGGCCGGGGAGCGGGGATCGCCGATGCGTGCGGCCTGGCCGCGCATCCAGCCACGGGTGAAGGTGAACGCCTCGACCCGCGCCGGTTCGATGATCGGCAGGAGGTACTCGAGGACCGCGTCGGGATCCAGCTCGATGGTCTCCCTGACGAAACCCTCCGCGCACAGCATCCGGTAGACGGCCTCCGCCTCGCCGTCCAGTGTCATCCGCAGGGCCTCGCCGATGGGGTGGGGCAACCCGCCCGGGAGACGGTCGACCGTGCCGAAGTCCAGTACGCCGAGACGCCAGTCGTCCTCGCCGTCCGGACCGCCGGGCAGCAGACGGAAGTTGCCCGGATGCGGATCGGCGTGCAGCAGCCCGGTGCGGGCCGGGCCGGAGAACAGGAAGCGGGCCAGGAGCTGACCGGCCCGGTCGCGCTGCTCTTCCGTGCCGTCCGAAATGACCTCCGACAGTGGTACGCCGTCCATCCACTCGGTGACCAGCACCTGCTCGCGTTGGTGGACCACTGCCGGTACGACGACGTCGGGGTCGTCCGCGAACTCCTCGGCGTGGGCCTGCTGGGCCCGGGCCTCCAAGGCGTAGTCCAGTTCCTCCGCGACCCGGTCCTTCAGCTCCGTGATCAGTGGCTTGACGTCCACACCGGGGACGAGCGGGCCGAGCAGGCGGGCGAACCGGCTCAGCTGGTTCAGGTCGGACAGCAGGGCCTCGCCGGCGCCCGGGTACTGGACCTTGACCGCCACCTCGCGGCCGTCGTGCCACACTCCCCGGTGCACCTGGCCGATCGAGGCCGCAGCGGCCGGCTTGTCCTCGAACTCGAGGAACAGGTCGTGCCAGCCCTCGCCGAGCCGTTCCTCCAGCACCGCGTGCACGGTGCGGGTCGGCATGGGTGGGGCCGCCTCCTGAAGCTTCGTCAGCGCCGCGCGGTAGGGCCCGGCGATGTCCTCCGGCAGGGCCGACTCGAAGACCGACAGGGCCTGGCCGAACTTCATCGCGCCGCCCTTGAGTTCGCCGAGCACCTTGAACAGCTGTTCCGCGGTGCGCTGCTGCAGCTCCCGGCCGACGATCTCCGCGGACTCGCCCACGATCCGCTTGCCGAGCCCCCAGGTCGCCCGCCCGGCGAAGCCGAGCGGGAGCGCGGCCAGCTTGGCGGTCCGGGTGACCGCCTTCCGGGGAAGATCAGACATGCGCCCTCCAAGTCCCTGCCGGCCGCTCCGCGTCCGCCATACGGCACAACTCCTTCGACGGCCCTTGCGGAGCCATTGTCTCGTGCGCCCGGCCGTACTCGGAGGTGTGTTCCGACATACCTTTCACCGCGTCCCCCTCCGCCGCTCCGCACGGGCACCCGGGACGGGCCCGGACCGGTCGCGCATGCCAGTGCAGACCTGGGAGGGACACCTCCCAACGAGTGCCGGCACTGGACGGAACATGGCCGTCCAGGTGAGCCAACGCGTGGGCGCCGGCCAGTCCGGCCACGGTCGCGGCCAGAGCCATGTCGCAGGCCCCCACCCGACGCTGCCGCCCGGAGCGCCACTGGGCGACCATACGGGGCCAAGTCGGGTCCCGGTCGGCCCGGTCCCCGTGGAGGCAGCCCGCGCAGGCCGTCTCACCGGGCAGGACGAGAGGTCCGACGACACCGGTCCCCTCCGCCACGCCCGCATGGAGATGGGGTGTTCCGGAGGCCACCAGGGGCTCGGCCCCCGACGGGTCGGGTGCGTGCACGGCGACATCGTCCCGGGGAGCGAGGATCACCAGGGAGAACCCGGGATCGCCCCCCTCGGACGGCGACCGGGCGGTACGGTGCCGCGGTCGGTCCGGCGCGGCGCGGCGTACGGCGCGGCGGGCCGCCTCGTCCCTGCGGTCGCCGATGGCTTCGGCGGGCAGGCCGCCCGGTGCGACGTCCCAGGGTTCGACCTGCCCGATGTCGCGCACGTCGACCTCGCCCACACCGGCTCCCGACAGCAGTGCCGCCAGCATCGCGCCCACCCGGCCGGCGCCCCTCACCTGCACCCGCGCGCCGCGGCGCGCGGCGAGTCGCCCGAGCGCGTCGCCCGGTGCGGAGGTGGTCAGGGTCAGCGAGGCCAGATCGGGGCGCAGCCGGTCGAGGACCTCCCGCTTCTCGCGGAGGGCGCCAGCGGCCGGACCGCCGCCCCGGGAGTCGTCCAGGAGCCCGGCCCGCGACAGTCTGGTCATGAGCCGGTCGACATGGCCGTCGGGCAGATCCATGCGCCGGCCTTCCTCACGCAGGTGATCGAGCCCGCGGGTGCCGTCGAGCAGGTCGAGGAAGCTGCCCGTCGCCGTGTCCACCGGCCCCAGGGTCAACGCGTGCGCGGGTGTCATCCCGAACTGCACGGTGTTGAGGTCGCGCCATCCGCGCCGGAGCGCGGGTTTCACCATCGGATGCATGCCAGGTCCCCCGTATGCCCTTGATCGCTGCCGTAGTGCCGTGTGTCACCGAACCCGTCGTGGCACCGCTGAACTGCGCTGCCCGGTACCGCTGGAGCCCAGTACGGCTGAACCCGCTCGTGGAGCGGTCGACGAGTGCCAGCATGCACCGCTTTGAAGAAGTGTGCGGAAAGTTGTCCACAGGCGGGGAGAATGATCCTATAAATCCTGCGCATGGTGGGGGGTTCGGCATCGAAGCGTCCCGGAACCGGGACTTCCCCGTGGCCAGCGGGTAACGTCGGGGCGTGCCCGCCGACCCACCGCACCGCGCCGCCCCACCACAGCGCAGCACGACGAGCCAGGCGATGAACGGCTCACGGGCGAGCGCGATCGAGGTCCGCCGGAGTTCCCGCCGACGCAGAACGGTGTCCGCGTACCGCGAGGGCGATCGCACCGTCGTGCTCATTCCTGCCCGGATGTCCGAGGCGGAGGAGCAGCGCTGGGTGAACGTCATGCTCGACAAGCTGGCCGCCCAGGAGAGCAGGCGGACACTCGGGCACACCGAACTGGCCGAGCGGGCCGAGCGGCTGTCGGCCCAGTACTTCGACGGGCGGGCCCTGCCCCGCTCAGTGCGGTGGGTGACCAACCAGAACACGCGCTGGGGCTCGTGCACGCCGTCCGAGGGCAGCATCCGCCTGTCGCACCGGCTGCAGGGCATGCCCGAGTACGTCGTCGACTACGTCCTCTGCCACGAGCTGGCGCATCTGCTGGTGCCCGGTCACGGGCCCCGTTTCTGGCGCCTGCTGGAGGCGTATCCGAAGACGGAACGGGCCCGGGGTTACCTCGAAGGCGTGGTCGCGGCCGAGCGGCTGCCGCATCTGCCCGGCACCCGCGCCGAGGGAACGCCGTCCGAAGCGAGCACGCCGTAGGGCACGCGCGTGTTGTGTACCGGGTCTGTACCGACTTCGTCGGTTGTCCGGGTTTGCCGTTAGCCTGGCGCGACGCACTCGCATTCGGGATGGGGGACGGTCGTACGCATGGCCAGGGAATTCCAACGCGGCCACAAGGCCAGGATCAGTGATCTCACCGCTGGCACGGACCTGTACGTCGGCGTGCAGATCTCCGGCCCCGGGCTCACCTTCGACATCAGCTGCTTCGGTCTCGACGCCGACGAACGGCTCTCGGACGACAGGTACTTCGTCTTCTTCAACCAGCCGAAGTCCCCCGAGGAGTCCCTTCAGCTCCTGGGTGCGCAGGCGGGCGACACGGAATCCTTCCGGGTGACGCTGGACCGGATCCCACAGCAGATCAGGAAGCTGTCCTTCACGGCGACGCTCGACGGCGCCGGGCAGATGTCCCAGATCGGTCCCGGATACATCCGCATCGTCGCGGGCGGCGAGGAAGTGGCCCGCTACCCCTTCGACGGCTCTGAGTTCTCCACCGAGCGGGCGGTGATGCTGGGTGACTTCTACTTCAAGGACGTGTGGCGGTTCGCCGCCGTCGGTCAGGGCTTCGACGGCGGGCTCGAAGCGCTGCTGAAGAACTTCGGCGGTGAGGTGGCGGAGGAGGAGCCCGCCGCCCCGCAGCAGCCGCAGGCGGGCGGCGCCCCCGGCTTCGCGCCGCCCGCGTTCGCCGTGCCCGGAACCCCCGCGCCCGCTCCCGCCCCCGCGCCGGCCCCTCAGCCCGCGGCACAGGGCTTCGCCCCTCCTCCCGGCGCCACCCCGCCACCGGCTCCGGCGCCGTCGGTGCACGCCGCGCAGACGATCGTCGCGCCCCTGAACACTCCGCCCGGCGGCCCCCCGGTGCCGCCTCCGGCTCCGGCTCCGGCGCCCGCGCCCTTCGGCCGGCCCGGCCAGCAGCCACCGCCACCCGGCCCGCCCGCTCCGAGCGCCCCGCCGCCCCCTGGCTACGGCGCACAGCCGCAGGCACCGCAGGCTCCCGCCCCGCCGCCCGGTCACGGTCATCCGACACCCCCACCCGGCTACGGCCAGCAGCCGCCGCCCGGACTGCCGGGTCAGATGCCGGGTCAGATGCCCGGCCCGCAGGCGCCCTACGGGGCACCGCAGGGTACTCCCCAGGGCGCACCGCAGACCCCGGGTGTGCTCGGCGCGCTCCAGATGTTCAAGGAGACGCCCACCGGGCAGCGCTGGACCCAGCAGAACCGGAAGCTCGTCCGCGTCGACCTCGGCATCGGCGGTCAGCCCGTGCTGGCCCGGCAGGGCAGCATGGTCCTCTACCAGGGCAAGGTCGACTTCAGCTACAAGGGCGCGGGGTTCACCGGCCGGATCGTGGGCAACGCGACCGGCCAGGAGATGCAGCTGATGCGCTGCACGGGCCAGGGCCAGGTGTTCTTCGCCGAGGACGCCACGATGCTGCACCCGATCGAGCTCCAGGGCGACGCCGTGTGCGTCTCCGCCGAGAACGTCCTCGCCTTCGACGAAGGCCTCCAGTACGAGGTCCGCCGCATCGAGGGGCACGGCATTCCCGGTGGCGCGCTGTTCACGATGCAGTTCCAGGGGACCGGCACCATCGTCGTGAAGACGCACGGTGTGCCCGTGGTGCTGCCGGTGACGCCCACCACGTTCGCCGACTGCAACGCCGTGGTCGCCTGGTCGGCCGCCTCCCAGGTGATCGTCTCCAGTCAGGTGCGAATGCGCCGCAACTCCTACCCCGGCGACACCGGGGAGGGCGTCAACCTCCAGTTCCGGGGAGCGCCCGGCAACTTCATCGTCGTCCAGCCGTACGAGATCTGAGGGAGCCCGTCATGAACCAGCCGCTCGCGGGCTACGCCCCCGCCCCCGTCACCGCGCGCATGGAGAACCACGGCAACCACATGCTGAAGGTCGCCATGCAGACCGGCAACGACCTCTTCGCGCGCGTGGGATCCATGGTCGCCTATGAAGGGTTCGTCCAGTACGAGCCCAACCCGTCGGCCGTGCGCCAGATCGCGCGGGACTGGATGACCGGGGAGGGCGCGCCGCTGATGAAGTGCTCCGGCGACGGCCTGCTCTACCTCGCCGACTACGGTGCCAACGTCGTCGTGATCAACCTCAACGGCGACGGCATCTCCGTCAACGCCACCAACCTGCTCGCCTTCGACGCCCACCTGTCCTGGGGCGTGGAGCGGGTGAAGGGCCTGGCGAAGTTCGCCGGGCAGGGCCTGTGGAACACCAGGATCTCCGGGCAGGGCTGGGTCGCGCTGACCTCCCGGGGCAAGCCGATCGTCGTCGACTGCGGCGGTGGCGAGGACGAGACGTACGTCGACCCGGACGCCCTGGTGGCCTGGTCCCCGAACCTCAAGGTGAAGGGCAAGCGCAGCTTCCGGGCACAGTCGCTGATCGGCCGAGGCAGCGGCGAGGCCTACCAGATGGCGTTCTCCGGTCAGGGCATCGTCGTCGTCCAGCCCAGTGAGGACAGCACCGACCGTCTCCGGGTCCGGGGCTGAGGGGGAGCAACCACACCATGCAGAGCCCGCTTTTCGCCTACAACGACCAGCAGACCCAGGAACGCTGGAGCCTGCAGAACAAGCAGATGCTCCGGGTCGTCCTGGGGGGTCACGACGACATCCTCGCCCGCAAGGGCAGCATGATCGCCTATCAGGGACTCGTCGAGTTCGACGCCGAGTACCAGAGCCGCGGTCAGGCACACAGCCGTGCGCGCACCGGTGAGGGACTGGACCTGATGCGCTGCCACGGGCAGGGCACGGTCTACCTCGCCAACCTCGCCCAGCACATCCATCTCATGGACGTGGACCACGAGGGGCTGACCGTCGACAGCAGCTATGTGCTCGCGATGGACTCCTCGCTGCACCACGAGGTCATCGCCGTCGACAGCCTGTACGGCATCTCCGGCTCCGGGAAGTACCAGCTCAACATCACCGGCCAGGGCAAGGTCGCGCTGATGACCTCCGGCATGCCGCTGCTGATGCAGGTGACGCCGGACAAGTACGTCAGCTGCGACGCCGACGCGATCGTCGCCTGGTCCACGGGGCTGCGTGTGCAGATGCAGGCCCAGACCCACTCCTCCGGGGTGTGGCGGCGCCGCGGCAGCACCGGTGAGGGCTGGGAGTTCAGCTTCATGGGCAGCGGTTTCGCACTCGTCCAGCCCAGCGAGCTGCTGCCGCCGCAGAACGCCCAGATCGGCTCCGGCCTCGCGGCACAGTACGGCATGGGCCAGCAGGGCGCCCGTGGACAGAACCAGGGCAACGTCTGGAGCTGAGCCGCTGGCCAGGACAGAGGTGAGGGGCGACCGCCCGTGGCGGTTGCCCCCACGCGTGTGCTCTTCGCACAGCGCTCATCCCGTGTGCGCCCGTGCGTCAGACGCCCAGTCTCGTCCGGGTCTCTTCCAGCAGGCGGACGACCGAGGTATCGGCCACGTCCGCCACCTCGTCGTACGGAAACCAGCGCAGGTCGAGAGACTCGTCGCTGATGGCGTGTGCGGCGTCCGGGGACGCCACGGCCGCGTACTGGACGTCGAAGTGCCAGTGGCAGGGCGACGGGATCGCGTGCCGGTCCAGACGCACCGGCCCGCCCTTCAGGAGGGTCAGCCCCGCGATGCCCGACTCCTCGGTGGCCTCCCGCAGAGCCGCAGCCGCGAGTGAAGCGTCACCCGGCTCACAGTGACCGCCCATCTGCAGCCACATCCGCAGCTTCCGGTGCAGGGTCAGCAGCACCCGGCCGCGCCCCGGATCGATGACCAGGGAGCTCGCGGTGATGTGGCCGGCGTCGCAGGCCTTCCACATGCCGTCCTGGTGCGCGGCGAGGTGGTCGAGGTAGGCCTGGCGGAGTTCCGGCTGGTTCTCGTACCCCTTGAGCACGAGAACCGTGTCGTCGTACAGGCTCACTCGGTGCCGTCGCCCTTGCCCTCGCCGGTGTCCGTGCCCTCGTCCCTCTTCCTGAGGTCGGTCTTGCCGGCCGCCTCACCGAGCATCTTGTCCAGCTCGGAGAAATCGATCTGCTCGCGGTGCACAAAACCGTCCGGATCGTCCAGGTCGGTGGCCGTCGGCAGCATGTCCGGGTGGGCCCACAGGGCATCCCGGCCGTCGACCCCGCGCGCGTCGGTGAGCGAGGCCCACAGGCGCGAGGCGTCGCGCAGCCGGCGCGGGCGCAGCTCCAGACCGATCAGCGTGGCGAACGTCTGCTCCGCGGGGCCGCCCGAGGCGCGACGGCGGCGCAGCGTCTCGCGCAGCGCGTCCGCGGACGACAGCCGGGGCTTCGCCGCCGCGTGCACCACGGCGTCCACCCAGCCCTCGACGAGGGCCAGCGCCGTCTCGAGACGGGCCAGGGCGGCCTTCTGCTGAGGGGTGTCCTCCGGCTGGAACATGCCCTGCTGGAGAGCCTCCTGCAACTGCTCCGGGTTCTGCGGGTCGAACTGGCCGACGACGTCCTCCAGCTTGGCGGTGTCGACCTTGATGCCGCGCGCATAGCCGTCGACCGCGCCGAACAGGTGCGAGCGCAGCCACGGCACGTGAGCGAACAGGCGCTGGTGGGCGGCCTCGCGCAGGGCGAGATACAGCCGCACCTCCTCCTGCGGGATGCCCAGGTCCTTGCCGAAGGCCGCGATGTTCACCGGCAGCAGCGCGGCCTTGCCGGCCGGGCCGAGCGGCAGGCCGATGTCGGAGGAGCCGACGACCTCACCGGCCAGCACGCCGACGGCCTGACCGATCTGCGTGCCGAACATGGCGCCGCCCATCGAGCGCATCATGCCGATCAGCGGGCCCGCCATGGCCTGCATCTCCTCCGGCAGCACGTCGCCCATGGCGGCCCCGACGCGCTCGGCGACCGGGTCGACGAGCTCCCGCCACGCCGGCAGGGTTGCCTCGACCCACTCCGCGCGGCTCCACGCCACCGAGGAGGCCGCACCGGACGGCAGCGAGGTGGCGTCGTCCAGCCACAGGTCGGCCAGACGGACGGCGTCGTCGACGGCCCTGCGCTCGGCGGGGCCGACGCTGGCGTCCTTCGTGCCGTCCGAGGTGCCCTGGGAGACCGTCTGGCGGGCGATCTGCTTGGCCATGTCCCAGTTCACCGGACCGCCCTCGTAGGAGAGCATCTGTCCGAGCTGCTGGAACGCGGCGCCCAGGTCGTTGGGGTTCAGGGAACCGAACATCGCGGCGAACGGATTGTCGGCGCCGGGGCCGCCGAAGCCGCCGACCCCGGGCATGCCGAAACCGAACGGGTTGGCCGGGTCCTGACCACCACCGCTCTGCGGGTCCTTCTTCTTGCCCTCGTCGCCGTCGTCCGGCTCCTCCGGCGGAAGGCCGAATCCGAATGGGGTGTCACTCACGGGATTCCTCGGCTGGTAGGGCCACCGGTTCTTTCCGGCGGCACGGTTGCCCGACAACACCACCCAGCGTAGACACCTGAAGCGGTTCGGGCCTCGATGCTTCGCCGACAGAAGGCCTGCGGCAGGATGGATGCCACCTGGTACACATGCTTCGCATGCGCTCGTACTGAAGACAACCGCTGGAGACGCCCGGTGAGTTCCCCAGATCCGCAGGTTCGCGCAGCGCGAAACCAGCCGACCCGCCCGTCGTCCCCGCGCGGGCCCGTCGTCGCGGTCACCGGCGCCGCGGCCGGTGTCGGCGCGCTGCTCACCGAGCGACTCGCCGCCTCGGAGGAGATCAAGCAGGTCATCGCCATCGACGAGCGCCGCGGCGAGTGCGCCGAGGCGCACTGGCACATCCTGGACGTACGGGATCCCGCCATCGCGGACAAGCTGCGCGGGGCCGACGTCGTGGTCCATCTGGCACTCGACCTCGACCTGGAGACCGAGGCCGCCGCCCGAACGGCCTACAACGTCCGCGGGACGCAGACCGTGCTGACGGCCGCCGCGGCGGCCGGGGTGCGCCGGGTGGTGCTGTGCACCTCGACGATGGTCTACGGGGCGCTCCCGGACAATGAGCTGCCGCTGTCCGAGGACGCGGAACTGCGGGCCACGGCCGAGGCCACCGGTGTGGGTGATCTCCTGGAGATCGAGCGGCTCGCGCGCAGGGCGCCCCGCGCGCACCCCGGTCTCAACGTCACGGTGGTACGGCCCGCTGTGCTGGTGGGGGGCACCGACACCGCACTGACCAGGTACTTCGAGTCCCCGCGGCTGCTCGTGGTGGCCGGCTCTCGGCCCGCGTGGCAGTTCTGCCACGTCGATGATCTGTGCAGCGCCCTGGAGTACGCGGTCCGGGAAGAGGTGGACGGTGAGCTGGCCGTCGGGTGCGACGGATGGCTGGAGCAGGAGGAGGTCGAGGAGCTCAGCGGAATCCGGCGGATGGAGCTGCCGTCGGCGGTCGCGCTGGGCGCGGCGGCACGGCTGCACCGGATCGGGCTGACCCCGTCCCCGGCCGGGGACCTGGCGTACACGATGCACCCCTGGGTGGTCAGCGGGAGCCGGCTGCACGACGCGGGGTGGCGGCCCACCTACACCAACGAGGAGGTGCTCGCCGAGTTGCTCGAGGAGGTCTCCGGTCGGCACACGGTCGCCGGGCGGCGGCTCGGCCGCAAGGACGCGACGGCGGCGGGTGCCGCGGGAGCGACGGTGGCTCTGCTGGGCGCGGCCGCGGTGGTGCGGCGGGCGCGGAAGACCCGCCGGCGGATCTGAGAAGGGGGCAGGAGCCGCCGGCCGGGAGACCCTGCTGAGCGCGCGTGCGGGGTGAACGGGGCGGTGGAGCTGTTCCGTGTTGGCGTGGGCGTGGGGCACGATGAGGGAATGGCATCCATGAGTGATCACCCCGGTGAGCAGGCGGCACAGGATCCGGTCAAGCTGATCGCGATCCGGGACGCGCCACTGTCCGTGGACGAGATCTTCCGGGCCGTCGGCGATGACGCGGCCGGCGGGACGGCGCTGTTCGTGGGTACCGTGCGCAATCACGACGGCGGGGCCGACGTCGACGAGCTGGGATATTCGTGCCACCCGAGTGCCGAGGACGAGATGCGGCGGATCGCCGAGAAGGTCGCCGCCGAGTACCCCGTGCGGGCGCTGGCCGCCGTGCACCGAGTGGGGGACCTTCGGGTCGGGGACCTGGCCGTCGTCGTCGGCGTGTCGTGCCCGCACCGGGGCGAGGCCTTCGAGGCCTGCCGGAAGCTGATCGACGACCTCAAGCACGAGGTGCCCATCTGGAAGCACCAGAAGTTCTCCGATGGAACAGAGGAATGGGTGGGGGCCTGCTGAGGCGTTCCGTGTCCTAGCTGTCCTGGCTGTCCTCGCTCCGGACTCCGGTTGCGTAACCGCACCCCGGGTATGAGCGTTGTCACTGCGGATGGTTAATCTGCTGATCAGTCAGTCGCGGACGCTCATGGGGTTGGGAGGTCGGCATGGCCGCTCTTGCCTGGTTGCTGATTCCGTTTATGACCGCGGTCGGCGCGGGACTGTGGGGCACCTGGGCCAACCGCACGCGCAGAGCGCGGAGCGACGGCCCCGAGCTCGTCGGGTACGCCCGTTTCCGCGAGGCCATGGAGAAGCCCCGGCCCTCGGGTGACTGAGGGGCCGAAAATCGCAGGTCACCGGCGTACGACGAGGTCAGGGCCGCCCGGACGGGCGGCCCTGACGGTGCGCTGACAGACCCGTCCCGTACTGTCGGTGCATGCCACGCCGCACCGCGACGATGCTCGCCTCCACCCTGATGCTGATCGCACTCCTGTGCGCGGGTGTGTTCATTCCCGTGCCGTACTCGGAGATGTCCCCGGGGCCGACGGTGAACACTCTGGGCGATCACGACGGCGAGCCGGTGCTGCACATCGAAGGGCGCAAGACCTACCCGACCGACGGCCACCTCAACATGACCACGGTGCGGGTCACGAGCGCCGACTACCGGATGAACCTGGTCGAGGCCGTCTACGGATGGCTCGCGCACGACAACAAGGTCGTGCCGCACGACACGCTCTACCCCGACGGCAAGACCGAGGAGGAGTCCACCCAGGAGAACGCCGAGGAGTTCAGCCAGTCCCAGGAGAGCGCCAAGGTCGCGGCCCTGAGGGCACTCGATGTCCCGGTGAAGTCCTGGGTGATCGTCGCCAGTGTCGTCAAGGGATCCCCCGCCGAGGGCAAGCTGCACGCCGGCGACGTGATCAAGAGCGTCGACGGCAGCGCGGTGCGCAAGCCGGCCGATGTCGCCGAGCTCGTGACCGAGCACAAGCCCGGCGACGACGTCGAATTCACGATCGTGCCCGCCAAGGAGCAGGCCGCCGCCGAGAAGGAGAACCGGACGCCGACGCGGACCGAGAAGGTCACGATCACCACCACGGCCTCCGACGACGCGGGGGGCAAGCGCGCCATCGTCGGAATCGCCGCCGGGACCGACCACACCTTCCCGTTCAGCATTGACATCAAGCTCGCCGACGTCGGCGGGCCGAGCGCCGGTCTGATGTTCGCGCTCGGCATCTACGACAAGCTCACTCCGGGCAGCCTGACCGGCGGCGCGTTCGTCGCCGGCACCGGCACGATCGACGACGCGGGCAAGGTCGGGCCGATCGGCGGGATCGAGATGAAGACGGTCGGCGCGCGCGCCAAGGGCGCCCAGTACTTCCTCACGCCCGCGGACAACTGCGCGGCGGCCGCCGAGGACACCCCCGAGGGTCTCACCCTCATCAAGGTGGACACCATCGACGACGCCCTCGCCGCGATGAAGGACCTCGGCTCCGGTGACACCGCGGACCTGCCGAAGTGCAAGGCTTCCTGACCGCGCGGGCACGCCTGCTGCCGCCCGCGCGGGCACGCTTCCTGCCGTCCCGCGCGGGCTACTCCGCGAACGTCGCCGACAGCGCCTCCGCCAGGCCCGGCACCAGGGCGGACCCGGTGAGGACCTCCGTGGGCGAGTCCTTCTCCCGCAGCCGCAGTGCGGAGTCCCGGGCGCCGTCACGCAGGACCGCGACCGTCATGCGGACCTCCTGGCGCTCCGGGTGCTTCGCCACCCACGCTGCCAGCGCGGCCTCGTCCAGATTCTGCGGGACCTGGGCCTCCGCGGACGGCGGCAGCATCAGACGCTCCACGGTCAGGGCGCAGCCGGCGACCGAGTCGGGCCAGGCGATGGTGCCCAGGAACTCGTCGAGCGGCTTGCCCGTTGGAATCTCATCCTGCTCGATCGGGGTGAGGGCGGTTGTCTCCTGCTCGTCGCCCAGACCGAGCCGGTCCGCCAGCGAGGGCTGTTCGGCGCGGAGCCGCGCGGTGTCTACGAGGGCGAAGAGACGGGCAGGCTGGTCCCAGCCGAGGCCGGAGACGTACTCGTCGATCTCGAGTACGGCCCGGGTGAGCGGGTTCGCCGCCATGGGTGTGTTGGACATGGTCACAATCCTCTCTCGTTCAGGACCGGAATCGGGAACTGAGTAAAGGGTGAGTAAGTTGCATAGGTGTGGGCCCGCGATTGCGCGGGTCCGCACACGGTCCACGAACTCGCGGACCTGACGAATCAACAGCGAACTTCGAGGTGCCTACCTTGGCTTTCCAGATGCCGGACCGTGGCGGAGGCCCGACAGGGCCACGGATGAGAGTGGGCCGCCCGTCCCGGCGGGTCCGGACCCTGCTCATGACCCTGGGCGTCCTGGCCGTCCTTCTCATGGTCTTCACCATGTTCGCGGGGTTCTGGACTGACTGGTTGTGGTACCGCTCGGTCGACTACTCGTCGGTGTTCACGACGACCCTGTGGACCAAGATCGGACTCTTTTTCGTCTTCGGCCTGCTGATGGCCTTCGCGGTCGGCTTCAACATCTGGCTGGCGCACCGGATGCGGCCGCCGCTGAGTGCCATGTCGTTGGAGCAGCAGAACCTCGACCGGTACCGGATGGGCATCGCGCCGTACAAGAAGTGGCTGCTGCTCGGCATCACCGCACTGGTGGGGCTGATCGCCGGCGCCTCGGCGTCGAGTCAGTGGCGGACCTGGCTGATGTGGGTCAACGGTGTGCCGTTCGGCAAGAAGGATCCGCAGTTCAAGCTCGACGTCTCGTTCTACGCCTTCGACCTGCCCTGGTACCGGTTCATGCTCGGGTTCGGCTTCGCCGCCGCGATCCTGTCGCTGATCGCCGCCGCGCTGACGCACTACCTGTACGGTGGGTTGCGGGTCACCAGCCCCGGCGCGCGGGCCACGGCGGCCGCCACCGGGCACCTGTCGGTGCTCCTGGGCATCTTCGTCGCCTTGAAGGCGGTCGCGTACTGGCTCGACCGGTACGGCCTGGCGGTCAAGTCCAGCGACTTCAAGGCGACCGACAACTGGACGGGTCTGCGGTACGTCGACGCCAACGCCTATCTGCCGGCCAAGACGATCCTGTTCTGCATCGCCGTGATCTGCGCGCTGCTGTTCTTCGCCACCCTGTGGCGGCGTACGTGGCAGCTGCCCGTGATCGGCTTCGGCCTGATGGTGCTGTCGGCGATCCTCATCGGCGGCCTGTACCCGGCGATCGTGCAGAAGTTCCAGGTCCAGCCGAACGAGCAGGCCAAGGAAGCGCCGTACGTCGAGAAGAACCTCAAGGCGACGCGTGAGGCCTACGGCATCGACGACGCCCAGGTCGACGAGTACCCGGGGACCAGCCAGACCGAGGACAAGACCAAGCTCCGGGACCAGGTCTCCGAGACGGCGAGCATCCGGATCATGGACCCGAACATCGTCTCGCCGACGTTCCAGCAGCTCCAGCAGATCAGGAACTACTACGCGTTCCCGACCAACCTGGACGTGGACCGCTATTCCGACCCCAAGACCGGCGAGGAGCAGGACACCGTCATCGGCCTGCGTGAGCTGAACCTCAACGGCATCCCCAAGCGGAACTGGATCAACGACCACTTCCGGTACACCCACGGATACGGTGCCGTTGCCGCCAAGGGCACCAGCGCCGACGACGGCCGTCCGGTGTTCACCGAGTCCGACCTGCCGTCCAAGGGCGACCTCGGCACGTACGAGCAGCGCGTCTACTACGGCGAGCGGACGACGACGTACTCGATCGTCGGCGGTCCCCAGAAGGAGATCGACTACTCCGACGACAGCGGCGAGAAGACGACCAGCTACAAGGGCGACAGCGGTGTCGACCTCGCCAACCCGATCAACCGGGCAGCCTACGCCGCGGCGTTCAGCGAGCCGCAGATCCTGTACTCCGGTGCCATCGGCGAGGGCTCGCGGATTCTGTACAACCGCACGCCCAAGGAGCGCGTCGAGGCGGTCGCCCCGTGGCTGACCATCGACGGCGACGCCTACCCCGCGGTGGTGGACGGCCGGATCCAGTGGATCGTCGACGCCTACACGACCACCAACGGCTATCCGTACGCGTCGCGGACGACCCTCGGTGACACCACGGCCGACTCGCTGACCGCCACCAACGACAACCGCGCGGTGGTGGCCCAGGAGAACCGGGTCAACTACATCCGCAACTCGGTGAAGGCGACCGTCGACGCGTACAGCGGCGAGGTCAAGCTCTACCAGTGGGACACCAAGGATCCCGTCCTGAAGACGTGGATGAAGGCGTTCCCGGAGACGGTGGAACCGAGGAGCGAGATCTCCGGCGACCTGATGGACCACCTGCGGTATCCGCAGGACCTGTTCAAGGTGCAGCGCGAACTGCTGACCCGCTACCACGTGAAGGACGCCACCACGTTCCTCAGCGGCAGCGAGGTGTGGCAGGTGCCGGCCGACCCGACGAACAAGACGGGCGACGCGGTACCGCCGTACTACCAGAGCATGAAGATGCCCGACCAGAAGGAACAGGCCTTCTCGCTCACCACGACGTTCACTCCGAACGGCCGTGACAACCTCAGTGCCTTCATGGCGGTCGACGCCGAGGCGGGCAGCGAGGGGTACGGCAAGATCAGAGTCCTGAAGCTGCCGACGAGCACCACGGTGGCCGGACCCAAACAGGTGCAGAGCCAGTTCAACTCCGAACAGGACATCGCCGAGTCGATCAGGCTGCTGAGAGGCGGCGACTCCGAGGTCGAGTACGGCAACCTGCTGGCCGTCCCGCTCGACGGCGGACTGCTGTACGTGGAGCCGGTCTACGTACGCGGTGGTGGACTCAAGTACCCGCTGCTGCGGAAGGTGTTGGTGACCTACGGAGGCCAGACGGCCTTCGAGGACACGCTGGAGCAGGCTCTCGACAAGGTCTTCGGGGCCAAGGGCTCGGCCACCGAGCCGCCACCGGGCGAGGACGAGGGCTCCGGCGAGGACCAAGGCACGCAGCCGCCGCCGACGTCCGAGAACCCGTCGGTCCAAGCGGCCCTGAACGACGCCCAGGATGCCTTCCAGGCCGGTCAGGAAGCCCTGAAGAAGAACGACTGGGAGGCCTACGGCAAGGCGCAGAAGGATCTCGAGGAGGCCTTGCGCCAGGCTGAGAAGGCCCAGTCCGCGGAGGGCGGGAGCGGCTCCGGCGGAGGCGGCTCGAACGCCTCGGAGAGCAGCCCCAGCCCCGACCCGAGCCCGAGCAGCTAGCAAGCCGCCTGGTCAAAGGCCCATCCCGCGCCGTGGTACGGTTGTACACACAACGGCGCGGGGTGGAGCAGCTCGGTAGCTCGCTGGGCTCATAACCCAGAGGTCGCAGGTTCAAATCCTGTCCCCGCTACTGAAGTCGCGATGACAGCGACATCACAAAGGCCCGGATTCCTTGAGGAATCCGGGCCTTTGTGATGTGCGAACGCATGTGCCGAATCCAGCGACGGCCGCGCCGACGACGGGAGTTGGCCGATCTGTGTTTGACTTGTCTCTCTGTGGGCATGTCGACAAAACGCTGAAGTGACCTCACTGACTGCGGCATGTCAGGTGTACCCAGGTTGCGGGTGGTGCGACGATGGACGTTATGGGGGATAGGGCAACTCTGTACGAGACGGGGCGTTTTGAGCAGTCCTCCTCACGGGAGGAACCTCGCGACGAGACGGGGGAAGCCGCCGACGAGGCGGCCGAGGAGCTGCGCCGGCGGCTCGCTGCCGAAGCCGGCGACGTGGAGGCGATGAGCGTCCTCGGCGCCATGCTGCTGCGCCGCGGCGACCTCGCCGGAGCCGAACCCCAGCTGCGTGCCGCCACCGCCGCGGGCGACCGAGCCGCCGCCAACAACCTGGGCGTCCTCCTGTTCCAGCGGGGCTACGCGGAGGAGGCCGCGGGATGGTGGCGGATCGCCGCCGTCGCCGGTTCCGCCCCGGCGGCCCACGCGCTCGGCCGGCACCACCGCGAGCGCGGCGACGAGCCCGCCGCCGAGTACTGGCTGCGCCAGGCCGCCGAGCAGCACCATGTGCTGGGTGCCTACGCACTCGCCGACCTGCTGGAACACCGCGGGGACACGGCCGGGGCCGAGCGCTGGATGCGAGCCGCCGCCGAGCGGGGGCACCGGGAGGCCGCCTACCGGCTGGCCAGGGCGCTGGACCGGAAGGCCGCGGAGGAGACCGACGGCAGGGGAAACCCGTTAGTGGAGGAGGCCGAGCAGTGGTACCGGCAGGCCGCCGCGCGGGGACACCGGCGGGCCGCACTGCACCTCGGCGTGATCCTGGAGAAGCGCGGCGAGCTCAAGGAGGCCGGCCGTTGGTATCTGACGTCCGCCAAGGACGGGGAGGCGCGGGCCGCCTGCGCGCTCGGCTTCCTGCTGCGCGACGCCGGAGACGCCGACAACGCCGCCGTCTGGTGGCTGCGTGCGGCCCAGGACGGCGACGGCAACGCCGCCAACGCGCTGGGCGCCCTGCACGCCGAGCGCGGCGAGACCCAGACCGCCGAACGCTGGTACCGGGCCGCGATGGACGCGGGCGACGTCAACGGCGCGTACAACCTCGCCCTGCTCTGCGCCGAGCAGGGCCGGACCGGACCGGCCGAGCAGTGGTACCGCAGGGCCGCCTACGCAGGTCACCGGGAGGCGGCCAACGCGCTGGCGATCCTGCTGCTGACGGCCGGGGACGAGACGGGCGCGGAGCCCTGGTTCTCCAAGGCCGCGGAAGCGGGGAGCGTGGACGCCGCCTTCAACCTCGGCATCCTGCACGCGGGCCGGGAGGAGAACGCGGCCGCGCTGAGCTGGTACGAGAGGGCGGCGGCCGCCGGGCACACGGAAGCCGCCCTCCAGGTCGGCATGGCCCGGTTGCGTGACGGCGACGAGGGCGAGGCGGAGCGGTTCCTGCGGTGCGCGGCGGGCGGCGGCAGCGCCGAGGCTGCCTACCGCCTGGCCACCGTCCTGGACGCGCGTCGCCCGCCGGAGCCCGCGCATGAACTGGGCGAACCGGTGAACCGGCGCAGCGAGTGCGAGGAGTGGTACGAGCGCGCCGCCTCCCAGGGCCACCGGCGCGCGCAGGTGCGCGTCGGCATGCTCGCCGCTGCCCGCGGTGACGTGGTCGAGGCGGCCCGCTGGTACCGGGAGGCGGCCGAGGCCGGTTCCCGCAACGGCGCCTTCAACCTGGGCCTGCTGCTGGCCCGGGAGGGCAGCGAACCCGAGGCGGCCGTGTGGTGGACCCGCGCGGCCGACGCCGGACACGGCCGCGCGGCTCTGCGGCTCGCCCTGGTCTACGCGCGCCGGGGCGAGCTCGCCGAGGGCCAGGGCTGGGCCGACCGTGCGGCGGCGCTGGGCCCGGCGGCGGTCACGGAACGAGCGATCCGCCTGCGCGACGCGCTCCGTGAGGAACTGTCCGCGTGACGGCGCACCTCAAGGGCTCACGGCTTCCACGGAAAGGGATTTGCTTCCGTCCACACCCTTGACGTAACGTTGCATTCATCGACGCGGGGTGGAGCAGCTCGGTAGCTCGCTGGGCTCATAACCCAGAGGTCGCAGGTTCAAATCCTGTCCCCGCTACTGAAGGCCGAGGGCCGGAATCCGAAAGGGTTCCGGCCCTCGGCGTATGTCCCTGCTCAGGCTCCCAGAGGCACGCGAAAGCCCCTCAGAGGCACGAAAAAGCCCCGGCGTACTGCCGGGGCTTTTTCGTGCCTCTGAGGGGCGGCGCAGGCCGGGTGCCTCATGCTGCGGCGCAGTTCGGGCAGACGCCCCGATACGTCATCTCGACGCTCGAGACAGTGAAGCCGAAGCGCTCGGTGTCGGGGAGGTCGGCCAGCGGGTTGCCCGTCGGGTGCACGTCCCGGATCGCGCCGCACTGCGCGCACACCAGGTGGTGGTGCGGTCGGTGGGCGTTCGGGTCGTAACGCTTGGCTCGTTTGTCCGTGGCGACTTCCACCACCTCACCGAGGGTGACCAGTTCGCCCAAGGTGTTGTAGACGGTCGCTCGGGAGATCTCCGGCAGCCGGGTGACGGCCCTGGCGTGCACCTCGTCGGCTGTCAGATGGACGTGATCGCCGTCGAGGACCTCGGCCACCACACGACGCTGTGCGGTCATCCGCCATCCACGTCCGCGCAGTCGTTCCAGAAGGTCACTCATGGGCACCAGCCTAACAGCTAGAGGGACCAGGTCCCGAACGGGTGTGACTTTGGAGCGTTGCTTGACTTAGACATTGTCCATTATAGGATCAGTGCTGGCTTTAGCCAAGGGTAAATACTTCGGCAAGCGGCTGGAAGCCGCGGTCCAGGCCCTGTGCGGCTGTATTCCAGCGCTGGACCGCTTGCCGTTGCGACGGGCCGGGCCCCCTTCCGGGGCCCGGCCCGTCGGTTATGCCGACGTGCGCTGGGCGGCCTGCTGTCGTACGGGGGCCCAGCAGCGGATGAGGTCGCGCACCGAGACGATGCCGACGGGCTCGCCCCGCTCCAGGACGATCAGATGGCGGAAGCCTCCGCGCGTCATGGCGTGAGCGGCGTCCTCGAGGGTCCAGGACGGGGTGGCGAAGACGACGTCGGTCGTGGTGTGGGAGTGGGCGTGCTCGGAGTCCGGGTCCTGTCCCAGCCCCAGGGAGTCGAGGATGTCGCGTTCGGTGAGAATGCCGATGCCGGTGCCGTCGGGGTCGAGGACCACGGCCGCGCCGACGCGGCGGGTGGACATCAGGGCGGCGGCCTGGCGGAGCGTGTGGGCGGGGCCGATGGTGAGGACCACCGTGCTCATGGCGTCGCGGACGAGCATGGGATGGAGCCACCTCCTACCGGAAACCGTGCCGACGGACCTCGGGCCGGCCCGCTGGTTCATGGTTTCACAAATTCACAAGTGGGGGGACTCTCACAGTCGCAGGCAAAGCGGGCGCCAACAAGGGGGCGTGTGCGGCGAATGAGGGCGCACCCTCGGGCGCACGTCAGTAGCGCTGGTTGAGATAGCCCAGCAGCTCGTCGTGCAGCAGCCCGTTCGAGGCGGCGGCGTTGCCGCTGTGCGGTCCGGGGCGGCCGTCGAGCCCGGTGAAGCTGCCGCCGGCCTCGGTGACCACGATCGCGGTGGCCGCCATGTCCCAGAGGGACAGCTCCGGTTCCGCGCACATGTCCACCGACCCCTCGGCGACCATCATGTACGGCCAGAAGTCGCCGTACGCGCGCGTGCGCCACACCTCGCGGGTGAGGTCGAGGAAGCCGTCCAGGCGCCCCTGCTCCTCCCAGCCGCTGAGCGAGGAGTACGCGAAGGAGGCGTCGGAGAGCTTGGAGACCCCGGACACCTGGAGCCGGGAGGCCTGGGACAGGCTGCGGCCGGTGAAGGCGCCGTGGCCCTGCGCGGCCCACCAGCGGCGGCCCAGAGCGGGAGCCGAGACGAGCCCGACGACGGGCTGGAAGCCCCCCTCCCCGGCCTCCATCAGTGCGATCAGCGTGGCCCAGACCGGGACGCCGCGTACGTAGTTCTTGGTGCCGTCGATCGGATCGATCACCCAGCGTCGCGGCCCCGTGCCCTCCACCCCGTACTCCTCGCCGAGGACCGCGTCCCTCGGGCGGGCACGCTTCAGGTGGCCGCGGATGACGTCCTCCGCGCCCTTGTCCGCCTCGGTCACCGGCGTCATGTCCGGTTTGGTCTCCACCTTGAGGTCGAGGGCCTTGAACCGGTCCATCGTCGCGGCGTCGGCGGCGTCCGCGAGGACGTGGGCGAGACGCAGGTCGTCAAGGTAGTCGGGCATGCAACGAACCGTATCTGCCGAGGTGGGGCCGGGGCCACCTCGGGTTCGCGGGGCTGCGCCCCCTGTGCGCCGCCGTGTACGGATCGTGCGCGGGGAGTGCGCGGGTCGCGTACCGGCCAGTGGCCGGGACACCTCCGCGGCACCGGAACTCCGCACCCCACGCGAACCCTTGACAGTGCCCGGCGGCGCGTCAAATCTGAAGCGCAGAGCCGCTCGCCCGCCCCGAGGGAGGCGATGATGCCTGCAGCGCGGGAATCTCTGCTGGACGCCGCTTACACGGCACTCGCGCGTCGTCCGTGGTCCGCGGTGCGGATGGTGGACGTGGCCGCTGCCGCCGGGGTGTCCCGGCAGACCCTCTACAACGAGTTCGGCAGCAAGGACGGACTCGCCAGGGCCCTGGTCCGCAGGGAGGCCGACGGCTACCTCGCCGGCGTCGACCGCGCCCTCACCGTCCATCACGACCCCCGCGACCGGCTCACCGCGGTCGCCGAGTGGACCGCCGCCACGGCCGCCGGGAACGCCCTGGTCCGCGCCATGCTCACCGGCTGCTGGAGCGAGCGCCTGCCCTCCCCGGCCCTGGCGCCGGTCCGGTCCGGCTCCGCCGTGCCCGCCCAGCGCCGCGCCGACGGCCCCCTGCCCTCGCCCGTCGACCTCGTGGCCCTCGTCCGGGACCGCGCCGTGGCCGTCCTGGCCGGCCCCGGGGTGCCCAGGACCGACACCGCCGAGCTGGCCCGCTCCTGTGAGCTGGTGGTACGCCTCGCTCTGTCCTGTGTCGCCGCACCGCCGCCGACCGAGGGCGGCATCGCCGACCTGGTCCGCAGTGCCCTGAACCGTCAGCCGGTTCCGTAGCGTCGCATGCGACGCATGCTCATGACGGTCGGCGTTCTGCGCTCACCGCGCCGATCCCGACAGCTGCAGCCCGATCACTCCGATGATCACGAGGGAGATCGACACGATCTTCAGCGTCGACACCAGGTCACCCAGGAACACCATTCCGTAGATCGCCGTCCCCGCCGCCCCGATTCCCGTCCACACGGCGTACGCAGGCCCGACGTCGAGTTTCTTCAGGGACAGGGTCAGCAGGCCGAAGCTGCCCAGCGCGAACGCGCAGAAGGCGACCGTCGGCCACAGCCGTGTGAAGCCGTGGGACAGCTTCAGACACACGGCGAACCCGGTCTCCAGCAACCCGGCCACCACGACCATGAGCCACGCCATGTGTCGTCCTCCCGTTGTCCCCGCCGCCAGTGACCGGTTCGCCGGATTCGACGGCTTCGGATCCGGCTCGGTGCGATTATGCACTTACCGTCCGCACGCCATGACAAACACGCGAGGGCCGACGACTCCGCTCGTGGCTCGAGGGGATCCGGTTGCTTCCGGCCGCTCCGGCTCAGTCGCCTTCCGTGCGCTCCCGCGTCGCCAGCAGCCTCCGCAGCGAGTACAGGCGCGCCGGGTCCGCGTGCCCCTCGGCGACCCAGGCGTCCAGCGCGCAGTCCGGTTCGTCGTGACTGCACGCGCGTGGGCAGCCCTCCGTACCCGGCTCCAGATCGGGGAAGGCGTGGATGACCCGGGACGGATCGACATGGGCGAGGCCGAACGACCGCACCCCGGGGGTGTCGACCACCCACCCTCCCGCGCCCGACAGGGGCAGTGCCAGGGCGGACGTCGTCGTATGGCGCCCACGCCCCGTCACCGCGTTGACATGCCCGGTCGAACGCCGCCGCTCCTCCGGCACCAGCGCGTTCACCAGCGTCGTCTTACCGACCCCGGAGTGCCCCACGAACGCCGTGATCCGGCCCTCCAACTGCTCCCGCACCCGGTCGGCCGCCGCGCCGCTCTCCAGTTCCGCCCGGCTGGTGACGACGTACGGGATGTCGAGGTCGCCGTACAGCTCCAGCAGCTTGTCGGGCGGTGCGAGGTCCGACTTGGTCAGCACCAGCAGCGGGGTCAGCCCACCGTCGTACGCCGCGACCAGGCAACGGTCGATCAGGCGCGGGCGGGGCTCGGGGTCGGCGAGGGCGGTGACGACGGCCAGCTGGTCGGCGTTGGCGACGACGACCCGCTCGTAGGGGTCGTCGTCGTCCGCGGTACGGCGCAGTACCGACGTCCGCTCGGCGATGCGGACGATCCGCGCGAGTGTGTCCTTCCTGCCCGAGAGGTCGCCGACGATCGCCACCCGGTCACCGACCACCGCCGCCTTGCGGCCCAGCTCCCGGGCCTTCATGGCGAGCACGATCCGGTCCTCGACGAGGCAGGTCAGCCGACCCCGGTCGACGGTGAGGACCAGGCCCTCCGCGGCGTCCTCGTGCTTGGGCCGGATGTGGGTGCGCGGCCGGTTGCCCTTGCGGTTCGGGCGGGAGCGGATGTCGTCCTCGTCGGTGTGTTTGCCGTAGCGGCGCATCGTCTGCGTTCCTATACCCCGAGCATCCCGGTCCACAGGTCGGGGAAGTCCGGCAGGGTCTTCGCCGTCGTCGCCACGTTCTCGATCCGCACGCCCTCCACCGCGAGGCCGATGACCGCGCCGGCGGTCGCCATGCGGTGGTCCTCGTAGGTGTGGAAGACGCCGCCGTGCAGCGGGCGAGGGCGGATGTGCAGACCGTCGGCGGTCTCGGTGACGTCACCGCCGAGCTCGTTGATCTCCTTGGTGAGCGCGGCCAGGCGGTCCGTCTCGTGCAGCCGGAGGTGAGCCACGCCGCGCAGGGTGGACGGTGAGTCCGCGAGGGCCGCGACGGCGGCGACACCCGGCGCCAGCTCGCCGACGTCGCCGAGGTCCACGTCGATGCCGTGGACCGACCCGGAACCGGTGAACACGAGTCCGTACTCGGTCAGCTCGCAGGAACCGCCCATGTCGGTGAAGATCTCCCGCAGCCTGTCACCGCCCTGGGTGGTGCGGGCGGGCCAGTCCGGGATGACGACCCGGCCGCCGGTCACCAGCGCCGCCGCGAGGAACGGCTGCGCGTTGGACAGGTCCGGCTCGATCGTCAGGTCCCGTCCGAGCAGGGCCCCCGGGGTGACCCGCCACACGTTGGGCTCACCGCCCGACTCAGGGCTGTCCACCTGGGCGCCCACCGCGCGGAGCATGTCGACGGTCATCCGGATGTGCGGCAGGGAGGGGAGCGTCGAACCGGTGTGCCGGACCTCGACGCCCTGGTTGAAGCGGGGCGCGGACAGCAGCAGGGCACTGACGAACTGCGACGACGAGGACGCGTCCACCGACACGGTGCCGCCGTCCAGGGCGCTGCTGCCGTGCACGGTCAGCGGCAGCGCGCCGCGGCCGTCGTCGTCGATCCGGGCACCGAGGTGACGCAGCGCGTCGATGACGCCGTTCAGCGGGCGCTCGTAGGAACGGGGGTCGCCGTCGAAGCGGACGGGACCGTCGGCGAGGGCAGCGACCGGGGGGAGGAACCGCATCACCGTGCCGGCGTTCCCGACGTCGACGGTGGCCGGGCCGCGCAGGCCCGTGGGCAGCACCCGCCAGGCCTCACCGGTGCCGTCGGGGCCCACACCCTCCTCGATCTCGATGCCCATGGCCCGCAGCGCGCCCGCCATCAGCAGCGTGTCGCGGGAGCGGAGCGGACGGCGCAGCCAGCCGGGCTCGGAGGCGAGGGCGGCGAGCACGAGGGCACGGTTGGTGACCGATTTCGACCCGGGCACGTGGACCGTCGCGTCGACGGCTCCGCTCGCGTGCGGGGCGGGCCAAAGGGCGGTGTGCGCAGGGTTAGCGGTCATGCGCCCCACTTTAGTGGGGGCCCCGACCGCCGGGCGTGCCCGGGACCTCCGGGTCGGGTTCCCCGGCACCTCCGGCGTCACAGCCCCAGCAGCCACCGTCCCCCGCCGAGCAGCGCACACAGCGACACGGCGTGGAACAGGAACAGCCACAGCCCCGCCGGTACGTGCGTCAGCCGGGACAACTGGTCCGCGTCCGAATCCCCCGCACCCCCGCGCGCCCGCTTCGCCTGGAGTTCGAAGGCCGGACGCACCCCGCCGAGCAGCAGGAACCACACCACGGCGTACGCGAACGCCGCCTGGACCTGGGGGCCCGCCACCCAGGACACCAGGACGAAGGTGGCGCCGGTCACCAGTACCGTCAACGCCCCGTACGCATTGCGGATCATCACCAGCATCGCCACGAGCAGCAGCGTGGCCAGCCACAGCAGCAGGGTGATGCGCCCGGTGCCCAGCAGTGCCGCGCCGCCGAGTCCCAGCAGCGGGGGAGCGGTGTAGCCGGCCGCGGCGGTGAGGATCATGCCGATGCCGGTCGGCTTGCCGCGGCTGACGGTCAGGCCGCTGGTGTCCGAGTGGAGGCGTATCCCCGTGAGCGTGCGGCCGGTGAGCAGTGCCACGAGGCCGTGGCCGCCCTCGTGGGCGATGGTGATGGCGTTGCGGGAGAGCCGCCACAGCCCGTGCGGTGTGACGACGACGAGCGCGGCGGCCAGTGTGGCGATCACCACCCACAGATCCGGGTCGGGCTGGGTGCCGGACACCTCGTCCCAGAGCGAGGCGAGCGAGGCGGATGCGGTGCTGTCCATGTTCGGTGGGGGCTCCTCGGGGTCGCGGACCGGAGGGGGGCGGCGCGGAGCGCCTCGTTGAGGGGTGGTGGCCGGGAGACGGGTGGGCCTGGCAGTGTTGCACGTATGTGCGGACGGTATGCAGCGAGTCGCAGGCCCGAGGATCTCGTGGAGATCTTCGAAATCCAGAAGTGGGAGCCGGAGGAGACCCTGGAGCCCGACTACAACGTGGCCCCCACCAAAGAGGTCTTCGCCGTCCTGGACCGCGTGGTGAAGGACGCGGACGACCCGCGGCCGGTTCGGCAGCTGCGGAAGCTGAAATGGGGCCTCGTGCCGTCCTGGGCCAAGACGCCCGAGGGCGGGGCCCGGATGATCAACGCACGCGCGGAGACCGTGCACGAGAAGCCCTCCTACCACCGCGCCTTCGCCACCCGCCGCTGCATCCTGCCCGCCGACGGCTACTACGAGTGGGTCACCGGCACGCAGGAGCGGGAGCTGGAGGTCGAGGGCAAGAAGAAACGCCCCCGCAAACAGCCGTACTTCGTGACGCCGGCCGACGGCTCGGTGTTCGCAATGGCCGGACTGTACGAGTTCTGGCGGGACCGGACGCTGCCGGACGACCATCCGCGGGCCTGGTGGGTGACGTGCTCCGTCATCACCACCGAGGCGGAGACCACGCCGCTCGCGGTGCCCCCGGAGGAGGGCCCGCGGGCCCTGGCCGACATCCACCCGCGGATGCCGCTGATGCTCACGCCGGACCGATGGGACGCCTGGCTGGACCCCTCCCGGACCGACACCGAGGACCTGCGCGGGCTGCTCGCCCCGCCGTCCCCCGGACTGATGCGCGCCTTCCCGGTCTCCACGGCGGTCAGCAACGTCCGCAACAACGGCCCGGAGCTACTGAATGAGCTGGTCGCACCGGAAGAGGGCACACTCTTCTGATGTGACGAACGTGATGAACCTGACGAAAGTGAACAAGGAGCCTTCAGTCGAGACCGCCGAAGCCGTCGAGACCGCCGAAGCCGTCGAGACCGTCGAGACGGAAGCCGGTCCCGCCCGCATCACCTGGCACCCTGCCCGGCACGCCCCGCGCCTCGTCCTCGCGCTGGGGCACGGTGCCGGCGGCGGCATCGAGGCGCGCGATCTGAAAGCCCTGGCCGCCGTGCTCCCCGCGCACGGAGTGACCGTGGCCCTGGTCGAGCAGCCCTGGCGGGTGGCCGGAAAGAAGGTGGCGCCCGCGCCGAAGACCCTGGACCTCGCCTGGCGGGGCATCTGGCCCGCACTGACGAAGCCGGGCCTGCCGGTGATCTCGGGCGGGCGCAGCGCCGGAGCCCGCGTCGCGTGCCGAACCGCCGGCGAACTGGGCGCCCATGCCGTACTCGCCCTCAGCTTCCCCCTGCACCCGCCGGGCAGGCCCGAGAAGTCCCGCGCCGGGGAACTGCTCGGCGCCGCGGTCCCCACCCTCGTCGTGCAGGGCGGCAACGATCCGTTCGGCAAGCCCGGGGAGTTCCCCGAGTACGGGAGGGGCCGCGCACTGGGGGTCCCCTCAGGCGTTCAGCTCCGGGGGAGCACAGGTGCGAGGGCGGTGGTGGGAGACGGGTGGGCGTACGAACTGGTCGAGGTGGCCCACGGTGACCACGGCTTCGGCGTTCCCAAGCGGGCGGACATCACGCAGGACGAGGCCCTGACGGTCGTCACCGACGTGGTCGTGCGGTGGGTCGACGCCCTCGGACGGCACCGGCCCGGCCCCCGCGGGTAAAGCTTCGGGAATGTCCCGGCCCCCCGCGCTGTTGACCCCGACGTATTCGCCGGTCACCGGCACCGGCACCGACGTCGTAGGAGAGGGAGTCCGCCGCATGGGGTCGACGTATTGCCCGAGGCGCAGCAGCCGTGCCGACCTGGACTGGACGGTGCTGCACGCGGCCAGGACCGCCCCTGTTCGGGCGGCGGGCGGACCGGATCGTCGTCTATCCTCCGATTCGAGTGGGACCGCTTCGGGTCGCACGACGACTCTGGAGGAGGTGGGTCCGGTTCCCGGTACCGGCGCAGGGACCGAACACGGCCAGGCGGAGCAGCCCGAGGGCCGGGGCGGCAGGGGCGACAAGAACGCCGAATCGCCCGCGGAGCGCAACGCGCGCTTCGAGCGGGACGCCCTCGAATTCCTCGACCAGATGTACTCGGCCGCACTGCGCATGACGCGCAACCCGGCGGACGCCGAGGACCTGGTCCAGGAGACGTACGCCAAGGCGTACGCGTCCTTCCACCAGTTCCGCGAAGGCACGAACCTCAAGGCGTGGCTGTACCGGATCCTCACCAACACCTTCATCAACTCGTACCGCAAGAAGCAGCGTGAACCGCAGCGCAGCGGCGCCGAGGAGATCGAGGACTGGCAGATCGCGCGTGCCGCGTCGCACATGTCGACCGGTCTGCGCTCGGCGGAGTCGCAGGCGCTCGACCACCTGCCCGACTCGGACGTCAAGGAAGCGCTCCAGGCGATTCCCGAGGAGTTCCGCATCGCCGTGTATCTCGCGGACGTCGAGGGCTTTGCCTACAAGGAGATCGCCGACATCATGGGCACACCCATCGGTACCGTGATGTCCCGGCTGCACCGTGGTCGCCGCCAACTGCGCGGCATGCTCGAGGACTACGCGCGCGAGCGCGGACTGGTCCCGGCGGGCGCCGGACAGTCGAACGAAGCGAAAGGCTCGGGGTCATGAGCTGCGGAGAGCCGCACGAGACGGATTGCAGCGAGATCCTCGACCATCTCTACGAGTTCCTCGACCGTGAGATGCCGGATGCCGACTGCGTGAAGTTCGAGCACCACTTCGAGGAATGCTCGCCGTGCCTCGAGAAGTACGGACTCGAGCAAGCGGTGAAGAAGCTGGTCAAGCGGTGCTGCGGGCATGACGACGTGCCGGGCGACCTGCGGTCCAAGGTCATGGGCCGACTCGACCTGATCCGCTCCGGCCAGGCCGTTCCCGATCAGGACGTCACGGCTTCTCCGGCCCAGGCCCCCCAGGTCTCCGAGCCGTCCCAGGTCCCGCAGGCCACGCCGCAGGAGTCCTGAGACCGGCCGCCCGACCGGTCGTATGGCAGCCCGACTCCGGCCGACCTGGAAACCGTTCCCCGAAAATATCCCCCGAAAGGGGAGCGACGTCACCCGTACGTGCTAATCCGCGGACTCTGGGCCCGCGGAAGCGTCGTTCGCCCCCCTAGGCTCCAGAACCTGACAGACGGCAGGCCGTCGAGCGCGGCAGGCACGGTCGGGGGGAGGGGCTCATGGAGGCGTTACCGACGCGGGCCCGCGTGTATGTGGCCGGTGTCGCCGTGGCGGGCCTGCTCTGTCTGCTGCCGCCGCACGTCGCGCAGACCGTGCACGGCCTGCAGATGCCGCACGTTCCCTGGCGTGAGTTCGCCTCGCTCGCCGTGCTGTACGCATGCTGTGAGTGCCTCGTCCGGTCCCGGTACCTCGGTGTCCCGAATCCGGGCGGCACCTTCCATCCCGTGCTGCTGGCCGCGGCCTTCCTGCTGCCGCCGTCCGCTGCCGCGCTGGTCGCGCTGCCCGGCGCGCTGCTCACTCCGGTGGAACAGCGGCCGTTCCTCGCGCGGCGGATCTGGCGGGCCGCTCAGCTGACGCTCGCCGTGTGGGCCGCGAGCCGGGCGCACCAGGCGGCCGACGGCCGGGACGCGGTCGCGGCCGGTGACGTGCCGGCGGCGCTGGGCGCGGTCGGCGCCTCGGTGCTGGTGTTCTGCCTGCTCCTCACCCTGCTGGACCACGGCATCGTGGCGCTCACGGCCGGCGTGCCGCTTTGGCGCGGGAGCCCGGCCGCCTGGTGGCGGCTGTTCCTGCGGTCGCTCGCGCCGGTCACCGTGCACGGGCTCGCCGGACTGATGATGGCCCTGCTGTGGCGCGGCCCCTACGGGCCGGTGGCCGCGCTGCTCGTACTGCTGCCGATGTGTGTCTCGTGGTGGGCATTCGCCCAGTACCACCGGGAGCGGGCCGCCCACCAGGCGACGATCCGCGCGCTCGTGCAGGCCGTCGACATCAAGGACGGGTACACGCGCGGGCACAGTGAGCGGGTCGGGCAGGCCTCCACGATGATCGCGCGCGAGCTCGGCATGGACGACGAACGGACCGAGGTGCTGCGCTTCGCGGGCATCCTGCACGATGTCGGCAAGCTCGGTGTGCCCACCCGGCTGCTCACCAAGAACGGACCGCTGACCCCCGAGGAGCGGCGGGTGATCGAGCTGCACCCCGAGTACGGGCACGAGATGGTGCGGGGGATCTCCTTCCTGGGTGAGGCCCGCGCGGCGGTGCTGCACCATCACGAGCGGCTGGACGGAAGCGGCTACCCCTACGGGCTGGCGGGCGGTCAGATCCCGGAGTCCGCGCGGGTGGTGGCCGTCGCCGACGCCTTCGACGCGATGACCTCCACCCGGTCCTACAGCAGGGCCCGGCCGGTGCCCGTGGCGCTGGAGGAGCTCCAGCGGTGTGCGGGCGCCCACTTCGACCCGCGCATGGTGGAAGCGCTGGTACGGGCGATCGGCCGGGCCGGCTGGCATCCCGCGGTGACGGCCGAGGACGTCCGGCCCCCCGGCCCGCCCGCTCCCGCACCGGCCCCCGCCCCCGCTCCCGACGCCGCCCCCGGCCCCGCCGGACCCGTCGCCGACCAGCCCCGGGCCCGCCGATGAGCCTCCGGCTGCACACCCTCGTGCACGCATGCGCCGCCGTGCTCACCACCGGCTGTCTCGGCGCCACCCTGTGGAACGGGATCACGGAACGGGGCATCGCCCTCGCCTTCGGGGTGCTCGTCGCCGCCGGCGAACTCACCCGGCACAACGGGTCGCACATCCGTCAGGCCGCACCGCTCGCCGCGGCCGGGGCACTGGCGTACGCGCTGCTCGGTGAGGCCGACGGGCGGTCCACCCACCACGACGCGGCCCAGATCGTCACCGTGGTCCTCGCCGGCTCCCTGCTCGGCAGCGTGCCGCACGTCGGGCGCGGCCCCGGACCCGCACGCGACCACCTGGCCCGCCGGACACTCACCGTCGGGTTCGTCGCCGTGTGCTTCCAGCCCCTCTACGGCCGAGGAACGTTCGACGACTGGGGCGGCTCCGCCCACGCGCTGCTGCTGCTCGCCCTGCTGTCCCTGTCCACGCTCTGCGACGCCGTGCTCGCCGCCGCACTGGCCCACTCCCGCACCGGCCGGCCCTTCCCGCCGGCGCTGCGCGACGAGCTGCGGGCCCTGCCCGGCATCGGGGCCGCCGTCGTCGCGACGGGCGCGGTGATGGCACTCGGCGTCGCGGTCGTGGGACTCTGGGCGCTGCCCCTCCTGTCCGTGCCGCTGCTGCTCGCACAGCTGTCCTATCGGCGGTACGCCGCGGTCCGGGCGACCTACCGGCAGACCATCACTTCCCTCGCGCGAGCCACCGAGATCGCCGGCTGCACCCCGGCCGGGCACGCCCGCAGGGTCGCCGAACTCAGCCAGTCGGTGGGCCGGGACCTGGGGCTGACCGAACCCGACCTGACGGTGCTGGAGTACGCCGCCCTGATGCACGACATCGGCCAGCTCAGCCTCGTCGACCCGGTGCCCGTGGGCGCCACCGCCGCCCTGTCCGTCCCGGAACAGCGGCGGATCGCCCTCCTCGGCGGCGCGGTGGTCCGCCAGACCGGCGTGGACCCGCGGGTGGCGGGGATCGTGGAGCGGCAGGCCGACCCCCACCGGGAGCAGCCACTGGCCGCGCGGATCGTCCGGGTGGTGAACGCGTACGACGAGAAGTCCCGGGCAGGAGGGCCCGGCGGGCCGCTCACGGCACTGGAGGAACTGCGGCTGGGTACCGCCGGGGAGTACGCGCCCCAGGTCGTCGAATCACTGGCCCGGGTGCTGTCCCGGGAACGCAGGGACCTCGGAGAACACGGAGACCGGTATGCGACCTGAGGGGATGAGGACATCGGCACGGGGGCGGCGCCGGGGTGCGAGGGCGGGTGCCGAGCGCGGCGAGAGCCGCGAACGGGACGGTCTTACCCGGCCCGGGGCTGGGTAACCCATGGGTAATGAGCGCCGTTCCGGCCGTACGTGGTTGGATGCGAAGGAGACGGTGTCCGGGGGGCTAGGCCGCCCACCGAACGGAACTGGCAGGCGGGAATCGTGAGGATCTTCGGCAAGGGACGGAACCGGCCCTCCGCCTCCTGGCGGCAGGCCACGGACCGCGCGTTCACACTCATCGGCGACGGCCGGTACGAGGACGCGGGCGCGCTGCTGACCCGGGCCGCCGATCTGGAACCCTGGCTGTCGGAGTCCTGGTTCAACCTCGCGCTGCTGCACAAGTTCCGGCACGACTGGGAGCAGGCACGGGCGGCGGGCCTCAGGGCCGTCGCGCTGCTCGACCGGGACACCGGGGCGCCCGACTGGTGGAACGTCGGCATCGCCGCCACCGCCCTGCAGGACTGGCCGCTGGCCCGCCGCGCCTGGCAGGCCTACGGGCTCCGGGTGCCCGGGAGCCCCACCGGCTCGGGTGAGCCGCTCGGCATGGACCTGGGCAGCGCGGCCGTACGGCTGTCCCCGGAGGGGGAGGCCGAGGTCGTCTGGGGGCGGCGGCTGGACCCCGCGCGGATCGAGGTGCTGTCCATTCCGCTGCCGTCCTCCGGCCGCCGCTGGGGCGAGGTCGTCCTGCACGACGGGGTGCCGCACGGCGAGCGGAGCACGGTCGCCGGACACACCTACCCGGTGTTCGACGAGATCGAGCTGTGGGCGCCCTCACCCGTGCCGACCTGGGTGGTCCTGCTGGAGGCCGCCGGCGAGGCCGACCGGGACGCCCTGGAGCAGCTGGCCGCGGACGCGGGATTCGCCGCCGAGGACTGGTCGTCCTCGGTGCGGCTGCTGTGCCGGATGTGCTCGGAGTCCCGGATGCCGTCCGACGAGGGCGAGGGCGAGCACCTCGACCCGCACGACCACAGCGAGCCCGGACACCCCGGGCCGCTCGGCCACCGCACCGACGGGCAGCTGTGGGTGCCGGAGCGGGAGTGCGGGCTCGCCGCACCCGCCTCGCTGGTCCGCGGCCTGCTGGACGGCTGGGTCGCGGACAGCCCGGACTCACGCGACTGGCGGGACCTGGAAGAGGTTTGTTAGGCCGGCTGCCGGGGCCGCGCGCCGGGCGCAGACCACGTCGGGGACCGGGGCCGGCGAGGCGGCCGGTCACCGTACCCTGTATCAGCACCATCCCCCATGTTTTCCAGGAAGGCGTACGTCGGTCATGGCTCAGCAGGACACCGATCAGCAGCACGCGGGCGTGCTCCCCGTCGACGACGAGGGGTACGTCATCGACACGGAGGACTGCGCCGAGCGCGAGGCCGCCTGGGTCGAGCGAGGCACCTCGCGACCGATCACCGTGGTCGGCAACCCGGTGCTGCACAAGGAGTGCAGGGACGTCACCGACTTCGGCCCCGAGCTCCAGCAGCTGGTCGCGGACATGTTCGCCAGCCAGCGCACCGCGGAGGGCGTGGGGCTGGCCGCGAACCAGATCGGCGTCGACCTGAAGGTCTTCGTCTACGACTGCCCGGACGACGAAGGTGTGCGTCACGCCGGGGTGGTCTGCAACCCCAAGCTGGTCGAACTGCCCGCCGAGAGGCGCCGGCTGGACGACACCAACGAGGGCTGCCTGTCGGTACCCACCGCGTACGCTCCGCTGGCCCGGCCCGACTACGCCGAGGTGACCGGTCAGGACGAGCAGGGCAACCCGGTCAAGGTGCGCGGCACCGGCTACTTCGCACGGTGTTTGCAGCACGAGACCGACCATCTCTACGGCTACCTCTACATCGACCGGCTGTCCAAGCGGGAACGCAAGGACGCGCTGCGGCAGATGGCCGAGAACGAGCCGCGCTACCCCGTGGTCGCCAACGACTGACCACCGGGTCCTTCGCCCCCTGGAGCCCGGTGACCCCTGCCGCCGCTCAGGTCCCCCGGGGCACAGAACTCACCTGCGCACGGCGTCCGGTCCGGATTCCCTTCCGGACCGGACGCCGTTCGCCTTTCCGTCATGTGTTCGATCCCTCGACGGGTCATCAACCCTGAAATCAGCCACACAAGGGGAGAATCTCGGCACCGCGGGGTAGTGAATGGAGCAAATACGTCCCCAGGGCGGTCAGTTGTGGTGCTGAATGGAGGCGTGGGGATACGCACCGGCGCACGCCCGGCAGAGAGGACCGGGCACATGTCAACTGGCGGCCGAGAGGGGATTGTTCGTGCATGCTTTGTCACACGGCACCACATCGAAACCGACCACCGTCTTGGTACCACAGGCGCTGTCTCTCCCGGTGATCGAGGCGGCGTTTTCCCGGCGACTCCATCCGTATTGGCCGAGGCTCCAGCAGGAAACCCGTGCGTGGCTGCTCGAAAAGCGGCTGATGCAGCCCGACAAGGTGGCCGAATATGCCGATGGCCTGTGCTACACGGACCTCATGGCGGGCTACTACACCGACGCGGCCGACGAGGTCCTGCAGGCGATAGCGGACTACAGCGCGTGGTTCTTCGTCTGGGACGACCGTCACGACCGCGACATCGTGCACGGCCGACCCGCCGCCTGGCGGCGGCTGAAGGACCTGCTGCACACGGCTCTCGACAGTCCCACGGAGCACCTGCGTCACGAGGATCCACTGGTGGCCGGGCTCGCGGACAGCGTGCGGCGGCTGTACTCGTTCCTTCCGGACACCTGGAACGCCCGGTTCGCCCGGCACTTCCACACGGTGATTGAGGCGTACGACCGGGAGTTCCACAACCGGACGGAGGGAATCGTCCCGACCGTCGAGGAGTACCTCGAACTGCGTCGGCTCACCTTCGCACACTGGATCTGGACCGATCTCCTGGAGCCGAGTGCGGGCTGTGAACTCCCGGACGCCGTACGGAAGGACCCGTCCTATCGGAAGGCGGCCCTGCTCAGTCAGGAATTCGCCGCCTGGTACAACGACCTCTGCTCGCTCCCGAAGGAAATAGCGGGTCATGAGGTGCACAATCTCGGAATCAGTCTCATCGTCCATGAAGGGCTGACCCTCGAAGAGGCGGTCACCGATGTGCGGCGCCGCGTCGAGGAATGCATCACGGAATTCCTGGATGCCGAAAAGAACGCCTTGAAGTTCGCCGACAGCCTCGACGACGGCACGGTGGGAGGAAAGGAAATGGGGGCCGCCGTGCGGGTCTGTCTCGGAAACATGCGGAACTGGTTCAGTTCCGTCTACTGGTTCCACCACGAGTCCGGCCGGTACATGGTCGACAGCTGGGACGACCGCTCCACGCCCCCGTACGTCAACAACGAAGCGGCAGGTGAGAAATGACCGTCGAGTCGGTGAAGCCCGACGCGTCTGACGCGTCCGCGGCGACCGAACCGTGCGAGCCTCCGGTGGCCGGTGGCGGAGTCCCCGGCCTGGGCCACGGCCTCAGACTGGTCCGCGATCCACTGGCCTTCATGGCCCAGCTGCGCGACCACGGCGACATCGTGCGGCTGAAGCTCGGCCCCAAGACGGTGTACGCCGTCACCACGCCCGCCCTCACCGGGGCGCTGGCGCTCGATCCCGACTACATCATCTCCGGCCCCCTGTGGGAGTCCCTGGAGGGCCTGCTCGGCAAGGAGGGCGTGGCCACGGCCAACGGCCCGCTGCACCGGCGTCAGCGGCGCACCATCCAGCCCGCCTTCAAACTCGACGCCATCCCCGCCTACGGCCCGATCATGGAGGAGGAGGCACACGCGCTGACCGAACGCTGGGCGTCGGGGGAGCCGGTCGACTGCACCTCCGAGTCGTTCCGGATCGCCGTGCGCGTCGCGGCGCGCTGTCTGCTGCGCGGTGAGTACATGGACGAGCGGGCGGAGCGGCTGTGCGCCGCGCTCGACACCGTCTTCCGCGGCATGTACCGGCGGATGGTGGTGCCGCTCGGCCCGTTGTACAAGCTGCCGCTGCCGGCCTATCGCGAATTCAACCGGGCCCTGGCCGATTTGCACCGCGTGGTCGACGAGATCGTCGCCGAACGCCGCGCATCCGGTCAAAAGCCGGACGATTTGCTGACGGCATTGCTGACGGCGAAGGACGACAATGGCGACCCGATCGGGGAGCAGGAGATCCACGACCAGGTGGTCGCGATACTCACCCCCGGCAGCGAGACGATCGCTTCCACGATCATGTCGCTGCTTCAGGCACTCGCCGCGCATCCGGAACACGGGGACAGGGTGCGAAACGAAGTACTCGACGTCACCGGTGGGCGTCCGGTGGCATTCGAGGACGTCCGCAAGCTCACCCACACCAATAATGTCGTCGTCGAGGCCATGCGTTTGTGGCCCGCCGTCTGGATATTGACGCGCCGGGCGGTCGCCGACAAGGAACTCGGTGGCTACCGCATTCCGGCCGGGGCGGACATCATCTACAGTCCGTACGCGATCCAGCGCGATCCGAAGTCGTACGAGCGCAACCTGGAGTTCGACCCGGACCGGTGGCTTCCGGAACACTCGAAGGACGTTCCGAGGTACGCCATGCGTCCCTTCAGCCTGGGCAACCGCAAGTGCCCGAGCGACCACTTCTCCATGGCCATGCTGACACTGACCACCGCGGCGCTGGCGACGAGGTACCGCTTCGAGCAGGTGGCCGGCTCCGACGACGCCACCCGGGTCGGCATCACCCTGCGGCCGAACCGGCTGCTGCTGAGGCCGGTCGCGCGCTGAACCGTCCCGTCCGGCGGGCGTTCAGGCGGCCTCGGGGCCGCGGAACGTCCGCCGGTAGGTGTGCGGTGTCGTGCCCACGGTGCGCACGAAATGGTGGCGCAGCGTAGCCGCGTTGCCGAAGCCCGTACGGCCCGCGATCGCGTCCACCGTCTCGTCCGTCCCCTCCAGCAGCTGCTGGGCGAGCAGGACCCGCTGGCGCAGGATCCAGCGGTACGGCGTGGTGCCGGTCTCCTGCTGGAAGCGGCGGGCGAAGGTGCGCGGGGACATGTGGGCGCGGGCCGCGAGCTGCTCGACCGTGACCTCCTCGTCCAGATGGCGCTCCATCCACACCAGCACCTCGGAGACGGTGTCGCCCCCGGACTGCGGCAACGGTCGCTCGATGTACTGGGCCTGACCCCCGTCGCGGTGCGGGGGCACCACCATGCGCCGCGCGATCCGGTTGGCGACGGCGGAGCCCTGTTCCTTGCGCACGAGATGCAGACAGGCGTCGATACCGGCAGCGGTGCCCGCGGAGGTGATCACCGGGTCCTCGTCGACGTAGAGCACCTCCGGCTCGACGGTCAGGTGGGGATACCTCCTGGTCAGCGCATCCGCATGGCGCCAGTGGACGGCGGCGCGCCGGTCGTCGAGGAGGCCGGCGGCGGCGAGCACGAACACACCGGAGCAGACGCTGAGGACCCGGGCGCCCCGGTCCACACCCTGGCGCAGCGCGTCCAGCAGCTCGGGCGGGAAGTCCCGTGTCTCGTAGCACGACCCGGCGGGTACGGCGATGAGGTCCGCCGTCTCCAGGCGCTCCAGGCCGTGCTCGACCTGGAGTGAGAAGCCCGTGTTGCTGCGCAGGGTGGGGCCTTCGGCCGAGGCGACCGCGAAATTGTAGACGGGCAGGCCCTCATCGCTGCGGTCGACGCCGAAGACCTCGCAGACGACGCCGAGTTCGAAGGGGTTCACGCCGTCGAGCAGGACGACGGCCACATTACGGAGCATGGCTCCAGTGTGCCTCGCCGATGGCAGTAAATCGAGGGGGTGCGGCAGTTCTGCCACTGGTTGGCGGGGAGTGTCCGGCGCGACAGTGATGCACATGGACACGACGCAGATGGAAGCACTGACCGGAATGCTGTTCGTCCTCGGACTGCTCGCCCTGATGGTTCTCCCCGCCGTCGTCGGCATCGCGCGCGACCGGAGGACGGACCGGCAGCTGAGGCGGGCCGAGGCCGACAGCGCCGCGGCCGAACGGGAAGCGGCGGGGCGGGAAGCGGCGGGGCGGGAAGCGGCGGGACGCGCGGCTGCCGCGTGGCGACTCACGGTCGTCGGGCCGTCCCGGCCGGCGGGGAGCACCGTGCACGGCCCCGCACGGAGTGCCACCTCACAGCACACCGCACGCGCGGCGTGAGAACGGGTGGCACCCCGGCGGATGCCGGACGGGCCCCAGGCCCTGCGGACCGTCCTAGAAGTCCTCGTCCAGGTCGACCGTGCCCTCCACGGCGACCTGGTACGCGGACGGACGCCGCTCGAAGAAGTTCGTGAGCTCCTGGACGCCCTGCAACTCCATGAAGGAGAACGGGTTGTCCGAGCCGTACACCGGCGTGAAGCCCAGGCGGACGAGACGCTGGTCGGCGACGCACTCCAGGTACTGCCGCATCGACTCGGTGTTCATGCCCGGCAGCCCGTCGCCGCACAGGTCGCGCCCGAACTGCAGTTCCGCCTCGACCGCCTCGCGCAGCATGTCCGTCACCTCCTGCTGAAGCCGGTCGTCGAACAGCTCCGGCTCCTCCTTGCGCACGGTGTCGACCACGTCGAAGGCGAAGGACATGTGCATCGTCTCGTCCCGGAACACCCAGTTGGTGCCCGTCGCGAGACCGTGCAGCAGACCCCGGCTGCGGAACCAGTAGACGTAGGCGAACGCCCCGTAGAAGAACAGGCCCTCGATGCACGCGGCGAAGCAGATCAGGTTGAGCAGGAAACGGCGGCGGTCGGCCCGCGTCTCCAGCCGGTCGAGCTTCTCCACCGAGTCCATCCACGTGAAGCAGAACTCGGCCTTCTCGCGGATGGAGGGGATGTTCTCCACCGCGGCGAAGGCGGCGGCACGGTCCTCCGGGGCGGGCAGATAGGTGTCCAGCAGGGTCAGATAGAACTGGACGTGCACCGCCTCCTCGAACAGCTGCCGGGACAGATACAGCCGTGCTTCCGGGGAGTTGATGTGCTTGTAGAGGGTGAGCACCAGGTTGTTGGCCACGATCGAGTCGCCGGTGGCGAAGAAGGCCACCAGCCGCCCGATCAGGTGCTGCTCTTCCGGACTGAGCTTCGCCAGGTCGGCGACGTCCGAGTGGAGGTCGACCTCCTCCACGTGCCAGGTGTTCTTGATGGCGTCCCGGTAGCGCTCGTAGAAGTCGGGGTAGCGCATGGGGCGCAGGGTGAGCTCGAAGCCCGGGTCGAGGAGGTTCTGGGCTCGGGCGGTGGTGGCGGTGCTGGACATCACTGGCAGGCCTCGCAGGACTCGGGGTTCTCAAGGGAGCAGGCGACCGCTTCGGGGTCGGACGCCGACTGCCGGCCGGGGGCCGGGGAGGGTGCTTGCGTTCGGGCTTGGCCCTGGGCCGCGCGGGCGATGCGGGTCGCGGGGCGCGAGCGCAGGTAGTACGTGGTCTTCAGGCCCCGCTTCCAGGCGTAGGCGTACATCGAGGAGAGTTTGCCGATGGTCGGCGTCTCCATGAACAGGTTCAGCGACTGCGACTGGTCCAGGAACGGGGTGCGGTCGGCGGCCATGTCGATCAGAGAGCGCTGCGGGATCTCCCACGCGGTGCGGTACAGCCCGCGCACCTCCTCGGGGATCCAGGTGAAGTCCTGCACCGAGCCCCCCGCCTCGCGCAGCGCCTCACGGGTCCGCGCGTCCCAGACGCCCAGCCGCTTCAGGTCGTCCACCAGGTACGAGTTGACCTGGAGGAACTCGCCGGACAACGTCTCGCGCTTGAACAGGTTGGACACCTGCGGCTCGATGCACTCGTACACGCCCGCGATCGAGGCGATGGTGGCGGTCGGCGCGATCGCCAGGAGCAGCGAGTTGCGCAGGCCGGTCGTGCCCATGCGCTCGCGCAGCGCGGCCCACCGCTCGGGCCAGGTCGCCTCCACGCCGTAGTGGTCGGGGTGCAGGACACCCCGGGCCGTACGCGTCTTCTCCCAGGCCGGCAGGGGGCCGTGGGACTCGGCGAGGTCGGCGGACGTCTCGTACGCGGCGAGCATGATCCGCTCGGCGATACGGGCCGAGAGGGCCTTCGCCCCGGGGGAGTCGAAGGGCAGCCGGAGCTGGAAGAAGACGTCCTGGAGGCCCATCACGCCCAGCCCCACCGGGCGCCAGCGGGCGTTGGAACGGCGCGCCTGCTCGGTCGGGTAGAAGTTGATGTCGACGACCCGGTCCAGGAAGGTGACGGCGGTGCGGACGGTGGCGTCCAGCCGCTCCCAGTCGAGGCCGCCGTTCGCCCGGTCGACGAACGCGCCGAGGTTGACCGACCCGAGGTTGCAGACCGCCGTCTCCCCGTCACTGGTGACCTCGAGGATCTCCGTGCACAGGTTGGACGAGTGGATGACGTGGCCCGGCTCGGCGGTCTGGTTGGCGGTGCGGTTGGCGGCGTCCTTGAAGGTCATCCAGCCGTTGCCGGTCTGGGCGAGGGTGCGCATCATGCGCCCGTACAGCTCCCGCGCGGGGAGCTTCTTCGTCGCCAGACCCGCCGCCTCGGCGGCCCGGTAGGCCGCGTCGAACTCCTCGCCCCACAGGTCGACCAGGTCCGGGACGTCGGACGGGGAGAACAGCGACCACGGCGCGTCGGCGCTGACCCGACGCATGAACTCGTCCGGCACCCAGTGCGCGAGGTTCAAGTTGTGCGTACGGCGGGCGTCCTCACCGGTGTTGTCGCGCAGCTCCAGGAACTCCTCGACGTCCGAGTGCCAGGTCTCCAGGTAGACCGCCGCCGCGCCCTTGCGCCGGCCGCCCTGGTTCACGGCGGCGACCGAGGAGTCCAGGGTCTTCAGGAACGGGACGATGCCGCCTGAGTGCCCGTTGGTGCCGCGGATCAGCGAACCGCGGGAGCGGACGCGGGAGTAGGACAGGCCGATGCCGCCGGCGTGCTTGGAGAGGCGGGCCACCTGGTGGTAGCGGTCGTAGAGGGAGTCCAGCTCGTCCTTGGGTGAGTCGAGGAGGTAGCAGGACGACATCTGGGGGTGCCGGGTACCGGAGTTGAACAGGGTGGGGGAGGAGGGAAGGTACTCCAGGCGGCTCATCAGGCCGTACAGCGCGGCGACTTCGTCCACCGAGCGGGGGGTGCCGTTCTCGGCGAGACCGGCGGCGACCCGCAGCAGGAAGTGCTGCGGTGTCTCGACGACCTTGCGGGTGACCGGATGCCGCAGCAGGTAGCGGCTGTGCAGGGTGCGCAGGCCGAAGTAGCCGAAACGGTCGTCCGCGCCGGGGTCGACCAGCGCGTCGAGGCGGGCCGCGTGCAGCACGACGAACTCGGCGGTCCGGTCCGCGACGAGGCCCTCGCGGTGTCCCGTCGAGATCGAGGAGGTGAACGACGTGACACCCTGCGAGGCGGCCTCGGCACGGATGCCGAGCGTCAGCAGCCGTGCGGCGAGCCGGGAGTAGGCGGGGTCCTCGGAGATGAGCCCGGCCGCCGCCTCGGTGGCCAGCTCCCGCAGCTCGGTCTCGTCCGCATGGGCGGACCGGCCGCGCAGCGCGGCGGCGGCGACCCGGCCGGGGTCGGCGCCCTGGAGGTCGGCGGTCAGCTCGGTCAGGGTCCGCAGCAGCGCGGCACCGGGGCCGTCGCTCACGTCGCTCATGTCGGTCACGTCGACCGCTGAAGCCGGATCGGCTGGCGCGATGGTCACGTGAGGCTCTCCCTCGCTCGGCACGGGGCCTCGTCGAGGGCAGGGGGCAGCACACGGGCGCGCGCACGCACCTCGCGTCCACCGGCCCATTCCACGAGGCCCGGACGTCAGGCACCCGGACCGGACGGCCGGGCGCACTGTCGGCAGGTCCTCGGACTGAAGCCCGTGCGGGCACGCGGGAAACGCGGACACGCACAAGTACACCGTTGCGGGACAGTTCCGGATTCACACCGGATTCCCCTGCGGCGACAGCAAGCATGAGCATACATCTTGTGCCGTGTGCCGCCAGCGGACCCATATCTTGTGTCAGGGTGGTGCTGGAGCGCGGTAATGTCAGAGCGTCAGCTCGTAGGTGAGCAGCATGACGTCGTCCAGGTCCGGCAGCGGGTTCCAGTCGCGTCCGGGGGTGCGGGTGAAACCCAGCCGTTCGTAGACGCGGTGGGCGGAATGCATGGTGCGCTGGGTCGACAGCACGATCCGACGGCACCCCTCGATCGCCCGTGCCCGGTCGACGCAGGCGCGCACCAGGGCCTCCCCGGCGCCACGGCCCCGGCCCGCGCGGGCGACCGCCAGCATCCGGATCTCCGCCTCGTCCGGCCCCGCTATGTCGGCCATCGGACCGGGGCCCGGCACGAAGGTCACCCCGCCCAGCACCGTCCCCCGCTCCACGGCGACCAGCACCTCGGCGGCCGCCGCCCGCCCCGCCACGTCCCGGAGCCGGCCGAGGTACGCGTCGCTCTCCCCGAAGTCGAGCAGCCCGTCCAGGAGATAGGCCTGCGCGGTGAGCTCGCCGAGTTCCTCGTACTCGTACGGCTCCACCGGCCGGGTGACGATGTCCATGAGGCGAGTGTGCCCGACGGAACGGCGACGGGCCGCCGGATTTCTCCGACGGCCCGTGAGCCCCGCGAGGGGGCTGGAGCCGGACGCCGGGTGCGTCAGTGCTTGCTCTCCGCCGTGTCCAGGGGCAGCTCCGTGCTGACACCCGGGTCGCCCGCGTCCGCCGTGTAGTCCTGCGGCCGGGTCTCGTCGATGCCCTCGGGGGCCTTGGCCGCCCTCAGGGCGAACGTCAGGGCGATCGTCACCAGGGCGTTGAGCACGAAGGCGGTGAGACCGATGTAGCCGATCTCGCCGATGCCCGGGATCTCGTCCGACGAACCGCCGAAGTGCTTCTGCGTGGGCGAGGCCACCCCGTACGCCGCGACCGTGCCGTAGACCATGCCGACCGCCCAGCCGCCGAGCAGCGCCCAGCGGTGGAACCAGCGGGTGAACAGGCCGCCCACCAGGGCGGGAAAGGTCTGCAGGATCCAGATGCCGCCGAGCAGCTGGAAGTTGATGGCGACCGTCTTGTCCATGGTGAGGACGAAGACCAGCGCACCCACCTTCACCAGCAGCGAGACCACCTTGGAGACCTTGGTCTCCTGCGCCGGTGTCGCGTCGGGCTTGAGGAAGTCCTTGTAGATGTTGCGGGTGAACAGGTTCGCGGCCGCGATCGACATGATCGCCGCCGGCACCAGCGCACCGATGCCGATCGCCGCGAAGGCCACACCGGCGAACCAGTCCGGGAACATGTTCTCGAACAACTGCGGGATCGCCAGTTGCCCGTTGCTCACATCGATCCCGGCCGCGATCGCCATGAAACCGAGCAGCGCCAGCAGACCCAGCATCAGTGAGTACAGCGGCAGGATCGTGGTGTTGCGGCGGATCACCTCACGGCTGCGCGAGGACAGCGTCGCGGTGATCGAGTGCGGGTACATGAACAGCGCGAGCGCCGAGCCCAACGCCAGCGTGGCGTAAGTCCACTGCCCCGCCTCGCCCGGCACCAGCGAACCGCGCGGCGCGCCCGTGGCCGGGTTGGTCTCGCTGTACGCCTCGCTCGCCTTGGCGAAGATGGCGTCGAAGCCGCCCAGCTTGATCGGGATGTAGATGATCGCCACCGCGATCACGAGATAGATCAGCGTGTCCTTCACGAACGCGATCAGCGCGGGGGCCCGCAGACCCGACGAATACGTGTACGCCGCCAGCACACCGAAGGCGATCAGCAGCGGCAGGTCCTTGACGAACCAGTGGGTGCTCTCCCCGCCGCCGACGCCCATCACGTCCAGCACCGCCTGGATGCCGACCAGTTGGAGCGCGATGTACGGCATCGTCGCCAGGATGCCGGTGAGCGCCACCGCCAGCGACAGCCCCTTGGAGCCGAACCGCCCGCGCACGAAGTCGGACGTCGTCACGTAGCCGTGCTTGTGCGAAACCGACCACAGCCGGGGCAGGAAGGTGAAGATCAGCGGGTACACGAGGACCGTGTACGGCACCGCGAAGAAGCCCGCCGCGCCGGCCGCGTAGATCGCCGCCGGTACGGCCACGAAGGTGTACGCCGTGTACAGGTCGCCGCCGAGCAGGAACCAGGTGACCCAGGTGCCGAACGACCTCCCGCCCAGGCCCCATTCGTCGAGGCTGTGCTCGTTCGCGGCCTTGCGCCAGCGGGCGGCCAGAAAGCCCATCACCGTGACGAGGACGAAGAAGAAAATGAAGACGGCGAGTGCCACGCCGTTCACGCCGTCGTTCACCGCTGAGCACCGCCCTTCGAGGCCGCGCGGGCGCGCTGGTCACGCTGCCACAGCTTGTACGCGGTCATCGTCAGTGAGGCGGAGACCGGCACCCACAGCATCTGGTACCAGTAGAAGAACGGGATGCCCATGAGGACGGGGTCGGTCTTCGCATACGAGCCGACCCACATCAGGGCCACGAACGGTGCCAGGAGGCAGACGGCGATGACGACGCGCATCGGCGTCACCACCGGCCATCTGCTGGTTTCTGGGGCTTGCGACATAGAACGGTTCCGTCCCCTCGCTGATCGCCTGTTTGACGCGCAGGAAATCTAGGTCGCGGCGGGCCGGGACGGAACCCCTCGCGGGGATTGCGTACTTAAACTCCACGGAACCTCGCCCGGACAGCGGCGGAATCCCCGGTGAAACCCCCGTCGATCCCTCCGGGGCTCAGTCCTGGGGGCGCTTCAGGCGGGCGACGAACTTGTACCGGTCGCCCCGGTACACCGACCGCACCCACTCCACCGGCTGCCCGTCCCGGTCCCGGGAGTGCCGGGAGAGCATCAGCATGGGCAGTCCCACATCGGTGCCGAGCAGGCCGGCCTCGCGCGGGGTGGCCAGCGAGGTCTCGATGGTCTCCTCGGCCTCTGCCAGGTGGACGTCGTACACCTCGGCGAGGGCGGTGTAGAGGGAGGTGTACTTGACGAGGCTGCGGCGCAGCGCCGGGAAGCGCTTCGCGCTCAGGTGGGTGGTCTCGATGGCCATCGGCTCCCCGTTGGCCATGCGCAGCCGCTCGATGCGCAGCACCCGTCCGCCGGGGGTGATGTCGAGCAGTTCGGCGAGCCCGTCGTCGGCGGTGATGTAGCCGACGTCCAGCAGCTGGGAGGTGGGCTCCAGACCCTGGGCGCGCATGTCCTCGGTGTACGAGGTGAGCTGCAGCGCCTGCGAGACCTTGGGCTTGGCGACGAAGGTGCCCTTGCCCTGGATGCGCTCCAGGCGGCCCTCGACCACCAGCTCCTGGAGCGCCTGGCGCACGGTGGTGCGCGAGGTGTCGAACTCCGCCGCCAGGGTGCGCTCGGGCGGGACCGGCGTGCCGGGCGGAGCCGTCTCGGTCATGTCCAGCAGGTGCTTCTTCAACCGGTAGTACTTGGGCACGCGAGCCGTACGGACCGTGGTCCCGACCTCGCTCTCCGTACTGTTGACGTCGGTGCTCATGCTCTGCCTTCCCGGCTCCGAGTGCCGAACGACCGACACCCCATCGGCCCCGGCTCACATCGTGGCACGGCTGTGGGCGGGGGGCGCCCCCCGCACGCTCCGTGATCCCCTCTGTATACCCCTGGGGCGGAGGCTGGTCTAGTCCACCGGGGCGGCCCGTGGGTACCCGGTGCCCACGGCGCCTTCGGCGCTTTCGGTCAGATCCCCTGCCAGTCCGGCTTGTTCACGTGGGCGTACCGGAAGTAGTCGGCGAACTTGAGCTTGCCGGCGGCGGCCTCGTCGACGACGACCGTGGCGTGCGGGTGCAGCTGCAGGGCGGACGCCGGGCACACGGCGGCCAGCGGGCCCTCGACGGTCGCGGCGATCGCCTCCGCCTTGCCCTCGCCGGTGGCGAACAGCACCAGGTGGCGGGCCTCCAGGATGGTGCCGATGCCCTGGGTGATGACGTGGTGCGGGACCTGGTCGACGTCGCCCTCGAAGAAGCGCGCGTTGTCCATCCGGGTCTGCTCGGTCAGCGTCTTGATCCGGGTGCGCGAGACGAGTGAGGAGCACGGCTCGTTGAACCCGATGTGCCCGTCCGTCCCGATGCCGAGCAGCTGCAGGTCGATGCCGCCGGCGTCGCCCAGCGCCTTGTCGTACGCCTCGCACGCGGCCTGCACGTCCTCGGCCGAACCGTCGGGGCCGAGGAAGGCGTCCGTCCCGATCCCGAGCGGCTCCAGCACCTCGCGCCGGACCACCGAACGGTAGGACTCGGGGTGATCGACGGGCAGCCCCACGTACTCGTCGAGCTGGGCGATCCTCGCCCGGGAGGTGTCCACGGCACCGGAGCGCACCTGGTCGGCCAGCGCCTGGTAGACGGGCAGCGGTGTGGAGCCGGTGGCCACGCCGAGCAGGGCGTCGGGCCTGCGCCGCAGGAGGTGCGCCATGGCCCCGGCGATGAGTTCGCCGCCGGCCTTGGCGTCCGGAACGATGACAACTTCCACGCTGAGCCTGCCGATCTGAGAGGGGACTCGACTGATGACCGGCCCGGGACGGGCGGACGAGTCGTATGGTTTAGACCAATATCAATTTAACAGAACCGGGGTTCCGTCCCGGGCCGAGGCCGCGGGTGCCGGGCCCTCGGTCCCGCCTCAGCATCCCAGGGCGGGGCGGTCACGGCCCAATCGCCGAAATCACCGTGCTCTTCCGGTCCCGCACCGCGCCCCCGCGGGATAGGCTGCACAGCGGGCGACCGTGGACCCGTCTCCGCGTGATCATGGAAAACGCGACGCTGGAAGTCGACGCTGGAAGTCGACGCTGAAAGTCAACGCAGGAAGCCGGTGCAGAAAGCCGGCGTGGAGAGTCGCTGCGGAAAAAGACAACAGCGAACAGCATCCGACACATGGACACGGGTAGTGGTCTAGTCCACAATGCGTATCAGTGCACACCAGCCTGCCTTCCCCGCACAGGAAGGCGGACCGAGGATCCGGAGCTCTCTGCCCTGACTGCCCCGGTTCCTCACCCCCTCGGCCGACCGGGACCGCACACCCCGCGGCCGATGTCGCTCCGGGCTGCGGTGCCGGGAGGGCTGAGGGTCCCTCTCAGGCGCCGCGGCCCGCGGGTGTTTCCGGGGAGGGTACGACGCCCCGGTACGCTCGCTGACGTGCCCACCATGAACGAACTCGTACGTCGGCATACGGCTCTCAACGAGACCGACCTCGAGTGGCTGCATCTGCTGGTCTCGGAGTGGCAGCTGCTCTCCGACCTGTCCTTCGCCGACCTGGTCCTATGGATCCCCACCCGGGACGGCACCCGTTATGTCTCCGTCGCCCAGATGCGGCCCAACACCGGCCCGACCTCGCACCAGGACGACATGGTCGGCCATCTCGTCCCGCGCGGTCGCCGGCCCATGCTGGACGTGGCCCTGGACGAGGGACGGATCGTACGGGAGGGCGACCCGGAGTGGCGCGAGGAGGTCCCGGTCCGCGTCGAGTCCATCCCCGTACGGCGTGAGGACCGCGTTCTCGGCGTCATCGCCCGCAACACCAACCTCCTCACGGTGCGCACCCCCAGCCGGCTGGAACTCACCTACCTGCAGAGCGCCTCCGACCTCGCGCAGATGATCGCCACCGGAGCCTTCCCGTTCGCGGACCGGCAGCTCGACATGGGTGCCCTGCCCCGGGTGGGCGACGGGCTGATCCGGCTCGACGCCGAGGGCATCGTCCAGTACGCCTCCCCGAACGCCCTGTCCGCCTACCACCGCATGGGTCTCGCGGCAGACCTCGTCGGCCACCATCTCGGCCGGACGACCGCCGAACTCGCCCCTTCCCGCGGGCCGGTGGACGAAGCACTCGCCAAGGTCGCCAGCGGCTGGGCGCCGCGCGAGTTCGAGATCGAGGCGACCGGCGGGGTGATCCAGTTCCGGGCGATCCCGCTCAAGCCGAAGGGAACCCGCATCGGTTCACTGGTCCTGCTCCGGGACGTCACCGAACTTCGCCGCCGTGAACGAGAGCTGATCACCAAGGACGCGACCATCCGGGAAATCCACCACCGGGTGAAGAACAACCTCCAGACGGTGGCGGCGCTGCTGCGCCTCCAGGCCCGGCGGATCGGTTCCGAACGCGGCCGCGCGGCGCTGGAGGAAGCGGTGCGCCGGGTCGGGTCCATCGCGATCGTGCACGAGACGCTTTCTCAGAACCTGGACGAGCGCGTGGAGTTCGACGAGATCGCCGACCGGGTCCTGGCGATGGTTGCCGAGATCTCCCCGGGCAAGGTCACCGGCCGGCGCACCGGCCGCTTCGGCATACTCGACGCCGAGGTCGCCACCCCGCTGTCGATGGTGCTGACGGAGGTGCTTCAGAACGCCCTGGAGCACGGCTTCCGTGAGGGGGAGACCGGCACGGTCGAGGTGACCGCGGTCCGCGGTGGCACCACGAAGGAGACCCGCCTGCTGGTCACCGTCCAGGACGACGGCGTCGGCCTGCCCGAGGGCTTCGACCCGCACACTGCGGGCAACCTGGGCCTGCACATCGTGCGGACCCTGGTCGAGGGCGAGTTGAGCGGCACCTTCGACATGGTCCCGGCCCCGGAAGGGGGCACCCGGGTGATCCTGGACATCCCGGTGGACATGAACAAGTGACGCGGAGCGACAAACGAAGAGCCCCGGACCGTTTCCCGGTCCGGGGCTCTTCGCTTGTTCGATGGCGTTCCCCTCCGGCTCGAGGTGAGCCGAGAACTCGGGGGAGCATCGGGGGAACTGCGTGCTGCGGCTCGGGGGCGGGAGATGCGTACGCGCTGTACGCGCCGCCAAGCTCAGGCTGTCAGCAGGGGTGGGTTGTCAGGCGGATGCCTGACGGGCCCGGTTGCGAGCGGCGCGGCGCTTCATCGCGCGGCGCTCGTCCTCGCTGAGACCACCCCAGACGCCGCTGTCCTGACCGGACTCGAGTGCCCACTGCAGGCAGCTCTCGATCACCGGGCAGCGACGGCAGACGGCCTTGGCTTCCTCGATCTGCAGCAGCGCAGGACCGGTGTTGCCGATGGGGAAGAACAGCTCGGGGTCTTCCTCGCGGCAAACGGCGTTGTGACGCCAGTCCATGGCTGCTACCTCTCCTTGGTGTGAACTACACGATGGCTTGTGAATGTGAACGCTTTCACGAATCCCCCAACAAGTGAAGGGCCGAACGCCAGGTTCCCTGGCGTGGTCCTTGGGTGTGAAGGGGGTTCCGGCGATCTGTGGAGGCCGATGCTGCGGGCCGTCCTGATCGCCATGTAGAGACTCGCAAACCTCGGCGGCGGATACAACCCCTTCCGGAAAGTTTTTTTTGATTCATCGGTGTCGACTAGGTCACAGCCGTACTTCCATGGGGTGGATCCTGGCCTAAACGTTCGAGTGAAAGGACTTTAGCCTTTTCCGCTCACACAATCACACGCAGTGCACGGCGAACGCCTGTGAACGTCACGCTGGTGCGCAGTCCGAGGTGGTCACCGTCCATCTGGAGGGGCAGTGGCACCTTCGAATGCAAGGTGAACTGGGTCAGATCGTGTCCGGCGACCACGTGCCTGCCCCGGGGCCCGCGCTCGGGGGACGAAGTGAGCAACTGGGTGCCATACCGGGCAACGGTGGCGGTGGACAGCCGCTTCAGACCGAAGATGTCGAGGCCGGTATCGAACGAGGCCTTAGGTGACGCGTAGATCGGGCGATTGCCGAGAAACGTCCACGGGGAGGCGTTCGACACTATGGAGAGCAGCAGATCGGTGACCGGGTCCTCGCCCGGCTGCTCCAGCGTTATCACCCCGTGCCGACGGCGCGGCTCTCCGAGCAACTGGCGCACCACCTGACGCATGTACAGCGCGTGAGTGGACTTCTTGCCCCGCTCACGGTGCTGTTCCACCCGGCCGACCACCCCGGCGTCGAAGCCCAGTCCCGCGTTGAACGTGAACCAGCGGGACGGCACGGCCTCGTCGTCCGTCCCCGGTGTGCCCGACGTCAGGCCCAGGCCGACGGTGCGCTCGCGCCTCTCGCGCAGCGCGTCCAGCAGGACGCCGGTGGCCTCCACGGGCTGGTTGGGCAGGCCCAGGGCGCGGGCGAAGACATTGGTGGAGCCGCCGGGGACCACGGCGAGGCCGGGCAGCTGCTCCGGGTCGGGGCCGGCGTGCAGCAGGCCGTTGACGACCTCGTTGACCGTGCCGTCGCCGCCGAGGGCCACCACCAGATCGATGTCGTCGCTCTCCGCCGCCTGCCGGCCCAGGTCCCGTGCGTGCCCCCGGTACTCGGTGGTCACCGCTTCCAGTTTCATCTCACTGGCGAGCGCGTGGATCAGCACGTCGCGCGTACGCGCACTCGTGGTGGTTGCCGCCGGATTGACCACGAGAAGTGCACGCATGCGTTGCAGGGTACCTACTGGGCGGTACCGGAGCCCAGGCCGAGGGGTGATCGAAAACGGACACCGGGTGGGACCGGGGGCGCGAACCTCGGCACGGGGGCGCGTGCGAGCGAGGGCTACCCTTCAGGGGTGAGCAGCGAGCAGACCCCCACCACCACTCCGGACACCGCCGGCCCCCGCCCGCGCCGTCTGACGTACGCCGCGGGGCTCGCCGCCCTGGAGGGGCTGGGCCTGCTGGCCGGCGGGGTCTGGATGCTGGTCCGCGGGATCACCGGTCAACCGGACGACCGGCAGCAGGCCGTCACCGGCGGACTCACGCTGGTGGTGCTCGCACTTCTGCCGCTGCTCGCCGCGCGCGGGCTGCTCGGCCGCCGAAGCTGGAGCCGCGGCCCGGCCGTCGTCACCCAGCTCCTGGCGCTGCCGGTGGCCTACAACCTGCTGCAGTCCGACAGTGTGGCCATCCCGGCGGGGATCGTGCTCGCGGTGGTGGCCGTGACGGCCCTGGTACTGCTGCTCAACCCCGAGACGACCCGGGCCCTCGGCATCCGGGGACCCGGGAACGCCGAGAAGTAGCTCCCCACCTCCCGGGCCGCCGTTGCCGTTCGGGTGCCGCTGCCGTTCGCTCCCGCCGCGCGGCGGCTCGTTCCACCGTGCGGCGGGTCACTCCTCGCTCACTCCTCTACGAGAAGCTTCTCGCGCAGTTGCGCCAGCGTGCGGGCCAGCAGCCGGGAGACGTGCATCTGTGAGATGCCGACCTCCTGTGCGATCTGCGACTGGGTCATGTTGCCGAAGAAGCGCAGCAGCAGAATCCGTTTCTCGCGCGGAGGGAGATCCTCCAGCAGCGGCTTGAGCGACTCGCGGTACTCCACCCCCTCCAACGCCTCGTCCTCGGCGCCCAGGGTGTCCGCGACCGCCGGGGACTCGTCGTCGGTGTCGGGGACGTCCAGGGACAGCGTGGAGTACGCGTTGGCGGACTCCAGGCCCTCCAGGACCTCCTCCTCCGAGATCGCCAGCTTCTCGGCGAGCTCGTGCACCGTGGGGGAACGGCCGTGCAGCTGCGAGAGCTCGGCCGTGGCCGTCGTCAGCGCCAGTCGCAGCTCCTGCAGCCGGCGGGGGACACGGACCGCCCAGCCCTTGTCGCGGAAGTGCCGCTTGATCTCGCCGACGACCGTCGGGGTCGCGTACGTCGAGAACTCCACGCCGCGGTCCGGGTCGAAGCGGTCGACCGACTTGATCAGACCGATGGTGGCGACCTGGGTCAGGTCGTCCAGGGGTTCCCCGCGGTTGCGGAAGCGGCGCGCGAGGTGCTCGACGAGCGGCAGATGCATGCGGACCAGCCGGTTGCGCAGCTCCGCGTACTCGGGACTGCCGTCCTGCAGGGTGCGCAGCTCGAGAAACAAGGCGCGTGCCCCGCTGCGGTCCTGCGGGTCGCGCTGCGCGCCGTGCGTCACCGGGGTGTGCTGGACGCCCTGTGCGCTCGGCGTCCGCGGCACCTCGCTCTCGGCGTGTCGCTCGTGCTCGTTCATCGTCCCGCCCGTCGCCCTTCCCCGAGCGCTCGCCTCGTCCCCCGCCGTCGGCCTCGCCCGCGCCGGGGCTTCCCGGTGTCCGGGGGAGGCCCCGGGCCGCCGCCCGGCCTCGGGCGTACTCCGTGCGGCACCGCCGGGCTGCCCGCCGCCCGGCGGACCGGCCTGAGCGGAGTCGTCCTCCGGATGGGGCCGGGCCTGTTCCGGGATGGCGTCGATGCCGTCGATACCGCCCGGCATCCGCTCGGCAGGCAGCCCCCGTGTGCCGCGTTCTTCGTCCCGCACCGGCCCGTCCTCGTTCCTCACGCCGGCCCGGGTCCCGCGCCGCGCTGTTTGTAGAGGCTGATCGAAACGGTTTTGTCGTCGTCCACGGCGGAGGAGACCTTGCCCGCGAGAGCGGACAGGACGGTCCACGCGAAGGTGTCACGCGAGGGAGCGTGACCGTCCGTGGTCGGCGCCGAGACCGTGACCTCGAGCGAGTCGTCGACGAGGCGGAAGACACAACTGAGCACCGAACCCGGCACGGCCTGCTGAAGCAGGATCGCGCAGGCCTCGTCGACCGCGATGCGCAGGTCCTCGATCTCGTCGAGGGTGAAGTCCAACCGGGCCGCGAGACCGGCCGTGGCCGTACGCAGCACCGACAGGTAGGCACCCGCGGCCGGCAGCCGGACTTCCACGAAGTCCTGGGTCGCGGGCTCGCCTGCGATCTGGGACACCCTCACCTCCAAGGTGGTACAAGCGTTCAGGGCCGGGGTCGCCCCCGGCAACGCGATACGTGGTTCAGCGGTGACGCTACCGCGCTCCCGACGGTCCTGTCCCCGGGACCCCGACCCGTGCTGTCACTCATAGTAAAACCACGGATACGCTCCGTGGCTAGGGGTCTGCGGGCCCGAAAGGGAAGAGCGCGCGCCGGATTGACGTACCCAGACGTCACACGGTCGAACCGTCCGTTGCCGGAGTCCTCTCGCGTCACACGGGGACGTGCTCGACGAGATGCTGGAACCAGTCTGCCACCGTGCTCTTGTAGTCACGTGCTCACGTGCTCACGTGCTCACGTGCTCACGGGAAGGGGCGGCCGGTGACGACCGCCGCGACCGTGCTCCCGCGCGGGAACGCGTTCTCCTCGGCCAGGGAGACAAGGGCGTAAAGCAACTTGGCGACATAGACACGTTCGACGGGTACGCCGTGACGTTGCTCGAAGTCCGCGGCGAACTCCTCGAGCTCCGGGGCGGTACGGGCGTAACCGCCGAAGTGGAAGCGGTCCTCCAGGCCCCAGTCGCCGCGCGGACCGCCGAACGCCTCGGCCTGAAGGGCACGTATGTCCGTGGCCAGAAAGCCGCCCTTCAGTACCGGAACGCCCAGTGCGCGAGCACCGGAGCCGAGTCCGGCGGCCAGCCCGGCGAGCGTCCCGCCCGTGCCGCACGCCACCGCGACGACGTCCGCCCGGCCGGCCAACTCCTCCCCGAGCACCCGGCAACCGCGCACGGCCAGGGGGTTGCTGCCGCCCTCGGGGACGACGTACGCGTCCTCGGCGCCCGCCGCGTGCAGCACGGCTGCCAAGGTGCCGGGCGCGGTCTTGCGGCGATAGGTCGCCCGGTCGACGAAGTGCAGCCGCATGCCGGCGGCCGCGCACCGGGCCAGCGAGGGGTTGAGGGGGCGGTCGGCGAGCTCTTGGCCGCGCACCACGCCGACCGTGCGCAGACCGAGCAGCCGGCCGGCGGCGGCGGTGGCCCGCAGATGGTTGGAGTACGCGCCACCGAAGGTGAGCACGGTCCGACCGGCTGCCGCCGCGAGATTCGGCGCGAGTTTGCGCCACTTGTTTCCGATCAGTTCCGGGTGGATCAGGTCGTCCCGTTTCAGCAGCAGCCGGACCCCGCGCCGCTCGAACCGCTCGTCCGCGATGTCCTGCACCGGCGAGGGCAGGCGGGGGTGCAGCTCCGCGAGGCCCGCGCGGTCGGTGGCGGAGGCGGCGGACGCTGGGTCGGGGGTGTCCGGGCTGGTCACCGGGCCATTGTCGCCCGGCAGGGGGAGCCGGGCGCCGGGCGGGGCGGGCGCCCGGCCGTCCGGGGCGAGCATGGCTGAATTCCGCCGCCGTCGGTCGTGCCGTAGGCGAACGCGTGGCCGACACTCTTCGTCAGTTCGAACTGCCGCTCGGGACCGGTTCCCCGGTGCCGGGCCGCCCGGCGGCCTCGACGGGGGTGGAATTCGCGCTGTCGTGGCGGTGGCCGCGGCCCCGGTGGCGGACGAGGTCGATCAGTGACGGGCCTCCCCACAGGCACCACAGGGCGATCACCGGATCGCAGATCGCGCAGCCCAGCGACGAGGTGGGGGCGAACGGGATGATGGGGTTGCCCTTGAGGTGGTGGACGACGTCCCACGCGGTGTGCAGCAGCCAGCCGACGCCGATGAACGTCCACGAGTCCAGGCCGCGGAACGCGACGTAGGTGATCAGCGCCGTGAAGGCGAATTCCCAGCCGCCCAGGCCGCCCCCGCTGAGGTAGGCGGCGCCCGCGCCGGCGACCATGACGGCGTTCAGCCGCCGCCGGTGCGGCTCGCGGACGAGGGACATCAGCAGGGCGTAGAGAACACCGATGCCGATGGGGGCGACGTACTGCATGGCGGGGCCTTTTCCTGGGAGGACCTGGGATCGCTCACCACGCTAGGAGCGGGTTTCCCGCGCACCCAGGGGGCCGGGCGACAGCTTCCGACGGATTGTCGCCAGGCCGGGCCCGGCACCCCGCACACCCGCGTACGCTCCCATACATCCCGTCACTTCAGCCGGTCACGGATGCGCGTCCGCATCGACGCCATCGTGAACCCGCGCGGATCCACCTTCCCGGGCTGCCACTCCAGATGCCCGATCACCGACCGTTCGTTCCATCCGTGGCGGCGGCAGACCGCGGCGGCGGCCCTCTCGATGGCTTCCAGTTGCGCTGCGGGCCAGGGGTCGTCCCCGTCGCCCAGGTTCTCGCACTCGAAGCCGTAGAAGTGCCGGTTGCCGTCGGTGTTCTGCTCGTTGTCCGCGGGGAGCGACCTCTCCGCGATCACGGCGCGCAGCACGTCGTCGTCGCCCAGGCCCGCGTGGTTGGCCCTGCCGTAGCCGACGAGGTGGACCCGGCCGTCCTTGGTGATGACGCCGTGGCACAGCGGCCCCGGCAGGCCCGCGTAGCCCGTGCGGCACAGCTCGACGGTCCGGGCGCTGCCCCGGGTGACCGTGTGATGGATCATCACGCCGTGGACCGGCCCCCAGGGGCCCTTGTGATTGCGGTTGTGATCGCGCCAGTCGCCGACCTCGACGACCCTGAGGCCCTCCGCTTTCAAAGCGTTCAGGAACGCGCTCGCGGACATGGGTGGGGCCATGGCCGCCCCTCCTTCTCGCGCCGCGACGGCCGCCGGTCGCGGCCGCCTCGTACCGGTGCTTGTACCTGAACGGAGTGAGCGCAACCAATCACCCCGTCCCCGTACGAGCCGATCCGGACAATGTCCGGTCGCCGGGCCGCCGCTGAACGGAACCACCATGAATGCCCATGGAGTTGAAGATCCATTCCCGCTCATTCGGGTAATACCGCAGCCACGTTCCGTGAGGAAGGCTCTGTCACGGAGACCGACGCCCGGCACGGATGGGCGCCGGTCACAACTGGGAGGGCAATTCCTTATGTCGGTAGGCGAAGAGGTCCGCACGGAGCAGACCCGGCAGCAGCAGAGCCTCGGTACGGCGGCGGCGCGGAACCTGGCCACCACCACCAAGTCCGTACCGCAGATGCAGGAGATCAGCTCGCGCTGGCTGCTGCGCATGCTGCCCTGGACGGACGTGCAGGGCGGTACGTACCGGGTGAACCGGCGGTTGACGTACGCCGTCGGGGACGGACGGGTGACCTTCGTGAAGACCGGTGACCGCGTCGAGGTGATCCCGGCGGAGCTGGGCGAGCTGCCGGCCCTGCGGTCGTACGAGGACGAGGAAGTGCTCGCGGAGCTGGCCACCCGCTGCCGGCAGCGGGAGATCGGGGCCGGCCAGGTGATCGCTTCGTTCGGCAGTCCGGCCGACGAGGTGTTCCTGCTGGCCCACGGCAGGGTCGAGAAGGTCGGCACCGGCCCCTACGGCGGTGACGGGTCCCTCGGAATCCTCGCCGACGGCGCCTACTTCGGCGACCAGGCGCTCCTGGACGAGGGCGCGATCTGGGAGTACACCACCCGCACCCTGACCGCCTGCACCATGCTCGTCCTGCCGCGTGACGCCGTCGAGCAGGTCGCCGAGCGGTCCGAGACACTGCGCGAGCACCTCCGGGAGCAGCGCTCCGTCCCGAGTCAGCGCACCAACAAGTACGGCGAGCGGGAGATCGACCTCGCGGCCGGCCACAGCGGGGAACCGGACATCCCGCACACCTTCGTCGACTACGAGGCCAAGCCCCGCGAGTACGAGCTGAGCGTCGCCCAGACCGTGCTGCGCATCCACACGCGCGTGGCCGACCTCTACAACCAGCCCATGAACCAGACGGAGCAGCAGATCAGGCTGACCGTCGAGGCGTTGAAGGAGCGCCAGGAGCACGAACTCATCAACAACCGGGGCTTCGGTCTGCTGCACAACTGCGAGTACGACCAGCGGATCCAGCCGCACGACGGCGTACCCGCCCCCGACGACCTGGACGAACTGCTCAGCAGGCGACGCGGGACCAAGCTGCTCCTCGCCCACCCGCGCGCGATCTCCGCGTTCGGCCGCGAGCTCAACAAGCGGGGACTCGTCCCCGAGACCATCGACATGGCCGGCAACCGCATCCCCACCTGGCGGGGTGTGCCCATCTTCCCGTGCAACAAGATCCCGGTGACGGAGGAGCGCACGACCTCCATCATCGCGCTGCGCACGGGCGAGGAGGAGCAGGGCGTCATCGGCCTGCGGGCGTCCGGCCTCCCCGACGAGATCGAGCCGAGCCTGTCCGTGCGTTTCATGGGCGTCAACGAACAGGCCATCATCAAGTACCTGGTCACGGCCTACTACTCGGCTGCCGTCCTGGTGCCGGACGCGCTCGGCGTCCTGGAGAACGTCGAGATCGGTCGCTGGCGGTGACCTACCGCGATCTTTCGGCGCGTACGCCGTGTCCCCGCCCACCCGGGCGGGTACACCCTGGGGGTACGCGCGTGCCGCAGGCGGAAGTGCCACCTCCGCTCATCCTCCGAGACGGGTCCAGAGGTGAGTCCATGACGGAATCGATGACCGAGCCGAAAACGGAGAGCGAGTACCGGCCCGCCGAGTGCCACGAGGCGACGATCCTGCTGGACCGGGCGAGGGCCGAGGTCGTCCCCGTGCTGCGGGCCGCCATCGGCTCGATGCCCGGCCCGTTGCGCCGGATCGGTCTCTACCACTTCGGCTGGGAGAACGCGGACGGCACCCCGGCCGCGGGCGGGTCCGGCAAGGCCATCCGTCCCGCACTGGTGCTCGCCGCGGCCTCCGCCCTCGGCGGGCCCGCGGCCCGGGCGGCGGCGGTACGGGCAGCCGCCGCGGTGGAACTGGTCCACAACTTCACGTTGCTGCACGACGACGTGATGGACCGGGACACCACCCGGCGCCACCGGCCCACCGCATGGACCGTGTTCGGTGACGACGACGCGATCCTCACCGGAGACGCCCTCCACGCGCTCGCCCTGCGGCTGCTCGCCGAGGACCCGCACCCCGCGGCCCGGGCCGCGGTGGCCCGGCTGGCGGACTGCGTCGTGGAACTGTGCGCCGGACAACAGGCGGACACGGCCATGGAGGGGCGCGACCCCGGCGAGGTCACCCTCGAGGAGACCCTCGCCATGGCCGAGGCCAAGACGGGCGCGCTGCTCGGCTGCGCCTGCGCGCTCGGCGCGCTGTACGCGGATGCCGGGGCGGCGGAGGTGGCGGCACTGGACGCGTTCGGCCGTGAGTCGGGGCTGGCCTTCCAGCTCATCGACGACGTGATCGGCATATGGGGCGACCCTCGGCACACCGGCAAGCCCGTCGGCGCGGATCTGGCAGCCCGCAAGAAGTCCCTGCCGGTGGTCGCCGCGCTCACCTCCGGCACCCCGGCGGCGTCCGAACTCGCCGGGCTGTACGGGGCTCCGCACGCGGACGAGGAGGACCTGGAGTACATCGCCCTGACCGTGGAACGGGCGGGCGGCCGTGACTGGGCGCAGGCCCAGGCGGCCGACCGCATGGCTCGGGTGATGCAGGAACTCGCTCGCGCGGTGCCCGACCCGGAGGCGGCGGGCGGTCTGCTGGCCCTCGCCGAGTTCGTGACCCGGCGCACCGCGTAGATCGCCCGGTGGGTCCCGCACTTCCCCACGGTGTGCGGGACCCACCGCGCATGCGGCGCGGCCGGCCGAGATGTCGGCAAGCGTCGGCTGCCGCCCTCCCGTTAGGCTCAACCCCCGTACGATCGACGAGAGTTGAGGCGAAGGGGCGGACATGGGTGTGGCGATCCGGACGGCTGGGGACGGGGACCGGGAACTGCTGGTCCGGCTTCTGGACGAGGCGTTCCAGGACGACCCGGTGAGCAGCTGGGTCTTCCCCGGCGAGGAGTACCGCCGTACGACGCACCACAGGCTGATGGCCGCCTTCACCGACCTCGTGCTCGCCGAGGGACGTGTCGACGTCACGGAGGACGGCTCGGCGTGCGCGCTGTGGCTGTCGATGCCGGCGGCCGAGCACGGCGACGGGACACCCGAGGACGACGAGGGCCCGGCCCGGGTACGCCGGGCCGTCGACCCGGACAACGAGCGGGTGGAGATGATCGGTCGGCTGACGGCGGGCGTCCACCCCTTTGGGCGGGCCCACGAGTACCTATGGATGATCGGCGTGACACCCGCCCGGCAGGGCGAGGGACTCGGCACCGCGCTCATCGGCTCGGTCCTCGACCGCTGCGACCGGGAGGGGCTGCCGGCCTATCTGGAGGCGAGCAGCGTCCGCAGCCGCGTGCTGTACGAACGCCTCGGCTTCGCCCCGACCGGCGAGCCCCTGCTCCTCCCAGACGGCCCCCACATGTGGCCGATGTGGCGCGAACCCCGCACTCGTGCGGCCGACCGGTCCTTCGCCCACGCCTGACCGCCCCGCTTCCCCCCTTCTCGGTCTCACCTCCCGAGTCAGGGACGTTCGGCCCTGGTCACCGGCCCGTGCCCCGGCTTCACTGACCTGGGACCGGGCCGGTGACCGGAGGCCGAGGACTGTCAGGGGCGAGATGAGTACAACGGCGCGTGACGACGGGGCGGGACACAACGGAGGGGCGGCCGGGGAGATCGTGCTGGTCGGGCACGCCGATCTCACCCCGCGCACGCTCGAGCTGGTGGAGCGCGAACTGCGACGGCGTCTGGAGGAACGCTGCGCGCGGGGAGCGGCCATGGTGCGGTGCGGGGCGGGAGCGCCGCTGGCGTTCGGCCGCGCGGCGCGTGCGTCGGGCCGCCGCCTGATCGTCGTCATCCCCACGGACAACGGGGTCCCTGCCATGCCGCCCAGGCGCGACCGGATGGCCGCCGGTGAGCTGCTGAACCTCGCCGACCAGGCGCGGCTGCTGGCGTACGACCCGAATCACCGCGGTTCCTGTGTCGGTGCGGACGAGCGGATGGTCGCCTCCAGCGGCCTCCTCCTGGCGGTCTGGGACGGGTCGCCGTCCAACGGCCGCGACGCCACCGCCCATCTGGTGACGTATGCCCGCGCCCGGGGCATCCCCGTCGAGATCGTCTGGCCCGCGGGCGCCGAACGCGAGGCCGTGCCGGCTGTACCAGCCGTACCGGCCACCAGGGAGCGGGCCGTACCCGCCACCAGCCGCCACGGGGCCCGGCGCTGACGACTAGTGCGCTCCACCCCTCCGCCTCCGCGGCCTGTTCGGCCTTCTCCGGCACGATCGCGGCCGCGATCCGCTCCACGAACCCGATCGTGCAGGGCGCCGGCCTGCCGATGTCCGGCGCGGGCTTCGCGGTGACGGAGTTCGCGCTCGAGTCGGTGCGTACGTTCAAGAACGGCGTGCTGGTTCGGACGTACAACAGGAAGCGCTGGACCGCAGTCGGGCCTACCCTGGGTGGCATGGGCAGCGACGAACCGGTCTGTCCCGCCTGCGGACAGCCAGTGGAGATGGTCGTCCGGCGTCACAAGACGCTGGGCGCATGGGTCCCGACCTGGGTCCACGGACCGTGCGGCAACCGGGAGTGCGAGCGGTACCCGGACCGCGACGCCGTCGCCGGCCCTCCCACCGGATCCCTCCGAACCGAGCCCGCCGAGAACGCGGCCCCCACGAAGGAAGCAGGTCCGCGTTCCGAGCCCTGACGCACACCCGCGGCTGCCCGGTGACCGGGCGAGGACGACCGCCCTCCGGCCCGTCCGGCCTGTCGAAGACGACCGCACCCGGCCGTCAGGGTGCCGGAGCGGCGGTCTGCGGGCCGGGTGCGGGCGGAGGACCGGGCGGCTGAAGAAGACAGCGCTGGTCACCAGACATGATCGAAGGATCAGGCACTCTTCGTCTCCTGGTCATCGGCCAGGCCGGTGACCTGGCCTTTTCCTGATTGCTGGCGATGGGGTGCGACGGTCCTGATCGGGTGTCCTGCGGACTGTGTGCGGACTGTGTGCGGACTGCGGGGCAGCGAGGTCACTGCGCCGTGCCCTCGCCGAAGCGAGTGCTGGAGCAGCTTGCCGCCCATGCCCAGGGACACGGAAAAGCCGAGTGGTCTTCACGACCGGGGCCGGCCCGTACGACGCCAGAGCGCGCGACCCTGGAAGCATGGAGATCGAGGTCCTGGTCGTGGCCGACTGCCCCAACGCTCAGCCCGCCGCCGAGCGGCTGCGCCAGGCGCTGGACGCCGTAGGCCTCGGCGAGGGCTTCACCACCCGGGTGATCGCCGACCAGGCCGAGGCCGAGCGGTGCGGGTTCACTGGCTCGCCGACGATCCTGATCAACGGCCGTGACCCGTTCGCCGAGCCTGGCCGGGCGCCGGGGCTGGCCTGCCGGATGTACCGGACCGTGAGCGGTTTGTCCGGGGCGCCGGACGTCGAACAGCTCCGCCAGCCCCTCGCCTCTGCGGCCCGTATCGACGGCTGACCCCTGCGGGAGCCGTGGTCAGGCTCGGGCGGCGGGCGCGTTCCGCTCCAGGCGGGCGCGCAGGGTGCCTTCGAAGTCTTCGGCGCGGGAGAGCTGGACGCGGAGCTTTTCGACCTGTTCGGCGGCGTCCTGCTGGTAGGTGCGGACGCGTTCCAGGAGGGCCTCGCGCTCGTCGGCATCGAGGGTGGCGTCGGCGTCGAGGCGATCGGTGGCGTCGAGAAGGTCGCGCATCTGGTCCAGGGTGAAGCCGAGCGGCTTCATGCGGCGGATGACCATGAGGCGGGCGACGTCGTTCTCGGTGTAGAGGCGGAAGCCGCCCCGGGAGCGGGCGGAGGGGGCGACGAGGCCGGTCTCCTCGTAGTGGCGGATCGTGCGCAGGGACAGCTCGGTCCGTGCGGCGACCTCGCCGATCTGCATGTGCTTGCCGTCCACGCCCGTGATCCCCTGGCCTTTCTCCTTGTCAGCGGCCTCGCCCCAGGTGGTTGCCGCTCATCTCTACCCTAACGTTAGGGTAGAGTCGCTGTTGGTGGGGGCGGCGTTCCGCCGCCTCGCCGTTGCCGTGTCGGGGCCGATGGTGCCCCCGGCGAAGTTCCGATTCTTGCAGGAGAGAAGCGTGCGCGAGCCCATGACGCCCGGCGCCGCCGCCTGCCCGCCGTGACGCTTCGCCCTCGGGCGTGAGCCTGGCCGCGCTGACGGCCGTTCCCAGCTCCGTCCTCTTTCGGCTTCCGGCTCCGGGAGGAGCCGCCCGCGGGGTGCCGGTCTGGCCCCCGCGTCATCCCGCGTGCCCCGGCCTGCCGAACGGGGTGTGCCCGAGCACGACAGGTTCCGTCTCCCTTGTCTTCTGCCGCCACTGCCATGCCCCCGGCTGCGCGCCTGCGTGGCCTGAAGCCCGACTGGATCTCCGACCCGAAGGTCTGGCGCACCGAGGTCCTGGCCGGCCTGGTCGTCGCCCTGGCCCTGATTCCCGAGGCGATCTCGTTCTCGATCATCGCTGGTGTGGACCCGGCGATCGGTCTGTTCGCCTCGTTCACCATGGCCGTGGTCATCTCGATCGTCGGCGGCCGGCGGGCGATGATCTCCGCCGCCACTGGCGCCATCGCCCTCGTGATCGCCCCGCTGAACCGTGAGCATGGTCTTGGCCACCTCGTGGCTGCGGTCATCCTCGCGGGCGTCATCCAGGTCGCCCTGGGCGCGCTCGGGGTGGCGAAGCTGATGCGGTTCATCCCGCGATCGGTGATGGTCGGATTCGTCAACGCGCTCGCCATCCTGATCTTCATGGCCCAGGTCCCCGAGATGAGCAACGTGCCCTGGGCGGTGTACCCGCTGATCGTCGGCGGTCTGGCGCTCATGGTGTTCTTCCCGAGGATCACCACCGTGATCCCGGCGCCGCTGGTCTCCATCGTCATCCTGACCGTGATCACCGTCGGCGCGGCCATCGCGGTGCCGACCGTGGGCGACAAGGGCGAACTGCCGTCCTCCCTGCCCGTGCCGGGCCTGCCGGACGTGCCGTTCACGCTCGACACCCTGACGACGATCGCCCCGTACGCGTTCGCGATGGCGCTGGTCGGTCTGATGGAGTCGCTGATGACCGCGAAGCTGGTCGACGACATCACCGACACCCACTCCAACAAGACCCGCGAGTCGATCGGCCAGGGCGTCGCCAACATCGTCACCGGCTTCTTCGGCGGCATGGGCGGCTGCGCCATGATCGGCCAGACGATGATCAACGTGAAGGTCTCCGGCGCCCGCACCCGCCTGTCCACCTTCCTGGCCGGCGCGTTCCTGATGGTGCTGTGCATCGTCTTCGGCCCGGTCGTCTCCGACATCCCCATGGCCGCCCTCGTCGCCGTCATGATCATGGTGTCGTTCGCGACCTTCGACTGGCACTCCATCGCCCCGAAGACCCTCAAGCGGATGCCCGTCGGCGAGATCGCCGTCATGGTGATCACCGTCGCCTGCGTGGTCGCCACCCACAACCTCGCCATCGGCATTATCGTCGGCTCGGTCACGGCCATGGTCATCTTCGCCAAGCGCGTCGCTCACCTCGCCGAGGTGACCGCCGTGGTCGACCCCGACGGCAAGACGGTGGTCTACCGGGTCACCGGCGAACTGTTCTTCGCCTCCTCCAACGACCTGGTGGGCCAGTTCGACTACGCCACCGACCCGGACAAGGTGATCATCGACCTGAGCTCGGCGCACATCTGGGACGCCTCCTCCGTCGCCGCCCTCGACGCGATCGAGACCAAGTACGCCCAGCGCGGCAAGACCGTCGAGATCACCGGGCTCAACACCCCGAGCGCTCACCTGCACGGCAAACTCAGCGGCGAACTCGCCGCCGGTCACTGACCAGCCCCCGCGACCCGATCAACAGGACCCCGGCCCACCCGCCGGGGTCCTCCGCTGTTCAGGGGAGTGTCTGATCAACGGCTCTGTTCCGTAGTCGGTGGTGACACTGAGTGCCGGCCTGTCAGGATGAGGTCTGGTCGACGTCGACGCCCTTGTAGGGACGGTGTTCTCGGGTTGCCTGCGCTGGTCGTCGAGGATGTGGTGGACGACGGGGAGGTGATCCGGATCGCCGGGCGGACCCGGAATGTGCCGGTGCCCTGTCCGGTGTGCGGGAGGTCGACGGGAAGGTACACGGGTACCACCGGCGGACGGTGGCGGATGTGCCGGTCGACGACCGCCCGGTGGTGGTCTCGCTGCGGGTACGGCGTCTGCCCTGCCCGGAGCTGGACTGCCCGCGGCGGACCTTCCGCGAGCGGGTCCCCGGGCTGCTGGCGGTGCCCGTCTCCTGCTCCACCGCCCTGCGCCTCCTGCGGCGCATCCTGCTCCCCCGGCCCGCGTCCCGCGAGTGATCGGCATCGACGACTTCGCCCTGCGCCGCCGCCACCGCTACGCCTCCGCGCTCATCGCCGGCGGAGCGAGCGTCAAGCAGATCCAGCTGGTCCCCGGTCACGCATCTGCCGTCATCACGCTGCAGATCTACGCGCACCTGTGGCCGGGCGAAGAGGACCGCACCCGGGCCGTCATGGACGCCGTGCTCGGCGGCCTGCGGACCGGGTGCGGACAGGGAGACACTGCAACCGAAGTAATCGCAGGTCAGATGGCATGATCGAAGATCAGGCCTTCTTCGTCTCCTAGTAATCGGCCAGGTCGGTGACCTGCTGCGTTGACTGCTGCAGGCCGCTGACCTGGCCTTTTGGTGATGGGTGGCGATGGGGTGCGACGGTCCTGATTGGGTGTCCTGCGGACTGTGTGCGGACTGCTCTACCTCTGGTGTGCGGATCGTGTAGCTGCCGATGCTAGGAATCGCCATCGTCGGCACGCACTGCCATCAGCACCCGTTGCAACGTGGTGATATGTGGATCCCCATTCGGCCGGACTTCCAGGGTGCGGTCCAGCAGAGCTTCGAGCTCCTCCTGTGCGGCGCGTGGCTGTCCGGCCTCCCACAGCAGCTGAGCTCGACGGTAGCGTGCGTCCCAGACTGAGTCGTGGTCCGCACCGCGTGTACGCGCCCAACCGGCCGCCACTTCCTTGAACTCCTCAGCACTTTCCGCCGGCTGCCCTGCCCGGCTCAGACTCTCACCGAGGTTCTTGCGCGCTAGCAGCGTCTCCGGATGGTCAGGCCCCAACGTGCGGTCCCGACGCTCCACGACGTCACGAAACCGGGGAATAGCCTCCGTGAGCTTTCCCTGGTTTCCCAGCGCCATGGCCAGATTGTGGTTATTTGTCAGAGTCTCGGGATGGTCGACTCCGAGGGCCTTCCGGCACGCGGACAATGCATCGCGGTACTCCGTCTCCGCTTCAGGGAATCGCTCCTGATCGGCCAGCAAATACGCCAAGTTCCCCTGCACGGAGAGGGTCCTTGGATGATCAGGCCCCATGACGCGGGCACATACCGACAGGACTTCCCTGAATGCGGCTTCGGCTTCGGTGGCGAATCCCCTGTCATCCAGAATGCGGGCGAGGGAAAGCCGAGTGGTGAGCGTCTCGGGATGCTCAAGCCCGTGCCTACGTTCCTGGATCTGCAGGATCGCCGAGTGCTCCCTCTCTGCCGCGTCGAGATTGCCCTGAATGCGCATGACGACGGCGAGGTTATGTCGTAGCGTCAGTACCAGGGGTTGATCGTCGGAGTGCTTACAGGCTGCGTCTCTCAGCGCTTCGCGGTAGACGGAAGCTGCCTCGTCGAGACTTCCGAAGTCTTTCAGCGCGACCCCGAGACTGTTGCGGGCGGTAATTGTGTCGGGATGCGTGGGCCCGGACTTCTGTCGTTCCTGGTCGGCGATCTCCCGCAACTGACGGATGGCCTCCCGCAGCCTTCCACGCGCGTGCAACACCGCCACCAGGTCGTGCCGGACGTCCAGACGCCCCCCGTCGTGCTCCCGCAGAGCATTCAGCCTGGATCCACCGCGCGATAGCCGGTCTGTGGACGACGAAATGAGAAGAGGTGCCCGCTGACCTGGGATGATGGGAGTTCCTACGCCCTCATCAATCCCACGAAGCAAGGCACCTCGTAAGTGAAAGTCTCCCACAGCCCGGCGACGCTGTTCGCCGCGTTCGACGACCCGGACCTGATCGCGCATGCCGGGCTGGTCCCGACGATCCGACTGGCCGAGCGGTGCGGTCTGCCCCGGTTGGTGGCCGAGAAGGTGAGGCTCACCGGCGCGGCCAACGGTGCCGGTACGGCGGCCGACGCGAAGGCCCTGTCGATCGTGGGCGGCATGATCGCCGGGGCGGACAGCATCGAGGATCTGGACGTTCTTCGGCACGGCGGCCTGTCCCGCCTGTTCGGTGGGGTACGTGCGCCGTCCACACTGGGGTCGTTCCTGCGCGCCTTCACCTGGGGACACGTGCGCCAACTCGAGTCCGCGGTGCGGGCGTTCACCTGCACTCTGGCCGCGCACACCGGTCTGGTCCCGAAGCGGGACGAGGTGGTGTTCGTGGACATCGACTCCAAGGTCAAGCAGGTCTACGGGCCGGCCAAACAGGGCGCCTCGTTCGGCTATACCAAGCAGCGCGGCCTGCACTTCCAGATCGTCACCGTCAAGACATCCACCTGCGCTCCGGTCATCGTCGCCACCCGGCTGCGCAAGGGCTCGGCAGGCTCCGGCAAGGGAGCGGCGAGCCTCCTGCGCGAGGCCCTGGCCACGGTCCGGGCGATGGGCATCACCGCGAAGGTCATCGTGCGTGCGGACTCGGCGTACTTCTCCCACAAGGTGGTGGACGTGTGCCGGAAGGCGGACGCGCACTTCTCGCTGGCTGTGGCGGTGCACAAGACCATCCGCGAGGCGATCGCGGGCATCGCCGAGACCGCCTGGACACCGATCAAGTACGCCGCCGCCGTCTGGGACGCCGCCGAGGCACGCTGGATCTCCGACGCCGAGATCGCCGAGGTCCCCTTCACCGCGTTCACCAGCAAGAAGAAGGCGTTTCACGCCACCGCCCGGCTGATCGTGCGCCGGGTGAAGCGCCTGAACCCGAAGAGCGTGCCCGCGGGCCAGGCCGAACTGTTCGGCGTCTGGCGCCACCACGTCATCTTCACCGACAGCCCGTTCGTCCTGGCCCAGGCCGAACCAATGCACCGTGAACACGCCCAGGTCGAGCAGGTCTTCGCCGATCTGGAAGACTCCGCGCTCGCCCACCTGCCGTCGGGGAGGTTCACCGCGAACGCCGCCTGGCTCACCCTCGCGGCCACCGCCTACAACCTCACCCGGGCCGCCGGCCACCTCGCCTCCGTCTTCCACGCCAGGGCACGGACCGGCACCATCCGCCGCCACCTGATCAACATCCCCGCCCGGATCGCCACCGGCGCCCGCCGCCTCACCCTCCACCTGTCCCAACACTGGCCCTGGGAAGCCGACTTCGTCGACCTGTGGACGACGACCGGACAGCGCATGGTCACGTGAACCACACGCTCGACCTGACCGCCCACGACCCGAAAGAACCTTGGAGACCCCGCACCGGTCGGCCACCCGGCGATCACCGCTGCCTGCGTCCCGAAGAAACACCCGGAACCCGCCCGACGCCCGTGAGCAGAATTCACGCGGTGGATCGAGGCTCAGGTGGTTGGAGCTGGCTCATCTGGATCGAACCTTCCCGCTTCTCGGTCATCCGCACCTCCCGTTCGATGTGAACGCGTGTTTCGACCCCTACAACTCCCACGTGCTACGTGGACTCGCTTGGATGCTTTCCCTCCTTCCGCCTCGGCCGGACACCGTCCATGCTCTCGTCGGCCTCGCCGAGACCTCCCTGGATCATCGGTCCGGAGACGCTCCCCGCTCGCCTCAAGTGGCTGAGGCGGGCATCGTCGCGCTGGCTCTGCTCGGGAATCGGGCAGCACGGACGGAACTGGAGACCCTGAGCAGATGGGTCACGCACAAGGGCACGTCGCGGCGCATAGACAAAGCACTCGCGGTGCTCTGATCAGGCCGCGACCGCTCTTGCCCATACCTGGATCACCACGCCGTCAGCCACATCGAACGACCGGGACGAGGAGCAGTCCTCCGACCGGCCGGACCCGCCCCGGCAGCGGCGACTCGATGGCGAAGGCCGACCCCTTGCAGGCGTCTCCAGACCCGAGGATGACCACGGCTCTGCCGAGAAAGGGGTCATGAACACGGCTTGACGTGGATCACCAAGCCGCGTTCACAGCCCCATCCGTGGTCCTTGCAGGATGCGGACCCCAAGCAGATCTACTCTCCGACCCCGCGGGCGACCTCACCGATCAGGTCGGCCAGTAGCCCCGGGTGGGACAGAAACGGATGGTGGCCGGTCGGCAGGTCGATCACACCGGACGCCCGCCGGGCGAACTCCCGCTGCTTCGCCGGCGGCGTGGCCCGGTCCCCGGTACAGACGACGTACGTCGAGGGGGTCTTGTGCCAGGCAATGCCGCGCGGAGCCTGAGCGAAGACCGCCTGTGACTGCGGTCCCAACCGCCGGAAGGCGCCCGCCTCGGCCTCCTCGTCGCAGTCGTGCAGGAAGGCGCCCCGCAGGTCGACCGCCGTATTCGGGACGACCGTGCCATCATCCCGCGGGACGACCCAGGGGGCGGGGTCGGGTCCAGCCAGGGAGGCGAGGGATTCGCCGCGGTCCGGCACGACCGCGGTGATGTAGAGGAGGTGGGTGACGTCGTCCCTGCCCGCGGCGGCGTCGGTGATCACCATCCCGCCGTAGGAGTGCCCGCACAGCAAGGCGGGGTGCCCAGGCTCCTGGTCCAGCACGGACCGCACCGCGTCAGCGTCGGCGTACAAATCCGCTCCGTACGCGGCGCCCGCCCGCTCGCCGCAGCTGGGCAGTTCCACACTGCGGCTCTCCAGCCCCAGGGCGGCGAGTGGCTCCACCATCCGGTTCCACCACCAGTCGGCATCCTGCGCGCACGCGCCATGGACGAATACGACCCGCATTCATGCCTCCCTCAGCTTCCCGGCCGCCCCGTGACGACCGCAAGCCCAGGCCATCATGTCCAGCCCGAAGGTCAACCGTTTTGCTCTGCGCGCGAATTTCCTCATGCCATCGGCTGACCCTCGCCGCGAGCACCTGAAGACGCGTGCGGGCCTGCTCGATCTGATCGCCAGGGCCGCCTGATCCGCGGGCCGCCGATGCCCGGCCTGCCACTCTCCCGAGAGATCCCGCCGCCCACCTTGAGGGACAAGGACTGTGAGCGCGGCTTGACGTGGATCAAGCCGTCCTTCCTCTGGATGATGTACCGCTGCGGGCGGGGGCCGAGGAAGGGCAGGAGGTCGTCCTCGCGGTCGAGATCACCCGCGAGGGCTTCGAGTGGGCGCTGGAGCACGCCTGCCTGGCGCACCACGAGCGCGGACTGCACGCCGACCGGGCCGCCTGGAAGCGGCGGGTGAAGCGGGCCCCGGCGCGGGTCCAGTGGGACCCCGAGCGCGATGTGCAGCTGCGGCCGCTCGCCCACCGCTCGCTGCGGCTCGGGCTCGCCGGTGAGGCGGCACGCCGTTACGCGGACGAGTGGACGGTCTCCGTCGCCGACGCCACCGCTCTGGCGCACGAGATCCACGGGCAGGTGCGGGGCGGCGGCCTGGAGGCCGCCCGGCGGCTTCTTCCCCACGAGCCGCCCCACCCCGCTCCCGACGGGCTCCTGGATCACCTGCGCCCATGAGGCATGAAGGCCGGGGCGTGCGCTGACGTCAAGGGGACAGGTACCGGTGCCCTCACACTTTTCGGTGTTGCTCGAAAGTGGTCGGCTTTCGGCCGGTTGTTGGCTGTGTGCTTAGCACTGTTCTCGCTCCAGGGGGTCCACTTCGGTAACTCGTTGCTTATGGGTGGGGTCGGTCTGTCACCCTGGCGGCATTGATCGAGGTGTATTCGTACGAACTGCCCGGGGAGCTGCCCATGAGGGCCATTCCGACGCAACGGGAGACCCCGAGTGCCGTCTCGGAGGCGCCCGCGCGGGCGTGCGCGCGGGCGGACGCGGCGCTGTCCGGCGGCTCCCTCGCGCCGGGCACCGCGCGGGCCCTGGTGCGGGCGGCGCTCGCCGACTGGACGGAGCGCGCCCTGCCCGGTGCCGAGCACCTCACCGCCCGCGCCGGCGACGACGCCACGCTGATCGCCAGCGAACTGGTCACCAACGCCGTCGTGCACGCCGGCACCGAGGTACGGCTGACCTGCCGCCTCGAGGGGGAGACCGGCGCCCTCGTCGTCGAGGTCACCGACCTCCACCCCTCCCGCGCCCCGCGCGGCGGCGATCCGGAGGCACCGCCCTACGAGAGCCCCGAGCACGGGCGCGGCCTGCGCCTCGTCGCCGCGCTCTCCGAGGCCTGGGGGATCACCTACCGCCCCGGCACCAAAACCATCTGGGCCCGGATCCCCGTGGGAGGGGACTTCGCGGCGGACGGCACGGAGGGCGCGGAGGAGAGTGCGGAGAACGCGGAGGAAACGGAGAGCGCAGGGAGCGCGGGCATTCCGTTCGACGCGTACGTCTGGGAGGCGGAGCCCGGCGGCGAGGAATGGCGTTCACCCCGGCCGTACCGGCGGGACGGGGCCTGGCTGGGGCGTGGGGCGCTCTCCTTCCTCGCCGAGGCGTCCGATCTGCTCGCCGGGCAGCTGGACGAGGACATGGTCGCCGCGCTCACCGGGCAGCTGATCGTGCCGCGGCTGGCGGACTGGTGCGCGGTGTGGCTCGAGGACGAGACCACCGGCCACAGCGGCTGGAGCGACGGGGCACGGGCCGACGGACCCCGCCTCGCCCGTGTCTGGCACGCCGACGAGGGCCGCGTCGAGGAGCTGAGCCGGGCGCTGGAGCAGGATCCGCCGCCTCCCTCCGATCCGCTGAGCACCGGACCGGTCGTCTACCCCTGGCCGGAGAAGGCGCTCCACCTGACCGAGGGCCGCGAGGAGGACACCGGTCCCGGCACCGCCCTCGCCTACCGGCTCGTCGCCGGTGGCCGGCCGCTGGGGACGCTGGTGATCGGGCGGGCCGGGATCGGGCGGTTCCCGGACGAGGTCACCGGGCTGGTGGAGGACCTCGGGCGGCGCGTGGCGCTTGCCATCGGCGCCGCCCGGCAGTACGCCCGCCAGGCCACCATCAGCGCCGTGCTCCAGCGCGGGCTGCTGCCCGGCGCCGTCGCCGAGATCCCCGGCGTGCGCTCCGCCCTCGTCTACGAGCCCCACGACAAGGGCGGACCGAGCGGCGACTTCTACGACCTGTTCCCGGCCGGGCCGGGCCGCTGGTGCTTCGCCATCGGCGACGTCCAGGGCAAGGGCCCCGAGGCGGCCGTCGTCATCGGCCTGGCCCGCCCCTGGCTGCGGCTGCTCGCCCGCGAGGGCTACCGCGTTGCCGACGTCCTCGACCGCCTCAACCAACTGCTCCTGGACGACGCCACGGAAGCCGCCGACGCCGCCGCCCGCGCGCTCGTCGCCGCCGGCGCCCGCCCCACCGCCCCCGGGGACGGCCCCCAGACCCGCTTCCTCTCCCTGCTCTACGGCGAACTCACCCTCGTCGAGGGCGGCGCCCGCGTCACCCTCGCCTCCGCCGGACACCCCCTGCCGCTGCTGCTCTCGCCCGACGGGACGGTCCGTACCGTGGCCCGGTCGCAGACCCTGCTCGGGGTCGTCGAGGACGCCACCTACACCAGCGACTCCTTCGAGCTGCGCTCCGGCGACACCCTGCTCTGCGTCACCGACGGCGTCACCGAGCGGCGCTCCGGTTCCCGCCAGTTCGACGACGGCGACGGGCTCGCCACCGCGCTGGCCGGCTGCGCGGGACTGGACGCCGACCTGATAGCGGAACGCATCAGCCGACTGGTCCACGAGTTCGGGGCGCGGCCGCCGGCGGACGATCTCGCCCTGCTGGTGCTCCAGGCGGACTGACACCCGGGGCGCCGACGGCGCGGGAAGGGACCGGAGCGAGTGCGGGACAATGGAGCACATGCCTTCCGCACTCCCCGACGGCGAGCCCGTCCCCGCCGACGGCGCGCTGCCCGCGTCCGCGCTCGCCGGGGCCGCGGGCCGCCCCCTCGGGTTCTACCTCCACGTTCCGTACTGCGCGACCCGCTGCGGCTACTGCGACTTCAACACCTACACCGCCACCGAGCTGCGCGGCAGCGGCGGCGTGCTCGCCTCCCGCGACAACTACGCCGAGACCCTGATCGACGAGGTCCGCCTGGCCCGCAAGGTGCTCGGCGACGACCCGCGCGAGGTCCGCACGGTGTTCGTCGGCGGCGGCACCCCCACCCTGCTGGCCGCCGACGACCTCGTACGGATGCTGGGCGCGATCCGCGACGAGTTCGGGCTGGCGGCGGACGCGGAGGTGACGACGGAGGCGAACCCGGAGTCGGTCGATCCGGCCTACCTGGCGACCCTCCGCGCGGGCGGCTTCAACCGGATCTCCTTCGGCATGCAGAGCGCCCGGCAGCACGTGCTGAAGGTCCTCGACCGCACGCACACCCCCGGCCGCCCGGAAGCGTGTGTCGCCGAGGCGCGGGCGGCGGGTTTCGAGCACGTCAACCTCGACCTGATCTACGGCACCCCCGGCGAGTCCGACGACGACTGGCGGGCCTCGCTGGACGCGGCCCTCGGCGCCGGGCCCGACCACGTCTCCGCGTACGCGCTCATCGTCGAGGAGGGCACGCAGCTCGCCCGCCGCATCCGGCGCGGTGAGGTGCCGATGACCGACGACGACGTGCACGCGGACCGGTACCTGATCGCCGAGGAGGCCCTGTCGGCGGCCGGCTTCGACTGGTACGAGGTGTCGAACTGGGCCACCTCCGACGCGGGGCGCTGCCTGCACAACGAGCTGTACTGGCGCGGCGCGGACTGGTGGGGTGCGGGACCCGGGGCGCACTCGCACGTGGGCGGGGTGCGCTGGTGGAACGTGAAGCATCCAGGAGCGTACGCGGCGGCGCTGGCGGCGGGGCGGTCGCCGGGGGCCGGGCGGGAGGTCCTGTCGGACGAGGATCGGCGGGTGGAGCGGATCCTGCTGGAGCTTCGGCTCGAGGAAGGGGTTCCGCTCGCCCTTCTCCGTGCGGAGGGGCTGTCGGCGGCGCGTCGGGCCCTGACGGACGGGCTGCTGCGACAGGGGGCGTACGACGAGGGCCGTGCGGCCCTCACCCTGCGGGGGCGGCTGCTGGCGGACGCGGTGGTGCGGGACTTGGTCGACTGAACGGGTGCCGGGAGGGTTTTTCGCCCCCGCCGCCCCTTCCCTTCCCGTCCCCTGGGGACTGCGCCCCCAGACCCCCCTCGGCCTGAACGGCCTCGTCCTCAAACGCCGGACGGGCTGGAATCAGGCCGGGGCCGTCACGAAGTCGATCAACTCCTCGACCCTGCCCAGGAGCGCCGGCTCCAGGTCCCGGTACGAGTGCACCGAGCCGAGGATCCGCTGCCACGCCTCCCCCGTGTTCGCCACGCGCCAGCCCAGCGCCCGGCACACCCCCGTCTTCCAGTCCTGGCCGTGCGGCACCCGGGGCCACGCCTCGATGCCGAGGGACGACGGCTTCACCGCCTCCCAGACGTCGATGTACGGATGGCCCAGCACCAGGGCGTGCTCGCTGGTGACCGACTCCGCGATGCGCCACTCCTTCGAACCCGGCACCAGGTGGTCCACCAGGACGCCCAGCCGCGCGTCCGGACCCGGCCCGAACTCCTCGACGATCGCGGGCAGGTCGTCGACGCCCTCCAGGTACTCCACGACCACGCCCTCGATGCGCAGGTCGTCGCCCCACACCTTCTCGACCAGTTCGGCGTCGTGGCGGCCCTCGACGTAGATGCGCCCGGCGCGCGCCACGCGCGCGCGTGCGCCCGGGACGGCCACCGAACCGGATGCCGTACGGGTCGGACGCGCCGGGCCCGCGGCGGGCCGCACCAGCGTCACCGCGCGGCCCTCCAGCAGGAAGCCGCGCGGTTCCAGCGGGAAGACCCGGTGCTTGCCGAAGCGGTCCTCCAGGGTCACCGTGCCCGCCTCGCAGCGGATCACCGCGCCGCAGAATCCGCTGCCGGGCTCCTCCACCACCAGACCGGGCTCGGCCGGGACCTCGGGGACGGGCCGGGACTTCTTCCACCCAGGGGTCAGGTCAGGGGAGTACTGGCGCATTCTGATGACGATAGGAGAACCGGGCCCCCGTTCGGCCGAAGGGTCAGCCCGACACGCCGAAACGAGCCGCGAGGGCGTCGCGCTGGGCCCGTACGAACGCCGCGTCCACCACCGCTCCGTGACCGGGTACGTACACCGCGTCCTCGCCGCCCAGGGCCAGCAGCCGGTCCAGGGCGGCCGGCCACCGCGACGGGACGGCGTCGGGGCCCGCCTGCGGCTCGCCGGACTCCTCCACCAGGTCGCCGCAGAAGACCACCTCCGGGTCGCCGGGCACCAGCACCGCCAGATCGTGCGCCGTGTGCCCGGGGCCCACGTTCGCGAGGAGGACCTGCCGTCCGCCGCCCAGGTCGAGGGTCCACTCGCCGGACACCGTGTGCCGGGGGCGGACCAGCGACAGCGCGTCCACGGCCTCCTCCGCCGCCCGCGCGTCCAGACCCTCGCGCTCCGCGTCCGCGCGCAGTTCCTCGCGCCCCCGCGCCAGCACCGTGTCCACGCCCACCGCGCCGAACACCTCCGCGCCCGCGAACACCGCCGCCCCCAGCACGTGGTCGAAATGGGGGTGGGTGAGCGCGAGATGTGTCACACGCCCACCGGCGAGCGCCTGCGCCCGTGCCCGCAACCGGGCGCCCTCGCCCAGGCTCGAACCGGCGTCCACGAGCAGCGCCGCGCCCGCGCCGACGACGAGCCCCGCCGTGCAGTCCCACACCGGCAGTCGGCACCGGCCCACTCCCGGCGCCAGCCGTTCCCATCCCGACTCTTCCCAACTCACCGTCATACCGCGACGCTAATCGCCCACGGCTTCCCCGCGCGACGGCGTGGGACCGGCCTTGCCCGGGGTGTACCCACCGGCCGTACACTGGGCGGGGAAGTCTGGCACTCGCGTGCGAAGAGTGCCAGGACATTCAGGGAACGGGCCGGGCGGAAGGCTTCTGGAGGTGTGCGCCATGCTCAGTGAACGCAGGCTCCAGGTGCTGCGCGCCATCGTCCAGGACTACGTCGGAACCGAGGAACCCGTCGGCTCCAAGGCCCTCACCGAGCGGCACAACCTGGGCGTCTCCCCGGCCACCGTGCGCAACGACATGGCGGCCCTGGAGGACGAGGGGTTCATCGCCCAGCCGCACACCAGCGCCGGGCGCATCCCCACGGACAAGGGCTACCGGCTCTTCGTGGACAAGCTCGCCGGTGTCAAGCCGATGACCGCGCCCGAGCGGCGCGCCATCCAGAACTTCCTCGAGGGCGCCGTCGACCTGGACGACGTCGTGGCCCGCACGGTGCGGCTGCTCGCGCAGCTCACCCGGCAGGTCGCCGTCGTGCAGTACCCGTCGCTGACCCGCTCGACCGTGCGGCACGTGGAGCTGCTCCAGATGGCGCCCGCGCGCGCCATGCTGGTGCTGATCACGGACACCGGGCGGGTCGAGCAGCGCATGATCGACTGTCCGGCGCCGATCGGCGAGGCGACCCTGGGGGATCTGCGGGCGCGGCTCAACAGCCGTGTCGCGGGCCGCCGTTTCACCGATGTACCGTCTCTCGTCGAGGATCTCCCCGAGGCCTTCGACCCCGAGGAGCGCGGTACGGTCTCGACCGTGCTCTCCACCCTCCTGGAGACGCTCGTCGAGGACAACGAGGAGCGGCTGATGATCGGCGGTACCGCCAATCTGACCCGCTTCGGACATGACTTTCCCCTCGTGATCCGGCCCGTGCTGGAGGCGCTCGAGGAGCAGGTCGTGCTCCTCAAGCTGCTGGGCGAGGCGAAGGATCCGGGCGTGACCGTGCGTATCGGCCACGAGAACGCCCACGAGGGACTCAACTCCACCTCAGTGGTGTCGGTGGGCTACGGTTCGGGCGGCGAGGCTGTTGCCAAGCTCGGCGTGGTCGGTCCGACCCGCATGGATTACCCAGGAACGATGGGAGCGGTACGCGCAGTGGCACGGTACGTCGGACAGATCCTGGCGGAGTCGTAGTGGCCACGGACTACTACGCCGTACTCGGCGTGCGCCGCGACGCTTCGCAGGAGGAGATCAAAAAGGCCTTCCGGCGGCTCGCCCGCGAGCTGCATCCGGACGTCAACCCGGATCCGAAGACCCAGGAGCGGTTCAAGGAGATCAACGCCGCCTACGAGGTGCTGTCGGACCCGCAGAAGAAGCAGGTCTACGACCTCGGCGGCGACCCGCTCCAGCAGGCCGGGGCCGGTGGCGGCGCGGGCGGCTTCGGCGCGGGCGGCTTCGGGAACTTCTCCGACATCATGGACGCGTTCTTCGGCACGGCGTCGCAGCGCGGTCCGCGCTCGCGCACCCGCCGCGGCCAGGACGCGATGATCCGGATCGAGGTCGAGCTGGACGAGGCCGCGTTCGGCACGACCAAGGACATCCAGGTCGACACGGCGATCGTGTGCACCACGTGCAGCGGTGAGGGCGCCGCGCCGGGGACCAGCGCGCAGACCTGTGACATGTGCCGCGGCCGCGGTGAGGTCTCGCAGGTCACCCGGTCCTTCCTGGGCCAGGTCATGACCTCGCGCCCCTGCCCGCAGTGCCAGGGCTTCGGCACCGTCGTTCCGAACCCGTGCCCGGAGTGCGCCGGCGACGGACGCGTCCGCTCCCGCCGCACCCTGACCGTGAAGATCCCGGCCGGTGTCGACAACGGCACCCGGATCCAGCTGGCCGGCGAGGGCGAGGTCGGCCCCGGCGGCGGTCCCGCCGGCGACCTGTACGTCGAGATCCACGAGCTGCCGCACAGCACCTTCCAGCGGCGCGGCGACGACCTGCACTGCACGGTCACCATCCCGATGACGGCGGCCGCCCTCGGCACCAAAGTGCCGCTGGAGACGCTGGACGGCATGGAGGAGGTCGACATCCGGCCCGGCACCCAGTCCGGCCAGTCGATCCCGCTGCACGGCCGGGGCGTCACGCATCTGCGCGGCGGCGGCCGGGGCGACCTCATCGTGCACGTCGAGGTGCAGACCCCGAGCAAGCTCGACCCCGAACAGGAACGCCTGCTGCGCGAACTCGCCAAGCTCCGCGGCGAGGAGCGCCCGCTGGGCCAGTTCCAGCCGGGGCAGCAGGGGTTGTTCTCCCGGTTGAAGGACGCCTTCAACGGGCGCTGACGGACGACACCGACGGTGCTGCGCGCGGGGGCCGGAAACGGCTCCCGCGGTGCTCCGGAAGGCATTCTGAAGGTGCCCCGGAAGCTGCCCTGAAGGCGCCCTGAAGGCGCCCCGGACACGGCCTGTGCCAAGGGCAAGGGCCGATTAAGCCCCGATTCGGAGATGTCCGAAGGACGTGGCAACATGCCGTCATGTCCTTGGCGCTCACCGATCTCCTTCCGCACCCCGTCGTGCAGGCCCCCATGGCGGGCGGTGTCTCCGTGCCGCGGCTCGCCGCGGCCGTCTCCGAGGCGGGCGGGCTCGGTTTCCTGGCCGCCGGGTACAAGACCGCGGACGGGATGTACCAGGAGATCAAGCAGCTGCGCGGACTGACCGGCCACCCGTTCGGCGTCAACGTCTTCATGCCGCAGCCCGAGACGCCCGACCCGGCCGCCGTCGGCGTCTACGCCCACCAGTTGGCCGGTGAGGCCTCCTGGTACGAGACCGAGCTCGGCGACCCCGACAGCGGCCGCGACGACGGCTACGACGCCAAACTCGCCGTCCTGCTCGACAACCCGGTGCCGGTGGTGTCGTTCCACTTCGGTGTGCCGACCCGCGAGGCCCTGGACTCCCTGCGCCGCGTCGGCACGTTCACCCTGGTCACCGCCACCACCGCCGAGGAGGCGCGGGCCGTGGAGCGGGCGGGCGCCGACGCGGTGATCGCGCAGGGCGTCGAGGCCGGCGGCCACCAGGGCACCCACCGGGACCTCCCGGAGAACGACGGCTCCGGCATCGGACTGCTGTCCCTGGTCGCCGAGGTGCGGGAGACGGTGGGCATCCCGATCGTCGCCGCCGGCGGCATCATGCGCGGCAGCCAGATCGCCGCGGTGCTCGCGGCCGGAGCCTCGGCGGCCCAGCTCGGCACCGCCTTCGTCGCCACCCACGAGTCCGGCGCGCACGCCTTGCACAAGCAGGCGCTGACCGACCCCCTCTACGTCCGCACCGAACTGACCCGCGCCTTCTCGGGACGCCCGGCCCGCGGCCTGGTCAACCGGTTCCTGCGCGAACACGGCCCGTACGCGCCCGCCGCCTACCCGGACGTCCACCATCTCGCCGCGCCGCTGCGCAGGGCCGCCGCCAAGGCGGGGGACGCACAAGGCATGGCGCTGTGGGCGGGACAGGGCCACCGGATGGCCCGGGAGCTGCCCGCCGGGCAGCTGGTGGAGGTGCTGGTCGCCGAACTCGCCGCCGCCCGGACGGCGTTGTCGGCGGGGGGTGCCGGATGACCGCGCCGGTCTTCGTGGTGGAGCACTTCGACACGGACGGCTCCGGACACCAGGTGCTCGACGGCCCCGAGGGGCGGCACGCCGTCTCCGTGAAGCGGCTGCGGGTCGGGGAGAGCGTCGTCCTCACCGACGGCGCGGGCCGCAGGGCCGAGGGCGAGGTGACCGGCACCGAGGGCAAGGACCGGCTGATCGTGCGCCTCGGGGACGTCGTCGAGGAGCCCGTGGAGTCGCCCCGGATCACCGTCGTCCAGGCGCTGCCCAAGGGCGACCGTGGCGAGCTGGCCGTGGAGACGATGACCGAGGTCGGCGTCGACGCGATCGTGCCGTGGTCCGCGGCGCGCTGCGTCACGCAGTGGAAGGGCGAGCGCGGACTGAAGTCCCTCGGCAAATGGCGGGCGACGGCCCGGGAGGCCGGCAAGCAGTCCCGCCGGGCGCGCTTCCCGGAGGTCGCGGACGCGGCGACGACCAAGCAGGTTGCCTCACTTCTGGCCGAAGCCGACTTCGCCGCCGTGCTCCACGAGAGCGGCACCGAACCCCTCGCGACCGTCGAACTCCCCGGCTCCGGCAGCATCGTGCTGGTCGTCGGCCCCGAAGGCGGGGTCTCGCCGGAGGAGTTGGCGCTCTTCGCGCAGGCCGGCGCCAGGCCCTACCGCCTGGGCCGCAGCGTCCTGCGCACCTCCACCGCAGGCACCGCCGCCACGGCCGTCCTGCTGGCCCGCACGGGCCGCTGGTCCTGACGGCCCGGCCGGCCATGTGCGGGAGACGGCTCACTCCACGGTGGTGAGGAGTGGCCGTATGCGCCCTACCGTCACGCGTGGGGCGGTGGCAGGCTGCCGGGCATGGGGGCATTGAGGTGGGTTCGGGGCGGGGCGCGGTGGCGGCGGGCGGTGCCGGCCGTCGGGTTCGTCGTGGTCGTCGTGGGCGGGGCCGTGGCGTGCGAGCCGGGTTCGGTCGGCACGGCGGCGGTGGCGTACACGACCGACGAGACGGTCACCCGGGAGCTCAACCGGCAGAAGGCCGGGGTGCGTTGGCTCAGCTGCACCGCCTCCTACGGGAACCAGGACGGCGCGTCGTCGCGGCCCGCGAGTGAGGACACCGCGGCCACCGTGGACTGCGACGGGGAGACCGAGGACGGCAAGGAGATCACCGTCACCGGGAAGATCACCCATGCCGTCGACGGCGCCTGTGTGCGCGGGGACATCACCGCGAAAGTGGACGGCAAGCAGTGGTTCCGGGTCGACGGTCTGGGCGACTGCGACGCCACCAGCCCGCCCGCGGTGGGCGAGCCCACGAACCGCGGTCCGCGGCCCACCGTCACCGTGACGGTCACCACGACCGTGTGGTGCGAGCAGTACCCGTCCTGTCGCCCCGTCGAGGGCAAGTGATCCAAACCTCTGTCCAGGCCGACCGCGCGTGCATAGGGTGATCGAGTGACACAGCCTGCATCGGTCGCCCCCGCCGCGTATCTCCGGTTCCCGCATCCGCACGGCGAGTTGGTCGCCTTCACCGCCGAGGACGACGTGTGGCTCGCCCCGCTCGACGGCGGCCGGGCCTGGCGGGTGAGCGCCGACAACGTGCCGGTGACGCTCCCCCGTATCTCGCCCGACGGCACCACCGTCGCCTGGACCTCCACCCGTGACGGCGCCCCCGAGGTGCACACCGCGCCCGTCGAGGGCGGCCCCGGCCGGCGCCTGACGTACTGGGGGAGCGGGAAGACCCAGGTGCGCGGCTGGACCCCGGACGGGAAGGTCCTCGCGCTCAGCACCCAGGGCCAGGCCAGTCTGCGCCGCACCTGGGCCCGCGCGATCCCCCTCGACGGCGGACCCGCCACCACCCTGCCGTACGGCCCCGTCGGCGACGTCGCCCACGGGCCGCGCACGGTCCTGCTGTCCGCGACGATGGGCCGCGAGGCCGCCTGGTGGAAGCGGTACCGGGGCGGCACGGCGGGCAAGCTGTGGATCGCACAGGAGACCGGCGACGGTGCCGAAGACTCGGTCGGCGGCTCAGGAGAGTTCGTCCGGCTGCACGGCGACCTCGACGGGAACATCGAGTACCCGTTGTGGGTGGGGATGGGGGTCCCCCCTGTTCGAGCGGAGCCGAGAACTTGGGGGAGGGTTGGGTTCCTCTCCGACCACGAGGGCACCGGCGCGCTGTACTCCTCCCTCGCCGACGGGTCCGACCTGCGCCGGCACACCCCCCTCGGGGGTTTCTACGCCCGGCACGCCGCCACCGACGGCACCCGCGTCGTGTACTCCTGCGCCGGTGAACTGTGGATCCTCGACGACCTGGACGGGGCCGAGCCGCGCCGGCTCGACATCCGGCTGGGCGGGCAGCGCGTCGACCTCCAGCCGTTCCCGGTGAACGCCGCCCGCTGGTTCGGTTCCGCCTCCCCCGACCACACCGCGCGCGGCAGCGCCGTCTGCGTGCGCGGCACCGTCCACTGGGTCACCCACCGCGCCGGCCCCGCCCGCGCGCTCGCCGCCACCCCCGGCGTACGGGCCCGCCGCCCGCGCACCTTCCGCGCGGACGGCGAGGAATGGGTGGTGTGGGTGACGGACGCCGACGGCGACGACGCCCTGGAGTTCGCCCCCGCCACCGGCCTCGCCCCCGGAGCGGCCCCGCGCCGGATCGCCGCCGGACAGCTCGGCCGCGTCCTGGGCCTCGCCATGGCCCCTGACGGCAGCCGCGCCGCGGTCGCCTCGCACGACGGCCGGGTCCTGCTCGTCGAGCGGGAGACCGGCGAGGTCCGCGAGGTCGACCGCAGCGAGCACGGCGACGTCTCCGGGCTGACCTTCTCGCCCGACTCCGCCTGGCTCGCCTGGTCCCATCCCGGCCCCCGCCCGCTCAGCCAGCTGCGGCTCGCCAACACCACCGACCTGTCGGTCACCGAGGCGACCCCGCTGCGCTTCCAGGACTACGCGCCCGCGTTCACCCTCGACGGCAAGCACCTCGCCTTCCTGTCGACCCGCTCCTTCGACCCCGTCTACGACGAGCACGTCTTCGACCTCGCCTTCGTCGAGGGCGACCGCCCGCACCTGATCACCCTCGCCGCGACGACGCCGTCCCCGTTCGGCCCGCAGCGGCACGGCCGCCCCTTCGAGACGCCGGACCGGGACGAGACCCCCGACAGCGAGGGCACCCCCACCACCCGTATCGACCTCGAGGGGCTGGCCGACCGGATCGTGCCGTTCCCGGTCGAGGCCGCCCGCTACTCCAACCTGCGCGCCGCCAAGGACGGGGTGCTGTGGCTGCGGCACCCGGTGCGCGGCGTGCTCGGCGCCTCCAGGGCCACCCCCGACGACCCCGACCCCAAGACCGAGCTGGAGCGCTACGACCTCGCCCAGCAGCGCATCGAGCATCTGGCCGTGGACGCCGACCACTTCGAGGTCAGCGGCGACGGCAAGCGGGTGCTGCTGTGGACCGACGGGCGGCTGAAGGTCGTCCCCAGCGACCGGCGCGCGCCGAACGACGACGACAGCGACGGCAACATCACCGTCGACCTCGATCGGGTGCGCCAGTTCGTCGACCCGGCCGCCGAGTGGCGGCAGATGTTCGACGAGGCCGGCCGCATCATGCGGGACAACTACTGGCGACCGGACATGAACGGCGTCGACTGGGACGGCGTCCTCGACCGCTACCGGCCCGTCCTCGACCGGCTCGCCACCCACGACGACCTGGTCGACCTCCTCTGGGAGGTGCAGGGCGAACTCGGCACCTCGCACGCCTACGTCACACCGGGCGGCGGCTACGGCGGCGGTGCCCGGCAGGGCCTGCTCGGCGCGGACATCTCCCGTCATGAGGGCGGCAGTTGGCGCGTCGACCGGATCCTTCCCGCGGAGACCTCCGACCCGCAGGGCCGCTCCCCGCTGGCCGCGCCCGGCGTCGCGATCCGCACCGGTGACGCGATCGTCGCCGTGGCCGGACAGCCGGTCGACCCGGTGGCCGGACCGGCGCCGCTGCTGGTCGGCACCGCGGGCAAACCGGTCGAGCTGACCGTCTCCCCGGCCGGCGGCGGGGACCCGCGGCACGCGGTCGTCGTCCCCGTCGCCGACGAGGAGCCGCTGCGCTACCACGCCTGGGTCGCCGACCGGCGGGCCCACGTCCACGAACTGTCCGGTGGCCGGCTCGGCTACATCCACGTGCCCGACATGCAGGCCCCCGGCTGGGCCCAGATCCACCGCGACCTGCGGGTCGAGGTGACCCGCGAAGGCCTGATCGTGGACGTCCGGGAGAACCGCGGCGGGCACACCTCCCAGCTCGTCGTCGAGAAGCTGGCCCGGCGGATCGTCGGCTGGGGCCTGCCGCGCGGCATGCGTGCGGACAGCTACCCGCAGGACGCGCCGCGCGGTCCCGTCGTCGCCGTCGCCAACGAGTTCTCCGGCTCCGACGGCGACATCGTCAACGCGGCGATCAAGGCGCTCGGTATCGGCCCGGTCGTCGGCACCCGCACCTGGGGCGGCGTCATCGGCATCGACAGCCGCTACCGGCTCGTCGACGGCACCCTCGTCACCCAGCCCAAGTACGCCTTCTGGCTGGAGGGGTACGGCTGGGGCGTGGAGAACCACGGCGTGGACCCGGACGTCGAGGTGGTGCAGCGCCCGCAGGACCACGCGGCGGGGCGGGACGCGCAGCTGGACGAGGCGGTCCGGCTGGCGCTGGCGGCCCTGGAGGAGAACCCCGCGAAGGAGCCGCCGTCCCTTTCCTGACGGCCGGGACGGATACGATGCCCGGGTAGGCGATCAACCGGGCGAGGAGGCACACCCATGGCAGGGGAACCGCAGGACGACTGCCTGTTCTGCAAGATCGTCGCCGGGCAGGTTCCGTCGACGATCGTCCGCGAGACGGAGACGACCGTCGCGTTCCGCGACATAAACCCGCAGGCGCCGACGCACGTCCTGGTCATCCCGAAGGCGCACCACAAGGACGCGGCAGCCCTGGCCGTGGCCGCTCCCGAGGTCGCGGCGGACGTCCTGCGGGAGGCCCAGGCCGTCGCGGACCAGGAGCAGTTGGAGAGCCACCGCGTCGTCTTCAACACCGGCAGCGGCGCCGGGCAGACCGTCTGGCACGCGCACGCCCACGTCCTGGGGGGCCGCGGTCTCGAGTGGCCCCCCGGATAGGCGGCTCCTTGTCCGTGCGCGAACTGGTGGTGCTCGGCACCGCCAGCCAGGTCCCCACCCGCCACCGCAACCACAACGGCTATCTGTTGCGCTGGGACGGTGAGGGCATCCTGTTCGACCCCGGCGAGGGCACCCAGCGCCAGATGCTGCGAGCCGGGGTCGCCGCGCACGACCTGAACCGGATCTGCGTCACCCACTTCCACGGCGACCACTCGCTCGGCCTCGCCGGAGTGATCCAGCGCATCAACCTCGACCGGGTGCCGCACCCGGTCACCGCCCACTACCCGGGCTCCGGGCAGCGTTTCTTCGACCGGCTGCGCTACGCCACCGCCTACCGTGAGACGGTCGGCATCACCGAGGCGCCGGTCGGCGCCGACGGCCCGCTCGCCCGCACCGCCGGGTACACCCTGGAAGCGCGGAAACTGTCGCACCCCGTGGAGTCGTACGGCTACCGGCTGGTCGAACCCGACGGCCGGCGGATGCTGCCCGACCGGCTCGCCGCGCACGGCATCAAGGGCCCGGACGTCGGCCGCATCCAGCGCGAGGGCACGCTCGACGGGGTCCCGCTGGAGGACGTGAGCGAGGTGCGGCGCGGCCAGCGGTTCGCGTTCGTCATGGACACCCGGCTCTGTGCGGGGGTGTACGCGCTGGCCGAGGGCTGCGACCTGCTCGTCATCGAGTCCACGTTCCTCGACGAGGACGAGGAACTCGCCGTCGAGCACGGGCATCTGACGGCAGGTCAGGCGGCCCGGGTGGCACGGGACGGGGGCGTGCGGCATCTGGTGCTCACCCACTTCAGCCAGCGCTACGGCGACCCGGAGGAGTTCGAACGGCAGGCGCGGGCCGCCGGGTACGAGGGGGAACTGACCGTGGCGCGCGATCTGCTGCGCGTACCGCTCCCCAAGCGCCGGTGAGATCGCCGTACGATATTTCGATGCCCGTACCCAAAGCCGAACTGCACCTTCACATCGAAGGCACCCTCGAGCCCGAGCTCGCCTTCGCCCTCGCCGCACGCAACGGCGTCGAACTGCCCTACGCCGACACCGACGCCCTGCGCGAGGCGTACCGGTTCGAGGACCTCCAGTCGTTCCTGAACCTGTACTACGAACTCATGGCGGTGCTGCGCACCGAGCAGGACTTCGAGGACCTCGCCGACGCCTACCTGGCCCGCGCCGCCGCCCAGGGCGTGCGGCACGCGGAGATCTTCTTCGACCCGCAGGCCCATCTGTCCCGGGGTGTCGCCATGGACACGGTGGTCGACGGGCTGTGGCGGGCACTGGAACGCGGGGAGCGGACGCACGGCGTCTCGACCCGGCTGATCATGTGCTTCCTGCGGGACGAGTCCGCCGAGTCGGCCCTGGCGGCCCTGGACGCCGCCAAGCCCCACCTGGACCGGATCACCGGTGTCGGCCTCGACTCGGCCGAGGTCGGACACCCGCCGGCGAAGTTCCGCGAGGTGTACGAGGCGGCCGCCGCGCTCGGACTGCGGCGGGTGGCGCACGCCGGTGAGGAGGGGCCGCCGGAGTACATCACCGAGGCGCTGGACGTCCTCGGCGTCGAACGCGTCGATCACGGACTGCGCTGCATGGAGGACCCGGCGCTGGTGGAGCGGCTGGTGCGGGACCGCGTTCCGCTGACCCTGTGCCCGCTGTCCAACGTCCGGCTGCGCACCGTGGACACCCTCGCCGACCACCCGCTGCCCGCGATGCTCGACGCCGGCCTGCTGTGCACGGTGAACTCCGACGACCCCGCCTACTTCGGCGGCTACGCCGGGGACAACTTCGACGCGGTGCGCGACACGCTCGGCCTCGGCCCGGAGCGGCTGCGCGAACTGGCCCGCAACTCCTTCCTCGCCGCGTTCCTGGACGACGACGAGGAGCGCCGGGCGCGTTATCTCGCCGAGGTGGAGGCCTACGTTTTCCCGTAGTTCCCGCGGTTCCCGGCGCCGAGCATGCCGTCACCGCCCCATTGACGGCCCCCGTTCGCCTATTTAACCTCTGTTCCCATGCATGGATGACGTTCGTACGGGGAGACAGCGCGGGTGGGCCTCGGTGCGGGAACGGGGACGGCGTCCCCCGTCCGTCGGCCCCGCCGACCGCAAGGCCCCGCTCGCCACCGGCCTGGACCTCGTAGGAGCTGCCCCGTGACCGTGCCGCCCACCCGCGACCTGACCGTCACCGAGGTACGGCTCACGCCGATCCTGGTCGCCGACCCGCCGCTGCTGAACACCCAGGGAGTGCACCAGCCGTACACGCCCCGGCTGGTCGTCGAGATCGTCACGGCGGACGGGACCACCGGCGTGGGGGAGACCTACGGCGACACCAAGTACCTGGAGATCGCCCACCCCTTCGCCGAGCAGATGAAGGGGCGCCAGATCACGGATGTGAACGGCCTCTTCACGCACCTGGACGAGGTCTCCGTGGCAGCCCCCCGGGTGGAGAACGCCGTCGACGTCGGCGGGCTGCGCGGCGTGCAGACCGCCGACAAGCTGCGGCTGTCCATCGCCTCCGCCTTCGAGGTCGCCTGCCTCGACGCCCTCGGCAAGGCGCTCGGACTGCCCGTGCACGCCCTGCTCGGCGGCAAGGTCCGCGACGCCGTGGAGTACAGCGCGTACCTCTTCTACCGGTACGCCGACCACCCCGAGGGCGTCCCCGCCGAGAAGGACGACTGGGGTGCCGCCCTGGACCCGGCCGGCGTCGTCGCGCAGGCCCGTGCCTTCAAGGAGCGGTACGGCTTCACCTCGTTCAAGCTCAAGGGCGGCGTCTTCCCGCCCGAGGAGGAGATCGCCGCCGTCCGCGCCCTCGCCGAGTCCTTCCCCGGCCACCCGCTGCGGCTCGACCCCAACGGCGCCTGGTCCGTCGAGACCTCGGTCCGGGTGGCCGAGGAGGTCGGCGGGCTCCTGGAGTACCTGGAGGACCCGACGCTCGGCACCCCCGCCATGGCCGAGGTCGCCGCGCGCACCGGAGTGCCGCTCGCCACCAACATGTGCGTGACGACCTTCCCCGAGATCAAGGAGGCGTTCACCACGGACGCCGTCCAGGTGGTCCTCTCCGACCACCACTACTGGGGCGGACTGCGCAACACGCTGCACCTGGCCGCCGTCTGCCGCACCTTCGGCGTGGGCGTCTCCATGCACTCCAACACCCACCTGGGCATCAGCCTCGCCGCGATGACCCACGTCGCGGCCACCGTGCCGAACCTGCACCACGCCTGCGACTCCCACTACCCGTGGCAGTCCGAGGACGTGCTCACCGAACGCCTCACCTTCGAGGACGGCACCGTGCGGGTGTCCGACGCCCCCGGCCTCGGCGTCACCCTCGACCACGACCGGCTCGCCGCCCTGCACCGGCGGTGGCTGGCGGACGACGGCGCGCTCCGCGACCGCGACGACGCGGCGGCCATGCGGGTCACCGACCCCGCGTGGGCCGCCCCGGCGGTGCCCCGCTGGTGAGGCGTCCCCGGCCGTGACGGACGGCGCGTCGTCCGTGTTGTCGGTGGATTGGTGCACACTGGCCAGAACCGCACCAGGCCAGGGAGCGCATCGTGAAGGCGTCCACCACGTCCACCACGTCAGCCGGAGAGGGAATCACCGACAGCGCCCCCCGGGGCGTCATCGGCCACAGTGGCGTCCCGGCGGGGGCGCACGGCGTGCCCCACGTCGACCCGCTCGCCGCGCTGCGCACACCCGGCGACCCGCCCTGGGACGTCCACCTCACCGGCACCGTCTTCCTCGACATCATCTTCACCGGGCTCGACTCCGCCCCGGTGCGCGGGACCGAGTCCTGGGCGCGCGGGATGGGGTCGAGCCCCGGCGGCGTCGCCAACATGGCCACCGCCCTCGCCCGCCTCGGCCTGCGCACCTCCCTCGCGGCGGCCTTCGGCGACGACCACTACGGGGAGTACTGCTGGGACGCCCTGGAGCAGGGCGAGGCCATCGACCTCTCCGCGTCGCGCACCGTGCCCGGCTGGCACTCCCCGGTCACCGTCTCCATGGCCTACGAGGGGGAGCGCACCATGGTCACCCACGGCCACGAACCGCCCCCGGAGGACCCCTCCCACCGGTCGGCCTCCAGCAGCGGCAAGCTGCTCCCGCCCGGCGCGGACCTGTCGCCCTGCCCGCCCCGCGCGCGGGGCGCGGTCGCCTCCCTCGCCCCGGGCCGCAGCGAACCCTGGATCGCCCGCGCCGCGCGGCAGGGAACCAGGATCTTCGGCGACGTCGGCTGGGACGACACCGGCCTGTGGGACCTCGCCGCACTGCCCGACCTGCGGCACTGCGAGGCGTTCCTGCCGAACGCCGAGGAGGCCATGCGCTACACCGGCACCGACTGCCCCCGCGCCGCCGCGCACGCCCTCACCGAGTACGTGCCGGTCGCGGTGGTCACCCTCGGCGCGGACGGGGCGTACGCCGTGGACCGGCGCACCGGGGAGAGCGCCGAGGTGCCCGCCATCGCCGTGGAGGCCCTCGACCCGACCGGCGCCGGGGACGTCTTCGTGGCGGGCTTCGTCACCGGCAGCCTGGCCGGCTGGCCGCTCGCCGACCGCCTCGGCTTCGCCGGCCTGACCGCGGCCCTCTCCGTCCAGGAGTTCGGCGGCTCCCTGTCGGCGCCCGGCTGGTCGGAGATCGCGGCCTGGTGGCGGGAGGTCCAGTCCGTCGAGGGCCAGGACCCGGCCGCCCTGAGCCGGTACGCGTTCCTCGATGACCTGATCCCCGACGGCCTGGTCCGCCCCTGGCCCCTCCGCAGAGCGGTCCCCACCATCGGCTTCGGCCGGTCCACCTGACCCACGCCCCCGGCCGTCACCTCCTGCCCACCGGTCCGCAACCGCCCCGCTGGGAAAAGGTCTACGGGGTTGTCACCCCCGCGTCGTACCCTGGAGGCGCGAGGCCGCCCTCAGCTGCGCGGCCCTGACGAGGAGGAATCGCAGGCCTTCAGCGCCGGCCCATGACTCAGACACCCACAGCTCAGACCCCCGCGCAGGAGCAGGCGAGAGTGCAGTTCACCGTCCCGGCCAAACACCCCATGGTGACCGTGCTGGGTTCCGGCGACTCCCTCCTGCGCGTGATCGAGAAGGCCTTCCCGGGGGCCGACATCCATGTCCGGGGCAATGAGATCAGCGCGGTCGGCGATGCCGCAGAGGTTGCCCTCGTCTCGCGCGTTTTCGACGAGATGATGCTGGTGCTGCGCACCGGGCAGCCGATGACGGAGGACGCGGTGGAACGCTCGATCGCCATGCTGAAGGCGAGCGAGAACGGGGAGAGCGACGGCCAGGAGACCCCGGCCCAGGTGCTCACACAGAACATCCTGTCCTCGCGCGGCCGCACGATCCGTCCCAAGACGCTCAACCAGAAGCGCTACGTGGACGCGATCGACAAGCACACCGTCGTCTTCGGCATCGGTCCCGCCGGTACCGGCAAGACCTATCTCGCCATGGCCAAGGCGGTGCAGGCCCTGCAGTCCAAGCAGGTCAACCGCATCATCCTGACCCGCCCCGCGGTCGAGGCCGGAGAGCGCCTGGGTTTCCTGCCCGGCACCCTCTACGAGAAGATCGACCCGTACCTGCGCCCGCTCTACGACGCCCTGCACGACATGCTCGACCCCGACTCCATCCCGCGCCTGATGGCGGCGGGCACGATCGAGGTCGCCCCGCTGGCGTACATGCGCGGCCGGACGCTCAACGACGCCTTCATCATCCTGGACGAGGCGCAGAACACCAGCCCCGAGCAGATGAAGATGTTCCTCACCCGGCTCGGCTTCGACTCGAAGATAGTGATCACGGGTGACGTCACCCAGGTCGACCTGCCGAGCGGGACCAAGTCCGGCCTGCGCCAGGTGCAGGACATCCTGGAGGGCGTCGAGGACGTCCACTTCTCCCGGCTGTCGTCGCACGACGTCGTACGCCACCGGCTGGTGGGCCGTATCGTCGACGCGTACGAGCAGTACGACAGCGAGCACGGCACCCAGAACGGCACGCACAAGAGCGGCGGCCGGGGCAAGTCCGGGCACAAGGGGAAGTAGACCGAGCAGCAGATGTCGATCGACGTCAACAACGAGTCCGGAACCGAGGTCGACGAGCGGGCGATCCTCGACATCGCCCGCTACGCGCTCGCGCGGATGCGCATCCACCCGCTCTCCGAGCTCTCGGTGATCGTCGTGGACTCCGGAGCGATGGAACAGCTCCACATCCAGTGGATGGACCTGCCCGGCCCGACGGACGTGATGTCGTTCCCGATGGACGAGTTGCGGCCGCCGTCCAAGGACGGTGAGGAGCCCCCGCAGGGCCTGCTCGGCGACATCGTGCTGTGTCCCGAGGTCGCCGCCCGGCAGGGCGCCGAGGCGCCGACGCGGCACACCATGGACGAGGAGCTGCAACTGCTCACCGTCCACGGTGTGCTGCACCTGCTGGGCTACGACCACGAGGAGCCCGACGAGAAGGCCGAGATGTTCGGCCTGCAGGCCGCCATCGTGGACGGCTGGCGCGCGGAGAAGGGCATGACCGGTCCGTCCCCCGCCCCGACCGTGTCATGAGCCCCGGGCTCGTCCTCGGCGCGGTCGCCCTGATCGTCGTGGCCTGGCTGTTCGCCTGCGCGGAGACGGGCATCGCGCGCGTCTCCGGCTTCCGCGCCGAGGAGGCCGTGCGCTCCGGCCGCCGGGGCAGCGCGAAGCTCGCCAGGCTCGCCGCCGACCCCACCCGCTACCTCAACGTGGCGCTGCTGGTCCGCGTCGGCTGCGAGATGGCCGCCGCCGCGCTGGTCACCTACGCCTGCCTCCGGCAGTTCGACGGCACCGCCGAGGCCCTGCTGGTCGCCATCGCGGTCATGGTCCTCGTCTCCTACGTCGCCGTCGGCGTCTCCCCGCGCACCATCGGCCGTCAGCACCCGATGAACACGGCCACGGCGGCGGCGTACGTGCTGCTGCCGCTGGCCAGGATCATGGGGCCGATCCCGTCCCTGCTGATCCTCATCGGCAACGCGTTCACTCCCGGCAAGGGGTTCCGGCGCGGCCCCTTCGCCTCCGAGGCGGAACTGCGCGCGCTGGTCGACCTCGCGGAGCAGGAGTCGCTGATCGAGGACGAGGAGCGCCGCATGGTGCACTCGGTCTTCGAACTGGGGGACACCCTGGTCCGTGAGGTCATGGTCCCGCGTACGGACCTGGTGATGGTCGAGCGCTACAAGACCATCCGCCAGACCCTCACCCTCGCCCTGCGCTCCGGTTTCTCCCGGATGCCGGTGACCGGCGAGAGCGAGGACGACATCGTCGGCATCGTGTATCTGAAGGACCTGGCCCGCAAGACGCACATCAGCCGGGACGCGGAGAGCGAGCTGGTGTCCACGGCGATGCGGCCGGCGTTCTTCGTGCCCGACACCAAGAACGCCGGCGATCTGCTGCGCGAGATGCAGAAGGACCGCAACCACGTCGCCGTCGTCGTCGACGAGTACGGCGGCACCGCCGGCATCGTCACCATCGAGGACATCCTCGAGGAGATCGTCGGTGAGATCACCGACGAGTACGACCGGGAGATCGCGCCGGTGGAGGAGCTGGGCGAGGACCGCTACCGGGTCACCGCCCGTCTCGACATCACCGACCTCGGCGAGCTGTACGGCCTGGAGGAGTACGACGACGAGGACGTGGAGACCGTCGGCGGACTGCTCGCCAAGCTGCTCGGCCGGGTGCCGATCGCGGGCGCGTCCGCCGTGGTCGGCCTGCCCGACGAGCGCCGGCTGCGGCTGACGGCGGAGGCGGCGGCCGGCCGCCGCAACAAGATCGTCACCGTGCTGGTGGAGCCGGTGGCGCCGGGAGACCCGGGGGAGCCGGTGGACCCGTCCCGGGTCGAGGAGGAGCCGACGCGATGACCCCGGAGGACCTGCGTGCCCTCTGTCTCTCCTTCGAGGCCGCCGTGGAGGACTTCCCGTTCAACCCGGAGACCTCGGTCTTCAAGGTCCTGGGCAAGGTCTTCGCCCTGACGGCCCTGGACGAGCGGCCCCTGACGGTCAGCCTCAAGTGCGACCCGGAGGACGCGGTCCGGCTCCGCGCCGAGCACCCCGGCCTGATCGTCCCGGGCTGGCACCTGAACAAACGGCACTGGAACACGGTGACCGTCGACGCCGATCTCCCGGACGGGCTGGCCCGGGAGCTGGTCGAGGACTCCTACGACCTGGTCGTCGCCGGCCTGCCGCGCGCCGACCGCCTCCGCCTCGACCGCCCCTGAGACGGGCTCCGTATGCTCAGGTCCATGACCGACAGCAACGTGCTCGACCCCGAGGACCACAAGATCGTCACCCTGGCCCGTTCCGCGCGGGCCCGTAACGGCGTGCCCGAGGGGGCCGCCGTACGGGACGAGAACGGGCGGACCTATGTCGCGGGGACCGTGGCCCTGGACTCCCTGCGGCTGACCGCCCTGCAGACGGCGGTGGCGATGGCGGTGGCGTCCGGGGCGAAGTCGTTGGAGGCGGCGGCCGTGGTGACGACGGAGGAGTCGGTGCCGGCCGCGGACCTCGCGGCGGTACGGGACCTCGGCGGCCCCGGGACCCCGGTGCTGCTGGCCGGCCCGGACGGGACGGTCCGGGAGACACTCGCCGCGGGATGAGCCCCGCAAGGTGTTACCGGCGGTAAATAGGCCGGATTTCCACCTTGTCGCTGCCTCGTCCCCCGCGCATCAATGGAACCGTTGAATCCGACGGGCCGTCAGAGCCGGCCCGTCGGACCCCTTCGTCTCGTGCAGCGTCACCGCTCCCACCTGCCCGAGCACTTCCCCCCACGGAAAGGGAACCGGACTCCATGAGAGGCACACGAATCGGCACCGGCGCGTCCCTGGCCGCCGCCGTGGCGGCCTGCGGGCTCGCCTTCGCCCCCTCCGCCGCCGCCGTCGCCCCCGGGACGGCGACCGTCAACGCCGACTGCGGAAGCTGGGGCGGTGGTGCCGCCACCCTCACGGCCACCCAGAGCGGCACGTCCGCCACCGTCACCATCAACACCTCCGCGGTCACCGCGCCCCTCGCGATCAGCAAGGACTCGCTCGTCTCGCAGCTCACCCTGGTCAAGGCCGGCGGCGACACCACCGTCTTCAAGGGCACCAAGAACCCGGCCATGGCGACCGGGAACGCCCTCGAGGTCGGCCCGCTCTCCGGGACCGTGGCGTCCGGCGACAGCCTGGAGGCGTTCGGCGGCACGCTGAAGGTGACCGCGTTCGGCTTCATCACCATCACGTGCACGGCCGGCGGACCGCAGTCACCGGGCCCGTTCGTCTTCGACTGATCCCCGGCTCCCACTCCCCAGTCCCCACCGGGCCGGGCACCTCACCGGGTGTCCGGCCGCCCTGTGGGCGGGTGGTACAGGGGGGCTCCGACGATCAGGGAGAATGGGCGGCATGAGTGTTCGTACCCAGTCATCCGAGCAGCCCGCCGAAGCTGTCCACCGGGCCGGCTTCGCCTGCTTCGTGGGCCGCCCCAACGCGGGCAAGTCCACCCTCACGAACGCTCTGGTCGGGCAGAAGGTGGCGATCACCTCCAACCGGCCGCAGACGACCCGGCACACCGTGCGCGGCATCGTCCACCGCCCCGAGGCGCAGCTGATCCTCGTCGACACCCCCGGCCTGCACAAGCCGCGCACGCTGCTCGGTGAGCGGCTGAACGACGTGGTCCGCACCACCTGGGCCGAGGTCGACGTGATCGGCTTCTGCCTTCCCGCGGACCAGAAGATCGGCCCCGGCGACCGCTTCATCGCCAAGGAACTGGCCGGGATCAAGAAGACCCCGAAGGTCGCCATCGTCACCAAGACCGACCTGGTGGACAACAAGACCCTGGCCGAGCAGCTCATCGCCGTCGACCGGCTGGGTCAGGAGCTGGGGATCACCTGGGCGGAGATCGTCCCGGTGTCGGCGACCACGGACAAGCAGGTCGACCTGCTGGCCGACCTGCTGATCCCGCTGATGCCCGAGGGCCCCGCCCTCTACCCCGAGGGCGACCTGACGGACGAGCCCGAGCAGGTCATGGTGGCGGAGCTGATCCGCGAGGCCGCCCTGGAGGGCGTCCGCGACGAGCTGCCCCACTCCATCGCCGTGGTCGTGGAGGAGATGCTGCCCCGCGAGGACCGCCCCGCCGACAAGCCCCTCCTGGACATCCACGCCAACCTGTTCATCGAGCGCACCAGCCAGAAGGGCATCGTCATCGGCCCCAAGGGCAAGCGCCTGAAGGACGTCGGCATCAAGTCCCGCAAGCAGATCGAGGCCCTCCTCGGCACCCCGGTGTTCCTGGACCTCCATGTGAAGGTCGCCAAGGACTGGCAGCGGGATCCGAAGCAGTTGCGGCGGCTGGGGTTCTGACSCGGGTGGGTGTTTCGGCGAGGGCCTGAGGGGCGTCGGCATCGAGTCCCGCAAGCAGATCGAGGCCCTCCTCGGCACCCCGCCGCGCGGCGGTAGCCGCATGTTGATGCAGCCTGGACCTCCATGTGAAGGTCGCCAAGGACTGGCAGCGGGATCCGAAGCAGTTGCGGCGGCTGGGCTTCTGACCCGGCGGCGGTGTCAGAGGCGCTGCTCGCGCAGCATCTCCCGGAACCAGCCGTAGGACGCCTTCGGGGTGCGCTCGAGGGTCTCGAAGTCCACGTGGACCAGGCCGAAGCGACGGGTGTAGCCCTCCGCCCACTCGAAGTTGTCCATCAGGGACCACACGAAGTAGCCCCGTACGTCCACGCCCGCCTCCAGCGCCCGGTGCAGGGCGCGGACATGGCCGTCGAGGTAGACGATGCGGGCCTGGTCGTCGACGCCCTCGTAGGAGCAGCCGTTCTCGGTGATGACGACCGGGGGGAGCCGGTCGTCGTAGCGGGCGTGGAAGGTGGTGAGGAGTTCGGTCAGGGCCCCGGGGACCACCGGCCAGCCGAAGTCCGTCACCGGATAGCCCTCGATCTCCCGTACCGAGAAGGGGAGTTCGGCCGGCATGCGGACACCGCCGAACTCGGTCTCGGTGCCCTGCGGGGCGCCCACCCGGGTCGGCGCGTAGTAGTTGACGCCGTACCAGTCGACCGGCTCCGCGATGACCCCCAGGTCCGCCTCGACGTCGCCCGGCATCAGTTCGCCGATGCCGTCCGGGTAGCGGCCGAGCAGTACGGGGTCGGCGAACAGGCGGTTCAGGAGCGTGTCGTAGAAGTCCGCCGCCGCCACGTCCGCCGGGTCCGAGCCGGCCGGCCAGACCGGGCCGTGGGAGTTGGCGATGCCGATGTCACCGGCACCGGCCGCGCGCAGGGCGCGTACCGCCAGCCCGTGCGCGAGGAGCTGGTGGTGGGCCACCGGCAGCGCGTCGAGGAGAAGCTTCCGGCCAGGGGCGTGGACGCCCAACGCATGGCCCAGCAGGGTGTGTTCGGCGGGTTCGTTGAGGGTGATCCAGCGCGCCACGCGGTCGCCGAGCCGGTCGGCGACCGTGGACGCGTACTGCGCGAAACGCTCCGCCGTGCTCCGCTCCAGCCAGTCCAGGCCGGCCGGAAGATCCCAGTGGAACAGCGTCGGCACCGGTCGCACGCCCGCCGCGCACAGGTCGTCGACCAGCCGGTCGTAGAAGTCCAGGCCGCCCTTCGCCCGCACCCGCGGCCAGGAGACCGAGAAGCGGTACGCGTCCACCCCCAGTCCGGCCAGGAGCGCCACGTCCTCGCCGTGGCGGTGGACGTGGTCACAGGCCACCGCCGCCGTCGAGCCGTCCCGCACCCGCCCCGGCTCGGCGCTGAACTCGTCCCACACGGACGGCCCGCGTTCGTCCACCGCGCCCTCGATCTGGTGCGCCGAGGTCGACACGCCCCACAGGAAGCCGTCCGGGAAGCGGGGGATCGGGTTCGTCGTCGCCATGGCACGGATCATCCGCACCGACCGCGATCCAAGTCAACGTCCCTGCGGGGAACGGTGGTTACGCGCCCTCCTTGAGCACTCTGCTGATCAGCGTGCGCTGTTCCTCGGTCAGCCGGGGGTCCGCGCAGTACACCGACCGCCCGTCCACCGTGATCCGGTAGCTGAAGCCGTCCGGCACCCCGGCCGGCGGCGTGCCCCGGCCGGCGGCCACGGCCCCCTCGGCCAGGGCGTGCCACTCGGGCGCGTCGGCCCGTCCCGAGGTGTCCACCTCGGCCCGCCGCTCGATACCGGCGAATCCACCGGTGCGTGTCACCTGAATGCGCATGGTTCTGTGTCTAGTACGGAACTACAGCGTCCGCACCCCCACCCGCTCCCAGGCCTTCGACACCGCCCGCAGCTCCTCGCCCTCCCCGAAGCGGGCCCGCGCCGCCTTCACCGTCAGCGTCGCGAAGTCCGTGAACTGCGCGTCCTGCGTCAGCTCGCCGCCGGTCAGCACGTCGTACCAGACCTGCCCCGCCCGCTCCCAGGAGTGCCCGCCGAGGGTGGTGGCGGCGAGGTAGAAGGCGTGGTTGGGGATGCCGGAGTTGATGTGGACGCCGCCGTTGTCGCGGCCGGTGCGGACGTAGTCGTCCATCGTCGAGGGCTGCGGGTCCTTGCCGAGGACGTCGTCGTCGTACGCGGTGCCCGGCTCCTTCATGGAGCGCAGCGCCTTGCCGGTGACCCGCGGGGCGAGCAGCCCCGCGCCGATCAGCCAGTCGGCCTCGCCGGCGGTCTGGCCGAGCGTGTACTGCTTGATCAGGGAGCCGAAGACGTCCGACACCGACTCGTTGAGCGCGCCGGACTGGCCGAAGTAGTCCAGGTTGGCGGTGTACTGGGTGACGCCGTGCGCGAGTTCGTGGCCGATGACGTCGATGGGGAGGGTGAAGTCGAGGAAGATCTCCCCGTCCCCGTCGCCGAAGACCATCTGATCGCCGTTCCAGAAGGCGTTGTTGTAGTCCCGGTCGTAGTGCACGGTCGCGACCAGCGGCAGCCCGGCGCCGTCGATCGAGTCGCGGGAGAACGCCCTGAGGAAGAGTTCGAAGGTGGCGCCGAGGCCCGCGTAGGCGCGGTTGACGGTGGCGTCCTTGCCGGGCTCCTCGCCCTCCCGGCGGACCGCCGCCCCCGGCAGCTTCGTGCCGTGCCGGGCGTCGTGGACGGTGCGGTGCGGCTTGCCGGACTCGGCCGCGGCGAGCGGGGCGACGGCGGCGGCGCCGACGACCGTGGTCAGGCGGCGCTGGGTGCGCTCGTAGGCGTCGCGCTGGAGGGTGCGGCGGGCGGGTCCGGCGAGCGCGGGGTCCTCGGCCTGCGCGAGCCGGTCGAGGACGTGCGGCGGGACGATGGTGCAGAAGACGGGCTCGAAGCCCCCGTTGGTGGTCATATCCGGCACCTTTGCACTGTGTGATGGATCTGTCACCATCCGCAACCATGATTGGTGAAAAGTGCAGCCGATCCCTGTGATCGGGCGCCTTGGAGTGGTATACGGCACTTTTTGTCCCGTTCCTCCCTCTGGTCCCGCATACTGATACGGACGCTCGCACGGGCCCGTGTCTCGGTTAAGCTGCGCAGCATCATGCGTTTCGGGCTGCTTCTCCTTAGCTGCCGCGGTGAGGGTCTGCAGTAGGCCGACCCCCTCCCCGCGGAGTTTGGCGCTGCGCCGTCGGCCGTCCCTTTCCGGTCTCATCCCGGATCACCGCGGACCCTCGAGGAGCCCACGCACCATGGTCAACCGCCAGCAGCCCAGTTCCATGCCGATCCACAAGTACGGCCGCTACGAGCAGGTCGACATCCCCGACCGGACGTGGCCGGGCAACCGGATCACCACCGCCCCCCGCTGGCTCTCCACCGATCTGCGCGACGGCAACCAGGCCCTGATCGACCCCATGTCGCCCGCCCGCAAGCGCGCGATGTTCGACCTGCTGGTCAAGATGGGCTACAAGGAGATCGAGGTCGGCTTCCCGGCTTCCGGCCAGACCGACTTCGACTTCGTGCGCTCCATCATCGAGGACCCGGACGCCATCCCCGAGGACGTCACGATCTCCGTACTGACCCAGGCCCGCGAGGACCTGATCGAGCGTACGGTCGAGTCCCTGAAGGGCGCCAAGCGCGCCACGGTGCACCTGTACAACGCCACCGCGCCGGTCTTCCGCCGGGTCGTCTTCCGCGGCTCCAAGGAGGACATCAAGCAGATCGCCGTCGACGGCACCCGCCTGGTCGTGGAGTACGCGGAGAAGCTGCTGGGCCCGGAGACGCACTTCGGCTACCAGTACAGCCCCGAGATCTTCACCGACACCGAGCTGGACTTCGCGCTGGAGGTCTGCGAGGCGGTGATGGACGTCTACCAGCCCGGTCCGGACCGCGAGATCATCCTCAACCTGCCGGCGACCGTCGAGCGCTCCACCCCCTCCACCCACGCCGACCGCTTCGAGTGGATGGGCCGCAACCTGTCCCGCCGCGAGTACGTCTGCCTGTCCGTCCACCCGCACAACGACCGCGGTACGGCCGTGGCCGCCGCCGAGCTGTCCCTGATGGCCGGCGCCGACCGCGTCGAGGGCTGCCTGTTCGGGCAGGGCGAGCGCACCGGCAACGTCGACCTGGTCACCCTGGGCATGAACCTGTTCTCCCAGGGCGTCGACCCGCAGATCGACTTCTCCGACATCGACGAGATCCGTCGCACGTGGGAGTACTGCAACCAGATGGAGGTCCACCCGCGCCACCCGTACGTGGGCGACCTGGTCTACACGTCCTTCTCCGGCTCCCACCAGGACGCCATCAAGAAGGGCTTCGACGCCATGGAGGCCGACGCGAAGGCCCAGGGCGTCACCGTCGACGACATCGAGTGGGCGGTGCCGTACCTGCCCATCGACCCCAAGGACGTCGGCCGCTCCTACGAGGCCGTCATCCGCGTCAACTCGCAGTCCGGCAAGGGCGGTATCGCCTACGTCCTGAAGAACGACCACAAGCTGGACCTGCCGCGCCGCATGCAGATCGAGTTCTCGAAGATCATCCAGGCCAAGACGGACGCCGAGGGCGGCGAGGTCACCCCGGCCGACATCTGGTCGGTGTTCCAGGACGAGTACCTGCCCAACCCGGACAACGCCTGGGGCCGCATCCAGGTCAGGAACGGCCAGTCCACCACCGACCGGGACGGCGTCGACACGCTCACCGTCGAGGCCACCGTCGACGGCGAGCCCACCGTGCTGACCGGCAGCGGCAACGGTCCGATCTCCGCGTTCTTCGAGGCCCTGCAGTCCCTCGGCATCGACGTGCGCCTGCTCGACTACCAGGAGCACACGATGAGCGAGGGCGCCTCCGCGCAGGCCGCCTCGTACATCGAGTGCGCGGTCGGTGACAAGGTGCTGTGGGGCATCGGAATCGACGCGAACACCACGCGTGCCTCGCTGAAGGCGGTCGTCTCGGCCGTCAACCGGGCGGCCCGCTGAACAGCCGCTCCGAGAGGTCCGGGGGGTCCCGTCCGCCGTTTCCGGCGGGCGGGGCCCCGTCGGTTACCGGCCAATCCCCGTGCGGGTCACGGGAAGGTCTCGTGCGAGGTGCTGACGAAGACTCTTCGATGTGGCTAACATCACGCAAGCGCGGCGACGATGCCGGGGCGATGTGGAGGTGCGACGTGCTGCCAGGACGGGGACCCGACGGCCGTGCCGCTGTCACCAGACTCTCGCGCCTGCTGGGAACCCGGACCGCGTGGACGGCCGTCGGCGACGGGGAGTTCTTCTGCCCCGGTTGCGGCGGCGACCGCAACTACCGGCGGCTGACCGGACAGCGCCGCTTCACCCTCCTCGGCGTGCCCGTGGTGCCGCGCGGCACGGCCGGCCCGGTCGTCGAATGCGCGGCCTGCCTCCGCCACTTCGGCACCGACGTCCTGGACCACCCCACCACCACCCGCTTCTCCGCGATGCTCCGCGACGCCGTGCACACCGTCGCCCTCGCGGTGCTGGCCGCGGGCACCTGCTCGCGGGCGTCCCTGGAGACCGCCGTCGCCGCCGTCCGCGCGGCCGGCTTCGACGACTGCACCGAGGACCGGCTGGCCACGCTCGTCGAGGCGCTGGCCGCCGACACCGGCCGCTTCACCGGCGAGCCCTGTACGGCGGGCCTCGCCATAGAACTCCACGAGGCCCTCGACCCGCTGGCCCCGCACCTCGCCGCCCCGGGCCGCGAATCGATCCTCCTGGGCGGCGCCCGCATCGCCCTCGCCGACGGCCCCTACACCCCCGCCGAACGCGACGCCCTGGCCACCGTGGGCGCCGCCCTCACCATCTGCTCGGACGACGTGACCCGCCTGCTGACGGCGGCCCGGACACCGTCCTGACCGGCAAGCCGGTCTCCGGGCCGGGTCGGGCCTGGTGCCGCGAACCACGGCACCTCGTCACGGATGCGGGCTACGGGGTGGTGTGCAGGGTCATGAGGATGCGGTCGGCGCCAGGGCCGAAGTGGTCCGGACGGGGGCCCTCGCGGTCGGGTACGAAACCGAGGGAGTCGTAGAGCGCTGTAGCCGGCTTGTTGGTCGGCTCGACCCAGAGCAGGACGGTGTGCGCGCCCTCGGTGCGCAAGTTCTCCAGCGATTCCCGCATCAGCTGCTCGGCCAGCCCCCGCCTGCGCATGGCGGAGGCGACCCCAAGACTGACGATCCAGCTCCGCCCCCTGTGCGGCGGCGTGGCCAGCACGTATGCGCACAGTCGGCCGTCCTCGTCTTCAGCTACCAGCAGGTGGTCTGCGAACATGTCCACGAACTGGCGCAGGATGGAGTGCGGCATCGGGTCATCGAGAAAGACTTCCCGATCCAAGCGGAGCAGGTCGGGCATGTCCTGCCCGACGACGTTGCGTACCCGGACGGACGGAGGGTGAAGTGCCGACATCGAACCAGAATTGCCTGATGCCTCCGACCGTTCAAGCCCCCGGATCACGTGTCCGGTGCCGATGCCTGCCGTGCGCCCCCCCGTGCCTCCTTGCACCGAAGCGGGCCAGGAGGAGGGGGAGCAGGGGACTGACCGCATCGATACCGTGGGGCATTCCTTTGGGATCACCAGAAGAACAGGCACAGTCGAAAGCGGAGGCGCAGTGGGAAAAATTCGATCCCACGCTTTACGTTCAGGAGAACTACAGTAGATTACTCTCCGTCGACGAGACGATCATATCGATCGTCCGAGCGCACTTCAGTGATCATTTTCGTGACATTTCCGAGCCGCTGGTCCATGGGATCGACGTAGGTGCCGGCGCCAATCTCTATCCGGCCCTCTCCATGCTGCCCTGGTGCGCCCGGATAACGCTGCTAGACCGGTCGAAGTCCAACCTTGACTATCTGCGGCAGCAGGTAGACGGACATGACGAAAGTTGGGAAAAGTTCTGGCGAAAGCTGTGCCTGGACGACGCCTACGCGGCAGTCCCTGGCGGGCCTTGGGTGCGGTTGCGTGAAGTTGCGCAGATCGAGCAGGGTGACATATTGAATCCCGTCGACCGACGGTTGAGCCTGGATCCACCGTGTGAATCCTGATCAGGCTTCTGAGCCGGTTCCGGGAGGGCTTTTTCGGGTTTCGGGCAGGGGTGGGTGCCGGATGGCCGTTCCGGTGGCGGGGTCTCCAAGATCTTTCGGGTCGTGGGTGGGCGTTCGGGTCGGGCGGTCAGGTGCGCAGGCGGTGTCCGGTGGCCGTCCACAGGTTCTCCAGCGCCGCCCACCAGGGCCACCGGTCGGGAAAGTGCCAGGTCAGGGTGCGTCCGCCGAGGGTGAGGCGGGCGGGGACGGCGATGAGGTGGCGGCGGATGGTGCCGGTGCGGGCCCTGGCGTGGAACGTGGAGGCCAGGGCGCCGAGGGCGCGGGTGAGGTTGTGGGCGATGGTCGCGAGGGTCAGCCAGGCGGCGTTCGCGGTGAACTTCCCCGATGGCAGGTGGGCCAGAGCGGAGTCCTCCAGGTCGGCGAAGACCTGCTCGACGATGGCGTGACGGCGGTGGTCGGCCTCCGCATCGAGGAGGGCGAGAGGGCTGTCGGTGAACACGGCGTGGAAGCGGTGGGCGGCGAACAACTCGCCCTGCCCGTCAGGGACCTGGGCGGCATTCAGCCGTCGGACGCGGCGGACAAGGAGCCGGGCAGTGGTGTGGTACTCCTTCCGCTTCCCGGTGAACGCGGTGTAGGAGGTCTCGGCGACCTCGGCGTCGGAGACCCAGCGTTGTTCGTCCTCGTCGAAGACGGCGTTCGGGTACTTGATCGCCGTCCAGGCGCCGGGGTCGATGCCCGCGACGGTCTCGCGGACCTTCTTGTGCTGGGCGATGGTGAAGGAGAAGCGCACCCCCGCGCGGTGGCAGGCCGCCACCACCTTGTGCGAGCAGAACGCGGAGTCGGCGCGCACGATGATCTGCCCGCGTATACCCATCGCCCGCACCGCGTTGACCGCCTCGGTGACCAGGGAGGCGGCGCCCTTGGCGGATCCGGCCGCCCCCTTGCGCAGCCGGGAGGCGACGATCACCGGCGCGGCGATGGGGGTGGAGGCGGTGACGATCTGGAAGTGCAGGCCGCGGACCTTGGTGTAGCCGAAGGAGGCGCCCTGTTTGGCCGGGCCGTAGACCTGCTTCACCTTGGAGTCGATGTCCAGGAACACCACCCGGTCCGCGCCCGGCAGCAGATTGCAGTGCGCCACCAGATTCCCGGTGAACGCCCGTGTGGCGGACTGTAGTTGGCGCACGTGTCCCCAGGTGAAGGCGCGCAGGAAGGCGCCCAGGGTGGACGGTGCCCGCACCCCGGCAAACGCCTTCTGCATCGCGCCGTGCCGCAGTACGTCGAGGTCGTCGATGCTGTCCGCGCCCGCCACCATGCCCGCCACCAGCGACATCGCCTTCGCGTCCACAGCCGTTCCGGCACCGTTGCCGGCCCCGGTCAGCCGGACCTTCGCTGTGACCTGGCCCGGCAGATCGCACCGCTCGGCGAGCCGGACAGCGGCGGCGAGCCCGCCGTACCCGAGAACGGACGCATCATCGGCTGCCGCGAAGGTCGCCGCTGGGGTATGGGAGGATTTCACTTACGAAGTGCCTTGCTGATCGTGCGTGCTGGAAGCGTAGAGAACTCCCATCATCGCAGGTCACAAGGCACTTCCTCGTTCCAGCACCAGCCCCGGCCCGGGGTTACACGGTGGATCCAGGCTCAGGTTGTGATGGACCTGGCGAGCGACCAGTTCCTTGTGGTCGCCAACGCCACTCCCCAGTAGCCCTCGAACACACAGAGCGCCGTGCCCGCCTCCCGTGCGGGCACGGCGCTGTCTGGCACGACACCTTCCCAGAGAGGATGAAGATGCTCTTCCTCGTTCGACACGCCGAATCCATCGAGAACGCCACCAAGTACACCGGCTTCTACGAGAACCCCCGTCCGTGGACCGGGTCGGCCGCGCATGCCCTGTCCCGGGACGTTGTCGGCCTGACGCCCCGTGGCTTCCTCCAGTGCCTGTGGTTGCGGCAGACGCTGCGGGAGCTGACCGGACCCGACCCGGCGATCCGCACCTCGCAGTACCGCCGCGCCATCGACACCGCCGTGCTCGCTCTGCCCGGCCTGTCCTACGAGGTGACCGCGCTCCTCAACGAGCAGCACTACGGCGCAGCCACCTACATGACCAAACAAGAGCTGTACGCCACCTACCCCGAGGGGACACAGGACCGGCAGACCCGCAAGCACCTGTGGACGCCCCCCGGCGCCGACGGGGAGTCCCTCGCCCGCGGCGTCCTGCGGCGGGCCACGGCGTTCGTCGACGGCCTGCACACCGCGTCCGCGGCGGATGTCGTGGCATTCACGCACCACACCGCGATCCTCGCGCTGCGCGCGGTCCTGGAGCGCCGGCCGGTGACCGAACTGGTCGACGAGGCCCGTGTGCGCAAGACACCCAACGCCGCCGTCCTGGTCTACGAACAGGCCGAGGGCCTGTTCCACGCCCGCGGCACCACCCAGCCGGACTGCTGAGGAGGCCACGGCCATGAACGTCCTGTACCTCAACGGGCCCGTGCAGAACGGCCCCTTCACCATCGCCGAACGGCCGGGCAAGGCAGCTGGCATCCGCGCGGCCGAAGCACTCAACACCCTCCTTGGCGCCGGGCCGGTCCCGCATCTGTGGAACACCGTCACTCTGGCCGGAGACCTGCGCCACCGTGACGCCCCCGACCGGGACACCGTCGGCCGGCAGGAGCGGGAGGAACGCACGATCGCCGCCAAGTACACACCGGGTGCGGCCCCGGCCGGTGGCGTTCTCACCGACACCACGCCCGTCGTGGCCGCCCTCGCGCTGGAGATGACCGAACACCTCCTGCTGGAAGGCGCCCTGGCGGTCGTTCCCACCGCAGTCCGTCTCTGCGCCCGCTGCGGTCACATGACCGGCGCCGTCGCCCACCCTTGCCGGTTATGCGGGAACCAGGGCTCCCGGCCGCACACCCGGCGGTTGCTGGTCTGGGACCGGCCCCCCGGCACATCAGTGCTCGCACGTGATGACTTCCACGCCCACCGGGCCCGGCCACCGGGACATCTGCTGACCATCGCCCAGAACGTCCCGCAGCGGCTGATCCTGTCTCGCACCCGCGACCACGGCATCAGCCTCGTGCCGCTCGGGCTCGACGGCCTGGTCCTGGACCCGCGGGCCGGCGTGCACATCGCCGTATTGGCCGCCGCTGCCCGGCACAGCGCCGGGCGGCCGGTGATGACGGTCACCGAGAACGCCGCGGCGAACATCGCCGCCTACGGGGCCCTGTTCCGCAGGCACAACGGAACGCGGCTGCGGTACGCGCTGCACGGGCGCATCCCGTACGACGACACCACGGGGCTGCAGCGGCTGTGCGAAGTGCACCGCGTCAGCCCGGCACTACGAGAGCAGTTCCTCGCCTGGTTCCTGCCCCTGTGCTCACTGCACCTCCGGGCGGGCATCACCCCGGCGCAGCTTCCGGCCCTGCTGAAATTCTGGCGCCGCGCCCACCTGGCCCGGCCGGACACACCCGGGAGTGACGTCCTCGCCGAACTGCGGCGCTGTATCGCGGCGGGTGATATGCGCTGGGTCATGGACGTCCGGACCCTGGCCCGGGCCATCCCCGACACCCCCGTCACCCACGGCTCCGCACAGGAGCCGGAAGGAGCGAGCTGATGAACGAGAACACCTGGCGGTTCGTCAAGAAGCGGACCACCGCCAACGGCGCGGTGTACGTCTCCGCCGACAAAACGCGCTACCGGCGCACCGGCGGAGCCGAGCTCCAAGCGGAGGCACAATTCCAGCGCCGGATCGCGGACCTTAACTACCCGGTCCCGCACGTCCTGGAGGAGGGCGTCACCGACGACGGCCACTACTACATCGTGGAGGAGTCGCTGGGCGACCAGACCCTGCACGAGAGGGCGGTGGCATCACTGGACGGCGGCCGCGACCTCGCCGACGACGTCACCGACACCGCCGCGCAGGTCGCCGCCCGGCTGCTGCGCGCACAGGCCGCCCACCGCGTCCAGCCCACGCCCGGCGCACTGCGACAGTGGCTGGACAGTGCCGGGTTCACCCACAACGTCTTCCAGGAGAACCCCGACCTGGACAACACCCGCACGCACGCCGCGCTCGACCACGCGCTGGACCGCCTCGGCACGGTTCCGCTGGCGCGGGGCCACCTCGACTACGGCCTGCCCAACGTCCTGCCGGCCGGGGTCATCGACTGGCAGCACCACGGCCTGGTCCCACTCGGATACGACGTCCTCCCGGCCCTGGAAATCATCGCCTTCAAGGGCGGCAACAAGGGCTACACCGCCAGCCCCGGCCAGCGACACCGCTACCTCGCCGTGCTGGACGACGCGAGCCTGCACGCCAGCGGACAGCCGGTCAGCCAGAACCTGGGCGCCTACCTGCTCGTCAAGGCCCTGTTCTTCCTCGCCCTGATGCGGCCCACCGACCCCTCCCGCACGGACAAGCACCTGAAGTGGCAGTACCGCCGTCACCTCTTCACGAAGGGACTCGAGCAGTATGAGCGCACCGGGACGGTCGATACCGCCCTCTTCCCCGGCCTCAAAGAGTTCGCCGCTGGGCACAGCGCTGGCGACCATCCGTGACCGCGACTACCTCCTGGACCGCGCCGGGGTGATCTTCAAAGTCATCGGCGATGTCCACCCCGGCACGCACTTCCTGGGGTACGTCAAGTACTACCCGGACACCCGCGGCGACCGCGTGCTGTTCGGCCGGACGTACCGGCAGAACAGCATCGTGTCCAAAGCATTCGGGATCCTCGCCGACCGGCCCGAGTGCTACCTCTACTCCCCCGCCGTCGGATGCGTCATCACCGGCGTACCCCGCGAGGACATCGTCACCCACTACTCCTGCCGCCAGACCCTCGCCGCACTCCACCAGACCCCCGGCCTCCTGGACCAAACAGCGGTCAGCGAGGACCTGCTCGCCATCATCAACTGGATCGTCGCAGCCGGCGCTGCGGACGTCATCGGCGTGACCGGGTCCTTCCTGGTCGGCGCCTGCAACGCCCGCTCCGACATCGATCTCGTCTGCTACGGGCCGCGCGGCTACGAGGCGGCGCAAGCACTGTTCGCCGAACGCGCCCTCATCCACCCCTACGAGGGCGACACCCTCACCCGGCTGTACGTGCGGCGCGCCAAGTACATGGTGGGGGGAAGCTTCGACGCGCTCATCCGCCAGGAGGCCCGCAAACTGCAGGGCCTCACAGCCGGTGCGGGGGCGCACATCAACTGTGAGCCGCTGAGGGCCGACGGCGACAAGACGTTCGCCGGGGTGGTCGCCAAAGAGGTAGGGGCGATCTCCGTCCTTGCCCGGATCACGGATCACTCCGAAGGCCTGGTCACGCCGGCGCTCTACGGGATCGAGGTGGACACGGTCACGGAGTCCACGGTCGACGAGCCGTCCGTGTTCGCCCGCCGAATCACCCACCTTCGCAGCTACCTCGGTGCGTACACCGGGGCGTTCCGCACCGGCGACGTCGTCTACCTGTCCGGCCGGCTGGTCCACATCCAAGGCCCTGACTCACACAGTGGTTTCGGCATCGAGCTGACCCCGTGGTCGGCAGCCGAGTCCTTCCTCGCCAACCTCACCCGCTGAACCTGCGCACAGCGTCCATGGCCTGCGTTCACGGCTGGCGCAACCTCCACCTGCACCCCGGCGACGACCCCTCGGTCCTCATCCCCCGCATACCGCGCGCCGTCCTGACTCACGGCGTCTTCTCACGGCACTCGCACCCGGACCACTCCTGCGGCTGCGAGTGGGACCACACCTGGCCATGGTCTGGGCACTGAGCTCGGCGCCGTCCCGATCACCGCCATGCGGCACCCCGCCTCCCCAGCCCCGGCCGCCAGCCTTCCCAACCCCGACCACGGCTCCATTCCCACGAACTGGGCGTCCTGACAGCCGAAGGCCCGGCTTCCCCACAGATGATCGCTGGGGAGCCGGGCCTTCTCGCGTTTCACTCACCTTCCCCTGCGCCCGGGCCGAGCTATTACGACGTAATAGCGTGCGGCGGTCTCAGTGAGGCGACGTCAGCTATTACGGCGTAATAGCCCGGAGCAGCCGGGGCATCCACTTCGATGCGCCAACGAGCACCCCTAGCTAACGTGTCGATGTCCCAAAGGATCATGAACGTTAGTAAGGTGTCCCCCATGAGTTCGTCAGCCGCTTCCAGCGACCGCGAGAAGGTCGTCTCCAAACTGCCGGGATGGCTCCGGCAGAACCTCAAAATCAGAGCAGCCCAACATGGCATCGAGATCCAGGCCGCCGTGGAACAGGGGATCAGGGACTGGTGCAGCCTCGCTTCCGCCACTGCAACCGTCGACACCTCCGGCGCCGACTCCTTCTCGACCTTCCTACCGCCCAGCCAGTGGGAAGAGTTCCGCCAAGTCGCCGCAGACCGCCGTGTCTCCCTCATCCAAGGCATGGCCCAGTCCGTCCAGCTGTGGCTCGACTTCAACCCCACACCAGACGTCGAACGGCCCGAGATCACTCGCCGCATCATCGTCTGCAACCAGAAGGGAGGAGTCGGCAAAACAGCGATCACCGCCGGCCTCGGTGAAGCACTCGCCGAAGACCCCAACACACTGCACGCCGCCCAGGTCGCCAAGGCACTCTCCAAAGCCCTACGCGCGAGTGACACACAAACCGACCACGAGCCGGCCAACGACCCCCTCGACATCGAGAACCTGCCCGGCCTCGGAATGAGAGTCCTCCTGGTCGACTTCGACCCGCAGTGCCACCTCACCAACCAACTCGGCGCCGAACGCCTACCGATGAACGGCGACAGTCTCACCAACCACATGGCAGGCGACCCCAAGGGCGACCTCCGCGACCTCATCGTCCCCATCGACAACAACACCTTCGGCGGCCGACTCCACCTTCTACCCGCCTGCAACGACGCCTTCCTCCTCGACGTCCGCCTCTCAGCTGTGCGCGCCCGGGAAGCCGCGCTCGAGCGGGCACTGGCCCCGCTCGAAGCCGACTACGACGTGATCCTTGTCGACTGCCCGCCCAGCCTCGGCCTCAGCATGGACGCCGCCGCCTACTACGGCCGCCGACGCGACGGCGAAAAGCCCGGCCAGTCCGGCGCCCTGATCGTTGTCCAAGCCGAAGACAGCTCAGCCGACGCCTACGAACTACTCACCACACAGATCGACGATCTGCGCAGCGACCTACAAGTCGACATCGACTACCTCGGCATCGTCGTCAACCTCTACGACTCCCGCCGCGGGTTCATCGCCACCTCATCACTACAGGGGTGGGTCGACATAAAGGACCCACGAGTCGTCGGCCTCATCGGCGACCTCAAGGAACAGAAAGAAGCAGTCCGGATGAAGCAGCCCCTGCTGGCGTACGCACCCAAATCACAGCAGGCAATCGGCATGCGCGCACTGGCCCGGGAGATCGCATGAGCAAGGCCGACCAGCTCGGTGCCGGCCGCTTCGGCGGAGGAGCCCGCACCATCAGCGCACGCCGACAGGCCGTCGCCGCCGCCACAGGAGTCCCCACCGACGGCATCGCCCCACCAACCGAACTCCCCACACACCGCATCAGCCTCAACCCCGACAACCCCCGCTCCAGCCTCGGCGACCTCACCGACCTAGCAGGCAGCCTCAAAACCCATGGCCAGAAGCAGGCGATCACGGTCATGAACCGAGACGCCTACATCCAGGCCAACCCAGAGCGCGAAGCCGACCTCCAGCCCGACACCACCCACGTCGTCATCGACGGCAGCAGCCGCCTCGCCGCCGCCCGCGAAGCCAACATCGCCACAGTCAAGGTCATGGTCAGCGACGACCAGGGCACCACCTCCGAAGAACTCCTCGAATCGGCCCTCGTCGCCAACATCCACCGCCAAGACCTCGAAGAGCTCGACGAAGCCCGCGCCCTCCAACGACTCCTGGCCATCCACGGCAGCCAGACCGCCCTGGCCAAAAGACTCCACCGCTCCCAGGGATGGGTGTCACAACGCCTGGCCCTGCTCAACCTCACCCCAGAACTACAGGCCCGGATCGGCGAAGAGCCCATCGACCTGCTGCGCGCCGTGGGCAACAAGCCAGCTGAGCAACAGGAGACAGCACTCAAGGAACTCAAGGAAGAGCGAACCCGCAAGGAGACGGAGAAGCGGGAACGCAACCGGAAGAACCCGGCGAAGGGTGCCGGGTCTATCGCTCAGGACGCCGGGAAGCCCGACGGCTATTACGGCGTAATAGGAAACGGCGAGACGAACGAATCGCCCTCCAGTCCTCCGTCAGAAGACACCCCTGGCGATCGAGCACTCCAGCAAGCAGTGCCGGAACCGCGGTCTGACACGGCCTCTCCAAGCGCGAGTGAGGATGCCGCAGACGAGGAACGGCCAGCCCGCAAGGTGCCGTACGACGAGCCCGGCTCCCTCGCCATGCTCCTTGACCAGAAGATCCCCGACGAAGACGTCTTCTTCGACCTACTCCAGTTCCTCAGCACGAAAGCAATGAAGCGCAACCCGAGCCGACTCGGTGAACTGGCACAGTCACTCGCTGAACAGGCAGCCACACGGGTCGACTGACCCCACGCGTCTCGGTCCTCCACTGAAAGGCGATGGAGAGCGAGACCAAGTAGCTTCAGGCGGCCGCTATTCGCCGCTTCGCGGTCGGGGACCTCGCCTCCGACTGACCACTTCCGAACAACGGCGCGAGCTGGCACGGCGTCAATTTCACGCGTCAGTAAGCGACGACCAGAGGACGCGGTCCTCCACGGCAGGCTCCACGCCAGCCTCGGTGGACCGCGTCCTCTCCTACAAGCCCGGCCTCGGCGGTCAACTCGTGGAGCGCGCGTCCCAAGGCCGGTCCATGCAACTCACCGAATTCGGGCGGCGTGTGGCCCGGCCGGTCCTTCCTCTGGCAGATCAACTCGGAGTCCGCCCCGAAGAATCCAACAGACCCGGGGCACACCATTCTGAGGCTGCCCTCCGGTGCCGTCCGAGACGGCTGCCCCACGGGATCCGTGATCGAGGGCGGGGGAGTGGTCATCGTGGCCCTTTTCCGGGCGACCTTCCCATCACCTCACCTGCAGGACAGCGGCCAGACTGGCACGACTATTCGATTCGAGCCCAGGTCGGGCGGCAGCATCCCCTGCGGCATCCCGCGCGACTGCAGGGAGCAGATCCACGCGCCGCTAGGACTACGTAAGCCACTCGTCCCGGCATCGACGCAGTCGGCGCCGGGAACGCCCCAACGGTGTCAGCGGACGTCGGTAGCGTGACCACCGTGATGGTGGGCACCGAAGAAACCCGGCTCATCGTGCTGCGCGGCAACAGCGCCTCGGGGAAGTCGTCCGTCGCGGCCGGCCTCCGCGAGAGGTTCGGCCGCGGCCTGGCCCTGGTCGGCCAGGACAACCTCCGCCGCATCGTGCTCCGCGAACACGATTGGCCGGGAGCGGCGAACATCGGACTGATCGACCTGACGGCACGCTACGCCCTGGACGCCGGCTATCACCTCGTGGTCGAAGGCATCCTCTACGTCGACCGCTACGGCGACATGCTCGCGGCGCTGCGCGCCGACCACCGCGGCCCGACCCACGGCTACTACCTGGACGTGCCGTTCGACGAAACCCTCGCCCGGCATGCCACAAAACCGATCGCCGATGACGTCAACGAGACGCAGCTGCGTGACTGGTACCGGGAGCGCGATCTGCTGCCCGGCGGGCTCGAGACCGTCATCGGTGCCGACAGCGCCCTGCACGAGACCCTCGACCGCATCATGCTCGACACCGGCCTGGCCCACCTGCCCGCACTGGACCGCTGACCGGGGCACCGCTGCGACAGACGTTGCACCATCTGCTGCGACAGGGGCTGCACCTCCTGCTGCGCGACCCGCCGGACTGGCATCGTGTCTGCACAGGTCACTGCGGCCGCTTTCGCCCATGTCCCGGTGAAGGAGAAGAGACGGGGGCGAGATAGGCGGGCGACTGCGGCTGAAGAGGGCTACAGCCAGCACATATGACCTCCTGTCACCTCTCACGGCTGACCTGGGAGTATGAGGGGCTACCACTGCCTCACCTCCAGGACCACGACCGTGACCCGCCGCCATCTCATACCGCTTGCCACCGCGCTCCTGAGCGTCTCGCTGGTCGGCTGCACCCCACAAGTCATCGAAGACGACGCGAAGCCCGACTCCACAAACTCCAGCGCGCTCCCCGGTAAGCCCGCACCGTCCGGCGCGCCAGGCGGCGGACCCGCCGACGGCGGCCTGCCGCTCGCGGACGCCATCGCGAAGATCCCGGACGGGGACGAGCAGCGGGACGGCTACAAACGCGACAGCTTCAAGCACTGGGTCGACGAGGACGGCGACGGCTGCGCGACCCGGGCCGAGGTCCTGATCGCGGAGGCCACCACGAAGCCCAAGCAGGGGGAGCGGTGCGCGCTGAGCGGCGGGGTGTGGAGGTCGTACTACGACGAGGTCGAGGTCACCGACCCGGGCAAGCTGGACATCGACCACCTGGTGCCGCTCGCCGAAGCGTGGGACAGCGGCGCCCACGCCTGGACGCCCGAGCGCCGCCAGGCCTACGCCAACGACCTCGGCGCGGAACGCTCGCTGGTCGCGGTCACCGCGAAGACGAACCGCTCCAAGGCCGACAAGGACCCGGCCGCCTGGCTCCCGCCGGCCAAGAGCGCCCACTGCACCTACGCCGCGGACTGGACCGGAACCAAGCTGCGGTGGCAGCTGACCGTCGACGAGAAGGAACGCGCCGCGCTGGTGAAACTCGCCGACACCTGCCCGGACACGGTCGTGGCGTACGAAGTCGCCCCGTAACCGCTGACCATCGGACACTCCGGTACCAGGCTGCGACACCGACGGACGCTCCTGGACGGGACCGGGCACACACCTCGACGACTCATCCTCTCGGGCCGGCGGGACGGCAAGCCTGGCGGGCGCTCTACCGGGCGGCTACACCCTTGAAGCCCGGCCCAAGCCCGCGCCGCCGGCCGCGTGACGCGGCGGCCGGCAGGGAAGCCAGCGCCGCCACCACGGCCTGCGCGGTCTGCGGGGTGACCCCGGCACTGACCTGTCCGGAGGCCAGGACCCGAGCGGATGAGCCTGCTCCATGGGCGCGGAGGGCGTCCGCGAGCGCGGCAGCCGCGGTTTCGGCCGGCCCTTCGCCCGCCCCGTCATCAGCGTGCTGCGCCTGGTGGGAAACCCCGGCGCACCGGGTGAGCAGCACGGCCAGGGCCTGGGCGTCGGGCGGGTCCAGGGTCACGGTGACCAGTGCGGCACCGAGCTGGTGGACGCGATACCGGGYGARGCCATGGGCGGCGAGCGCCTGACGCAGCGCCGTGCTGGTACCGGCAGCACGTTGACCACCAGCTGCCCGGCCCTGCGGGACGGTCCCGGCGCGTGCCTGCTCAGCGYGTTCAAGGACGGCAGCCGCAGCAGCGGGTACGACGGCGAGGATCTCCGCGCACTCCGGGTCCAGCCGGGCGAGGGCGCCGACCAACACTTCCAGAGCGGCAGCCACGTCCTCCACCGCGCTTGCGCTCCACTGCGTCGGGTCGGTGGCGTCAGTTAGCTCGCACGCGGCGACGACCACCTGTTCGGCCAGCGCCCCACTCCGCCCGACTCGGTAGTCAGCTTCACGTCCCACCCAACGATGTACGGCGCACTCCGTCATGCCCGCCAAGATCACATGATGGCCGCCACAGCGCCCTCACGCCGATCAGGCCCCTGGACGCACCCGCCGTCACGGGCCGGTGAAGATGCCGTGTCCGCCGATCCAATGCCACACGACGTGGCAGAGGCCCGGTATCTGTTCCGGTCCGCACTCCCACGTCGCGCGGCCATTGCCATCCCAGGTGAGCTCGAAGGTGCCGGGCGTACAGCGCACGCCCTTTATGGAGGCCGGGGCGGAACAGCCCGGTGCGGAGGTCGAGGACGAAGGAGTCGAGGACGACGCGGTGGAAACGCCGACGCTGGGTGGGGGCGAGGTGCTGGAGGTCGGTGGTGAAGCGGGGGAGTGTCTCGAAGGTGGGCACGGCGGTCTCCTCCGGGCAGCACGGCGAGGCCCCCGGCAGTAGCC